>SAQR01000006.1:0-146979 GCA_004020365.1 Mesorhizobium sp.
TGTTTTTTCTGGTCGGAGTGGCAGGATTTGAACCTGCGACCCCATCGTCCCGAACGATGTGCGCTACCAGGCTGCGCTACACTCCGTGACCAGACCGCGGGCTTATAGCCGCCGTACTTCGTTCCTGCAAGCGCCAATGGCAGCGCTTCTGTCGCATTTCTTGCCGTTTCGCCTTAACGTCATACAGGTTTCAGTTCCCTGCGGGATAAACACCGCTTAACGGCTCGTGCTATAGGCGTGGCCACCTGCGTTGAAACCAGTCTGAATCCAGCCGCTTGGAGTTGCTGTCTTGTCCCTGAAGATCGTTAGCGAAGCCCTTCCCAACACTTTCGAGTTTGAAACCTCGGCGCTGATCAAGGCGTCCGGCTTTCGTGAGTATGATGCGCGCTGGTGGTTCGGCCATCCGGGCTCGGCAGAGCCACCGGAGCTCAACCTGATCGGTGTCCAGGCGCTCGGCATGGGGCTCGGCACGCTGATCCGGCGCCTGGGCGCCGGGCCGGACATCGTGACCGGGCATGATTTCCGCTCCTATTCGCTGGCGATCAAGCTGGCGCTGGTTTCCGGGCTGATGGCCGCCGGCGCGCGGGTTAGGGATATCGGGCTGGCGCTGTCGCCGATGGCTTATTTCGCCCAGTTCGCGCTCGACACGCCGTCGGTCGCCATGGTCACCGCCTCGCACAACGAGAACGGCTGGAGCGGCGTCAAGATGGGGGCGGCGCGCCCCTTGACCTTCGGTCCGGAGGAAATGAGCGCATTGAAGGCGATCGTGCTTGCCGGCGATTTTGACCTGGTCGGCGGCGGCTCCTATGACTTCATTGCGGATTTCCGCAAGATCTATCTCGACGACCTGACCCGCGACAAGCGCATAGCGAGAAAGCTCAAGGTGGTCGCCGCTTGCGGCAACGGCACCGCCGGCGCTTTTGCGCCCGAGGCGCTGGAGCGGATCGGCTGCGAGGTGATCCCACTCGATGTCGAGCTCGATCATAGGTTTCCGAATTACAACCCCAATCCCGAAGACATGAAGATGCTGCACGCGATCCGCGACAAGGTGCTGGAGACGGGAGCCGACGTCGGGCTTGGCTTCGACGGCGACGGTGACCGCTGCGGCGTGGTCGACAATGAGGGCAACGAGATCTTCGCCGACAAGGTCGGTGTCATGCTGGCGCGCGACATTGCGCGCCTGCATCCCGGCTCGACCTTCGTCGTCGACGTCAAGTCGACCGGATTGTTCAAAACCGACGCCGCGCTGCGCGCCGATGGTGCCGTCACCGACTACTGGAAGACCGGCCACTCCTACATAAAACGGCGCGTGGCCGAGCTTGGCGCCATCGCCGGTTTCGAGAAATCCGGTCATTTCTTCTTCAACCCGCCGATCGGGCGCGGCTATGATGATGGTCTGATCACAGCCATCGCCATCTGCGAGATGCTGGATCGCAGCCCCAAAAGCAGCATGGCCGATCTCTATCGCGACCTGCCGCTGACCTTCGGCACGCCGACCATGTCGCCGCATTGCGCCGACGAGCTGAAATATGGCGTGGTCGAGCGGGTCGTTTCCGACTTTCAGGCCATGAAGCATGACGGCGCCATCTTCGCCGGCCAGAAGATCGCCGAGCTGATCACCGTCAATGGCGTTCGCGTCGTTGCCGAGGACGGCACCTGGGGCCTGGTGCGGGCGTCGTCGAACAAGCCGGAGCTTGTCGTCGTGGTGGAGAGCCCAGTGTCGTCCGAACGCCGCCGGCAGATGTTCGAAGCCGTCGATGCAGTGCTGCGCCGCAGCCCTGAGGTCGGCGCCTACAACCAGACGTTCTAAGGTCTCCGGACGGCGGCGCGGTGAGCCTCAGTATGGGCTCGCGACGTCGCCGGTCTCGACATAGACCGACTTCAACTGCGAATAGAGTGCCAACGCGGCCAGCGAGTTTTCTCGCCCGATTCCCGACTGCTTGAAGCCGCCGAAGGGAATTTCGACGGGCGTCAGGTTGTAGGCGTTGATCCAGCAGGTGCCGGCCTGCAGCTCGGCGATGACGCGGTGGGCGCGCGGCAGGTCGCGCGTGAACACGCCGGCGGCAAGGCCGAATTCGGTATCGTTGGCGCGGTCGATCACCTCGTCCTCATCGTCGAATTTCAGCACGCTCATGACAGGCCCGAAAATCTCCTCGCGCGCGATGCGCATGGCGTCGGTGACGCCGGTGAAGACCGTCGGCTCGACGTAGAAGCCGCCCTGGAAACCTTGCAGCGAAGGTACATTGCCGCCGCAGGCGAGCACAGCGCCATCCTGCTTGCCGGCCTCGATATAGAAGATGACCTTCTCGTGCTGGGCCTTGGAGACCAGCGGCCCCATCTGCGTTTCCTGGTCGAGCGGATCGCCGATCCGGATCTTCTTGGTCCGCTCGACCAGCCGTTCGACGAAACGGTCGTGGATACCCTTTTGAACGAAGACCCGCGTGCCGTTGGAGCAGATCTGGCCGGTCGAATAGAAATTGCCGAGCATGGCGCCGCCGACGGCATTTTCGAGATCGGCATCGTCGAAGACGATCAGAGGCGACTTGCCGCCAAGTTCCATGGTGGCGTGCTTCATCTTCGAGCCGGCGAGCGACAGCACCTTGCGGCCGGTCGGCACCGAGCCGGTCACCGAGACCTTGGCGACGACATCGTGTCCGACGAGGCCGGCGCCGACATCGCCATAGCCTTGCACGACGTTGAACAGCCCGTCGGGCAGGCCGGCCTCGGTGTAGATTTCGGCGAGCGCCAGCGCCGACAGCGGCGTATTCTCCGACGGCTTGAACACCATGGCGTTGCCCATGGCGAGTGCCGGCGCCGATTTCCAGCCGGCGATCTGGATCGGGTAGTTCCAGGCGCCGATGCCGACGCAGACGCCCAGCGCCTCGCGCCTTGTGTAGGCAAAGGGGCCGCCGAGATCGACGGACTCGCCATTATAGGCGGCGACCACGCCGCCGAAATATTCGAGGCAGTCGGCTGCCGACGGCGCGTCCGCCACCAGCGTCTCCTGGATCGCCTTGCCGGTATCGAGCGTCTCGATGCGCGCCAGGTCGGCGTTGCGCACGCGCAATATGTCGGCGGCGCGGCGCAGAATGCGTCCGCGCTCGACCGGCTTCAGCCGCGCCCAGGCCGGTTGTGCTGCACGCGCTGCTTCGATCGCCAGTTCCAGCACGTTCGGCGTCGCCGAACGCAGCATCGCGATGGTCTCGCCGGTTGCCGGATAGATGACCGGCAGCGGCGCACCTTGCTCATCGTCGACGTAGCGGCCGTTGACGTAGTGCGATGCCTTTGGCTGGGCGCGCATGGCTGTTCTCCAAATCGTCTTCGCTAGGGCGGAGCAGTCCGCTGGATCATGGCCTATCGATCCGACACCTGCCAGCGCGGATTGATCCATGGTTCCTGGTTGGACGGCGCCAGCGGGGTGCGGCCGAGAATGTGGTCGGCGGCCTTTTCGCCGGTCATGATCGACGGCGCGTTGAGATTGCCGTTGGTGACGCGCGGGAAGATCGAAGAATCGGCGATCCGCAGCCCGTCGACTCCGATGACACGGCATTGCGGATCGACGACGCTCATCGGATCATCCTTGCGGCCCATCTTGCACGTGCCGCAAGGGTGGTAAGCGCTTTCGGCGTGATCCCTGATGAAGGCATCGAGATCGTCGTCCGACTGCACGTGCGAGCCCGGCGAGATCTCCTTGCCGCGATAGGGGTCGAAGGCCGACTGGCCGAAGATCTCGCGCGTCAGCCGGATGCAGTGGCGGAACTCGATCCAGTCGTCCGGATGCGACATGTAGTTGAAGCGGATCACCGGCTTCGATCTGGGATCCGGCGAGCGCAGCGTGACGGAACCGCGCGACTTCGATCGCATCGGCCCGACATGCGCCTGGAAGCCGTGCGCTTTCGCCGCCGCCTTGCCGTCATAGCGAACCGCCGCCGGGATGAAATGATACTGGATGTCGGGATAGTCGACGCCGGCGCGCGAGCGCACGAAGGCGGCCGCCTCGAAATGGTTGGTTGCGCCGAGGCCCGATTTGAAGAACAGCCATTGCGCGCCGATCAGCGCCTTGGAGAACGGGTTCAGCACCGAATTCAGCGTGATCGGCTGCGTCGATTCCTGCTGGATGTAGAGCTCCATATGGTCCTGCAGGTTGCGGCCAACGCCGGGCCGGTCGGCGATCACCGGAATGCCGTATTCCCTGAGATGTTCGGCCGGGCCGATGCCGGACAGCATCAGGATCTTGGGCGAATTGATCGAGGACGCGGCAACGATTACTTCACGTCGCGCCTTGATCACCTGAATCCGGCTGCGCACTTCGATCTCGACGCCGGTGGCGCGTTGATTCTCGATGATCACCCGCCGGGCGAAGCCCTTGACCAGGCTTACATTTTTCCGCCTCAATGCCGGCCTGAGATAGGCGCTCGCCGCCGACCAGCGGCGGCCGCCGCGAATGGTCTGTTCCATCGGCCCAAAGCCTTCCTGCTTCGCGCCGTTGTAGTCGTCGGTCAGCTCGAAGCCGGCCTGACGGCCCGCGTCGACGAAGGCGCCGTAGAGTGGATTCGTCCTTGAGCCGCGCTGCACGGTCAGCGGGCCGCCGTGGCCGCGCCAGCCATTCTCGCCGCCGTTGGCGTCCTCCATGCGCTTGAAGTAAGGGAGCACGTCGGCAAACCCCCAGCCGGCCGCGCCCTGTTCGGCCCAATGGTCGAAATCGCGAGCATGGCCACGGACATAGACCATGCCGTTGATCGAGGACGAGCCGCCGATGACCTTGCCGCGCGGCGTCGCCAGCACACGGCCGCCGAGATGCGGCTCCGGCTCGCTGGTAAAACCCCAGTCGTAGAGGCTCATATTGAGCGGGATCGACAGCGCCGACGGCATCTGGATCAGCGGCCCGATGTCGCTGCCGCCAAATTCGATGACGATCACCGAATATTTGCCATCCTCCGACAGCCGGTAGGCCATGGCCGAGCCGGCCGAGCCGGCGCCGATGATGACGAAATCCGCTTCAAGCATGGTTCATATGCGCCCATCGTTCATGTGCGTGATGAAATCGGTGAGCGAGACATTGCCGCCGGTTGCCACGACGAGCACGGTCTTGCCGCTCACATCCACCTTGCCGCCGAGCAGCGCCGCCAGCGATGCAGCGCCCGACGGTTCCAGCACCAGCTTCAACCGTTCGAAGGCGATGCGCATTGCGCCGCGCACCGATCGATCGTCGACGGTGATGCCGCGAACGCCCGCGGTTCTGACCGCCGCGAATGGCGCGTCGCCGGGCTTGCGCGCCATCAGCCCGTCGCATATCGATTTCGGCCCGATCGGCATGGTTTCGATGACGCCATGCGCCAGCGACGCGCCCATGCCGTTGAAACCTTCCGGCTCGACGGCAATGACCTCGGTCGCCGGCGACAGATAGTGGAAAGCCAGCGAAACGCCGCCGATCAGCCCGCCGCCGCCGACCGCGCAGAACAGCAGATCGGCGCTGGCATTCCTGGCGTCGAGTTGCTCGAGTGCCTCCAGCCCGGCACCAGCCTGGCCGGCGACGATCTCGGGGTCGTCGAACGGATGCAGCAGCGCCAGCCCCTCGGTCTCGGCGATCTCGCGCGCCCTGGCGGCGGCAACCTCCTCGCGCGCGCGCTCGCCATGGTCGGTCAGCACCACGCGCGCGCCATAGCCGGTCGTCGCGTCGCGTTTGGCGGCCGGCGCGTCGATCGGCATGACGATGGTCACCGAAACGCCCAGCGCCTGGCCGGCGGCGGCCAGCCCTTGCGCGAAATTGCCGGAGGAATAGGCGACAACGCCCTTCCGGGCTTCATCGGGCGAAAGCCGCGTCAGCCGCCAATAGGCGCCGCGCACCTTGAAGGAACCCGCCCATTGCAGCGACTCTGGCTTGACGAAGACGCGCGCGGCGCCGGTCTCCCTGGCCAGGCCCGCCGACTCCAGCAGCGGCGTGATCTGCGTCGCCTTGGCGGTGACGGCATAGGCCTGTTTGAGGTGATCGAGGGACGGGACAAGGGTTGTCATCATTCGCCTCGCGGAAAGCGCTTCTGCTCTTCGAGCAGGTCGAGATTCATGTGGTTGCGCATGTAACGTTCCGAGGCCTTCTGCAGCGGCTGGAATTCCCAGGGGTAGTGGGTGCCGTTGCGCAGCGCCGGATAGACCACCCAGCGGCGCGCCTGGCTGGCGCGTACGGCGGCATCGAAGGCAGCCATGTCCCAGCGCGCCCGGACCTTGTCGGTGAAAGAAGCCACCAAAGCCGCGTGCGCCGGGTCGGCGGCGAGGTTGGTCAATTCCCGCGGATCCGATTCAAGATCAAACAGTTGCGGCGGATCGATCTCGCAATGGATGAATTTGTAACGGCCCTCGCGGATCGCCATCATCGGCGCGTTGGAGCCTTCGGCCGCATACTCCATCAGCACCGGTGCGGTGCGTTCCTTGCCGTCGAGCAGCGGCAGCAGCGACTGGCCGTCGGTCCATGGCGCAATAGCGCTCATGTCGATGCCGGCGAGGTCGCAAAGCGTCGGCGCGACGTCGAGATTGGAGACCGGCGCGTCGATCAGGATGGCCGAAATGTCTTTTCCGGCGATCATCAGCGGCACCCGCGCCGAGCCTTCGAAGAAGCACATCTTGAACCAAAGGCCGCGCTCGCCGAGCATGTCGCCGTGATCCGAGCAGAACAGGATGATCGTGTCGTCGAGCATCCGCGTGCGCTCGAGCACCGACAGCAATTCGCCGACCTTGTCGTCGAGATAGGAGATGCTGGCGAAATAGCCGCGCCGCGCGCGGCGGATCTGCTCGCCGGTGATGTCGAAACTGTCATAGTCACTGGCGCGGTAGAGCCGCTGCGAATGCGGATCCTGTTCGTCGTAGGGGACGAAGCCGACTTCAGGCTCGAGCGCCGGGCAATCCTCGTAGAGATCCCAGTAGCGCCGGCGCGCGACATAGGGGTCGTGCGGATGGGTGAAGGAGACGGTCAGGCACCACGGTCGGCGCGCGGCATCGTCCGAGACGCGGGCGAAATCATAAAGCTTCTGCACCGCGTGAAAAGCGACTTCGTCGTCATATTCCATCTGGTTGGTGATCTCGGCGACACCGGCGCCGGCCACCGAACCGAGATTATGATACCACCAGTCGATCCGCTCGCCGGGCTTGCGATAATCCGGCGTCCAACCGAAATCGGCCGGATAGATGTCGGTGGTCAGCCGCTCCTCAAAACCATGCAACTGGTCCGGCCCGACGAAATGCATCTTGCCGGACAGGCAGGTGTGGTAGCCGGCGGCGCGCAGATGATGCGCATAGGTCGGGATCGACGAGGCGAATTCGGCGGCATTGTCATAGACTTCGGTGCGCGACGGCAACTGGCCGCTCATGAACGCGGCGCGGCCCGGCGCGCAGAGCGGCGAGGCGGTGTAGTTGTTCTTGAAACGCGCCGAACGAGCCGCCAGCGCCTTCAGATGCGGCGCATGCAGGAAGTCCGCCGGCCCATCCGGGAACAATGTGCCGTTGAGCTGATCGACCATGACGATCAGGAAATTCGGTCGCTTGGACGTCACTGCGCGCTCCGCCGGCTGAGTTTCGTTTCGAGATAGTCCTCGATCAGCGCGATCGCGGTCGCGGCATTGGGCACGCCGTCCTTCAGCGCGCGCCTGATGTAGAGCCCGTCGATCAGCGCCGCTGTCGCCTCGGCGACGCGGTCGGCTTCGCTTCTCGGCAGGATGCCGGTCAGCCCGCTCAACAGATTGGAATGCAGGCGCCGCGCATAGACCTTGAGCAGCCGGCGCAGCGCTGGCGATTTCTGCGCCTCGACATAGAAGGCGAGCCAGGCGGCGATCGTTTCCGGCTGGAACTGGACGTCGGAGAAATTGACCGCGACCACGGCGGAAACGCGCTGGCGTGGCGTGCTGGCCGATCGAAGCGCGCGCCGCATGTCGGCGGTCAGCTCGGCCAGGATGTGCCGCATCGTCGCCAGCAAAAGTTCGTCCTTGGCGCCGAAATAGTGATGCGCGAGCGCCGAGGACACCCCGGCGCGCCCGGCGATTTCCGACATCGTCACATCAAGCGAACCGCGCTCGCCGATCGCCGAGATCGTCGCGTCGATGAGCGCCCTGCGGCGCAGCGGCTCCATTCCGATTTTCGGCATCTTTGCTCCGGTCCGTTGCGGCAAGATTATTTTTTATTGACGGATCAATCAACAAAAATCCGACGCGATTTGGTGGCAAAAGTCAGCCGCCGTGACCAGATATCAAGATCAAGCGATTGTATGGTTCTGGCCCCTTCACGAAGACGCTGGAACGGTTCATTCTTGAACAATGTCGATAGCGCGCCGCGACATCGCGTAGCCCGGCCCGCAGGATGGAGAAAACCATGACAGCATGCATCGTCGGCTGGGCGCATTCGCGCTTCGGCAAGCTCGAAGGCGAGACGCTGGAGGGCCTGATCACCAAGGTGGCCAGCGAGGCGCTCGATCATGCCGGCATCGGTCCGGACGAGGTCGACGAGATCGTGCTCGGCCACTTCAATGCCGGGTTTTCCGCACAGGATTTCACCGCAAGCCTGGTCCTGCAGGCCGACGACCGGCTGCGCTTCAAGCCGGCGACGCGCGTCGAGAACGCCTGCGCCACCGGCTCGGCGGCGGTCAGGCAAGGCATCCGCGCCATCGACGCCAATGCGGCGCGCATCGTGCTGGTGGTCGGCGCCGAGCAGATGACGACGACTTCAGGTCCAGAAATCGGCAAGAACCTTCTCAAGGCCTCTTATCTGCCCGAGGAAGGCGACACCCCGGCAGGTTTCGCCGGCGTTTTCGGCCAGATCGCGCAAGCCTATTTCCAACGCTATGGCGACCAGTCGGACGCGCTGGCGATGATCGCCGCCAAGAACCACAGGAACGGCGTCGACAATCCCTACGCGCAGATGCGCAAGGATTTCGGCTATGAGTTCTGCCGGCACGAGAGCGAGAAAAACCCCTTCGTCGCCGGTCCCCTGAAGCGTACCGACTGCTCGCTGGTCTCGGACGGCGCCGCCGCCCTGGTGCTTGCCGACACGGCGCCGGCGTTGAAGATGCGCCGCGCCGTCGCTTTCCGCGCCAACGAGCATGTGCAGGATTTCCTGCCGATGTCGAAGCGCGACATCCTGGCATTCGAGGGTTGCGAGCAGGCCTGGAACCAGGCGCTGAACAAGGCCGGTGTGACGCTCGATGATCTGTCCTTTGTCGAGACGCATGACTGCTTCACCATCGCCGAGCTGATTGAATATGAGGCGATGGGCCTGGCGAAACCGGGCGAGGGCGCAAAACTGGCGATGGACGGCGAGACTGCGAAGGACGGTCGGCTGCCGGTCAATCCGTCCGGCGGGCTGAAAGCCAAGGGCCATCCGATCGGCGCCACCGGCGTCTCGATGCATGTGCTGAGCGCCATGCAGCTCGTCGGCGAGGCCGGCGGCATCCAGGTGCCGGGAGCAAAGCTCGGCGGCATCTTCAACATGGGCGGCGCCGCCGTCGCCAACTATGTTTCAATTCTCGATCGGATCAGATAAACACCGGCCCGCATTACAGCGCCGCGCGCCCTTCCGGGCGCGCAAAGGACGCTGTAACACTTTGATTTTACGCATGATCCTTTTGGAAAATCGAATTCGATTTTCGAGGTCATGCGTTAAGCGGGGAATTGATGACAAATCCGGTTCTGGTCGAAGTCTTGCGCGGCGCCGTGGTCGAGAGCGCGCATCGTGGCGCCATTGCGGTCTTCGATGCCGATGGCAAGCCATTCCTGGAAATCGGCGATACGGCTCGCCCGGTGTTTCCGCGCTCGGCGGTCAAGGCGATCCAGGCGCTGCCGCTGGTCGAAAGCGGCGCCGCCGATGCGTACGGTTTCGGCGACCGCGAACTGGCGCTAGCCTGCGCTTCACATTCCGGCGAGCCGGCGCATGTCGAACTGGCGCGGGCGATGCTGGCCAAGGCCGGGCTGGACGTGGCAGCGCTGGAATGCGGCGCGCATTGGCCGTCCAGCCATGACGCGACCGTTGCGCTGGCCAGCACCGGCAATTTGCCAAACGCGCTGCACAACAATTGTTCTGGCAAGCATGCGGGCTTTCTCTGCACCTGCGTCCACGCCGGCGTCGCCCATCGCGGCTATGTCAAATCAGGCCATGCCTCGCAAGAGATGGTGCGAGATGCAATGCAAGCGGTGACCGGTGCTGCCCATGATGTCGATCATTGCGGCACTGACGGCTGCTCGATCCCGACCTATGCCGTGCCGCTACGCAGCTTCGCGCTCGGCTTTGCCCGCATGGCGACCGGTGTCGGCTTTGAACCCATTCGCGCCAAAGCCGCAAAGCGGCTGCTTTCCGCCTGCATGGCCGAGCCATTTCTGGTCGCCGGCACGGGCAGGGCTGATGTTGCGCTGATGCAGGCGGCGTCAGGCCGGATTTTTGTGAAGGGAGGGGCCGAAGGCGTCTATTGCGCGGCACTTCCCGAGCTTGGCCTTGGCATTGCGCTGAAATGCGATGATGGCGCCGGCCGCGCCGCTGAAGTCATGGTCGCGGCGTGCATGGCCAGGGTTTTGCACGCCGACAAGGCGCTGTTGGCGAAACTGATCGAACAGGCACATCCTCCCGTAAAAAGCCGGATCGGCGCCAAGGTCGGCTCACTCCGCCCAACTGCTGCGCTGGGCTGAGAACGGGCATTCAGCTCACATGATTGCGTCCGATGGTCAGATGCGCATAGCCGGCATTGCCTGATGAGGCGAGATCGCCGGTCACCGGCTCGGCCCAGCGGTGGCCGACGATCGCGCCGTTTTGGGCGCCGTCGATGACATTGTCGGAGATGACCGCCGTTCCAGCACCCTCGACCACGGTGACGGCGATGCCGGTTCCGGCCTCGCGGATAATATTTCCCGTGGCGACCACATTGCGCATGAACGGCCCCCAGCCGATGTGCATGCCGTAGAGCGGTGCATTCTCAACGACGTTGCCGGAGACTCCGGTATCCGCCTCGACGTTGATACCGATGCCGAAACCGGGTGCATCGGCAGGGTAGGGGCCGCTGGTCGCGAGATTGCGGACGATGTTTCCGGAACACACGCCCATGCGGCCGCCTTCGTTGAAATTCACGATAGAAATGCCATTGGCGGCGCCATCGACGATGTTGTTGCTGACGATCGCTCCCTCGAAGGAGAATTCGGAATAGAGCGCCGTTTCGCCCGACCGCGAGCAGGTGTTGCCGGTGATGTGCAGGTTGCTGGCGCTGTTGGCGCGGATCGCCGAAAAAGCACAGTCCGAGACGATATTGCCAGAGATGACGACGCTGCCGGCGCGGAAGGCATTGATGCCGTTGCCATTCTGGCCGGTTCCGCCGCTACGCGCCTGAATGCGCTCGACGCGGTTGCCGCTGACGATGGTGCCGTCCTCGGCCGCTCGCCAGCGATGCACGAGGATACCGCCATTGGCGCAGTCGGAAACGGTGTTGCCTGATATCTCCAGGCCGGCGGCTTCGACCGAATAGATGCCGGCGTCGGCCGCGCCCGATATTTCCGAGCGCTGGATGCGGCCTGAAGCGTGCTCGAGCACCACGCCGCTCTTGCCACTGCCTGATATCCGGCAATTGTCGATGACGAGGTGAGCGACGTGGCGCAGGTCGAGCAGCCCTCGCGCGTAGTCACCCATCCAGTGGCTGGTGCCCTCGAACACCAGGCCGGTGAATTCGATATGCTCGGCCTGTTCGGCCATGAGCAGATGGCCGTTGCCGCCATAGACGATCCGCGATGCGCCCGGCACGCCAGAAAGTCTGATACGGCTGGGCAGCGACAGATTGGATACGACATAGGTGCCCGGCGGCAGGAACACCGGTATGTCGCGGTCGTTTGCCTCGCGCAGCAGCCCGGCGAAGGCCTTGCTCTGGTCGTCAAGCGCGCCGGGCTGCACGCCGAAGTCGGCAGCGTTGATCGAGCCGCGCATTAAGGCATTCTCGATGCCGGGCAGGCTGCCCGCAGCCGCCTTGCCGAGCGAGAGGCCCAGGACGGCAAAGCCGGCGGTCTGCACAAGCAATTTTCGTCTGTTCAACATCGGCACAGCTCCCCAGCGTTCGGCCGTCGCGCCGCAGGAATCGTGCCAGACCGGATCGGCCGATCCTTTGCCGGCAATAGCTTGTGAAGTCGCCGCGCGAGGCATAAGCTCGATCAATGAGCAGAGCCTTCACGCGCGAAGAGGATAGCGAAAACGCCATCGCCGGTATCGGCGAGCGGCCGATCAGCCACCACCGCAATCTGGTGACGCAACGCGGCCTGGCGCTGATCGACGCCGAACTGGCTGCCCTGCGTGATGATCTGGGCAGAGCGGAGAAGAGGGCCGACCGCGAGCGCATCGCGCTTATCTCGCGCGACCTGCGCTACTGGACCGCACGGCGTGAAAGCGCCGAGCTTTCCGTGCCGGAACCGGGCAGCGATCTGGTTCGCTTCGGCATGGGCGTCACGCTGGAAGGCGATGACGGCAGGAAGGTGCACTGGAAGATCGTCGGCGAGGATGAGGCCGATCCGGCCAAGGGGACGATTTCCCATGTTTCACCGATGGCCCTGGCCTTGTTCGGCAAGAAGGTCGGCGAAATTGCCGTGGTGAACGGCAAGGAGTGGGAAATCGTCAAGCTCTCTGACAATTAGACCTCGATCTTGACGCCATGGTCGCGGAAAAACGCGGCAGCACCTGCCTCGTCGATTTCGCTGGCGGCAACGCCCATGACGAACTCATAGATCGTGCCGTTGTCGGCCGTCAGCACATAGCCGTTGACAATCAGGAACGCGCCGGCGGCGACGATGGCCGTGCGCTTGTTGCCGTCGACAAAGGCGTGATTTCTGGCGATGCCGAAGATATAGGCCGCGGCCAGATCCTCGATCGATGGATCACCATAGTTCGCCTTGTTCTCGGCTCGGGCGAGCGCCGATTCGAGGGCGTTCTCATCCCTCAAACCGTGCGCTCCGCCGTGCCGACGCAATTGCTCGGCGTGCATCGCTTCGACCGCACGCCGGCTCAGGAACTCCCAGCTCATTCGGCGAGCTTCTGAAGCGCGACTTTGTATTTGTCCATGACTTGGCGAGCAGCTTCCATCTGCCGCTCGAAGCTGTCGTCCACTGGCCGAAGGGCGATGCCCTTGCTCGTTTCGACGATCTCAAGCTGATCGCCGGCCTTCAGATTCAGGCGGTCGAGAATTTCCTTGGGCAGGATCACGCCTTCGGAATTGCCGATTTTGCGAATGGTCGTGTTCATGGATTTAGCCTTTGGTGCAACGCCAATTATAACTTAGGTTGTCGGTCGTTGCAACATGGATTATAACAGGCTCAGCCGGCCTGCAGCAGCCTATCCATCAGCCGCTCCGCCGCTTCCGGGATCACGGTGCCTGGCGGGAAGATTTCCACAGCACCCGCCTGCCGTACCGCCTCATAATCCTGCGGCGGGATGACGCCGCCGGCAACGATCAGCATATCGTCGCGGCCAAGCTTCTTAAGCGCGTCGCTAAGTTCGGGAATGAGCGTCAAATGGCCTGCGGCCAGCGACGAGGCGCCGATGATATGCACGTCGTGCTCGACGCCAAGCCTCGCGATCTCGTCCGGCGTCTGGAACATCGGCCCGACGGTGACGTCGAAGCCGAGATCGGCAAAGGCGGTGGCGATCACTTTCTGGCCGCGATCGTGGCCGTCCTGTCCCATCTTGGCGACGAGAATGCGTGGCTTGCCGCCGGACTTCTCCTCGAACGCCACGATCTTGTCCTGCAGCCGATCGACCACCGGATTGTCGCCAAGCGCCTTGCGATAGACGCCGGAGATCGTCTGGACCGAGGCGACATGGCGGCCGAAAACCTTTTCCAGCGCCAGCGAAATCTCGCCGACCGTGGCGTTGGCGCGCGCGGCGCGAATGGCGAACTCCAGCAGATTTTCGCCGCTCTCCGCAGCCCGGCTCAGTGCACTCAGTGCGCTCTCGACGGCGCCGACGTCGCGTGTGCCTTTCAGCCGCTGCAATTTCGACAATTGCCGGGCCCTGACTTCGGCGTTGTCGATCTTCAGCACGTCGACTTTGATATCCGTCTCGGGACGATGGGCGTTGACGCCGACCAGGATCTGCTCGCCGGAATCGATCCGCGCCTGCGTGCGCGCGGCGGCCTCTTCGATGCGCAGCTTCGGGATGTTTTTTTCAGTTGCGGCGGCCATGCCGCCCAGGCTCTCGACCTCTTCGATATGGGCAAGCGCGCGCGCCGCCAGATCATGCGTCAGCCGTTCGAGATAGGCAGAGCCGCTCCACGGGTCGATGATGCGGGTGGTGCCGGATTCCTTTTGCAGGATGAGTTGCGTGTTGCGGGCGATGCGGGCGGAGTGGTCGGTCGGCAGCGCCATCGCCTCGTCGAAGGCGTTGGTGTGCAGCGATTGTGTATGACCCTGCGTCGCCGCCATCGCCTCGATCATGGTGCGGATGATGTTGTTGTAAGGGTCCTGCGCCGTTAGCGACCAGCCCGAAGTCTGGCAATGGGTGCGCAGCGACAGCGAGCGCTCGTCCTTCGGCGAAAAGTTCTTCAGCATCAGGGTCGACCACAAAAGGCGGGCTGCCCTCAGCTTGGCGACCTCCATGAAGAAGTTCATGCCGATCGCCCAGAAGAAGGACAGGCGCGGCGCGAAACGGTCGATATCGAGACCCGCCGCGACACCGGCGCGGGCATATTCGATGCCGTCGGCGATGGTGTAGGCGAGCTCGAGGTCGGCGGTCGCCCCTGCCTCCTGCATGTGATAGCCGGAGATCGAAATCGAATTGAACTTCGGCATGTGCTGCGACGTGTAGGAGAAGATGTCCGACACGATCCGCATCGAAGGTTTTGGCGGATAGATGTAGGTGTTGCGCACCATGAACTCTTTCAGAATGTCGTTCTGAATGGTCCCGGCGAGGTCCTTTTGCGCGACGCCCTGTTCTTCCGCGGCCACGATGTAGAGCGCCATGATCGGCAGCACCGCGCCGTTCATGGTCATCGACACCGTCATCTCGTCAAGCGGGATGCCGTCGAAGAGCTGGCGCATGTCGAGGATGGAATCGATGGCGACGCCTGCCATGCCGACGTCACCGGCAACGCGCGGATGATCGCTGTCGTAGCCGCGATGCGTGGCAAGGTCGAAAGCGACCGACAGTCCCTTCTGGCCGGCCGCGAGGTTGCGCCGGTAAAAGGCGTTCGACTCTTCCGCCGTCGAGAAGCCGGCATATTGCCTGATCGTCCAGGGCTGCTGGACATACATGGTCGGGTAGGGGCCGCGCACGAATGGCGGCAGGCCCGGATAAGTGTCGAGATGCGGCAACCCCTTGAGGTCGCCCTGGTTGTACAGATGCTTGATGGCCAGTCCTTCCGGGGTCATCCGCTGGCCTTTGACCTCGATCGGCGCCCGGCGCGGCGCCGACCAGCCGATTTGGCTGAAATCCGGGATCATGATGCTGCTCCGATCGATTGATCGATACGGATCGGGAACAGCGGCTCGCACACCGCGACGCCCTCGGTGACCGCGGGCCGCCGCTCCGCCGCCAAGGTTTCGACCGGACGTTCGCTCTTCGACGGGTGAAGCGTCGTGCCGATGATGGCCCGCTCGCCCGCCTGATAGGCAGCATTGCGGCGGGCGGCGGCCGCCTGAACCCGTTTCTGGATGTGTCCTTGCTGCAGGCTGGACAGCACGCCGCCTTCCGCCTCGATCCGCTGGAATTCTTCCCACGCCGCTTCGCAGAGTTCGGCGGTCAGCGCTTCGACGGCGCCGGAACCGCAAGCAGGGTCGGCGACATGATCGATATGGCTTTCGTTGGCCATGATCAGTTGCGTGTTGCGGGCAACACGGCGGGCAAAGCCCGCCGGCAGGCCATGCGCGATCGTATGCGGCAGGATGGAGACCGAATCCGCCCCGCCGGCCGCCGCGGCAAAAGCGGCGATCGTGGTGCGCAGGACGTTCGTCTCCGGGTCCGCCGAAGTCATCATCCGGAACGATGTCTCGGCATGGACGTTGGCGGTGGCGGCGGCGATCGAGCATGCCTCCTGGACCCGCGCCCACAGCCTGCGCAGGGCCCTGACCTTGGCCATCGATACGAACTGGTCCTGGTCGACGCTCAGCGCAAAGCCGATATGGGGCGCCGCATAGACAAGCGGCTGGCGCGCCTCCTCAAACATCCGGAGATAGGAAACCGCCGAAGCCATCATGGTGCCCAACTCCTGCGCTTCGGTGGCGCCGGCATTGTGGAAGACGCGTCCGTCTGCCTCCAGCAGGACCCCGGGCACGCCCATCGAGAAAAAGTGCGCCAGGGACTGCGGCATCGATGCCTGCAAGGCCTCGATCGACATTCGCAACCGGCCGGTTCCGGCAAAGATCGCTGCCGGGTCGATACCGAAGGACAGGTTGAGCTTTGCCGGATCTGACCGGCGCTTGCCCAGGAACGCAACCAGCCAGTCGGCCACGGCGCGGCTCCAGGGATGCGCGTCGATGCGGACCTGGATGCGGTTGAGCGGCACGCCGTCGAGCACGGTCTCCAGCGCCTCGGCAGTCCTCGGCAGGCCGTAGCCGAACGCATTCGGCGCGCCTTCGAAGACAAGCGACAGTCCGGTGGCCCCCTGTGCGACGTCCTCCAGGGCCTGGGCTTGGGCGCGGCCGATATCCGGATCGTCGATACGCTGGCTGACGATCCACGGCGATGCGGGGTTTGCCCGCACGAGAGGCTCTGCGGTGACCGAACGATCATAGAGCGGTTCGATGCGGATGCCATCGTCCGTATGGGATACGAGCTTTTCCTCGAAGGATCCGCCGGCCAGGGCTTTTTCCGCAAGGGCCAGCCACCGCTGCCGGTCAGGGTTCGGAAGTTCGGCATTGTGGTTCAAGGCACCGGCCATCCGCTCTCCTCGTCTTCTCGGCCGATTGGCCTGGAATGTCAGTCTACGGTTCCCCGTTGCATATCACAATGCAACACGCGTCCTGTTACGGTGAACCGTCAACCGATTGCCAAACATGCGCAAAATCCGCAAGCTCCAAAAAGCCCAATTTCGACCATGGCCATTGTCGCTGCGCAACGGCGTCATTATACCTGCGGCGAGCCCCGCTACTTTCAATAGATCAGGGCATTCAACACTTCAGGTTTGCGGAGACCGGACACATGGCTGACGACCCCAGCATTTTCATCGGAGCCAGCCGAAAGCCTGACGACAGCTACCAGCGCGCCGAAAACCTGCTGCTTCAGTATGGCAATCGTCATGGCCTGGTCACCGGCGCGACCGGCACCGGCAAGACCGTGAGCTTGCAGATTTTGGCGGAAGGTTTCTCCAATGCCGGCGTGCCGGTCTTCTGCGCCGACATCAAGGGCGACCTGTCCGGTATCGCCATGATGGGCGCGGCACAGGATTTTCTGGTCAAGCGCGCCGAGCAGGTCAAGCTCGATCCCTATGATTTCCAGGAATTTCCGGTCATCTTCTGGGATCTTTTCGGCGAGCAGGGCCATCCGATCCGCGCCACCGTCTCGGAGATGGGGCCACTGCTGCTGTCGCGCCTTATGAACCTGTCCGAGGCGCAGGAAGGCATCATGAACATCGCCTTCCGCATCGCCGACGAGGAAGGCTTGTTGCTGCTGGACCTGAAGGACCTGCAAGCGCTTCTCGCCAACATCGCCGAACGCGCCGAAGAAATCGGCGCTCGCTACGGCAATGTGACGAAACCTTCGGTTGGCGCAATCCAGCGCACGCTGCTGGTTCTGGAGCAGCAGGGAGCGACGAATTTCTTCGGCGAGCCGGCATTGCGGATCGCCGACATCATGCGCACCACCCGCGACGGGCGCGGCGCGATCAGCGTGCTGGCCGCCGACAAGCTGATGATGAATCCCCGACTCTATGCGACATTCCTGTTGTGGCTGATGTCGGAACTGTTCGAGGAGTTGCCCGAGGTCGGCGATCCCGACAAGCCAAAGCTGGTCTTCTTCTTCGACGAGGCGCACCTTCTGTTCGACGACGCGCCTAAGGTGCTGATCGACCGCGTCGAACAGGTGGTCCGCCTGATCCGTTCGAAGGGCGTCGGCGTCTACTTCGTCACCCAGAATCCGCTGGATATCCCCGAAACCGTTCTGGCCCAGCTCGGCAACCGGGTGCAGCACGCCCTGCGCGCCTACACGCCGCGGGAGCAGAAGGCTGTGAAGACCGCCGCCGAGACGTTCAGGCCCAATCCCGACTTCGACTGCGCAACCGCCATCACGCAACTCGGCACCGGCGAGGCGCTGGTCTCGACGCTGGAGGCCAAAGGTGTTCCGTCGATGGTCCAGCGGACGCTGGTTCGCCCGCCGTCGTCACGACTTGGCCCGATCACGCCTGACGAGCGCCGCACGCTGATCGCTGAGAGCCCGGTTGCCGGACAGTACGATCAGACCGTCGATCGCGAATCGGCTTTCGAGATGCTGCAGAAAAAAGCCAAGGATGCACTGGACGCGGCGGCGCAGCAGCAGGAGAGCGGCGGCTCGCGCTGGACCATTCCAGGCTTCGGCAATGACGAACCCGCCCACCAGCCCACCGGCGGCAGGCGAGCACCGGCGCCGCGAGCGTCCAATCGCCAGACGGTGGCGGAGGCGGCGATCAAATCGGTGGTTCGCTCGGTCGGCACGTCGGTTGGACGGGCGATCGTGCGCGGCATCCTCGGCAGCCTGGCCAGGGGGCGGCGCTGAAAGCACCGCATCGGATCCAAAGTGGGCACCGGTGCCGGCAAATCCGATACTCATGTACGAAACATCGGGTCCAAAAGTGGGCACCGGCTCTGGAAAAATCCCGCTATTGTGTAGCAGGACGCTACAGGCTGAATTGGGGGCTGCGAACGGCAGCTTCGGGCCAATTTTGGATCTCGCCAGTGATGCTGCGAAGGTGACCAATGCATTTCGTTGGGCAGCGCAGATGGTGCTCGGCAAAGGGCCTAGCGTCTGGGCTTGCGCCGTACACGCCGTCAGCGAACCCTGTAGAAAGGATTCGGCAGCAGGAACAGCTTCTCGGCATGTCCCCCGAACAGGTCGGATGGCTGGTCACCGACATTGGCAATGATCGTGTAGCCGGCCTTTTCGATTTCGGCTCTTATGGGTGCCTTGAAATCTGCGGCGGAACCATATTTGGCTCCAGGCTGGACCATGTAAAGGTGCTCATAGCCGGCATAGCCCGCCGATTGCAGGTTCTGTTCGGTTGCATGACGCTGGTCCTCCGGACGTCCGGTGATGAAGAATACTGCGACTTTCGCCGTTCGCGCTTGCCGGAAGACCTCCAGCACAGGGTCGATGGCCGGATCCTTCGCAAGCTGGTCCCAGGCGGCCCAGCCACAGGGACCGTCGATCGCGACATCGCAGGCGCCGCCGATCGGGCGGCCGAAGTTGTCGCGCGTGATCACTTCCCAGTTGGACAAAGCCGTCTCGTCGATATCGAGCACCATTGCGGGGCGAGGCACGTCCGCTGCGCGCTTGACGACCCAATCGCCGGCCTGCTTCGCCACGGCGGCAAGGTCGCGATCATATGCGCCGGAATCATGATAACTGGCGGCCGCCAGCATCGCATCGCCGACATTGGCTGGCTGGGACGGGCTTGTGAGAAGGAGCGAGCCGTCGGCACGCGCCGACCCGAGCACATTTGTGCCGATCATCAGCACGATTGCCCCGACGGCCGCACCACGCGCAATTCTATTCCAACTAATCGTCTGCATCACGAGACCTTGCGGTCGCGAGAAGTCCTCTGTCAAGCGAGGCAAGGCGCAGGTCGTCGAAACTGCGACGCTGAATTGGAAAAATTCCGAGACAGACGCCGAATGTTTCTATGAGTTGCTGCAAGGTGCAGGATTTCCGCCATCGCTGCACAAAGTAACGCTTGCAGATGCGAACCGACGCAACGTTCTGAATGCGCCAGGAGCGGACGATCCCAGGAATCCTTGTGACGATCCGCTTGTCAGCGGAAAGATCCTAGCTACGCGGTCGAGCGGTCGTGCCGCGGACCACCAGTTCAACCGGCATGACGATTTGCTGCGGGGGACCGTTGGCGAACACCATCGCGGCAGCAAGCCGCCCCTTCCCGACGATGTCCTGCGCTACAGTCGTAAGGGGGGGCGTGGTGCGTGCCGCTTCCGCGGTGCCATCAAAGCCCACGACCGACACGTCCTCGGGTATGTTTATGCCGCGACGAAGCGCTTCGTCGAGCACGGTTATCGCCTGCCAGTCCGACATGGTCAGGATTGCCGTTGCTTCTGGAACTTGGTCGAATACGACGGCTCCGGCCGCAGGTTCCCCAGGGGTGGTCTCGATGATCGGAACATCATCGATCGACAGATTGATCTCCGCTAAGCCTTGAGCGAAGCCATCAAGCCTTTCGTGGTCGAGCGGAAATCCGCCTGCGAGCCGACGCTTCGCCTTCCCCGGCATGTGAACGATCGGCGGCCCGGATGTACGCCGCACCGACAGGATGGCAAAATGCCGGTGCCCGAGATTGGTTAGGTGCCTGACGGCCAGGAGAGCGCCCTTCCTGCCGTCGATCCGGATCGAATTGACGTCCGGGCCGGCGTCGCTCTCGAGGATGACGAAGGGCAGGCGCCGGCGTTGCGCCGAGGTGATCAGGTCGATGTCTACGCTATGGCCCAAAATGAAGCCGTCGACCAGCGCTTCCCGGATGGCGGTGGTGCGCGTATCATCCGTTCCACTGACCAGGCTAAGCGTTGCCCCTGCCTCATCGCAGGCGAGCGAAACGCCAAGCACCAGCTCTCGTCCATAAGGACTTCTTACCACGTCGGAGATGGCGTAGGCGCCCGGCGGCAGGAAACCGATAGCGTTGAATTTGCCGTCACGCAGTACCCGCCCTCTGGGGTCGGGACCATCATAACCAAGCTGGTGCGCCGCAGCTTCGACGCGCTCGCGCACGTCCGACCGCACCAGGTGCGGGTGATTGAAGACATTGGAGACAGTGCCGCGGGAGACCCCGGCGACTCTCCCGACATCTGCTAGGGTGGGCGTTTTGGAATGGTTCATTCCTTCAGTTAAGCACTTTTTTGGAGCGCTCCAAGTTTATTCTTGACTCGAGGTCAAAAAAGGCAGATTTTGCATTGGAGCGCTCCAATTAGTAGAAATAGCAGCTTTATAAGCATTCTGTGCCAGCGAAAGGCTCGTGTGCCCGGCTCTGGGCGTGTGAGCGCTAAATCATCAGGAGAATAGGATGGCTGCGACCAATGGTAGCCCGACATCGCTCGTCGGGAAGACTTTCGACTGTGCATTCGGCCCGTTCGTGCCACGGCTGACGGTTCTGTCGCCGACAGAATTACGTGTGCAGGCGACGATCGGCGCTACTCAGATCGACGAGGTCGTGAAGAGCGCTCTGACAGGCGTCCGCCCTGGTCTGTTCATCATGAGTTGGATGGAGCAGAGCGGTAACTTCGTCGTGCAGGTTCAGGATCACGACAACAAAGTCGTTCATAATTACGCGCGGCTAGCGGACGGTCAGCTGTTCTGCGCGCAAGGCGATATTCAACCGGTTCCGGCGGCCTGACAGCTGCCGGCTCCGAGCTACGCACGTCGGAACCGGCGACTCGGTACCGAAAACCAATGGAGGAGACCATGGCCATGACCGCCGACATCATTCACCAGACCGACCCAAGACAATGGGACCCTGAGCTTGACGCAGTGATTGCGGCTCCCGCCAACCATAAGGTGGTATTTGAGAACGACCGACTTCGCGTGCTTGAAGTGATCCTCGAGCCCAACGAGGAAGAACCAGTGCACCACCATCGCTGGCCTTCAGTATTTGTGTTTGACCAGGTGCAAGGGCCGATCCACGACATCGCGCCTGACGGAACCATCAAGCCGCCCAATCGAGACGTTATGCAAGCGATCCAAGCGTGGGACGGTCAGGGCTGCCTCGTTGTCCACATGGCTCCCCAGCCGGCAGGTCGCGTACTGAACGCCTCCGGCAAGACCTTGCACGGCATCCGCGTTGAAATGAAGTCATAGTGCGGATAACTTTTGTCCCCTAGGTCGGCATGGGCGCCGATTTGGGGAAATCCGTCCGCAGCGGCACAGGTCCGCCGCTCCAGCGCTTTTGACCAGCTCAGAAGATCGGGTCCGAGATCGCCCTTGCCGGGCCGAGCAGGATCGATCCTTCCGGGACGCCTGCATCGATTGGAATGGCTTTGCGGTCTGCCGTGGCAACCAACTCCTGACCGACACCGGAGGTAACGATCACCGGCGTCTTGTTGGGCACACGGTCATAAAGGTCGATAATGTCCTGATTTATCAAGCGAACGCAGCCAGATGACACCGATTTGCCTATGGAAAACCACTCCGGCGAGCCGTGCAGGCGATAAAGCGTGTCCTCGTTGCCCTCGAAGAGATACAGCGCCCGCGCTCCGAGCGGATTGGTGAGCCCGCCGGGCATGCCGCCATTCTCGGCGCTGTATTCTGCGAGCTCGGGCTGGCGGGCGATCATTTCGGCTGGCGGCGTCCATTTCGGCCACTTCTGCTTCCATTGGACGACGGCATCGCCAGACCATTCGAAACCGGCGCGACCCAGCCCGACCCCATAACGAATGGCTTGTCCGCCCGGACGCACGAGATAGAGGTGGTGGCCGGCCGTATCGACGACGATGGTGCCGGGCGCTTGGCCGGTCGGATCGGGAACGATCTGACGCAGAAATTGCTCGTCGATTTTCTCGTAGGGTATGCCCGGCAGCTCGAACCCATTGTCGCTGACTGGAGCGTACATTGTTGCATAGTCCATGAGCGGCGGCTCGAAATTGGCTGGCGGCGGCGGCTCGACAGGCCGGCCTGCCGTCGTGGCGCAGGCGGAAACCGCAATCGAGGCGGCGCCGAGCGCAGCGGCGTTGAGAAAGCCGCGACGGCTCAGGCGATAAGAATCGATTTCGGTTGTGAACATCGTTGCCTTTTTTAGGTCGTATGGAAACAAAACATGAATACGCCGATCAGTACGGCGCCAGCCCTACCAATGCCTGGCGCGATAGGCGGTTCCGATTCTGGCCTGACGGTGAGCAAACAAAGGCAAAGCTGTGACGGTTCCGCTGCTGTTGCGCCGAGGCAACAGGCCCACAGCGCCGCGCGTCCGTAAAGGACGCCGTAAGCACTTTTATTTTGCCTATTGTCCTTTCCAAGAATCGATTGCGATTTGGGGTCATGTGTCAGCCTGCGGCGAGCAGGCCTTCGAGCGAGGGCAGGATCAGGGCCGGCGGAAAGTCCCGGTATTCCTCGGGCTGGTCGGAGCGGTTGATCCAGGCTGTCCGGAAGCCGAATTTGGTGGCGCCGGCGACGTCCCAGCGGTTGGATGACTGAAACGACACCGCATCCGGATAGAGACGCCAGCCTGTCGTGACCATGTCGTAGACCGACGGATCGGCCTTGAAGCGCTTGACGGCCTCGACGGAATAGATGTCGTCCAGAACCTGGTCGAGCGCGGCCGATTTGACCGCCGCTTCCAGCATTTCAGGCGAGCCGTTGGAGAGGATCGCCAGCTTGGCGCCCGACGCCTTGAGCGCCTTGAGCACGGCCGGCACCTCCGGATAGCAGTCCAGCCGCCAATAAGCGTCGAGCAGCTTGGCCCTCAGTCCCACGTCTGCGGAGGGAACTTTGCGAAAGGCGAAATCCAGCGCCTGTTCGGTGAGTTGCCAGAAATCGACATAGGCGCCCATCAGCGTCCTCACCCAGGAATATTCCAATTGCTTGGCGCGCCAGATCTCCGACAGGAGCTGGCCGTCCGGTCCGATCTGGTCGGCATGACGGCGTACGGCTGCGTGCACGTCGAACAGCGTTCCGTAAGCGTCGAAAACGTAAGCCGCATGTTGCATGGTTACAGTTTTGCGGCGAGGCAAGGCCAGGCGCAAGCACGGATTGCAAGTCACAGACCGCTGGCCTCAATAAAATCTCAGCCATATCAGTTGACGGCAGGCGCCAAAGCATCTTCCAATGGCGAGACAGGACAGCTTTTGAAATGCGGAACCAAGCGATGACACTGGCGGCTGCGGCGCAATCCGCGACATGGACCTTCGTGGATGGCGACTGGTATGAAGGCAACGTCGCCATTCTGGGGCCGCGCAGCCATGCCATGTGGCTCGGCACCAGCGTGTTCGACGGCGCCCGCTGGTTCGAGGGCGTCGCCCCCGACCTCGACCGCCACGCCGCGAGGGTGAACGCCTCGGCGATCGCGCTTGGTCTCAAACCATCCATGAGCGCCGAAAAGATCGTCGGGCTGACCTGGGACGGGCTGAAGAAGTTCGACGGCAAGACGGCGGTCTACATAAGGCCGATGTACTGGGCCGAGCATGGTGGCTATATGGGCGTGCCGGCAGATCCGGCCTCGACCCGGTTCTGCCTTTGCCTGTACGAATCGCCGATGATCTCGCCGGCGGGCTTTTCTGTCACCGTCTCGCCGTTCCGGCGCCCGACCATCGAGACCATGCCGACCAACGCCAAGGCCGGCTGCCTTTATCCCAATAATGGTCGGGCCATCCTCGAAGCCAAGATGCGCGGCTTCGACAACGCCCTGGTGCTCGACATGCTGGGCAATGTCGCCGAGACCGGAACCTCGAACATTTTCCTGGTCAAGGATGGCCATGTCCTGACGCCGGCGCCGAACGGCACGTTCCTGTCCGGCATCACCCGCTCGCGGACGATGACGCTGCTTGACGAATATGGCTTCAAGACCATCGAAAAGGCGCTGTCGGTGCGCGAATTTCTCGAAGCCGACGAGATATTCTCGACCGGAAACCATTCGAAAGTTGTGCCGGTCACCCGCATCGAGGATCGCAATCTCCAGCCCGGGCCTGTAGCGAAAAAGGCGCGCGAACTCTATTGGGAGTGGGCGCATTCGACTTCGGCCGGCTGACTGGCTAAAAAGCGAACCGGCGCTTCGTTCCGGAGTTGCTCCACACCAATCCAGACCTATGTTAGTCCGGTATCGACACCGGATTTTTCCACGAGGAGTACGACCGATGGCTTTTGAACTGCCCGCCTTGCCCTATGACTACGAGGCCTTGCAGCCTTATATGTCGAAGGAGACGCTGGAGTATCACCACGACAAGCACCACAAGGCCTATGTCGACAACGGCAACAAGCTGGCTGCCGAAGCCGGGCTCGGCGATTTGTCGGTCGAAGAGGTTGTGAAACAGTCCTTCGGCAAGAACCCCGGGCTCTTCAACAATGCCGGCCAGCACTACAATCACATCCATTTCTGGCAGTGGATGAAGAAGGGCGGCGGCGGCAACAAATTGCCGGGCGCGCTGCAAAAGGCGTTCGACAGCGATCTTGGCGGCTACGACAAGTTCAAGGCCGATTTCATCGCCGCCGGAACCACTCAGTTCGGTTCGGGCTGGGCCTGGGTTTCGGTCAAGGACGGCAAGCTGGCGATCTCGAAGACGCCGAACGGCGAGAACCCGCTGGTCCATGGCGCGACCCCGATCCTGGGCGTCGATGTCTGGGAGCACTCCTATTACATCGACTATCGCAACGCCCGGCCGAAATATCTCGAAGCCTTCGTCGACAATCTCATCAACTGGGACCATGTCCTTGAGCTCTACGAAAAGGCGTAGGCCTGACTGAGTTGCAGAAAAGCCCCGGCAAAACCGGGGCTTTTCTCTGTGTGCCAAAGGATCGGCCGCCCTTTTCCAGCACAGGACGACCGTCGCGAAAATTCACACAAGCGTGAGGCGAATTTCCGGAATTTTCAAGCCAGCTTTGCCGTTATCCATCAGTCGGACGTTCACCCGAAACATCTTCACCATGGAGCCAGTTGAATGAGAAAGCTTATCCTCGCCATCTCGATGCTCGCCTTCGCCGGTTCGGCGGCGTTTGCCGATCCGATCCAGGAGCGGCAGGCCATTATGAAGGAACGTGGAAAGATCGCCGGCCAATTGTCGAAAGTCGTCAAAGGCGAGACCCCTTACGACGCAGCGGCCGTGTTGGCAGCGTTGAAGGCGCTGCAGACCAACGCCGAGAAATTCCACGCAAACGTCGACACTCTTTTCCCGGCTGGCAGCAACACCGGCGACACCACCGCTGCCCCAAAAATCTGGCAGGATATGGCTGGCTTCAAGGCGGTGGAAGAAAAATATCTCGCCGACGTCAAGGCTGCGGCGGCCGCCGCTCCTGCCGACGTCGATGCCTTGAAGGCGGGGTTCAACACCATAGGCGGCGATTGTGGCACCTGCCACCAGACATACAGGATTAAGAAGGGCTGATAGCGGGCGATGCGCCTGCTGAAAAAACTCGTCGGCGCCGCCCTCGTTTTGGGCGCCGCCGGCGCGGTTGCCGGCTGGTTCCTGTCGGCGCCGGTCAGGCTCGACACCGAGACCCTGGCGCAGCTCGGCCCCGGCGATGCCGCCAGGGGCAAGCGCATTTTTTATGCCGGCGGCTGCACGTCCTGTCATGCGAAGCCAGGCGCGAAAGGCGATGCCCGTCTTCAACTGGCCGGCGGTCTCGAACTCAAGACGCCGTTCGGCATCTTCGTGCCACCGAACATCTCTCAGGATGCCACGGACGGCATCGGCGGCTGGTCGGTGGAAGACCTCGCCAATGCCATGCTGAAGGGCGTGTCGCCGAGCGGCGAGCACTTCTATCCGGCGTTTCCCTATGCATCCTACGCGCGCATGAAGCCGGCCGACATTGCCGATCTCCATGCCTTCCTGAAAACACTTCCGGCGGTGGCAGGCAAGGCGCCGCCCAATTCGCTGGGATTCCCGTTCAGCATCCGTCGCTGCATCGGGCTGTGGAAACGTCTCTATTTGAGTGAACAGCCGGTGGTCTCCTTCCCCGATGGCACGCCGGATCCGGTGATGGCCGGCCGCTACCTAGTCGAAGGGCCGGGCCATTGCGGCGAATGCCACACCCCGCGTGATTTTGTTGGCGGCACCAGGAAGAGCCAGTGGCTGGCCGGAGCCACTGCTGCCGAAGGCAGCGGCATCGTGCCGAACATCACCTCGGGCGAGGGCGGACTCAGTGACTGGTCGGAGGCCGATATCGCCTACTTTCTCGAAACCGGATTCACCCCGGATTTCGATTCGGTGGGCGGCGCCATGGTCGACGTGCAGAGAAACATGGCCGAGTTGACGCCCGAGGACCGGGCGGCGATATCAGCCTATCTCAAGGCCATTCCACCGCATCCCAACGGCTATCCGGCGCCCAAGCAGGCTTCGAACTGACGCGACAACCGGACGGGATGGCGGCGCGTCAGCGGTCGCCGAGAAAATCGAAGCCGGTTTCGAAGAGATGATTGTAGTTGCAGGTCATTTCCTCGCCCGGCGCGATGTCGCGCGATGCATATGTCTCCTCGGGCGAGACGATGTCGCAATTCGGGTCATCGGCATGGTTCATGAAGCGGGCGTCGTCGGCTTCGAAGACGATGAAGTTTGGATCGCGGCGGTCGGGATAGGAATAGCGATCGAGATAGGCTCTAACCGGCCCGGTTTCGCGCTCATAGACCTCGACAGGGATGCGCCGGTCGTAATTGGGATCGAGCTTCCAGACCAGAGTGCCGCGGGGAATGTGGTTCTTGGCAAAGACACCGATGCCCTGGATGGGCGATTTGTCGAGATAGACGTCGACGAGCAACATGGCAGACCCTTGGCGTGACTGGATGATTTTTGGGTGGCGCGGCTGCGAAAAGCCGCGCATTGGGTAGCGCGCAGCTATTGCAATTGCGAGCGGAAAATCGACCAGGCCTGACCCGGACTCGGAATCGATTTTCCGCTGGTGGGGATGGTGCGCAAGATCAAGCTCCTACAGCGCCGTTTGTGCGTCCAACAGGGTCGGCGGCGCTGTGGTGGCAAGCTCGGCCTTGCCCGCCACCTTCAGCGCAAACGCATAGATGAAGGCGATTTCCTCGAGCCTGGAAAACCGGCCGGATGCGCCGGCATGACCGGAGTCCATATTGATCTTGAACAGCACCGGATTGTCGCCGATCTTGCGGTCGCGCAGCCGCGCCACCCACTTGGCCGGCTCCCAATAGGTGACACGCGGGTCGGTGAGGCCGGCAAGCGCCAGGATCGGCGGATAGTCGAGCGCGGCGACATTGTCATAGGGCGAGTAGGCGGCGATCGTTCGGTAGTCCTCCTCCGAGGCGATCGGATTGCCCCATTCCGGCCATTCCGGCGGCGTCAGCGGCAAGGTCGCGTCGAGCATGGTGGTGAGCACGTCGACGAACGGAACCTCGGCGACAATACCGCCGAAGCATTCCGGCGCCATATTCGCGACGGCGCCCATCAGCAGGCCGCCGGCCGAGCCGCCCTGGGCGACGATGCGGTCATGTTGCGTATAGCGTTCGGCGACGAGGTGGTGGGCGACTGCGATGAAGTCGGTGAACGTGTTCATTTTGTGCGCCCGCTTGCCGTCGTCGTACCAGCCATAGCCCTTGTCCTTGCCGCCGCGGACATGGGCAATCGCGTAGACGAAGCCGCGGTCGACCAGCGAAAGCAAATTGGTGTTAAAGGCGGCCGGGACCGTGATGCCGTAGGAGCCGTATCCGTAAAGCAGGCAAGGCGCTGATCCGTCGAGCGGCGTGTCGCGATGGTGAATGAGCGAGATCGGCACCAGTTCGCCGTCGGCTGCCGGCGCCATCAGCCGCCGCGTCACGTACTGGTCCGGGTCGTGGCCGGACGGAACTTCCTGGGTCTTCAGCAGCACGCGGTCGCGAGTCCGCATGTTGTAGTCGAAGACCTGCGCCGGCGTTGTCATCGACGAGTAGGAAAAGCGCATGATCTCGGTATCGTATTCATAGGATCCCGACAGGCCGAGCGAGAAGGCTTCCTCGTCGAAGGAGATGAGGTGTTCCTCGCCGCTGTTGCGGTCATGCACGACGATGCGCGGCAGGCCTTCCTTGCGCTCAAGCCTGACCATGTGGTCCTTGAAGCCGATCACCGAAAGGATCAGCCGGCCCGCTTCGTGCGGCACCAACTCCTGCCAGTTGGCGCGCACCGGGTCGCTCGCCGGCGCAGTCATGATCTTGAAATCCTTGGCGCCGTCGGCGTTGGTGAGAATGAAGAAGACATCGCCGCCTTCTTCGAGGTCGTATTGCAGGCCGGTCTCGCGCGGAGCAACCAGCTTCGGTTCGGCGAACGGCTCGCTGGCGCTCATGATGCGATATTCCGAGGTCTCGTGGTCGTTGATGCCAACCATGATCCACTCGTTGGAGCGTGTGCCGCCGACATTCATGAAGAAGCCCGGATCGCTTTCTTCGTAGATCAGCCGGTCGTTCTCAGGACTGTCGCCAAGGGCATGGAACAGCACCTTGGACGGTCGGTGGTTGGGATCGAGGCGGGTGTAGAAAAATCCGTCATTTCCGGCATCCCACACGCCGCCGCCACCGGTATCCGGAATCTTGTCCGCCAGATCGTTGCCGTCGGCGAGATCGCGGACGCGAAGCGTGTAGAATTCGGAACCCTTGTCGTCGAAGGCCCACAGAAGCTTGTGGTGATCGGTCGAATGGTCGACACCGCCGAGGCGGAAATAGGCCCTGCCTTCAGCCTCGCGATCGCCGTCGAGCAGGATCTCTTGGTCGCCGCCCTCGCGCGGCGTGCGGAAATAACGCGGCTGCTCGCCGCCAAGCTTGAAAGATGACCCATAGGCGTACGGCCCGTCCTTCATCGGCACGGACGAATCGTCCTCCTTGATGCGGCCCTTCATCTCCTTGAAAAGCTGCTTTCGCACCTGGGCGGTGTCGGCCATCAGCGCTGCCTGATAGGCGTTCTCGGCTTCGAGATGGGCGCGGATCTGGCCGTCGAGCAGCGACGGATCCCTGAACATCTCTTGCCAGTTGTCGGCTCTCAGCCAGGCATAGTCGTCCGTCCGGGTAACTCCATGATGTATATCGAAGACCGGTCGCTTCTCTGGTTGCGGCGGGTTGACAGTCGTAAATGCTGGGGTTCGGGTCATTGCGTCTCGCTGTGGAAGTTATTTGAATGGCGAATGAACACGCCGATCAGCGCGGGTTCAAGAGCCGGAGTATATGTTTGCGTCGGGCTCCAGAAGATGAGCCGGAGGAGTGAGAAAAATGAAGTTCCGTTTTCACGCTGCTGCGGCTTTCGCCGTCGCTTCGACAGTCTTGGCCTTTATCGGTCAATCTCATGCAACCGTGTTCGCAGCTTGGCAAGTGACCAACCTTCCGTTTGGCGACACGCTCAACGTGCGCAAGTATCCGGCGGGATCGTCCCAGAAGCAGGCCGCCTATCCCAACGGTGCTGTTTTGCAGATGACCGGGAGATGCACCGGCGGCATAAACCTGCTCGACATCGCCAAGCAGCCGGTTTCGAGGCAGGAACAGGAGGTCCGCTATCGCTGGTGCGAAGTCTGGCACGATCCGGCACAGAACGGCAATTTCGTCACCGGCTGGGTCTACGGAAAATACATCACCCCACAGTGATGGATCGGTGCCGGTCCACGGCGCTGATTTCCGGCTTGTTTGCAACAGCAAATCGCAACCTGTGGTTTTGTAAAATCTAAAAACAACCAGATAGCCTGCACCACAACCAAGCATAGCCAAGCATTGAGATTTTTTTACTGGCTCTCATGGATGTAACGGCAGCTGGACCTTGCGTCCGCCGCTGCTGGGCTGGCCAGAAAATATCGCAAAGTTACAGAGCGCACGAAAGGTTGAAGCTGATCGTCGAATAATTTATTGCCGTCGATGAATACAGCGCAAGAAGCGAATTGACTTACTTGGTTTAGTGGCTCATTAGGATGTTGCGACGCGAATCGCAGAGGCTCTTTCCTGCAAAAATTTCGCGCGATGCCCGACCTATCAAAAATAGGGCGCAGGTAGAAACAACTCACGTTGGGGCCAGGAAGCCATGGATATTATCGAAACACCTTCCAGAAATAGTGATGCGCTGATCGAATTGACGGCCGACGTCGTAGCCGCCTATGTCAGCAACAACCCAGTGCCGGTCGGCGAGCTGCCTAGCCTCATCGCCGATGTCCATGCCGCTCTCGGGCGCGTGGGCGGGGCCAGTGAACAGCCTCCTGCCGACAAGCAGAAGCCGGCAGTAAATCCGAAACGCTCCGTCCATGACGACTACATCGTCTGTCTTGAAGACGGCAAGAAGTTCAAGTCTCTGAAGCGTCACTTGATGACCCACTACGGTCTGACGCCCGACGAGTATCGTGAAAAATGGGGCCTGGACGCAAGCTACCCGATGGTTGCTCCCAACTATGCTGCCGCCCGCTCACAGCTCGCCAAGAAGATGGGTCTCGGCCGCAAGCGCAAGGGGCGCTGATACCGGCTCTCTTCCCAACCTGGGTTAGATGATCAACGGCGCCTCCGGGCGCCGTTTTGATCTTGGGGCGATGCTGGAGCAAGCGATATGCGTTGCGACATGTGCGGCTCCGATCATGTCGGGCCATCGCGCGCTGTTCGTCTGATCAGGCCGTCTGCTTCAAGGCCGCCTCGGCGTCGCGCTTGATGCGCTTGACCATCGAACGAAGACCATTGGCGCGTTGCGGCGACAGGTGCTCGTCGAGCCCGAGTGCCTTCAGCGTGGCTTCCGCGTCGGTTTTCTGGATCTCGCTGGCGGGTCGTCTGGAAAACAGCGCCAGCATGATAGCGACGAGGCCGCGCACGATATGCGCGTCCGAATCACCGGCGAAGGTGACGACTGGGTCTGGCCCCGGTCCATACTCGGTGGTCAGCCAGACCTGGCTGACGCAGCCGGGCACCTTGTTGGCGGGGTTGCGTTCTTCATCGGGAAACGGCGGCAGGGCCTCGCCCAGTTCGATCACATAGCGATAGCGGTCTTCCCACTCGTCAAGCAGGGAGAAGTCGTCGCGGATCGTTTGGATCGTCGTGGTCATAGCCCGGATATAATCATCCGGCGACGCCGCGTCACGGAAAAAGAGGAAAAACACCATAGGCGTCAGAGCGCTGACGGCCCGCGGTCAGTGACAGATGCGCTGAAAAATATCTCAGTTTTTCGCCGGCAAGTGGACTTTCGCCGGCAAGACGAAGTCTTCGGGCACGCTGCCGGTCGTTGTCGCCGTGTCGGGTTCGGCGGTCTTGTCGTCCAACATGGCAGCCGCGATCTTGGCTGTCTCCCTGGCCCGGGCGCTGATCGTGTGCATTGCGGACTTGCCGGTCTCGCAGACGTCGGGCTTGCGCTCGCATATGCCGGCAATGTCGCCGACCGCCTCGCGTGCCGCAAACAACGCCTGGATCGGCCCGACGCTTTTGTGGCCCGTCTCGTCGGAGCCGACATTCAGCGGCAGCGCCAGAAGCACCAGCGAAAACCAGAAAGCCATTCTGATCAGAAAGCCCATCTGTTTGCCCTCATTCGTGACCGGATCATGCGTTCGTGCGGCATGGCAATGACCTCTTTATGGGTACGATAGTGGCATGGACGCGCAAAGGACGGCTTGCCCGGTCAGCGAAAATTTTCCTCAAATTTTAGGCAAATTCGAAACGAAGCATTTTGCAATGGATTCGTCTCAAATCCAGCCGATTTTCTTCACTTAAGGTTAACCATCTATCCGGCTGTTTTCCTTAGCTATTTTGCATAAGAACGGCTTACCAGGGGCGATTGTCAGAGGCCGAAGGGGCGGTTCGCCCGGATAACGCTCCATTTACTATGGCCGCAATCGCCAAGATTTGGCGGCGCCGGCCTCCCAATATCTGCCTCGGGCCGGGCATTGAGCGGTCCTGCCTTATCCATTCCTTAAACGCTGGATGCGAGTTTCAGATCAACAAAAGCAAGCTGCGAAGCAGGGCTGTTCACGACCAGGTGCGAGTGCGTTGAGTTGAGTTCGATAAGAGCCAGATACGTTGAGTTGCCCGGCGCGATGGCAGCCGCTTGCGAACGTATGGTTCATCCGTCGGTCGAACGGAACGACCGCCGGTGCCAGAGGCGGTTTATCGGTGTCATGCTGGCCGCTCCGTTCTTTGCCGCAGGCGCAGCAGTCACGCTGGTCACCTCGGGCATGGGCGTGGCCGTGACCATGGCTGCGATCTTTGCGACGTTCGGCCTCTGCTGGTTTGCTGCCTTGCTGGTGGCCGCATCGGGCAAGATGGCGTTCGCCAGCCGGGTCGCCCTGATGATGGGCAGTCTTGCTCTTGCCGGTATCATTGCCGCGGCGGGCGGGATGGCCTCGCCGGTCGCCATGCTTGTCGTGGCGCTGCCGTTCGAAGCCTGGTGGATCGGCGCGTCTCGTCGCGCTGCACTCTGGGGTGCCGTATCCGCATGTGTCGCCATCCTGCTGCAGGCCTTTGCCGGTTCCGTCTTTCCGTTCGGTCCGGCGGTAACAGCCGCCTGGCATTGGCTGCTGCCGCTGGCTTGGGCGCTCACCCTCGTTCCCCGCGTCGCAGCGCCTGGCAGCCCGGCCGGCGCGCAGCTTGATCCGGCGACCGACGATCGGCTCGAGAACATCATCGACGCCGTTGTCCTGCGGGCCGGCAGGCATGGCGAGGTTCTCGATGCGTCGGCAAAGGCGCGCACGATCCTGAAGCTGCAGCCGGAGCTGCTGTTCGGTACCGGCCTGTTCGACCGTATCCATCTGTCCGATCGCGTCGCATACCTCAGCGCGCTGGCCGACATGCGCGACGGCGCGCTGGCGCGCCGGCTGGATGTTCGCGTCCGGCTGCCGCAAAACGGCAATGGTCCGACGGCGGACAATTACCGGCCGTTTTCGCTTGAATTGGCGCGCGGGGAAGAGCAGCAGGACGTCCTCACGTTCGTCCTGCGCGAAAACGACGAACTCGCCGGCTTGCGCCAAGAGCTTGCCGCTGCGAAAGAGGCGGCCGCGTCTGCCGAAGTGGCAAAGGGACGGTTTCTGGCGGTCGTCAGCCACGAGTTGCGCACGCCGTTGAACGCCATCATCGGTTTTTCCGACATGCTGCTGCATGAAATGTTCGGCACCTTCAAGGATCCGCGCCAGAAGGAATATGTCGGCCTGGTCAAGGAGTCCGGCCAGCATCTGCTTGCCGTCGTCACCTCGATACTCGACGTATCGAGGATCGAAGCCGGCGCCTACGCGACCGAGCCGGAACCATTCCGTTTCGTGGAAGCGGTCGAAATGTGCCAGTCGATGATGCGCTTGCAGGCCGAGGCAAAGAACGTCGATCTACAGGCCCAGATCGCACCGGATGCAGGCGAGATAAACGCCGATCGTCGTGCCGTGCAGCAGATACTCATCAACCTCGTCTCCAACGCCATAAAATTCACGCCCGATGGTGGCGATGTCGTCGTCGGCGCCAAGCGGATCGGCTCGCGACTGCATTTCTGGGTCAGGGACACCGGCATCGGCATCGCCGAGGAAGACTTTGCCAATCTCGGCAAGCCGTTCATGCAGATCCAGAACGACTATACGCGCCGCTTCGAAGGGACCGGGCTCGGCCTGTCGCTGGTGAAGGGTCTGGTGGCGCTGCACGAGGGCACGATGTCGATCGAAAGCATGCCGGGCGAGGGCACCACGGTCACGATCAGTTTGCCGGTGAACGGACCGAAAGGACGTTCGAATGACAAGCCCGGCGTACTGCCGATACCTGCGGCCCAGGCGGAGACGAAAGGGGACAGGCATGGCTCGCTCCGCAAAACAGCCTAAGGCGGTCAAGCGCCGCGGCAATGCCTTCCAGCGCAGCGCAGTCGCCCTCGGCAGCCAGATTTCACGCAACCCGGTTCTGGTTGGCGGTTCGACCGCCTTCCTGGTGACGCTGTTCTACGTCTCGGCGAACGCTTTGTGGTATCAGCCTTTTCCTCATGCCGGCGCTTTTTTTGCGACCAGGAGCATGGAGGGCTTTCCTCGAGCCGGCGCCGACGAGCCTGAAACCACCATCAACATCGTGCGGCCGGACCCGGTCAAGAGCGATCCGGTCGTCGAGCAGGTCCAGGGCATATTGAAGGATCTCGATTTCTACTCCGGCACCGTCGACGGTATTTCCGGCCCCAACACGCGTAAGGCCATCCAGGCCTATCAGCAGAAGGTCGGGCTCAACGCCTCCGGCGAGATCGACAGCATTCTGCTCGATCAACTGGGCGCCACGCCAACCGCCTCGACAGTCGTGCCGCATCCGGCACCCCGTCCGGACGACACGGCTGCGATTACCGTTTCCGCTTCGGCGCCGGCCGATGCGCCGGCGCAGGCACCCGACGCCCGCATCATCAAGATCCAGGCTGGGTTGAAGGCATTCGGCAATGACGACATGCAACTCGATGGCGTAGTCGGGGCCCGCACCAAGGCAGCGATCAAGGAGTTCCAGTCGCTGTTCGGGCTGCCTGAGACCGGCGAGCCCGATGAGGTCGTCTACGTCAAGATGCGCGAGATCGGCCTGACCAACTGATCGGCGGAGGCAGGCGGTTTTGCTTTCGCTCAAACGCAAAGCGCTCTAAGTACCGTCCGATGTCGTCCAGAATGCTGCCATGCGCGTAACCACCGATCTGTGGGTGTCGGCCCTGTTGCGCCGGGTTTTCGGCGCCGGCGGCTTTGCCGCCGTGGTCAAGCGCGGCGCAACCGAGGCCGGCGCCGTCTTCGTGCTGGCGCGGGGCCGCATGGGTGAGATTGCCTTGTTTGGACCGGCGCCGCAAACGAGCTACGATTCAGCCAAACCCGACGACCGCTTCTTCAATCTGCTCGGTGCCGGCGACGATGCCGCCGTCTTTGACGCGCGACTGGAAAGGGAGAAGAAATTCGATCCCGACATCTGGGTGGTTGAGATCGAGGCCGGCTCTGCTCCCGTCGAGGAGCTTATTTCCGTCAAGTCGCAATAGCGACATGCAGACAAAGGCTTAGAGCGTTCGCTTGAATCTCTTTTCAGGCGCGACGCGCCTTAATGCATGTCGCGCAAAAGCATGCCCTCGGGCCTGACCCGAGGGTGTGCAGCGGTTTTGCGATAACGACATGCATAAAACAACAACCTAAAGCGCGTCGCATGAGGCCGGTCAAACGCGACGCGCTTTAGGGCTGGCGGCAGTATTGTCGCTGTCCGCTTTGCGGACGTCGGGGTTTGCCGCGATCGATCCGGCATTGCGAATGGCCTTCGACAGTGTCTCGGCTTTCCAGCCGCGTAGCCCGTCCAGCGCTGCGTCGCGATGCAGCAGCCGATAGCGGTCGAGGAAGATGCGGATGGCCTGCGGATGCGAAAACTCTGTGGGATAGACGGCGGCGGTGATCAGGAACGCCTTCTCTTCGCCGAGATCGAGCGCGCGCAGGACGGCCAGCAGCGACGTGTAGTTCTGGTTCGCGGTGAGCGACCGCGCCGTTGAAAAATCGATCTCGAGCGCGTCGGCCAGTGCTGTCTGGAAGAACGCGGCATGGCCGGACAGCGCCGTCTCGCGCAGTTTGACATAGGTGTTAGCGCTGGCGAACGGATTGGTCGCGCCGCCGCTCTCGGCATCACGCATCATCGACCGCAGCCGGCGCCGTGCATTCTCGGCGGCGGCGCCGGGCACCTGCTGGCTATCGGCGACGACTTCGGCGCTTTCGGGCACCGTCTTGGCGTTCGCCTCGGGCTGCCGCACGCTCACCAGCGTCGGTTTTTCAAGCGCCCTGATCAGGTGGGCGATGGTCGGGTTCAGATCCTTGCGGCGCGCAATGGCGCGCGCATGCGGCAGGCCATGCCGGCCGATCAGCGCGATGAGGTCGATATCGCTGAGCGCGCGCGAGCGGATGAGCAGCGGCGCGGCAACGTCGACCGGCTCCTCGCAAAGCCGCCGGACCAGCGCTGCGGGCGCATATTCGCATTCGGAAAGGGCAGCGGCGACATAGCGGCGCGATTCGACCGACACATCGGCGAAAAGCGGAAGCGTCAGATCCTCAAGTTGCGCGATCTCCCGGCGCGAAGGGCGGGTCAGCGAACAGAACGCCGATACCGTGGCGCGGAACAGCCTTTCGGCCTTTCCCGATTCAGCCCGTATAGCGATTTGCCTGAAATCCGCAGATGACACGAAGGATACGCCTGACACTCGACACAATCTGGACCATGCTCGACCGGGACTGTGTCGGTTTTGCATTTGCCACGGGTCAGGATTTCCTGACCCCAGAACAAAGATCAAATTAGCGGCGATCCGTTAGCGTTCCGTTAACCTACTGGCTCCTTAATCAGATTGGAGGCGTTGCGTTGTGCTCCGGGGCAACCAGAGGAATGCACGAACCATGGGCATGGTACTGTCTTTCGTGCCGCGAACGGCGGCAACCAATCGAGCAGACCGAAACACCGGAACGCCGGCGGCGGTGATCATTTTCCCCGGCGTCCGCTACGAGCAACCGCCACTGACGGGCGAGACGCGGCCAGGCGCCGGTCCGGACAAGCCCGGCTCGTCAAAGACGATGCCGGGTTCGTCAAGGACGACGTCGGGGACGTTGCCTGTTCCGCATCATTAAAGCGCGCCGCGGCTGAATGGATTTTTTGCGCGGCATGCAGTAGAGCGCCGTGCGCCCGGGTTGGTCGCGTACAGGACGCTCTAACCACTCGAATGAGCGCCGCGGTCCTGTTCGGCTCGCGGGCATGGGCCGCAACCGGCGGCATATCTCGGTTGACGTCAGTAGTCCTGCAACTTGCAGGAACTCTGCTCGAGAAACCGCGACACGGTTGGCTTCCAGCTGTCGTCGGGCACGAAGGAGCGGATGACGAACATGCCTTCATCGATGGCCGCTTCGACGAAGATTGCCTCTTGCAATTCCTCCGGGAGATCCTTGCGGATCTCGATCATTTGCGCCGGCGTCAGTACGATACTGTCGAGCACCTTTCCGGTCGCGCTGTGGTCGTTGAAGGAGTAGATGTTATGGCCGCTGCGGTCATAGACCGATACGGACCAGAACGGGACGTTTCCCGGTGCCTTCACCCGAACCATCCCATCGGAAAGATCGAAGCGGCAAGCCGCAGCATAAAACAGCGGATCGACCGATTTCGCCACTGGCGTACCGCCGGCCTCAGCGTCCAGCCTGGTCATCCGATAAAGGTTGGAGGCCATGGCCAGCCGCGACCAGGCATTGCGTTCGGAAAATTCCGGGATGAGCAGCAGCACGATGATGTGTACGATGCCAGCGCCAAGCAGGCCGAGCAGGATCGCGTGCAGCAGCCTACGCATTGCAGCCGACCTTCACGATCTGCGGCAGCGTGACATCCGAAAGGCCCGTGCTGCTGGCGATCGGCGTGTCGTAGAATGTCAGCACGAGATACATCCGGCCGAAGCCGTCGGAAAGCAGCCAGTTGCCCGGCGCCGGGCGGTTGCTGACGGAAATAAGCACGGAATTGTCGGGCTGGCGCAGCACCTGGTAGGACTGAAGTGCCGCAAGCCTTGGCTTGCCGGTCTCGACCACGCTGAGCGACCGATCGGCGGCATAGAGGGTCCAGAACCGGGCTGTGGGAAATCCGCCTTCGATTTCATAGGCGCATTGGCGCTTCAATTGTTCGCCATCGGTATCGCGTTCGGCGATAAACGACAGGCCTTCTGCCTGCCCGAGGGCAAGGACACCCTCGCGCGCCACGCGGGCTTTCGAATAAGGATCCGCCGCCTGCGTGCCGATATCGGGAAACGCCGTCCATTGGCCGATCCTGATCGCGCCAATGCCATCCTGCGTCTTGAGAGCATACCAGACGCTGCCGCCGCCGCCGCCGATGGCTATGGCAAGCGCGAGGAGCGTCAGGAATGCGTTATTGAGCATGATGAGCCGCGGGAAAGAGGGATTGCCGCTCGGGGATATCGCGGGGCAGGGGGCCATGGCAAGCGAACCTCTGGGGAATTGCCGGCGCGGAATGGCCTGGCCCGTCGTGCCGGCATCAAAGCGCCGACAGGGTCTCCGGTGTCGTCGCCGGCGCCTGGAGGACGGGCGCCGACTGGAACAGCCTTGTGATGTCCCTGAGCGCCCGCGTCGTCTGGCTGGACAGCACCGGCGGCCGCTCAGCGGCGGCGTCGGCCGCTGCCTGCTCGGTATTTTTCTTTTCCGCTTCCTCGGCCTTGGCGGCGATCTCTTCGTCGATAAAGGGATGATCGAGGCCGGGGATCGGCCTGAGGTCGATATTCTGGTGCGCATAGACCATCAGCCGCTGCCAAACCATCGCCGGTAGCGAGCCGCCGGTCATGTTGTTGGTTGGGGTGAAGTCGTCATTGCCGAGCCACACGGCAGCCGTGTAGTTGCCGGTGAAGCCGACATACCAGGCGTCGCGGTAAGACTGCGTTGTGCCGGTCTTGCCGGCCGAAACGATATTGGGAAGCGCAGCGCGCCGCGCCGTGCCCATCACCGGCACCGCCGCCAGCATGGTATTCATAGATTTCAGCGCCTGCTCCGAGAGCACACGGCGCGGCGGCGGCGCATCCTTGGCGAAATCGTAAACCACCTCGCCGGTACGGGTGACGAGCTGGGTGATGCCATGCCGGGTGCCGACAAAGCCGTTCTGGGCAAACACGCTATAGCCTGTCGCCTGGTCCATCACGGTCATGCCCGATGTGCCGAGCACCATCGTCTTGTGCGATTCCAGCGGCGATTCGACGCCCATGGCTTCCGCCATCGCCTTGATCGGCTTGATGCCGAGATGATTCTTGGCCAGCCGCACCGGCACGGTGTTGACCGATTTGGCCATCGCCGTGATCAGCGTGACCTTGCCGGCCCGTCCGTCATTGTAATTGTGCGGCGACCAGGCACCCCAGGAGATCGGCGCGCCGGAAACGACGGAGTCCGGCGTGAAGCCGTGCTCCATCGCCGTTGCGTATACGTAGGGTTTAAACGATGAGCCGCTCTGGCGCAGCGCCTTGGTGGCGCGGTTGAACTGGCTGGCACCGTAGTCGCGGCCGCCGACGATCGCCCTGACTGCGCCATTGGTTTCGATGACGACCATGGCGCCTTCGGTGACGTTGTATTCCTTGCCGAACTGGCGGAGATGGAACTCCATCGATTCTTCCGCAGCCTTCTGGATGTTGGCGTCGAAAGTGGTGTGGGCGACCAGCGAATGCTGGCCGGACTTCGCGGCGATCTTCTTGACCTCTTCGAATGCCCAGTCGAGGTAGTAATCCGGGCTCTTCTGCTCGCCGCGGTCGACGATTTCAGCCGGATGCAGCCGCGCCTGCAGCACCTGGCCCTCGCTCATGAAGCCGCTTTCGACGAGATTCGACAGCACCACATTGGCCCGCGCCCTGGCAGCAGGCAGGTTGATGTGCGGCGCGTATTTGGTCGGTGCCTTGAACAGGCCTGCCAGCATCGCCGCTTCGGCGAGGTTCACATCCTTGACGCTTTTGCTGAAATAGAAATCGGCGGCCGCTTCGATGCCGAACGTGCCGCCGCCCATATAGACGCGGTCGAGATAGAGCTGAAGGATCTCCTTCTTCGACAGATTGGCCTCGAGCCACAGCGCCAGGAAGGCTTCCTTGACCTTCCGCTCCAACGTCCGTTCATTGGTCAGGAACAAGTTCTTGGCCAACTGCTGGGTGATGCTCGAGCCGCCCTGCACCACGGAATTCGCCCGCACATTCGCGAAGATCGCGCGCGAAAGGCCGAGCGCGTCGATGCCGTAGTGATCGAAGAAACGCCGATCCTCGGTGGCCAGCACCGCCTTGATGACCTGGTCGGGCATCTCGTCGACCGGCACCGAATCGCGCTGGATGATGCCGCGCTGGCCGATCTCATTGCCGTAGCGGTCGAGGAAGGTGATGGCGAAATCGCCTTGGGCGCGCCAGTCGCCGGCGGTTTCCTGGAAGGCCGGCAAGGCGAGCGCCAGCATAACGACGATGCCGCCGGCGCCGAGGGTGAAGCCTTCGCTCAACAGTTCGATGATGCCGCGGCGCCAGCCGGAGACGCGGAAGCGCCGGAAAAAAATCGTGGCCGCTTCCCAGAACCGGCGCGCCTCGAAGCCGATCTCGTAGAGCGAGGAATCGAACCACGCATCCGCCGCCAGCAGTCTTGCGGCAATCGGACCCCTTCTCTTGCGTGTTTTCAAAGGACTGGCCATTCCAAGATCCGGCTGCGGCTACGCCTCCCACTGAGAAGCGGCACTCCTACCAGACTATTTGTCCATTTTGACGTCGCTCACAAGGGTGGGGGGAGCTTTCGCGGTACAGTTTGTTGATACCACGATCGGGCATGCCACCTCCGCCACCTCGCGCCCGCTTACTGCGCCGCGATAAAGCGCATGAAATGCGCCACGTCGCCGTCGCTTGGCTCCTGGCCGGTGAAACTGAGCAGATGGGCGGCCAGATGACTGCTGCCTCGAAGGCGGGTGGAGCGTCTCGTTCGAGAAGCTGATCACCGATATCGAGGCGCTGCAGACCATCGCGGAACTCTGCGCGGCGACGCCGGGCGACGCGGCCGCGATCGGCTTCGAGGCCATCGCCGAAGTGCAGCCGGGCGGGCATTTCTTCTCGGCCGGACACACAATGGCGCGCTACCGCACCGCATTCTACGAGCCGCTCGTCGCCGATTGGTCGAATTTCGGCAACTGGACGCAGGGTGGGTCAAGAACCGCCACCGAGCGCGCCACCGGCATCTGGAAACGGCTGCTGCCCGATTTTCGGCCGCCGGCTTGCGCCGCTGCCGCATCAGGGGTTCTCGACGAATTCATTGCGCGGCGCACGGAAGAGGGTGGCGCAGCACCGGTCTCGTGAGGATCAGCGCAGCGTCCCTGCCCGAATAGATGGCGGCTGTGAGTCCAGGCTAGCGCTGATCGGAGCGGGCGTACACGAGCAGTCGGTGCCGCATTGAGTTCTTCGCGAATGAATTTCGTATTATTTCACAATGTCATTTCAAGCATTTGATCAATCAAAAACATTCTGAAAATTGGTTTTTCCGTTCCGAGTTCCTATTTTAGGTGAGAAACTAATTTTCATCACCTCAGCTAAAAGGAGATTTTATCGATGGCGGAACCCAATCAGAATATCATGGAAAAAGCTGAAGCGCGCTTCATGGAGAAGCAGAAGAAAACCGCCGAGCGAAACCAGGCTACGGCCGAATATGTTTCCGAGGCCAAGGCCAGGACCATCAAGACCGAAAGGCTGCGGGCGCTGCGGCTGGCCAAGGAAGAGGCCGACCGTGCGGCGGAAGCCCTCAATCCCGTCGCTTCCAAGAAAAAGCGGGCGGCAGGCAAGAAAGCGGGGGCCGCTTGACGGCATCACGTCATGAGCCTGACATTTCCAAACCTAAGCCGAAGCTACGACGAGGCGAGCCGTCGGATCCGCTTCGTCGGCTATGATGGCATGTGCCAGATCTCTTTCTTTGTCCATGCAGACGCCATCTCGCCGGCGCCGCCGGGGACGGCGACAGCCGAAGCCACATATCTCGCCGCCTTCGATTCGGCCGTCGGTCCCATACATGACGTCGCAAGGAACGCTTATGCCCGTACCGGCAAGAGCATGTATGTGCTGACCGCAGCCGATTTTCGATAAATACCGACTGTCCGCGCGATCGCGGCCTTGGAAATCACGTGAACTGGCGGCAGAATTTCAACGCGGCTACGCTGCAGGCGGAATCGGTGAAGGCCTGTTCGGCCGCGACGGGCGAGGGAGAATACAATGACCGCGCCGGCTGCCGCGTTGCAGAAGGCCTTGTTCCAAGCGCTGGACGCTGACGGTTCCCTGTCAGCGGCATTGGGCGGCGCAAAACTATTCGACCATGTCCCGGAAAACATCGTCCCGGAAAACATCCCGTTTCCCTATGTGACGTTCGGCCGGACCAGCGTCTATGATGGGGTAACAGGCAGGGAGAACGACGCCGAGCAGCTTTTCACTCTGCACTTCTGGTCGAAAGCCGAGGCCAAGAAAGAAATGCTCGACGTGATGGACATGGTCAGCGCCCGCCTCCAGGATGCGGCGCTGGCGCTCGACGAGCATCACCGCGTCAATCTCAGGCTCGAATTCACCGAGGTCCGTTACGACGAGGATCTTTCAGCCTGTCACGGGCTGCTGCGCTTTCGTGCCGTGATGGAAGAAAACGCCTGACGCGCTTTCAATATGACTGCAACAGAGTCTAGACTGGCGCTTGGATTTGCCGGGTTGGGGCGGCGAAATCATAAGGTTGGTTGTCTTGCATGTCAGGGGGTGAGACAGGCATGTGCTCAGGCATTCGATGTTCATATCACGTTCAGCACCGATGCGTTAGGACGCTGATCATGAAAACGCTTCGCTCCCACTTCCCACTTGCGCTCTGCGCTGCCGGTCTGTTTGCATCGCAGGCGACGGCGCTGCCGGTCGCCGTGCCCGAGCACAACCGACCGATCGTCCTGGCTGCCTCCGACTGCTACGCGATCGGTCAGCAGGTCGCCGAGCAGAATGGCGGCACGCTGGCCAAGGCGTCGCAGTCGACGCGCGGGGGCCAGCCGGTCTGCGTCATCGTCGTGCTGGTTCCGGGCAAGGATGGGCAGCGTCCGCGCCGCACCGAGATCGTCGTTCCGCTGAACTGATGCCTGCCGTATCCCAGGCGCTGGAATCGGCCTATATCTGACGTCCAGCTCCTCAATAGGCCGATTCCTCAACTGGTATGATCCCCGCATGCGCGTACTCGTCGTCGAAGATGACAAGGATCTGAACCGGCAGGTATCCGACGCGCTGGTCGATGCCGGCTATGTTGTCGACCGGGCTTTCGACGGTGAGGAAGGGCATTTCCTCGGCGACACCGAACCCTATGACGCCGTCGTGCTCGACATCGGCTTGCCGCAGATGGACGGCATCAGCGTGGTCGAACGCTGGCGGCGCGGCGGCCGCAAGATGCCGGTCCTGATTCTGACGGCGCGCGATCGCTGGAGCGACAAGGTATCCGGCATCGACGCCGGCGCCGACGATTATGTCACCAAGCCGTTCCACATCGAAGAGGTGTTGGCCAGGGTCCGAGCGCTCATCCGGCGCGCGGCCGGCCATGCGTCGTCCGAGCTGACCTGCGGGCCACTGCGGCTCGACACCAAAGCCTCCAAGGCCGATGTCGACGGCGTGCCGTTGAAGCTGACGTCGCATGAATTTCGCCTGCTTGCCTATTTGATGCACCATATGGGCAAGGTGGTGTCCCGAACCGAGTTGGTCGAGCACCTTTACGATCAGGATTTCGACCGCGATTCCAACACAATCGAAGTCTTTGTCGGGCGGCTTCGCAAGAAGATGGGCATCGACATGATAGAAACTGTTCGCGGCATGGGCTATCGAATGCGTGAGCCGGAGGCGTAAGGCGGAACCGCTCAAACAGACTGCAAGGACGCCGCTTTCACTGCGGTTCGGGCCGCATTCGCTGGCGTTCCGGGTGATCGCCTTTTCCACGGTCTGGGCGATACTCACCCTGATTGTCATCTTCACGCTGATCACGACCCTCTATCGCCAGGCGAACGAGCGCGGTTTCGACAGCCTGCTGTCGGCGCATCTGTTCAATCTGATCGGCTCGGTCGGCGTGTCCGAAGGCGGTTCGCTGACCGGCGCTCCCGACCTGGGCGACCTTCGGTTCTCGGAGCCGAATTCCGGCTGGTACTGGTCGGTGGAGCCTGCGTCGGAAGGCGTGAGCGGTGAGCTGCACTCCTCCTCGATGACGGAGCCGATCCTGTCGCCAAGCGTCGCCGAGGTCCCTTTTAATGCCAGCTTCCAGCGCAGCTATGCGACAGAAGGCATTAATGGCGAGGAGCTGGAAGTGTTCGAGAGCGAATTCGTTCTCGACGCGAAAAATCGCGCCGCGCGCTTCCGCGTCATGGGCAACCGGACCGAGCTCGAGCAGGAGATCGGCGCCTTCCAGCGCCGCCTGCTGACCTATCTTTCGCTGTTCGGCGTCGGCATGATCGCCATCAACGCCATCGCCATCCTGTTGGGCCTGCAGCCATTGCGCCGGGTCAGTGACGCTCTCGCTATGGTGCGCGAAGGAACCGCGCAAAAACTCGACGGTCGCTTCCCTGCCGAGATCGAACCGCTCGCCAACGAGACCAACGCGTTGATCGAAAACAACAAGCGTATCGTCGAGCGCTCGCGGACGCAGGTCGGCAACCTCGCCCATTCGCTGAAGACGCCGCTGGCGGTGCTGATCAATGAGGGACGGGCGCTCGGCGGCGCCAAGGGCCAGCTCATAGCCGAGCAGGCCGCCTCGATGCAGAAGCAGGTTGACCATTATCTGCAGCGCGCCCGCATTGCGGCGCAACGCGACAGCGTCGTCTACCGCACGCCGGTGGCGCCGCTGGTCCAGCGCATGGTGCGCGTACTGCAAAAACTCAACCCGCAGACCGCTCTCTCACTCTCGCTGCCGGCAGTCGATATCGTCTTTGCCGGCGAACGCGAGGATCTGGAAGAATTGCTTGGCAATTTGCTCGACAACGCCATGAAATGGGCAAAGAGCGCGGTCGCGGTATCGGTGGCGCCAATCCCCGGCAAGAAGAGTGGCGCCGGCAAGGAGGGTGCCGTCAATTTGTTCGAGATCAGCATTGAGGATGACGGCCCGGGCATTCCAGAAGACAAGGCACGCGAGGCGCTGAAGCGCGGACGGCGTCTCGACGAGACAAAGCCGGGCAGCGGGCTTGGACTTGCCATTGTCGCCGACCTCGTCAACGAGTATGGCGGCGTCCTGGCTCTGGAGCGGTCCAGCATGGGCGGGTTGAAGGCGGTGGTCCGATTGCGGAGCCTTCACTAGACTTACGCATTTTGCCGGGCTAGTCGACATTGATCGACGCTGCGTGATATTGCGGCATGTCGACTGGTCCCGGAGCCGTCGGCCGCGGCCAAATTTCCGACAAACATCGACACTATGGCCACGCCGACTTCCCCGGCGCGGCCCAACTTTAACTCAAGAGACCGGTTGTTGGCATGAAGATCCGCGTCGCGCTCGTTTCCGCACTGCTGGCCGTTTCCGGCTGCACGACGCTGGGCAACGGTCCGAGCGCCACGCTGACGCCGCAGCCGGCCGCAACGCCGCCAGGTGACAGCAAGATCGCGACGACGGTTATTTCCGCCATGGGCGGCGGCCTCGTCAGCGGATCGATCGGTACCGGCTTGAGCGATCCCGAAAAGCGCAAGGCGCTGGAGGCGGAATACAGGGCGCTCGAGTACACGGCGAGCAGCCAGAAGGTGACGTGGAAGAGCGATCGGTCGGCGCATCACGGTGAAGTCGTGCCCGCCCAGCCCTATCGTGTCGGCTCGCAGGACTGCCGACAATACACCCATACGGTGTTTACCGGCGCCGCCGGCGCCACCGCGCGCGGAACCGCTTGCCGCAACGCCGATGGCAGCTGGACGCCGCTGACGTAACGACCGGCCGGATAGTGCATGTCGCGCAAAAGCATGCCCTCGGGCCTGACCAGAGGGTGTGCAGCGGTCTTGCGATGACGACATGCATGAAAACAACTATCTAAAGCGCGTCGCTTGGGCCGGTCGAACGCGACGCGCTTTAGGTCCGGTTGACATCAATCAGGGAGATGCGACGCATTTGCCGTCAAAGCGTCGCAGGACGCCTGTGTTGGCAGGGCAGGGCTCTGCCGTTATTGGAAGAAGCATGCTGTTCTGGGTCATAGCTGCCATTCTCACGCTGGGTGCAAGCCTGGCGGTTCTGCTGCCGCTGGCCGGCGGCCCGAAGGGTGGTTCGGCGAGCAGCGACCATGACCTTGAAGTCTATCGCGACCAGCTGTCCGAGCTTGACCGCGACGTGGCGCGTGGCCTGATCCAGCCGGCGGAGGCCGAAGAGGCGCGTGCCGAGATCGCCCGCCGCATCCTTCGCCTGGACAATGCCGCCGACAAGGCAGCGGCGCGGCAGCCGGCGATGGCGACCAGGCTGATTGCGACGGCCGCTGTCCTGGCAGTTCCGCTGGTCAGCTGGGGCTTGTACAGCCAACTCGGCTCGCCCGATCTGCCGTCGCAGCCGCTCAGCGAGCGGCTGGCCAAGAATCCCGCCGACAGTTCGGTGGACGAACTGGTGGCACGCGCCGAGGCCCACCTTGCCGCCAACCCGTCCGATGGCAGGGGTTGGGATGTTTTGGCGCCAATCTATCTGCGCATGCAGCGGTTTTCCGATGCGGTGACGGCGTACCGCAACGCCATTCGCCTCGACGGCGACAGCGCAGCCCGCCAGGCCGGCCTCGGCGAGGCGATCGCCAGCGCAGCGGGCGGCATTGTCTCGGCCGACGCCCAGGCCGCCTTCGAGGCGGCGCTGAAGCTCGATCCGGCAAATCCGAAGGCCAGCTTTTATCTGGCGCTGGGCATGGCGCAGGAAGGCCGCATTGCGGAGGCGACGGCCGGCTGGCAGAAAATGCTCGCGGCCTTGCCGCAGGACTCGCCCTGGCGCGGCGCCGTCGAGCAGGCACTGGCCGAATCCGCCAGGCGCAGCGTCGCTTCGGGAGCGCCTGCAAAAGGCCCGAACACCGGGGATGTCGACGCCGCCTCGTCGATGTCGCCGCAGGACAGGGAAGCGATGATCAACAGCATGGTTGCGGGGCTTGATGAAAAACTGCGGCAAAACCCGCGCGATGCGGAAGGATGGATGCAGCTTATTCGTTCCTATGTCGTGCTGGGAAAGGCCGATCAGGCGCGCGACGCGCTCAATCGCGGTATCGCCGTTTTTGGCTCCGATAGTGACGAAGCGAAGAAATTCACCGCCTTTGCCGTCTCGCTTGGCCTGACGGCGACGGAGTAAGAAATGACGCGCAAGCAGAAAAGACTGTCGGTGATCGCCGGAGGGTTGGCCTTCCTCGGTGCCGCCACCGGCCTGACCTTCTACGCGCTCGGCCAGAAGGCTTCCTACTTCTACATGCCCGCCGATCTGACCACCGCCAGCCTGCAGCCTGGGCAACGTATCAGGCTCGGCGGCCTCGTCGAAAAAGGCACGATCGAGCGCGGTCAGGGGACCACCGTCGCTTTTTCGGTGACCGACAACCAGAAGCAGGTCAAGGTCACCTACACCGGCATTCTTCCCGACCTTTTCCGCGAGGAGCAGGGCGTCATCACTGAAGGCACGTTTCGGCCGGACGGCGTCTTCGTCGCCGACAGCGTGCTGGCCAAGCACGACGAGACCTATATGCCCAAGGAGGTGGCCGACGGCCTCAAGGCCAAGGGCGTGTGGCAGGAGAGCAAGAGTGAGTAGCAGCCTTGGTTGAAACCGGACATTTCGCGCTGGTCCTGGCGTTCGCGCTGGCTTTGGTGCAGACGCTGGTACCGCTGTTCGGCGCGCGCATCAACAACCAGAAGTTGATGGCCGTCGGCGGTCCGGTCGCAGTGACCGGCTTTGCCTTGACCGCTCTCTCCTTCGCAGCGCTGGCGACGGCCTATGCGACGTCCGATTTTTCGGTGGCCAACGTCTGGGACAACTCGCATTCGCTGCAGCCGCTGATCTACAAGATCACCGGCACCTGGGGCAATCACGAGGGCTCGATGCTGCTCTGGGTGCTGATCCTGACCTTTTTCGGGGCGCTCGTCGCTGCTTTCGGCAGCAATCTTCCCGCGACCCTTCGCGCCAACGTGCTGGCCGTGCAAGGCGCGATCGGCGCCACCTTCTTGCTGTTCATCCTGGCGACATCCAACCCGTTCGCCAGACTCAATCCGGCGCCGATCGAGGGCCGCGATCTCAACCCGATCCTGCAGGATCTCGGCCTCGCCATCCATCCGCCGCTGCTCTATCTCGGCTATGTCGGGTTCTCGATCTGCTTTTCCTTCTCGGTCGCCGCCCTCATCGAAGGACGCATCGACGCTTCCTGGGCGCGCTGGGTGCGGCCATGGACGCTGGTCGCCTGGATGTTCCTGACCGGCGGCATCGCCATGGGCTCCTACTGGGCCTATTACGAGCTTGGCTGGGGCGGCTTCTGGTTCTGGGATCCGGTCGAGAACGCCTCGTTTATGCCTTGGCTGGCCGGCACGGCGCTGCTCCATTCGGCGATCGTCATGGAAAAGCGCTCGGCCCTGAAGATCTGGACGCTGTTGCTGGCGATCCTGACCTTCTCGCTGTCGCTGCTCGGCACCTTCCTGGTGCGCTCCGGCGTGCTCACCTCCGTCCACGCCTTCGCCACCGATCCGACGCGCGGTGTGTTCATCCTCTGCATCCTGACACTGTTCATCGGCGGATCACTGGCGTTGTTCGCCTTTCGCGCCTCGAGCTTGACGGTCGGCGGCCTGTTTCATCCGATCTCGCGCGAAGGGGCGCTGGTCCTCAACAATCTGTTCCTGACCACGGCCACCGCCACCGTGCTGATCGGCACGCTGTATCCGCTGATCGTGGAGGCCGTTTCAGCCGACAAGATTTCGGTCGGCGCGCCATTCTTCAACCTGACGTTTGGCCCGCTGATGGTGCCGCTTCTGGTCGCGGTTCCGTTCGGGCCGCTGCTGGCCTGGAAGCGCGGCGACATTTTCGCTGTCGCCCAACGGCTGATGGCGGCCTTCGCCGCAGCGCTTCTGGCCGTGCTGGTGACGGCCTTGTTCATCGACGGCGCGTCGGTGTTCGCAGCACTTGGCGTCGGCCTGGCCTTCTGGCTGATCTGCGGCGCGCTCACCGATATTGCCGTCAAGTCCGGCTTTGGCAGTGTCGCGCCCGGCACCATGCTTAGGCGCTTCGGCGGCCTGCCGCGTTCGGTCTTCGGCACCGCGCTCGCCCATCTCGGTCTTGGGCTGACGACGCTGGGCATCGTCGGCACGCTTTGCTTCGGCACCGAGAAGATACTGTCGATGCATGCCGGCGATACCGTGCAACTGTCCGGCCACACGCTGCGTTTCGAAGGGCTCTATCCGGCCCAGGGGCCTAATTACAGCGAGGATCGCGGCCGCTTCGCCCTGCTCGGTGCTGACGGAAGCACCACCGCCGTGATCACCTCGTCCAAGCGCTCCTATCCGGTCCGGCAGATGACGACGACCGAGTCCGGTATCAAGACGATCGGTTTCAGCCAGCTCTACCTCTCGCTTGGCGACGAGGCGAGCGACGGCTCCGTCGTGGTGCGGCTGTGGTGGAAGCCGCTGGTGACGCTGATCTGGGGCGGCAGCCTTGTCATGATGGCAGGTGCTGCGATGTCGCTGATGGACCGGCGGCTGCGCGTCGGCGCACCGTCGCGCCGCCGCAAGTCGGCGGGCGCCATGCCTTCCGCGAGCCTGCCATGACCGCAAGATTTTCACTGGCCTCGCTGATCCTGCTGCTGACGCTGTTGTTTGCCGGCGCCGCACTTGCGGTGAAGCCCGACGAGGTTCTGGCCGACCCGGCGCTCGAGGCGCGGGCGCGGACGCTTTCGGAAGAGCTGCGTTGCATGGTTTGCCAGAACCAGTCGATCGACGAATCCGATGCCGAGCTTGCCCGCGACCTGCGCGTGCTAGTGCGCCAGCGCCTGGTCGCCGGCGACACCGACCGGCAGGTGATCGACTACATCGTTTCGCGCTATGGCGAGTTCGTGCTGTTGAAGCCGCGCTTCAGCCTGCGCAATGCGCTGTTGTGGGGCACGCCGATCCTTCTGCTGCTTGCCGGCGGGATTTTCATCGTGCTGACCGCCCGCTCGCGCCGTTCGACGCCTGCGGCCATGCTCACCGCCGACGAGAAGGCAGCGTTGGACAAGGTGCTGGGTAATTAATTCGGCCATTCCTCCGGCGGCCAGTCCCGGGACGTGTGAATGACGTACAAGATAACGACGCTCTCACGCCCGGCGATCGGCCGCAACTCGTATGCAATGATGTAGGGCAGGCGACTGATGGGCTTCTCATAGGTGCCTGTTACTCGGCCAGGCCGGCCCGTCGCCATTTCGCCAAGACTGCGGCCCGCGTCACGAATGCGATCAGCAAGGCGTCTGGCGGCGGCTGGATTGTCCGGCGCGATGAAGGCGATTTGCTGTGACGTCGTCCAGCGCTTCTCGCGACCAGGTGACGAACCGCTTCACGCCTTGTCCGTGCGCTTGGCTTCCGCTGCTTCGATGATGGCGTCGACTTCCGCCATGGCTTCGTCGTGCGGCACGATATTGCCAGCTGCCGCGTCGGCCATGCCGCGTTTGATGCCTTCGATGATCTCAAGCTCGCAATCGACATAGGCCGAAATTGCCTCGGCCGCGAGGAAGGATTTGCTGCGCCGCGTGTCGGCGGCGATCCGCTCCAGCTTCAGCTTGGTTTCGGACGAAACCCGTATCGTCATGGTGGCGCTTGCGGTCATGGTGAAAGCCTTGTGCTGAACTGTGTACATCCTAGGGCAAGGGGCCGGCGCAACCAAGGCGTCTGTGCCCGCAAACATTACCAAAGTTTCATGCACTGGAAATGGCGCCGTAATGTGCGCGCCTCTATTTCTCTTGGCCGAGGATGCCGACCGAAGCGCATCCCTTGAAAGAGGATACGAGACCCATGAATATTGCCCCCAATTCACCTTCCCGCACCCGCAAACGCCTGATGGCTGCCGCCGCATCAGTGGCCATTGCCGGCGCGATCGGCTTCGGCGCGGTTGCCACTGGCACAGCCCCGGTGCTGGCCGAGGCCGTGCGTGTCGAGGCGCCGCAGGTCCCGAGCTTCGCCGACGTGGTCGAGCGCGTTTCCCCGGCGGTCGTCAGCGTCCGCGTCAAAGCCAAGATAGAATCGACCGCCGACGACGGCTCCGACCTGCCCGACGCCTTCGGCAATCTTCCCGATGATCCGCAATTGCGCCGCTTCTTCAGGGAGTTCCGTGGCTTTGGCGATCAGGATGGCCGGGATGGCATGCGACGTTTCGGACGCCGTGACCGCCAGCCGCGGCCGGTCGCTCAAGGGTCGGGTTTCTTCATCTCCGAGGATGGCTACCTCGTCACCAACAACCATGTCGTCGGAGACGGCTCGTCCTTCACGGTGGTGATGCATGACGGCAAGGAACTCGACGCCAAACTGGTCGGCACAGATCCGCGCACCGATCTCGCAGTGCTTAAGGTCGAAGGCGACGGCAAGTTCACCTATGTCGACTTCGCCGATGATTCAAAGGTTCGCGTCGGCGACTGGGTCGTGGCCGTCGGCAATCCGTTCGGCCTCGGCGGCACGGTCACCGCCGGCATTGTCTCGGCCCGTGGTCGCGACATCGGCGCCGGTCCTTATGATGACTTCATCCAGATCGATGCCTCGGTGAACCGCGGCAATTCGGGTGGCCCGACCTTCAACCTCAACGGCCAGGTCGTCGGCATCAATACCGCGATCTTCTCGCCGTCCGGCGGCAGCGTCGGCATTGCCTTCGACATTCCCGCCTCGACCGCCAAACAGGTCGTGCAGGATCTGATGAAGGATGGCACCGTCGAGCGCGGCTGGCTTGGCGTCGAGATCCAGCCGGTCACCTCCGAAATCGCCGAATCGCTCGGGCTGAAGTCCGACAAGGGCGCGCTCGTTTCCAGCGCCCAGGACGATGGTCCCGGCGAGAAGGCCGGAATATCGGCGGGTGACGTCATCACTCAGGTAGACGGCAAGGATGTCGCTTCGCCGAAGGAACTCGCCCGTCTGATCGGCGCCTACCCGCCCGGCAAGCCGGTCGACGTCACGCTGTGGCGTGACGGCAAGAGTGAAACGGTCAAGGTCGACCTCGGCACGCTGCCTTCGAGTGACAAGCAGGCTTCGGCCGACCAGCAGCCGTCCGCTCCGCCAGCGGCCGATACGCTGGCCGATCTCGGTCTCACCGTCACCAGGTCCGAAGATGGCAAAGGGCTTGTGGTGACCGATGTCGATCCCGACAGCGATGCTGCCGATCGCGGCATCCAGCCCGGCGACGTCATCACCTCGGTCAATTCGATGGAGGTCAATGGCACCGACGACGTCGCCAAGGCCATGGCCGACGCGGTGAAGGCGGGCCGCAAGGCGGTGCTGATGCAGATCACCCGCGACGACAGCAACCGCTTCGTCGCGCTGCCTGTCGCCAAGGGCTGACGATCCAGACTATTCCGATGCGGCGGTTTGAAACACCGCGAGCCGTCGCATGGGAAAGCACGGGGCTTGAATACGTTAGTCAGTCATCGTGTTCCGCCCCAGCGGCAGCGGGCTCCCATCGCCCGCTGCCGCTCGAACAGAGCATGATAGGCTCAAACAAATCATCTCGCGCAGAAGCCTGCATCGAGCTTGATCCAGAGTGTCGATGGCTCGGGGCCAAAAGCATTCCAAAACAAAGGCTTACTGATCTCCCTTGAATCACTTTGTTGGCGATACACCTCGAGGCCATGATGCCCATGCCGGCCGCACAATCTTCCAGCGAAATCGCGTATAACGGTCCCATGAAGATTCTCGTCATAGAAGACGATCGCGAAGCGGCCGATTACCTCCAGAAAGCCTTTACCGAGGCCGGACATACCGCCCATGTCGCCGGCGACGGCGAAACCGGCTTCGCGCTCGCTGACTCCGGCGACTATGACGTGATGGTCATCGACCGCATGTTGCCGCGCCGCGACGGCTTGTCGGTCATCGCCGGTCTGAGATCCCGAGGCAACACTACGCCGGTGCTGATCCTGTCGGCGCTCGGCGAAGTCGACGACCGGGTCACCGGGTTGCGCGCCGGCGGCGACGACTATCTGACCAAGCCCTATGCCTTTTCCGAGCTTCTGGCCCGGGTCGAGGTGCTGAACCGCCGCGCCAGCGCCAGGGAGGCCGAAACCGTCTACCGGGTCGGCGATCTCGAACTCGACAGGCTATCGCATTCGGTGCGGCGCGCGGCCCGCGAGATTACGCTGCAGCCGCGCGAGTTCCGCCTGCTGGAATATCTGATGCGCCATGCCGGCCAGGTGGTGACGCGCACCATGCTGCTGGAAAATGTCTGGGACTATCATTTCGATCCGCAGACCAACGTCATCGACGTTCACGTCTCGCGGCTGCGCGGCAAGATCGAGAAGGGTTTTGACAAGCCGATCCTGCACACGGTTCGAGGCGCCGGCTATATGCTCAAGAGCGGCTAGCATGGCCCCCTCCATGCCGGCCATCATGAAAACGACGGCAGCGCGACTTTCGGCGCTCTATCTCCTGCTGTTCGCCATCTGTGCGGTGCTGCTCGTCTTCTACATGACCTCGCTGTCGGCGCGCATGCTGACCGGCCAGACGCAGGAGACCATCAACGACGAGGTGCTCGGCCTCGCCCGGGTCTATCAGCGCGGCGGCTTGCCGCTGCTGGTGCGCGTGGTCGAGCGGCGCTCCCACCAGCCCGGCGCCAATCTCTATTTGATCGCCGACGCCAACGGCCAGATCCTGACCGGCAACGTGCAGAGTCTGGAGCCCGGCGTCCTCGAGGCCGAGGGCTGGACGACGGAGCCGTTTTCCTACCGGCGCTTCGGCGAGGGCGAGCTCGAACGGCAACGCAACCCGATCGCCAACCCGAACGAATCCAGCCAGAGCGAAGTCCAGGTCGAAGGCGAGAAGGGCCACAACGCCATTGCCTTGGTGCTGCGCCTGCCGAACCAGATGATCATGCTGGTCGGTCGCGATCTCGGCGAGCCTGAGCGGTTCCGCGCCGTCATCCGCCGCGCCTTGACGCTGGCGCTCGGCATGATGGCGCTTGGCGGAATTTTGATCTGGTTCTTCGTCGGACGCGCGGCGCTGAAGCGCATCGACTCGGTGTCGCAGGCCAGTCGCCGCATCATGGGCGGCGACCTATCCGGCCGGCTGCCGGTCACCGGGGCCGGCGACGAGTTCGATCGGCTCTCCGAAAATCTCAATTCCATGCTGGCCAGGATCGCCACGCTGAATGAAGGGCTGAAGCAGGTCTCAGACAACATCGCACACGATCTGAAGACACCGCTGACCAGGCTGCGCAACCGCGCCGAGGCGACGCTCTCCGGCAAGCACAGTCCCGCCGACTACCGGCAGGCGCTGGAGGCGACCATCGCCGAGTCCGACCAGCTGATAAAGACTTTTAACGCCATCCTGATGATCTCAAGGCTGGAGGCGGGCTATTCCTCCGAAAGCACCAGCCGGGTCGATCTGGCTGCGTCCGTGCGCGATGTCGTCGAGCTTTACGAACCGGTGGCGGAGGAGGCGGGTGTGACACTCGAGACCTCGGTGCAGGACGGCTTCGCCGTCGAAGGCAATCGCGAGCTGATCGGCCAGGCGCTATCGAACATCGTCGACAATGCGATCAAATATTCAATCGACTCGACAGCCAAACCGACCGTTCGCGTGGCGCTCGAGCGCGTCGGCAGCGAAATCAGGCTTTCCGTCACTGACAACGGCCAGGGGATTCCCGACGATGCCGATCGGGCCAGGGCGACCGAGCGTTTCGTGCGGCTGGAGAAGAGCCGCTCGCAGCCGGGTTCCGGTCTCGGCCTCAGCCTCGCCAAGGCGATCATGACATTCCACAACGGGCGGCTTGATCTCCTGCCCGCAGATCCCGGATTGTCCGTCGTCATGAGTTTTCCCGAACGGGAGGATCGCTGATGGCAGTGAAGGCGGCTGCGGAACACGCCAACTGGCTTCTGAAGCCGGCGGCAAGGCTCGTGCCTCTGGATCAGAACCGAGCCCGGCGGGAACTGTCGGAAATCGCTTCCGCAGCGCAAGAAGAGGGGCTTGCCGTGTTGGCGAAATTCCTGGCCGGCGAGGGCGCCGTCCAGAAGTTTCTCGCCGCAGTCTTCGACCTGTCGCCGTTCCTGCGCGACACGGTGCGCCGCCGCCCGCAGATCCTGGATACGCTTTTCGATGCGACCGTCGAGGCGCGGCTGGCGTCGATCGGCGCCGCGATCGACAAGGCCGCGCGGGCGGGAGCCATCTCGGAAAACAGCCTGATGATGGAGCTGCGGCGATGGAAAACGGAAGCGCATGTCCTGATCGCGCTGGCCGATCTCGCAGGCGAGGCCGAAACTGCAATCACAGTACGGCGGCTGAGCGATCTTGCCGACGCCTGCACCCGCGCTGCTGTCGACTTCCTGCTTCGCGACGCGCACGCACAAGGCAAGCTCAAACTGCCGGACCTCGATGAGCCGGCGCGCCGGTCGGGCTGGATCCTGCTCGGCATGGGCAAGCTTGGTGCGCATGAGCTGAACTTCTCTTCCGACATCGACCTCGTCGTTTTCTTCGATCCGCAAGCGCCTGCCGTCGTCGATCCGCTCGGCGCGACGGAGCTGTTCTCGCGCCTGACGCGCCGGCTGGTCCGCATTCTCCAGGACCGCACCGAACACGGCTATGTTTTCCGCACCGACCTCAGGCTTCGTCCCGACCCCGGTTCGACGCCGCTGGCGATCCCGGTCGAGGCGGCGCTGCGCTACTACGAGGCGCGCGGCCAGAACTGGGAGAGGGCCGCAATGATCAAGGCGCGTCCGGTGGCCGGCGATGTCGCCGCCGGCACTGCGTTCCTGAAGGACCTCCAGCCCTACATCTGGCGCAAATACATGGACTATGCGGCGATCGCCGACGTCCATTCGATCAAGCGCCAGATCCACGCCCACAAGGGTCTTGGCGAGATCGCGGTGAAGGGCCACAACGTCAAGCTCGGCCGCGGCGGCATCCGCGAGATCGAGTTCTTCGTCCAGACCCAGCAGCTCATCGCCGGCGGCCGCTTCCCCGAACTGCGCGGCCGCGAGACGGTGCCGATGCTTGGCCAGCTTGCGGCACGCGGCTGGATCACCGCCGATGCGCGCGATACGCTCACAAGACAGTACTGGCTCCTGCGCCGCGTCGAGCATGCCGTCCAGATGGTCGCCGACGAGCAGATCCATATACTGCCGGACGATGACGAAGGGCTCGAACGCATTGCCCGCCTGCTCGGTTTTACCGATGCGGCGACCTTTGCCGAGGCGTTCCGCGCCGCACTTCATCTGGTCGAACGCCACTACGCAGCGCTCTTCGAAACCGCGCCCGAGCTTTCGGCGGGCATCGGCAATCTGGTGTTTACCGGTGATGGCGACGACCCCGACACGTTGCAGACCCTGCAGAGATTGGGATTCCAACGGGCGAGCGACATCTGCCGCGTCATCCGCGGCTGGCATTTCGGCCGCTATCGCGTCACTCAGTCGGCCGAGGCGCGCGAGCGGTTGACCGAACTGACACCGGCACTGCTGCAATCCTTCGGCCAGACACGCCGCGCGGACGAGGCGCTGATACGCTTCGACGAATTCCTTGCCGGTCTGCCGGCCGGCATTCAGCTGTTCTCGCTGCTCCACTCCAATCCAGCTCTGCTGAAGCTGCTGGCGACTATCATGGGCGCGGCGCCCCGTCTGGCCGCCATCATCACGCGCCGGCCGCACGTGTTTGACGGCCTGCTTGATCCGGCGCTTTTGACCGAACTGCCGGACCGCGCGTATCTGTCCGGCCGTCTCGCCGCGTTCCTCGAAGGCGACAGGGCCTATGAGGACGTGCTCGACCGCTTGCGCATCTTTGCGTCCGAGCAAAAATTCCTGATCGGCGTCAGGCTGCTTGCCGGCTCGATCGATCCGGCCCGCGCCGGCCGCGCCTTTTCCGATCTGGCCGATCTCACCATCGACGCGGCGCTGCGGGCGGTCATCGCCGAGTTCGCGCTACGCCACGGTCGCATCGCCGGCGGCACAGTTGCGCTGCTCGGCATGGGCAAGCTCGGCAGCCGCGAATTGACTGCGGGCTCGGACGTCGACCTCATCCTGCTTTATGATCACGACGCCGATGCCGAAGAATCCGATGGCGACAAGCCGCTCGCCCCGTCCCACTATTACGCCAGGATGACGCAGCGGCTGATCGCTGCGGTGTCCGCGCCGACCGCCGAGGGCGTTCTCTACGAACTAGACCTTCGCTTGCGGCCGTCCGGCAACAAGGGGCCGGTGGCGACCCATGTCGATGCTTTCAAGAAGTACCAGCGCAAGGATGCGTGGACCTGGGAACATATGGCGCTGTCACGGGCCCGCGCGATCGGCGGCGATCAAGCGCTATGCGCCGAGGTTGAGGCCGAAGTGGCACAGGTGCTTGCCCTGCCGCGCGACAGCGCCAAGGTGATGGCTGAAGCATTCGAGATGCGCGCGATGATTGAGAAGGAAAAACCGCCGCGCGATCTCTGGGACATCAAGCTGATTCCGGGTGGTCTCATCGATCTCGAATTCATCGCGCAGGTGGCGGTGATCACCGGAAAGATCGAAGCCGGCCGCCGGGTCACCGGGACAGCGGACGTGCTGTCGAGGCTGGCACCGGATTTCGCCGAGGCGCAGATCAGGCAGGAGCTTTGCGACGCCTATGCGCTCTATCTGGGGCTGACCCAGATGACGCGGCTCTGCCTCACCGGCGTATTCGAACGGGACGACGTTCCGCCGGGGCTCTCGGATCTGCTTCTGGCGGTCACCGACCTGCCGGATTTCGGCGTGCTGGAAGCGCACCTCAAGGAGACATCACAAAAGGTCAGGAAGGATTTTGGCTTTTTTTTGCTTCGTGCGAATGATAGTGAGTAGTGAGTAGTGAGTAGTGAAATGGTGAATGGTGAATAGTGAATAGTGAATAGTGAATGAAATTAGATACTCACTACTCACTACTCACTACTGACTATTCACTATTCACTATTCACGCCGCGGCTCTGACCGGCTGCGTCGGCTTCCTGGTCGGAATGCGCACCGACACGATCGTTCCGGTGCCTTCGGTGGAGCGGATTTTCAAGGCGCCGCCCTGAAGCTCGGCCAACGAGCGTGAGATGGCAAGACCAAGGCCGGAACCGGCGTGGCTCTTGGAAAACTGGTTCTGCACCTGTTCGAACGGCCGCCCGAGCTTGCTCAGCGCCTCCTTCGGGATGCCGCAGCCATTGTCTTCGATCGTCAGCACCAGAGCACTGGACGTGTTGCGGGCCCTTACCGCAATACGGCCGCCCTGGCCGGTGAATTTTACCGCATTCGACAGCAGGTTGATGATGATCTGCTTGATCGCCCGGCGGTCGGCGAACAGCGTTAGCGAATCGGGGATGCGTGTTTCGACGGTGATCGACTTTTCCGCTGCCTGCAGAGAGATGACGCGCACCGTTTCCCGCATCAGTGGGCAGAGGTCGATTTCCTCCTGATCCATCGAGAACTGGCCGGCCTCGATCTTCGACATGTCGAGGATGTCGTTGATGACGCCCAGAAGATATTTGCCGCTGCCGTTGATGTCGGTGGCATATTCCTCGTAGCGCGGCGAACCCAAGGGCCCGAACAGCGCCTGTTCCATCAGCTCGGAGAAGCCGATGATCGCGTTGAGCGGCGTGCGCAATTCATGCGACATGTTGGCCAGGAACTCGGATTTGGCCCGGTTCGCGGCCTCGGCGCGCTCGGTTTCCTTCATGTACTTGTGATTGAGCTCGACCAGTTCGCGCGACCGTTCTTCCTCTGCCCGGCGGGCGAGGCTGAGGTCATGGATCGTCGCCATCAGCCGGCGCTCGCTGTCGACCAGCTTCTCCTGGTGCAGCTTGATCTGGGTGATGTCGGAGCCGACCGAGACGGTGCCGCCGTCCCTGGTGCGCAACTCGTTCACCTGCAGCCAGCGGCCATCGGCAAGCTGCCGCTCGAAGGTCACACCGCCTTGCTGCCCGTTGGTGTTGGCAAGCCGGCGCTCCGAGGCGAAGGCAAGCATGCGATCTTCGAGAACGGCGCGCGAGGCGCCCGGCATCACGTCGCGATCCGACAGGCCGTTGTCCTGCTGGTACTTGGAATTGCACATGATCAGGCGCTGGGCCGAATCCCAGAGCACGAAGGATTCGTTGATGTTTTCGATGGCCGTTCGCAGGCGAAGATCCGCGGCCTCGGAGCGTAGCGCCAGGTGCCGCTGCTCGGTGACGTCGACGGCGATGCCGATCAGCTGGATCTCCGGCGCTTCCGGGTCGATCACCTGCGCCCTTGCGCGCATCCACACCCATTGTCCGTCGGCATGGCGCATCCGGAACACCTGGTCGATGTGGTCGATCTCGCGTGCGACGATCCTGTTGGCGAGTTGGAACAGGTCGCCGTCCTCGGGATGGATGATCCCGTCGACCTCGCCGAACGACAGCATCGTGTCGCAGGGCTCGTAGCCCAGCATGTCGTACATCGAACGCGACCAGTACATCTTGCCGCGAACCATGTCCCAGTCCCACAGGCCGCAGCGGCCGCGCACCAGCGCCATGTCGATGCGCTGGTGCGCTTCGAGATAGATGCGGTCGGCGGTCTGGGCGCGCGCCGCCTGGCCGAAATAGGCATAGAGAACGATGATCAGCACGCCGGCCGTCAGCACGAACAGCGTGACGTTGAGCGACACGGTTTTGCGCCAATTGTCGAAAACCGCATCTTGCGGAACGAGCGCTGCGGCAGCACCATTCCGGCCATTTCCCAGGCTCACCGCCGCATACCAGTCCTGGCCGCCGATGCTGACCTCCATCACCCCGGCGCGGTCGCCGAACATGAACAGCGGTTGACCGCCCTGGGCGATGGCGTCGAGCGACCGCCCTTCCCAGCCCGTCGATTGCGGTGTCACGGCAACGATCTTGAACGCGCTGTCGGTGACCGCAAGCACATGGCTTCGGCCCATGGCGCCCTGACGGCTGATGCCCTCCAACAGGTCCTGCGTCGCGCCAGGCGTCGAGGCCGTGTTCGCATCGACGCTGATCGAACTGGCCAGTTGGCCCGCCGCGAGCGAGAGGATCGCCTTGGCGTCGCGTTCCACGTCCTCGCGCTCGTGCATCAGTGACAGGAACCGCAGTGCGGCTATGACAAGCAGGAAAATGATGATGAGGGCCGGTATTGATCGGCGCAACAATGGCTCGGCTGCCAGGAGCCGTCGGTAGGCGGGTTCGGCGATCAGCCGCGCATTGCCGGCGAGACCGTCGCTTCTCGCCTCACGCTGCTCAAAACCTGTCCCTCCGGGCGCGCCCCACGCGTCCGCCTTCGCCATAAATGGCTCTCCCCGATTTTAAATCTGCTTGACGATCCGGCGACGCCGCACTTCCGAATCTTCAGCTAAAGAATCAAAGGTGATTCGCCTTGTCCAGAGCCGCGGCGAAAAAAGATTAAAATTCGACTAAAATAGTGGCTAAAGCGCCGATCTCCCTCCCTCTTGAGGGGAGGGTGGCCCGTAGGGCCGGGAGGGGTCCTCGGCGAAGCGCTCCATCTTTGGATCAACGGTCAAGGCAGGTGAGGTCGATCGAGGCCGCGTACTGCCGCAGCGACCCCACCCGTCCATCCGCCTCCGGCGGCTGTCCACCCTCCACTCAAGGGGACTGATCACGCCAAGGTCCGCTCGATGATATCCCGCAAATCGGCCGACAGGTTCTCGGTATTGGCAATCGACAGCAGCGCTTCCCTTGCCTTGCCCTGCCGGGCAGGTTCGAGCGAGCGCCATGATCTGAGTGCTGTCGCCAGCCTGGCGGCCAATTGCGGGTTGCGCTTTTCGACCTGCAGGACCGTATCGACGAGAAACCGGTAGCCTTCGCCATCGGGTCGATGGAAGCTGGTCTGGTTGGCGCTGGAAAACGTGCCGACGAGCGAGCGCACCCGGTTCGGGTTGGCCATCGAGAAGGCCGGGTGGCCAGTCAGGGCGCGCACCGCAAAAATGGTTTGCGGGCCCGGCACGCTGGCCTGGATCTGGAACCATTTGTCCATCACCAGCGGATCGGTCGCATATTTCACTTCGAAGTCCGTCAGCGCCTTGATCGTCTCCGACGAACCGCTGTGGCGGAGCGCCAGCACGGTCAATGCTGCGGCGCGGTCCGTCATGTTGGTCGCGGACTGGAAATGCCGGGCCGCAAGCGCCGCACCTCCCTGCTGCAGCGAAAGATAGTCGAGCAAGGTGTTGCGCAACGCCCGGCGACCGGCGCTTGCCGCATCCGGCCTGAAAGCGTCGTTGTCGGTCAGTCGGTCGTAGAGGTCGGAGAATATTTTCCGATTCGCCTCGGCGATCGCGACCGTCAGCGCCTCGCGGGCCGAGAAAATGGCATCGGGATCGATGTTCTTGCCGATGTCGCGGGCGATATCGGCTTCGCTCGGAAGCGCGAGCGCCAGCGCCCGATAGGCCGGTTCCAGTGTCTCGTCGCCGGCTATTTTCCCGGCAAGCTCGATCAACCGCGATGCGAAGCCGGGCTGCTTGCCGTCAAGGACCTGGCGGAAGGCTGAAATCAGCGCCTCGGTCAAAAGCGTGTTGAACGCCTGCCAGCGCGAGAAGGTATCGTTGTCATGGCCGGCAAGGAAGAACTGATCGTCGGCCTTCTGCTCGACCGAAAGCGTCACCGGCGCCGAGAAGCCGCGGTTGAGCGACATCGCCGGGCGCTCGGCGACGCCCGAGAAGCGCACCATGTGCCGGCGCTTGCGGATATGGATGACGCCGTCTTCGACGCTGGCGCCCTCGACGCCGCTATATTCTATCGCTTTGCCGTCGGCGCCGACCAGACTGAAGGCCAGCGGAATATGCATCAGCCGCTTGCGGCTTTCGGACGGCGTTGGCGGCACCGACTGTTCGATCTCGAGCGTGAATTCCTGGGCCGCCGCATTGTGCGTCGAACTGATGGTCAGATTCGGCGTGCCGGCCTGATGGTACCAGAGCGAGAATTGCGAGAGGTCGCGGCCTGACACATCCTCGAATACCTTGATGAAGTCCTCGATCGTCGCAGCCTCGCCGTCATGGCGCTCGAAATAGAGATCCATGCCGGCCCGGAATGTCTCGGCGCCGAGAATGGTGCGGATCATGCGCACCACTTCCGAGCCCTTTTCGTAGACTGTCGCGGTGTAGAAATTGTTGATCTCGCGGTAGCGGCGCGGTCGCACCGGATGCGCCAGCGGTCCCTGGTCTTCGGGAAACTGATGTGCCTTGAGCGTGCGCACTTCGGCAATGCGTTTCACCGCTCGCGATCGCTGGTCGGCGGAGAATTCGTGATCGCGGAAAACCGTCAGCCCTTCCTTCAGGCAAAGCTGGAACCAGTCGCGGCAAGTGATTCTGTTGCCAGTCCAATTGTGGAAATACTCATGCGCGATGATCGCCTCGATATTGGCGAAATCGGCGTCCGTTGCGGTCTCCTGGTCGGCCAGCACATATTTGTCGTTGAAGATGTTGAGGCCCTTGTTCTCCATCGCGCCCATGTTGAAGTCGGACACGGCGACGATGTTGAAGACGTCGAGGTCGTATTCGCGGCCGAACGCCTCCTCGTCCCATTTCATCGACCGTTTCAGGGCGTCCATGGCGTAGCCGGCGAGCTGCTCCTTGCCCGGCTCGACAAAGATGCCGAGCTCGACTTCGCGGCCGGACAATGTGACGAAGCTGTCAACGACCTTGCCGAGAGCGCCTGCGACCAGCGCGAACAGATAGGACGGCTTGGGGAAGGGGTCGTGCCAGACTGCGTAGTGCCAGCCGTCGGCAAGTTCGCCGCTGCCAGCCGGGTTGCCGTTGGAAAGTAGCAGTGGCGCCTCGTGGTGCGGCGCCTCGATGCGTACCGTATAGACCGACAGGATATCGGGACGGTCGAGATAATAGGTGATGCGCCGAAAGCCCTCGGCCTCGCATTGCGTGCAATAGACGTTGCTCGAGCGATAGAGGCCCATCAGGGCTTCGTTGTGCGCCGGCGCCAGCTCGGTTTCGATCAGGAGCTGGAAGCGGGCTGCCGCGGGCGGCGTGGTGATCGTCAACTGATCGGGCGTGGCGAAAAAATCGGTCGGCGCAAGTGTCTGGCCGTCGATTGCGATGCGGCTGAGCGTCAGGCCATCGCCGTCCAGCACCAGCGGCATTGACGCCGCGACGCCGTCGCGGCGCTCGACCGTCAGCACGGCGATGACGCGCGTGGCTTCCGGCGACAGGCGGAAAGTCAGGCCGGTTTCCGGAATGAGGTAGTCGGTGGGGCGATAGTCTTCGAGCTTGAAGACCTGGCCGGTGTCCGTGCGCATTCCGTTGGTTTTCCTGTCGATTCCCGCAGCGGCAGGTGGCTCCGCTGGTCGAAGAAATGTGAAGCACGCGCTCTTTACACGAAACCGTCACTCGACAAAACTGGCGCAGCGCCTATTTCAGGCACTCGTTTTCCAATCATCGTCGCGAGGTATCCATGACCGTCGTCACACCGAAATTCGGCATGGGCGCCTCTGTGCTGCGTCGCGAGGACCAGGCCTTCCTAAAGGGTCTCGGCCGCTATACGGACGACATCCAGCCTGCCGGCCTTCTGCACGGCTATGTTCTGCGTTCGCCGGTGGCCAAGGCAAGCTTCACCGTCGCTTCGACCGAGGCGGCCAAGGCGGCATCTGGCGTCCATCTGGTGCTGACTGGCGCGGATCTTGCTCATCTCGGCAAGCTGAAATCCGGCGTCATGCAGAGGCAGCCGGACGGCACCAAGGCGCCGACCCGCGATATTCCGGTCCTTTGCCACGACCGGGTCAATTATGTCGGCGACGCCGTCGCCTTCGTCGTCGCCGACAGCCGCGCGCTGGCGCAGGACGCGGCCGAACTGATCGAGGTCGAATACGAGAGCGAGGATGCCGCGTCCGGCACCGCCACGGCGCTTGACGAAGACACGCCGCTGGTGTGGCCGGAACTCCGCTCCAACCGCGCCTTCAGCTATCACATCGGCGACAAGGCGAAGACCGCGGCGGCATTCGCCAGGGCGGCGCATGTCACCCGAATCGAATTCATCAACAACCGGCTGGTCTGCAACTACATGGAGCCGCGCTCCGCGATCGGCGAGTGGAACACGCAGGAGAACCGCTTCGTGCTGACCACGGGCTCGCAGGGCGTGCATTCCATGCAGTCCATCCTGGCCGACATATTCAAGATCAGGAAGAACCAGCTGCGCGTCATCACGCCGGATGTCGGCGGCGGCTTCGGGCCGAAAAGCTTCGTCTATCGCGAGCATCCGCTGGTGCTGGAAGCCGCCAGGCGCCTTGGCCGCCCGTTGAAATGGGCCGGCGACCGCACCGAGCATTTCCTCACCGATGCGCAAGGCCGTGACAATGTCGTGACCGCCGAGATGGCGATGGACAAGGACGGCCGCTTTCTCGGCATGAAGGTCGATCTCCTCGCCAATATCGGCGCCTATATCTCGCAATACGGCCCGTTCATCCCCTATATCGGCGTCACCATGTCGACCGGCGTCTACGACATCCAGGCGCTCGACGTTTCGGTGACCGGCCTCTACACCAACACTTGCCCGGTCGATGCCTACCGCGGCGCCGGCCGTCCGGAAGCGGCATTCCTGCTGGAAAAGCTCGTCGACGCCTGCGCCCACGATCTGGACTTGCCGGTCGAAGAGATCCGCCGGCGCAATTTCATCAGGCCCGAGCAGTTCCCTTACCGCACGCAAACCGACCGCCTCTACGATACCGGCGAATTCGCCGGCCATATGGACCGCGCCATCGAACAAGCGGAGTGGCAGGCGTTTCCGGAGCGACTGGAGCAGTCGAAGGCGCAAGGCAAAATCCGCGGCATCGGCATGGCGACCTATATCGAGGCCTGTGCCTTTCCGGGCTCTGAGCCGGCCTTTGTCGAATTGAACGGCGACGGCACGGTGACGCTGAAGATCGGCACCCAGACCAACGGGCAGGGGCATGCGACCGCCTATGCGCAGTTCCTCTCGGAAAAGCTTCATCTCGACATCGGCAAGATTCATGTCCGCCAGGGCGACACCGACGAGCTGAAGGCCGGCGGTGGCACCGGCGGCTCGCGCTCCATTCCGCTTGGCGGTGTATCAGCTTCTCGCGCCGGCGAGGATCTGGCGATCAAGATCAGGCGCGTCGCCGCCGATGAGCTGGAAGCCTCGGCCGACGACATCGAATTGTCCAACGGCGTTGCCCGCATCGTCGGCACCGACCGCACGATCGATTTTTCGAGCATCGCCAGGGCCGCCAAGAACCCGGACGATCTCAAGGGCTTTGGCGAGTTCGTGCAGGACGAATGCACCTATCCGAACGGCACCCACATTTGCGAGGTCGAGATCGATCCCGACACCGGCGTGACGGAGATTGTCCGCTATACGATCGTCGACGATTTCGGCGTCACCGTGAACCCTATCCTGCTGGCCGGCCAAGTGCATGGCGGCGTCGTCCAGGGCATCGGCCAGGCGCTGACCGAGAACACGGTCTATGACGAGGACGGGCAGCTGTTGACGGCAAGCTTCATGGACTATGCCATGCCGCGCGCCGACGATTTGCCGTTCTTCCACTTTGAGACCCGCAACGTGCCCTCGACCACCAATGCGCTCGGCATCAAGGGGGCAGGCGAGGCGGGCACGATCGGAGCGACGCCGGCCGCGCTCAATGCGGTGACGGATGCGCTTTATCGCGCCTACGGCATCAGGCACATCGATATGCCGGCAACGCCGGCGCGCATCTGGGCGGCGATCCAGCAAGCAGCTGCCAAGTGAACCCGACGGATCATCCCGGCGGGCACAACACGCTGACCGGGATCATGCTCAAGATCGTCTCGGTGGCGGTCTTTGTCGCCATGTCGTCCTGCATCAAGGCGGCGGGCACGGTGCCGGCCGGCCAGATCGTCTTCTTCCGCTCGTTCTTTGCCATCTTTCCGATCGTCGTCTACCTGGCCTTCCAGGGAAAGCTTGGCACCGGGTTTTCGACCAAGCGCCCGCTCAACCACATTGCGCGCGGCGTTGTCGGCGTCTGCGCCATGGGGCTCGGCTTCTTCGCGCTGATACGGCTGCCGCTGCCGGAAGCGATCGCGCTGAACTATGCACAGCCGCTGCTGGTGGTGGTGTTCAGTTCGATCTTCCTCGGCGAAGCGATCCGCGTGTATCGCTGGAGCGCGGTTGCGGTCGGGCTGGTCGGGGTGCTGGTCATCTCATGGCCGGAATTGACGCTGCTGGGTTCCGGCGCAGCACTCGGCGATCAGGAAGTGCTCGGCGTCATCGCCGCATTGGTCGCGGCAGCGATGTCGGCCGTCGCCATGCTGCTGGTGCGCAACCTCGTTCAGAGCGAGCCGACGGCAACCATCGTGCTGTGGTTTTCGGTGACGGCGAGCGTCCTGGCGTTGCTGTCGCTGCCGTTCGGCTGGCAGGCGCTGACACCGGTCCAGGCGGGCCTGCTCATTGCTGCAGGCTTTTGCGGCGGGCTCGCTCAGATTCTGATGACGGCCGCCTATCGCCATGCGGAGGCGTCGGTGGTGGCGCCTTTCGAATACACGTCGATGCTGCTTGGCATCGTTGTCGGCTATCTCGCCTTCGGCGACGTCCCGACGGTTCATATGCTCATCGGCGGCCTGATCGTCGTTGCGGCCGGCATCTTCATCATCTGGCGCGAGCGCCAGCTTGGCCTCGAACGTGCCCGCACCCGCCAGGCGACCCCGCCGCAAGGATGATCAGGACGGCTCGGCCCGCTCGTTTGCCAATTGCACCAGCACGGTCCTTGTCTGCTCATCGGCGGGGAAAAACGATTCGATCGCCAGTTCCGACAGCGTCACGTCGAGCGGCGTGCCGAACACGGTGATGGTGCTGATGAACGACAGCACGGCATCGCCATGCGCAAGCCGCAGCGGGTGCACGATCGCGTTCGGCTCGACCGGTAGCGGCCGTGCGCCGTTCAGGCCGGACGGATAGGTCCGAAGCTCGCGCTCCAGTTCGACCAGAACCGGGTCACCAGTGGCGTCGTTCTGGCGTTTCAGCCGGTCGAGAAGATGCGCGCGCCATTCTGCCAGGTTGACGATGCGCGGCGCGACGCCACCCGGGTGCAGGCTGAGCCGCAGCACGTTGACCGGCGGCTTCAGCAAGGAAGGCTCAGCGACATTGGCCAGGAACGGGCCGATGGCGGCGTTCGCCGACACCAGGTTCCAGTGCCGGTCGACAGCCAGAGCTGGGAAGGGTTCGTGCCCCTTGAGCACGATCTCGACCGCCGCCATCGCCGGCGCCAGCGAGGCATCGGTGAGCGGACGCTCGCTGAAGCTAGGGGCAAAGCCTGCGGCCAGCAGGAGCTGGTTGCGCTGCCTCAGCGGGATCGACAGCTGCTCGGCCAGATGCAGCACCATGTCGCGCGAGGGTGCCGCGCGGCCGCTTTCCACGAAACTCAGATGCCGCTGCGAGATTTCGGCTTCCATGGCGAGATCGAGCTGGCTCATGCGCCGGCGCGTGCGCCATTCGCGAATGAGGCTGCCGGCGGAAGTCTGGGTTGCTGTCATGAGCGCATGACTAGGCCGGCCGCAGATGCATTTCAATTACCGGGGAGGTTATAGCGCCGCTCTTCCCTTCTCCCACAAGCAAGGGGAGAGGAAGAGCGCCCCACCTTTAACCCAGCGCCCGCAGCTTCGCTTTCACCTCCAGAAAATCCCGCCACGCCAGCTTCTTGTGCGCGGGGTTTTTCAACAGATAGGCTGGGTGAAGCGTCGGCATGGCTGGAATGGCAGTGCCGGCGGCGGTCGTGTGGACGCGCCAATTGCCGCGCAGCCGCAGGATGGCCTCGGTGGTGTTGAGAAGGGTGTTTGCCGAGAGGCCGCCCAAATTGACCAGCACCTTCGGATTGACCAGCTCGATCTGCCGCTCGATGAACGGCCGGCAAATCTCGGTTTCGTGCGGTGTCGGCGTGCGGTTGCCCGGCGGCCGCCAGGGAATGACATTGGCGATGTAGGACGACGTCCGGTCGATGCCGATCGCGGCCAGCATCCGGTCGAGCAACCGGCCCGATTGGCCGACGAACGGCAATCCTTCGATGTCCTCGTCGCGCTCGGGCGTCTCGCCGACCAGCATGACAGCAGCATTCGGATTGCCGTCGCCGAACACCAGGCTCTTGGCGGTCAACTTCAGGTTGCAGCCGTCGAAAGCCGCCATGTGCTGGCGAAGCTCGTCCAGTGTTGCCGCCGTCGTCGCCAGGTGTCGCGCCAATGCCGCTTGCTGCTCGTCGGGCACTGTCGCCGTGGCGGACGGCGCGCGCAGCGCCGGTGCCGCAGCTTGCCTTTCGCCACTTCCGGCGCGTGACAGGCTTGTCGAGCGTGGCAGCGCTGCGTTTTCACCGGTTGGCGGCGTAACTGTCGCTGGCGCCCGCCCAGGCGGCTTTGACGCAGCTTCGGCAAAACGGTTCAGCGGCTGCTCTTCGAGCGCTTCATCGACGCCGGCGCTGGCGTAGAAGGCCAGCAGGTCGGCAATATCAGGTCCTCGGGCAACGGCAGTCATGCTTTCACATTCGGCCGCGCGGCAGCAATTTGCAACATCGAGATTGGCGCGATGCTTGATGATTTCGACATCCTGAGCGAAGCGACGTTGCGAAGACCCTGGATGACGAAATAGCTCAGCTCGACGGTATACGCGGATCCTGCACCAGATAGAACGTCCAGCGTGGTGTGTAGTCAGTGATCAGGTAATCGAATTTTGCTGTCTTCAACGGGTCGATCTTGCCGCTCTTGAACAGCAGCCGGTCATAGGGTTCGAAGTCGCGATCGAAATCGGCAAAGCTGCTCGACCAGATGTTGTCAGGCGTCTTGTTGCGCTGGTCGAACGACAGGCCGTCGCCGAACACGCTCGGCCGGTGGAGTATCTCCTGGAGCTCGAACTGGAATTCGACCCAGGCCTGGCCGCTGTTGTTGAGCACGTCGACGCGCATATACATGAGGCCGTTGGCAAATTGGCCCGCGGTGCCGAAGGGCTGGATCGGCTTTGTCGTGCGGATCGTCAGCGTCACTGGTGTCGCCGAATTCAGCTCTTCGGTGATGACAAGCGGGTCCTCCTTTGTCCCGATGCCCGAGGCGCTGGTGATGCGGAAGCCGCCCAGTTCGTCGGAAAAGGAGTAGGCTCCGGCCACCCAGACCCTTTGCGGCTCGGCGTGGGCGGCAACGGACGCCAGCGGCAAAAGGGCCAAAACGAGCGCCCGGCAAACCCGTCCGGGCGGCGAAAAAAAGCGCGTCGATGAAAAGCCGGAGGGCCCGTATGTGCGCATGCTGCGAAGTATGGCCGATAAGCAAGCCGTCGAACAATCAAAAACGTCAGGGCCAACGGCTCTCTTTGGACCGGCTTGACCCGGATCGATGTTGGTGGACCCCCAAATCGCGATTTTGTAGTACGATGCGCGGCCTTTTGACGAAATCGGCATTGTCACGTCAGCGCCGGTTTCGCGTCGCGAATTGATGCGCTATGCAGCGGATAAGCCAGCAAGATGCGCAAATACGGCAGCCAGTGAGAAGTTGATGAGCGAGATCGAACGCGAAAGCATGGAATTCGACGTGGTCATCGTCGGCGCCGGTCCGGCGGGCCTCGCGGCCGCGATCCGTCTCAAGCAGGTCAATCCCGAGCTTTCCGTCGTCGTCCTGGAAAAGGGTGGCGAAGTCGGTGCCCACATCCTGTCTGGCGCCGTCGTCGATCCGATCGGCATCGACCGGCTGCTGCCGGGCTGGCGTGACGAGGAGGGACATCCTTTCAAGACGCCGGTCACGGCAGACCATTTCCTGGTCCTCGGCCCCGCCGGTTCGTTCCGTCTGCCCAACATCCTGATGCCGCCGCTGATGAACAACCACGGCAACTACATCGTTTCGCTCGGCAATGTCTGCCGCTGGCTGGCGACCAAGGCCGAGGCGCTGGGCGTCGAGATCTATCCGGGCTTTGCGGCTGTGGACCTCATTTATAGTGGCGAGGGCGCGGTCACCGGCGTTGTCACCGGCGACATGGGCGTCGAGAAGGATGGCACGCATGGCCCGGGCTTCGCGCCGGGCATGGCGCTGATGGGCAAATATGTGCTGATCGGCGAGGGCGCGCGCGGCTCGCTGGCCAAGCAGCTGATCGCCAAATACCATCTTTCCGACGGCCGCGAGCCCGGCAAATACGGCATCGGTCTCAAGGAGCTGTGGCAGGTCAAGCCGGAGAACCACCGGCCAGGCCTTGTCCAGCACTCCTTCGGCTGGCCGCTCGACATGAAGACCGGCGGCGGCTCCTTCCTCTACCATCTGGAGGACAATCAGGTGGCGGTCGGCTTCGTCGTCCACCTCAACTACAAGAATCCCTATCTGTCGCCGTTCGACGAGTTCCAGCGCTTCAAGACCCATCCGGCGATCAGGGGCACATTCGAGGGTGGCAAGCGGCTCGGCTATGGCGCCCGTGCCATCACCGAGGGCGGCTGGCAGTCGGTGCCGAAACTGTCCTTCCCTGGGGGCGCGCTGATCGGTTGTGCTGCCGGCTTCGTCAACGTGCCGCGCATCAAGGGCTCGCACAATGCCGTGCTCTCCGGAATGCTGGCGGCCGAGCATGTCGCCGAGGCGATCGGCGCCGGCCGCGCCAATGACGAACTGGCTTCCTACGAGGCGGCATGGCGGGCGACCGACATCGGCAAGGATTTGAAGAAGGTGCGCAACGTCAAGCCATTGTGGTCGCGCTTCGGCACCGCCATCGGCGTCGGCATCGGCGGCCTCGACATGTGGCTGAACACCCTGTTCGGGTTCTCGCCTTTCGGCACGCTGAAGCACGGCAAGCCCGACTATGCGACACTGGAGCCGGCCGCCAAGCATAAGAAGATCGCCTATCCGAAGCCGGACGGCGTGCTCACCTTCGACCGCCTGTCCTCGGTGTTTCTCTCCAACACCAACCACGAGGAAAACGAGCCTGTCCATCTGCTGGTCGCGGATATGGATCTGCAGCGGCGTTCCGAGCACGATGTCTATGCCGGGCCCTCGACACGCTACTGCCCGGCCAGTGTCTACGAATGGGTCGACAAGGATGGCAACCCCGCCGCCGATCCCGAGGCGAAGGACGTGCGCTTCGTCATCAACGCGCAGAACTGCGTCCACTGCAAGACCTGCGACATCAAGGACCCGAACCGAAACATAACCTGGGTGCCGCCACAAGGTGGCGAAGGACCTGTCTACCAGAACATGTAGCGCCAGAACGGCTGCCGGCCGTGTCGACGTCATCAAATGAGAGCCGTAAATGCCCCGTTATATGTGCGGCGTCTAAAAGAAGTTGAAGCGGGGCGGCGCTTGTGGTTCCCTTTCTTTCTGATCCGGGAGATGACCATGCGCCTGGCGGTTCTGACGTGCCTTGTGGCGATTGGCGGTTTGTGCGGCTTCGCACCGTCGGCATTGGCTGACACGAAGGTGCTGGTCAAGACCCGGAGTTACGACATCACTGGAACCACGGGCGCCGCCCTGATCGAGGCCATGGACCGCAACGGTCCGAAGCGGCACGGCTTCATGACGCACGCCATCGCGCTGACCGCCTATACCGTAAACTGGGACCTTGATATCCGCAGGGAAGGTGGTGTCTGCCGTCTGCGGCAGGCCAATGGGACACTCGATCTCACCTACACCTTGCCGCGTTTGGCCTCAGCCGCGACGCCGGCGCTGCAGCAGCGCTGGAAGCGGTTTTTCGCGGGCGTTCGTGCTCACGAGCATAACCATGGCCGCATCGCCAAAACAATGATGCGGGCAACCGAAAGATCGATCACTGGACTGGAGTTCGCCGACAACCTGTTTTGCAGCAAGACGCACCGCGAGGCGAGGCGCCGGATCAAGGCCGTCTATGCCGCATACGAGGCGAAACAGAACGCCTTCGACGCGCGCGAGCATCGCGACGGCGGCCATGTCGAGCACCTCATCAGGGCGCTGTTGCGCAAGCAGTAGCTCAGCCTCGGGTCCTGCCGTTCTGTCTCACGGATGCCGTCGCGGTTTCATGTTCGTCGACCGGCTTCTTCTGTTCCGGCCTGAGCGAGAACTCCACCATCAGCGGAAGATGGTCGGAGCCGGTGTTTTCCAGCCTCGACACCGATTGGATGAGAACCGCGCCCTTGCTGAAAACAAGGTCGATCGGCAGTCCGGCGAAGCGCAGGAATTCCGGCAGCTTGATAGGCAGCCAGGTCGGCCCCGCCGAAGGCGCCACCGTCAGCTTGCCAAGACCTGCGACGCGCCGGACGGCGGCGCTCCACGGCACTGCATTGCAGTCGCATGCCATGATCGATGTCTCGCCGAGCGAGGCGAACTCCCCCGACAATCCGCCGATCTGCCATGACTGGTTGCGCGGCCATGGCCAGGTGAGATGCAGGGCGGCGACGTCGACGTCGGTTCCGCCGAAATCGACCGTCGCGATGGCCATCGCGCCGCGGCCATCGCAGCGCGGTTGCGTGCCGGCGGCAAACGGCCGCCTGGACAGCAGCGCAACGCCGAACACGCCATTGGGGTAGGAGCAGAGGATCCGGTGGGGATAGGCGTCGGCGAGAAGGCCAAGCTTTGCCTTCCACATGTCGGACACCTCGTCGAGGGTGATCACATCAGGCTGGGTCCGGCCGATCAGCGACAGTACTTTTTCAGGCGTTGGATTGTTGAACCGCAGATTCATCTGCAGCAGGCGGTAGACCGGCTGGTCACCGGGGTAGACCGGCTGGTCACCGGGGTAGACCGCCTGGTCACCGGGATGAACGGGCTGGTCGCCGGGGTTGGCTTCTGCCTGGACCGGCCACAGGCGGGGCACCGACAGGGCGTTCGAGGTGGTGGCAAAGGCAGCCACCGCAAAGAGCAGCGCCGTGGCCGCCTGCAGGCGAAACGAGGTCGCCAGCAGCGGCAGCGCGCAAAGCGCCATCAGCACGGCAAGATGAACGCGGAAATGAGCGAAGGAATCGAAGGCCGGATGCAGCGTTCCGAAAAACCCGGCCACCAGCGCAACCGAGAAGACGAGCATTGCTACGAATGCGGCCGACGCCATCATCATGTTTCGAACGGGTGCCATCTACTTTGCTTATCGGCAGAAATGCAGCCCAAATCAAGATTTACGAAATGCCCTGCCGCGCTGTTACCAGGGTCGCAGGCCGAGCGGTGCTACTGGAACGCCGTCTCCGAAAAGCTTCTAAGCTTGCGCGAATGCAACCGTTCCATCGGCATCTCGGCCAGCTTTTCCATCGCCCTGATGCCGATGGTCAAATGCTGTGCCACTTGCCGCTTGTAGAACGCGGTCGCCATGCCGGGCAGCTTCAATTCGCCATGCAGCGGCTTGTCGGAGACGCAAAGCAGCGTACCGTAGGGTACGCGGAAGCGGAAGCCATTGGCGGCGATCGTCGCCGACTCCATGTCGAGCGCGATCGCCCGTGATTGCGACAGCCGCTGCACCGGCCCACGCTGGTCCCGCAACTCCCAGTTGCGGTTATCGATGGTGGCAACGGTGCCGGTGCGCATGATACGCTTGAGGTCATAGCCGGAAAGGCCGGTGACTTCGGCGACCGCCTCCTGCAGCGCCACCTGGATTTCGGCCAGCGGCGGGATCGGCACCCAGACCGGAAGGTCATCGTCCAGAACATGGTCTTCCCGCACATAGGCATGCGCCAGCACATAGTCGCCCAGCGCCTGGGTATTGCGCAGGCCGGCGCAATGGCCGAGCATCACCCAGGCATGCGGCCTGAGCACCGCTATGTGGTCGGTGATCGTCTTGGCGTTGGAGGGGCCGACGCCGATATTGACCATGGTGATGCCGCCATGGTTCGGCTTCTTCAGATGATAGGCCGGCATCTGCGGCAGGCGCGGCGGCGCCACGCCATGGCTGGGCGCGCTTTGTCCAGCCTTGGTGACGACGTTTCCCGGCTCGACGAATTCGAGGTATCCGCCGCCGCCCTTCGCCATCAGATCGTGCGCACGGGCGACGAATTCGTCGATGTAGAACTGGTAGTTGGTGAACAGCACGAAATTCTGGAAATGCTGCGGACTGGTCGCCGTGTAGTGCGACATCCGGTGCAGCGAGTAGTCGATGCGTTGCGCTGTGAACGCAGCCAATGGCCTGGCTTCGCCCAACGCCACTTCGAACGTGCCGTTGGCGATCTGGTCGTCAGTGCCGTCGAGATCCGGCACGTCGAACAGGTCACGGATCGGCCGCCTGATGCGCTCGGCTGCCGCGCCGTCGACATGCGAGCCTTCCAGGAATGCGAAATGCAGCGGGATGGGCGTCGTCGATTCCGAAACCGTGACCGGAACGCCGTGATTGCGCATGATCAGGCGAAGCTGTTCGATGAGATAGCGTTCGAAAAGGACGGGCTGGGTTATGGTGGTCGAGAAATGCCCGGGCGTCGGCATATGGCCGTAAGCTTGGCGCGAGTCGATCTGGGTGAACGAAGTCGTGGTGACACCGACCTCCGGATAAAACGCCCGGTAGCGCTTGTTGTTGTCGCCGCCTGCGGCGAGCGCCGTAAACGAATCGCGCAGGAATTTGGTGTTGCGGTCGTAGAGGGCCTGCAACGCCGCGACGGCCTTTGCTGCATCATTGAAGACCTGCCGGCCAAACGGCTCCGGCATCACGACTGAGTCTATGGCTTGGGGATAGATTCGCTTTTCCATGACCCAATATAGAGGCTTGGCCATGCGGTTGGGAGGGGGCCGAAGGGTCGTTTTTTGTTTTGAGTGGTTTGATGAAGGCCGATTGGCCTAACCGCGCCGCAGGCTGATCAACAGCACAAAGCCGACGCCGGTCTTCTTCAGCGCCGGCGCTTCGATCGTCGATCCGGCATCGGCGCGCATCGTCGGCACGGCCAGAACCGGGGCCGCCAGAACCGTCAGGATGAGCGCCGCCCGTGGCAGGACCCGAAGGGTTTTCAGGACGTTGGCGACGATGCGGTTCATGGCTTTTGCTTTTCTCCTCTCGAAGACTTTGTCGGTTCAGGGGCGAAAATGGTTCACGCAATCGAACCGGCAGGAATTGGCCTGGTCCCAGGAGCGGGCCAATTCCTGCCGGTTGGGCCGGCCGGCCTCGGCAACGAGGATGGCGAACGACATGCCGAACAGGCTCATCAGCAGGCAGACGATGGTGAAGCGGCGGGCGAACATGGCGTGTGTCTCCTTCAACACGCATGAGAATGCCCTGATGCAACTGAACCGGTTCTGATGCCGGCGTTCATCTGCGGTTCAAATTTTGACGGAGCGTTGAGTGCCCGCCCGCCTACCGCCGCAGGCGTCGCCCCGGCCTTGCTGCCAGCCCGCAGCCTTGCTGCCGGCCGCAGTCTTGCTGCTGATTGCTCCGTTCTAATCAGACGTCGAAGCAAAAAAACGGGGCCTTGGCGGCCCCGTCTTCAATTTGTGGCAGTCGCAACGATCAGAGCTTGTGCCAGGTCTGGCTCCTGCAGATCAGCCCGCCGAGCACGCAGCCGCTCATCTTGAGCGAAGCGCCTGAGACCGAGGCCTTGCCGGAATAGGTCTTGTCGGTCTCCGGGTCGGTTATCGTCCCCGTATATTTGTTTTCGCCGGACACCTTGAACGAACCGATGCGCTTGCCGGCAAATTTGCCAGATTTGAGCGTGATGGAAAATGCGCCGCCGCCGCCCGCGATGGCGGCGGTCGAACCGGCTTGCGTTTTCCAGTTGCCCTCGATCGGGTCGGCCCAAGCCGTGCCGGCCATGATCAATGTGGCGGCAAGGGCCATGCTGATTTTGCGAAACATGTTTCTCCTCCCTGTGGGACATCCGGACGGACGTTCCGCCCCGCCAGTCTGCCTCTTACGCAAACGTAAGCTAATCCACGTCCCGGCAAAACAAAAGCGGTGCCGCTGCGGAAGACTTCGGGATTTTTCCGGCCCGCCCGAAGTGGTCTGGTCGGCGAGAAATGAAACGCCTTGCATGCTGGCTTTGTCTCCCGTGGTTAGCGAAGTCTTGATTTGCGCCTCGCAAATTTTCATCAATTTTAGTCCAAACCGGCGCAATTGCTGGCTTTGCATCGTTAATGAATTTCGGCGTTTACCTCTTGTTTTAGCTTTATTTTCCTCAAATTAAGCACGCCGTTTAACGACGGATTCAAGCCTTCGGTTCATTCTCGAAAGCATCGAAAGAGCAGCCGCCCCAAGGGTTTTCATGGGACAGAACGAGGCAGCTCTCGGGAGCCTGACAGGGGCTAGAACAGGGGATTGAAATGGCACGTTTTGAAATGCCTGAAGCCGGCTTCGGCGCCATGGGGGCAACTGCCCAGGCCGACATTCTTTTCGAACTGGGCATGATGTATGCGACCGGCCGCGATTGCGAGACCGATGTCGTCGCCGCCCACAAATGGTTCAACATCGCTGCGATCAAGGGCTCGGTCCGGGCCGCGGAACTGCGCTCGGAATTGTCGGCCGCCATGTCGAAGGTCGAGATCGCCAGGGCGCTGCGCGAAGCCCGCGAATGGATGACGATGCACTAAGTCCAGCCTGAGTTCATCAGGCTCGGAGTTCATCAGGCCCCTCAGTTCATCAGACATTGAGATCATCGACAGGGACGCTTCAAGGCCGCGCAAAGACGGCCGGACCGGCAAGAACAAGGCCGCGCAAGACGACCGGACCAACTAATGACAAGAACGCTGCAGGCCGGATACGGCCAAGCTGCGCGGTGGACAGGGAAGGCGAGCGGTTTTCGGGCGCGCGTGAGAGCGTTCGGGATTGTTCGATCGACAAAAGCCGCGACCGGCCGGAACAAGGCAGGCGCGGCTTTTCGCGTTTTCGGACCATGATCCCAAAAGTGGAAACGGTTTTTGGAAAAGATCATGGTCAAACAGACGGACCATGATCCCAAAAAGTGGAAACCGGTTTTTGGAAAAGATCATGGTCAAACAGAAAGCCAGCAGGCCCAATCGAGTGCCGCCTATGCGCCTAGACAGGCTTGGCGAGGGGTGAAATTCTCCCACCTATTCTGGAAGAGGCGCGGCCGAAGCGGCCGCGCGCGAGTGGAGGAGTTGTATCGCCATGAAAAAGTTGATTATTTTGAGCGCGGCCATAGTCGGCCTGGCGATGAGTGCGCCGGTTGCCTTCGCCGAAGACATCACCTTTTCGGTGGTCGGACCGATGACCGGACAGCTTGCCACCATCGGCGACCAGTTCAAGCAGGGCGCGCAGGCCGCCGCCGACGCGATCAATGCCGCTGGCGGCGTCGACGGCCGCCAGATCAAGCTCGATGTCCAGGATGACCAGTGCGATCCGAAGCAGGCGGTTTCGGTCGCCAACCGCATCATCGCCAACGGCGTCAAGTTCATCGATGGCCATGCCTGCTCGGGCTCGAGCATCCCGGCCTCGGCCGTGTATGCCGAAGCTGGTGCGCTGATGATGAGTCCGGCTTCATCGAACCCGGAGCTGACGGACGCGGCGGCGAAGGCCGGCTGGCCGACGATCATGCGCCTTTATACGCGCGACGATGCGCAGGGCGCCTTCATCGGTCCATGGATGGCCAAGAAATATGCCGGCAAGAAGGTCGTCATCATGCATGACAAGAGCGCCTATGGGCAGGGCGTGGCCGATGCCGTCAAAGCGACGATGAACCAGAATGGCCTCAAAGAGATCCTCTACGAGGGCATCAACGCCGGCGAAAAGGATTATTCGGCGCTTGTCACCAAGCTCAAGGAGCTGAAGGCCGATGTGGTCTATTTCGGCGGCTACCACCCGGAGGCCGGCCTCATCCTGCGCCAGTCGGCGGAACAGGATTTCAAGTTCCAGCTGATCATGCCGGACTCGATTGCCACGCCGGAATTCTGGCAGGTTGCCGGCCCGGCCGGCGAAGGCACCATGTTCGTCTTCCCGTCGGATCCGCAGGCGAAGCCTGAAGCCAAGCAGGCCATCGAAAAGATCAAGGCGGGCGGCTTCGTGCCCGAGGGCTTTACGCTGTTCTCCTATGCCGTGATCCAGGCCTTTGCCGAGGGTATCAAGCGCGCCGGCAGCGACGACCCGGCCAAGGTTGCCGAAGCCTTGAAGAACGATGAGCCGATCAGCACCGTCGTCGGTCCTGTCACTTTCGATGAAAAGGGCGACCTCAAGAACGTCAGCTACGACATCAACCAGTGGCACGACGGCAAATACGCGCCGATCCAGCCGTAACGCCTGGCGTGGCCTGGCGACAATCGGAGATGGCCGGGTCAACCCCGGCCATTCCATTCTGGGGGTGCGTCTGGGGCGCGTGTCTTCCGACGTCGCCTCTTGGATGAACAGCGTCAGCCGTGGGCTTCCTCGGCAAAACGCACCAGCACCGTCCCGTCGGTGACCTGCGCGCCCTCTGTTGCGATCTCGGCGATCGTCCCGTCATGAGTGGCGGAAATCGTGTGCTCCATCTTCATCGCTTCCAGGATCAACAGCGGCTGGCCCTTGATGACGGCTTCGCCTTTTGCCGCGCGCACCAGTTTGACCAGTCCCGGCATCGGCGCGCGCAGGCTGTCGGCACCGGCGGCGATTTCGTCGGCCTTTGCCAACGGGTCCGGCACCGCGAAGCTGTAGCCGACGGCACCCGAAAAGACAGTGACATGACCTGGCCAGCGGGCGAGGCGAGGGGCAGTGCGAAGATCAAGCGCGCTGTCATAAGGTGCGTCCAGTGCCACCTGGAAGCGCCCGTCCGGCCGCATCGACACAAGCGCCAGGATATCGTCCTCGTCGTAGCGAAGCCGCGTGCGCCGCGCGATGGCGTGGAAATGCGCATAGCCGGCAAGCGATGACCACGGGTCGCGGGTCGGCGCCTGAGCCCCGGCGCCGGACGCCGCAAGTGCGGCCGCAGCGACGATCTCACTGCTCGGCGGCGGCACTGCGGTCAGCGCTTGCTGGTGCCTTCCGATCAGCCCGGTGTCGACGTCACCTGCCGAAAAATCCGCGTCAGCGGCAAGAGCCGCGAGAAAGGCGGTGTTGACGGTCGAGCCGGCGATCTCGGTTTGCGAAAGGGCTATGCCCAGTGCTTCGAGCGCCGCCTGCCTGTTCTTGCCGTGGACGACGAGCTTGGCGATCATCGGGTCGTAAAACGGCGAGATGGCATCGCCGGTCCGCACGCCGGTCTCGATCCGCATGCTGGCGCCCTCGGGCGCTGTATCCGGAAATTTCAGGTGATGCAGTGTGCCCGTCGCCGGCAAAAAACCCTTTGCAGCGTCCTCGGCATAGATGCGCGCCTCGAAGGCATGACCGGAGAGCGCAATCTCGCTCTGCGTCTTCGGCAGCTTTTCGCCGGACGCCACCCGCAACTGCCATTCGACCAGGTCGGTGCCGGTCACCATTTCGGTGACGGGGTGCTCGACCTGCAGGCGGGTGTTCATTTCCATGAACCAGAAGCGGTCGGCCTTCAGCCCCTGCGAGGCGTCGACGATGAACTCGATCGTGCCGGCGCCGGAATAGTCGATTGTCTTGGCGGCCTTCACCGCCGCCTCCGTCATCGCCTTGCGCAATGCCGGCGTCATCCCGGGGGCGGGGGCCTCCTCGATCACTTTCTGGTGGCGGCGCTGGGCCGAGCAGTCGCGCTCGTAGAGATGCACGACATTGCCGAAGATATCGCCGAAAACCTGAACCTCGATGTGGCGCGGCTTCTCGATATATTTCTCGACCAGCACGCGGTCGTCGCCGAAAGCGGCCTTGGCCTCGCGCCGCGCACCCGACAGCGCCTCGGAAAAGTCGTCGGGATATTCGACGCGCCGCATGCCCTTGCCACCGCCACCGGCGCGCGCCTTGATCAGCACGGGATAGCCGATCTCGCGTGCCTTGGAGGCCAGCAGCACGATCTCCTGCGCCTCGCCGTGATAGCCCGGCACAACCGGGACGCCGGCCTTCTCCATCAGCCGCTTGGCCGCGTCCTTCAGCCCCATGGCGCGGATCGAGGCGGCAGACGGGCCGATGAAGACGAGCCCGGCCGCTGTCACCTGATCGACAAAATCAGGGTTTTCCGACAGAAAACCGTAGCCGGGATGGATGGCTTCGGCGCCGGTGGCTAAAGCCGCCGCGACAATCTTGTCGCCGCGCAGATAACTTTCGCCGACCGGCGAGGCGCCGATATGCACCGCTTCGTCGGCCATCTCGACATGCAAGGCGCCGGCGTCGGCGTCGGAATAGACGGCGACCGTGCGCACGCCCATCCTGCGCGCGGTGCGGATCACCCGGCAAGCGATCTCGCCGCGGTTGGCGATCAGGATTTTGGCGAACATGGGACCTCCAAAGCCAGAGCTTGCCGCCAACGGCGCGCTCCCTCACGCGAGTTGTGGCAACACCCTGCTTTGCAGTCCGGCCATTGTCAAAGGATCGGTAAGCCAGGCCTGCTTACTTTGAGGCAGGGATCTCGCGGCGACCACAAGCAGTGCAAGCACCGATATAGTTGCTCGTTTGAAGGATAAGATTCATTGCCCAGCCCATTTGAAGAACCCAAAATTGACAGATATTTGCCTATTTGGAGGCTGCGACCTCGCACCCTCCGCCTGTCGTGACCTTGTAACTGTTGCGGGTGGCCTGACAGGATTTCAATGCCAGCTCTTCAGCAGCTTTCTGTGACGGTGCATTCAAGCGCGAGCCGCAGATGATGTACAACGAAATCACCCGGGAATACGGGGTGGTCGCGTAGGCTGAATGGCCGCTGGCCGCTACATAGGCGTTGTAAGCTTTGGTACACGGATCCTTCGCGTTCCGCGGCAAAAATGGGTGGAAACGGGTGTCGCCTTTGTTTCCCGTCAGCGATTCCGCCGCTCCGATGCCAGGTGCCGCTAATATAAGCAGTCCCGCAAGTAAAGACATAGTTGTTTTCTGAAAAATATGCAGTCTCATCTTCGCCCAATCCCCATTGGTATTTGCAATGAGCAATAGCCGTGATTCTTTCATCTGGCCAGATCGGTGAATGAAAATAAATCTGAAAACGGATGGATTTTCTTACCTGTGCCGGTCACGCGCCGCCAAGCAGCAACGCCTGTTGGTATAGATCCGCCGTCTGTTGGTCGAAGCAGCAGAAGATGACGGTTTCCGGAACCGCGTTCTGGCCGATGAAGGCACTCACGGTGCCAACGGCGATCTGGGTCGCCTGGTCTTTTGGATACCGGTATACACCGGTCGAGATCGCCGGAAATGCCACCGCCCCGCAATCCTTGGCGGCGGCGAGTTCGAGCGAGCGGCGATAGCAGGAGGCCAGCAACTCGGCTTCGCCTTTGCCGCCGCCTTGCCAGACCGGCCCGACCGTGTGGATGACGTAGCGTGCCGGCAGCCTATAGCCCTTGGTGAGTTTTGCGTCACCGACCTTGCAGCCATTCAGCGTCCGGCATTCGGCCAGAAGCTCGGGACCGGCCGCCCGGTGGATGGCGCCGTCGACGCCACCGCCGCCCAGAAGTGAGGTGTTGGCGGCGTTGACGATGGCATCGACCGCCAGCTTGGTGATGTCGCCGACATGAACGCGAATTCTGGGGTCGATCTCGCTCATCGTCACATCCTGAACACGCCGAAGCTTGTCTCCTCGATCCCGGCGTTCAGCGCGGCTGAAAGGCTAAGCGCCAGCACCTCCCGCGTCTTGGCCGGGTCAATGATGCCGTCATCCCAGAGCCGGGCGGAGGAATAGAGCGGGTGGCCTTCATGCTCGTATTTCATCAGAATCGGCTTCTTGAATTTTGCCTCCTCCTCCGCGCTCCATTCCCCGCCCTTGCGCTCGATCCCCTCGCGCTTGACGACGGCCAGCACTGTGGCCGCCTGCTCGCCGCCCATCACCGAAATGCGGGCATTCGGCCACATCCATAGAAAGCGTGGCGAATAGGCGCGTCCGCACATGCCGTAATTGCCGGCGCCGAACGAGCCGCCGATGATCACGGTTACCTTTGGCACCCGCGCCGTGGCGACGGCCATCACCAGCTTGGCGCCGTCCTTGGCGATGCCGCCGGCCTCGTATTTTCGCCCCACCATGAAGCCGGTGATGTTTTGCAGGAAGATCAGCGGGATCTTGCGCTGGCAGCACAGCTCGATGAAATGCGCACCCTTGAGCGCGCTTTCGGAGAACAGCACGCCGTTGTTGGCGATGATGCCGACCGGCATGCCGTTGAGATGGGCAAAGCCGGTGACCAGCGTGGTGCCGTAATTCTGCTTGAACTCGTCGAAGTCGGATCCGTCGACGATGCGGGCGATCACTTCACGGACGTCATAGGGCTGGCGCAGATCGGTCGGCACGATGCCGTAGAGCTCATCGGCTGCATGAAGCGGCGCAATCGGATCGCGTAGCGCCAGCCCGATCTGCTTCTTTCGATTGAGGTTCTTGACGATCCGGCGGGCGATCGCCAGCGCATGCTCGTCGTCCAGCGCAAAATGATCGGCAACGCCGGAAAGCCGCGTGTGCACATCGGCGCCGCCCAGTTCCTCCGCGCTGACATCCTCGCCGGTGGCGGCCTTCACCAGCGGCGGACCGCCAAGGAAGATAGTTGCCTGGTTGCGCACCATGATCGTCTCGTCCGACATCGCCGGCACATAGGCGCCGCCCGCCGTGCACGAACCCATGACGCAGGCGATCTGCGGAATGCCGGCAGCCGACATGTTGGCTTGGTTGTAGAAGATGCGGCCGAAATGGTCGCGGTCGGGAAACACCTCGTCCTGGTTGGGCAGGTTGGCGCCGCCGCTGTCGACCAGATAGACGCAAGGCAATCTGTTCTGCAGCGCGATTTCCTGGGCGCGCAGATGCTTCTTCACGGTCAGCGGATAATAGGTGCCGCCCTTCACCGTGGCGTCGTTGACGACGACCATCACTTCAGTGCCTCCGACGCGGCCGATGCCGGTAATGATGCCGGCCGATGCGATGTCTTCGCCATACATCGACCACGCTGCGAACTGGCCGATTTCGAGGAATGGCGAGCCGGTGTCGAGCAACTGGGCGAGGCGCTGGCGCGGCAAAAGCTTGCCGCGGCTCTGGTGGCGCTCGCGCGCTTCCTCCGAGCCGCCACGCTCGACGCTTGCCGCCTTTTGCGCAATGTCGGCGACCAGCGCCCGCATGCGCTCGGCATTGGCGCGGAAGGTGGCGGAGGCGGGCGAGATCTGGGAAGTGAGGGGGGCCATTGGCGTTACCGGATCAGTTCGATTTTGCAGCCGATATCCAGGTCGCCCCAGTCGCGGTCGGCGGTGACGGCAATGGCGTTCTCGCGAATTGCCAGGGCCAGGCAGGCGCGATCGCCCAGCGACAAGCCGCGATGCCGCGTCAGTTCGCGAAGCTGACCGGCGGCGATGCCCATCATCTCGAAAACAGCAACCGGCATGCCGAGACTGGCGAGGTCGTCCGCAGCCTCTTCCATGCTGCGTCCCCTGTCGATCAGCTTGGCAATGACTTCGGCCGCATTGACGGAGCTGCATTGCGCATCCGGCGCGAAACCCAAGGCAATATCGGTGCCTGTCTCGTTGAGCAGGATCGCAAGCGCCGCCGAGCTGTCCATGACGTAGGGTTTCACTTCGAACCCTTCCTCGCCGTTCCCTCGGCATGAAGCTGGTCCAAACGTCTATCGCTTCGGCGCTGTTCCTCCCGCCGCTGCTGCAGAAATTCGTCGACGACGCTTTCGCCGGGCTTTTTCAACGCCGACAACTCGGCCTGGACGCGCCGCAGGTTCTGAAGCCACGATCTTACCCGCAACTCGCCGTTTTCGACATGAAGGATCAAATCCTCGCCAGGTTTCACGCCCATTTCCTCGCGCATCGCAGCCGGGATAACGAAGCGTCCGCCCTCGCCAAGTCTGACGCGCTCGCGTTTCGCTGGCACCCGGAGCGGAGATTTTCGAGCGCCTGACTCGAATTCTGTCGGCGGATTCTCGTCGAACCCGGCCTTTTCGGTTCCGTTCGCCATGTTCTGCCTCGTTCCCGGAATGTGGCACATGTTAGTTATGATGGCACAAAAAGGGCCACTAGATCGCCTCCGCCATGATTTCGCGCCCGATCAGCCAGCGGCGGATCTCGCTGGTGCCGGCGCCGATCTCGTAGAGCTTGGCGTCGCGCAAAAGCCGGCCGGTCGGATAGTCGTTGATGTAGCCATTGCCGCCCAGCAGCTGGATGGCGTCGAGCGCCATCTGCGTCGCCTTCTCGGCGGCGAACAGCACGCAAGCGGCGGCGTCCTTGCGGCTCGTCTGGCCGCGGTCGCAAGCGGCGGCCACGGCATAGACATAGGCGCGAGCAGCATTCATCGTCGTATACATGTCGGCGAGTTTGCCCTGCACCAGCTGGAACTCGCCGATCGGCTGGCCGAACTGCTTGCGTTCATGCACATAGGGGACCGCCACATCGAGGCACGCCGCCATCAGCCCGAGCGGGCCGCCGGCGAGTACCGTGCGCTCGTAATCGAGACCCGACATCAGCACCTCGACACCGCGCCCTTCCTCATGCAGCACATTGTCGAACGGCACTTCGACATCCGAAAAAACCAGTTCGCCGGTGTTGGAGCCGCGCATGCCGAGCTTGTCGAGCTTTTGCGCGACGGAAAATCCGGCCATCGATTTTTCGACGATGAAGGCGGTGATGCCGCGCGACTGGAGTTCTGGATCGGTCTTGGCGTAGACGACCAGCGTCTCGGCGTCCGGGCCGTTGGTGATCCACATCTTGGTGCCGTTGAGGACATAGCAATCATTGCGCTTTTCGGCACGCAGTTTGAGCGACACGACGTCGGAGCCGGCGCCGGATTCCGACATTGCCAGCGCGCCGACCTTTTCGCCGCTGCACAGCGCAGGCAGATATTTTTCCTTCTGCGCCGGTGTTGCCCAGCGATTGATCTGGTTGACGCAGAGATTGGAATGGGCGCCGTAGGAAAGGCCGACCGAGGCCGAGGCGCGCGAAATCTCCTCCATCGCCACGACATGGGCGAGATAGCCCATGCCGGTGCCGCCGAATTCCGGATCGGCGGTGATGCCGAGCAGGCCGAGCCCACCGAACTCGGCCCACAGATGCGCCGGAAATTCGTTCGAGCGGTCGATCTCGGCGGCGATCGGGGCGATCTTGTCCTGGGCGAAGCGCCGCACCAAGTCGCGCAGCGCTTCGATGTCTTCGTCAAGCCCGAAGTTGAGTGTGTGCGTGTACATGCCGTTCCTCCCGGCGCACGGGCCCGAAATCGAATTCAATTTCGGGAAGAGCGCAAAATCAAAGTGCTACAGCATCCTTTGCTCGCCGGCCGCCGGCGCTGCAGGTCGGTGTCGCGCCATGGGCCTTTGCTCCAACCAGGCGCATCGTCATTGAAAGATATGTGGCGGTTACCTGCGAGATCGATAGCCGCTCGCCCGGCCGGAACCAGACGATGACGCCGGTCATCATCTGGATCAGCGCCATGGCTGTCAGCCCTGTGTCTTCGACGTCGAAGACGCCGGCTTCTGCGCCGTCGCGCAAAATGACGCGCAGCTCCTTTTCATAGGCGGTGCGCAGCTTGAGGATCTGCGTCAGGCGGTCATGCGACAGGCTGCGCAATTCCATGTTCGAGACATGGGTGGAATGGCGGCGTTCGACATGGAAGGCGATGTGGTTTTCGACATAGGCGGCGAGCCGGGTCGCCGGATCGGCCGCGGCCGGGCGCGCCGCTTCCCATGCCTCGATCAACCCTTCCATGTGCTCGCGCATCAGCGTGAACAAGAGGTCTTCTTTGGTCGGAAAATAACGGTAGAGCGCCGCCGCCTGGACGCCGACCTCGGCGGCCAGCTGGCGCATCGACATCGCCTCATAGCCGAGACGTGCAATCAGGCTGACCGCCGCCTCGCGGACCGCCGCTTCGGTCTTTTCGCCGTCGGAACCGGTCGTGCGCGCCATGGAAGCCTCGTCGAGAGAGGGAGAATAAAACGAACGTTCAATTATTTCAAGGAGTGGGTCGCATTTTCGAAACCATGGCGTTCCGTGGCGCCCCCCTCGTCCTGCCGGACATCTCCCCCACTTGGGGGGAGATTGGCTGTCACCTCAGCTTTCGCCAATCTCTAACGTTGAAGAAAAGCGCGGCGATTGGAGCTGCTGATCTCCCCCCTCGTGGGGGAGATGTCCGGCAGGACAGAGGGGGGCGCTGTCCCGCCGGCATCAAAAGGTTCCTGCAGGGTCTTGACGGCGCGCTAGCTCCCCCGTGCCGCCGCCAGCGCACCCGGCAATTCCTCGGCAAAGATGTCGAGCTCGTGGTCGAGGCCGACGCTGACCCTGATGCAGCGGTCGAGCACCGGCACCATCGGCTTGCGGATGAACACATCGCGCGACAAAAGCGCCTGCAGCACCTTCAGCGCGAAGGCGCCGTCGCCGCCGCAGTCCAGGGTGACGAAATTGGTGGCCGAGGGCAGCGGCTTCAGCCCATTGGCCTCGGCGATCTCGGCGATGCGCCGGCGGCCGGAAGCGACCCGCGCCACCACACTTTTGAGATAGTCCTGATCGGCCAGCGCCTCGACGCCGGCGATCTGCGCCATGCGGCTGACGCCGTAATGGTTGCGGATCTTCTCGAAATCGCGGATCACCTGGGCGTCGGCCACCGCATAGCCGCAACGGATGCCGGCCAGCCCGTAGGCTTTTGAGAAGGTGCGCATGCGGATGACGTTCGGCCGAGACAGGTCGATCGGCGGCAGCGCCGAGGCAGGGCCCAATTCGCCATAGGCCTCGTCGAGCACCAGCATGGTGGTCTCCGGCAGGGCTTCGATGAAGCGGATGAGCTCCGCCGCCTCCCACCAGCTGCCCATCGGATTGTCCGGGTTGGACAAATAGACCAGCGGCGCTTTGTCCCTGGCGATCGCAGCCAACAGGCCGTCGAGGCTTTCCCGGTCGTTCTCGTAGGGGACCGCGACCAGCCGGCCGCCGGCGCCGGCAATATGGAAATTGAAGGTCGGATAGGCGCCGAGCGAGGTGACCACCGCGTCGCCCGGCGCCACATACATGCGCGCCACCAGGCTGAGCAACCCGTCTATGCCTTCGCCGACCACCACGTTTTCGACGCCAACGCCAAGATGCGCGGCAACAGCCAGCTTCAGATCGTGATTGTCGGGATCGCAATACATCCACATGTCGCGGGCGATGCCGGCCATGCGGGCGATGACGCGCGGCGAGGGGCCAAAACTGCTCTCATTGGCGCCGATGCGGGCGCGAAACGCGCGACCGCGATCCCGCTCCTGCGCCTCCGGGCCGACAAATGGCACCGTCGAAGGAAGCGCGCTGACGATCGGCGTGAGGGGAGGGCGCTGGCGCATGGCAAAGGCTCGCTCGAAAAGGGGGCTCGCTCCAAAAGGGCCTTCTTGCTAGCGCGGCACAGTTAGCCGCGCAAGCTCCCGGGCTGCAGGAACCATCGGCCGGCTTGCTGCGCATGCTTCAGAACGAAAAAACCCGGCGGTTGCCCGCCGGGTTCGAGTTCAGTCAGGCAGAGCCTGTTAGAACGAGCGCTGGAAGCGAAGGATGCCGCCGAGGCTGTCTTCGTCTTCGGCACCGGTCCAGTTAAAGCCCTCTTCGCCAAAGTGGAGGTAGTCAACTTCGGCCGTAATCGTCATGCCGGGAACGACATCGTAAGCGATGTTGGCCGCGACGCCAATGTTCTCCTCTTCGTCAGTCGACACCTGCAGGTTGAACGAAGTCTTCTCGTTAAACGTGTAGGTGCCACCACCCCAGACTGCCCAGTTGCCGCCCCACTGCTTGTAGAAGCCGCGGCCGCCGGGGGCCGGGATAGCAAAACCTCCGTCCGAAAGGTTGTCGTCCGTGCCATAGCCGGCCATGATGAACAGCGACAGGTTTTCCATCGGTGTTACGTCGAGGCGAACCTTGCCGGCCACCTCTTCATAGTTGCTGTCGTAAGCAATGACGCCGGTGATCGCGCCCCAGCCCTGCGTCCACTTCACACCGCCGACGACATGCGGAACGTAGCTGTCGATCGTGCCAATTTCGCCTGCGCCTTGTTCGAGCGAAACCACTGCCGAGAAGCCGTTACCGGCGTCGAAGTAGTATTGAACGACGTTGGTGTCGAAGCCACCGAAGGGAACCAGCGTATCGTTGATGACGTTGCCGGCATAGCCGATGAACGTATCGAACGCCGATTCGTCCTTACCGACGCGCAGACCACCGAGCTGGATCCAGGCGAAGTTCAGCGAGACGCCCGTGTTGTCGGCATCATTAGTGAACAAGAGTACGGTATCGTCGGTAGGATCAGCCGGAGTGCCGCCGTCGTCAATTGCGCTAGTGGCGCGGCCCTGGGTGTTTTGGAAGTTGAAGCGGGTTTCGGTGTAGGTCTTCAAGGTGCCGAGCTCGGTTTCCTGGCCGGTCCAGGTCTTGAACGAGAAGCGAGCGCGCTTCCAGTAAGTGTCCTCCTCGTCACCGTCCTCGTGGTCCCAATTCGTCGCACCGGTGAAAGCGCCGACGTCGCCGACGCCGATGTCGTAGCGGACATAGCCGCCGACGCGCAGGCAGATTTCGGTGCCGGGGATGTAGAAGTAGCCAGCGCCGTAGACGTCGCAGATGCGGACGTATTCAGCGGGTTCCGGCTCGGCGACGACGACGGCGTCGGCGGCGCGCGCACCGGATACTGCGACCAGCGCCGCAGCGGAGCCGAGAAGAAGGCTCTTGATGTTCATTTTCTGACCTCCAGTCAAAAGTTAAAAAACGGGTCTGGGTATTCTTTGCTGAAGGACAGCGTTCCCTGCCCCATCCCCACTACCGAAAAAGATGCGCACCGCGCCGCTCCTTCGAACCCGACATTACCCATGAGCCGGCGGCGTTCAACAACCATCGCATCGGCGATAGGTCTGTGCAGGCGCTATCACCCTGCCTTGTTGCACAAATGACACGATTTGGCCTCACTCGGAAAGCTCCCGTTAACCATTGAGCGGTCGGAGACAGGTTGGAGACCCTTTGGGCGAGCCCTTGCAATCCGGCCGATTCCGGCGATTGCCTGCGGCAATTGCGGCGATGTTTGTGAGTCGTCAGCCAAGGGCATTGCCGCAGAATCGCCGCATGGCGAAAAGCGGCGTTTCGGCGGCAGTCGGTTTTTTCAACGATAATGGGTCAGGCTTGTTGATTGTGCCGGCGCTTTTCTTTATCCACCGGCGCTACGGAGAGGTGGCCGAGTGGTCGAAGGCGCTCCCCTGCTAAGGGAGTAGAGGTCAAAAGCTTCTCGTGGGTTCGAATCCCATCCTCTCCGCCATCCTGCTTCGCGCTTCGCGCTTCGCAGGACAAGTCCATTAAATCCCTCTCTGCGCGAAGCAGGATGCCCTCCGAAGCCTTGGCGAAGGAGGGCCCTCACAGCTTCGTCGTCCCAGGGTCTCCGCGACGTCGCTTCGCTCCTTGCTTCGCCCCGGGATGACGAAGGGAGAAATGTGCGATCGCCACCGACAAAGGGTGAGCCAATCTGTCAAATTTCCTATGTCAAAGAGTCGGGTGGCAGCGTCCATTTTGAGGGTCTTGGAGGTTTACTCTCCGGCGAAGCGTTGCTCGGCCCTGTCCAGAAAAGCGGCGATGGCGCCGGGCAGGCCGCCGGTGTCGAGGAAAGGCGCATGGCCCTGGCCTTCTATCGTGATCGTCTCGACACAGGGGTGACGGTTTCGCATCTGTTCGAAGGTCTCGGCCGACAGCAGCTTCGAATTGGCGCCGCGGATGGCGAGCAAGGGTATCGCCGTCAGCGCCTCGAATTGCGGCCACATGTCTGGCAGCTTCTGGGTCGGGTCGAGTCCCGCCAGCGTGTCGACCAGCTTCGGGTCGAAATCCGGCAATAATCCTTCATCCGTCTCTCTGTAGAGGGCCGCTGCCATCCGCTCCCAGTCCGCCTCGGTCAGGGCAGGAAAGTCGCTGCCATGCGCGCCGCGCAGGGCACTGATCGCCTCGGCGTGGGTTTTCGGCTTCGGCGCGCGCTCGAGATAGGAGCGGATATGGGCGAGACCGCCGGCCTCGAGCACCGGGCCGATATCGTTGAGCACGATGGCTTTAAGAACCGCTGGCCGCATCGCGCCGAGTACATGGATGATCAGCCCGCCGCGTGACGTGCCGATGAAACCTGCCCCGTCGATGCCCAGCGCCGCCAACCCGGCGAGGATGTCACCGGCTTCGACGCCGACATTGTAGTGGCCGACATCGGGGTCGTAGGCGGATTGCCCGCGGCCGCGACAGTCGAAGGCGACGATTTTTCGCGGGCTTTCGGGCCGTCGCGACAGGTGCAGCGCCAGTTCATGAAAATCGCGGCAATTGCGGGTCAGGCCGGGCAGGCAGACGATCGGCCAGTGGCCGGAGTTCGCTTGGCCGTAGATGCGGGCGTGGAGTCCAAGCCCGTCCGGCGAGGCGTAGAAGAAGTCGGAAAAACCGCTCGACATTTGGGACTCGATTCCTTGCTGTTGCCGGATCATCGAGACTGCTACAGGCGAGGGCGGGGGTGGTCAATCGGAGTCCAAACGCTGCGGGCGCCGGTATTTTTTCGACACGTCGGCGGGACTGCACCCCCCTCTGCCCTGCCGGGCATCTCCATGCCCGGCAGGGCAGAGGGGGGTGCTTCGCCCGAACGCTGAACGGATCAACTCCGCCCGTTCACCAAATCCCCGGCAATGTCGTACTTGCCGGAAATGCGCATCTTGTAGACTTCGTAATTCTCCATCACGCGCTGGACGTAACTTCTTGTTTCGGTATAGGGAATCCGCTCGATCCAGTCGACGACGGCGTCGATGTCCTTGCCGCGCGGGTCGCCATATCTGGCCACCCACTGGGCGGCGCGGTTGGGGCCGGCATTGTAGCCGGCGAAGGTCAGCACATAGGAGCCGTCGAAGCGGCCGAGTTGCTCGCCGAGGAAGGCGGCGCCCAGGGTCGCGTTGTAGCCGGCGTCGGTGGTCAGCCGCGCCTGCGAGAACGCCATCCCGGCCTTCTTCGCCAATTGCCTGGCGGTCCCCGGCATCAGCTGCAGCAGCCCCCGCGCGCCGGCGCTCGAGACGGCGCCGATGTTGAACTCGCTTTCCTGGCGGGCGATCGCATAGGCCAGCGCCTTGCCGGAGCCGGAAATGTTGGCGGTCTCGGGAATGACGCCGAGCGGATGCGACAGCGCCCCGACATCGATGCCGCGCGCGCCGGCGATCTTGCCGACCTTCAGGGCCAGGAAGTGATTGCCCTGCTTTTCCGCCATCGCGGCCAGCAGCGCCAGCTCTCCGGGACTGGTCAACTGGCCGGCGAGGTCGCGGTAAAGCGTGTCGGCGTAGCGCTCGTAGCCCGCGTCCCGCAGCCGCTTGATGGCGCTGACCGCCTCGCGGCTGGCGAAATTCCGGTGGTCGGTGGCGCTCGGCTGCGGATGGGCGATGTTGAGGACCTGCCGGCCGACGCGCCCGCCGGCGAGTTGGCCGTAGAACGTCGTGCCGTAGGCGGCGGCACGGCTAAAATAATCTTTTGCGCTGCCGGGGCCGCCGGCTTCGGCCGCACGGCCGAGCCAATAGTAGGCGCGCGACAGCGAAATCGGCCCCTGGGCGAGACCGGCGATCCGCTCAAAATGCCTGGCAGCGGTGGTGGGATCGTTGAGACCGCGCAGCGCGTACCAGCCGGCATGAAACTCCGCATCCGCCGCGTTGGCAGGAGTTTCGGCGGCGTGTGCTGCGACGATCCTGTAGGCGGTCTTCATGTCGCCCTGGTCGACCAGTTCGCGCGACAGCACCCGTCGCTCGGCCCACCAGGCATCCGGGTCGACCAGCGCGTTGCGGTCGCTCGGCGCCTTCATCACCATTGCGGCAGCGTCGGAGAACTTCTGTTGCTTGCGCAGATATTGGGCTTGGGCGAAGAGATAGCCGGCCGAATGCTGCGCGGCGGGCACCGCCTTCAGCAGTCTGGCCGCGTTCTTGTCGCCCCTATCGGCCGCGGCCCAGGCGTCGGCCAGCTGCCGGGCGCCGGCAAGGCCGGCGACGCGCAGCGCCGAATTGACGCGGTCGACATAAAACATGCGCTCCATGCGAAAACGGTGGTCGGCTGCCGGGATCAGCGTCCCGAATTCCTGGACGATCGCCGCCTCGTCCCTGGCTTGCAGTTTCTCTGTGCGCCAGAAAGGCGACAGCACCGAGCGCGCCGCCTGAATGTTGCCCTGCGACACATAGGAGCGGGCAAGGATCACCACGCCCTCGGCTGTCTGCGGCTGGCTGCCGCCGAAAGCCTGCACCACGATCTCAGGCGCGGGGTTCTCGCGGTAGAGCGCGCGCTCGCTGTTCTTGCGCAAGGCGATCATGCCCGGCCAGTTCGGCAGCATTTTCGCAGCATCGGCGATCTCGCCGCTTGGCACCTTGTCACCGCCATAGAGCGCGATCGCCCAGGCAAGGATGTGCTGGTCGAGCGAATTGACCGGCAGGGCGTCGCGCACCTGGCGCGCACCGGTAATGTCGTTTGTCGCCAGCGCGTCGAGGCCGCTCTTCAGCCTGGCGACGCTGGCGGATGGAGATCCCGCATCCGGCAGATTTGGCGTTGGAATGGCCGAAGTGACCCGCACATCGACTTTGCCGGCGGCCACAAGGGTCGGCGTCAACAGGACAATTGCGCCAACCAGCGCGAAAAAATGAGGCTGCCTGGTCGGCATGGCTTTCATCATTCCTGCCTTGCACATTACCAACAGGCACAGATCGACTGAAGCCTAGTTGGCTGTGATGAAGAGCCCGTAAACAAAGGGCTGTCGAGGTCGTTCAAATTGCGCTTGCTGGCACTACCGCCACGCTTGCCGCGCAACAATGTCGAGACTATGGTGCGCCGCTTCGCTTTCGGCTAGAAGGCGCGCACGACAAAACACCTGCAGCGCCGCGCGTCTTCTCAGAGGCGCAAAGGAAGCTGTAGCACTTTAAATTTGGCGCATGATCTTTCCGTGAATCGACATCGATTTTCGGGTCATGCGCTAGTCCCAAGGAGTTGGACGACATGCTGAGAGGCTCGCTTACCGCGCTCGTGACACCGTTCGAAAAGAGCGGCCGTTTCGACGAGAAAGCGTTTCGCGCCTTCATCGCCTGGCAGATCGCTGAGGGCACGACGGGCGTGGTTCCGGTCGGCACCACCGGCGAGTCGCCGACGTTGTCGCATGACGAGCACCGCCAAGTCGTCAAGGTCTGTATCGAGGTAGCCAAGGGTCGCGTTCCGGTCGTCGCCGGCGCCGGCTCCAACAACACCGAAGAGGCGGTCGGCCTGGTGCAATATGCCGAGAAGGCGGGCGCCGACGCGGCACTTGTCGTCACGCCTTACTACAACAGGCCGACGCAGCGCGGCCTCTACGCGCATTTCGCCGCCGTCGCCAAGGCAACCAGCCTGCCGATCATCATCTACAACATTCCGCCGCGCTCGGTGATCGACATGATGCCCGAGACGATGGGCCAACTGGTGCATGACTTCAAGAACATCGTCGGCGTCAAGGACGCCACCGGCAAGGTCGAGCGGGTTTCCGAGCAGCGCGCCACCTGCGGCAAGGATTTCATCCAGCTTTCCGGCGAGGATGCCTCGGCGCTCGGCTTCAACGCCCATGGCGGCGTCGGCTGCATTTCGGTGACGGCGAATGTCGCGCCGCGGCTGTGCGCCGAATTCCAGGAGGCCACGCTTTCCGGCGACAACGCCAAGGCGCTGGAGTTGCAGGACCGCCTGCTGCCGCTGCACAAGGCGATTTTCCTGGAACCCGGCGTGTCCGGCGCGAAATATGCGCTGTCGAAGCTCGGCAAGGTCGAGAACGTGCTGCGTTCGCCGCTGCTCACCGTCGAGCCGTCGACCGCCGAAAAGATCGATGCGGCCATGAAGCACGCCGGCTTGATAAACTAAGGATAAGGCGCCACCTCTCCGCATCATGAATCAAGTCAGAAAAGCCGATCCCAACAACAAGACCGTTGCGGAAAACCGCAAGGCGCGGTTTTCCTACGAGGTGCTCGACACGATCGAGGCCGGCCTGGTGCTGACCGGCACCGAGGTGAAGTCGCTGCGCCAGGGCCAGGCCAACATCCAGGACAGCTACGCCTCGGTCGAGGGCGGCGAGATCTGGCTGATCAACTCCTATCTGCCGGAATATCTGCAGGCCAACCGCTTCAACCATGAGCCACGCCGGCGCCGCAAACTCCTGCTCAACAAGCGCGAGATGGCCAAGCTGGCGCAGAGCGTCGATCGCGAAGGCATGACGCTGGTGCCGTTAAAAATCTATTTCAACGACCAGGGCCGGGCGAAACTTTTGCTCGCCGTCGGCCGCGGCAAGAAATTGCACGACAAGCGCGAGACCGAAAAGCAGCGCGACTGGTCGCGCGAAAAGGGCCGGCTGCTGAAGGAGCGTGGGTGAGGAGTGGTCCGCAAAGCGGACGGAAAGCCAACGATTTGGCTTTTCGAGCGACGAACGCCCGGAGCCATAGCGGAGGGCAGGGCGGATCAACAGCGATAGGCCTCTTTTGAAGAACCGGATCGTCTTTTGGGGTGCGGCCAGCCTGATCCTGGCGTGCCTCGTCACGGCCGCCGGTTATTTCTATTTCCAGCCGTTTTCTCCGGACCGCGGCAAATATCCGCTCAGGGGCATCGACGTTTCGCATCATCAGCGACAGATCGACTGGCGGCGTGTTGCCGCCGACGATGTCGCCTTTGCCATCATCAAGGCAACCGAAGGCGGCGACCATGTCGACGATGCCTTCGCCGCCAATCTGCGCGAGGCGCGTGCGGCCGGTCTGGCGGTCGGCGCCTATCATTTCTTCACCTTCTGCAGGCCAGGCGCCGATCAGGCGAAGAATTTCATCTCGATCGTGCCGCGCGATCAAGCGCTGCTGCCGCCGGTGGTGGATATTGAATTCGTCGGCAATTGCCCGCGGCGGCCACCGCCCGATGAATTGAACAAAGAACTCTCGGCTTTCCTCGGTCCTGTCGAGGCAGCTTTCGGCAAGACGGCGATCCTCTATGTGACCGACGACGCGGCACGGACCTATGCCGGCCAGATCGCCGGCCGCCCGCGCTGGGTTCGTTCGCTGGCGCTGCAGCCAGGTCATGACGACTGGATCTATTGGCAGTACCACGACAGCGGTCGCGTCGACGGCATCAGTGGCGATGTCGATCTGAATGTGCTCCAGGGCGGGCCGGAGAAATTGGCCGAGTTGTTTGCGCCACCGCCCGAATCTATCTCTCCAGAAACGCCGCTATCTCCCTGAAGACGTTGACGAACATTGCTTCCGTCAGCACGCCGGTGTTGGTATTGTAGCGCGAGCAATGATAACTGGAAAACAGCGTGACGCCATTGGTTTGCTGCTGCCCGCCATGCTTGAACGGATAAGCCGCAACACGCTGGCCAAGCGCCCGCACGGTCGACTGGTGCGCGATCGAGCCCAGCGCCAGCACGGCGCGCAGGTTCTTAAACCGCGCGATCGTCGGCACCAGGAACCTCCGGCAGGTGGCAATCTCGGCGCCGGCCGGCTTGTTGTCGGGCGGCACGCAGCGAACTGCATTGGTGATCGCCGTGCCGACAAGCTCCAGCCCGTCATCGGGCCGCGCCTTGAATTGGCCGCGGGCAAAGCCGTGTGCGATCAGCGTGTTGTATAGCAGGTCGCCGGCAAAATCGCCGGTGAAGGGGCGTCCGGTGCGGTTTGCGCCGCGCAGGCCCGGCGCCAGTCCGACGATCAGCAGCCGCACCGCATCCTCGCCCTCGGGCGGCTGGAAGGTCGGCACCGGTGCATTGAACCAGGACGGCTCGCGCTGCCGCCATAGCGCTCTAAAATCATGCAGCCGCGGGCAGAGCGGGCAATCGCGATCGGGCTCGGGGGACGCGATCAGGGGAGCGGCCAAGACCGCCGCCGTCAATACTCGTCCTCGTCGACTTCGGCCGGTTCGGGCCGGCGCACCGGCCGCTCGGACGGATCGCGACCGACATCGCTCTTCAAGGTCATCAGGTCGATGAAATGGTCGGCCTGGCGGCGCAGATCGTCGGAAATCATCGGCGGCTGCGAAGCCATGGTCGAGACGATCGAGACCTTGCGCCCGCGCCGCTGCAGCGCCTCGACCAGCGTGCGGAAATCACCGTCGCCGGAAAAGATGACATAGTGGTCGACGACATCGGCGAGTTCCAGCGCATCGACGGTCAGCTCGATATCCATATTGCCCTTGATCTTGCGGCGGCCGGTCGAGTCGGTGAACTCCTTGGCCGGCTTGGTCACCACCTTGAAGCCGTTATAGTCGAGCCAATCGATCAGCGGCCGGATCGAGGAATACTCCTGATCCTCGACCAGCGCGGTGTAGTAGTAGGCACGCAGCAGATAGCCGCGCTTCTGAAAGCTCGACAAAAGCCTGCGGTAGTCGATGTCGAAGCCGAGCGCGCGCGACGTGGCGTAAAGATTGGCACCGTCGATGAAAAGAGCGATTTTCTCACGAGGGTCGAACATGGAAATATTCCTTTTCGAAAATAAGCGGTCGTCTAAATGCGCTTGACTATCGGTCAGCTTGAAATAACCGGCTGACCTTTCGTCATTCGAGATAGCGCCGGTTTTACGGCAAGCCAAGGGTATGATGCTGCATGGCAAGCAATTGTGATCGGTTCCGCATAGTCGCAGGCGGTGCCCGCCCAGACTGGACTTGGCCGACCCCCAACTGGGCCCCGACCTGGTATTGCCAAAAAGCTTGTATTTTGGCGGCGTTCGGGTTATGGACCGCGCCTGATTTCCATTAAATCCAGGCATGAAAGGGGCAGCTCATGGCCCGCGTAACCGTTGAAGATTGCATCGACAAGGTCAACAACCGCTTCGAGCTCGTGCTTCTGGCCGGCCACCGCGCCCGTCAGATCAGCCAGGGCGCGCAGATCACCGTTCCTCGTGACAACGACAAGAATCCGGTCATCGCGCTGCGCGAGATCGCCGAGGAGACATTGTCGCCCGACGACCTCAAGGAAGACCTGATCCACTCGCTGCAGAAGCATGTCGAGGTCGACGAGCCGGAAGCCGACGGCGAGGCGATCGCCGACCAGACCGGTACCGCCGCTGCGGCAACCGACGCTGACGACACCGAGGACAACATCACCTTTGACCGCATGACCGAGGAAGACCTCCTGGCCGGCATCGAAGGTCTGGTGCCGCCGGAAAAAAGCGACGATTATTAAGCTTCCCACCGGCCGCCGACACTTTCGCGCCGGCGGTTTCGTGGCTATCTATGACATGCGCCGTACGCCTGTGCGGCGCATGATTCATTTCAGCACTGCGAGATCCCGCCCATGATGCGTCAGTATGAGCTTGTCGAGCGCGTCCAGCGCTACAAGCCTGACGTCAACGAGGCGCTGCTCAACAAGGCCTATGTCTACGCCATGCAGAAGCATGGTCACCAGAAGCGCGCCTCCGGCGATCCTTATTTCTCGCATCCGCTCGAAGTCGCCGCCATCCTCACCGAAATGCACATGGATGAGGCGACCATCGCGGTTGCCTTGCTGCACGACACGATCGAGGACACCACGGCCACCAGGGCCGAGATCGACGAACTGTTCGGTCCGGAAATGGGCAAGCTGGTCGAAGGCCTGACCAAGCTGAAGAAACTCGACCTCGTCTCCAAGAAGGCCGAGCAGGCGGAGAACCTGCGCAAGCTGTTGCTGGCGATATCGGAAGACGTTCGCGTGCTTCTGGTCAAGCTTGCCGACCGCTTGCACAACATGCGCACCCTCGACCATGTGCCCGAAGCCAAGCGCCTGCGCATCGCCGAGGAAACGATGGATATCTATGCGCCGCTGGCCGGGCGCATGGGCATGCAGGGCATGCGCGAGGAGCTCGAGGAGATCGCCTTTCGCTTCATCAATCCCGAAGCCTACCGCGCCGTCACCGCGCGGCTCGCCGAAATCTTCGAGCGCAACAAGGATGTGCTGTCCGAGATCGAGAAGGCGCTGTCGACGCTGTTCGACAAATATAAGATCAAGGCCGAGGTCAAGAGCCGTCAGAAGAAGCCGTGGTCGGTGTTTCGCAAGATGGAGGCCAAGGCGCTGTCCTTCGAGCAGCTGTCCGACATTTTCGGCTTTCGCGTCCTCGTCGATACCGTCGAGGACTGCTACCGGGCGCTCGGCGCCATCCACACGACATGGTCGATGGTGCCCGGCCGCTTCAAGGACTACATCTCGACCCCGAAGCAGAACGACTACCGTTCGATCCACACCACCATCGTCGGACCGTCGCGGCAGCGCGTCGAGCTGCAGATCCGCACCTATCAGATGAACAAGATCGCCGAATATGGCGTTGCCGCGCATTCGATCTACAAGGACAGCGGCGGCAGGGTGAACGGCACCGCCCATGCGATCTCGAAGGAGACCAACGCCTATGCCTGGCTGCGGCGCACCATCGAGCAGTTGGCCGAAGGCGACAATCCCGAGGACTTCCTCGAAAACACCAAGCTGGAGCTGTTCCAGGACCAGGTGTTCTGCTTCACGCCCAAGGGAATGCTGATCGCGCTGCCGCGCGGCGCCACGCCGATCGACTTCGCCTACGCCGTGCACACCGATGTCGGCGACACCTGCGTCGGCGCCAAAGTCAACGGCCGCATCATGCCGCTGATGACCGAGCTGAAGAATGGCGACGAGGTCGAGATCATCCGCTCCAAAGCGCAGGTGCCGCCGGCGGCGTGGGAATCGGTCGTCGTCACCGGCAAGGCGCGTTCGGCAATCCGCCGCGCCACCAAGGCCGCCATCCGCAAGCAGTATTCGGGTCTCGGCGTTCGTATTCTGGAGCGCGCGTTCGAGCGGTCCGGCAAGACCTTCACCAAAGAAAGCCTGAAGTCGGTACTGCACCGGCTGGCGCGCAAGGACGTCGAGGACGTGCTGGCTTCGGTCGGACGCGGCGAACTTGCCTCCACCGACGTGATGAAGGCGGTGTTTCCCGACTACAAGGACGAGCGCGTCACGCTGGTTGCGCCCAAGCAGCGCGAGGAGGGCTGGTCGAAGATCCGCAACGCTGCCGGCATGCTGTTCCAGATTCCGGGCCGCGCCGCACGCAAGGACAAGGACCAGCCAAAGGACGGCGCCGTGCCGATCCGCGGCGTCCGCGGTGACCTGCCGGTGCGCTTCGCGCCGGAAGGTGCCGTGCCCGGCGACCGCATCGTCGGCATCGTGCAGCCGGGGACCGGCATCACCATTTATCCGATCCAGTCGCCGGCGCTGCAGGCCTTCGATGACCAGCCCGAACGCTGGATCGACGTGCGCTGGGACATAGACGAGCGCACCAAGGAGCGATTTCCGGCGCGCGTCTCGGTCACCGCCATCAACGCGCCGGGCTCGCTGGCCGACATCGCACAGGTCGTTGCATCCAACGATGCCAACATCCATACACTGTCGATGGTGCGCACCGCGCCTGATTTCACCGAAATGCTGATCGATCTCGAAGTCTGGGACCTCAAGCACCTGAACCGGCTGCTGTCGCAGCTCAAGGACAATTCGAGCGTCAGCGATGCGCGGCGGGTGAATGGATAGTGAATAGCGAATAGTGAATAGCGAATAGCGAATAGTTAGTAGGGAATAGTGAAGGGTACTCTCGCTATTCGCTACTCGCTACTCGCTACTCACTATTCGCTACTCCACATGGAGCCAACAATGGACACCGACGAAGTGCTAGGCGTTTTCCGTGAGGCCGGTGCCGTTCTCGAAGGGCATTTCATCCTGACATCGGGCTTGCGAAGCCCGGTCTTCCTGCAGAAGGCGCGGGTCTTCATGCATGCCGACAAGACCGAGCGCCTGTGCAAGGCGCTGGCCCAAAAAATCCGCGCCGCTGTGCCCGGCAGGATCGATTACGTCGTCGGCCCGGCGGTCGGCGGGCTGATCCCGGCCTACGAGACCTCGCGCCATCTTGGCGCGCCGGCGATCTGGGTCGAGCGGGAAGGGGGCGAGTTTAGGCTTCGCCGCTTCGAGATCGCCAGGGGTTCGCGCGTCGTCATCGTCGAGGACATCGTCACCACCGGCCTGTCGATCCGCGAGACCGTCGACTGTCTGCGCGCGCTTGGCGCCGAGGTCGTTGCCGCTGCCTGCATCATCGACCGCTCGGCCGGCAAGACCGATGTCGGCGTGCCGCTGATCGCGCTCGCCGAATATGAGGTTCCGGCCTACCCGGCCGACGAGCTGCCGCCCGAGCTTGCCGCCATACCGCCAGTCAAGCCGGGCAGCCGCAATATCTGATGCATGTCGCCCAAAAGCATGCCCTCCTTGGGCTTGACCCGAGGGTGCGCAGCGGTTTTGGGACAACGACATGCATAAAACAACGTTAACTGAGGCGCTGCCGTGATTGCAGGCATCGATCATTTCGTACTGACGGTTCGCTCCGTCGAGGACACCTGCGCCTTCTATCAGCGCGTGCTCGGTTTCAGGCGGCTCGACGAGCCGGACCGGCCGACGGCGCTGCTGTTTGGAACGCAAAAGATCAATGTGCATGAGGTCGGGCGCACCTTCGAGCCCAAGGCCAAAGCGCCGGCCCCGGGCTCCGCGGATTTCTGCCTGGTCGCCGCCCGTCCGCTCTCGGAGATATGCGCCAGCCTGGCGGCCAACGGCGTGGCGATAGAAGTCGGGCCGGTCGAGCGGATCGGCGCCCGTGGTCCGATGATGTCGGTCTATTTCCGCGACCCGGACGGCAATCTCGTCGAGATCAGCTGGTACAACAGGTAACCGGTATTTTCGGCGAGATCGAAGTGCATTGGCAAGGTCGGCTTGCGGGCAACCGTGTTCACGCCTGCCGCAGCCATCGTCCAGGTGCGACGCGCTTTCGTTTTGCCAAAGCCACAGTTCAGGCCAGTTCCGCTTCCACAGGGCAGTCGAGGCAAGCGGTATAGTTGCAGAGCCGGCAAATACGGTATGCATGGTCCTCGGTGCTGACGAGCCCACGCAACAGCTTGGCGGCAAGTTTGCCGAATTCCTGCAACTCCTCCTGATTTAGAACGGCGAGCGCCGACGCGAGCCCCGTCTGACGAGCAGAAAGAATGTCACTGCAGGTCCTCTCGCCCAGAGGAGTCAGCCTTAGCGCCACCGCACGATGGTCGTCAGGCGCCGAGAACCGAGCCGCCAATCCATCCGCGACCAGTCGATCGACCAGTCTAACAGCGCCCGAATGAGACAGTGACAATGCGCGGCGCAGCCTCTCGATCGACAGGCCCGGTACGTGGCCAATGAGGGTGATCGCGGAAGCCGCTGGGCCGGGCTCCGGTGCTTTGGCCTGAGCGTCCCGCTGCAAAATGTCGGCAATGGCGAGCGCCAGAGCGCCAATCACATTTTCAATTTTGGAATCAGCCATCGTCAAAAAATATATGCTCGGAGCATATACATCAAGGGCGAATTATTATATGCTTGGAGCACACAAATCGAAGGAGGAAGGCCATGTTTACCTCTGCAACCGCCAACGCTCCGTTCGTGGCGCGCATCAATCAAGCTGGCTACCACCTTGCCGCCGTCGGTCGCGCGGTAACCCTTTTGGGGGTGGTGCTGCCTCTGCTGTTGATCGGCATCTTGAAATTCACCGCAATCGAGATCGAGGCGCTGAGGCCATTCATCGAGAATACGCCTTGGCTGGCATGGCTCTATCCCGCATTCGGATTTGCGGGAGCCTCCTACTTCCTGGGCGTGGTCGAACTGGCCACAGCGCTTCTGCTGATAGCATCTATCCGCAGCGTTTGGGCCGGCCTCATAGGGGGTGCCATCGGTTCGGTCATCTTTGCGCTGACATCCTCGACAATGCTCACTCTGCCGATCTGGGAAACGGGCTCTGGAGGGTTTCCTTTCCTCAACGGGTTAGGCGCCTTTCTGATCAAGGATGTCGCCTTGCTCGGCGTGAGCCTGGTCATATTGGGGAGCAGCCTTCAGCAACTCGTGTCCGACCTCGGCCGAAAAATTGATCGTGGTGATGAACAACGAATCGAGAGGTGAGAGCATGTCTCTACTCGCTATCTGGCGCAGGACCGACGAACCAGGGCACGATGCTGCGCAGCTAAAGCAGACAGACCTCGGCTGGCTGTTGAATGGAGCCGCTGTATACCTCTCGGATGCGGGCCCGGCACATTTGGACTACACTGTGCAACTGGCCGAAGATTGGACGACCAGATCCGGCAGCGTTCGCGGGTTCATCGGTCCCCTCTCAGTTGATCTCACAATCATCCGCGACGAGATCGGCTGGACCGTTAATGGGCAGCGGCAGCCGGCGGTTCAGTCGATGGTGGATCTGGACTACAGCTTTACGCCGGCGACGAACCTGCAACAAATCCGCAGGATGAACCTGAAGGTCGGCGACAAAGCGGATCTTCCGGTAGCCTGGCTGGTTGCCGGCGCATCGAGTTTGGTCGTTCTGCCGCAAATCTACCATCGCGTAAGTGAGACCGAGTACATCTACGAGGCTCCCACGGTGCCTTACCGTGCTACGCTGCTCATTCCCGAGGCTGGCTTTGCCGAGGATTACCCCGACGGCTGGGTTTTCGAGACCGGCAACGCCGGCCGTGCACGATAGGATTGCAGTGGCAGACGATCGCGGCAGCGATTCGTTGTCTTGGGGCCTGGGTGTCGCTATATCGAAGCCTTGATTGCCTTCCGGCGTGCTTGCAGCGCAAGATGCGAAATCACGACCCGCTGGGATGGCCGGGGCGGCGTAGTGGATCAGGACAGGGACAGAGTGCTTTTTCGACGCCGCAAACCTGATGGCCTTCTCGAGCGGGTGCGTCCCTGTCTGTGGCCACGCCGCTCTTTCTCGCGCCCCATGCGCCTGGCGGACAGAGCTGGAACGCCCAGACGGGAAGTTCCCGCCCAATGATCATTGGCATCGGTAGCGACCTGATCGATATCAGACGCATCGAAAAATCGATGCAGCGCCATGGCCAGCGCTTCATCCAGCGCATCTACACCGAGGTCGAACAGGCCCGCTCCGAAAACCGCGGCGCCCGCGCCGCTTCTTATGCCAAGCGTTTTGCTGCCAAGGAGGCCTGCGCCAAGGCGCTGGGCACCGGTATGGCGCAAGGGGTGTTCTGGCGCGACATGGGCGTCGTCAACCTGGCCAGCGGCCAGCCGACCATGGCGCTGACCGGCGGGGCGGCGGCGCAGTTGGACAAAATCCTGCCTGAGGGCCACAGGGCGGCGATCCACCTCACCATCACCGATGATTTTCCGCTTGCTCAAGCCTTTGTGATCATCGAGGCGTTGCCCGTCCAAGAAGCGCCGTATTGATCGCATCTGACCACCGGCATGCGTTGCCCAGCGCGCGCCGAGACTCTATACCAACCAACGCATAATCGAGGACGACATGAGCGTGGCTGAAAAATCCCAGAAGAAATCCGGCGGGCTTGGCGAAACCGTCAGCGTCATCGTCCAGGCGCTGTTGCTCGCTCTGGTCATCCGCACGCTGCTTTTCCAGCCATTTTCTATCCCGTCCGGGTCGATGCGGCCGACCTTGCTCGAAGGCGACTATCTCTTCGTCACCAAATGGTCCTATGGCTTCTCGCGCTATTCGCTGCCATTCGGGCCGGACCTGTTTTCGGGCCGCATCTGGGGCGCCGAGCCGGAGCGCGGCGACGTGGCGGTGTTCAAGTTCCCGCCGGATCCCTCCGTCGACTACATCAAGCGCGTCGTCGGCCTGCCGGGCGACAAGATCCAGGTCAAGGATGGCCAGCTCTTCATCAACGGCGTCGGCGTGCCGCGTCAGAAGGTCGGGCAGATCGACAATCGCGACATCACCGAGGAGAGCGGGCCGGTCGACGTCTATCGCGAGACATTGCCGAATGGCGTCAGCTATGACACGCTCGACCTGATACCCAACTCGATCGGTGACAACACCCAGGAATTCGACGTGCCGCCCGGCCACTATTTCATGATGGGCGATAACAGAGACAATTCCTCGGACAGCCGATTCACCGTCGGTTTCGTGCCCGACGACAACCTGGTTGGCCGTGCCAATCTCATCTTCTTCTCGATCGGTGGCAGCGCCAGCCCGCTCGAAATCTGGAAATGGCCGTCGCTGATGCGCGCGTCGCGCCTGCTCCATTTCGTCAATTAGGATCATGGCGGCGACAAAACGGCTGACCGTCGACGCGCTCGCCGAAGCGCTCATGCAGCGCACAGGCCACGCCTTTGCCGACCGCCAGCGCTTGCAGCGCGCGCTGACCCATGCCAGCGCCCGCAGCAGCCATGCCGGCATCGACTATGAGCGTTTCGAATTCCTGGGCGACCGCGTCCTCGGCCTGGTCGTCGCCGACATGCTGCTGGCGGCATATCCGGACGCTGCCGAAGGTGAGCTGTCGCTCCGGCTCAACGCGCTGGTCAATGCCGAGGTGCTGGCGGACATCGCCGAGGAGATCGGCCTGCCGGAGCTGATCCGTGCCGGCTCGGACGTACGCGGCCTGGACGGGCGCAAACGCGTCAATTTGCGGGCTGATGCGCTGGAATCGCTGATCGCCGTGCTCTATCTCGACGGCGGGCTGGAGGCGGCCCGCGCCTTCATCCACAAATACTGGCGGCCGCGCTCGCAGGCCATCGGTGCCGCCCGCCGCGATGCCAAGACCGAACTGCAGGAATGGGCGCATCAGGCGGCAGGCGCCGTGCCGGTCTACATAATTGACAGCCGCGAGGGACCGGACCACGATCCGCTGTTCACCGTCACCGTCAAGGTCGGCGCCTATCCGCCCGCGACCGGCAGCGGGCGCTCCAAGCGCGAGGCCGAGCAAGCCGCCGCCACTGCACTGCTGTTGCGCGAAGGCGTCTGGCTGAATAAGGGGAGCGCGGCATGACCGCCACCGAAGACGTCCCGCCGGCAACGGAAGCCGCCACCACGCACTCTGGCTTCGTTGCACTGATCGGCGCGCCCAATGCGGGGAAATCGACGCTGGTCAATCAACTGGTCGGCGCCAAGGTGTCGATCGTCACCCACAAGGTGCAGACGACGCGCGCCATCGTGCGCGGCATCGCCATCCACAATAACGCACAGATCGTTTTTGTCGACACGCCGGGCATCTTTAGGCCGAAGCGGCGGTTGGACACGGCGATGGTGACGACCGCCTGGGGCGGCGCCAAGGACGCCGACATCGTGCTGCTGCTGATCGACGCCGAGCGCGGCATCAGGGGCGACGCCGACGCGATCCTCGAACGGCTGAAGGATGTCCGCCAGCCGATGGTGCTGATCCTCAACAAGGTCGACCGGGTCAAGCCCGAGGCGCTGCTGGCCCTGTCCGCGGCAGCGAATGAAAGAGTGCCCTTCAAGCGCACCTTCATGGTTTCGGCGCTAACCGGGTCGGGCTGCAAGGACCTGCTCGACTATCTCGCGGAAACTCTGCCTGCCGGCCCTTGGTATTACCCGGAAGACCAGATCTCCGACCTGCCTATGCGTCAGCTGGCGGCCGAGATCACTCGCGAAAAGCTCTATCTCAGGTTGCATCAGGAACTGCCCTATTCCTCCCATATCGAGACCGAGAAATGGGAAGAGAGGAAGGACGGCTCGGTGCGCATCGACCAGACCATCTATGTCGAGCGTGACAGCCAGAAGAAGATCGTGCTCGGCCACAAGGGCGAGACGATCCGTGCCATCGGCCAGGCGGCGCGCATGGAGATATCCGGTATCCTCGAACAGAAGGTGCATCTTTTCCTGTTCGTCAAGGTGCGTGAGAACTGGGGCGACGACCCCGAGCGCTATCGCGAGATGGGGCTGGAGTTTCCGCATTAGGCAGGTTCCCGAAAAGTGGGAGCCGGTTTCGAAAAGATCATGCTCAAACAGGAAGTCACTATCGATACAGCTCTCGTGAGCCGGTTGGTCGCCACGCAATTTCCCCGATGGAAGGATCTTGCTGTCAGGCCGGTTGCATCAGGCGGATGGGACAACAGGACCTTTCATCTCGGAGACCATATGCTGGTGAGGCTGCCGAGCGCGGCGGCCTATGCCTTGCAGGTGGAAAAGGAACATCGCTGGCTGCCAAGGCTTGCGCCTCTGCTGCCGCTGCCTGTCCCTGTCCCGCTGGCGATGGGAGCCCCGGCCGACGACTATCCCTGGCATTGGTCCGTCTATCGCTGGATCGAAGGCGAGACGGCGACGCTGGAGCGTATTGCCAGCCTGCCGCAATTCGCGGCCGGCCTGGCCCAATTCCTGGTCGCCCTGCAACGGGTCGATCCCGCCGGTGGACCGGCACCAGGGCAGCACAACTTTTTTCGCGGCGGACCACTGAGCGTCTATGACGGTGAGACCCGGCAAGCAATTGCAGCCCTTGACGGCAGGGTCGACACGGTCGCCGCGAGCGCGGTGTGGGAGGCAGCGCTTGCCGCGACATGGCACGGCGCGCCCGTCTGGTTCCACGGTGACGTCAGTTGGGGAAACCTGTTGGTCAGGCAAGGCAGGTTGAGCGCCGTGATCGACTTCGGGACTTCGGGCGTGGGCGATCCCTCGTGCGACTTGGCGATTGCGTGGACGCTCTTCGAAGGGAAAAGCCGAGAGGTGTTTCGCGCCGGTCTTCAGGCCGATGAGGCAACCTGGGCGCGAGGCCGTGGCTGGACGCTATGGAAAGCGCTGATTACTGTCGCCGGCCACATAGACGTCAATCCAGTCGAAGTTGAAAAGTCGCGACGCGTGATCGATGAAGTGCTTGCCGATCACCTCCGCGCGGACCGCCGCCGAGGGCACCCATACAGCGCCTGAAAAACTTGATTTCGCCACCGAAGCGGTGACAAGCTCCGTTCATGGAATGGCGCGACGAGGGAATTATTCTCGGCACCCGCAAGCATGGCGAAACCAGCGCCATTCTTGAGGTCATGACGCGTGCGCACGGCCGCCATCTCGGCCTAGTGCGCGGCGGCCGCTCGCGCAAGCAGCAGCCGGTTCTGCAGCCCGGCAACCGCGTCGATCTGTTGTGGCGGGCGCGGCTCGACGAGCATCTGGGTACCTTCCAGGCCGAGGCGATCGAGATGAACGCCGCCCGGCTGATGGACAGCGCCGTCGCCATCTATGGGCTGCAGACTATGGCGGCGCATCTGCGCCTGCTGCCCGAGCGCGACGCCCATGACGGCCTCTACGAAACGCTGGCCGTGATGATCGCCCATCTCGACGATGCGGACGCCGCCGGCGAGCTGGTGGCGCGTTTCGAATTGCTGATTCTCGACGAACTCGGCTTCGGCCTCGATCTCAGCCAGTGTGCCGCGACCGGCACCAGGCAGGACCTTGCCTATGTCTCGCCGAAATCCGGGCGCGCCGTGTCGCGCCACGCCGGCGCGCCATGGCGCGACAAGATGCTGGTGCTCCCCGCATTCCTGCAGCGCGGCTCCGGGCTGCGCGCCGATCCGGCGGCGATCGAGGATGCCTTCCGGCTGACCGGCTTCTTTTTTTCCCGCCATGTTTACGAGCCGCGCGGTATCGAGGCGCCCGGTGCCCGCGCCGGCTTCCTCGCCGCCTTGCGCAAGCACTACGCGGCGGGCAAGGAGATTGGCGCCGACACCGCCGCCGGAGAAATCATTACATGAGCGAAGTGGAACACTAGCCCGGCCGGGTGTCGCGGCTCGGCCTCGGCAACATTGCGCACGCCGACATCGCTGAATATACCGGCCTGGAATTGCTCCAGCGCATCGACAACAAATACAAGGCGCCGCCGCTGGCTTTCGGCACCGAAACGTGCTCGATCTTTCCGGCCGCCAATCTGGCGGCGCGCTGACTCGGCTGGCCGTCTAGCCGCCGTATTTGTCGGTCACTACTGGCCCGGTTTGGGGGAACCGCCATGTTCGAAAGCCTGATCGGCCTCGTCGCGATCATCGCGCTGTTCGTCATTATCTCGCGCCAGCAGAGCCGCATCGGCCTGATCGAGCGCGAACTCGGTGCGCTGCGCAGCCTCGTGCTTTCGGGGGCCACGCCGCAGGCCAAGCCGGCAGAACAGACCGCAAACGACAGCATGCCGGCGGACGCGGCAATTGCGGCCGCGACCGACATTGCCCCGCCATCGGCGGGTGAGGCCGAAGAAGGGCTGTCCACGGAGGTTGAGGCCGGGGAGGCTGCATCAGGACCGTGGGCTGCGGGCGAGGCGGCGCCGGCTGGGCCTGCACCTGCGCAACCGGCGGCCGCGACGCAAAAGCCTGACATTGAAACGGCGCTCGGCACCCGCTGGGCGGTCTGGGTCGGCGGCATCGCGCTGGCGCTGGGCGGGCTGTTTCTGATCCGCTACACCATCGAGGCCGGCATTTTCGGTCCCGGCGTGCGGCTGAGCATGGCAGCAATGCTCGGGCTGGTGCTGGTCGCCGTCGGCGAGTTCATCCGCCGCACCGGCTTCAGAGTGCCGGTGCAGGGTGTCGCCGGCGCCTACATTCCGGCGATCCTGACGGCGGCCGGTGCGTTCATCCTGTTCGGCACGGTTTATGCCGCGCATGGCGTCTACGGCTTCATCGGACCGGCGCTCGCCTTCACGCTGCTCGGCGCCATCGGTGTGGCGACGATCGCAGCAGCCCTCGTCCATGGCCAGGCGCTGGCCGGCGTCGGTCTGCTCGGCGCGGTGGTGACGCCGATGCTGGTCGGCTCGCAGGCGCCCAATCCCTGGGCGCTGTTCGGCTATTTGGCGATTGTGCTCGCCGCTACCGGCGTGATCGCCCGCCTGCGCGACTGGACATTCCTGATGGCGGCAGCGTTCGTCGGCACTGGCCTGTGGACCATTCTTTACATGACCGATGCGCCGGGTACCAACCTGCCTGTCCTCCTCTTTATCAACGCGGTGACCCTGGCCGTGCTCGCGTTTGTCTGGCTTGGCCGTCGCGGTGGCGAAACAGAACCCGCCAGGGGCTTCGACTGGCCGTCAATCGCGCCCGGCTTCTTCGTCAGCCTTTCGGCGATGGCGCTGTTCGTCGACCCCGCATACGCTCCCGGCGATGCTCTGCCGGGAGCAGCCCTTATCGCAGCCCTGGTCGCGGTGGCGCTCTACCGGCCGCTGGCGCTGGCGCTTCTGCACGCCGCAGGGCTGGCGACGGTGCTGGTCTATCTCGGCATTATACCGCCAACCTCCGTCGCTTCGGATTTTTCAGGTGGCGCTCTCGGCGTCGATGGCCTGCCGGCGGCACTTGCCGATACGCTGATGCTCAGGATCGGCATCTTTCTCGGACTTGTGTTCATCGGCGCTGGCTTCTGGGCAGCGCGCAAATTTGCCGCATCGGCGCACATCCGCGCTGCCTCATGGGCGGCATGGGGCGTTGTCGCACCGCTGGTCATTCTGTTGGCGCTCTGGCTCACCTTCGGCAATCTCGACCGCGATCTTGTCTACGCGGCGATTGCAGCCCTTCTGGTCGCGGTCTTCGCCGCCGGCGGCGAGTGGATCGCGCGCGGTGAACAGCCGCCGCTACAGGGCGGTGCTGCCGTCTCGTTCGCGCTTGGCGGAGCAGCAGTCGCCGCCTTGCTGATGCTTTATATGGCCTTCGGGTCGGGCTGGACCACTATCCTCCTGGGTGCCGCAGCCATCGTGCCGGCGCTGGCCACCCGCTGGCGCGCCTATCCGGTGCTCGGCTGGATTTCGGTCGGCGCGGTCATCGCCGTGCTCGGCCGTATCGCCTTCGATCCGACAATCGTCGGCGCTGACTTGCTGTCGACGACGCCGGTGTTCAACTGGCTGCTGCCGGGCTACGGCGTGCCGGCGCTTGCCTTCGGCTTTGCTGCCTGGCAACTCGCCCGCACCACCAATGGCCGGCCGCGCTTTGCCATGGAAGCGGGCGCAGCACTGTTTGCAGTGCTCACGGTTGCCATATTGGTGCGCCATGCCATGCATGGCGGCGTCATCGACACCGGTGCTGCGACGCTCGCCGAACAGGCGATCTACACGCTGATCGCCATCGGCGCCGGCGCCATCCTGATCGCCATCGACATGCGCACGCCAAGCTCGGTGCTGCGCTATGGTTCGCTTGCTGCGGGCGTAGTCTCGGTCGCCTTCATCGTCATCCAGCATTTTGCGGCGCTGAACCCGCTGTTTACCGACGAATCGACCGGCGAGATCCCGGTGTTCAACCTGCTGTTCCTCGCCTATCTGTTGCCGGCCCTCGCTGCCGGCGGGCTCGCGCTCTACGCACGTGACAAGCGGCCGAAATGGTATGCCGCGATGCTGGCGCTGATGGCGGCACTGCTCGCCTTCGTCTATGCGACGCTGTCGGTGCGGCGGCTGTTCAAGGGCGAGTTCATCGGCCTGTGGAGCGGCCTCGGCCAGCTCGAGACCTATACCTATTCCGCGCTGTGGCTGATCATTGGCGTGGCGCTGCTCACCGCCGGCGTCTGGCTCAAGTCGCAGGTGCTGCGCATTGCGTCGGCCGCGCTGATCTCGGTCGCCGTGTTGAAGGTGTTCCTCTTCGACATGTCGGAACTGGAAGGCGTGCTGAGGGCGCTGTCCTTCATCGGCCTCGGCGCGGTGCTGATCGGCATCGGTCTGTTCTACCAGCGGCTGCTGACAAGAGCGGCGAGAGGAACCTAAGGGATCATCTGTTTGAATGTCCAATAAAATGGAATAGTTGAAGGTTCAGCAGGAGATATTCAAAGTGCCTCTTTATATTCGCGACAAGGAAGTGGATGGGCTGGCCACAAAATTGCAGCGCGAGATCAACGCCGCCAGCAAAACGGAAGCAGTGCGGATTGCACTTTTGCATGAACTTGAGCGTAACCACGCCGGCAAGCCTTTGCGTGACAGGATTGCGGTGTTGCAGGAGAAGTATGCCGCGTTGGGACATCCGATCCCAACTTCGACATGAAGGCATTCACCGACGAGGCATGGGAAGACTGACGTTGGCGAGCCCGGTCCGGGCGGTTCAACTGTGAGTCCCAATACGGCGCGGGATATTCTCCAGCGCTGCGCCTTCCGGCACATGCCACGGCGGATTATCGAGGCCTTTGTCGCGTCGCCCGCGATGGGAGGACTCTGCTTTGCCTCTCAATCCCAACGGGAATAAACCGGTCCGCGCCAGCGTTATTGCATTGCTTGGGTGGCCGGGCGGCGGACCGCTTCGCGCTGGCCGCTTGCGCCGCGCCGTGAAGGCGCGTTCAATCGGATGAACAAGGGCGACCTCAGAACCAGCGGTCATGGACGAAAAGAAGGCAGCAATCCTGGGCGAGATACCACGCCTGCGCCGTTATGCGCGCTCGCTGCTGCGCGATCGCGATTCCGCCGACGATCTCGTTCAGGACTGTCTCGAACGAGCGCTTGTGCGGCTCGACAATTGGCAGACTGGAGAAAGCCCGAGGAGGTGGCTGTTTACGATCATGCATCATTTGTTCATCGACCAGATGCGCAAGGTGAACCGGCGCGGCGAAGCAGCGATGCTGCCGCTGGAAGCGCGCGAGGCGCAGGCAGCACCCGCTGAGCAGGTGGAGAGCATCGCCTCGCGCGAGATCATCGACGCGTTGCAGGCAATCAGCCCCGATCGGCGCGCAGCACTGGTCATGGTCGCCATCGAAGGCTTTTCCTATGCCGAGGCCGCCAACATCCTCGGCGTCCCGGCCGGCACGCTGATGTCGCGCATCGCGCGCGGGCGTGACGAGTTGCGCGGGTTGCTGGATGATGCCGCGCGTCGCCGGGCGATAAGGATCGTAGAAAAATGACCCGGCGCGACTTTTCCGAACGCGACATCCATATGGCGCTTGATGGCGAGTTGCCGGTTGACGAGCGCGTGGCTTATGACGCCTGGCTCGAGGCCAATCCTGAAATGAAGGCGAGGAGCGTCCGTTATATCGCCGACCTCGCAGCGCTGCGTGCCACCTTCGCCGGCGTGCTCGACGAGCCGGTGCCGGCGCGGTTGCAAAATATCGTGTTCGGCGAGGCGCCGGTCAAGACGGCGGCATCGAGCTCGCGCTGGTGGCTGGCGGCTGCTGCAGCGGCGATGCTGGCCATTGGCGGTGTCGGCGGTTATGTCGCCGGCCTCGACCATCTCGGTCTGGAAGACCCGGCCGAGGACCAGCTCGCCGAGCAGGCGATCGCAGCCCATGTCCTCTATGCCGCCGAGCAGCGGCATGCGGTGGAAGTGCCGGCCAGCGACAAGGATCATCTGCAGACCTGGCTGTCCAATAGGGTCGGCCTGAAGCTGGTCGCACCGGATCTGGCGGCGCAAGGATTCCAGCTCGTCGGCGGTCGGCTGCTGCCCGCTGGCGAGAGCAAGGCCGCGATGTTGCTCTATGAGGACGACAAGGGCGAGCGCATCTCGCTGTTCGTCACCGCGGAATCGGCCGAGAAGACCAAGGGCACTTATGGATCGCAGGACGGCCCCGAGGCGATCTACTGGTTGGACCAGGGCTATGGCTGCGCCGTCGTCGGCTCGCTGCCGCGCGCGCAACTGACTGCAGTGGCGAAGAGCGCCTACAGCCAGCTTGTCGCCGGGCTGGCCAGCTGAGCTGCGCCTGCCGAAACTGTCACAATTCAGCCCGAATCGAGGTGCGATAGCGCTTGACGGATGCTGGCGCTTCGGCTGTGTTGTCGACACTTCTGACCAGGCCTTTCCACAATCCAATCGAGGTTTTCCAAGCCCGCATGCCTGCCGAGATTCGCACGGCCCGCGCGTCCGACGTCGATGACCTCGCGGCGATCGAGAAGGCAGTTTTTTCTGGCGACCGCATTTCCCGCCGCTCCTTTCGTCAGTTGATCGAACGCGAGACCGCCGAGATGCTGGTTGCCGAAAACGACGGCCGCATCGCCGGCTATGCGGTCGTGCTGTTTCGCAAGGGCAGCGGAGTAGCACGGCTCTATTCCATCGCCACCGGTCCGTTTTTCGGCGGGCTCGGCATTGGCCGCATTCTGTTGAAACGGGCCGAGGAAGCCGCCTTCGAGCACAACCGCATGATGCTGCGTCTCGAGGTGCGCGAGGACAACAGCCGAGCCATCCGCATTTACGAGCAGAGCGGCTACCGCAAGATCGGCCGCGAACCGGGCTACTACGAGGACGGCGCCACGGCGCTCCGCTACGAAAAGACCTTGCGCGGCGACATTCCGGTCGCCACCAGGGTGCCGTTCTACCAGCAGACCTGCGATTTCACTTGCGGCCCGTGCTGTCTGATGATGGCGATGGCCAATTTCGATGCCGGCTTCGTGCCCGACCCGGTGATGGAAATCCGTTTGTGGCGCGAGGCGACCACCGTTTTCATGATGTCGGGGCCGGGCGGCTGCGAGCCGTTCGGCCTCGCGGTTGCCGGCCACGAAAGCGGGCTCTCTGCCGAGATATATGTCTCCTTCCATGGTGCGCTGTTCCTGCAGTCGGTGCGCAGCCAAGACAAGCGCCGGGTGATGGAACTGGCGCAGGTCGACTTTCGCCGGCGCGCGGAACGTTACGGCATTCCGGTGAATTACCGTCCATTCGCTATCGACGATGTCCGCACGGCGATCGCCGAAGGAAAACTGGTGTTGGTCCTGATCAGCGGCTTCCTTATGTTCGGCAAGAAGGTTCCGCACTGGGTGCTGGCCATCGGCGACGATGGCGACCATATCCTGATCCACGATCCCTGGGTCGAAGACGAGAGACAGGAGACCATCCTTGATGCCGCCAACATTCCGGTGCCTTACGGCATCTTCATGAACATGGCGCAATTCGGCCGCGATGGATTGCGTGCCGCCATAATCCTCGGAAAGCGCGACAGACAATGACCTGGGTCATCCTTACCGGCCGGCAGAACGATCTCGATCAGGTGGCGACACCGCACAAGATCATCACCAATCGCGACTATCTTGCGCATCCGGCGCTGTTTCGCGGCCAGCGGCCGAAAGTCATCAACCTGTCGAACAATTATGGCTACCAAAGCCGCGGCTATTATGCCTCGCTGCTCGCCGGCTCGCGCGGTCACAAGGTCATTCCGACGGTCGAGACGATGATCGACCTGTCCGAGCGCAAGCTCTACGATCATGCGCTGCCGGAGCTGGAACTCGCGCTCAACAAATGCCGCAAGGATCTGGGCGGAGCCTTTCCGCAAAAAGTTTGCATTTTCTTCGGCATCGGCTCGTCGAGGATATGGGATCGCTTCGCCAAGCTTTTGTTCGACTGGTTCCGGGCGCCGGCGTTGGAAGTCCACATCACGGACAGCGCCGAATGGGCCTCGATCCGCAAGATCGGCTTCCTTCCGCTGGCCAGGATGACCGAGGAGGAAGAAAAGCGCTTTCTTCAGTGCCTTGAGACCTACACCAGCCGCGAGTGGCGTGACACCAAGGGCCGCACGCCGGCGCGCTACACCTTCGCCACGCTGGTCGATCCACATGAGGAGTTGCCGCCGTCGGAGATCTCGTCGCTGCGCTATTGGGCCAAGATCGCCGAAAAGATGGGCGTCGAAATCGAGCCGATCACCAAAAAGGATCTGGCCAAGCTCGCCAACTACGACGCGCTGTTCATCCGCGAGACGACTTCGATCTCCAATCACACCTACCGCTTCGCGCGCCGCGCCCAGCAGGAAGGCATGCCGGTCATCGATGATCCGCTGTCGATGATCCGCTGCACCAACAAGGTCTATCTCAACGAGCTGATGACCTACAACAAGGTGCCGGTGCCGCCGACGGTGATGATCGCCGGCATCTCGGACCTTGAAGTGGCGGCGCAGACGCTGGGCTTTCCGCTGGTGCTGAAAATCCCGGACTCGTCGTTTTCACGCGGCGTCAAGAAATGCGCCACCTTTGAGGAGCTGAAGACGCTTGCCACCGAATGGCTGGAGGATTCCGATCTCCTGATCGCACAGAAATTCATTCCGACCCAATATGATTGGCGCGTCGGCGTGCTCGGCGGTCAGCCTCTGTTTGCCGTGCACTATCTGATGGCCAAGAAGCACTGGCAGATCGTCAACCACAAGGCCAATGGCAAGCCCGACCAGGGCGGCATCAAGACCTTCACCTTGAAGGAGGCGCCGGCCCATGTCGTCGAGACGGCGGTGAGGGCGGCGCGCTGCATCGGCGATGGCCTCTACGGCGTCGACCTCAAGGAAACCAAGGACGGTGTCTTCGTCATCGAGGTCAACGACAATCCCAATCTCGACCATGGCTGGGAGGACTCTGGCGAAAAAGACGAGGTCTGGGTGCGGCTGACGCAGTGGTTCCTGGAGCGGCTCGACCGACAGGGGCGATAATCATCCGTGGGGGACAGAGATGCTGTTTTTTGTGACCGAGGATTTTCGCGGCTGTGACCGCAAGGAGATCTACCGTCGCTTTCGCGACCAGGGCCGCCTGAAGCCGGACGCGCTTCTCGTGCACCACAGCTGGATCGCGGCCGATATGAGCCGTTGTTTCCTGCTGGTGGAGGCCGAAGACGTGACGCTCCTGCAGCGCTGGGTCGTCGAATGGGCGGATCTGGTCGAATTCGAGATCGTTCCGGTGGCAACGAACAAGGACATGGTCGAGGCATTGAGCGGCCACCTGTGACCCGGCAGGAACGTTCCGGGTCGCCATGACTGCATGCCGTGTCGCGGTTGTCGATGTCGCGAATGAAGGAGCGGTCGATCTTGATCTTGTTGACAGGGAAGCGGCGGAGATAGTCGAGCGACGAATAACCGATGCCGAAATCGTTTCCTCGTAGGTCGAAGTTTCGCTTGGATCCGTTTCGATTAATTTGCCGTTTGTCGGTCGCCTGGCTGCACCGTTTGGCGCCGCGATTTCTCGATTGCCGCATACCGTTTGAGAAACGCGTTTTGCGCCCAGGTCACCGAACGCGGGGTGAAATCGAAGCGGTCGGCATTGAAGCCGCGCGGCCGGCCGAAGAATTCGGTCGCCTCGGCGGTCGAAAAGCCGGCAAGCAGCGTCGCCTCGAAATAGGCGGCGATCTGGTCGGCGCGCTTGATCTCCTTGCGCAGGCCCGCACCAGGTTCGACCGGCAGCGAAAAGCGCAGATGGATGGCGTGCTGCAGCCTCAGCTCGCATTCCTTGTAGCTGCCGCCCATCACCGACTTGAACGGTGAGATCATGTCGCCGATGACATATTCCGGCGCGTCGTGCAGCAAAGCCGCCAGCCGCGCATCGGCTGGGGCGTCTGGCACCAGCTCGCCGAAAAGCGCCTCGACCAGCAGCGAATGCTGGGCGACGGAAAAGGCGTGATCGCCGATGGTCTGGCCATTCCAGCGGGCGACGCGGGCAAGCCCATGGGCAATGTCCGAAATCTCGATGTCGAGCGGCGAGGGGTCGAGCAGATCGAGCCGCCGGCCCGACAGCATGCGCTGCCAGGCCCGCGGCGGCGCCCCGGGACGGTCGGCCGCCATCAGGCCTCCTCCGCGCCGGCGGGTTCCTGCGGGAAGACGAATTTCGCCCAGGCGGGGATGGCGAGCGACACAGGGATGTCATCCGCCATGATCGGCTGACCGGCGTCGAGCGCTGCCTTGACGCGGTCGATACGGGCTATGGCCAGGCCCGCCGTGCCGGCGGCTGTGCCAAGCGTGCCGACCGGTCGCCCTGCAACTGTCAACTCTGTGCCAGGAGCGGGCAGGGGCCGTTCGGCCGAAACGATCAGCACCCGCCGTCTGGCGGTGCCGCGATGCTGCATTCGCGAAACCACCTCCTGGCCGACATAACAGCCCTTCCTGAAGCCGACGCCGCCGGTTTCGTCGAGCAGCACATCATGCGGGAAGGCGTCGCCGAGCTGATAGTCGCTGCCACTTTCCGCAATCCCATGGGCGATGCGCAGAGCTTGCCATGCGGCCGGGTCGCCGCCCGCGGCCGTGGCACCATAAAAGCGATTGACGACTGCGTCGAGGAACCGTGCATCGGCAATCGGTGTTGAATCAGCTTGCGAAGTGGTTGCACCATCTCCCCACGCAACAGCGACAAGCCCCTGATCTACCTTGGCGATCTCGACCTTGGCGCGCAGTTTGTAGAGCATCAGCCGTCGGATGAAATCATCTGATATGTCGGCTCGGCAATCGAGGCGGAACAAATTCTCGCCAGCGCGCGAGATCAGGAAGTCGAACAGGATTTTGCCTTGTGGCGTCAGCAAAGCGCCCGGCTTTGCTTCGCCGGCAGCCAATGCGTCGAGGTCGGTGGTCAGAATGTTCTGCAAAAAGGTCTCGGCATCCGGGCCTGACACGGAAACGAGCGCGCGGTCTTTCAACTGGGCAAAGGGCATGGGCGGAAAAGAACCTGATCTTGCAAAACGGTCGGTCATTACGTAAGCCGCTGGCACTCCCCCCGCAAGAGACCGGATCAGCATGGCCACGATCTACGACCTCATCCTGACAGGCGGCACGGTGGTCAACCACGACGGCGAAGGCCGGCGCGACATCGGCATCAACGGCGGGCGCATCGCCGCTATCGGCGATCTCGGCCAGGCTTCCGCTGGCGAGACGGTCGACTGTCGCGGCCTGCACATCCTGCCGGGCGTCGTCGACAGCCAGGTGCATTTCCGCGAGCCAGGGCTGGAGCACAAGGAAGATCTGGAGACAGGCTCGCGGGCAGCGGTGCTGGGCGGCGTCACCGCCGTCTTCGAAATGCCCAATACCAACCCGCTGACCACCAGCGAAGCGGCGCTTGCCGACAAGGTTCGGCGCGCCACCGGCCGCATGCATTGCGATTTTGCCTTCTGGGTCGGTGGCACCCGCGAGAATGCCGGGGATGTCGGCGAACTTGAGCGGCTGCCCGGCGCGGCCGGCATAAAAGTGTTCATGGGCTCGTCCACCGGTGACCTTTTGGTCGAGGATGATGAAAGCGTTGCCTCAATCCTGAGGAATACCCGCCGCCGTGCGGCCTTCCATTCCGAGGACGAATTCCGGCTGCGCGAGCGGCTCGGCGAACGCATCGAGGGCGACCCGGCCTCGCATCCGGTGTGGCGCGACGAGATCGCGGCACTGCGCTGCACCGAGCGCCTTGTGCGCATCGCGCGCCAGGTTCGTGCGCGCATCCACGTGCTGCACATCTCAACCGCCGAGGAGATTGTTTTCCTCGAACAGCACAAGGACGTCGCAACCTGCGAGGCGACGCCGCATCATCTGACGCTGAGCGCGGATGATTATGCGCAGCTTGGAACGCTGATCCAGATGAACCCGCCGGTGCGCGCATCGCGCCACCGCGACGGCATCTGGCACGGCATTGCGCAAGGCATTGTCGATGTGCTGGGTTCCGATCACGCCCCGCACACGCTGGCCGAGAAGGCAAAACCCTACCCGGCCTCGCCGTCCGGCATGACCGGCGTGCAGACGCTGGTGCCGATCATGCTCGACCACGTCAATGCCGGCCGGCTGACGTTGCAGCGTTTCGTCGACCTGTCCAGCCACGGCCCGCAGCGTATCTTCGGCATGGCCAGGAAAGGCCGCATCGCCGCCGGCTACGACGCCGATTTCACGATTGTCGATCTGAAGCGCCGCGAAACCATCACCAATGCGCAGGCAGGCTCGAAGGCCGGCTGGACACCCTATGACGGCAGAGAAGTGACCGGCTGGCCGGTCGGCACCGTCGTGCGCGGCCGGCGTGTGATGTGGGAAGGCGAGATAGTCACGCCAGGACAGGGTCGGGCGGTGGAGTTTTCCGAGGCGCTGGCGGTGTAGCCGTTTCCACGGTGTTGGATTTTTAAGCACCGCGCATTATGTTGCTGGGGTTATGAACGCAGATATAGCGCCCATGATTGTCCCCGCCGAGTTTCCGGAGCTCCAGGCTCTCGCCTGGAATCGTGACGTAGCGCGACCGATTCCCGCCGAAGAAGCATTTGCGCTGTATGAGCGCAATTGGCGTTTTATCGATCAAAAAACGTCTTACGGCCCGTGAAAAACGGCTTATACGGGATCTGGCCGACAAATTCGGTCACGGCGTCCTTTTGACCACCGGCTGAAGTTCGTTCTCCTTCAGCAACGACCCCGCCGATCGCGCCGAGGAGTTTACCACAACGGCAGCTCAATCCCCTGCGACGAAGAACGTCCACTGTCCATCCGGGGTGATGCCGACGCGGTAGAAGATGTAGGCGCCGAACTGCTTCATGCTGTCATAGTCGCCGGCGGTGACGATCTTGAACAGCTCGACCCGCTGCCTGGCGTCGAGCTTGTCCAGCGGCAGCGCGAAGAAATATGGCCAGACATAGAGCTCCTGCGGCGTGCCGACATCGATATGGACATAGCCGGCACTGAGCACCTCTTCCAGGATGGCGAGAATTTCCTGGCCTTCCGCGTCGCCTGAAAGCCCCTTCAGGAAGGTGATCGGATCGCCTTCGATCTCGCTCAGCGACAATTGGGTCATCGCATCGCCCTGGCCGATCAGCGGCCGCAGTTTTTCGATGTCGCCGCTCTTGCAGGCCCCGATGATCAAATCGTGCATGCGCCTGACCGGCTCCGGCAGCTTGCCGAGATCGTAGACGACCTCTGGCAAGGGTTCATCCGGGTCGACTTGCGGATTGGCTATGCCGCCATCGTCTGTTGGCCCGCCCGGTTCGACCTGTTCCCGTTCGTCGGGCGGCGTCGGTTGGCTGGCCGCAGGCGGCGTCGCACCGAGCGGGCCGGGCGTCGGCACCGCGGTTCCGGGCGGCGACATGTCGTCGTCAGCGGGCGGCGTGACTGGCGAGGGCAGGTCCTCGCGCTTGATTTCACTCAAAGCATAGACGGGACTGATTGTGAGGCAAAGCGCTAGCGGAACCGCGGCGCAAAAAGCGGCGAGCCGGATGCTGAGAGCCAAGCCACGTGGCTGGCCTGACGTCGAAAGATTCACCGCCTGCCTCTCCATGATTCCGTCCAGCTGCCCAGGCCCGCCCAAGTGCCCGGGGCATGACGCCCAAGCGGCACGCCGTCATCGAAGAGCCTGATGCCGGTCAGTGCCGCAGCCGTCCTGGTTCGAAGGCCCCGGCTATCACCTTTTCACGCATGCGGTCGAGCAGGGCAAGGGCCGAGGTCTCGCCATTGGCGCGGAGCATCTCGCCGAACGCGGTTTCGAGGGCCGCCTCGGCGATGATTTCCGGCTCGATTCCGGCCGAAAGCCCTTCCGCCCAGGCCTCGCTGTGGCTTTCCACTGCAGTCAGGCGCTTTTCTTCCCTGACCAGCGCGTCGATGTCGTTGACGCCATGTTCCATTGCGATGTCCACCCTTTTCAAGCGGCGATCCGGCAGATGCGGATCAGGCTTGGGCTGTCCCTTTTACACGCAGGTCAAGTAAGTACTTGTAAATACGACATTTCTAGCGTCGTTTCGACAAGGGTTCGTCACGTTTTGCAAACCTGCGTTCGATCCGATTCAAACTTAGCCGATTAGGCCGGCAAGCGGGATGAAAACCTTCAGTTTGAGTTAATTCCACATCCGCGTCGTAACGTTTCGTTAACACCGTTGCAGAAGTGCAACACAACAATTGCACCAAGATGCAACAGGACGCAAGCGGGCCGGAAACAAGCAGGCCGAACACAAGCAGGAGGAGCCAGGGTCAGTTGCCGTAGCGCGAGGCGATGTCGCGCGACAGCGTCTCGCCTTCCTTCATGTAGCGGCTGATGGCTTCGGTCGCCGAGGCGGTACACTGCGTGTAGGTGCCGCCGAAGGAGCGGTAGCCGCGGTTGAAGCTGGCGATGAAGCGGGCGCGCCGCTCCGGGTCCGGGTTTTCCGAAGCAATCAGCTTCTCCATCTCGACCCGCCACTGGTCGCCCTTCTCGCCACACAGATTACGCAGGAAATGCAGCGACCCAAGCACCTCCGCCAGCCGCATCAGCCCCGGCTCGAACGGCGACTCGGCGGCCATAGCCGGCCGCGCCCCGATTGCCGTACTGGCGGCGAGGCAAGCTGCAAGGAAAAGCGATGCGCGGATCATTAAATCTATGTGGCCAAACAATTTGTCGCCTGCAAGGCGATTTTGGACGTTACGCCCCTGTATTCCTGAGCAGTTCGTCGGCAACGGCAAACACCGAAGCGGCAAGCGGCAGCGCCGTCATTTCGGTGAGTGTATAGAAGGCGGCGGTCTCGGCGTCGTCGCTGGCCACGGGCTCGCCGCCGGCATAGATGGCACCGAATACCGTCAGCAGATAGTCGACCGGGTGCCCGTCGCTGCCGCCGTCGATGTGGATCTCCCGAAGGCGGCGGTAGTTGCGCGCATGCAGCCCGGTTTCCTCCAGCAATTCGCGTTGCGCGGCTTGTTCCAGCGTTTCGCCGGCCTCGACCTTGCCGCCTGGAAACGCGTAAAATCCTTGCGAAGGCTGCCGCGCCCGCTTGACCAGCAGCACCGTGTCGCCGCGGACAATGGCGACCGATACAGCCGGGAGTATTTTGCGCATCTCGTCCATGGGGCTCCGATCGCCATTTGCCGCAGCCGGTTGTGGACCGGTCGGCGAGAGGAAGGATTAGCGGTTGCGCAACGCCGGTTCCATCGCCACCTTCACATCCGACCAATCCAACGAGTCTTTAGCTTATGTGCGGACGCTTCGCCTTGACCGCCACGCCGGACCGGGCCGCCGCTTTTCTCGGTCTGCCAAAACTGGAGGATTTCCCGCCCCGCTACAACATCGCGCCGACGCAGCCGGTGCTGATGGCGATTGCAGGCTTGCCGCGGGCGCCAGGCTCGAAGCTGCCAGACTCGAACCTGCTAGACCGGCAGCCGATGCTGGTGCGCTGGGGGCTGATACCGGCGTGGGTGAAGGACACGCGTGAGTTTCCGTTGCTGTTCAACGCGCGCTCGGAGGGAGCAGCGGAGAAGGCCTCGTTTCGCGCCGCCATGCGCCATCGCCGCGCTTTGGTGCCGGCTTCCGGCTTCTACGAATGGCGTCAAACAGGCGGCAAGAGGGGACAGCCCTATTGGGTGCGGCCGAAGCATGGCGGGCTTGTCGCCTTCGCCGGACTGATCGAGACCTATGCCGAGCCGGGCGGTTCGGAGATGGACACCGGCGCCATCCTGACCGTCAACGCCAATGCCGACATTGCCCATATCCACGACCGCATGCCGGTGGTGATAGATCCGCAGGATTTCGCCCGCTGGCTGGATTGCCGCACGCTCGAGCCGCGCGATGTCGCCGAACTGCTCAGACCGGCACAGCTCGATTTCTTCGAGGCTGTCCCGGTTTCCGACCTCGTCAACAAGGTCGCCAACACCGGACCGGAGATTCAGGAAAGGGGCATGGTGGGGCCGGAGCCCGAGAAGGCCAGGCACCGGAAGCCGGGCGCGGACGACAGTCAGATGAGCTTGTTTCAGCAGTAGCTGCTATTTCCTGGGCGCGCTTCAGCGCCTTCATTGCCGGCGCTCCCATTTACTGGCGAATCGCCGGCCGCACGTCACATCAGGCAGCGCGCGGCGATGTGATCTTCTGCACCGGCTTCTTCTTCTTCGCTGTGTGAAGAAGGGCGGCGACGATCGCGGCCGGGCCGATCGCCCGGTATTGGCTGGCGAGCGCCGGTTGCTTGGCGCTGCTGGAGTCCTGCTTGGCTCGAGGCATTTTTCTCTTCCCTGGTAACGTCTTCGTGTCCGCGTTTGCTGGTCGAATCCGACCAAATCGTGACATCTGGTGATCTAGCCGGCGAATGTTTCATGACTGTGCCGAGATGTTTAATAAAATGTTTCATCGCGTCATTACCTGTGATCCAGCGACTCTTTTGCCGAAAGTTGCGACTTGACGGCAACACTGGGTGAGGCGATAAAGCCGCTCATGAGAACGTCTTTCGCCATTTGTGGCATCTGCATTATTGGCTAGCTTCGCGCTGGTCCGGACGTTTTCGCCTATCTTCCTTCTAGAGTGGACAAACGCCCCGGCCAGCAGGCTGGTGCCTGATTTGCGTCTTAGCGCAAGTGGCTCCAGCCAAAAAGGTAACGCACCGGGAAGGCAAAAATGTCTGACGCATCGAAGGGCCTGCGCCTCTACAACACGCTGACGCGGACCAAGGAACATTTCTTCCCGATCGATCCGCGCAATGTGCGCATGTATGTCTGCGGCCCGACGGTCTACGACTTTGCCCATATCGGCAACGCGCGGCCGGTGATCGTCTTCGACGTGCTGTTTCGTCTGCTGCGCCATCTCTACGGGCAAGCGCACGTCACCTATGTGCGCAACATCACGGATGTCGACGACAAGATCAACGACCGCGCACTGCGCGATTTCGGCACCGAGATTGCCTCGGGGAAGCTGTCGCTGAACGAGGCGATCCGGCGCGTCACCGAAAAAACCGCCGACCAGTTCCACAAGGATGTGGCGACGCTCGGCTGCCTGGAGCCGACGGTCGAGCCGCGCGCCACTGAATTCGTCGAGCCGCGCGCAGATGGCAAAGTCGACATGATCTCCTTGATTCGACGCCTGATCGAACGCGGCCATGCCTATGTTGCGGCAGGCGAAGTTCTGTTCGACACGGCCTCGATGCCGGACTACGGCCAATTGTCGAAGCGCAACCTTGACGAGCAGCAGGCCGGCGCTCGCGTCGCCGTCGATCCGCATAAGAAGAGCCCTGGCGATTTCGTGCTGTGGAAGCTGTCCTCGCCGGAAGAGCCGGGCTGGGACAGCCCGTGGGGCAGGGGCCGGCCGGGCTGGCACATCGAGTGCTCGGCGATGTCGGCCGCCTATCTCGGCGAGGTCTTCGACATTCATGGCGGCGGGCTCGACCTGATCTTCCCGCACCACGAGAACGAGATCGCCCAGTCGCGCTGCGCCCATGGCACCGAGGTGATGGCCAACGTGTGGATGCACAACGGCTTTCTGCAGGTCGAGGGGCAGAAAATGTCCAAGAGCCTGGGCAACTTCTACTCGATCAACGAGTTGCTGGAGACGGAGACCTTTGGCGGCCGCAAGTGGCCGGGCGAGGTGCTCAGGCTGGCGATGCTGATGACGCATTATCGCGAGCCGATCGATTTTTCCGTGCGCAAGCTGGAAGAGGCGGAAAATACGCTGCGCAAATGGAAGCGGGCGGCGGACCTGGCACCGGCGGCGGCCAAGCAATTGCCGGTCGAAGTGGTGGAAGCCTTGTCGGACGATCTCGCAACCTATCCTGCGTTCCAGGTGCTGACGCAGCTGGCCGGCGAGACTGTGGATTCCAATGCTGCCGGTGGCGGCAACGCTGCCGACGCGGGCAACGATGCTGCCGCTTCGCTGAAGGCGGCACTATCGTTCCTCGGCTTCGACGTTGCGCCGGCCAAGGTCGATGAAGATGCCATCGCCAAGGCCATTGCCAGGCGCCTGGAACTGATCGCTGCCAAGAACTGGGGCCAGGCCGACCACATTCGCGAGGAGCTTTTGGCGCAAGGGGTGCAACTGAAGGACGGCAAGGATCCGGTCACGGGCGAGCGCGTCACGACGTGGGAGGTAAAGCGGTGAGGGCGGCGCCAGGCACCCCCCTCTGCCCTGCCGGGCATCTCCCCCTCAAGGGGGGAGATAGGACGGCACTGCGGCTTTCGCCAATCGCCTACGCTGGTGATTGGGCGCCTCCGGCGAAGCTGCCGGGGCGAACCGCGATGACGCATTTCCCAGTACTCGCCAACAACCGCAGCAATGCGCGCAGGATCTGCCAGCACATCGTCATCGAGGCCGGCCTGGCCGATGCCGAAATGCCGGCCGGCGAACCAGCAAGGGAGGTAAAAAGATGATCGACCATCTTGGCATCACCGTTTCCGATTTCGACGTGTCGAAAGCTTTCTACGACAAGGCGATGGCACCGCTCGGGGCCTCGCTGCTCTACATGGTGCCGCAGGAATACACCGGTGGCGCCAAGGTCGGCGGCTATGGCCGTGACCGGCCGGTGTTCTGGCTGCATCAAGGCAAGGACAAGCCGAGGGACCGCCAGCACGTCGCCTTCACCGCGCGCAGCCGCGCCGAGGTCGAGGCCTTTTACGCCGCCGCCATCGCTGCCGGCGGCAAGGACAATGGCGGTCCGGGCCTGCGTCCGCACTATCATGCGAACTATTTTGGCGCCTTTGTCCTCGACCCCGACGGCAACAATATCGAAGCCGTCTGCCATGCCCCGGAGTGAAGCCATGAGCCTGGACAACAGACCGGTCTACACAGGCGGCTGCCAGTGCGGCGCCGTGCGTTTCCGTGTCGAAGGCGCGCTGGGCGACGCCTCCGTCTGTCATTGCCGCATGTGCCAGAAAGCCAGCGGCAATTTCTACCTGCCGCTGGTGTCAGTGCGTGGCGCAAAACTCGACTGGACGCGCGGCGCGCGCAAACGCTTTCGTTCCTCCAACGCCGCGTGGCGCGGCTTTTGCGCCGATTGCGGCACGCCGCTGACTTTCGAGGCGCCCGACGGCATCGCACTCGCCATCGCCGCCTTCGACCACGCGGAGGAGATCGCGCCGACCATCCAGTGGGGCACCGAAGCAAAACTCCCCTATGTCGATCATATTCACGAATTGCCTGGCGAGGAAACGATGGCCGATATTTCTTCGTCCTCCTATCTCGCCGATCTCGTCTCTTACCAGCACCCCGACCACGACACCGAACAATGGCCGCCGGAGGAAAGATCATGACCGAAACCGTTCGAACCGGCGGCTGCCAGTGCGGCGCCGTGCGTTTCCGCATTCGTGGGGCGCTTGGACGCCCTTCCATCTGCCATTGCCGCATGTGCCAGAAACAGTTCGGCTCCTTCTTCGGCGCGCTGGTGACGGTGCCGAAGGACGGTGTCGAATGGGTGCGCGAGGAGCCGAGTTATTTCCAGTCGTCGGTCAACATCGATCGCGGCTTTTGCCGCCGCTGCGGCACGCCGTTGACCTACAGGCAGCCTGGCGGGCTTGAGATCGCCATCGGCGCATTTGACGATCGCTCCGACCTCGCACCGCAGATCCAGATCAACTACGCCGCACGGCTGCCCTGGGTAGAGAAGATCTTTGACGCGCCGGTCCATGACGATCCTGACTACTACACAAGGCAGGAATCGATCATCTCCTTCCAGCATCCGGATCACGAGACGGCCAATTGGCCGCAGCAGGGCTTGAAATTATGAGCAATGACCTGCGCACCCTCTATCCGGAAATCGAGGCCTTCGATTCAGGCATGCTCGACGTCGGCGATGGCCATCAGGTCTATTGGGAGCGTTCCGGCACCAGGGGCGCCAAGCCGGCTGTGTTCCTGCATGGCGGACCAGGCGGCACCATTTCGCCAAAGCACCGGCGGCTGTTCGATCCGAAGCTTTACGATGTCGTCCTGTTCGACCAGCGCGGCTGCGGAAAGTCGATGCCCAACGCCTCGCTCGAGGCCAACACCACCTGGCATCTTGTCGCCGACATCGAGCGCCTGCGCGACATGTGCGGCTTCGACAAATGGCTGGTGTTCGGCGGCTCGTGGGGCTCGACCCTGGCGCTGGCCTATGCCGAGACGCACGCCGAGCGGGTCAGCGAACTGGTCGTGCGCGGCATCTACACGCTGACGCGCGCGGAGCTCGAATGGTATTACCAGTTCGGCGTCTCGGAAATGTTTCCCGACAAATGGGAGCGTTTCCTCGCGCCGATCCCTGAGGCCGAGCGCGGCGACATGATGGCCGCCTATCGCAAGCGGCTGGTCGGCAGCGACCGCAAGGCACAGGTCGAGGCCGCCCGCGCCTGGAGCCTGTGGGAAGGCGAGACGATCACGCTGTTGCCCGATCCGGAAACCAGCAGCCGGTTTGGCGAAGACGACTACGCCGTGGCCTTCGCCCGTATCGAGAACCATTATTTCGTCCATGCCGGCTGGCTGGAGGAGGGGCAACTGCTGCGTGATGCCTTCAAGTTGAAGGATATCCCCGGCACCATCGTCCATGGCCGCTATGACATGCCGTGCCCGGCACGCTATGCCTGGGCGCTCAACAAGGCGTGGACGAAGGCGGACTTCCATCTGGTCGAGGGCGCGGGCCATGCCTATTCGGAGCCGGGCATCCTCGACAGGCTGATCCGGGCGACTGACAAGTTTGCGGGGAAATGATCATGGGCCGCGAGCGCCTCTATCTCTTCGACACCACACTGCGTGATGGCCAACAGACGCCAGGCATCGACTTTTCGGTCGAGGACAAGATCGCCATCGCCGGACTGCTCGACGGGTTCGGCGTCGACTATATCGAGGGCGGCTATCCCGGCGCCAATCCGACCGACACCGCTTTCTTCGCCGAGCACCGCACGGAGAGTGCCAAATTCGTCGCCTTCGGCATGACCAAGCGGGCAGGGGTGTCGACCTCGAACGATCCAGGCCTTGCCGCATTGGTCCAGTCGAAGTCGGACGCCATCTGCTTTGTCGCCAAGAGCTGGGACTACCATGTCCGCGTCGCGCTGGGCTGCACCGACGAAGAAAACCTCGAGGCGATCAAGGCCTCGGTCGAGGCGGCGGTTACTGCCGGGAAGGAAGCGCTGGTCGACTGCGAGCATTTCTTCGACGGCTTCAAGGCCAATCCCGATTATGCGCTGGCTTGCGCCAGGACCGCCTGCGGCGCCGGCGCGCGCTGGGTGGTGCTGTGCGACACCAACGGCGGCACGCAACCGTCGGAACTGCGTGCTATCGTCGAGAAGGTCATCGCCTCCGGCATTCCCGGAGACCATCTCGGCATCCATGCTCATGACGACACCGGCCAGGCGGTAGCAAATTCGCTGGCCGCCGTCGAGGCCGGCGTGCGCCAGATCCAGGGCACGCTGAACGGCATCGGCGAGCGCTGCGGCAACGCCAATCTGATCTCGATCGTGCCGACGCTGGCGCTGAAGCCGGCCTTTTCCAACCGCTTCGAGACAGGCATTTCGGCTGACGCGTTGGCCGGCATATCGCGCCTTTCCCGCGCCTTCGACGAATTGCTGAACCGCGCGCCGGAAGCGCAGGCGCCCTATGTCGGCGCTTCCGCCTTCGCCACCAAGGCCGGCATCCATGCCTCGGCGCTGGCCAAGGAGCCGGCCACATACGAGCATGTGCCGCCGGAAGCGGTCGGCAACCGCCGCCGCGTCATGGTCTCGGACCAGGGCGGCAGGGCCAATTTCCTCGCTGAGTTGAAACGGCGCGGCGTCGCTATGCCGAAAGACGACCACCGGCTCGACGCGCTGATATCAGTGGTCAAGGAGCGCGAGGCCGAGGGCTATGCCTATGAAGGCGCCGACGCCAGCTTCGAGCTGCTGGCGCGCAAGATGCTGCATGGCCTGCCGGAATTCTTCAGCGTCACCTCGTTCCGCTGCATGGTCGAGCGCCGATTCGACGCCAACGGCCAGCTGAAGACGGTTTCGGAGGCGATCGTCAAGGTGCTGGTCGATGGCGAGGAGAAGATGTCCGTGGCGGAAGGGCACGGCCCGGTCAATGCGCTCGACATCGCGCTGCGCAAGGATCTCGGAAAATTCCAGAACGAGATCGCTGACCTCGAGCTTGCCGACTTCAAAGTTCGTATCCTCAATGGCGGCACCGAGGCGATCACGCGTGTGCTGATCGAATCGCATGACGCGACCGGCGCCCGCTGGTGGACGGTCGGCGTCTCCGAAAACATCATCGACGCTTCGTTCCAGGCGCTGATGGATTCGATCGTCTACAAGCTTATGAAGAACCGCGAGATGGCCGGCCTGGTCGCGGCGGAGTAGGATTGAACCATCAGCGAAAGTCCATTGATCCATCAGAAATTTGCGATGGTCTTGGCCCGGCGGCTGGCGCATAGCGTTGGGCCATGGCCACGGACGCAATTCAGCTCGAAGCAGACTCAAAGGCCCGGCGTGGCTTCCTGCTGGCGCTGGGCGCCTATCTCCTGTGGGGGTTGCTGCCCTTCTATATGAAGGCGGTCGCACACCTGCCGCTGGCCGAAGTCATCGCGCACCGCATCGTCTGGTCGGTGCCGATCGCGGCGGCCGTTTTGATCTGGGCCGGCCGCACGGCGGATTTTAAAGCGGCGTTGCGTTCGCCGCGCATCATTTCCATGGCGGCGCTGACGGCGGCGCTGATTTCGGTCAACTGGGGCATCTATGTCTGGGCCATCGCGGTCGACCGTACCATCGAGACCGCGCTTGGCTACTACATCAACCCGCTTGTCAGCGTCGTTGTCGGCGCGCTGCTGCTCAGCGAACGGCTCGACCGGCTGCAGATCGCGGCGGTGGTGCTGGCGGCCATCGCGGTCGCGGTGCTGACGATCGACGCCGGCAAGCTGCCCTGGGTTTCGCTGGTGCTGGCGTTTTCCTTCGCCGCCTACGCCTTCTTCCGCAAGACGCTGCCGATTGGTCCCAGCCAGGGTTTCTTGCTTGAAGTGCTTTTGCTGTCGGTTCCGGCGCTCGGCTACATCATCTTCCTCATCGTCACCGGGCAGGACCATTTCGTCTCCAGTTCCCTGAACGATACCGCACTGCTGATCGGCTGCGGCCCGGTCACCGCCATACCGCTGCTGCTGTTTGGCTTCGGGGCCAAGCTGCTGCGTCTCTCCACCATCGGCATCATGCAGTATATCGCGCCGACCATTGTGTTCCTGATCGCCGTGCTGATTTTCGGCGAACCCTTCGGCAGCACCCAGGCCATCGCCTTCGGCCTGATCTGGACGGCGCTGGCGATGTATTCGTGGTCGATGTTCCGCGGCCGCGAGATCCGGCCTGCCGCAACGGCAGCGCGGTAAAGGCAAGAGGTTTCCGATGTATGTCCTGCATATCGCCAACAAGAACTATTCCTCATGGTCGCTGCGGCCATGGGTGCTGATGCGAGAGCTGGGCATTCCGTTCGAGGAGCGGCTGACACCGTTTCCGACCGGATCGAGTTGGAACCTCTACCGGCCGTTCGCGCCCAGCGGCCTCGTACCGTGCCTGATTGACGACGGCTGGGCAGTTTGGGATTCGCTCGCCATCACCGAATATCTGGCCGAGCGCCACGCCGGCGTTTGGCCCGCCGAGGCGAAGGCGCGAGCCTGGGCGCGGTCGGCAGCGGCCGAAATGCATTCGAGCTTCACCGCCTTGCGCGGCCCTTGTCCGATGAACTGCGGTGTCCGCGTCGCGCCGGCGCCGATCTCGGATGCGCTGAAGCACGACCTCTTTCGTCTCGGCGATCTCTGGGACGATGGGCTTGCCCGCTTCGGCGGACCGTTCCTGGCCGGCGATCGCTTCACTGCCGTTGACGCCTTCTTTGCCCCGGTGGCGTTTCGGGTTCAATCCTACGGACTGTCCTTCGAGGGCGCAGCTGCCACCTATCCAGCGCGATTGCTGGCTCTGCCGGCGATGCGCGAATGGTACGCGGCAGCCCTTGCAGAGGCGTGGCGCGAGCCGAACCACGAAGCGGAGGCGCGCGCTGCCGGCGCTGTCATCGAGGATTTTCGCGCGACCTCGTAACGGTTGCCGCTACATCCCGCGCCCCAGCCGCCTGACGAACAGGTAGACGACGGCCGCGACGGCGAGCGATATCGCCGACGCCACCCAAAAGCCCACCGGCGTGTCGACCAGCGGCAGCCCGCCGACATTCATGCCGAACAGGCCTGAGATAATCGTCATTGGCAACAGCACCGCGGTCATCACCGACAGCATGTAAAGCAACTGGTTCGACTGCGTCGTCAGCTTGGCCATCAGCTCGTCCTGCAAGAGCCGGGCGCGGGCCTGCAATTGCTCGCCGTCATGATGCAACGTATGGGCACGGTGCGAAAGTCGTGCCGCCATGTCGTTGATCGCGTCCGGCAGGTCATTGCGATGCGAATGGTCGAGATGGCGGAACAGGCTGGTCAGCGTCGCCATCTGCCGATGGATCACAACCAGGTGCCGGCGCGCGTCGACCAGCGCCTGCCGCTCATTGTGCCATGCATCGCAGACGATGCGGTCCTCGATGCCATCGAGCGTGTCGCCAAGGCCAGCGAGTTCCGTCGTCATGCCGTCTAGCGACTGGCCCATGACAGCCTCGATCAATTCGGCCGGAGAGCGGAACTTTCGCGATCCGTTGTCGATCGCCTTGCGGATTTTGTCGACCGATTGCAGCGGTTGCTTGCGGCCGCCGATCAGCATCGTGTCGTTGAAGGCGAAGCGGAAATGGCCAAGCCCGCGCGCCTCCGCGGAATAGTCGTGGCGCAGATCCGGCAAATCGCCATACAGCCAGCCGCCTTCGAGGTCGATATGGCAGCCATGGCCGGCCGACAGGAAGGCATCGCGCACCGGCGGCGGCAAAGCCGGCTCGGTGGCGATCTTGTGGCGGGCGCGCATGTCGGAAAGCTGGTAGCTGCACCAGGTCCAGTGTGTGGCGGTCGCGTCTTTGGTTCTCGCGCCTTCGGCGGTGAAGCAATAGACGAAGAACAGCCCGTGCTCGTCTGGCAGGTAAGGCGACAGATCGCTGCTTTCCGGATTGAGAGGGAAGTTCATGATCGTGTCGCCAGTCTCTCGAGTAGGGGAGTAAGGCAGTAGGGCAGTAGGGCAGTAGCAGTAGGTAGTGAATGCCGCTGATGAGGCACTATCCATGCCGCGCTCATGAGGCGCTACCCTACTGCCCTACTGCCCTACTCCCCTACTGCCTACCCCCTAAAGCTTGTCGATCACCGACTGCACACCTTCGGTCGGTGCGTCGACCGCCGATCCCGCGACCATGATGGCAGCGACGATCGCTTCCGGATCGTCGACCACCAGCGGCCTGACCCGCTGCGCGGTATGGATGAAGCCCTCGGCCATCATATGGTCGAGCAGCGCCAGCATCGGGTCCCAGAATCCCCCGACGTTGCCGAAGACGATCGGCTTGCGATGATGGCCGAGCTGGCCCCAAGTCATGATCTCGATGATTTCCTCGACCGTGCCGATGCCGCCCGGCAGCGCCACAAACGCGTCGGATTTCTCGAACATCGTATGTTTGCGCTCGTGCATGTTTTCGGTGATGACGAGCTCGTCGAGCCGGTCAAGCGCGGTTTCGGTGGCCTCCCTGTTGATCAGGAAGCGCGGAATGATCCCCGTCACCTTGCCGCCGGCCCGCATTGCGCCTTCGGCAACGGCTCCCATGATGCCTCTGGTGCCGCCGCCATAGATCAGGCGCAGGCCGGACTTGGCGATCGAACGCCCAAGCAGGTGTCCGGCCTTGGCATAGATTACATCGCGGCCCGGAGACGAGCCGCAATAGACGCAGATGGATCGAATCGTGTTCATGAGATGATTGGTGATTGGGTCTTTATTGCCGGTCAAGCCCGGGCGGGGTTTTTCTTGTCGGCCCTCTTATTTCGTGTCGGCCCCCTTTTTCTTGTCGGCCCCCCTTTTTCTTGTCGGCTTTGGCAAAACAGGCTAGACCGCATTAGGTGGCTAAGGGCAGGGAAATATGGCAATTAATCCTTTGAAGGCGTTTTTGTTCATCGTCGGCGGCTCCGTCGCCGCGGCGGGGACCGCCTATGTGTCGGGCGCGCTCGACCCGTATCTCAATCGCGCGCCGGCGGAAGTGGCATCGCTGACGCCGCCGGTGGAGAAGCCGGTCGAGCTGGGGACCGATGGACCGCCTCCGCCGGCGCCGGCCACAGATGCGATGGCGCCGGCAGCGCCGGCCACGGCCGATGCGATCGCGCCGACTTTCGACATTGTTCGGGTCGAAATCAAGGGTTCTATTGTCGTTGCCGGCAAAGCCGCACCCAACGCAAAGGTCGAGATTCTCAACGGTTCGACGGTTCTCGGCTCGACGGTCGCCGGTGCAGATGGCGCTTTTGCCATCGTTCTCGACGATCCGTTGAAACCCGGCGATTACACGATCGCGCTGCGCTCGATGACCGGCAATGTCGTGACCCCCTCGCCGCAGACGGCTATCGTCTCGATTCCCAATAGTCCTGCTGGCCAGGTGCTGGCGATGATCGAGGAGCCGGGCAAGGCCTCCGAATTGCTCACCGTTCCTACACCCGAGACAAAGCCTGAATCGCCGCCTGCCGGCGACAAGGCGGCCGCCCCGGCTGCCGAGGACTCCGCTGTCGGGGACCCCTCTGCCGCAACTCCAGACCCAGCCGCACCGGCTGCCACGGCGCCGGGCACTGTCGAAGCCGCCCCCGCGCCCGCTCCGGCCGGACCGGCCGCACCGGCATCACCAGCTGCAGGGCCAAAGGTCGTCGTCGAAGCGATCGAGATCGACGGCAACAAGATCTTCGTCGCCGGGCTCGCCGACCCCGGCCGCAAGGTGCGCGCCTATGCCAACGATATCTTGCTCGGCGACGCGAAGACTTCGCCCGACGGCCATTTCCTGGTCGAGGCGACGCGCAACATTCCGGTCGGCACCTACACGATCCACGTTGATGCGCTCGATGCCGACGGGGTCAAGGTGGTGGCCCGTGCCGCCGTGCCGTTCGAGCGCGAGCCGGGCGAGTCGATCGCCGCCGTGGCGCCTGCCGAGGCAAAGCCTGCCACGCCGCCCGCGGCGGCTGACGCGCCCGCGTCTGCTGCACCCGCCGCATCGGCTGAAATTCCAGAGACAGTGGCGCCCCAGCTCGAGCATGCCGATGGCGCCGTTATTATCCGCCGCCACGATACGCTGTGGCAGATCTCGCGGCGCGTCTATGGCCAAGGCGTGCGCTACTCGACCATCTACCTCGCCAATCAGGATCAGATCAGGAATCCCGACCGCATCTGGCCGGGGCAGGTGTTCAAGGTCCCCGGAAAATCGCAGGAAGGCGAAGCCGCCAACCTCAAGGCGATGGGCGACCAGATGACGACGGCCCCAACAAAGGCCAACTAGAAATCCTTTTCTTCTCTAGCGGGCTCTTGCGGAAAGTTCATTCATCGTCTATCGCCGATGGACGATGAACGCTCCCTTGACCGAGAAGACCTGCGGCTTCGCCGACAGCCAAACCGTCGCCGCGAAGCTCGCCGCGCTTTCGCATCCGACCCGGATCGAAATTCTCCGGCACCTTTCGGCCAGCCGCTCCTGCTGCTGCCGCGAGGTCGTCGACCATCTCGACCTGGCGCAGTCCACCGTTTCGCAGCACCTGAAGATATTGGTCGATGCCGGGCTCGTCCGCTACCAGCCGGATCGGCAACGCTCGCGGTATGAAGTCGACAGCGATGCGCTCGAAGACGTTTCCGCATCGCTGGCCGCGCTGGTCAATTCGTGCTGCTCCGGCCGCTAGACCATCATCCCGAACCGAAGGACCGGGTCAGCGAAAAGTGGAAGCCGGTTTTCGGAAAAGATCGTGGTCAAGCAATAAGAAATACGAAAAGGCGATAAAATGGCCGAAAAAACCGTCTCCGCCGATTCTGGCTCGACCTTCAAGACATTGCGCAATCTGTGGCCCTATATGTGGCCGGCCGACCGTGCTGACCTGCGGGCGCGGGTGGTGTGGGCGACCGTGCTTCTGGTCGTCGCCAAGCTGACACTGGTTGCCGGTCCCTACTTCTTCAAATGGGCGACCGATGCGCTGGCTGGTGACGCCAGATCGGCGCCGCCGCTGCCGGCCTTCATGCTGGCGCCAGTCATGCTGGTCATCGCCTACAATGTCGTGCGGCTGGTGCAGCTCGGTTTCAACCAGCTGCGCGATGCGCTGTTTGCCCGCGTCGGACAATATGCGGTGCGCCAACTCGCCTTCCGCACTTTCGTCCACATGCATCAATTGTCGCTGCGCTTCCATCTCGAGCGCCGCACCGGCGGCCTGTCGCGCATCATCGAGCGCGGCACCAAGGGCATCGAGACGATCGTCCGCTTCACTGTGCTCAACACCTTGCCGACCATCCTCGAATTCGCGCTGACAGCCGGCATCTTCGCCGTCACCTATGGCTGGAAGTACGTGGCTGTGGTGGCGGTGACTGTCTGGCTCTATATCTGGTTCACCATCAGGGCGAGCGACTGGCGCATCGTCATTCGCCGCGACATGAACGACAGCGACACCGATGCCAGCACCAAGGCGATCGACTCGCTGCTCAATTTCGAAACGGTCAAATATTTCAACAACGAGGGCATGGAAGCCGAGCGCTTCGACCGTTCGATGGCGCGCTACGAGACCGCTGCCACCAGGATATGGACCTCGCTCGGCTGGCTGAACTTCGGCCAGGGCGTCATCTTCGGTCTCGGCACGGTTATCGTCATGTGCCTTTCGGCGCTGGAGGTGCAGGCCGGCACACAGACGGTTGGCGACTTCGTCTTCATCAACGCCATGCTGATCCAGCTTTCGGTGCCACTCAACTTTATCGGCTTCATCTATCGCGAAATCCGCCAGGGCCTGACCGACATCGAGCAGATGTTCGATCTGCTCGATGTGCCGCAGGAGATCGTCGACAAGCCGGGCGCCAAGCCGCTGGTCGTCGGCGCCGGCAAGGTCGAGTTCTGCGACGTGCAGTTTTCCTACGATCCCAACCGCAAGATCCTGAAAGGCATCAGCTTCGAAGTGCCGGCCGGCAAGACGGTTGCCATTGTCGGGCCATCGGGCGCCGGCAAGTCGACCATTTCGCGGCTGCTGTTCCGTTTTTACGACATCCAGGGCGGCAAGATTCTGATCGACGGCCAGGACATTCGCGACGTGACTCAGCAGAGCCTGCGCGCGGCGATCGGCATGGTGCCGCAGGACACCGTGCTGTTCAACGACACCATCGCCTACAACATCCGCTACGGCCGCGTCGATGCCAGCGAGGAGGATGTGCGCAAGGCGGCCGAACTCGCCCAGATCGGGCCATTCATCGAGCGGCTGCCGGACGGCTACCGTTCGATGGTCGGAGAGCGCGGACTGAAACTGTCCGGCGGTGAAAAGCAGCGCGTGGCAATCGCCCGCACCATTTTGAAGGCGCCGCCGATCCTGATGCTCGATGAGGCGACCTCGGCTCTCGACAGCCATACAGAACAGGAGATCCAGGCGGCGCTCGACCTCGTCAGCAAAGGTCGCACCACCATCGTCATCGCCCACCGGTTGTCGACGGTGATTTCGGCCGACGAGATCATCGTGCTGCAGGACGGCCAGATCGCCGAGCGTGGCACGCATGCCGCCCTAATGCGCAAGGCCGGCCTGTACGCGTCGATGTGGGACCGCCAGCGTGAGGCAACCGAGGCCGAGGAGCGGCTGCGCATTGCTCGCGAGCGCGACGAGTTCGGCGTCGTCGTTCGCCGTCGCCCTTCGGAAGTGTCGTAGCCCTTACGGCCAGCCAGCGCCCGGTGCGGAAGCCTCGATGCTGAGCACCTGGCCGGTGCGAGCATCGCTGATCATGTGCTCGAAGCCGCGCCATTCAGCGGCGACGATGAACAGCGTCTTGCCGTCGGCGCCACCGAGCATGCAGGCAAAGCAGCCGCGATCGGCATCGACGCTGTCGAGCATCGCCCCGCCCTCGCGCACCCGCACGCAGTGCCGGTTGGCGACGTCGGCATACCAGATGGCGCCTTCGGCATCGAGGCAGATGCCGTCGGGAAAGCCGTTGCCTAGGTCGGCCCATCGCCGCCGGTTGGCAAGGCTGCCATCGGCGGCGATGTCGAAGGCGGTCAGCCTGTTGGCGTGCGACTCGGCGACGATCAACGTCTTGTTGTCAGGCGACACCGCCATCCCATTGGCGAAGGCGATCTTGTCTGCCACCTGCCGCACCGACCCGTCAGGTGCAATCAACACGATGGTGCCGGGGCCGAAATGCTGGCCGGGAACCGGCGCTGGCCCGCCGCCATTGACGTAGATGTTGCCGCGGCCGTCGACGACGATCTCGTTCCAGGCGTTCCCTGAGAGGTGTCGCAGATCGGCGTGGTTGACCAGCGTCCCGTCTGCTTCCTGCCGCAGCACCAACCCCTCACGCCCGCAGACGACGACCAGGCGACCGTCCGGCAGCCAGTCGACCGAATAGGGCAGGGTGGCGGGCACGGTGAGCATGATCTCACTGTTGCCGTCGGCATCGACGGCGATGATCTGGCCGGTTCCCCAGTTGCAGAACCAAAGCCTGCCATCATGCCAGCGCGGCGATTCGCCGAACGCCAGACCGTTCATCACGACCCGTGCTGCCTTTGCTGCTGATTTCTGTGACAGCATTTGTTGCCTCCAGCTTTCGTCGGCGGGCGCTTTGACAAGGCCCGTATCTCCAAGGACGCATGAGACCGGTTCACCCCGACAACAGTCATGCTTTTTTGGACAGGCTCATTGGACCCCTTCCAACGCCCGCGATCGGCTCATGCGGACGAGAGCGCCCCGATCCGGCTTTCCCTCATTGTTGCGTTGCGGCCACAGGGTGTTTCCGCTATTGAGGCCGGACCTGAAACTAGGCTGTTTCCATTCCATGGACCTCGTCGACACGATCAAGAAAACGCTCGTTCCGATCCATCGCGAAGGCTATCCGTTCATCGCCGCCTTCGCAGCGGTGACGCTTTTCCTCGGCTATTTCTCTTCGATCCTGTTCTGGGTCTGCCTCATCCTGACGGCCTGGTGCGTCTATTTCTTCCGCGATCCCGAGCGCGTCACGCCGGTCGACGACCGGCTGGTGGTGAGCCCGGCCGACGGCATCATCACGGCGGTCGGTCCGGCAGTGCCACCGCGCGAACTTGGCCTCGGCGGTGGCGAGATGACCCGCATCTCGGTGTTCATGGACGTCTTCTCCTGCCATGTGAACCGGGCTCCGGTGCGCGGCCGCATCACAAGGATCGAGCATCGGCCGGGCCAGTTCCTCAGCGCCGCACTTGACAAGGCGAGTGCCGACAACGAGCGCAATGGCCTGGTCATCGACAGCCCCAACGGCACGGTGGCCGCGGTGCAGATCGCCGGCCTGGTGGCGCGGCGCATCGTCTGCTGGGCCGAGACCGGCGGCACGATCGGCATCGGCGAGCGCTTCGGGCTGATCCGCTTCGGCTCGCGCGTCGATGTGTTCCTGCCGTCGACCGCAACACCGCGTGTCGCCGTCGGCCAGACGGCAGTCGGCGGTGAAACCATACTGGCCGAATTCGGCGGCATTGCCGCAACGCCGCTCGTGCGGGTATCCTGAGCCGTGGGCGCGCCGTTCAAAAAATTCGAGGCGCATGGCAGCGGCGGCCCGCGCATCCGTGAAATTCCGATGCGCATGGTGCTGCCCAATCTCGTCACAGTGCTCGCCATCTGCGCCGGCCTCTCGGGCATCCGCTTCGGCTTCGAAGGCCGTTTTGAGCCGGCAGTGGTGATGGTGCTGCTGGCCGCCTTCCTCGACGGCATCGATGGCCGCCTGGCACGCATGCTGAAAGCGACGTCCAAATTCGGCGCGCAGATGGATTCGCTGGCCGACATCGTCAATTTCGGCGTAGCACCCGCGCTGGTGCTCTATGCCTTCCTGCTCGACCAGGCCGGCTCGCCGGGCTGGATTGCCGCGCTCCTGTTCACCATCGCCTGCGGGCTCAGACTCGCTCGCTACAACGTGCTCGACGAAGAAACTGATCGCCCGCAGTGGCAGACCGAGTATTTCGTCGGCGTACCGGCGCCGGCGGGCGCCGTGCTGGTGATGCTGCCGCTTTATCTGTACTTCCTGCGGCTTGGCGTGGAGCCGTCCCGCCCTGCCGCCTTCATCGCCGCCGGTTTCACCGTTCTGATAGCCTTCCTGCTGGTCAGCCGGCTGCCGGTCTATTCCGGCAAGAGCCTGAAAGTCCCGGGCGACAAGGTGCTGCCGATCATCCTCGGCGTCGTCCTCTACATTCTGCTGCTGATGACCTATCCCTGGTACACGCTGACGGCGTCGGTTGCCGGCTATCTGCTCTTCCTGCCGCTCAGCATCCGCGCCTATTCAAGGCGCGCCAAGCGCGAAGGCGAGAAGGTGCCGCCTCCAGAGTTCGGCTGACAGGCCTGTCGCCAATTCCCTGATTGTCACTCGAACATTTTTGTAGCCAGCTGGAATCACTTCGCATCGCAGAAATGCGGTAAAACAAGGTAGATAGAGCGGGATTCCCGGTTCGATTTGAACGCATCCCGCCAATCGGGAACCTGCCGGGCATCTTGACCGTTCTGTCTCAGCGGGCGAGGCGAGCGACCTTGAGAACGCCTCGCTATCAGTCCCTAAAGCTGCTGTACCAGGCGCAGGAGCTCAAGAAAAGTGACGAGAATGGCTGTCGTCCTCATTGGCGCGTTGCTCATTGTCGCTGGCGTTGTCTACATGGCTGGCGCAGCCCTATGGCGCGGCCGGCTCAGCGATCCGGCGCCTGCTCGCGCGGTGCCGGATCGCTCGACGCCAGATCTTGCAACGCCAGATCTTGCAACGCCAGGTCCGACACTTGAGCCGCGGCGGCGCGGCCTCGGTTTCCTCGGCCTGTCGCAGAACTGGCCGGGCCTGCTGATGATGGCCGTCGGCTTCATCCTGCTGTTGTCGGTGGTGGTCGTATAAGCACTAAGCTGCCGCGCTGAGCCCTAGTCGGTCAATCGCCAGTTTGCGGGTCGAGACGTAGTCAGTCTTGCCAGAGCCCAGCACCGGGATCTCCTCGACCTTGACGATGTCGTTCGGCACCATCAGATCGGCGGCGCCGGCTTGTCTGCCGAATTCGCGCAATTCATCGGGGTCGGCGTCATCGGCGGTGGTGACCAGCACGATACGCTCGCCGCGGCGCTTGTCCGGCACCGCCACCGCAGCGTGGCGCTCTTCCGGCCACAGCGACTGCACCAGCATCTCGACCGCACCCAGCGACACCATCTCGCCGGCGATCTTGGCGAAGCGCTTGGCCCGGCCGCGAATGGTAATGAAGCCTTCGCGGTCGACAGAAACGATATCGCCGGTATCGAGCCAGCCGTCGAGCGGCTGCAATTCCCCGGGCCGATCTGAGGTCATGTAGCCCATCATCAAATTCGGCCCCTTGAGCAACAACCGTCCGGCGCCGCTGATGCCCTCGATCGGCTCGAGCTTCATGCGTATGGCCGGCAACAGCCGCCCGACCGTGCCGTCGCGGCCGTGGATGGCGGTGTTGACGGCAACGACGGGCGCTGCCTCGGTCAGCCCGAAACCTTCGATGATCTCGGCCTGGAAGCGCTCCCGGTAGACGCGGCGGGTCTCCGGTTTCACCGCCTCGGCGCCGGCGACGATGAAGCGCAGGCTGGAGAAATCGCCGTCCTTGGCTGTGCGCGCATAGTTGGCAAGGAAGGTGTCGGTGCCGAACATGACCGTCGGCCTTGCCTTGCGTGCGACCTCGGGGATCAGCTTGTAGTGCAGCGGCGAGGGGTAGAGGAACAGTTTCACGCCGGTGACCAGCGGCAGGATGGTGCCGCCGGTGAGCCCGAACGAGTGGAACACCGGCAGCACGTTGAGCAGGATGTCGGCCGGCGAGATGGTGATGCGGGCCTCAGCCTGCATGGCGTTGACGAGAAGATTTCTGTGCGACAGGACCACCGCCTTCGGCGTGCCTTCCGATCCTGAGGTGAACAGGATCACTGCCGGCTTGGCCGCATTCTGCGGCTGCAGCGGCCAGCGCCACAGCAAGGCGGCAGCGAGTTTGTCCAGCACGGTTACGCTGGCCCGCACATCCTCCAGCCATAACAGCCTGGCGCCGCCCTCTTCTACCGCCGCGACGATGTCAGCGAGGTTGGCCTTGTCGACAAAGGCGCGCGACGAAACCACGGTGCGGATCTCGGCCGTGCGCACGGCGGCGGTGACGTTGGCCGGGCCTGCGGTGTAGTTGATCATCGCGGCCACCCGGCTTGCTGACAACAGGCCAACCAGCGACAGCACGACACCGTTGGCGTTGGGCAGCAGCACTCCAACCGCTTCATCCGGCGCCGTCACCGCCTCGAAGCGGCGGCCCAGCACCCGCGCGCCGATGAACAGCTTTCTGTAATTCAGCGTGCCGCTGACCACGTCTTCGAGGATTGTATGCGAGGCGCCGACAAGGTCGGCGGCATCGCGCATGGCGAGGAACAGGCCGCGGTCAAGGTTGCTGCCGAAAAGCCGGGCTTCGGCGACACGGTCGAACAGCGCATTGGTGTTCGAGGACTGATCAGGGTTTCGCGCTACCAGCTCGGCGATGGTCATCGGCTCCAGCACGCTGATCGATAGGTCCGGAAACCAGCGCCGCGGCGCCTTGTCCGCCGGCGTCAGCGATACCGGCAGCGTGCGCGCGCCGGCAACAAAGATCGGCACGATGCGGGCATCGGCCTGCATGGCGATGCGGGTGACGGCGCGAAACAGGCGAAATGTCTTGATATCAGGCTCGACCGCGTCCGGAAGATAGACGGCAAGGCGGCCCTTGCCCTTCAACACCCGCACCAGCCGGCGGCTGACGAAGATGTGCTCGGCGTTGAAGGCGATGGTGCGGCCAAGCTCGCGCCATGGTTCGAGCCAGGGCGACCTGGCAGAGGCCTGGTCGAGAATGTGCAGCGTGTCTTCCGGCAGCAGCGACAGCATCAGCGCCGGTTCGAGGCGCGACTGGTGCGAAATGACGTAAATGACCGGGGCGGCTGTTCTGCGGGCGATCTTGATACGATCATCAGCGACCCGGTAGGCGAGCTTGAACGGCACGTAGAGCAGCGCCTGGGTGAAGCGCAGGCCGAGGCGGAATTTTTCCACCACGCCGATCAGCAGCCAGGCCGCGACGAGACCCGCAAGCAGCGCCAGTGTCAGGATCATGCCGCGTCTCTCCCAACAGATTTTCACCTCGCGGCTCTTCCTGACCGCTTCGATGAGAACCTAGACGAAGTGGGCTCAACGTCAATGCGGAGCTGCGGTACCTTCGCCTTACTGGCCTGGCCGGCCATGAAAAAGTGCGGTGCCTATCTTTCCTTGTTGAGAAAGCGCCTGCGGCATGAGTCTGGATTGGTGGGGCGGCTCACGCCGCCTTCAATCTCCCACTGATGAAGCGGAATTCCTGTGTCTTGCCACCATAGCCATAGGCGGCGGCCGGGACTTCATGCACGAAGGCATAGCTCTCCTCATGCACCTTGCCCAGCAGGCTGCCAAAGCCAAGGAAGAGCGCCTTGAGATAGGCCTCCAGCTCAAGCTTGGTGTTGGTGCCGTCGACCACCTTGATGTCGAGCCAGAAACTGTTGGTGCCATGCTCGGCCAGCGACTTGCCGCCGGCGAACCAGTGCTCGGGGTCATGGTAGGAAATGGCCACCGCTGTGATCGTCGCATCCTTGCGCAGGTGCGTGGCGGTCAGTTCGGTCACCTGCTTGGCGATAGCGGCGGACAAAGCGGCATCGGGCCTGCCGGTGACGCTGACATTGATGATCGGCATTTCTCTTCTCCTGGTCTTTTCTACGGAGGGGCGTCTCGTGCTGCTGGGAAAACCATGTCACGGCTTTAGCGTCAAAAAAATCGAATTGTTTTAGATCAACACTTCGATACAATTGAATCATGACGACGCTCGACCCCGATCTCCTCAAAACCTTTCTCGCCTTCGTCGACAGCGGCTCGCTGGCGCAGGCAGCATCGATCGTCGGTCGCTCGCCTTCGGCGGTAACGGCGCAGATGCAGCGGCTTGAGGATATTGCCGGCGAACCGCTTCTGGTACCGCAGGGGCGGAGCCGCATCCTGACGCCGGCCGGGGAGGATCTGGTCGGCCACGCACGGCGTATCCTGGCAGTGCATCGCGAGGCGTGGCTGGCCCTCAAGGGCGTGCGAGTCGATGGGCGCGTGGCCATAGGCACGACACAAGATTTCGCCGACAGCGGCCTCCCGGAGTTGCTCAGGGCCTTTGCCGCGAGCTATCCGCGCGTCAGGATCGAACTGCGCGTCGGCCGCTCCGCTGAATTGGCCGAGGCACTGCAGACCGGGATCCTCGATCTGATGGTCGCCATGCGACAGGCGCCGGCGCCGGACGAGATCGGCGTGCTCCGCGAACCGATGATGTGGCTCTGTTCGCAAAGAGGCTTGGCCACACGCCAGGACGAACTGCCGCTGGCGTTGCTCGATCCGCATTGCGGCTTTCGCGAAGCGGCGATCGCGGCACTCGACAGGGCAGGCCGTCGCTACCGCATCGCCGCCGGCAGTGCCAGCCTGGCCGGGCTGCGCTCGGCGGTGAATGCCGGCATCGCTCTGACGCTGCGGACGGCGCGCTTTGCCCATTCCGGCATCGTCGAGGCCCCGCGCGACTTTGGCCTGCCGCAGGTTCCCATCGCCGAGTTCGCCATCCGGCTGCGCCAGGATGCCGAGCCCCCGGCCCAGGATCTGGCTGCGCTGTTCAGCGGCAACCTTGCCTTGGCAGGCGCACCGAGCTGATTTCGCAAAAGAAAAAGCCGACCTTGCGATCGGCTATAGGTTAGACGGGCCGAGGGGTTTGGGGGGACTTGGATGACCCGTCAAACCTAACAATGCCTGAACCTGTTGATGGTTCCATGACCTTGCTAATTTATTTGCACCAGGCAAGTTTATTTCGGGGGGCAGGTTTTTCTCAGGCAGAGCGCTGCCTGGCCGCTTGCCAGTCGCGCCCGGCATGGGCGAACACCGCGCAGAGCACGATGGCACCGCCGATCATGCTGGCGGCTGGCGGCACCTCGGCCAGGAACAGGAAGGCGAACAGGATCGCGAACGGTACTTCAGCCGAGCCCAGCAGGCCGGATTCGGCAGCCGGAATGAGCCGCGTGCCCTCCGTCCACAGAATAGAGGCCAGCGCGAACGACGTGCCGAAGGCGACGAGTAACACTGCGTCCCTGGCCGAGACGGCCAATGGTTCGGTGACGAACCAACCGAGCACGAACAAAAGAAATGCCGACACCGCCCCGGCCCACACCACCGGCGTGTCGCGGAAAGCCCGCACCATGATCATGTAGAGCGCGCTGCCGATTGTCATCAGCAGCGCCAGCCCGTCGCCGAACAGATGGCCGGTGCCGAAGCCGGACCAGACCATGATCGCCACGCCGCTGAGCGACACCGCGGCGGCGGCAAGCGTCTTCAGCCGGAAGCGCTCACGGACCAGAACGAAGGCAAGCAGCGCGGTGACGAAGGGCGCAGTGGCGTAGATGATCGCAACATTGGCGACGAAGGTGAACTTGAACGCCGCGATGAAGGCGATGCTGGCGAGCGCGCCCTCGATCGCCAACAGCCAGCCGCGCCAGCCGAGGCGCAGGCTTTCACGCCCACCGGATTGGCGGCGCCGCCAAAGCACATAGAGGCTGATCAGGATCGAGCCGACGAAGCCGCGCCAGCAGGTGATGGTGAGCGGGTCGGTATGGATCGACTTGGTCAATACGCCGGTGAGGCCGAACACCGCTGCCGACGCCGAAACCAGGATGACGCCAAGGGTGCGCTCGGCGCCGGTGTCAGGCATGGTTAGGAATCCGGTCATGGCACCCAGACTATGCTGCCTTGTCCTGACACCATCCTGTCAGTAGGGTTGCCGTATCCTACAGCCGCCTGCAGAAATGTTCATTGCAAGTCGATTTATCTCATCGAGCCGATGTGTCAGTTTGACACGAAGTGACCTTGCCTCTCCCAAAGCTCCTGCGGACCGCGAACATCCCTGTTGACTCGGCCCTTGGGTCAGCCCCGATAGAAAGGCGGTCAACAGAAACAAGGTGATTCATGAGCTCGTCCGCACAGTTCCTGAACGCTTCCGAAGCCGCCGGCCGGCTCGGTGTGTCAGCCAAGGCCCTGCGGCTTTATGAGCAGCGCGGCCTGATCGCTCCGATCCGCACCGCGGCCGGATGGCGGGCCTACGGTCCTGTCGAAATGAGCCGCGCCGCCGAGATCGCGGCCCTGCGCGCGCTTGGCTTCAGCTTGGCCCAGGTGGCGCGGGTGTTGGAGGGTGATCCCCGGGGCATGGAGCCGGCCTTAGCCGCACACCAGGCAGTACTCGAGAGCCGGCTGCGCCAGCTTGTCGGCGCAATAGAGAAGATCGGTAGCCTGCGGGACGACCTCGCTCGAGGCGAAGCGCCAAGCGCCGGGGAACTGGCGCGCCTGATGGCGCCAGAAGCTACGCTCAGCGTCGCTTTCGACCTTCCTTGGCCTTGGGGCGGCGAGCGGTTCGAACTGGGACATATCCGACCGCTGAACTACATTATCGGTCCGCTGGGCAGTGGCAAGACCCGGCTGGCGCAGCGCTTGGCCGAGACATTGCCTGACGCCGCCTTCCTTGGCTTGGACCGACTGGCGAATGGCTGTGCGGCGGCTCTGGCTCGCGTGGACGCCGACCCAGCTCTCAGGTCGCGGATCGATCGAACCTTGGCCTGGCTCGTCGAGGACGGCGCCGCGGTATCGGACGCACTGATCGCTCTACTCGCCGGATTGGAAGCCGAGGGTCCGGCCATCCTGGTCGTCGACATGATCGAACAGGGGCTGGATCACGCCTCGCAAGAGGCTGTGATCGCCCATTTGCGTCGCCGCGGGCCCGGCGGTCGACCACTTTTTCTGCTCATGCGCTCCTGCGCGATACTGGACCTGGCAGCCGTCGGCACCGACGAAGCAATCATCCTCTGCCCCGCCAATCACAGCCCGCCAACGTGCGTCGCCCCGTACCCCGGCACTCCCGGCTACGAGGCCGTCGCCACCTGCCTGGCCTCACCCGAGGTGCGGGCTCGGACGGACGGCGTCATCGCGTGGCGGCCCCAGGCCGCATGAAAAGGCATCAGGTCTAACGACACGTTAATGTCTGGACAGCTTGTCAGTCCGATCCAAATGTCGTGAAATCGAGGCCGGTTCTATTCGGGTATCCTGACGAGCGATAAAGCTGACTGCCGAAAGGGATTGGAGATGGACGCCACCGGACTGAAGGCCATGCAGGCGCCGCTCAAGGAGGCGTATCGCGACGACGCATCGCGCGCGCTGATCACGCTTCGGGCCAAGGGCTCGGTCGACGACCAGTCGATCGCCTGCAAGGTCGAGACCGGCAGGGCGCTCGCCGTTGCCGGGCTGCATCCGGCGACCGGCGGTTCCGGGCTCGAACTGTGCTCGGGCGACATGCTGCTGGAGGCGCTGGTCGCTTGCGCCGGCGTAACGCTGAAGGCAGTGGCGACGGCGCTGGAGTTCAAGCTCGGCGCCGCCACCGTGGAGGCCGAAGGCGATCTCGATTTTCGCGGCACCTTAGGTGTGGCAAGAGATGCGCCGGTCGGCTTCCGCGCCATCCGGCTGAATTTCGGCCTCGACACCGACGAGCCACAAGAGCGCGTCGACGCGCTGCTCAAACTGACTGAACGCTACTGCGTCGTGTTTCAGACCATCAGTACCAGGCCGGAACTGACGGTCAGCGCTCAGCGCTGAACGCGCGCCGCCGGCTACTCGCTTTCGCCCTCGTCGGCGAAGGGCGAGGCGCTCGGCACGCACTGCACCGACCAGCCGGCCGGCGTCGGCTGCTTCTGATATTCGGTGACGGCGAAGGCGCACTGTTCGCGAGTGTCGAACGTGCTGGGCAGCACCACCATGCCGCCCTGCGGCCCGGCAATCACCAGATACCAGACCAACGCTACGCTCGAAGCCATGGAAGTTTCCTCGCTTGTTGTGGGAGTCGGGCGATCCTATCAACTCCGGGAGATCGGCGAAAGCGAGCCGGGCGCGGTGGTTCGCCACGGCGTCACAGCCGCGTGACGTCATGCGTCTGTTGAAACAGCTCAATTCACGGCAAAGCAGTAGAACAGGCCGTCGCCGCCGGTGCTCCTCAGTGCCTCCTGGCTGCAGCCGCCGCGTGAAGCGTGCGAGGAATTCCACGATTTGGCGGCGGCCGAATCGTCGAGACCGGTGCGGTCGTGATGGCCGGTCATTGCCGCACCTTCCGCTCCGCTGAGCGTCCAGTCGCCGCAGGTCTGGTCGGCGATTTTCGTGCCGTCGGGCTTGGAGCCGGTCAGAATGTCGTGGCGGTTGGGCTTGTCGCCGCGGCCGTTGACCACTTCGCCCTTTTCGTCGAGTGCCGTCTGCTTGGTGATGGCGTTGGCATCGCTATGCAGCGAAGCGACATCGTCAGCGATCTTGACGCCCTTGGCGTTGAACCACGGTCCCTTGCCAATGCGATCGCGCGCGTCGGTGTCGCTGGTCGAGAGATAGGCGCGCCAAGTCTTGCCCGTAACGCCGGCGGCTTCAGCCAGCGAGGCGCAATGCGCATCGGCGCCCGCAAGGCCGCCGAGATCGGCGCCCTTGCCCGAGCCGACGCTGGTGACGAAGAAGCTCACCGTCGTATCCTGTGAGGATGCGACGCCGATGGCTGCCAGCGATGCGGCGGCGGTGACGAGAAGCAGTCTGCGCATGGTGGTCCTCCGTTTGGGAAAATCTGGCATCCCAACAACGTCGGCGGCGGCGCAATTCTTCCGCCAAAAATTGCGCGATGCGTCTACTCCGGCTGCCGGTAGGCAACAAAGCGGTTGTGCCTGGCCTGGAAGATCAGCCCGGTTTCCCTGAGCGCAGGGCTGGC
>SAQR01000006.1:146989-209629 GCA_004020365.1 Mesorhizobium sp.
GCGTTTGGCGATCTCCTGGGGATGCGGCAGCGTCTCCGGATCCTCGCCGGGCACCGCCTGCGCACGCATGGCGGTGCGGGTGGGGCCGGGATCGGCGGCATTGACCCTGAGGGCCAGGTTTTCCGTCTCATGCGCCCAGGAACGCATCATGGTCTCGACTGCCGCCTTCGAGGCCGCATAGGGCGCCCAGAAGGCCCGCGCTGAATGAGCGGCATTGGAGGAAAGCACGATGGCGCGGCCGGCGTCCGAGAGCCTGAGCAACGGGTCGACCGAGCGGATCAGCCGCCATGTCGAGGTAACGTTGATAGTCATCACCTTCTCGAAGGTCTTGGCCTCGACATGGCCGATCGGCGAGATGACGCCGAGCACCGCCGCATTGGCGACTAGGATGTCTAGCTTGCCCCATCGCTCATGGATGGCGCCGCCCAGCCGGTCGATGCCGGCCATGTCAGCGAGGTCGAGCGGCACCAGCGTCGCCTGTCCGCCCGCTGCCTTGATCTGGTCATCGAGTTCCTCCAGTCCGCCGACAGTGCGGGCAACCGCGATGACGTGCGCTCCAGCGGCGGCAAGTTCCAGGGCGATGAAGTAGCCGATGCCGCGCGAGGCGCCGGTGACGACCGCGACGCGGCCGGAAAGATCAAGGCCAGGGGTGGGGATCATGCGAGAGCCTCCTCGCTAGGCGTGAAAACACAAACTGGGGAAGGCAATTGGTGTTCCAGCAATCCTACGCCCCGCCCGCCGCCAGCAGCGACAGCGTGCGCACATTGTCCGAACCTTCGAAATCGGCAAGTCGGGTCGGATATTGCCCGGTGAAGCAGGCGTCGCAGAATTGCGGCTGCTCATTGTCGCGGCCGGCCTCGCCGACGGCGCGGTAGAGCCCGTCGATCGACAGGAAACCGAGCGAATCGACGCGGATGAACTCGGCCATCTCTTCCACCGACATGCGTGACGCCAGCAGCTTCGACTTCTCCGGCGTGTCGACGCCATAAAAGCAGGAAGCGCGCGTCGGCGGCGAGGCGATGCGCATGTGCACTTCCTTGGCGCCGGCATCGCGCACCATCTGCACGATCTTCTGGCTGGTGGTGCCGCGCACGATCGAATCGTCGACCAGCACCACGCGCTTGCCTTCGATCATGCGGCGGTTGGCGTTGTGCTTGAGCTTGACACCCATGTGGCGGATCGAATCGCCAGGCTGGATGAAGGTACGGCCGACATAGTGATTGCGGATGATGCCGAGCTCGAACGGGATGCCCGCAGCTTGCGAAAAGCCGATCGCCGCCGGAGTGCCGCTGTCCGGCACCGGCACGACGATGTCGGCGTCGACTGGGCTTTCGAGCGCCAGCTCGGCGCCGATGCGCTTGCGCACCTCGTAGACGTTGCGGCCTTCGACCGACGAATCCGGACGCGCGAAATAAACATATTCGAAGATGCAGAAGCGGGTCTTCTGCGGCTCGAACGGAAACAGGCTCTCGATACCCTTGGCGGTGACGACGACCATCTCGCCGGGCTTCAGGTCGCGCACGAAACGCGCGCCGATGATGTCGAGCGCGCAGGTTTCGGAAGCCAGGATCCAGGCGCCGTCGAGATCGCCGAGCACCAGCGGCCGGATGCCGAGCGGATCGCGGCAGCCGATCATCTTCTTTGAAGTCATCGCCACCAGCGAGAAGGCGCCTTCGACCTGGCGCACCGCATCGATGAAGCGCGAGTTGAGATCGCGTTCCCTGCTGGTGGCGACCAGATGCAGCAGCGTCTCGGTATCGGAGGTCGACGAGAAGATCGCGCCCTGTTTCTGCAGCGCGCGCTGCACCGTCATGGCGTTGGTGAGGTTGCCGTTGTGGGCGACGGCGAAGCCGCCATCGGCGAGCTCGGCGAAAAACGGCTGGATGTTGCGCTGGCCGGCGCCGCCAGTGGTGGCGTAGCGCGTGTGGCCGATGGCGCGGTTGCCCTGCAGGCTGTCGATGACGCGCTGTTTGGTGAATGTATCGCCGATCAGGCCGACATGATGTTCGACATGGAACTGGCTGCCGTCATAGGAAACGATACCGGCCGCTTCCTGGCCACGATGCTGCAACGCATGCAGGCCGAGCGTGACGATAGCCGCAGCGTCCTGCCGGCCAAAAATGCCGAACACGCCGCATTCGTCATGGAAATGATCGTCAGCCTCGGCGGAAAGCACGTCGTCTGCGTCTGCCATCTTCAGCTCCGCTAAAGTCGCTATATAGTGTGATGACTGCTCGAGAGCAACGTAGAGTTTGCGGCCTTCACATGATCGTCAGTTTGCCGGCGCCGGATTGGCCGGTGCATTGTCGGTCGGTGGCGCGTCGGTGTTGCTGCCGTCGGGCGCCGGAGCATCGTCGCCGGTTGCCGGTGCGTCCGCCGCCGGAGGTGTCTCGGCGCCGGTCTCGGGTGCCGGCTGGCTAGGATTGAGCCTGTTGAGGATCGCGTTTTCCGGATCCTCGGGCAGCAGGCTTTCGAGCTTGGCGCCGATCGATTCGAGCAGCGGCCGCGACTTGGCATCGGCGACCCAGCCCGGAGCCTTGGGGCCGGCCAGCCAGTTGAAGAACAGCAGGGCCACCGCGACGACCAGGATGCCGCGCGCCGCGCCATAGAGGAAACCAAGCGTGCGGTCGAGCGCGCCGACCCTGGAATCGATGATCCAGTCGGCGAGCTTCATGGTGATGATGGAGACGACGATCAGCGCGACGATGAAGACGATGCCGGCGGCCACCACCATGGCGATCTTCTCATTGTCGACATAGGGCTGAACGTAAGGCAGGACCGGTTGGTAGAAAAAGAACGCTGCTGCCGCCGCCGCTATCCAGGAGATGACGGAAAGGACCTCGCGCGAAAAGCCGCGAACCATGGCGAGCATCGCCGAGACCAAGGTGAAGCCGACGAGAATTCCGTCAAGCAGCGTAATCGGCATGTCTTTTGCCCCACTTCATGAGCCGCGTCATTCTTGCTCGTCGGCGCGGCTGCGCCGTGAGCCGGCTATCCGCGCCACGAGATCGGCAAGCTCGGTGGGCTGGAAAGCGCCGGCCCCTATCCCCCCGGCAAGTTCCTCGCTGCCCAAGGGCAGAACCGCGCTTCCAAAACCCAGCTTTTCGGCTTCCTTCAGGCGCTGCTGCGCGTGCGCAACCGGCCTCACGGCGCCCGAAAGGCTGATTTCGCCGAAATAGACGCAATCGGCGGGAAGGGCAAGTCCGGTGAGCGAGGAAACCAGTGCGGCCGCCACCGCCAGATCGGCAGCCGGCTCCGAGATACGGTAGCCGCCGGCGACGTTGAGATAAACGTCATGCGTGCCAAAGCGGACCCCGCAATGGGCCTCGAGAACGGCGAGGATCATCGACAGCCGGGCGCCGTCCCAGCCGACGACGGCGCGACGCGGCGTGCCCAGCGACGACGGCGCCACCAGCGCCTGGATCTCGACCAGCACCGGTCTGGTGCCTTCCATGCCGGCGAAAACCGCGGCGCCCGGCGCTTTCGCATGGCGTTCGCCGAGAAAAAGCTCGGATGGATTGGCGACCTCGCGCAGGCCCATATCAGACATTTCGAACACGCCGATCTCGTCGGTCGGTCCAAAGCGGTTCTTGACCGTGCGCAGGATGCGGTAGTGGTGGCCGCCTTCGCCCTCGAAATAAAGCACCGCGTCGACCATATGCTCGACGACGCGCGGCCCGGCGATCTGGCCTTCCTTGGTGACGTGACCGACAAGCACGATCGCCGCGCCTGTGGATTTCGCATAGCGGATCATCGCTTGGGCGGCGGCACGCACTTGGGTGACGGTGCCGGGCGCCGAATCGGCCAGGTCGGTCCACAAGGTCTGGATCGAATCCAGGATCACCAGGTCCGGCCGCTTGCCGTCGGCGATGGTGGCGAGGATGTCCTCGACATTGGTTTCGGCGGCAAGTTCCACCGGGGTCGAGGCGACGCCGAGCCGTTGCGCGCGCAGCCTGATCTGGGCGACAGCCTCTTCGCCCGAGACGTAGACGATGCGGTGGCCCTTGGACGCCAGTGCTGCGGCAGCCTGGGTCAACAGCGTCGACTTGCCGATGCCGGGATCGCCGCCGACCAGCAGGGCCGAGCCGCGCACGAAACCGCCGCCGGTGGCGCGGTCGAGTTCGCCTATGCCGGAGACGATGCGCGGCGCATCCTCGATGTCGCCGGACAAAGTCGTGAGCACCACGGCGCGGCCCTTGCGCGCATTGCGGGTATTGGCCGGACCCGAGCCGATGCCGCCGGACGTGCCTTCTTCGACCAGCGTGTTCCACTCGCCGCAGGCATCGCATTTGCCAGCCCAGCGCTGATGCACCGATCCGCAATTCTGGCAAATGAACTGGACGCGCGATTTAGCCATGAAATCTCGCATACTTTAGAAGGGAGGCGGATCGAGAACATCCGCATTTTCGGCCGGGATTTGGCGAGCGCGGATACAATTCAGTGTTTCTTGGCGAGAGCGCGTACTTCGGCAAGCGACTCATCGAGCAACTGCGGATTGGGCGAAAGCATCTGGGTGTCGTAAATGGAGATCATGCCTTGTGTTTGGCCTGCAAACTCAGGCTCCGTTTTTCGCCCCTCCTCATCAATCGCGTCGACGTAAAACAAGAAATTTTGCCCAGCCAGAACAGGTACGCCGCATCCTCCCATGATCAGAGTGGTCGTGGAGATCACACCATTCGGTTCCGGGTTGCCCTTGAACACCTCCATTGTCTCGTAGCGAACGTTGACCAGTATCCGATCATCACCCTCATCGGCTGGGATAATTCCAAGCTTTGTCGGACTAAGCTCTGTGGCTGTCACCAAGCCTCGGAACACCAGGGCCGCCTCAGCAAATGCTCGTTGTGGCGTCCAGTTTGCAGGCATGGAACAAGCTGAAGCGACGCCAGGCAGGACAGTCGCGCTGACGAGCACGAGAGTCAGGCAGACAGAAAACCTGAAACGCCTACCCATGCCTACTCAAACCTCTCCGCAATATGATGCTCTTCGGCGAGGTCGGAGAAGCGGGTGAACTCGCCCTGGAAGGCGAGGCTGACCGAGCCGGTCGGTCCGTGGCGCTGCTTGGCGACGATGACCTCCGCCTTGCCGCGCATCTCGTTCATCTCGTGTTCCCATTTGATGTATTCGTCGGTGCCCGGCTTCGGCTCGCGGTTCTTCAGATAATATTCCTCGCGATAGACGAACATCACCACGTCGGCGTCCTGCTCGATCGAGCCCGATTCGCGCAGATCCGACAGCTGCGGGCGTTTGTCGTCGCGGCTTTCGACCTGACGCGACAGCTGCGACAGCGCGATGATCGGCACGGCAAGCTCCTTGGCCAGCGCCTTCAGGCCGGTGGTGATCTCGGTGATCTCCTGCACGCGGTTCTGCGAGGATTTGGCGCTCGACCCTTGCATCAGCTGGATATAGTCGATGACGATGACGTCGAGGCCGCGCTGGCGCTTCAGCCGTCGAGCGCGCGCCGATAGCTGGGCGATCGAGATGCCGCCGGTCTGGTCGATGAACAGCGGGATCTTCTGCATGGTCTGCGAACAGGCGACCAGCTTTTCGAAGTCCATCTCGCTGATCTCGCCGCGGCGGATTTTCGACGACGGGATTTCGGTCTGTTCGGAAATGATGCGGGTGGCGAGCTGTTCCGACGACATTTCGAGCGAGAAGAAGCCGACGACGCCGCCATTGGCCGCCTTGAACGAACCGTCGGCCTGTTGCGCCGGCACATAGGCTTCGGCAATGTTGAACGCCATGTTGGTGGCAAGCGAGGTCTTGCCCATGCCGGGGCGGCCGGCGATGATGATCAGATCAGACGGCTGCAGGCCGCCCATGCGGCGGTCGAGATCGCGCAGGCCCGTGGCGACGCCCGACAGATGCCCGTCGCGCATATAGGCGGCGTTGGCCATGTCGACGGCGGTCTTGACCGCGTCGGTGAAGCTCTCGAAGCCGCCATCGTAGCGGCCGGTCTCGGCCAGTTCGAACAGGCGCCGCTCGGCATCCTCGATCTGCTCGGACGGCGACATGTCGACCGGCGCGTCGTAGGCGATGTTGACCATGTCTTCGCCGACGGTGATCAGGGCGCGTCGCGTGGCGAGATCATAGATGGCGCGGCCATAGTCGGCGGCGTTGACGACGGTGACCGCCTCGACGGCCAGCCGTACCACATATTGCGCAACCGTCATGTCGCCGACCCTCTCGTCGGCCGGCAGAAAGGTCTTCAGCGTGATCGGCGTTGCTATCTTGCCCATGCGAATGAGCTCGGCGGCGACCTCAAAGATTTTTCTGTGCAGCGGTTCGTAAAAATGGCCGGATTTCAGGAAATCCGAGACCCGGTAGAAGGCGTCGTTGTTGACGAGGATGGCGCCGAGCAGCGCCTGCTCGGCCTCGATGTTGTTCGGTGCCTCGCGATAGAGCGGTGTCTCCGCCACGCCGAATTTTCGTGCTGCCTCTGCCATAACGTCCCCGATTCCGATGCCGGTCTCTCGATATCAGAACGAGAAAAATCGGTGATGACTTATCTGCATCAGTCTTCATCCAATCAGCTTCGGTGCCCGCGATTCACAGCCAAGTTTTTTCGGTGGAAAGAATCTCGATTGACTCGAATCAAGACGGCGAGCCTAGCCGTTCCCGGGCGAGAACAAAACAGGAAAATAGCTGCCAATCACTCCGGCAGTGCGTCGCCCCAGTCGAGCCGCCGCGCTGCCTTGAACATCTCGCCGTCGCGCCTGGTGAACAGTTTCTCGTCGGCAGAGCCGTCCTTTTCGCAAAGTTTCAGCAGGACCTTGCCCGAGCCTGATTTCGGCGGTGCGATCACACGCGCCTGCGGCGGGGCGACAGCGTGGCGGGAGGCGGCGACATAGATGAATTTCTCGTCCTCCCATGGCACGTCGGCGTCCTTGGCCAGCCGGTGCAGGCGCGAACGCGCGACACGGCGCGAAAAATGGCACCAGTCGGGCGGCGCCAGCGGGCAGGGTGACTTATGCGGGCAAGGCGCAAGCACGTGCGCGCCCGCCTCGATCAGCTGCCGGCGCACGGCAAGGATGCGCTGCCATCCGGCCGGCGTGCCCGGCTCGACGACCAGCAGCGTGTCGTCGGTCAGGTGCCAGAGCCGGTCGATGAGTTTTGGCAGCGACGCCGGTCCGATCTCGTCCAGCACATAGGCGCAGGTGACCAGCTCGGCCGGCTTGAGATCATTAAGATCGAGGCTGACATCGCCGGCCAGCCAGGCGACCCTGGCCGTCATCGCCTCAGTGGCAAGCGCCGCGCCGACCCGGCGCACCGCGGCGCTCGCCTCGATCAGCACCGCCTGCTCGAGGTCGGGCCAGAGATCGAGCGCAGCCCAAAGCGCGGTGCCAGGGCCGGCGCCGACGTCGAGCAGGGTTTTGGGTGCATAATCAGGCCTTGCCTCGCTGACCGCATCGAGACTGGCACGAACGGCGGCATAGGTCGCCGGCAGCCGCGTCGCCAGATAGGCCTTGACCGCGATCTCTTCGGCCATATGCAGGCGGCCGTCGCGCAGTTCGGCGCGATAGCGGTCCGACAGCGTTTTTGCCGCTTGCTTCAGCGTCGGCAGCGGCACTTTTTCGAGGAGGCGCTCGACGCCCTGTCGAAGCAGGATAGGCAGTTCCATAGCTCAGGAACTCCGAGGTGCGAGCAGGATCACCGAGGCGCCAACGATGCAGAGCGCGGAACCGGCAAGGTCCCAGCGGTCGGGGCGCACGCCTTCCACCAGCCACAGCCATCCGAGCGAGGCGGCGATGTAGATGCCGCCATAGGCGGCATAGGCGCGGCCCGCAGCACTGATGTCTACCAGCGCCAGCAGGAAGCCGAACAAAGCGAGCGAGACTAGGCCCGGCGCCAGCCACAACGGCGACTTTTCCAGCCGCCACCACGCCCAGATCGAAAAGCAGCCGGCGATCTCGGCAAGGGCAGCAACGATGTAGATGAGATAGGTCATGAAAAAGGTCTCGCGGCGACGACGAGATCTTTCTCAGCGTGCCGGCCGGCATTGGCAAGCGGCAATGGCGTGATCGCCGGCAGCCTATTCCATATCCGCCACCTTGCGGCGCCGGGCGGGCTTGGCGGCAGGGGCTTTGGGACGATGCCCCATGTCGCGCAGCTGCAACGCCTTCTCGCATTTGGCCATATAGTCGCGAGACATCGGCAGCGTGTCGTTCTTCTTGGCGATCTGGATTTGGAAGACCACCAGGTCCTGCCAGCGGAATGCGGCTTCCGAGGCTGCCAGATAGAACTCCCACATGCGGCAGAAACGCTCGTCATAGATCGCCTTGGCCTTGTCGCGGTTGGCGGCAAAGCGCTCGCTCCAATGTCTCAGCGTCTCGGCATAATGTAGCCGCAGGACTTCGATGTCGGTGACGATGAGGCCCGACTTTTCGATCGCCGGCATCACTTCCGAGAGCGAGGGGACGTAGCCGCCCGGGAAAATGTATTTGCGGATGAAGGCGCTGGTTGTCCACGGCGCGCCGGAGCGGCCGATCGTGTGCAGCAGCATGACGCCGTCCGGCTTCAACAGCGTCGCCGATTTGTCGAAAAAGGTGCGGTAGTGGTTGACGCCGACATGCTCGAACATGCCGACCGAGACGACGCGGTCGAAGCGCTCATTGAGCTCGCGGTAATCCCTCACTTCGAAATGCACGCGGTTTTCCAGGCCTTGCGCATGGGCGCGGTCGGTGGCAACGCCATGCTGCTCGGTCGACAACGTCACACCTTGCACGTCGACGTCGAAGGACTTGGCGAGATAGAGACCGAGCCCACCCCAGCCGGAGCCGATGTCCAGCACCGTCTGGCCGGCCTTCAGCCTGAGCTTGGCGGCAATATGGCGCTTCTTGGCTGCCTGGGCCTCGTCGAGCGTCATGTCCGGCTGCTCAAAATAGGCGCAGGAATACTGCATGTCCTCGTCAAGGAAGAGTCTGTAGAGGTCGCCTGACAGATCATAGTGGCGCTGCACGTTGCGGCGCGCGCGCGCCGCCGTGTTGATCTGCTGCAGGCGGCGGAAAGCGTGACGCAGGCCTTCTATCGCCTTCGACCAGGTGGCATCGATGCCGCCGCTATCCATGTTCTGGAAGGCGATGCGCATCACCCCCAGCACGCCGCCCTCGAGTATGTCGAGTTCACCGTCCATATAGGCTTCCGGCACCGCCAGCATCGGATCGAAGGTGATGGCGCGCTCGGCATGCGCGGTCTTGATGTGCATGTGCACCAGATCGCCGCTGCCGTCGCCGAAATCCACCGACAAGCCCTTAGGCCCGGTGACCTTGAGATTGCCGGTTAGCACCAGGCGGTCGAGAATGCGTTTCAGCAGAATATTCATGACCAAATGTCCCCTCTCGGTCAGACACGCTGTGTCGGCGCATGACCCCGAAAATCGAAATCGATTTTCGGAAAGGATCATGCGCCAAACCAAAGTCCTACAGCGTTCCTTTGCGCGTCCAAAGGACGCGCGGCTATAGTCTGCATCAATATATAGGGGGTCGAAAAGTTCCTTTTGGCACAAAAAAGCCCGGGCGAGGGCCCGGGCGTTGGTCCAGAAATGACTGGAAGCCGACGAAACGTTTTAAAGCGCCGCTCTGACGCCTTGTGACGTGCAATCAGCCGTTATCTTCACCGCCTTCGAACTCGGCATTGGGGTCGAAGAAGTTGTCCGGGCGGGCATTGTCGTTGATGTCTTCGCCATAGATGGCTTCGGCGGTGGTCAGCGTCTCGCCCTTGGCCTGGCGCTCGGCTTCGTCGGCCGTGCGGGCGATGTTGAGCGTGATGGTGACCTCGACTTCCGGATGCAGCGCGATCGCCACATTGGTCAGGCCGATGGTCTTGATCGGCTGGTTAAGCAGGATCTGGTTGCGGTTGACCGAGAAACCTTCCGCCGTCAGCAATTCGGCGATGTCGCGGGTCGACACCGAGCCGTAGAGCTGGCCGGTTTCGCCGGCCGAACGCACGGCGATGAAGCTCTTGCCGTCGAGCTTTTCCGAAATCTGCATTGCCTCGGACTTGCGCTCGAGGTTGCGGGCTTCGAGCTGGGCGCGCTGGCCTTCGAATTTTTTCTTGTTGGCTTCGTTGGCGCGCAGCGCCTTGCCCTGCGGCAGCAGGAAGTTGCGGGCGAATCCGTCCTTAACCTTGACGGTATCGCCCATCTGGCCGAGGCGGGAAACGCGCTCGAGAAGAATGACGTCCATGGTTTTGTTCCTTCTTTGGGGCGCCAAATCACTGGTTTCGACGCCGAATTGTCTGGAACAGGTCAGGAAGCTGAGGGCGTCGCCGCCTATGTCGCTGTCCTGCCTGTCGCGGCAGTTAGAGGTCTTCACCTCAACCCGGGATTTGATGGCAACCCTGCGGCGCCCGTCGCCGTGGGAAAAGCGGGCGGCGAACCGCCCGCTGGCTAGACCATGATCCCGAAAAGTGGAAACCGGTTTTCGGACAAGATCATGGTCAACTAATCAGTGTTGACCATGATCCCGAAAAGTGGAAACCGGTTTTCGGACAAGATCATGGTCAACTAATCAGTGTTGACCATGATCCCGAAAAGTGGAAACCGGTTTTCGGACAAGATCATGGTCAACTAATCAGTGTTAGCGAACCACGTAGGGCAGCAGGCCGAGGAAGCGGGCGCGCTTGATCGCCTTGGCGAGTTCGCGCTGCTTCTTCTGGCTGACAGCAGTGATGCGCGACGGCACGATCTTGCCGCGCTCGGAAATGTAGCGCTGCAGGAGACGTACGTCCTTGTAATCGATCTTGGGCGCGTTGGCGCCGGAGAACGGGCAGGTCTTGCGGCGGCGATGGAACGGGCGCCGGGTCGGGATCTGATTGATGTCGACCATTATTGTGCACCCCCTTCAACACCTTCGCGCGGACGGCGCGGACCACGGTCTGCACCGGCATCGCCACCGAAGCTGCGCGGCGGACGATCGCCACGATCGCCGCGATCGCGGTCGCCGAACGAGCGCGGGCCACGGTCACGGTCGCCGAAGCCGCCGCGTTCCGAGCGCTCTTCGCGCTTCTGCATCATTGCCGACGGGCCTTCCTCATGCGCATCGACTTTGATGGTGAGGAAACGCAGCACGTCCTCGGACAGGCCCATCTGGCGCTCCATCTCGTTGAGCGCGGCCGGCGGGCAGGTGATGTCCATCAGCGTGTAGTATGCCTTCCGGTTCTTGTTGACCCGGTAGGTGAGGGACTTCAGTCCCCAGTTCTCGACCCGGCCGACGGACCCGCCATTCGCGGAGATGACGCCCTTGTACTGTTCGACAAGCGCGTCGACCTGCTGCTGCGAGAGGTCCTGCCGGGCAAGAAACACATGTTCGTAGAGAGCCATATTGTTTTTGCCTTTCTTCGTTTCTCTCCCGGTCCCGGCGGCAAAAGCCTCTGCAACTTCTCTGACCCGGCGATCCCTGGCGGGGCGGGGAAGAAAGGAGCATGACGAGACGGTCGAGAGCGGAGACACGGGAGGCGGAAGCGCTTCTGGCTCCACACGAAGGTTTTCGAGAAAACCTCCGGCCCTCCGTTCAGCCCCCAGCAAGGACCGGCAGATTGCGGGCGTCTATACAGGAATTTGGCCGCAAGGCAAGGGCGAGCCGAAAACCCGCCGCTGCAAGGACGACATGTCGCGGCATCTTCAGCTTGTATGCGGGACGCGCTTGTTCACCGTCTCCGGGAAGAAATCGGGCGCTGCACGGCGCTTGCCGAACATCATGTCGTACTGCAGCAGACGGAAATCGCGAATGGCCGGATCGATTTTCTTCTTGCGCGCCCAGTCGGGTGTTGCCTCGCCCGTCGGCGTCATCAACAAATTGCGGTCGACGACGCTGTAGCGCTCGCGCATCTCGCCGAGGAAGCCGGTATAATAGGGGTGGCTGATCCCGGCCGTGGTCAGGATATGGTAGGGTAGGAAAGCCGGGCTTACTGCACCCATGTCCGCGGCCGGCCCGGTGCGGTTCGACCATACCACCAGCGGCGTCTTGTGATGCAGCAGCATCTGGTCGGGCGGCTCCTTGCGCGGCGCGACGTTATCCCTAAGGAAGCCGGTCTCGACATAGACCGGTCCGAGCGGCGGCAGATGGTCGCCGAAGAAGGCGATGACCGTCGGCCGCTGGCGGTTCTTCGCCCATTCGATGAGGCGCTCGAGGCTCTTGTCGGCGTCGGATGCGCCTTCCGTGAAGCTCAGCAGCGAATCCTTTGCCCACTGGCTGGTCGGAGCCTGCACCTTGTGGGTCGGATTGTAGTAGCGATTCGGCTCATAGGGCCCGTGGTTTTGCAGGCTGACGGCGAAGTAGAAGAACGGATCGTCGGTGGCGTCGGCTTCGCGGATGATCTCGTCGGTCATCGCCGCGTCCGACGTCAGCGGCCCGCGCTTTTCGAGATATGGCATGTTTTCTTCGGACTTGAAGTCGTCGAAGCCGAAATCGGCATAGACCGGCGTTCGGTTCCAGAACCAGCTTGTGCCCGGATGGATGGCGCGCGTCTCATAGCCCTGGCTCTTCAGGAACGTCGCCATCGACGGCACCGGGGCGCGGACATATTGCTGGTAGGGGATGCTGCCGGCCGGCAGGAAGGCGTTGGAAAAGCCGGTCAGCGCCTCGAACTCGACATTGGCGGTCATGCCGCCGAATTCGGGCGAGAACACGTGGCCGGAGCGCAGCGCCCGCACGTTGGCAATCGGATCGGGCGTGATGGTGACGCCGGGCAGTTCGGTCGGATCCCAGAAGGATTCGCTCATGACGATGATGATGTCTGGCTTCTCGGTCGGCACCGACGCCTTCACATCAGGTCTTTCGATCGCCGCGATCGCCTTGTCGGAGTAGCCGGCAGGCGCGGGGACATGGGCCATCGGCACGTTGAGGGCGAAGGCCAGTGCGAAGCCGTTGGAGGCGTAATTTTCCTTCTGGTCCCACATGATCGGGATGATTTGCAGCCGGTCGCGGGTCCACGAGAACGTCGCGTAATCCATGATCGACACGAAGAAGGCGAGCAGCGGCACGGTCAGCGTCAGCCGGGCCAGGCGCCCCTTGCGACCGAGCGCCGGTACCCGGCGGCGCCACAGCCGCCAGCCATAAACGAGCAGCGAGAGGCTGCCGACGATGCCGACCGCCAGAGCGATGGCGGTTCCCGGACGTTCGCGCACCAGCAGCGGCATCAGCGCCACGATCTGACGTGAATAGAGGAAATCGGTCGGATAGAGCGGATCGCCGAGATAGAGCGATTTCTGGTGGCCGACAAAGGCCAGCGCCAGCGTCAGCGGCGCGACGATCATCAGGCTCTGGTGGCTGCGGCCGAGCACGGCATCGAGGCCGATCAGGATCAGCGCGAAGATGATGATGGTGGTCCAGCCCGGCTTGAAGGGCTGCAGGAAGAAGCCGACAGTGCCGGCAAAGTCGCCGCGCACGATCAGTTCGATCGCAAAAACCAGGACGGTGGCGGCGAGTAGGCTGAAGAGGCCATAGCGAATAACAGGCCATTTCCGGCCCGGCAGATAGCCGGTGGCCGGATCGCCTTCCAGAAACTGTGGCGCGGATTTGCCAACGCCTTTCTTAATCCTTGCCACCTTACAATTCCCCCGACCATACACAAAAGTGTCATTGAGCTGTCATCGATATGTCACGAAAAGCTAGCGCCTGTGGCTGAAATAAGAAGAGCCAGCAAACGAATCGTGAGCGATTTTCATCATGAGTGATCGAAAAAAAGCCTTTTGGAACAGGTACTCGGCCAGCGATACCGAGCCGGAGCGGCCCGGGTCGGGCCGATGGCGGACTTGACTTGCCCGCCCGCCCTGCGTCACAGGCAGGAATAATCAGCCGCTTGGGAGCCACGCATGGCCGTCGCATTCACCTTTCCGGGACAGGGCAGCCAGGCTGTCGGCATGGGCAAGGACCTCGCCGACGCCTTTCCGGAATCGCGGAAGATATTCGAAGAGGTCGACTACGCGCTTGGCGAAAATCTGTCGAAGCTGATCTGGGAAGGGCCGGAAGAGAGGCTGACGCTGACCGCCAATGCCCAGCCGGCGCTGATGGCTGTGTCGCTTGCCGCGATCCGGGCGCTGGAATCGCGCGGCCTCTCGCTGAAGGACAAGGTCGCCTATGTCGCCGGCCATTCGCTCGGCGAATATTCGGCACTTGCCGCCGCCGGTTTCGTTTCGGTCGCCGATGCCGCCCGGCTCTTGCGTATCCGCGGCAATGCGATGCAGGCGGCTGTGCCGGCCGGCGAGGGCGCAATGGCGGCGATCATCGGGCTGGAACAGGCCGATGTCGAAGCCGTCTGCGCTGAAGCTGCCAAAGATTCGACTTGCCAGATCGCCAACGACAATGGCGGTGGCCAGCTGGTGATCTCCGGCGCCAGGGCGGCGGTCGAGCTGGCGGCAAAGCTGTGCACGGATAAGGGCGCCAAGCGGGCGCTGATGCTGCAGGTCTCGGCGCCCTTCCATTCGGCGCTGATGGCACCGGCGGCCGAGGTCATGCGCGAGGCGCTGGCCGGCGTGACGAAGAACGCGCCGTTCGTACCCGTGGTCTCCAACGTGTCGGTCACGCCGTCCAGCGATCCGGATGCAATCGCCCACCGCCTGGTCGAACAGGTGACGGGGCGCGTGCGCTGGCGCGAAACGGTGGAGTGGTTTGGCGCCAACGGCATTGCGACGCTGTACGAGGTGGGCGCCGGCAAGGTGCTGTCGGGACTGGCGCGGCGCATCAACCGCGACATCGCCACCGGCGCCGTCGGCACGCCGGCCGATGTCGAGGCGGCGCTGGTAGCGCTCGCATAACCGCCGAGATTTGGTCCCACCCGTGTAGGGTGTTCTCTTAGATCAGGAGACAAGACATGTTCGAATTGACCGGCCGCAAGGCGCTTGTCACAGGCGCATCGGGAGGCATCGGCGAGGCGATCGCCAGGGTGCTGCATGCGCAGGGCGCCGTCGTCGGCCTGCATGGCACCCGCGTCGAGAAGCTGGAAACGCTGGCGGCCGAGCTCGGCGACCGGGTCAAGCTGTTCCCGGCGAACCTTTCCAATCGCGACGAGGTCAAGGCGCTCGGCCAGAAGGCCGAGGCCGATCTCGAAGGCGTCGACATTCTCGTCAACAATGCCGGCATTACCAAGGACGGGCTGTTCGTGCGCATGGCGGACGCCGACTGGGATTCGGTCCTCGAGGTCAATCTGACCGCCGTGTTCCGGCTGACCCGCGAACTGACCCATCCGATGATGCGGCGCCGGCATGGCCGCATCATCAACATCACCTCTGTGGTTGGCGTCACCGGCAATCCCGGCCAAACCAACTACTGCGCCTCCAAGGCCGGCATGATCGGCTTTTCCAAGTCGCTGGCGCAGGAGATCGCCACCCGCAACATCACCGTCAACTGCGTCGCCCCGGGCTTCATCGAATCGGCGATGACCGACAAGCTCAACGACAAGCAGAAAGAGGCGATCATGGCGGCGATTCCGACACGCCGCATGGGCACCAGCGCCGAAGTCGCCTCCGCCGTCGCCTACCTCGCTTCCAATGAAGCCGCCTATGTCACCGGCCAGACCATTCACGTCAATGGCGGCATGGCGATGATTTGACAGTTGCGGGAAAACGCCCCTTTTCACCTTGGACCCCGGCCGATTTTCGTGTAATGCGGCCCGCAACCCGGCGGTTCGGGCAAAAACCGGTCCGGTGCCGTTGCGTTTCCGACAGGACCATCTTTCAGCTTGATTAGCGGCATTCTGCCCGCTAACGAAGACAGACAAACAAAAGACGAGGATGCCCAAATGAGTGACACCGCAGAGCGCGTCAAGAAGATCGTTATCGAGCACCTTGGCGTCGATGCCGACAAGGTGACGGAGCAGGCGAGCTTCATCGATGATCTGGGCGCGGACAGTCTCGACACGGTCGAACTCGTCATGGCGTTTGAAGAAGAATTCGGCGTCGAGATCCCGGACGATGCGGCCGAAACCATCCTGACTGTTGGCGATGCGGTGAAGTACATCGACAAGGCTTCGGCCTGACGCTATTTGCGGTCATCACCGAGGAGGACCTGCGATGAGGCGTGTCGTCGTCACGGGCCTTGGACTGCTTTCGCCGTTCGGCGTAGGCTTCGAGCATGGCTGGAAGGAACTTCTGACCGGCCGCAGCGCAGCCAAGCGCATCACCGAGTTCGAGGTGGAGGATCTTGCCTGCAAGGTCGCCCACGTCATCCCGCGCGGAAATGGTGAGAATGCGACCTTCAATCCCGAGACCGTTCTCGAGCCGAAGGAACTGCGCAAGATCGGCGACTTCATCCTCTACGGGATCGCGGCCGCCGACGAGGCGCTGGAGGATTCGGGGTGGGCGCCGAAGACGCATGAGGAGCAGTGCGCCACCGGCGTGCTGATCGGCTCCGGCATCGGCGGCATCGAAGGCATCGCCGAGAACGCGATGATCCTGAAGGAGCGCGGTCCGCGTCGCATCAGCCCGTTTTTCATCCCCGGCCAGATCATCAATCTCGTATCCGGCCAGGTTTCGATCCGGCATGGGCTGAAAGGCCCCAACCACGCCGTCGTCACCGCTTGCTCCACCGGCGCGCATGCCATCGGCGATGCCGCCCGGCTGATCATGTGGGGCGATGCCGACGTGATGGTCGCAGGCGGCACGGAAGCGCCGGTAACGCGGCTGTCGATCGCCGGCTTCGCCGCTTGCCGGGCGCTGTCGACCGACCGCAACGACGCTCCGGAGACGGCCTCGCGTCCCTATGACCGCGACCGCGACGGCTTCGTCATGGGCGAGGGCGCCGGTGTCGTCATTCTGGAGGAACTGGAACACGCCAAGGCGCGCGGCGCCAAGATCTATGCCGAGGTCACCGGTTACGGCTTGACCGGCGATGCCTATCACATCACCGCGCCGGCCGAAGATGGCGACGGTGCCTTCCGTTGCATGGTTGCGGCGCTGAACCGGGCCAAGCTGGCGCCCGCAGACGTCGACTACATCAATGCGCACGGCACCTCGACCATGGCCGACACGATCGAGCTCGGCGCCGTCGAGCGGCTGGTCGGCAACGCCGCGTCGAAAATATCGATGTCATCGACCAAGTCGTCGATAGGCCACCTTCTGGGTGCGGCGGGCGCCGCCGAGGCGATTTTTTCGATCCTCGCCATTCGCGACAACATCGCGCCGCCCACCATCAATCTCGACAACCCGGAGCGCGAAACGGCGATCGACCTGGTGCCGCACAAGCCGCGCGCCCGCCAAATCGATGTGGCGCTGTCCAATTCGTTCGGCTTTGGCGGCACCAACGCCTCGCTGGTCTTCCAGCGCTACAATGGCTGACCGGTCCGCTGACCGGCACGGTCTATGCGCGTCGTCAATTTTGCCATATTCGCCCCTACTGTGCCCAAGGGGATTCGTTGCAAGATCAAACGGTAGGGCGCCATGAGCACAAATTCGGCGGACAACGGTCAATTCGGGCAACGGTCCGCACCGTCGGGTCCGATCGTGCCGAAAACGGCCAGCGAGGCATTGCGGCCTGAGGCCGGCACGCCGCCGCCCAAGCGCTCGCGCGCCTCGCGCAGCCAGTTCGTCGTGTTCATGAACTTCGTCATCTCCCTGGTGATGCTGATGGTTCTGGCGGCTGGCTTTGCATTGTATTTCGGCAAGCAGGAATTCAACGAGCCCGGCCCTTCGGCCAATGCCGACACCTTCCTGGTCAAGCCGAACACCGGCGTCCAGGAGATTGCAGAGCAGCTCGAGCGGCGCGGACTGATCAGCGACGCGCGCATCTTCCGCCTTGGCGTGCGCGCTTTTGGCAATGATTCCGCCCTGAAGGCCGGCGAATACGAGATCAAGCCGCAGGCCTCGATGCGCGACATCATGGAGTTGCTGAAGAGCGGCAAGTCGGTGATGTATTCGCTGACCGTCCCCGAGGGGCTAACGGTCGAGCAGGCGCTGCAGCGCATCGCCGAGCAGGCAGCGCTCGACGGCGATATGCCGGGGACCATTCCACCCGAGGGCAGCCTTGCTACCGACACGCTGCGTTTCACCCGCGGCGCGACACGCCAGCAGATGGTCGAAAAGCTTTTGGCGGACCAGAAGAAGCTTGTCGAGGAAGTCTGGCAGCGGCGCGCCCCCGATCTGCCTCTGGCCAGTGTCGACGACTTCGTCACCCTGGCTTCGATCGTCGAGAAAGAGACGGGCAAGGGCGACGAACGCTCGCGGGTCGCGGCCGTCTTCTTAAACCGGTTGGCCAAAGGCATGCGGCTGCAGTCCGATCCGACCATTATCTACGGCCTGTTCGGCGGCAAGGGCAAACCCACCGACCGCCCAATCTATCAGTCTGACATCAAGAAGCCGACGCCCTACAACACTTATCTGATCAACGGCTTGCCGCCGACGCCGATCGCCAATCCTGGCCGTGCGGCACTGGAAGCCGTCGCCAATCCGTCGAAGACCGACGACCTGTATTTCGTTGCTGACGGCACCGGCGGTCACGTCTTTGCCGCGACGCTCGCCGAGCACAACGAGAACGTCGCCCGCTACCGGGCGCTGCAGAAGGAACTGGCCGATGAAGCCGCCAAGGCCGGTGCTGCCAAGGCCGACGCCGCCAAGGTGGAAGGTCAGACCGACGCGCCGGTTGACGACACCGGAGCAGCGGCGCAGTAGCGGCGGACGGTTGTGACGTCGTCCCTCCGATTCGTCTGACGGCAGGGACATGCTGATTTTGTGATCAGGAGCGCCTTGCGTCCGATTCGACGCGAACCGGCGCTCCGGATTTTGAAGCCGCGCACGATCTGGCCCGGAACCGCTTCCGGGATCATGCGCCAGGGGGAAGCAAGGGCATCATGAATTTGCAGAGCATGACCGGTTTTGCACGGGCCGTCGCCGAACATGACGGCACCTCGATCGCCTGGGAGGTCAAGTCGGTCAACGGCAAGAGCGTCGAGGTCAGGCTGCGGCTGCCGCAAGGCCTCGAGCGGCTCGAGCCGGCCGTCAGGCAGACGGTGCAAAAGCGCTTTGCGCGCGGCAATTTCCAGGCAACGCTGACCGTCGCCCGCGCCGCCGGCCAGCAGGCGCAGCCCGTGGTCAACGAGGCCTTCCTGAGAGATCTGGCTGGGCTGGCCAAGCGACTGCAGGAGCAGTTCGGCGCAGCGCCTCCGACAGCCGACGGGCTGCTTTCGCTGCGCGGCGTGCTCGACATCCCCGAAACCGCCGAAACCGAAGAGGCGAGGGCGGCGCTCGACAGTGCGATACTCTCGGCGCTCGAAGTGGCGCTGGGCGGGCTGGAGCAGGCACGCCAGGGCGAGGGCGCCGCCCTGCGCTCGCTGCTGGCCGGTCATGTCGACGCCATCGAGGCGCTGACGCTGCGCGCCGAGGCCGATCCGTCGCGCGAGCCGGCGGTGATCCGCGAACGGATTACCGAGCAGGTGCGGCTGCTGATGGATGCCTCCGCCAATCTCGATGCCAGCCGGTTGCATATGGAAGCGGCGTTCCTGGCCACCAAGGCCGACATCCGCGAGGAGATCGACCGGCTGAAGACGCATGTGGCATCCGGCCGGGTGCTGCTGGCAGGCGGCGGCGCCATCGGCCGCAAGCTCGATTTTCTGGCGCAGGAATTCAACCGCGAATCGAATACGCTGTGTTCGAAGTCGAACGCCGCTGCGATCACCGCCATAGGGCTGGAGCTGAAGGCGGTCGTCGACCAGTTTCGCGAACAGGTCCAGAATCTGGAGTAACCCTGATGGTCGCCAAGGAGCCTATGGTTGCCAGGGATTTGGGTTCCCGCATTCGCCGCCGGGGTTTGATGCTCGTGCTGTCGTCGCCGTCCGGTGCCGGCAAGTCGACGATCGCGCGCAATCTTCTGGAGAGCGATTCCAGTCTCGAACTGTCGGTCTCCGTCACCACGCGGCCGCGCCGCGGCAGCGAGATCGAAGGCGTCCACTATCATTTCCGCACCATGCGTGAGTTCGAGCGGCTGCGCGATTCGGACGAACTGCTCGAATGGGCTGAAGTGCATGGCAATTGCTATGCCACGCCGCGTGAGCCGGCCGAACTGGCGCTGGCACAGGGCCGCGACATGTTGTTCGACATCGACTGGCAGGGCGCCCAGCAGCTCAAGGAGAAGATGCGCGCCGACATCGTCTCGATCTTCATCCTGCCGCCCTCGATGAAAGAGTTGAAGGCGCGGCTGAAGCGCCGCGCCGAGGACCAGGAATCGGTGATCGAGACGCGTCTGAAGAACGCTCGCAACGAGATCGAGCACTGGAAGGAATATGATTTCGTCATCATCAATGACGATCTCGACCGTGCCTTCGCCGAGGTACGCGGCATAGTCATCGCCGAGCGGCTCAGACGCGACCGCCGGCCCGGCCTGTTCGATTTCGTCTCGGGGCTGCTCGACGAGAAGACCGATTAGGGTCGGCGCAGTTACACTGCGTTGGTCAGTCTCACGAATTCCTCGACACTCAAGGTCTCCGCCCGCCGCGTCGGGTCGATGCCGGCGCGGCTGAGCAGGGCTTCGCCGCCGAGGCTCTTGACGCTCTGCCGCAGCATTTTGCGGCGCTGACCGAAGGCCGCTTCGGTAACGCGGCCGAGCTTCTTGACCTCGGCGGGCAGCGGATTTGCCCGCGGCACCAGATGCACCACCGACGACACTACCTTAGGTTGCGGCGTGAAGGCTTGTGGCGGCACGTCGAAAGCGATTTTTGCCTCCGTCCGCCAGCCTGCCAGCACGCCCAGCCGGCCATAGGCATCACTGCCGGGGCGGGCGACGATGCGCTCGGCTACCTCGCGCTGGAACATAAGCGTCATCGATGCGTAAAAGGGCGGCCACTCGGCGACGGTCAGCCAGCGTATCAAAAGTTCGGTGCCTATATTGTAGGGCAGGTTGGCGACGATCCTCACTGGTCCATTGCCCCCATGTGCGCCTTCGGCAAGCGCTGCAAAATCCGTCTTCAACGCGTCGCCGGCAATGATTTCCAATCGGCCCGGATAGTGATCTGACACCTCCGCAAGCGCTGCCAGGCAGCGCTCGTCACGCTCGATGGCGATGACCCGAGCCGCGCCGTGCGACAGCAGCGCCCGAGTCAGGCCACCTGGACCCGGACCGACCTCGATTACCGTGGCGTCCGTCAGGTCGCCGGCGGTACGCGCGACCTTGCCGGTAAGGTTGAGGTCGAGCAGGAAATTCTGGCCGAGCGCCTTTTTCGCCTGCAACCCATGGCGTTCGATCACCGCGCGTAACGGCGGCAGCCCGTCGGTGCTCATGCGACCGCTCTCATGCAAAGCCTCATCCGACGGCAGCCTTCGTCCCGATGTCGGCAAGCCTGCGGGCCAGCCTGAGCGCCGCGATCAGGCTGTCGGCACGGGCTATGCCCTTGCCGGCGATATCGAAAGCGGTGCCGTGATCCGGTGAAGTGCGGATGAAGGGTAGGCCGAGCGTAACGTTGACCGCCTCGTCGAATGCCAGTGCCTTGGCCGGGATCAGCGCCTGATCGTGATACATGCACAGCGCCACATCGTAGCCGGCTCGGGCGCGGGCATGGAACAGCGTGTCGGCCGGCAGCGGCCCGCGAGCGTCGATGCCCTCCGCCCTCAGCCTTTCGATCGCCGGGCGGATGATGCGCTCGTCCTCGGCGCCCATCGCGCCGCCTTCACCGGCATGCGGATTGAGGCCGGCAACGGCAAGCCGCGGCTTGGCAATGCCGAAGCGATATTCGAGGTCGGCGGCGGTGATGCGGGCGGTCGCGACGATCAAATCCGTCGTCAGCGCTTCCGGCACCTCGCGCAGCGCAATGTGGATGGTGACCGGAACCGTGCGCAACTCGGGACCGGCAAGCATCATCACCGGCATCGCTTGTGTGCCGGTGTGGAGCGTCGCCAGATGCGCCAGATACTCGGTGTGACCGGGAAAACGGAAGCCGGCATCGTAGAGCGGCTTCTTGGCGATCGGGCACGTAACGACCGCCGCCGCGCGACCGCCAAGGCAGTCGTCAACAGCGCGGTCGATGGCCTCGATGATGCCGGCGGCGTTGGCCGGGTCCGGCCGGCCGGGGTCGTCGACGAAGCGGGCGACAAGCGGCATGACGGGCAGGGCGCGCTCAAACACGCGCTCCGCTTCGGCTGGCACTGTCTCCGTGATTGGCACATCGGCGCCGAGCAGGCGCGCCCGTGCGGCAATCAGCGCCGGATCGGCTATAAGATAGAAGGGCGGCACACCGACGCTGTCGCGCGCCTGCCAGGCGGCAATGGCGATTTCCGGCCCAACGCCGGATGGATCACCGGCGCTCAGCGCCAGCGCTGCCTCCGGCGGCGGCTTCAGCGCTCGACGATGCGGGCTTTCTTCCGCAACTCCTCGACATATTTCGTGGAGAGCTCGTCGGCGTCCTTGCCACTCGAGCCTTCGCTCTGGAACACCATCTGGGCTGCCTTGTCGTCGGACACTTCGCGCGACGAGCAGATGCCGATGAACTCGACGCCGCGGTCTGTTTCGCGCGTCGGGGTAGCGCCGCCGACCTTGGTGGCCTTGATCTGGTCGGCCCAGTCCGGCGGCAATTGCGGCGCCAGAATCCGGCCGAGATCGCGAACGGTGACGTCGATCAGGCCCTTGGCGAATTGGCGCGAGGTGTTGCAGCCGTTGAAGCGGGCGCGCATGGCGTCGGCCTCGCGCTTGCGCTTGGACAGCGTCGCGCTGCGCTCGGCCGCCGGCACGACGAAAATGACCTGCTGTAGCATGTACTCCATGGCGGTCGGCTTGGTGCCGCCATTGTCGAGCATTCGCCTGACCACGTCCTGCTCGCTCAAGGCGCCGCCGCTCTCTGAGCGATGGCGCGCGGTCAGCGCCTGGTTCCAGGCCATCTGGGAGCGGATGAACTCCTTGAAATGCTCCTTGCCGACGCCGGACTGCGCCATGACGCCATCGAGTTGCTTGAGCTGCATCTTATTGGTCGTGGCAAAGCGCCGATAGGCGGCGTCGACTTGGTCGTCGCTGATGCGGATGCCGAGACGCTTGGCTTCGGCGACGCGCAGCGTCTGCTCGATCATTTCCTCGGCGGCATTGCCCTTCTTGCGCTGCAGGCGCAGGAAGGCAGCCCGATGCTGGATGTCGCCAGTGGTGATCGGTATGCTGTTGACGACGTATTTGATCTGGCTGGCGAAAGCCGGCGGCGTCATCATGGTGATCGAGGCTGAGGTCGCCGCCACCAGCAGCGCGAACCCTGCCGAAAAGAGGTATTTCCTCATCGAAAGCATCCCAATCCTATCTCGGTTCCGACCCACTTTATCGCATTCTGAGGGAACTGGAGTTCGTGCCTGCCCTATGCGGCGAAACGATGTCGTAAGCTGCGATGTGCGCCCACTTTGACGCACGCAGTACGCTCAAACACCTTGAATTCTTCGGGCCAGTGCGTTGGCCGGCCGCCCGTTCCGCCCGTCCGTTGTTGGCCAACTGGCTACTGCACAGTGTTGAAATTGCTTTGTGTCGAGCCGAAATCGCCGAGCGTGCGGAACGAAAGGTTGAAACCGATGTTCTGCGACACTTCCTTGGTGCTCAGGTCGCGGGATTCCGAGAACGTCATCAAGTAGGTGAAGCAGTCATCGCTATAGGCAAAGCCGACCCCGTCCTTGACCAGGACGCTTTGCTCGAGATCGTAGGTGCCGGTACCGAAGACACGCCAGTTCTCGGCAAGTTGCGCCGAGGCGCCGAGCGTGACCTCGTGACGATCTGTCGTAAAACCATAGAGCGGCTGAGCCTGGATGAAGGCGTATTTGGCGCTGAATGAAATCGGCAGGCCGGAATAGGCTGCCTTCACCTCGGCGCGGCGAATCTCCAAGCTCTGCTCGTCGAAACGGCCGCTGACCGAGCCGGAAAGCCCGCTGGGGCTATTGAAGCCGACAAGGCCGACATAATCGGAGGTCTCGGTCTCCAGGCCCGAATCTTCGCCGACGTTGACCAGGTCCGGCGCGGCGAAGGAGTTCTGGCCGTCAAGCTGGTAGGATTGGCCGAACAGCGCGCTGGTGCTCCAGCCATTGTCATAGGCGCCGGAATAGCGCAGCCCGACATTGGCGCGCGTGCCGCCTTCCAAGCGGTCGTAACCGGAGAACTTGTCGCGCTCGAACAATGTCGTGGCATCAAAGACGAAGCTCTGCGCGTCCTCGTTGGGAACAGCGAGGCCGCCGACATATTGCTCGTTCGGACGCACGAACACCTGCGCCATCGGCTCGAAGATGTGACTGGAACTGGTCGACGAGAACAGCACTGGCCAGCGCATTTCCAGCCCGGCGGTCGCCATGAAGCGGGCGAGCGACGATCGCGTATCGTCGTCGACGCCGAGGTTGGACGCCATCTGATTGATGGCATTGAGCGATCCCGAAGAGGCGTTGACATAGCCGGCGTCGCCGCGCAGCGCCAGCAGGGGCGTCAGCAGCAGCCCGCCATCGGTGGTGAAGGTGCGCTTCCATTCCGCTTCGGCGGTGAGACGGCCCGACTGGCCCTCGATGCCGCGCACACTGGTGACGGACGCAGCGTTGTTCGGATCGGCAAGGGCCCTATCCAGCCTGTCGCGGCTGATGGCCTGCGCGTTGACATTGAGCGACAGCTGCCCGCCGCCCACCGCCATGTCGGGGATGTAGGCGTAATCGAGCGAGGGCAGCACCCAGGGCTGCTTGCCGGCGCGCGCGGTCGGATCGTCGGGGAGTGTCTCTTCCTGGACCTCAAAGCGCATGGCGCGCACGTCGAAATAGTTGCGGCCGTTGAGGCCGGTCAGGTAGATCGAGGAGCGATGCACGCTGTCGCCGAAATCTTCGATGGCGTAGGTGCGCGAGAAGTTCTTGTCGGTCTGCAACAGGACATCCCAGCCGAAGTCCCAGCGCGGATTGATAGCGAACTGGCCCTTGGTGCCCATCATGCCGCGGAACTCGTTCGGGTCGCCGGCCGCACCCGAATCGACGTTGTGCCCTTCGTCGTCGATGAACTCGTCGGGATCCTCTTGCCGGATGCCGGCGATCTTCAGACTGTACTGGCCGTTGTTGAAGCGCTGGCGCCACTCGGCTTCGCCGAGAAAGCCCTGCTTGGTATAGCCGCTGCCGGTGACGGTGAGGTCGTAGGTTGGTGAGAGCGCGAAATAATAGGGGACCTTGACGCCAAGGCCGAGGTCGCTCTTGTAAGCGATGCCGGGGATCAGGAAGCCGCTCTTGCGCTTGACGGTCGGGTCGGCAATTTCGAAGGCCGGCAGATAGGCGAGCGGAAAGCCGAGAAACTCGAAATTCGAATTCTCGAAGCGAACCGTTTTCTTTTCGCCGTTCCAGATGATCTTTCTGGCCTTGATGCGCCAGGTCGGTGCTTTGTCCGGCTGGTCCTCGCACGGCTCGCAGGCCGTGTAGACGCCGTTGTGGAACGTCGTCAGCACGCCGCCCATGCGTTCCGCGCTTTCGGCGGCGAAGTAGGCCTTGTCAACAGTTTCGACACGCAGCGCGTTGACGAAACCATCGGCGAAATCGTCGGTGATGTCGACATGCTGCGAGTAGATCTTGGTGCCGTCGCTGTTGATGACCTCGACATTGCCGCTGGCGACGAGCCGCTTGGTGTTACGATTGTATTCCACCCGCTGGGCGACGAGGCGGTTGCCGCCATAATCGATCTGCACGCCGCCGACGGCCGTTACGGTCTGGTTGTCATTGTCATAGACCAGCGTATCTGCCGCCAGCAGCATTTGCGAACCGGCGGGAACGTCGGCTGCCATGCCGCTGATATCCTGGGCAAAAGCCGGGATACTCGGAACGACGCAAGCGAGCAGGCACGCCAAGGCGCTCGCCCCATAGAGGCGCGCCGAATCGGCGTGCCTATGGATGCGCAAAACCGCCCCCCTCACTAGCCGTCTTCCTTGTACAGCAAGAAAGTCACCCCGAAGAACATAGCCACGACAACCGGAACCCATGCAGCGACGACTGTGGGTACGAATCCCGCCACGCCGAATGCCTTGACCAGCACTGTCACGACATAAAGCAGAAACCCGGCGAGGACGCCACCCAGAATCATCGTCGCGGATTGTCCCATCCTCGCAAATCGCATCGACACCGTTGCGGCGATCAAAGTCATGGCGACGAGAAGGAACGGCAGCGCTACCAATGAATCAAACTGCATGGCAAAGGCATTTGCTTTGAGGCCGAAGGAGCGGGCAACCTCGATCTTGCCGGGCAGATCGTAGAAAGGGATGGTTTCCGGGCGAGCCAGCCGCTCTTGCACGAACTCGGGCTTGAGATCGGTCGGTATGCGGTCGGTTGCCACCGATTGGATGTTGCCGTCCCGGAACACCTTGACGTCCTGCAGTTCCCAATAGCCATCCCGCAAATAGGCGTGCGCTGCGTCCTTGCGTTCGACGATGTCGCCTTGCGGGTTGAGGACGAAGAAGGCGGCGTCGGCCATCTCCAGGCCCTGATTGAGGATGGCGCGCGCGCCGATGATGGTGTCGCCGGAACTGGTTTTCTGCCGGATCCAGGGCTCGGCGTCAGCCGAGACGGTGTTCGACTTCCCGGAGCGGAGCTGGGTTTCCATTTTTTCGGACCAGGAAAACGCATACGCGGCGATCGGATTGATGACGCCGACCGACAACACCCCGAACAGCAGCGCCCCGATGCAGCACGGCAGCAGGAATTGCCATGCGGATACGCCGGCGGAACGCGCGATGACCAGCTCATACCTGCGATTGAGCGAGACCAGCGTCGCCATTGCCGAGAACAGGCCGACGAACGGCACTGTCTGCAGCATGATCATCGGCATTCGCAACCCTGAAATGGCAAACGCCGTGCCGTAGGTAAAACCCGGCAAGCCGGTCGTGCGGCCGGAAAGCTCGGTGAAGTCGATCAGGAACACAAGCGCCAGGAGGCCGATGAAGAACCAGATGGTGATCGTCACGTAGCGGAAGAAGAAGTATCTGCCCAGAGTCCAGCCCATTAGCGTGTCCAGCCCATCAGCCGGCCCCTTGGCCAGAAGCGCCGCGCCTTGCGAAGCGGAGCTTCAGGGCGCTCCATCCGTCACCGAAGCGGCCGGCGAAATTCGTCATCCAGTCGGCCCAGGCGACCGGCAGCTCCATGGTCCGGTTGGAGACGATGAACCATGTCGCGACTGCGGACGCCACGATAGGAACGCCGTAGACCATATAGGCGTATTGCGGAATGTTGTCGGCCTTCCCAGCGGCAAAGAAACCGAGCCAGCGCACGAAAAGAGCAATCGCGATAGACGTGATCAGCGGATGAATGCGCGCCTCGCGATGGGAGCGCGCGTCGCCCGCGACCGCAAGCGCGATCAGCGCGAAAACGAGTGAATAGGACCATTCGGAGAAACGCTGGTGGACCTCGGCCAGGTACTTGTTCGGCCTTTTCTGGAACATCTTGTCGTTCGGACTGGGATTGAGCAGGTACTGTGTCGTCCGGTCCTTCGGCAAGAGCAATACCTCCGATGAGGAGGCCGACATGAAGGCCGACAGGTCGAAGGCATAGGAGGTGAACCGGATGACCGAAAGATCGCCGGCCAGCGTTTCGCGATGGATGACGCCGTCGTTCATCATCAGCACCCTCTCGTCGCCGCTTTCGATGATGGCGCCGCTCTTGGCGTAGTAGATGAGGTTGACGCCTTCTTCGCGTGAATCGGCGACAAAAATGCCGCCAAGGCGCTTGTCCGGAAGCCGCTCGCCGATCTGCAGGAACAGGCCATCATCGATCTTGCGGAAGGTGCCTTCCTGGATGATGAGCGACAGAAGATCGGCGCGCGACGACGCCACCAGCTCGCGGTTTTTCTGTCGTGCATAGGGGTCGACGCCGTTGTCCACAGCGAACGAAAATACACTGGCCGCCAGCGCCAGGAGCATGATCGGCCGGACGATGGTCCAGCGCGAAGCGCCTGCGGCGTTCAAGACGGCAAGCTCAGAATCGGAATTCATCGCGCTCAGTGTCTGCGCGGCCGCGACCACCAGGGCGAAGGGCACGACGATCGGGACGATCGACGGAATGATCAGCGCAGCGACCTCGAAGAAGGTCAGCGCCGACTGCCCGCTGTCGGTCACGAGATCGATGCGGGCGAGCACCTGCGTCGTCCACACGATCGCCAGCGTCCAGATGAGCGCTGCGAGGAAGACCGCCAACGCACGACGCATGATGTAGCGTTCAACGACCTTCATGAAGGCTTTTCTCGATTTTGCCGAACGGCATCATGCCTCCAGACAAGGTAGTCGCCCGGCGACGCCTGTACAACCGGTCCGTTGGCGGTTCGATCGGGTTCCCGTCCCACATCGTTATTCCCGGTGGCCGGAGTGTCGGCGGCATTGGATAAGAAAGGGCGAACATCAATGGTTAACAACAGGTTGCGGCAGTAAAGCGGGGCCGTGCCGCGACGAATCGCCATCGATTCCATCTGCCATATGGGATTGGATTCCGGCAAAGTCTTGCCAAATGCCGGAAAACGACCAAATGTCGCGCCGATCACTGACATGGCCGCCGTGGCTGCGACAGGTACAGCCGTGAAAGCAGAAGTGACAGAATTGCGCAGCCAAACCGGCCAGGAATCGATTTTTCACGCCGCGATCGTGATCGGCGCCGGCGCGGCGGGGAAAATGGGGGGTGGTGCTTCCGGTCGGAAACGGCCAAATATCTAGTTTCGTCAAGGCACTCTCCCGAAAACCCAACGCCGTTCCCGAAAGCAGGACATGATGACTTCGAGACCTTCGATCGCCTTTGCCAAGTTCGCAGTGCCCAAAAAAGGCAGCGTTTTCGTGCTGGCGGCCAACGATGGCGGTCTCGGCGACGCGGCAAAGGCTTGCGATCCGGCAAAGACCCTGGAGCGGGCGTTTCCGGTGGCCGACTTTTCCGGCAAGTTCGCCGGCATGGTTGAAGTGTTGGCGCCGGAGGGCACATCGCTCGACCGGCTGGTGGCGGTCGGCGCCGGCAAGGTCTCGGGGCTCGACGACTATGCCTGGCTCAAGCTTGGCGGCACCATCGCTGCATCCTTGCGTAAGGCGACGGAGGTGGCGGTCATGCTCGATCTGCCGGGTGCTGACGTCGGCGGCAGGCAAGCGGCACAGATTGCCGCGGGCATTCTCCTGCGCAGCTATGCTTTCGACAAGTACAAGACGAAAAAGGACAATGGCGACGGCCAGCGCGACGGCAACAAGGCCGAGCCCAAAAAGCCGGTCAAGGTGACCATCCACACCGCCGACCCGGCGGCGGCGAAAAAGACCTTCGCCGACGAGGTGGCGGTGATCGACGGCGTGCTCCTGGCGCGCGATCTGGTCAACGAACCGGCCAATATACTGGGGCCGGTGGAATTCGCCGCGCGCGTCAACGAGTTGGAAGGGCTCGGCGTCTCGGTCGAGATCCTGGTCGAGAAGGACATGAAGAAGCTCGGCATGGGCGCGCTGCTCGGCGTCGCACAAGGCTCGCCGCGTGGGGCGCGCCTGGCCGTCATGCGGTGGAACGGCGGCAAGGCCAAGGACAGCCCGATTGCCTTCGTCGGCAAAGGCGTCACTTTCGACACCGGCGGCAATTCGATAAAGACGGCCTCCGGCATGGAGGACATGAAGGGCGACATGGGCGGCGCGGCCGCGGTGACCGGGCTGATGCACGCGCTGGCCGCGCGCAAGGCCAAGGCCAATGTCGTCGGCATAATCGGGCTGGTGGAAAATGCCGTCGACGGCCATGCGCAGCGCCCCGGCGACATCGTCACTTCGATGTCGGGCCAGACGATCGAGGTGCTCAACACCGACGCCGAGGGCCGCCTCGTCCTGGCCGATGCGCTGTGGTACTGTAGCGATCGCTTCCAGCCGAAATTCATGGTCAATCTGGCGACGCTGACCGGCGCCACCATGGTCGCGCTCGGCCAGCACTATGCCGGGCTGTTCTCCAACAATGACGAATTGGCGAACAGGCTGACGAGCGCCGGGCAGGCGACGCAGGAACGAGTGTGGCGGATGCCGCTCGGCACCGAATACGACAAGCTGATCGATTCGAAAAATGCCGACATGAAGAACATCGGCGGCCGCTATGGCGGCGCCATCATCGCGGCGCAGTTCCTGCAGCGCTTCGTCAGGGATACACCCTGGGCGCATCTCGACATCGCCGGCACCGCGATGGGCGCGCCGTCCAGCGAGATCAACCAGTCATGGGCCTCAGGCTTCGGCGTCAGGCTGCTCGACCGGCTGGTGCGCGACAACTACGAGGAGTGAGGCCTTTCAAGGCGCTATCATGGCCGACGTCCTGTTCTATCACCTGACCGAATTGACTCTGGAGGATGCGCTGCCCGGACTGCTCGAGCGCAGTGTCGATCGCGGTTGGCGCGCCGTGGTACAGACCGGCACCGAGGAGCGGCGCGACGCGCTGGACCAGCATCTTTGGACTTTTAGGGACGATTCCTTCCTGGCGCATGCGACGGACCGCGAATCCTTTCTGGCCGAGCAGCCGATCCTTTTGACAACGGGCCATGACAATCCGAACGAGGCGCAGATACGTTTCCTGGTCGACGGCGCGGTGCCGCCGGAGCTTACCGGTTATGAGCGCGCCGTGTTCCTGTTCGACGGCCACGATGCGGCCCAGATGGAGGCGGCGCGCACGCACTGGAAGACGATGAAGGAAGCCGGCCACGCAGTCACCTACTGGCAGCAGACGTCAGACCGGCGCTGGGAACGCAAAGCGTAAAGCTGCCGCTTTGGCTGTCTCGATACCGCTGGCAGCCACACCCAGAATGGCGACGTAGAAGGGAACATGTACCCAGCGTGCGATGCGCTCATGCCACCTAGGCGATCGCTTGACAGGAAGCGGCTTCAGATCGAACCGCCGCCATCAGACGACGCACGGATAAAACCGACCTTGGTGGCCGGAGCCATAGCCCTCGCTGCCTGGAAGCCGGAGCCTGGCAGAGTCAGAATCAGATTGGCGCTCAGCCAATAAATTGAGATCGCCATCGTGCGTAGCGATCAGCTCTGCTCTTCAGTATTTTCTTCTCCTTCGAATTTCTTCCGCAGCGCCTTCATGACACGGCCGGCCGTTTCAAGGTCTTCGATGGGAAAACCCTCCGCGAGCCTGTTGACACGTGGGTCGTACAAACCGATCGCGGCGTCATAGGTCTGCTGTCCCTTGTCGGTCAGCACGACAAGCTGCGCACGGCGGTGATGCGGATTGGGTTCGAACCTGACGAGCCCTTCCTTCGCCAAATCGTTGACGATGCGCTGCACGTTCTGGCGGTTGGCGCCGAGATCGCGTGCGAGCCACGCGACCGGCTGCGGGCGTTCGGCTGCGACAATGGCGCCGAGGATCTGCCAGCGGGCGCTGGTCAGCCCAAGCGGAGCCACGAGCCGATCGCCCCACGTCAAAGTCAGGTTATTGACCCTGAACAGGCCAAGAATGAGATCGGTCAAGGCTTCACCCGCCAGGGTCCGGTTAGGGGTCTTCGTCGTTTCGTTCATTGGTCACCATAGGATGATATTGACATTATGATGTCAAACAGGTATGTGTGCACCATACCAGATCGACATCGCACAACCAAAATGAAAAGGAACCCATCATGTCTCTTATGCGCCCACTGGACCCTGCATTCCCTATCGAACGTCAGATCGCAATCGATGCTGCTTCCATCGTGCTCGTGAACCTGTTCACGCTCGACAAGCCGGACGAACAGACCTTTCTCCGAGCCTGGCAGGACGATGCGCTGTTCATGAAACAGCAGCCGGGTTTCATCTCGACCCAGCTTCACCGCGCGGTCGGCGAGAGCCCTACCTATCTGAACTATGCCGTCTGGGGATCGACAGCAGACTTCCGGACTGCATTCATGAACCCGGAGTTCAGGGCGAAACTCTCAGTCTATCCGGCTTCGGCGGTCGCTTCCCCGCACCTGTTTCAAAAAGTCGGCGTGGCGGGCGTCTGCCTCGCGTAGGCGTTGGCTCAGCAAGAACTCGAAGTGATCAAAATCGAAGAAAACAAAGGCAGGAGAGATTCCGTTGCGACTCCTATTCAACATTCTCGCTATCTCGGGTTCGGCGATGTTCGCCGGCGTGATGCTGACGATCGGCGTAACGTTGGGCGGCTATTGGAAGAGCCTTCCGGCTGCCGAATTCCTCGACTGGTTTAGCCAGAACGACCGGTTCATCTTAAGGGCGATCCCGCTTGTTGTCGTTCCGACCCTCATCGGCCTGATCGGTTCGATCGGGCTCGGCTGGAGCGAGGCAGGAATACGTGGACTGTGGATCGGGGCGATCGCCTGTATCGCTGCCGTTCTGGTTCTCACCATGGCCTGGTTCCTTCCGACCAACGCGCAATTCGCCACCAAGTCGATCCCCCTGGATCAGGTGCCCGCCCGGCTAGACACCTGGCTCATGGTCCACAACGTTCGAATCCTGCTCGCCACCGTCGCGTCGGTGCTCGGGATTCTGGCAGTCGCTCGGTGAAGGCGGGACCGGCGCTGGGAACGCAGGGCGTAGCAAAGCCTGCCGCCTTGGCCGTCAACAACCCAGGATTGTGGCTTGGTCCCGCGGCTCGTTGAGACCGCGCTACAATCGAAGCCGCTCAGCCAAGTCAATGAAGTCGCTGACCACCAGGTCCCAGGCTTGATCAGGGTGCAGATCCGTGGTCTGCGCCAACCCGTGCTCGGTCGGACGCAGGACAAAGGCTGTTCGCAATCCGCATGCCCGAGCCGCTGCAAGGTCGCCATTGTGGGCGGCCACAAGACAGATCTCATCCGGCTTCATTGCCAGCACGTCAACGGTGCGAAGATAGGCTTCCGGCGCAGGCTTGTAGGCTTGAACGACTTCGGCGCCGAGGATCGCATCCCAGGGGATGCGACTACGCTTCGCCATGTTGAGCATGAGGACGATATTGCCGTTCGAGAGCGGCGCGATGATATAGCGGGCCTTGAGCCGTGTCAGGCCGGCCACCACGTCCGGCCATGGCTCCAATCGGTGCCACGCCAGGCTCAGTTCGTCCAACTCGGACGCTGGCACCGAAGCCGGGTCGATCCCGAATTCCGGCAAAACGGCTGCCAGATTCTCCCGATGCAGCACATCGAGCCGTGTAAAGGGCCGCCGGCCGCTGCGCACCTCCTCCATCGCTGGGGAGTAACGGCGGCGCCACGCATCAGCGAAAGCGGTAGGAGTAGCGGATCCTGCTCCATGCCGCTTCAGGAACGGCTCAGCTTCGCGAGCCACGCCGCTGCGCCAATCAACGACAGTGCCGAACACGTCGAATAGCAACGCACGTACGCCATCCAATACCATCCCAATCGGCTCCATCGTTCGCGAACGCCCATTTCGTGAGAGACATTTGCGACAGGCAAACCATTGACCGAATGCAGGGTAAAACTATCGCAAAGCTCAGAACAATGCGAAAGGCGACCGGCACCACTATTCCAGAATGACGACGGCTTCCACCTCGAAGAGCATCGGGTCAATTGCAAGCTTGGGAACGGGAATCAGGGTCTGCGCCGGCAGCGCTTCACCGAACATTTTTCTGACGTTCTTGGTCAACACCTCAAGCTTGGACATATCGTGATCGACCACGAAGACAGTGAGCTTGGCGACCTGATCCGGCCTCGCACCGAGCGCATTGAGGGCGGTGCGCAAATTTGTGTAGGCGTGCTCAACCTGAACGGCGAAATCGGGCGACAAGGCTCCCGTGCTGTCTTGCCCGCCCTGTCCGGAGATATAGGCCACCCGCGCTCCGCGCGGCGTGATCACCGCCGTGCTGTAGCCATTCGGCGACGGGTCGTAGAGGTTTTGTGGATTGACGATGGTCAGCTTGAGATCAGTCTCATTGGCTGTCGTGGCAGTGGGAACTCCCATGGTCATGATGATTAGCCCTTCGATAAGCAGATGCTTGATTGCGCGTGACATGATTTTCTCTTGGCTCTGCGAGGAACGTGCCCTCGCAGCCGGCATGTGAACTTTAACCCATTCGCGACTGAGGCTCGTACACGGTACGAGTCGGCATATAGTACGTCGTACGAGGCAATCGTGCAAGATCGACATTCATCGCGTTGCCGGTCAAAATCGACGTTCTCGACAGCGAGGAAGACGGATGGCAGCCAAACGTAGCGGCGCCCAGGGCAAACGGCCTCGGCGGATAACTGAGGGGCTCCAGCCCGTGCATGAGCCACGCAGTGAACCGCCGCTCTCTCGGGAACGTATCGTGGCGACCGCGGTGGAACTGCTGGACGCCCAGGGAGTCGACGGATTGACGATGCGTCGGCTGGCCGATCGCCTCGGTTCGGGCGTGATGAGCCTATATTGGCACGTCGACAACAAAGAGGATGTCTTTGATCTGGCGCTCGATTCGGTGCTCGAATATCGCGGACCGCCGCAAATAGCTCAAGACTGGCGCGGTGAAGTCGTTCATATGCTCGAAGACTGGCGCGCCAGCATGCTGCGCCACCCTTGGTCGGCATCGCTGTTGCCGCGCCGAGCGCTCGGCCCGAACATCCTCAGTCGCTTGGAACTGCTGAGCAAGACCTTATCCAGAGCCGGGGTTGCGGAGGCAGATGTGAACGTTGCGATATGGTCGCTCTGGAATTATGTGATGGGCGCCACCATCACCCGGGCGAGCTTCGACCTCTCGGACGACGACAGGGCCGCCGGGCACCAGCGCCTTACACGTCTCAGCGAACGCTATCCGACAATCGAACGCTCTCGTCTGCTGTTGGACAATGATTGGGACGGCGCTTTCCGGAAAGGCCTCGGCTTCCTGCTCGATGGCCTCTCTCCAAGATGAGGCTGAGCGGTAGCTTTGGCTGAGAGCGACTGTCGCAAAACCCCGATTAAAAATCACAGTTTTGCAGCTGATTTTTGCAAGGTCGCAGAAGACGCCCTTTGCGGCAACGTCCAAGGTTCCGCAATGGGTGTGAGCCGAAATGCAAACTGAGACACTGCCCAGGCCACTTGACGAAAGTCCGGCGGCGCGCAAAACTGCTAAGATGTCAGACCAATTTTGGGCATAGGTACCCATGCGAGCGCGCGAACTGCCCGGGGCACCTGCCACGCGCGTGGCAATCGCCACGCTGCCGCCATTGGACCGCGGCAAGCAGGTGATGGAAGCGCTGGCTGACTATGTCGAGCGGGCTGCGCTAAAGAGCGGTGACCGGCTTCCGACCGAACGCGAATTGATGGCCGCGCTTTCCGTGGGGCGTTCGACGATTCGCGAGGCGATGGGGCGTTTCGAAGCGCTCGGCGTCACCGAAACCCGCAAAGGCAGCGGCACCTATCTGCTCAAGCCGATATCCGCCGGCACGATCCATTTGCCGCTGTCGCTCAATACGGCAGAGCTGCGCGACGGTCTCCTGCACACGCTGGAGGTGCGCCGCGGCATCGAGGCCGAGGCAAGCATGGTTGCGGCGCGGCGGCGGACAGTCGATGATCTGCGGACGATCGAGGAAAAACTCATCGAGATGGAGCGCGTCCATCTCGCCACCGGCACGTCGGGGCCTGAAGACCTGGCCTTTCACCTGGCGGTCTACGATGCCACGCACAATCCGCTTTTCCGGCAGCTGCTGGGGCAGATGCGCGAAGCGTTCGAGCGCTTCTGGGATCATCCTTTCGACCGGCAGGATTTCGCGCGGCGATCGTTCCCGTATCACCGTGAGCTGTTCGATGCCATCGTCGCCGGGGACGCGGAGCTGGCGCGCGGAAAAACGCTGAAGATCCTCGAGATCGTGGAAGAGGATATCGAGGAAATGTCGAAATGAATGGCCCGGATTTTTTCGACCAGGCCTCGCTGATCGCCGCCCATGACGAGGGCAATGCCTTCGATGCCGTCGTCCCGCCGATCGTGCAGACCTCGCTCTTCACCTTCCCGAATTATGACGAGATGCTCGAGACGTACCGCGGCGAAAAAGTGCGGCCGACCTACACGCGAGGGTTGAACCCGACCGTGCGCATGTTTGAGGAAATGCTGGCAAAGCTGGAGGGCGCCGAGGACGCGATCGGTTTTGCAAGCGGCATGTCCGCCATCTCATCGGCAGTGCTGAGCTTCGTCGAACCGGGCGACCGCATTGTCGCGGTCAGGCATATCTACCCGGACGCGTTCAGACTGTTCGGGACGTTGCTCGCGCGCATGCGCATCGAGGTGACCTATGTCGACGGGCGCGACGAGGCAGCTGTCGCGAGCGCCCTGCCTGGCGCCAGGCTGTTCTATATGGAAAGCCCGACCAGTTGGGTCATGGAAACCCATGACATCGGTGCGCTTGCTGCGCTGGCAAAGTCCCGCGGCATCCCGACCATCATCGATAACAGCTGGGCCAGCCCTGTCTTTCAGCGGCCGCTGTCGCTCGGTGTCGACGTTGTGGTCCACTCCGCATCCAAGTATCTGGGCGGCCACAGCGATGTGGTGGCCGGCGTCGTCGCCGGCTCCAAGGAATTGATCGGCCGCATCCGCGGCGAAGCCTATCCCTATCTCGGCGGCAAGCTGTCGCCATTCGATGCCTGGCTCTTGATTCGCGGCTTGCGCACACTGCCGATCCGGATGCGCGCTCATCAGGCCTCCGGCCTCGAAATCGCACGGCGCCTGCGGGATCATCGAATCGTCGAGAGGGTCTGCCATCCAGGGTTGGCCAACCTGCTTCCCGCGGGGCTCACCGGCACGTCGGGCCTGTTCTCATTTGTCTTCCGCGACGGCATCGACATCCGCACCTTTGCCGACCGCCTCAAGCTGTTCAAGCTGGGCGTGTCGTGGGGCGGCCACGAAAGCCTCATCGTGCCCGGCGAGGTCGTGCTGCAGCAGAAGGCCCAACCCAATTCCGCGATGGCGTTCGGCGTCCATCCGCGGTCAGTGCGTCTCCATGTCGGCCTCGAGGGAACCGAGGCGCTGTGGAGTGACCTGGAAACGGCGATCGACGCCGCTTCCGAAGAAAAGACCTGAAGCAACCAGACAAGAAGGGAACGGAAAATGAAGAAGCTTCTTATCGCCGCATTCGCCACCGTACTGATGTCGGGTGCTGCACTCGCCGACACGACGCTGAAGCTCGTGGAGGTGATCACCAGCCCCGAGCGCACCGAAACCCTGAAGTCGATCGTCGCCAAATTCGAGGCGGCCAACCCGGGCACGAAGGTCGAGGTGATCTCACTGCCCTGGGGCGAAGCGTTTCAGAAATTCGCGACCATGGTGTCTGCCGGCGAAATCCCCGACGTCATGGAGATGCCGGACACCTGGCTGTCGCTCTATGCCAACAACGGCCTTCTCGAAAGCCTCGAACCCTATCTTGCCAAATGGGAGCACACTTCGGGCCTCACCGATCGCGCGCTCGAACTCGGCCGCGACGTGAACAACACCGCCTACATGCTGCCCTACGGTTTCTATCTCCGGGCGATGTTCTACAACAAGAAGTTGTTCAAGGAGGCCGGTGTCACCGAGCCGCCCAAGACGATGGACGAGTTCGTGGCGGCGTCGGAGAAAGTATCCAAGCTTCCAGGCAAATATGGCTACTGCCTGCGCGGCGGGCCGGGTGGCCTCAACGGCTGGATCATGTTCGGCGCAACCATGGCCGGCTCCAACAAGTTCTTCAATGAGGACGGCACCTCGACGATGAACAGCGAAGGCTGGGTCAAGGGACTGACCTGGGTCGTCGATCTCTACAAGAAGGGATTGGCGCCGAAGGACAGCGTCAACTGGGGTTTTAACGAAATCGTCGCCGGTTTCTACACCGGCACCTGCGCAATGCTTGATCAGGATCCAGACGCGCTGATCGCGATAGCCGAGCGGATGAAGCCGGAAGACTACGGTGTCACGACAATGCCGAAGGGGCCGAGCGGCAAGACGTTCCCGACCATCGGCTATGCCGGTTGGTCGATGATGGCGGCCAGCCAGAACAAGGACCTCTCCTGGAAGCTGATCGAAACGCTCGAAGGGCCCGAGGGCAATGTCGAGTGGAACAAACGCACCGGAGCGCTGTCGGTCCACAAGTCGGCCGAAAAGGATCCCTTCTACGCAAGCGAGCAATTCAAGGGCTGGTTCGCCGAACTCGAGGACAAGGATGCAGTGCCAACGGTCATGCCGACCTATCTCGAGGAGTTCGCCTTCTTCAAGGACTCGATGGTCATCAAGACCAGTCAACAGGCGTTGCTCGGCGATATCACGCCTGAGGAAATGGCCAACCAGTGGGCCGACTATCTGACCAAGGCGCAGCAGAAATACCTGGCCAAGAAGTAAACGGCGGACCTCGAGCATCGGAGCCGCCCATCGCGGGTGGCTCCGATAGCTCTCATCCATGGTCGATTGGAAGGATGGTCGATTGGAAGGATGGCCAATTGGAGAGAAAGCGTTAGCTGATGGTTTTTGACGCCACCGCCGGGTTCCCGGAAACTCGCCGCCGGTCGCTGGTCGACCGGATCACGCGCCAGGCCGAGCCATATCTTTACACCGCCCCGGCGCTGATTCTGATCGTCACCATCATGCTGGCGCCGCTGGTGCTGGGCCTGTCTTACGCCTTCCGCGACGTGCACTTGCTCAATCCCTTCTCTGGCGGCTATGTCGGGCTCGATCATTTTCGCACCCTTTATGACGATGACAATTTTTACCGCGCGCTGCGCAACACGCTGTGGTGGACCGGCGCGTCCGTCTTGCTGCAATTCGTGTTCGGCCTGATCCTGGCGCTGTTGCTCGACCGGCCTTTTGCCGGCCGCGCCATCGCGCAGGCGCTGGTGTTCCTGCCCTGGGCGGTGCCGACTTTCCTCACCGGGCTCAACTGGGCGTGGCTGTTCAACCCCGTCATCGGACCGCTGCCGCATTGGCTTTATGCGCTCGGCCTCATGAATGAGCCGGCCAACATCCTTTCCAATCCGCAGCTTGCCATGTGGGGACCGATCATCGCCAACGTCTGGTGGGGCATTCCCTTCTTCGCCATCACGCTGCTGGCCGCGCTCCAGGCCATTCCGCGCGACCTCTACGAGGCGGCGGCGATCGACGGCGCCGGAGCATTCAGGCGGTTCACGTCGATCACCTTGCCATTCCTTGCGCCGACCATTGCGATCACCGTGCTGTTGCGCACCGTGTGGATCTCGAACTTCGCCGACCTGATCATCGTCATGACCAGCGGCGGGCCTGCCGACCGCACGCAGATCGTCGCGAGCTACATCTTCACGCAAGCGTTCAGGGCCCTGGATTTCGGCTATGCCTCGGCCATTGCGCTGGTGCTGCTCGTCCTGTTGCTCGCCTATTCGATGCTGATCGTCATGCTGCGGCAAGTCCTGATGGATCGGGCCTGATCGGGATGACCAGATGAACAACTATTCGACCTTCGGCACCGCGCTGCACCGCCTGGCGATCCTTTGCTACGTCGTCTTTGCACTGTTCCCGCTGTTCTGGCTGTTGAAAGTATCGGTCACGCCGAACGACCTGCTCTATTCCGAGGGCGTGCGCATGTGGCCGTCGCGGATGAGCTTTGAACATTTCCGCTTCGTGCTCGCCCACAGCGCATTCCCGGTCTTCTTCAGGAACAGCCTGATCGTTGCCGGTGCGACTGCGGTGATCGTGACGCTGCTCGCGTCTCTCTCCGGCTATGCGCTGTCGCGTTTCACCTTCCGCGGCAAATACTGGCTGGTCGCGCTGATGCTGCTCACCCAGATGTTTCCGTTGGTGATGCTGGTCGCGCCGATCTTCAAGATGCTCTCGCCGCTCGGGCTGACCAACAGCCTGACCGGGCTGGTGGTCGTCTACACTGCCTTCAACATCCCCTTTGCAACGTTCCTGATGCAGTCGTTTTTCGACGGCATTCCCAAGGAGTTGGAGGAGGCGGCCAAGATCGATGGCGCCACGCAGTTCATGGCGTTTCGCCAGATCGTCCTGCCGCTGACGCTGCCCGGCATCGCGGCGACGCTGGGTTTTGTATTCACCGCCGCATGGAGCGAACTGCTGTTCGCGCTGATGCTGATTTCGGGCAACAGCGCCGCCACGTTTCCGGTAGGTCTGCTCACCTTCGTGTCGAAGTTTTCGGTCGATTTCGGGCAGATGATGGCGGCCGGCGTGCTGGCGCTGATCCCGGCCTGCCTCTTCTTCCTGTTCATCCAGCGCTATCTGGTCCAGGGCCTGACGGCCGGCGCGGTCAAGGGCTGAGCGAGGTTTCATGGCATCGATCGACATCCGCAACGTCCGCAAGAACTTCGGCATCGTCTCCGTGCTGCACGGCGTCGACCTGTCGATAGAGAACGGCGAGTTCGTGGTGCTGGTGGGGCCGTCGGGCTGCGGCAAGAGCACGCTGCTGCGCATGATCGCCGGGCTCGAGGAGGTGACCGAAGGTGAGATCCGGATCGACGGCATGCGCGTCAATGAGCGGGCGCCCAAGGACCGCGACATCGCAATGGTGTTCCAATCCTACGCGCTCTATCCGCACATGAATGTCGCCGAGAACATGAGCTACGGCCTGCGCATCCGCAAGGCTGCCCGCGAGAAGATCACGGCTGCCGTCAGCAACGCAGCCAGGAAGCTCGAGCTGCAGCCGCTGCTTGCGCGGCGGCCGAAGGCACTGTCGGGCGGTCAGCGCCAGCGCGTGGCGATGGGCCGCGCGATCGTGCGGCAGCCCAAGGCATTCCTGTTCGACGAGCCGCTGTCCAATCTCGACGCGCGCTTGCGCGAGCAGATGCGGGCAGAGATCAAGAAGCTGCACCGCGACCTCGGCGCGACCTCGATCTATGTCACCCACGACCAGATCGAGGCAATGACACTGGCCGACCGGATCGTCGCCATGCATGAGGGCGTGGTGCAGCAGGTCGGCAGCCCGCTGGAGCTTTACGACCGCCCTGCCAATCTGTTCGTGGCCGGCTTCATCGGATCCCCGGCCATGAATTTTCTGTCGGCGCGCTATGAGGTCGGCGCAGGCACGGCCGGCGCACGACTGCCTGACGGAACGCTGATCGGGCTTTCATCTGGTTATCAACTGGAGGAAGGCGCGCCGGTGACGCTCGGTATCCGGCCGGAGCATGTCGAGATGTCGCCGGGCTCGGAGAGCAGCCTGAGGGCGACGGTCGACCTGATCGAGCCGACCGGCTTCGGCATCATCCTGCATCTCGGCCTGCATGGCCTGCCGTTCAACGTCTTCACGCTGGACAGGGCGGCGTTGACGGCTGGCCCGACGGTGACGGTGGCTTTCCCGCCGCAACATCTGCATTTGTTCGACGAGACTGGAATGCGCGCATTGGAAACGAGCCTCTGAACGGGGAAGGGCTGATCCTCCTCATCGGGCGCCCAGATCATTCGGATTCTGCCAAAACCGGTTCTCACCTTTGGGTCCGATGCTATTGTCTTTCTTGGCGCCGTCTATCTTGGCACCGCCGAATTCGATACGACATTTGATCTCGGCCTCGACATGGCTCTGGGACGAATGGAAGGCGCCCGCGGCGGTGCTAATGCTAATATCCGGGCAAGGTAGTCGAGCGCATGCGCTTTCTGTTTCTTCTGATCCTGCTCGCCGGCATCGGCATCGGCATCGTCTATCCCTGGGCGATGACCAATTTCTCCGGCCATGAGATCGGCACCTGGCGGGTCTACGAACAGGGCCGGTTCATGCCGGTGACGGTGCCGCTGGACGCTCGCGACGCGCCGGTGCGGGTGCTGGTCGACCTCACCGCGAGAACCGAACGCATCGTCGTCTCGCAACAACGCACCGTGCTGACGCTGACCGCCGCCACCGGCGGCAGGACGGTGCTCGCCTCGACACTGCAATTCAACCATTCGGAAAATCCGCGCCAGGTCAGCCCGCAACTGCCGGACAAGATCTTTCGCGACGAAGCCGGCCTGATCGCGAAGGTCAGCCCCGGCCCGTACCTCTTCACCATCGGCCCGGGCGACGCCGAAGGCATCGAGATGCGGGCGGTGGACCTTGTGCTGCGTTCCGGCGTTGGCGAGGTCGATCAACGGGCGCAGCCGGTCGGCTTCTCGCTGATGGCTGTCGGCCTGATCGGGCTGGTGCTGGCGTTTCGTTACGGCGGCCGCCGGCGGCAAGATCCGAGCTCGCAGCCGCCACCGCCGCGCTGGGGCAGGGGCTCGAACTAGGTCGTGAATTACCGCCACGCCTATCACGCCGGAAACTTCGCCGATGTCGTCAAGCATGTCGTGCTGAGCCGGCTCGTCGAATATCTGAAGCAGAAGGACAAGGCCTTTCGCGTCATCGACACCCATGCCGGCATCGGCCGCTACGACCTGTCGTCGACTGAAGCGCAAAAAACCGGCGAATGGCAAGGCGGCATCGGCCGGCTTGTCGATGCCCCGCTCGACGCACCAGCGGCAGCGCTGCTGGCGCCTTATCTGGAGGCCGTTCGTTCGCTCAATCCTGAAGGCGGCGTGAAGAAATATCCGGGCTCGCCGCTGATCGCGCGTCATCTCATGCGCAAGCAGGACCGGATGTCGGCGATCGAATTGCATCGCCAGGACGCGGCAAAGCTGAGGGCGCTGTTTCAAGGCGATTTCCAGACCCGGGTGATCGAGCTCGACGGCTGGCTGGCACTCGGCGCGCATCTGCCGCCGAAGGAAAAGCGCGGCCTCGTGCTGGTCGATCCGCCCTTCGAGGAGGAGGGCGAATTCGACCGCCTCGTCGACGGGCTGCGCAAAGCCCACAAGCGCTGGCCCGGCGGCGTCTATGCGTTGTGGTATCCGGTCAAGGACCGCAAGGCGGTCGCCGCCTTCCGCAAGGCGCTGGCGCAGTCAGGTGTCCCTAAGCTGCTCGACATCGGCTTCGAGATCAGGCCGCCATCGGCCGAGCCCAGCCTTGACGGCAGCGGCATGGTGGTGGTCAACCCGCCGTTCACGCTGGAAGGCGAATTGCGCACGCTGCTGCCAGCTTTGCACAATTTGCTTGTCATTGAAAAACCGGCGCATTGGACGCTGGAATGGCTGGCGGCGTAGGGCGGCAGAGCTATCCGCGCGCCTGTCCTGGTTTAAGGCGATTTCGAACTAGGAAACCATTGTCGCTACAACCGCTTGACCGCGCGCAAGCGAATCCGCACAGTGCGCGCAGTCGACCATAAGAGGCTGCCATGACTCGCTTCGCCCAATCCGCCCTTGCCGCACTGATAGCGCTTTGCACGCCGCTCGGCACGTCGCTTGCCGTCACCCAGGCAGCAAAGGCGGCCGACCTTGCCGTCTATACCGAAGAAGACAGCGGCGTTTGCGGTGAGGCCTGGGTGCTGAACAAGATCACCAGCCGCTTCTCCTACCAGGTGCACCACGTGCCGAATCTGCCCAACGTCGAGATTGTCGATTTCCAGGGCATCCACCAGAATCGCTATCTGCCGGCCAACGAAACCTGGCCGATCGGCCGCCGCTATTGCGGCGCCACGGTCAGCCTGTCCGACGGCCACGCCCGCAGCATCTGGTATCTGATCGAGGAAGGGCAGGGCTTTGCCTCGATCGGCGATAATGTCGAATTCTGCGTCGCGGGTTTCGACCGCTGGATGGTCTACAACGGCCGCTGCCGCGTCCTGCGCTGAACGCGTTTGCCGGGCTGCTCCGCCTCATCGAGGATGGCGCGAAGGAAGGCGGCGTGACCGCGAAAGGCGCGCCGTCCGATTGACGTCGCCTTGACCCGGGTCTGCGGTCGACGTCCGACAAACAGCTTTTCGACATCGACATAGCCCGCCGTGGCAAGCGTATCGATATGCGCGCCGAGATTGCCGTCGGTCGCATTGACGATGAGCTTCAATCGGGTGAATTCCAGCGCTTCGCGCCGTCCCAGAGAATTCAGCGCCGCCATGATCCTGAGCCGCACGCTCTGGTGGATGATTTCGTCGGCAGCCATTATCGGGCCTGCTGTGGTGTCCGGCGTTCAGTCTCACTGATCTGGGACAGCGCCGCCCGATATTGCGCGAAATGACATGCGCTCTTCCCAATGATTCAGAATACTCTGCCAAGTAGAGTAATCTGTCAACCACGCACAAGTCACGGCGGAACGGGCCGCGCTTTGCTTTTGCAGCAGTGTAGATCGCCTGGTAGAACGAGAAGATAAGATCGATGAAGCAGCCCGTCATGGTGTTGTCTGTCGACGATCAACGAACAAGAAAGGCTTGCTAACCTTCAGCGCCTTGAAGTGGGATTGGTTCCGGCAAAGCGCGCAGAATGTCTGTCGCAAACGCTCGGCAAAGCTCGAAGAGCAGCACCGGCATTTTGCAAAATCGGCACGAGCGTGTGTCGCCTGTAACCAAAACTTAAACTGAAAAAATCATGCTGATGCTTCGCTGGCTAGACAAGCGCGAGTCAGATATGCATTACGCGCCGGGTCATTAACGGCCGTCGGCACAACTAAGGGGCATGATATGGCTAAACAGTCATCCAAAGCGCCGGCATCCAAATCACCGGCAAAGCAGGCACCGGCAAAGAAAACACCAGTAAAAGCAGTGGCGGCAAAGGCCGCGGCCGCTGTGAAGAAAGCAGCACCTGCTGCCAAGCCGAAGGCCGCCGCGGCCAAGGCAAAAGCAGCGCCGGCCAAGAAGCCGGCCGCGAAGGCCGCGGCAAAACCGGCAGTGAAGAAAGCAGCACCTGCCAAGACTTCACCTGCCAAGAAGGCTGCGCCCGCCAAGGCAAAAGCAGCGCCGGCCAAGAAGCCGGCTGCAAAGGCCGCGGCGAAGCCGGCAGCGAAGAAAGCAGCACCTGCCAAGACTGCGCCTGCCAAGACTGCACCGGCCAAGAAGGCTGCGCCGGCAAAGAAGGCGGCTGCAGCGAACTCTTCGGTAGCGGTGAAGAAAGCAGCGCCGGCGGCCAAGCCGAAGGCGAAGGCAGCGCCCGCGAAGGCGAAGGCCAAGAAGTAATCGCGTTTCTTCGCTCGCGGAGGACAGTGCTGAGGACGGTTGAGGGCGGGTGCCGGACAGGCGCCTCGCTCGCAGGGCCAGTGCTCGGGCAGCAACAGAGGCGGAGGAAAGACAGCTTTTCGCAGCTCCCACGACTTCGCCCTACGGCGAAGTCCGGTGGGGTATTTCTCTGTGCCCGGACAGAAATTCTTGGTGCAAGACCGAGTTGGCTCGGCTTCGGATCCGTCTGACCTGTTCAGATGCTCTTGGGCTTGAACCGTACCGCTCATTGCCTCGGGATCGTGGAAGAGGACGGTCGTTCGCCGTGGCGCCCGGTTTTTCCGCCTGTGGGCTGTTGATCATGCCGGGATGTCCGGCCAACAGTGTCGCGGAAATGGATCATACGCAAATTCAAAGTGCTACAGCGTCATATGCGCGTCCATGCTCTGTACTCGGCAAACAGGAACCCGATCATGCCCAGACTGCTCTATGCGTCCACGTCACCCTATAGTTCCAAAGTGCGCATGGCCGCGCATTATGCCGGCATCGCCGTCGATCTCGTGCCGATAAAAACCGAAGACAAACCGGCTGAGCTGATCGACGCCAATCCACTCGGCAAGATCCCGGTGCTGGTGCTCGACGACGGCCGCTCGATCCATGATAGCCGTGCCATCACCCAGCATCTCAACCGCCTGTCGAAGAACGCGTTGTTTCCGCGCAATCCCGACAAGCGCCTCGAGGCGGAAGTGCTTGAGGCGCTGGCCGACGGCATCTGCGACTGCGCGCTGTCGATGGTCTACGAGCGGCGCACGCGCCCCGAAGACATGGTCTACCAGCCGTGGCTTGACCGCCAATGGGCGAAGATCGCCAGCGCGCTCGACCTGCTCAACGCCAATCCGCCAAAGCTGCCAAAGAAGATCACCGCCGGCCAGCTGGCGCTGCGCGCCTGCCTTGGCTATCTCTCGCTGCGCTTTGCCGGAAAATGGGAGAAGGGTCGCAATCGGCTGATCCGCTGGGCGGCGCGATTTGACGAGAAGTTTCCCGAGCTGAAACCCTGCATTCCGGCGTGAGCGGCAGCCAGAGAACGGGTCATAAAAAAGCCGGGCGCGAGGCCCGGCTTTTTCGTGTCGTGGCTTGGACGATTTTTAGAACTTCATACCGACGCCGAAGGTGACGCGGTTGTCGGTCGACTTGACCTTGCCGATACCGTCAAAGTTGTCGTCGCCGAAGTCGGTGTAGCGATACTCGACACGGCCGAACACATTGTCGGTGATCTTGATGTCGGTACCGACGCCGGCCGTCCAGCCGAGCATGGTTTGTTCGTCGCTGACGCCGGCCGCTTCGATCTCCTGGTTCTTGAGCGCGCCACCGGCGGTGCCGTAGAGCAGGATTTCCGGGGTGACGGCGTAGCCGAGGCGGGCGCGCAGCGAGCCTTCGAAGCCGCCCTTGGCCTCGACGCCACCATCGTCGCCCTCGATGCCGCTATAGCCGATATCGGCTTCAGCACCGTAGACGAAGTTCTCCGCCTGCCACTGGTAGCCGCCAAAGACGCCGCCGACAAAACCATCGGTGTCGACGTCAGTGCCGATATCCTCGGCATCGGCATGGCCGCTGAAGCCGTAGCCGACGCTCACACCGGCATAGGGACCGGCCCAGGAAGCGACCGGCAGTTCGGCGATCGGGGCGGGTGCCGGCGGCTCTTCCGCGATGACGTCAGCAGCATAGGCGGTTCCGCCGAGGGCGAAGAGCCCGAACGCCACCGCCAGCGGTCGCGCAAATTTAAGATTGGCTTGCATTGTTCTTTACTCCTTAAGCCACAGGCACTGGCTTGCTTTTCACAAGCGCCCTCAACCCGCCGGGGGGAAAACGGGTCTGGCGCTCAACGGTTCCGAATGTCGTGTCGAAATGCGGCTGAAGCGAACCTGAACTTGGGTCATTACCTGGCACGAATGAGGCTGAATTTTGACGTTGCATCAACGCAACAGATGGTGTCAGGAGGCTTTGCCGTGCCGCGCTGAACACCGCTTGGAGCAAGGGGTCCGGAGCCCTATATTGCGGTCCGATGGCCGAGTCCCGGCCACAGTCGAAAGACCGATCCGGCCGCTTTGCCACAATGCTGCCCAAGGTCCGAACGGCATTTAACGCTTCGCCGGCCATAGTTCGCCGGCTGGCTGAAATCGAAGTCCCATTGAGGATTGACAGGATGAGCAAGGCCGCTGGAACGGCGCTGGTGACGGGCGGGAGCAAGCGGATCGGCAAGGCCATCGTCGAGGATCTTGCCGCGAACGGTTTTGCCGTCGCCATCCATTGCAACCGCTCGCGGGCCGAGGCGGAAGCATTGGCCGCGCGGATCAACGGCGATCATTTTGGCCAGGGTGGCCGTGCTGCGGTGGTCGCCGCCGACCTGACCGACATGGCCGCGGTCGAGAACCTGGTCGGCCGCGCCGAAGCCGCGCTCGGGCCTGTTACACTGCTGGTCAACAATGCCTCGCTGTTCGTGGACGATACGGTTCAGGATGTCGACTGGCTTGCCTGGGACGACCACTTCGCCATCCACGTGAAGGCACCTGCATTTTTGGCGCAACAATTCGCCCGCGCGCTGCCGGAAGGCGAGGAAGGGCTGATCGTCAATATGATCGACCAGCGCGTCTGGCGCCCGACGCCACGCTATTTCTCCTATGCGCTGTCGAAATCGACATTGTGGGCGCAGACGCAGATGATAGCGCAGGCGCTGGCGCCCCGCATCCGCGTCAATGCCATCGGTCCCGGCCCGACGCTGAAGAGCGCGCGTCAGCAAGACAGCGACTTTGCCGCGCAGGTCGACGGCCTGATCCTGAAGCGCGGCCCGGAATTGCCTGAATTCGGCGCCACCATCCGCTATCTCTGGGGCGCAAGCTCGGTCACCGGCCAGATGATCGCGCTCGACGGCGGCCAGCATCTTGCGTGGCAGACTCCGGATGTGACAGGCATTGTCGAATGAGTCCCATGGACCAGAAACACAAACGTGGCGGCGCCGCCGACGACCTGCCCCCCGATGTCGACCTCGAGGACGAGGTGGCGGAGGAGGTCGTCGAAACGTCAGCTCCCGGTTCCGGCGGCGCTGATGTCGCCTTCACGGCCATCGATTGGACGCCGCATGCCGGCGATGCCGACGGCATGGTTGGCGCCGAGGTCATCCAGACGCTGGTCAAACGGCTGCCCAACGCGCCAGGCGTCTACCGCATGATGAATGCCACAGGCGACGTGCTCTATGTCGGCAAGGCACGCAGCCTGAAGAAGCGGGTGACCAACTACGCACAAGGCCGCTTCCACACCAGCCGCATCGGCCGAATGGTGCGCGAGACGGCGACGATGGAGTTCGTCGTCACCCGCACCGAGATCGAAGCGCTGCTGCTGGAAGCCAACCTGATCAAGCGCTTGCGGCCTCGATTCAATGTGCTGATGCGGGACGACAAGTCGTTCCCCTACATCCTTTTGACCGGCGATCATGTCTCGCCCGGCATCTACAAGCATCGTGGCGCGCGCTCGCGCAAGGGCGACTATTTCGGCCCCTTCGCCTCGGCCGGCGCCGTCGGCCGCACCATCAATTCGCTGCAGCGCGCCTTCCTGCTCAGGAGCTGCACGGACTCCTTCTACGAGAACCGCACCCGGCCGTGCCTGCTGTTCCAGATCAAGCGCTGCGCCGGCCCCTGCACCGGCGAAATCTCGCATAGTGACTATGCCAGGCTGGTCGCCGAGGCGAAGGACTTCTTGTCCGGCCGCAGCCAGAAGGTGAAGACCGACATCTCCGCCGCCATGCAGCAGGCCGCGGAAAACCTCGATTTCGAGCGTGCCGCCATCTATCGCGACCGGCTGGCGGCGCTGTCGCATGTGCAGAGCCACCAGGGCATCAACCCGCAGACCGTCGACGAGGCCGATGTCTTCGCCATCCATCAGGAAGGCGGCCAGGTCTGCATCCAGGTGTTCTTCTTCCGCACCGGCCAGAACTGGGGCAACCGCGCCTATTTCCCCAAGGCCGATCCGGCGCTGGAGGCGGCCGAGGTGCTTGGTTCGTTCCTGGCGCAATTCTATGACGACAAGCCGACGCCGCGCTCCATCCTGTTGTCGCATGGCGTCGAGGACCAGGAACTGCTGGCTGAGGCGCTCTCCACCCGCGCGGGTCGCAAGGTGGCGATCTCGGTGCCGCAGCGCGGCGAGAAGAAGGACCTGACCGATAACGCCCTGCAGAATGCTCGTGAGGCGCTCGGCCGCCGGCTGGCCGAGACCTCGACGCAAGGGCGGTTGCTCGCCGGCTTCGCCGAGACTTTCGGCCTAAAAAAACCGCCGGTGCGCATCGAGGTCTACGACAACTCCCACATCATGGGCACCAACGCCGTCGGCGCCATGGTTGTCGCCGGGCCGGAAGGCTTCGTGAAGAACCAGTACCGGAAATTCAATATCCGCTCGACCGAGATCACGCCGGGAGACGATTTCGGCATGATGCGCGAGGTGATGGAGCGGCGTTTTTCCCGGCTGCAGAAGGAACATGGCGAAGTGCCGCAGAGCGGACTGGCGGCGGACGACACCCTGGCCGAACAGGGTGACAGTATCGAGGATGCGGCCGGCTTCCCGGCCTGGCCAGACGTCATCCTCATCGATGGCGGCCAGGGCCAGATGACGGCAGTGCGCAAGATCCTCGCTGATCTCGGCATCGAGGACCGTGTCCAGGCCATCGGCATCGCCAAGGGCCAGGACCGTGACGCCGGCCGCGAACGCTTCTTCGTCAGGGGCAAGCCACCGTTTTCGCTCCCCGTGCGCGACCCCGTTCTCTATTTCGTCCAGCGGCTGCGCGACGAGGTCCACCGCTTCGCCATCGGCTCGCACCGCGCCCGCCGCAAAAAAGAGATGCTCAAGAGCCCGCTCGACGAGATTAGCGGCATCGGACCCGGCCGCAAGCGCGCGCTGCTCATGCATTTCGGCACCGCCAAGGCGGTCAGCCGCGCCGCGATCGAGGACTTGGTCAAGGTCGACGGCATTTCCGAGCAGGTGGCGAAGCTGGTCTACAACCATTTTCACGAGAGCTGATGGATTGCTATTTTCGGCTGGTCCATCGACTATCGCCTGTTGACCCCCCACATTCGCTTCTGATTTGAGTAGGCAGGCAGAAAGAGTTCCCAAAAAATATGGCCCAGCGCGCATTCAACCTGCCCAACATGCTCACCTACGTCCGCATCCTGGCGGTGCCGCTGGTTGTGCTGTGTTTTTTTCTCGAAGGCCATCTGAAGTCGAGCGACTTCGCCCGCTGGTCGGCGCTGATCATTTTCCTGCTCGCCTCGATCACCGATTATTTCGACGGCTATCTGGCGCGTGCCTGGCAGCAGACCTCGAATATCGGCAAGATGCTTGATCCGATCGCCGACAAGTTGCTGGTCGCCACGTGCCTGCTGCTGCTGGCGGCCGATACCGATAGGCATGCCGGCATCGCCGGCTGGTCGCTGTGGGCAGCGATCATCATCCTGTGCCGCGAAATCCTCGTCTCGGGCCTGCGCGAATATCTGGCGGCGCTGAAGGTTTCGGTGCCGGTGACGCAACTGGCGAAGTGGAAGACCACCATCCAGATGATCGCCATCGCCTTCCTGCTCGCCGGACCTGCCGGCGACAAGATCTTCCCGCTGACCACCCAGGTCGGGCTTGTGCTGTTGTGGATCGCCGCGCTGGTGACGCTTTACACCGGCTACGACTATTTCCGCGCCGGCCTCAAGCACATCATGGACGAGTAGCATGTCGACGAGGCTCATCTATTTCGCCTGGGTGCGCGAGCGGATCGGCAAGTCGCAAGAGGACGTCGAATTGCCCACCGGCGTCGAGACGGTGGCCGACCTGCTGCGCTGGCTGAAATCGCGCGGCGAGGAGTACGAGCACGCGCTGCAATATCCTGACGTGATCCGCGTCGCCATCGACCAGGAACATGTCGAGCACCGCGAGAAGATATCAGGCGCGCGCGAGATCGCGCTGTTCCCGCCGATGACGGGTGGCTGAAATGCCCGGCGCGGTGGTGCCGACGGTGCGCATCCAGGCGGAGGATTTCGATGTCGCCGCCGAGATCGACAAGATGACGCAAGGCCGCGCCGACATCGGTGCCGTGGTGACTTTCTCAGGTCTCTGCCGCGATGAAGCGGGCAGGCTCGCGGCACTCGAGCTCGAACATTATCCCGGCATGGCCGAGGCCGAGATCGGCCGCATCGCCGCCGAGGCGGTTCACCGCTGGCCGCTGCAGGGGCTCACCGCCATCCATCGCCACGGCAGGATCGCGCCCGGTCAGAACATCGTATTGGTGGTCGCTGCCTCCGCCCACCGCCAGGCGGCGTTCGAGGCGGCGAACTTCCTGATGGATTATTTGAAATCGCGCGCGCCGTTCTGGAAGAAGGAACACCACTCCGACGGCTCGCAAGGCGGCTGGGTCGACGCCAAGGAGGCCGACGACGAGGCCGCAAGCCGCTGGAAGCAGGCCGTGCCGAAACGAAATTGATGCTTCGCGTCACCGCTAGCGCGGTGGAAACCGATCAGCCCCCCGATCAGCCCTTGTCAGTGCCGATCCAGTGATCGAGCGCAATCCGGCCGGGTCCCCACGCCATGATGCCGAGCGCCATCGCCGCCCAGGTGATGTGCAGCGGCCAGCCGTCCGGTACGGTGAGCTGTATGACCAGCGTCATCACCAGCAGGCCGAATGCCGCCAGTCGTGTCGCCAGGCCGAGAACGAGGAGAATTGGCAGTAGGATTTCCGCCGACCCTGAGGCGAACGCCACCAGCCCAGGCGCAGGAAAATCGTAAGGGCCGCCGGGCAGATGCAGCTTGAGTTCCGAGCTGAAAAGCAGCACGGCCACCTCGTTCAACTGAAGAAAACCGTCCCATTTGTTGATGCCGGACCGCCAGAACGGGACGGCGAGCGCGCAGCGCAGGACAAGCTGCGTCAGCGACGGTGTGGCACTTGTGCGAAGGGCGGCATTCACCCTCTCGACGAGGGCGGCAATCCCTCGCGGCTCGGTGCTGGCGTTCTGCCCATGGTTCGTCATGGTGATCCTCGCTGGTGTGCCGCGGTGAAGGCGCCTGCTTGCAGCAGGCCGGCAATGTTGGCGGCAAGGTCGAATTCGGCACGCTCCGCAAATGCTGCCGCGGCCGCTGCGCCGAGCGGCTCGCCCGCCATGAGACGATCCAGAAAAACCGCGCCGCCGGGCGGCAGGTGGCGAACAAAGACTTCGAGGCCGGGTCGCGTGATCAGCGCATCTTCAGGGCCGCTCGGGTCGATCCGCCCGACAGGACCGTCGCTCCGGTTTGCCGCGAAGATCGTCACGACCGGATAGCGCGAACGCATGGCGTGCGTTGCCGGGTGCGGTACGAGCACGGTATCGGCCAGTTGTTCGGGCGGGATCGAGGCCAGTGCTGCGGAAGCCAGTGGTTCCGCGTCGGCGGCATGATAGGCGTCGAGCCAGGCCCGCTCCAAGCGCGCCACGTCAGCCAGCCATGGCATCGGCCGCGCATAGTCGTAGCGCTCGATGAAGTCGGGAAAGTCGCGGCCGTATTCGAACAGAAGCGGCGAAGTGGGTGGCGTTTCGCGGACATGGAAGCGCGCCATCGCCCGAAAGAAGTCCGGGCCGGTGATGCGCAGCGTCGCTGGAAAGCTGGCGGCCAGCGCATCGATCAGGCTGACCGTGACGTTGTTGCGGTAGACGGCGTAACGTTTGACCGCTTCCTTCCCGTTCGGCCCTGAGACAGCGTCAGGCGGGGCACGGTCAGGATCGAGCAAACTGGCGGTGAATGCCTCGGCATAGTCGAACCGGTGGCTAAGATCGCCCGACTGGAGCTCATCCTGCGGCATGGGCTTTTCCGAACAAATGGTGACAGTCGGCGTGATGGTCGAGGATCGCTTGGGCCGCGGCGGCCTCCGCCTTGAGCACGGGCCACTCGGGAATGTTGCTGTCCCATTCGATCAGCGTCGGCAGCGGTCCGCATCGGCCGATGACGATATCGAAAAGCTTCCAGACCGGGTCGGCGACCGGACCGTCATGGCTGTCGATGAGCAGCAGGTCGCCCTCGTCATCCTCCTGCTCGGCATGCCCGGCCAAGTGGATTTCGCCGACATCCGCGAGCGGGAAATCCGCGAGGTAGGAAAGCGCTGAATAGCCGTGATTGGTGGCCGAAACGAAGACATTGTTGACGTCGAGTAGCAGGCCGCAACCGGTGCGCTGCACCAGCGCGCCGATGAAATCCGTCTCGCTCATCGTCGATTCCGCGAAAAGGACGTAGGTCGAGGGGTTCTCGAGCAGGATCGGGCGGCCGATCGTCTCCTGCATTTCATCGATGTGATCCGCCACGCGCGAAACCGTTGCCGGCGTATAGGGCAGGGGAAGCAGGTCGTTGTAATAGGTGGTGTCGTGGGTCGACCAGGCGAGATGCTCGGAAACGAGCGCCGGCTCATAGCGGTCGACGAGCGCCTTGAAACGGCCGAGATGCACTTTGTCGAGCGGCCGCGGTCCGCCGATCGACATGCACACCCCGTGCAGCGAAACGGGATAGTCGCGGCGAATCCTGGCCAGCGCATCGTGCGGCGGGCCGCCGGCGCCCATGTAGTTTTCGGCGTGGACCTCGAAGAAGCCGTCCCTTGGGCCGTCACCGAGGATCGCGTGTAGATGCTCGTGCTTGAAACTGGTGCCGGCAAGGCCGGCGATCGGGTGCGCCGGAAAGCGCGAGGTTTTCGATATGCGGGATGCCGGGGCCAGTCCGTTCATCTTCATCTCCGCTTTCCGGGCAGCTTGCGTTGCTTAGGACGGGATGTCGCGGGTCAGTTCCGTGGGCGAGCCCTTGCGGTCGCCGGGCAGGTCCATCGTTGTGCAGGTGCCGCCGTCGACAAATTTCCAGGCGTTGCCCTGATAATCGACAGTCGAGGTCCCTTGGCAGGTAGTGCCGGGTCCTGCCTTGCAGTCGTTCTGCCCCTTCAGGGCGACACCAAAGCACTTCTCCTTGCCGGCATCCATCGCCGCCTTGACCTCTGCCTCGGACAGCGGCGCGGCCGCCGCAAAAGAGGCAAGAGCCGTGGCAACGGCGCCGGCCAGAAAGGCCGCACTCACGGTTGATCTTGTCGACATGATTTTACCTCCGATTGGGTTGTTGCGCGCGCCGTTCCTCAAGCGCGCATTGGTCAGTTCGGTCCGGAGGCTCGCTGCGTTACATCTTTTTGGAACACGACTTCGTGATCACCTGGGCTGGCCCGCCAGTCGGCTCGCTGACCATCAGGGGAGAGATGGTAACGTCGAGCCAGAGGCCGGCAGCGGCCCTGCTCTGTTCGGTCAGTTGCCGGCCTTCGGCGTCCGGTGCAGGATTGCCGCAACGAAAAAAGGCCAGCATTGCGCCGGCCTTTTGCATGTGACGTGGTGATGGACTTATCGGCTCAGCCGACGATCTCGGTGTCCGAGAACCAGTATTTGATCTCCTGCGCGGCGGTCTCGGGCGCGTCGGAGCCGTGCACCGAATTCTCGCCGATCGACAGCGCGTGTAGCTTGCGGATGGTGCCTTCGGCGGCGTTGGCCGGGTTGGTGGCACCCATCACGTCGCGATTCTTGGCAATGGCGTTCTCGCCTTCCAGCACCTGCACGACCGTTGGGCCCGACGACATCGACTCGACCAGTTCGCCGAAGAACGGACGATCCTTGTGGACGGCGTAAAAACCTTCCGCCTCGCGGCGGCTCATCCACACCCGGCGCGAGGCGACGACGCGCAGGCCGGCTTCTTCAAGTATTTGGGTGATGGCGCCGGTGAGATTGCGCCGGGTTGCGTCCGGCTTGATCATGGAAAAGGTGCGTTCGAGCGCCATGGGGTCGTCCTTGTGATGGAGAGTGGAATTCACGGTGGCGGGCTCTATACAAGCCGCCCGCCGGCTTGCCAAGGGCCTGGCGCTAATGCATGTCGCGCAAAAGCGCGCAGCGGTTTTGCGATAACGACATCCATAAAAACAAGAACTTAAGCGCGTAGCCGAAATGCTTTAGCCGCCGCATAGCGTGTCCCCTCAGCCAAAACCAATGTTGTCATAACTTCATCTCGATCGTCAGCTTGGCCGTGTCGCCAGCCCGAAGGCCTTCGCGGACCCGCACCGCCGTCTTGATCGGCAACAGCAGGCTGCCGGATTTCTTGTCGGGAAACAGCGATGTTCGCCATCTGGTCTGGCCGATGACGGCCTCCACGCCAAGCGAGCCCCAGGGCCGTGCCATCCCCGCCATTGCCGTCTTGATCCGTGTCCCAAGCTCCGGCGGCAGCGTCACGAAATGCCAGCCGCCCTTGCCTGGATATACCCAGATCTCGGCCTGCACGTCGTAGCGAAACATTTTTGCCCTTCCTCAGATCAAGGCTGTCACCGATGGCTTCGCCATAGGGCCTTGTTGGCAACGCCAGCGATCGGCGAAACATCCATGATATCCATTCTTCCCTGCAAGGGAGGAGCCATTCTTCCCTGCAAAGAGGCTGGCAGCGTCGCCGTTGCACTACCGCCTTGTCACCATAGAAGCGCGCCGGACTTCCCAGCCTTCTCGCTCCAGTTCCGGCACGCTGTGGTTCTCGCAGGGGTAGCCGGCGCAGAAGTAACCGATCAGCGTCCACTCCGGCGGCACGTCCAGGATCGTCGCCATGTCGGCCGGGTCGAGGATCGAGACCCAGCCAATGCCTATTCCTTCCGCGCGCGCCGCCAGCCAAAAAGTGTGGATCGCCATTACCGCCGAATATTCGATGGTCGCCGGCATGGTCAGGCGGCCGAGCCCATGTCCCTGTTCCGTCCCGCGGTCGGCAAAGACCGCGAATTGACAAGGCGCTTCGTTCAAGCCGGCAAGCTTCAGGCGCGCATAGAGCGCGGCGCGCTCACCCGAGAACGATGCGAGCGCCTCCGCATTGCAGCGCTCGAAGCAGGCCCTGACGGCGGCGCGGCATTCCGCACTCTCGACAATGACAAAACGCCAGGGCTGGCTCAGTCCGACCGAGGGCGCAATGCTGGCGAGTTCAAGCAGCCGTTCCAGCGCGCCTTCGGGGAGCGGCGTCGGCTTGAAACGCCTGACATCCCGCCGCCACAGGAAGAGGTTGACCAGATCGGCGCGAAAATCGTCCGGAAATTCCGGGTCTGACGTCATGGTGTGCTGCCTTTGCTAGGGAAGTAGGGCAGTAGGGCAGTAGGGCAGTAGGGGAGTAGGGCAATAAGGCAGTAGGTATGCGCGCCGCAGCGACTTCCTTACTCCTTACTCCTTACTCCTTACTCCCTTACTGCGCAGCCGCCGCCACCTTGCGGCCGAGCCCATCATGCAGGTCGAGGCAGCGCTCGAACCACTGCGCCACCACATCGCTGTCGTCGAGCAACCGGTAGGGTGAGGCGATGCGCGCCCATTGCAGCGCGCCGAAGACGATGTAGTCGGCAAACAGCGGTGATTGGCCGCCGATGAATGGCTGATAGGCAAGCATCGAGCGCAATGGTTCCAGCGAGGCACGGAAGGCACCAAGGCCGGCGTCCCGCGCCGCCACCACCTCTTCCAGTCTCTTGCCGAAGCGTTGCTCGCGGTTTTGGCGAAAATAGGCGGCGTTGGCCTCGTCCTGCATGGCGTGCAGGTCCATGAGAGCCGCAGTGGTGACATAGGGGTGGATGGTCAGTTGCGACCAGCGTTCGACGAAGCGCGCCATCGCCTTGCCGCCGTCGCCGCAAAACAATGTCGGTCGCTCTGGATAGGCCTCGTCGAGATAGAGTGCGATGGCGAAAGAATCGGCGACCACCGTCTCGCCGTCGCGGATCACCGGAACAAGTTTTGAAACGCCGCCTTCAACGGTGGGCACTTCGAGAAAGCGTGTCGGCACCGTTGAGATATCGAGCCCCTTGTGGGCAAGCGCCATCGTCGCCTTCCAGCAATGCGGGCTGAACGGACGGGCGCCATCGCGTCCGACGAGGTCATAGAGCAGAATGGTCATTGGCGGCAGCTTCCTTGCGGTCTACTAGAGCGACGTTTCGGGCCTTGCGGTAAGCACCCGAAACGGGGTCTCGCGGGCCGGAGAAAAAGATGAAACAGCACTTCATGATGTTTGCGGCCTACAATCAATGGGCCAATAGCCGCATCTACGATGCCGCCGCCGATCTCGACGAGGAAGAATTTCACCGCGACGTCGGGGTCTTCTTCGGCTCGATGATGGGCACGCTCAACCATGTTCTGACTGCCGATCGCATCTGGATGAGACGCTTTACCGGCGAGGGCGACGCGCCGGCGAGGCTCGACACGATCCTGCACCGCGCCCTTCCGGGTTTGCGGTTGGCGCGCGAGGCCGAAGACAAAAGGATCATCGACTGGGTTGGGGCGTTAAGCGACAAGGCTTTGTCCGGCCGCTTCTCCTACATGACCGTCTCCGACATGCGTACTGTCTCGCAGCGATTGGCGCCAGCGCTTGATCATGTCTTCAACCACCAGACCCATCACCGCGGCCAGGCGCACGCGATCCTGACCATTCTCGGGCGCCCTTCGGTGCCGCTCGACCTGACACTGTTCCAGCGCAGCGAAGAGGGCCGCGCCTACGCATGATTTTGGATTATTCGGATCGAATTGACAGCAAAACCCGTCGAAGACGAACAGCATCTTCGGCGGGCCACAGTCGCAAAAGAGGCCTGGCCAGTCAGGCGGCGTATCCACCCTGGTCGCGGGCGGCCGGCTTGACCGAGACTGCCGGCTGCGCCGAAGGCCAGAGAATGCCTGCCGAAACTGCGAAGGTGATCAGGGCGTCGCGCGCGGCTTCGGGCGAGATCTCGCCGGCGCGTGCCGCCTCGCAGGCCTTCACCGCCGCGCCATAGCTCAGGCGTCGCCGCGATGGCGGGAACTCGGTCAGGAACTCATGCATGTCGAAGAGCGAAGCGATCATGCGCTTATGGCCGGCGCCGACGGTTACGGCGACCGGGGTGAAAAATGTCGTGTCGTGCATTCTGGCCTCTCGAATTGGGCGGAGGTGACGGGCGGACGCCGCACTCCGACCGGGGGTCGGACGCCCAGAAACGCGAATTGCGGCATCAGGTTCCATGTTGCCGAAATTTGGTTTTCGCCACCAAGCTTCGTGGCATGAGCGTCGTGCCGAAGAGCGGCCTATTTCCACATGTCGCGCATGCGAGCGCCAAGGTCGACGCGCACTTGCGGCTGGCGGCGCGGATCGTCCTTGGCCTGGACGCTCGCCCACGATGTCTGTTCGAAGGCGCCGAGGATCGAGGCCGGGATGAAGCGGGTGCGCGAGGCGTAAACATGGCGATCGCCGCGCGCCGCCTGGCCGTGGACGAAAAAGCGCTGCGGCATGACCAGGTGCAGGCCGTCCTTGGCCCGCGTCATCGCCACGTAGAGCAGGCGGCGCTCCTCGTCGATATCCTCCTTCGAGCCGACGGCGAGATCGATCGGGATGCAGCCGTCGACGGTGTTGAGCACGAAGACGTTCTTCCATTCCTGGCCCTTGGCCGAATGGATGGTCGACAGGATCAGATAGTCCTCGTCGCGATGCGGCGGCCCAGCCTCGTCGCTGGTTGCATCTGGCGGATCGAGGGTCAGCTCGGTGAGGAAACGCTCGCGCGAGGCATAGCCCGAGGCGATCTGCTCGAGCTGCAGAATATCGGCCCGGCGTGTCGTTGCGTCCTCGTGGATGCGGTCGAGATGCGGCTCATACCAGAGCCTGACCTGTTCGAGGTCAACAGGCCATTTTCCCGACCCGGCGCGAAGCTGCGAGAACAGCGCGACGAAACCCGGCCAGTCGTCGGCGGCGCGTTGCGGCGGCCGGTAGCGCGCCAGCCCCATCGCTTCGTCGAGCGACGTCGCCATGGTGTCGACGATCTGCGAAGCCGCCGAAGGGCCGATGCCGGGCAAAAGCTGCAGCACGCGAAAACCGGCGACGCGGTCGCGCGGGTTCTCGGCGAAGCGCAGCACCGCCAGCACGTCCTTGACATGGGCGGCGTCGAGGAACTTCAGCCCGCCGAACTTGACGAACGGGATGTTGCGGCGCGTCAGCTCGATCTCCAGCGGCCCGCTGTGGTGCGAAGCGCGAAACAGCACGGCCTGCGCCTTCAGCGCCGTGCCGGCCTCGCGCTCGGTCAGGATCGCCTGACAGACGTAACTCGCCTGCTCGGCCTCGTCGCGGACGCTGACCAGCTTCGGCTTTTCGGCCGATTTGCGCTCCGACCAGAGGTTCTTGGCAAAGCGCTCCGCGGCCTCGCCGATCACCGCATTGGCGGCGGCCAGGATGGTTTCGGTCGAGCGATAGTTGCGCTCCAGCATGACGATCTCGGCCGGCCGGGCGAACTGTTTTGGAAAGTCGAGGATGTTGCGCACTTCCGCGGCGCGGAACGAATAGATCGACTGCGCATCGTCGCCGACCACCGTCAGCCCGGATCCGTCCGGCTTGAGCGCCGCGAGGATCGACGCCTGCAGCCGGTTGGTGTCCTGGTATTCGTCGACCAGCACATGGTCGAAACGCCCACCCAGATGCGCCGATATCTCCGGTACGCCGGCCATCTGCGCCCAGTAGAGCAGCAGGTCGTCGTAATCGAGCACGTTCTGCGCCTGCTTGGCCTCGACATATCGGGCGAACAGAGCCTTGAGCTGTTCTGCCCACCCCGCGCACCAGGGAAACACCGAACCCAAAACTTCGCCGAGCGGCGCCTGCGCGTTGACGGCACGCGAATAGATCGCCAGGCAGGTGCCCTTGGTCGGAAAACGGCCTTCGGTTTTCGAGAAGCCGAGTTCGTGCCGGGCGAGGTTCATCAGGTCGGCCGAATCCTCGCGATCGTGGATGGTGAAGGCCGGATCGAGGCCGATCTCCAGCGCATAGTCGCGCAACAACCTGGCGCCGATGCCGTGAAAGGTGCCGGCCCAGGTGAGAGCATCGGTGATGACGGTAGCGTCGCGGCCGAGCACCTCGCCGGCGATGCGCTCGACGCGCTTGGCCAATTCCGATGCGGCGCGACGCGAAAACGTCATCAAAAGGATGCGCCTGGGATCGGCGCCCCTGACGATCAGATGCGCGACGCGATGCGCCAGCGTGCTGGTCTTGCCGGAGCCGGCCCCGGCGATCACCAGCAGCGGCCCGGCGACCTTGCCGTCGCCATGCTCGACGGCAACGCACTGCTCGGCATTCAGCTTTGCGAGATAGGCAGGCCGGAAGGTCGAATCACGGGCAGCGAGGTTCATTGCCCATCAAGCATCGTTTCTGCTTTGTTCGCAACGCTTTCGTACGTGGGACCGATGCATCCGATCCCACTGGCGCCCCACCGATGACCGGAACTAGCGCTGCGGCTCCACGCCCATCGCCGCTGACTGCCGCGGCAGCGACTTGTCGTCATCGGGAGATGGCAGCAACAGCGGATCGAAGTCGTCGGGCACCTCGTCGACGATTTCCCTGACTATGCGGTAGGCCACATAGACGGCGGCCCCGGCTATGAGCAGACGGATCATGATTTTCTCCATTGGTGTGGACCAACCGAGGAACCCGCGTTTTGTTCCTCCTCTCTCGTTTTGTTCCTGGTTCCAAAACGTCCCAAGCTCGGCCCGAGCGTGCAACCAAATCGGCATCGTCTCGTTTGCCCGGTGACAGGAGGTTGCGATGAACAAGCTCTCAATTTTGTCGACCCCGACCTGGTTCGTTTTGGCCGCAGCGCTGGCAATCGCTGCCTGCGACAACAACATTCCACCGACAAAGGCGCCCGGCGCCGATCAAAACCCGCAGGTCGACCCTGCGCCCAACTCGGCGCCAGGCGATGATCAACCCGGCACGCCGCCGGCGCAGTGATGGAAGCTTGTAGGAAAGATGGCCGGCGCCGCTTGGGAGGGGAGCGATGACGCCGGCCAGGCGGGTATCAGGTCCGCCGCACACCTAGACATAGCTGAGTCTTGCCCTTGCGTCATGGCGCGATAGCGCAAGACGACCGTCTTGCACCGGCAATTGACTGACAAATGCGGCATCAAGCAACCCGCCGCTGGCGGCCATTTCCATGCCTTATGCGGCCAGCCGGCGCTCAAGCTCTTGCGAAGCGCTGACGTCCCGTGCAAAAGCGCGGCCATGCTGATCATTAACGACCTTTCGCTCCGCATGGCCGGGCGCCTGCTTCTTGACCATGCCTCGCTGACCTTGCCGGCCGGCAGCAAGGCAGGGCTTGTCGGCCGCAACGGCACCGGCAAGACCACTTTGTTCAAGGCGATCACCGGCGACCTCGCCTCCGAGACCGGCTCGATCAGCCTGCCGAAGAACACGCGCATCGGCCAGGTGGCGCAGGAGGCTCCCGGCACCGAGGAGCCGCTGATCGAGATTGTGCTCAAGGCCGACCTCGAACGCTCCGCATTGCTCGATGAGGAAAAGACGGCGACCGATCCGCACCGCATCGCCGACATCCACATGCGGCTGGCCGATATCGACGCCCATTCGGCCGAGTCGCGTGCCGCCACCATCCTCGCCGGCCTCGGCTTCGACGACGACGCCCAGCGGCGGCCGGCCTCGTCGTTCTCCGGCGGCTGGCGCATGCGCGTCGCACTCGCCGCGGTGCTGTTTGCCGAGCCCGATCTGCTGCTGCTCGACGAGCCGACCAACTATCTCGACCTCGAAGGCACGCTGTGGCTGGAAAACTACGTGTCGAAATACCCGCACACCGTGCTTTTGATCTCGCATGACCGCGACCTGCTCAACCGCGCCGTCAACTCGATCGTCCATCTCGACCAGAAGAAGCTGACCTTCTGGCGCGGCGGCTACGACCAGTTCGAGCGCCAATACACCGAGCAGCGCGAATTGCAGGAGAAGGGCAGGGTCAAGCAGGAAGCCGCGCGCAAGCACATGGAGTCCTTCGTCGAGCGCTTCCGCGCCAAGGCTTCCAAGGCGAGACAGGCGCAGTCGCGCATCAAGGCGCTGGAGAAGATGAAGCCGATCGCCGCAATTGTGAACGACAACGTGCGGCCGTTCTCCTTTCCCGAGCCGGTGAAGACGGTGGCCTCGCCGATCATTGCGCTCAACAACGTCAATGTCGGCTATGTCGAGGGTGAGCCGATCCTGAAGAAGATGACGCTGCGCATCGATGCCGACGACCGTATCGCGCTGCTCGGCGCCAACGGCAACGGCAAGTCGACCTTTGCCAAATTGCTGTCCGGCCGCCTGAAGCAGGAGAGCGGCACCATGACGGTGGCGCCCGGCCTGAAGGTGGCGATCTTCGCCCAGCATCAGCTCGACGATCTCAGGCCGAGTGAAAACGCCTACGAGCATGTCCGCCGGCTGATGCCGGAAGCACCGGAATCGAAAGTGCGCGGCCGCGTCGCCCAGTTCGGACTGACCACCGAGAAGATGAACACCCCCGCCAAGGACCTGTCGGGCGGCGAGAAGGCGCGGCTGTTGATGGGCCTGTCGGCATTCGAGGGGCCAAACCTGTTTATCTTCGATGAACCGACCAACCATCTCGATATCGACAGCCGTGAATCGCTGATCCATGCGCTGAACGAGTTTCCCGGCGCCGTCATCCTGATCTCGCACGACCGCCACCTGCTCGAGGCGACGGCCGACCGGCTGTGGCTGGTCAAGGACGGGACGGTCAATCCTTTTGACGGTGACCTTGATGACTACAAGACGCTGGTCACCGGCGTGGCCGGCGACCGCCGCGGCAAGCGCGAGGCCGAAAAGGCCTCGAAGGCCGACCGCCGCCGTGACGCGGCGGCGCGCCGCGCCGCCTTCGAGCCGCTGGCCAAGGAGATCCGCGCCACCGAAGCGCTGATGGACCGCATCCGCAAGCGCATCGACTTGATCGAGGACGAGCTCGCCAATCCGGCGGTCTATGAAAAGGACCCGTCGACGGCGACACGGCTGGCCAAGGAGCGCTCGCAACTGGCCCAGACGCTGGCCGCCCACGAGGAAAAATGGCTGTCGATGTCGGCGGAATACGAGGAAGGCACGGCGGAGTAGGAGCGTGATCTCCCCCCTTGAGGG
>SAQR01000070.1 GCA_004020365.1 Mesorhizobium sp.
ATTCCGGCATGAAAACCCGGCGCCATTTAGGGTTGGCCGGGCTGCCGCGAAAATCACATTGCGTTTCGTTCCGTTTCAGCAGGAACGGTTCCGCACAGATGCATCATGACCGAGCGCCGTTGCAATCCGGATACCGCAGCCATGCTAGCCTTTTTTCCGGGCCACTGCCGCCGAAGCAAAACGCTCGCGCAATTCCTTGCCCTTGCCGGGCAGCGTCCTCTGGCGGGCACGGCCGAAGGCCAGCGCATCGTCGGGCACGCTTTCGGTGATCACGCTGCCCGATGCGACGTAGCCGCCGTTGCCGATTGTGACAGGCGCCACCAGAGAGGAATTCGAGCCGACGAAGGCGCCTTCGCCGATGTCGGTGAAGAACTTCGAATACCCGTCATAGTTGCAGGTGATGGTTCCAGCGCCAATATTGGCGCCGGCGCCGACGCGGGCATCGCCGATATAGGTCAGGTGATTGACCTTGGCGCCCTCCTCGACAACAGCCTGCTTGACCTCGCAGAAATTGCCGACCTTGGCTTTTTGCCGGAGATCGGCGCCCGGCCGCAGCCGTGCAAACGGACCGACATCGCAATCGGAAGCGATCGTGGCGCCTTCAATATGGCTGAAGGCATGAATCTTGGCGCCGGTGGCGATCTTCACGCCGGGCCCGAACCAGACATTGGGTTCGACGATCGTATCGGTGCCGATCTCGGTATCGTGCGAAAAGAAGACGGTTTGGGGCGCGATCAATGTGACGCCGGAGAGCATGGCCTCGTGCCGCCGGCGCGTCTGCCAGATGCCTTCCGCCGCAGCGAGTTCGGCACGGTTGTTGATGCCGAGCACATTCTCGAAGCCGGCTTCTGCAGCAACGACGTCAAAGCCCTGCCCGCCGGCGATCTCGACGATGTCAGTGAGATAGTATTCGCCCTTGGCGTTGTCGTTGCCGACTTGGTCGAGCAGCTTCAGCGCATGCTTTCCCGCAATCGCCATCAACCCGCCATTGCAGAAGGTGATTTTCTTCTCCTCGTCGGTGCAGTCCTTTTCCTCGCGGATGGCGATCAGCTTGCCGCCCTTTTCGATCAGCCGGCCATAGCCGGACGGGTTTGAGGTGCGGAAGCCGACCACAACGACGGCAGCGCCTTCGGCCAGCTTCAGGCGTGCAGCGGTCAGCACCTCCGGATCGATCAGCGGCGTATCGCCGAACATCACCAGGACGTCATCGTAACACTTTGATATCGCGTCGCGAGCAGCCAGAACAGCATGCGCCGTGCCGAGCCGCTTGTCCTGGACGAAAATCTCCGCCTTCGGCGCAAACTTTTGCGTGGCCTTGCGCATCTCGTCCGCGCCATGGCCGATCACCAGCGCCAGATCACTGCTGCCTGCGGCTTCCGCAGCCTTGACGACATGGGCGACCATCGGCAGGCCGGCGATCGGGTGCAGCACTTTTGGCACCGCGCTTTTCATGCGCGTGCCTTCGCCGGCGGCGAGGATGACGGACAGGCAGGTTCTCTGGCTCATGGAATGGCAACCATATAAAAGGGTTGGGAATCAAGGCATGTCTAGCCCGGATTCTCACTAGCACTGGCGCCATGCTGCACCAATGCGGTTAAATTCCGGTGAGACTGGAGCAGCTGACTCTTAATCAGCGGGTCACAGGTTCGATCCCTGTCGCACCCACCACTTAAGTCCTTGAAAAAGCGTCATATTTCGAAATCACCAAAATAAAATCAGCAGGCACTGTGTTTCAAAGTGTGTCGGCTTCCATTTGATCGATCGCCTTCTTGAGCGACTTCAGGCTGTTGTGGGAATAGCGACGGGTCATCGAGTCCGTCTTGTGTCCCATCAGATCCTGGGTCGTTTTGTCTGCCACGCCGGACTGCAGCAGCCAGCTTGCAAACGTATGGCGCAGATCGTGAATATGAAGCTTTAGCATCCCCGCCCGCTTCCGGATGCCCAACCACCTCCTTGCGAAACTGTATTGTGGCTTGCCCTCCTTTTTTCCTTTGAACACATATCCGGTGCGCTCCGATTGGGGTGTGAGCGAAAGTGTGTCGCGCACCTCCTGGCGGAGTGGTATACGCCTGGGACTGCTGTTTTTTACCCGCTCGCCATCCAGTTGTATCGCGGTCAGCTGCGGGTTGATCTCGTCCCACTGCAACTTCAAGATCTCCTGGTGCCGCATACCAGTCCAGACAGCCAGGATTACGAACAGCCGGTGCTCTGGGTTCTTGCAGGCCGTCAGCAGCTTGTCGTAGTGGTGACGTTGCAGATAGACTTCGCGCTTCTCAGCGTCAGGAATGTCGCCCTTGTCGATGTCTTTGACCACGTTGCGGGTGACCCCACAGTCCAGCCTTCTTTTCGCAAACGTCAGCAGCAGGCTCAGAAAGGCCAGGTCGCGGCGGAGCTGGACTGTCTTGCCCGTCTTGAGCTTGGTCTTGATGTAGGTCTGGACCTTCGCTTCATCTAGTATCCGCAACGGAAAATTGCCGAGCACCTCCATGATGTTGGTCAAACTCGTGGTGTAGTGGCGCCTGGTGTTTTTCGAGTACGGCTTGCGGCGGGGATGCGCGAAGAGCTTCTCCGTGGCCTCTTTGATGAGGATGTCGCTGTCGAGAAGAAGAGCGTCGTTCAGCTCTTGTTCAAGACGGTTTGCCTCTTTTTGAGCAGCCTTTGGACATCTAAGTCCAGTTGACTTACGGAGGGTTTCGCCTCCGACGCGGAGGCGCGCTTGATAGACTTCTGATCCGTCTCTAAGGTAAATGTCGGCCATTGGTGGACCTTCCTCTGTTGGTGAGAAACATCCATGTTGTCCAGCCAAACCTCGACTTCTGTCAAGCGAAAGCGGAACTGTCTGCCGATCCTAATGGCGCCCGGGATTGTTCCCCGCACTGCCCAATAACGAATTGTCCGGTCGGAGACGTCCAACGCCTCCGCCAGCTGCCTGGTTGACATCCAACGCACGATAGAAAGCCCGCCGCCAAACCTGAATGTTTGTGAAGGCGCGCTTCCTACTCGATCGGCGCTGGAAATCAAGCCCCAAAATAACGAAAAAGTAACGAAGTTTAACAGTTTAATTGTGTGATTTATTAAACCTCGCTAATATACGCTCCACGTCCGGGTGGACAGAATATCCCACTCGGTTTAGAAGTTTAACGCCGTCCTTTATCACGTTAAAGGTCGGCGCCAAAGCAAACATATCTTCATCGTCATAATGAAGATCGAGCTCTGTCGCGAGCTCCAGAAGAAGCTTGTTTATTATTTCCTTATCCGCTTCTGAAATTTTCTCGTTTTCCGGCATGTCCAGCAATTTCGTCCACCCGTTTCTTTTGCGTGCCGTGGGCAGGGAAGCCTACTATGACCCCTTTTCGTTCTCCATCGGCACATACGCCACACTCTGTACAACTTACGTCTGTATAGGTGGCAGGACAAACTGCAATTTTTCTCCCCCTCGGGGTAGTCTTTGCCAGTTGTTTTTCCCGCTGCCTATATTCTCTTAAAGTTTCGTCTTTCTTTCTTGCATACTCCGAATTCAGTACGACGACCACCGGCAAATTGAGGTCAGCCAAGGTGTCGGCTTCTTCGACGCTGTCTGCTGAGAGATTGATATTAAGCCCGTTTTCGGCTGCCTCTCTGACAATTGCGACGTTTTCAGGGGTTGGAGGTTTGTGGGTGAAGATGATCGCCCGCTTACCCCTGCTGGCCTTCGCTATCTTCAGTACCCCGTCGCGGTCAATCGTATCCTTTTCCCCAGGCAGATCGCCGGCCTGGCCGTAGCGCCAGATGGCGCCGCGGTTGAGTTTGCGGATCGGCCGGAGGGCTTCGTCCAGATCCGAACCACGCTCGCCGGCGGTCACCTTGTCCCAATGTAGCTTCAGCGGTCCCATCATAGCATAACAGCCGCCGTTCTTCAGCGGGCAGCTGTCGGGACACGTCTCTCGCGAGCTGGTCATCACAGGCATGGGACCGGTCTTGACGTTCCGCGACACGGTCGTTGTATGAAATCGCATCTCTTCCTCGCAAAAGAAAAAGGGCGCTCCGGAGAGCGCCCTTTGATCGGCTTGATTGGTCGGTGGTGATGGCTAGTTGAGCAGCCGCTTTGTCCAAGCCTTCAATCGGCTGAAGACGCCGACGTGGGGCTCGCTCTTGTTGTAGCCGTCGAAGAACGGTTGTTGATCATCGTCCTCGTCGTAGTAGGTCGAATAGACCGGCTCGGGGAAGGCGTGCTTCGCCTCGTCCTCGGGCACCTCGTCGATGATGGTGTACCGACAGGCGCGTCCCTTGGCCTCGTGGTCCGGGGGGAACGCCACCACGTCCGCCGGGTTGATCTTGAGCACCAGGACGTGACCGGAGCGGCCGGTGTAGAAAGGCAGATAAGACCAGGAGCAGAAATGCAGGCCCGCCGAGCACGTCCTGAAGCGGTCGGGGTCGCACTGGTCCCTCGGGAGGAAGATGGTGGATCCGACGTGGTTCAGGGTTTTGTGGTCGTGGAACGACAGATAGTCCTCGCCGACCTTCTTGTAGGCGAGGAAATAGCCGTCAGGTGTGATCGGCATCTCACCTTTCTCCAGCCACTCGAAGAGATCGTTCTTGATCCCGACGTCAGGATTGAGCTGCAGCCGCTTCAGGAAGTTGATCCACGGTGTAGCCGGCTGGCCGCGGCCCAGCAAATCGATGATCTTCAGGGTCAGGTAGTTATGGAGAGGCTCGTCGTTATAGGTGAGCCCGTCATAGCCGACGCGGATCAGGTCGTCCTCGTAGAGGAGATGCTTGCGGAGGGCTGCACCCAGGTCGAAGAGATCATCACCGACATCACCACCTTCACGCAGCCGGCGCTTGATCGTGTCGAAGTTCGGATGGCTGGAGTCGATGGTCTTGAGATCTCCGCCGACGAAGGCGGAGATCGTATTCCCGGAAATGACGTGCGGGACCATTGTCAGATTACCTCGCGATGAGTTTGAGATAGTGGGTGAGGTGCTCGTCATTGTTGGCGAGCACATGGAGCAGCGGGTAGCCAGTCGTTAGCTTCGTGAACCGGCGGCTGAAGTCCGTGCTCACTTCCGGCAGCGTCTTCCCGGTCACGTCGACCCACAGCTGGGCCATGAGGCACTCCTGGTAGGTGTTGGCCGGCATGCTGGCGGCCTTCGTGAGAAGATCGCGCAGCCGCTTCGGGAGCAGTTCCAGCTTGTTGCGCAGGAGGTTGACCATGCGTTCTTGCCGGAACTGGCTCACGTCGGTTTTGACGGCGTGGGCCTTGGCGTTGAAACCGGCGACCGTGTCGCGCAGCAGGTCGTCGAGGTGGACCCAACCCGGCCGGTCCTTCGGCAGGTTGCGCTGGTTCTTCATGAGGACGATGACATGATGGTCGTCGATTACGTCCAGGTTCCGCAGCCGCTTGATGTAGCGGTCGTGAACCTGGTCGTAGTCCAAGACATGGCCGAGCACGGCGTAGTTGTTCGCCTCGGAGAAGACATAAACGGCCTTCTCCGGCTCCTTGACGATGTTGCGGAAGCGGTCGAAGTAGCGGATGTCCTGCTTGGTCAGCGCGGCCCGGGGCCTCGTCGTGCGGGGCAGCTTGAGGCGTTCGAGGTCACGAAGGTCGACGATCGTCTCGATACCGTAGTGCTCGACGATCTGCTCCTTCTTGTCGGCCTTGACCCAGAGGATGTCGGCGTCCTCGTTTTCACTGCGGAACATCCGCACGCGGTCCTTGGCGAAGCGGCAGTCTTCCGCCTCCCAAATCACCGTGAGGGGCTTCAGCTCCTCGGGGGTGAGCGACGGCGCGGTCTGGTAGTAGCGAGCGCGTCCGGTGGGCTGACGAGGAGGCGAGAACTGGATGTCGTCCCAGGACTTCAGGACGGCGGCCCGTCCGGCGCCGAGATAGGAGAACGAGGTGCGCAGCGTGCGCTGACCACGCCACTGTGGTGACTTGATCATGGCCTTGCCGAGCCGGTTGCTTAGCTCGCGGTATTTGACGCAGGCGTCGAGATAGTTGTCCGGCTCGTCGAGCGTGGCCTGGAGCTCCTTCCTGATGTCCTGACGCACCTGCTGCCAGATGAGACGCAGGTTGTCCTTCGTGGGCTCGTCATAGCCGAGCTGCTCACGCGAGGTGGACACGCTGGCCGTGCCGATCGGCACGTCAATGATGATCGGGATCTTGACCTCGTCGTAATCGTCGACCTGGACCAGTTGGGTGATGTCGAGCGGATAGAGCACGCATCCCTGGCGGATGTGCGGGCTCTTGATGTGGGCCGAGTTGACGATGCGGTAGTTGGTGCCGGTCATCAGAGTGGTCAGGGTGGCCGGGGTCCACTGGTCATTGAGCACGTTCGGCATCGGATGGAAGCCGATCGTGACCCGCTCGATCGCGGTGCGGAAACGCTGGATGTCGCCCTGCTGGACCGGGAACTTGATCATCACACCAGCCGGCTCGTTGCTCAGATCCTCGGCGGCGAGGCTGACTGTGGGGGTGCCGCCGGCGTCGAGGAAGCAGACGTATTCGCGCTTGGTGACGCCGTCGAAGCAGGTGATGGTGTACTGCTTGGTGTAGGCGAACGCCGACTTCATGCCGAGGCCGAGCATGCCAACCTGGTCGTTGCTGTCGCGCTTGTTCGAACCGAACAGCGTCGTGGCGCGCTGCATCACCTCGTCGTGGTCCATACCAGGGCCGAAGTCGCGGACCATGAAGTACGGGCTGAAGGTCGACGGCGCCATCAGGAGGAAAGGCACGTCGGCCTTCCCCGCGGCGATGTGGGCATCATAGGCATTGGTCGCATACTCACGAACCGGCGCCAGGATCTTGTCGGAGTAGATGCCGTCGATCACGGCGTGGAAGGCGATGGCGTTCATTTCGAAGCCGAACGAGCGGGCCTCGGTGATGCCGGCCGAGTGGAAGTCCTCGGCGCGGGCGGTGTTGAGCATTTTCATGGTCTTGTCCTTGTGCATGGCTTCGCCGTTGCGCTCAGAGGCGCGGGAAGAAGCGATTGAGAAGGTGGTGGGGTGGTTACGCGGCCAGGGGCAGCGGGCTGAGCATCTTCAGGTGGGTTTCGGCGGCGGGGTAGTTCGTGTGCTGGCCCAGGATGCGTCCTGTCGAGCTCGTCACCCACCAGGTGTCCCATCCATGTTCGAAGGGCAGCTTCATGCTGGCGACGTCGGCACGGGTGAGCACGTCACCGGTGAGCGGTTCATAGACCTGTATCTGCAAGAAGTTTCTCCATTTTCTGACGTTGCCCAGGCAGGACCTCGGCCACCGGCTGGCCCTTGATGAGCAGCAAATGGCGGAAATTGGCCTGGAAGATTTCGATTGGTTTGCTGTTGGCTTCGAGGGCTTCGATACCCACGAGCGTGATGGTCTCTCGGCCGATCGACCACGGTCGTCCAGCCGCGGCGTTGCATGGCCTTGATCGAGGCGTACTCGCTGCCCTGCGGGTAGAGCCGGTTGGTGAGCAGTGCTCGGACGAGCAGCTCTTTCTGCTTCGGGGTCATATGATCCAGACCTCCTTGTCTTTGAAGTAGGCAGTCCTGGCCTTGAAGACCGGCGTTCCGTCGAGCAGCACGAAGTGCTCGTTTCGATATGGGTTGTATTTGACCAACCGCGCTCCTGGTGGAACGTAGAAACGTGCCGGTACTCTAGGAAGACCGCGGATTGTTGCGTGAACCATCTTCTTTTGATGGTGGATGACCCACTGCCGGCCGCGCTCGTTGACGCGAAAGACCGGGTCCAGCAAAACGAAGGGGCCGGTGTTGTAAAACACGCGGCCCCTCGGGGATTGTTTAAAGCCCTCCATCTCGGAGGGCTTGGTCGTTCGGATGCTGAAACACCGTTTGTGGCTGTTCCAGTAGACATCACTGGGCGGTGGCATTTTCCACCTTTCGATCGGCGACGAAGGAACTGTAGTTCTCCAGCTGCTCGAATTTCTCCGCCTGGACGAACGCCTCTCCGGCGGCTTCGCTCGGATCTTCGTCGGGCTCGACGGCGACGGTGAATGTGTGTATGAGCGTCTCAACTATGGTGATATCGTATTTCTTAGGCATGGAGGTTCTCATGGCGAAAGCTGCTGTTGATTTCACGGACAAGAGCATGGATGAGCTCGAAGCCATCCACGAAGCCGTGATGCAGGCGAAGGAAGCCAAGGCGATCGAGTTTCAGAATGAACTGATCCGCCAGTATCAGGAGCTCAAGACGAAGATGGTGAAGGCCGGGGTGGTCAAAGAGGAACAGCTGCCGAACTTCAAGATCCGGGGCTGGTCGCGGAAGAAGCCGAACTAGCGTTCCACTCCTGCTCGGAGACCCACCGGATCTCCTTGCCTTCACGCTTGGCATGTTCCTTCGCAAGGAAGGCCGGCACGAAGTCCGGCACTTCGATATAGTTGCGCTCGATCACCTCGGGCGTAACTCCCTGTGGTCGAGGTTCCAGCACGGCGCCGGCCGGTGGGACCTCCTCCGGTGTCGCCGGCTCCTTTTTCAGCCCCATGAGAGCATTCAGGAACGCTGCCAACTCCTCGCGAGTGTCGATGCGGATGGTGGCGAGCGCTGCCGGCTTTAGGCCGAGCTGGCGCCGATGAGCGTCGGCGTCGTTCTTCATCGGGAACCAGCCGCGCTCGACGTTGTAGACGATCATCTGGGTGGGCCTCCGTAAGCGATGCTTTCGGCCTCGTCGGCGGTGTAGGCCTCCGGCATTGCACCTGGGATGCGCCAGCCAAACATCGAGCCGACATAGGCTGCAGCCACCTCCTGGACGGTGTGGCCCTTCCTTGTGTTGAAGGCACGAGGGTCCTCGATCAACGGGGCCGGCCAGTAGCCAGTCTCCCGCTCTTTGACCAGGATGGTCTCGCCGGTCGTGTTGGAGACGACCGCGAACAATCGTTGACTCATCTGACCTTCTCCAGATCGTATTTCTCGCCGTAGCGCCGAACCTGTTCGTCAGGCTCCGCATCGGGTTGGAACCAAGTGGCGAGGAAGTCGTCCATGTCGATGCCAGCCTCTTCAACGGTGAGGCCGTAGCGAAACTTCAGGTGAGCGTCGAAGTCGCGGAAATACTCCGCTTTCGCGCTGTCGCTGTTCAGAAGCGAATATTTGGTGGTGTAGGGATCGGGTGGCGTCTGGCCAGGTGTGAGCTTGCCGACGATTGCCGGGACGATCTCCCAGTCGTAGGCGCCGGACGCTCGATACCACTCGGGCAGCAGATCATAGACTTGCAGGACCCACTTGCCGATCTCAATGCTCTCGTGACGCAGCTCGACAGAGCCAATCCGCTCACGGTACTCGTTCCAGGCGGGGTCGGGTTTCTCGGTGCAGACGGTGATCTCGCACAGACGCTCCCAGACGCACAGCGCCGCCTCCACTTCGAGGTGGCTGTAGATCAGCGGCACATCCACCGACATGTCCTCCCGATAGACATAGGCACCCGTCATCAACAGCTCGACCGCCTTGTCGCTGGCGGCCTGCTCGGTAGCGGCGAGCTCGCGGACGACGCCTGGCACCGTGTCGTGCTCGGCCTCGATGTAGAAAAGGTCGATCTGCATCAGACAAATCTCCTGCGTTGGACATGGCGCTCGGCGCCCTCGGCCGATTTCAAAGCGCGCCGAACCTTATCGACTGCCCTCTTGGCGCCGATCCCCTTGAGGAGTTTGCGCGCCTCGCGGAGGTGCTCGATGGCACGGAGCGCCGCCAGGGCGTCATTAGCGGTGGCGGGGGTGATCACAAGTAATCTCCTGAGAAATTGTAGGTCGGAGATACCTTGAACTTAACGTTACTTACATTTGCAGTATAGTGCAGGAATGCTAACGGAATGTTCAGGTATTTCTCGACTAGGTTGATGTAAACGCCGACGAAGTTTGGACCGTGCCCATCACCAAAAGTCAGGGCATGAGCCATCTCGTGGAGGATGATCCAGGTGCGGGTCGGCCGATCGGAGGGGAAGCAGAGCCAAAGACGGTGTCCGGTTCCCTCATTGCGCGACAATGGATGGAGGGCCTCAACCTTTGGTGGATGAGACGTCGGCCAGCAGTGTTGGACGATGGCCGGGATTTGCTGGAAGGGGACGGGAGTGGCGTCCCGTGGCCCTATGTGCTGGTCTTCCCAGTCGTAGACGCGCTGCCTCTGAAAATCACGGCTCACTGCGGTCAAGCAGCAGCGTGATGGCCCGGGTCAGATACTGGCAGTCCTTCACGAGGAGAGGCTTGCCGGTGGTGCGCTCCATCAAGGCCTCGACCGTGTTCACGATCTCGATCCGGCGCAGGGCGCGGTCATGGTGCCAGGGCTTGATGTTCTTGCGGGGTCTGGCCTTCTCGGGGATCAGCTGGCTCTCCAGCCACTCCTTGCCGTTCTCGTCGACGAAGACCGTCTGACCGGCGCGCAGGACGGTCTGCTGGCCATCCCAATCGAGCTCGGTGCCGTTGCCGTCGTAGTTCCAGCTGCCGTCCTCATCAAAGACGATGCCGGCCGAGCCTGGGATAGTTTCCAGCGTGGCGACGATGGGTGTTCCGTCAGGCGCTTTCATAGGTCACCTCAATGGTATCCGCGTCCATGAAGATGGCGGCGTACTCCTCCGCCTCTTTGGCCTGCAGCTCGAACTGCTCGGCCAAGCGACGGGCGCCTTCACCGTGAGGGGTCATGTCGATCTGCCAGACGCCGCCTTGTTCGTGTTCAGGCGTCGGCTTGTAGTCGATCAGCTTGCGGAACTCCTGTGCATGTTCCCGGAAGCGCGCAGCCGCCGTGGTGCAGATGTTGGCCAAGGTGGTGCCGTTGATACCAATATGCGTGCTCATTCGGCCTCCTCAATAGGACTTTCGTGCTGGAATTTTCCGTAGAGCGTCATCGCCGGCGACAGACTGAACTCGGGCAGCTCGGGGTCGTCATACATCAGGCCGGAGACGAGCTCGCTGGCATCCTCCAGGCGGTGGGTATCAAGTATCGCCTGGGCCTCCTCCGGCGAGGAGGCCTGGATGTAGGCGGTTCCGCAGATCAGGACGTCAACGCGATAGACCAATCGACTTCTCCCGTCTTGGCGAGGTTGCGGAGGACCTTGGCGGCCTGACGAGGCGTGACCTTGTCCCAGTCGTTTTCGGCGAGCTCGATGCGTTCGTTCATGGGCTCGAACAGCTCCATGCCGGTGCGGTAGTCGAGGTCGAGGAGATCGGTTGCGAAATCCTCGTACATCTCGTTGACCTCGCTGAGGGGGCGCTCGGTTTTCCTGATTTCACCGTTCTTGCCGAGAACGAGACACGCCCAACCGGCGATGCAGGCCGTGCTGTTGCACTGGAAGCCCACGTTCGTGCTCTCTTCCAGGTCTACACCGGCGATGTAGCTGGTCATATTGAAGCCGCGGTCGTGCTTGCTCGGGATGTTTTCGAGGAAGGCGGCGAGGTTGTTGATGGCGGTGACGTTCACGCGATGAGCTCCTTCATGATTGACCGCAGCGCCGTGTCGATGTGATCGTCATTGGCGTACGGATAGATGTTGTCGCAGATCCACGGCGTCAGGCCGGCGTAGTAGGCCAGGTCCCACCGGAGCCGCTTCTCGACGTCCTTGGATTTGTTCTCGTTGACGATGAACTGCCGGTGGGCGTCCACCTTGTGAGGAATGGCGACCTTGGCGATCGCCTCCTTCATGTGTTGGTAGTGGTCGGGGAGGATCTTCGGGCCAGCCATTGCTCCAGTTGCTCCTTCAGGTCTCGGAGGAATTTGTTGTCCTGCTCCCACGGCCAGGCCTCGGCTGTGGTGAGATGTGTGATTAGCTCCTCGTTCTCGGCGAGCGTGTCGTTGACGTGCTCAAGCTGGATGCGAACGGTCGACGCGTCCGAAAATTTGTCGAGCGAGCCGTAGTGCTGCTCGACAACGGCGATCCAGTCCTTGAACGGCTGGATGGTGTTGTAGGCTGTCATGGATGATCTTCCTGATGGAAACATCGAGCACCACTTCGTCGGCCGAGTAGGTGTCGAGTTCGTCGTGTCGGAATTTGTCGATGTAGTCCCAAGGCTCAGCCAGGAACTTCGCCAGGGTGGGCTTCCGGCTTTCGAGCGCCCATGACTCCTCGATCACCGTCTCGTAGAGGTGGCGATAGAGGTCGTCCTTCGTTGCGAAGGCCGATGACTGGGTGCCGTTGCGGTCGTCAACCGCCAGGGTCTGGATGAGGATCTTCATGTGTCGATCCCCGCCACCAGGTTCTCCATCTGGGGGTTAGCCGAATAGTCGGAGATGACGTCCTCGTCGTTGCCGTGGACGAGCATCATCCAGCCGACCTTGGTGCCGTCGTCCAGGCGGAAGACGAGTTCGGTGACGTCGGTGGCGGCGATCTCGCAGGTGATGGCCTCATAATCGGCGGACTTTTTGACCGGCCAATCCATGCCGTCATAGACGGAGACGACGTAGCCCAGGCCGAGGGCCTTCTTGATCAGGGTGTCGACGATCTTGGTCTCAGTCGATCTCATGTAATCGGGGAACGCCATTTCAGGTCTCTCCTTCGGTTGCATTCGTCGCAGTAGGCTTTCCAGCGCCGGAGGACATACTGGGCGGCTGCGCGCCGCTCCGTGTCGGCTGGCGTGTTCAGCCAGGTCATCATGGAAAGGGCCCGCACCATGTTCTGGAGCGGGCCCTTTGTGTTGTTGATGCCGAGGATCTCGACAGCTCGGTCCATCGTCATGATGTCAGTCACCAGTTGGCGAGCCTGGCGTTGTTGCAGAACTCGGCTGTCGTGTGGTGCTCGACGATGTAGTCGGAGACCTTCACCGCTTCGTGAGCGACGACGCTGAGCGCCACGTCGTAGGAGATCCCTTCTTCCAAGATGCCGATCTGGATCAGGTGATAGGCCTGATCGAAGGTGCTGACGCCAGGGCAGATCTTGTCGGCGAGATACATCTTCGCCGCCAGCTTGAGGGTCGTGTTGTCCGTGGGCGATGCCTGGGCAACGACGGTGGTAGCGAGGAGAACGAGAATAGCTTTCATTGCAGGTAACCCGTGATCGTGGTGGTGGTGGATGGGCCCGACAGAGGTCGGTTGAGGTTGATGTTGTCACCGGCGGCCTTGCCGGCCTCGTAGGCGTCAGTGTTCACCCTGGCGGCCTGCCGGCGGAGCGGCCGGAAGCGGGTGTTGGGATGCGCCTTGGCGAACTCCTTCTCGATGTGGTGGGTCTTCACCAGGACGAGGCCCTTGCCGCGGGGGCGGAGCGCTTCCAGCCGGTCGTTCAGGCGCCGGACGAGGCCGACCTGGAACGATCTGGTCAGGTGCCGGCGGCGGAGCGATCGCCGATAGGTGTGCGTCTGCTTGAAGCGCCGGCTCTCGGCCTCCATCGCCGTAAGGATCAGCTTGGAAAGGTAGACGGCGAGTTGCACGTCCGGCTCGAGGCCGTAGAAACAGACATTGGGCTTGCTCATCCAGGCCTTGGTCTGGGTGAAGACGCCGATGGTGTTGAAGATGTAGGCCCAATATGGGTTGGTGCGCCGGCACAGGTTGATCGACGCCTTGATGCAAGGCTCGGCGGACAAATGGACCTCGCTGAGCTCAAGGTTATAGATTTCGAGGAGCTCGCCGACCTTTTCCATGGCGGCGAGCGCTTCCTCCTCCGTGCAGCCGTTGGCGATGGTCTTCATCGTCAGCGCTCGGATCTTGGATTTTACCTTGTCGAGTTCGGTGGTCACGTTCGAATGTCTCCTTGGGGTGGGTAGCAACAAAACCGCCCGTCCCGCGTTGCGAGGGTCAGGAGGCATGGAAATGGCCGACGAACCCGACAAAGCGGTGGAGCAGACCCACGCGCGGATAAGAGCAAAAGCGAAGGGCGGGCCGACCCTCACCGATGCGGTGAAAACCATGCGGAGCCGGCCGCCTACGAACAACGAGGCGACCGGCTTCAAGGGCAAGCGCCACGATGGCCAGGTGAATGATGAACGCGAGCATTTCCAGATATGCCCCGTCTGCGGGCAGGAAATGGATATGCGAGACCTTGGCGAGGCGCTTCACCACGCCATGCCTAGCCACAAGCCGTTGAAGTATCCCGACTAGCAGAGCTCATCGACGTCGAACGAAGTGATGGCGCGGATACAGGTGCCACCCATGGGACTCGGGATGGTCGACGCGGTCGAACTGGACGAGGACGCAGCCGCTGGGGCTCTTCCGCCCAATCGCTGTCTCGTGCGTGCCTTTCAGTCGTACCCTCAAGAAGCGATGGCGTCTCATGCGTCTCCCCATTAACTGGATTTGATATTCAATTTGGCTAAAATGCCTCGGAACAGAATGGACCCTCGCGGCTTATCGCGAGGGATCCGGAGTCCGAGTTTGCATGCGTAGCGTTGACCGGCTGAAGTTCATCAAACCGCTTGAGCCGGTCCTGGTGCTTGAGGCGCCGGTCAGCGACGACTGGTTGCACGAGATCAAATATGACGGCTTCCGCACCCAGATCATTCTCGATTGGGCCGGCGCCAGAGCACTCACCAGAACTGGTATCGACTGGTCAAAACGGTATTGGCCGATCGTTGCCGCTGCGGAGAAGCTGAAGGCCAAGTCCTTCATCCTCGACGGCGAGGTGATCGCGCCCGATCCTGACGGCCGACCAAATTTCCATGAAATGCACTCTCGCATGGCATGGAATGCCGAGCTGCTCGCCTTCGTCGCTTTCGACATCCTGCACCGCGACGGACAGGACCTTCGCTCGCTACCAGCAGTCGAGCGGAAGGCGATCCTTTGGGACCTGGTGAAGCCGGCCGAGGGCATCGTCCAGTACAGCCAGCATGTTGAGGGAGGCGGTGCAGAGTTCTACGCCGCCGTCGAGAAGATGGGCCTGGAGGGAATGGTCTCGAAGCGCCGGAACAGCCCCTATCGCAGCGGGCCATCAGATATCTGGGTCAAGACCAAATGCTGGGAGGTGGGCGACTTCGAACTGCTCGGCCTGAAACGGGAGCCTGGCAAGCAGACAGTTGGGCTTATGGCGCGCGACGGTAAATATGCCGGCCCTGCCACCATCGCGCTGACCAAGGCGATGCGTGAACGACTGATGCAGCGCGTCCGCAAGGGCAAGCCACCCGAGGGGGTTCCGAAGGCGGTGACGGGGCCGGAGGTCGAATGGCTCAAGCCCAGCGTCAAAGCCCGGGTGCGCTATCTGCGGGGCGAGAACAAGCTGCGTCACGCCTCTCTACAGCGGGTGCTGGACGATTAGTCGAGTTTCATGAAACTCAGTTCCCACGCGGCGATCCACTTGAGAACCACGCCCAAGGCCAAACCAACCAGTATCGGCAGAAACGTCTTTAGCTCGAGCGGTTGCCCGGCATAGGCCAACGATACGGTCGGGATGATGAAGCCGGTTGAGGCCGCGACAACTCCCAAGTTGTTGTAATAGTCGGCTGACAGTTTGATGCGCTCGTTGTGGAGCTGTTTCTCCGACTCAGTCATTTTGCATCTCCCCCGTTTCTCCCGCGCTCATTATGTCTGGGCCTTCACCCAGTCGATGAAGCCGTCAAGGTCGTGCGCCCAGACGAGATAAAGCCCGGCGTTCTGTGCGCTCACCAAACTGGAGAGCTTGAACACTCCCGAAAGAAGGGCAACGTTGACGATGTTCTTTCCGGCCTCCGCTGCAAAATGTTTGGCTTTTGCTGCGGTATCATTGTTTAGTCGTTTCACGCTGTTCAGGCCTGAGCTGCTGTCCTTGGCCTCAAGAGCAATCATCCTTCCCGTTTGAAGAGGGATAAACAGGTCGACTTTCCGTCCGTGGACGGTGCATTCGCCATAAAACGTCGGGTAAACTGGATACTTGACCGGCTCGTCAATTATTCCCCTATGGGGCGCGGAAACTTTCGCAAACCCTAGTTCAGTCAGCCGGCTTTCCAGCCTTCCCTCAACTATTTTGCCGTGCCCGCGTCGTTCCGTCTGGAGGGCTTGTGACGCCTGCAAGATAGTCGTCGTTTGAATGGCAGTGCGCAGTTCACGGGGTGAAGGGGTTCTCTTGGCCGCTATCCATGGAAACCTGTAGGGGTCTGCCAAACGGCACAGCAACGCAAGAACCTTCAAAACGAGCGGGTCGGAACCTCTTAGGGCAGTTTTCGACAGCGGCAGTATCTTTCGCGTGACCAGCACCCCGAGGTCGTCTTCGGAGACCGGAGGAGCGGCGATGTAGCGAAGCGCACCAAACAGATCGTCATCAAGTAGGATAGACCTGACCACGGCCGGCTCTGGGTTTGCTGGGTCTACGCCGGAGAGCACTTTAAAGAGTTTTATGATCGCTTTGCGCCGAGAACGGACTTGGGTTGCGTACCTGCCTTCGGGCTCCTTTAAGCGACGATCAACAAACTCCTCAAGTGCAGTCTGTGCCTCACATGCCAGCTCCTCACCACTCCAAACTCTAGGCGCTTTGCTATTCGGAATGTTCATACGTGCATCGCGGCAATCGTGGCAGGCGAGGGAATGTGAAGGCGTTCCACCTCCCCTGGTTCAAACTTAACAAGTCCTCCGGCATAGGTCCGACCGCTTGAGAGGCTAACGTTCTCGCGTAAATGGCGGATCACGCCGTCAAGCACCAACTCTGACAACGGCTCCACAGGATAGAGCCCGTGGGCGATGTTTAGGTGCCGAGCTGACGCCTTATTTCGCACAAAAGCCGGAACACGTCGGGCCATGTAGGTGCAGAGGATGGGGGCCGGGCTCCGCAAACCTACGGACCACCAAGCCCGGCGGTGAGTAGCGATCCAGCCCTGATCTCCCCCGTTTTGCTTGGCCCAGGCCAGAAACCTGTCCACAGCTCTTCGCTCCGCCGTTGTGAGGGCAGACAAATCGCGGGGGAGGTCAACCACCCTTTTCAAGCGTGAGGCGTCGTCTAGGGCCACGCCGGCATCGATGAGATCCCGAGCCCGAGTGATCGTTGGAAACAGATACCGCGCCGGAATGCCACTCGCTGCGGCGCTCTCAATCCAAACCGAATTTTTTCCAGATACTTGGCCCCGATGGACCCGAAAGAGCTCCCCGAGCTCAATTTGGTCCCCGATAGGGGTCGCGGATCGACGAATGAGGATTGACCACTTCGGGGCGGCCTCCAGTTCGGCCCATTCAACTTTCCGCCCATCCGACAGCGGCGCGAGTTCGTCCAAGCTCTCAACCGACCTCATCACGAGTTGGTCTGGGCGGTTTCCTACTCGAAAACAGGTTATCGTGCCCGTCGCCATCGCATCCGAGAACGGCTGCGACTTGGGATCGAGAACGTGAAGGGCGGCGCCGCCGAGCCCATCTGCCAGCATTTGTCGCAACAGAGAGCCGTAGTTCACGTCAAGCCATTCCGATGCCGTGATGAATGCGCCGTAGTCGCCCTCTCGGGCCAATGTTCGTGTTTTCAGAAAGAAATGGATGTGCAAACCCGACAGCCCGCTCGCCTTGAACCCTAGACGCTGTGCAGTTTCAGACAGCCACGACTTCCACTGTTTGCCGATGTCGTGGTGCCGTACATACGGCGGATTTCCAATGAAGAGCGTTGTGCCTTTTATTTTCGGTAATGACAGCTTTCGGTAGTCCACCAATTTTACAGTTAGGCGGCTCGCGAACCCGAGGACAGAGGCATTCGCCCGCAACATCAACGCCGCAAGTGGATCAATCTCTACGGCGATCAGGCTTGCATTTGGAAATGCTTGAGCCGCGGCTACGGTAAATCGGCCCGATCCAGCACCCGCGTCCACAACTCGCGAGGGCGCCGGCTTTTCATTCTCCGCCCAGCCCACCATGGCGTCGACGATTTGCTTGGGCGTGTAGGTCGCCCCGAGGTCGCGACGAGCTTCCGGAGAGCGGACGGCGCAGAAGGCGATCCCCAGTGGGTCGTCACCCCTCTGAATGGCAGCACGCACCCGCTCTATTTCACTCTCGGTGGGCGCGGGCGCGTCAACGAGGAGCATCTTTTCGTCTGCGGTGAGCGCGGTTTTCGGCGCAAGAAGGGCGAACGCAGTGGCCGCCAATTCGCGGTCCGTCCGGATCATGACTTCCCTTTAGGGGCCTCACTCTTATAGAGAGTCCACATCTCATCGAACAATTTCTTGAGGGGAATTCCACGCTTGGCTGCCTCGGCCTTTACCGCGCGAGCAACCTCGGGCGATAAGCTGAAGCCGATGATCTTGCGTGGGGTGGGTTCACGTTTAGCTGCGTTTTCCATGCGCCGAGACTTTGTCGACTCGTCGACCTAAGTCAATATTGGGGCGACACGAAACGTTGTAAAAATTGCAAGGTAACCCCGTCCGCTCGGCGCACGAGTACGTTGCAAACCAGCAGCGGTTGCAGGGGACCTGCTCATAGGCGCATCTCCTTCACGAGGTTCTGGTTCTTGCGGTGGCACAGGAGTGCGAACTTCTTCGCCGAGTCGATCGCCGCCCTCGGCCAGTCCTTGGCACGGGCGATGATCAGCTCCTCGATCTCAGCGTCGGGCGTGCCGACGTGCTGCCGGCCGATCAGCCAGCGGATCTGCTGGAGGGGGATCTTGGGGTGGATCTTGTGGCGCTTGCCGTCGAGGGTGAAGGATTTCACGCTTGTTCTCCATCCGTTCAGGGTGTAGGAATAAATTCCATGCGCGTCAGCCCACCCACGATCGAAGAGTTTGCATTCCACGTTGAGGTGTGGAGTCTCGACGATATGCGGGTGGATGAGACGATGGCCGTGGCGAAGAACATTCGCGTGGCACGGGCGGCCTATGAGGAGACCTTGGAGGTCCGCGAGGGGCGCATCGTGAAGCTACGACACGGCGCCCGGGTGATTACCTCATCCGGGCCTTGAACCCATATCTGGCTTCGGGGCCGCCTCGACTCTTTTAGGCACCAGCGCCATGATGCTTCTTTTGCACGAGCAGGAGGCGGCAAGTGCGTCGGCTATTCCCATTCTTTGCGCTCTTTGTAGTCATGGTTCTAAATGCTGAAGCTGCCGAGCGCATCACAGCGGCGCAGATAAAGAATTACTCTGAGATCGAGCGCGCCTTCATTCTGAAGGTTGCCGAGAACGTACTGACTTCGAAAGCAAAAATGATGTTCAGCGACCCAGAGAACGCAAAGGATGGGTATTTATGGGCGAGGAAGGTTATAGTGGCTCACTACAGTCTCTTGGAAGACATGGCGATAAAATCAAACACGAAGGCACTCGCCGTTTTCTACGAAGACAAAAAGACGCTTCTGGAAAGGCACATCCGTGGACAGCTTTCCACTGATGACTTCGGACGCCAGGAAAAGCTGGTTGAGACGAGGAAACAACTTTATCTCGAAAACCTCTTATCTTCAGCCACTCAGCCAACCGCTTCAGACGTCAAAACGCTGAATGCGTTGGCCTTGCGCTTGGGTGACCAAATCCACGGATTGAGCGTTATCGCCATCAGCAATTAATCACTCGGGTCCAGTGAGGAGCGGCCTTGCGAAACTCTGGATTTTGGGATTCAGTGCGCGGCTATGCAGAAATCGGCCGCTTTGGATTTTCTAATCGCTTCCCTGATAGGAGCGGTGCTTTTGGTAATCGTCGGGTTCTTCGCTCAGGGCGATGGTTTGTCGATGTCTTTCTGGCTGACGAGAACCAGTGAACCTTGGACTTGGGTGCTGCTCGGTATCCTAGTTGGCTCTGGTTTGCGGTATCTCACCCGTTGAGCCGCTTTCGTCGGGCCTTGTCACCGGGGTGGATCCGGTAGCGCTGCGTGGTCACAGCCTCATGCTCCTGACCTCTGCCTCTGGATCGGCCTTTAGGTCCGGTTGGCATCCTTGCTCTTAGCTCGCTTCTTTCGGCCCATGACACTTGCGCCAACATCGGTTGGCTTCAACAGCGTATAACGAGTTTCCTCGTCAATAGCCGGACTCATCTGGGCAAGACCGACTTTGCCGCGAGAACTCTTTTTGTTTCCCCACCCAATGAACCCAACGGACGAGCCGCTTTGTGAGTGAGCACCAAGATAAGACGGTCGCTTTGACATCCAGCATCCCCCACATGCATTGCGCCAACTATATCTCGGATCCACAACGCGACAAGTACGAGCTTCAAATTTGCAGCTCGTAGCCCCAATGCTTGGCGACCGCCTTGGCGGCGCGGATTTGCTGGTCGGTGAACACGCGCTTGCCGGCGTTCTCGCCGAACTCGTGGTTATAGGTCTCGAAGTTTCCGTCACTCAGGGAGTGCAAGTGGCCGGCGTTCTTGGTGACCGCGACGGGCCAGGTGTCGGCCAGGCCGACGACCTGTTCGGGCTCGATGACGAGGACGTCGCCGTTCTTGATGTTCTCGTCGCACTGGGTGGCGTCGTAGGCCTCGCCGGTGCTGTCGAAGAAATGGATCTGGATCTTGTTCATGATGGGCTCCAAGGGGTGGTCCCAACCATCCACGCCCCGGTGCAGGTGCGACACCGGGCCAACATGCGTTGCCGTTAAGTGGATGGTTGGGAGCCCACAGGAGGAGAGCGGGCACCTGAAGGGGTTCAGGGTAGCCGGTCGGCTATCCTGTTGAGCTTGTTCGCGAGGTCGCGAAGGACATTGCAGTTGGCCGGCAGGACGACACGGCCGCGGCCGATCGAGTCCCTGGAATTCCAATTCTCAAGGATGATCGAGTCGGACAGGTCGAGGACGTTGATCGCCGTCGCCTTGAAGTAGCCGTTCCTGCCGTGGGCGTAGATGGGCTCCTTGCGGGGTGGGAATTCGATCTTCGAGGTCATGCTGGGTTCCTCGTCACATCGAGCGTGTGGTCGTGGTGCTCGGCGGGGAGCAGCTCGGCGTTGAGCTGGTTGAAGCCGCGGTAGATCAGAAACCGGGCGAACTGGCTGGGCCGGCAGATGATGGTCTGCTTGACGTGGACAGCGTGGTAGGCCTGGCTGCAGGTGAGGCCGAAAGCCCTCTGCGCTGCACGGGCCGTGTTTGCGCCGTCGTTGGGCAGGGTGAAGCGGACGCGGTCACGGCTCATTGGAAGGCTCCGTTTGGTAGACTGAGGGCGCCGGGACCAAGATCGGGCCCGGTGCGATGAGCACGGCCAGGCCGTTGAACCCGATCTTGGTTAGGCGGGGGCGTGGGTCCTCGTGGTGGAGCGGAGGACCGATGTCGTGGACGCCGTTGCGCCAGTTTTTCATGGGCAGGTGCTCCAGAAATTGGTGAGGTCGTCATAGGTGAGCAGGAGCCAACCATCGGTGGGCTGCTCGCCGATGTACTCGGCGAGGTCGGGGCTGTACTCGACAGGCGACCGGCGGCGGTTGAGAGTTCGGTCGCCTGGTGGATGTAGAACTTGGTGTCCGGCGTGACGCAGACGTTGGGGCGAGCCTTGTCTGCGAAGAGCGTGCAGGCTGAATAGCAGTCGCCGACGATCTCGACCTGGGTGTGGCTTTCGAGGACCTGGCGTGCCTTGGCTTCGTACTCGGACACGACGCCGCCCGGGTCGTAGGCGATGATCAGCAGACTAAGCGTAGACAGCATTGTCGTAGCCCCTCCTGATGCAGATCGGGTCGACGATGATGGGTGTGCCCTTGTCGTCGTGAAGGACATTTCCGACGTGGATGTCGGGAACGAACCGAACATCGACGAAGGGGTAGAGGGCACGCTTGAAGCGGCCGGTCGGCTTGCCAGAGGGATAGAACTTGGAACGACCAGCGATGGTGCTTATGGTCGCGTCGATGTTGTGGGCGTCCTTCTTGCGGGAAGCGGTCTTGGTGTACCGCTTCATGACGCACCAGAAGTGCTGCTTGTCGGCTGACCACTGGAGCCCGTAGACCTTGGGATAGAACTTGCTGGCGATCTCGTGGTCGAGGATGCGCTGGGCGAAGTGTGGGAACCCGTCATAGAGGCCGACGCGCGGGCTGTAGCGCTTGCCGACCTTGATGACGACGTCAGGAGCGTCGGGATGGACGAAGACCCTGGAGAAGGCCCCACGGCCGATTTGGCGGTATCCCTGACGTCTTAGTTCGGACACGTTGAAGGTGGCGTGGCGGCGGGCGTGGTTGATTTGTGCGCGCATCGGTGCTCTCCGGGTGGGCAAACAAAAAGGCCACCCGCGTAGGTGCAGGTGGCCTTGGGTGGTCCACGCTCATGCGGTGGACGGGGCACAAGTTAAGGTCGTTGCAGACCCGCGTTCAGCGATGGGTATTATGGCTCACTCTGCCGTTGACGCGGTGGTCACTAGGTGGCGTGGCCAATCAGATGATTTGATTGATTTCCGATGCGCCGTAGACGGCCCGGATGGGCTCAGGGTTCTGATGGGGGCGCTATGTCTTGCCCGGGATCGGGCCGATTACATCTTCATGGTTGCCTCCTCGAGCCGGTAGATTGCCCGAAGCAGTTTCTCCGGCCTTGTGTCGGTCAGGTCGGTGAACCCGCACCAGTAATCGTCGCCGACCTTGAAGTAGGTGGCTGCGATGTCCCTGGTCAGGCGTTCACACATGCGGAACCCACCCCCGCAGTAGATCGGGGGGAGCAGGTTCAGGAACTCGTCGTAGATCTGGGCGTCGATCTGCCAGAACTTGCCCAACATCCATTCCGCCTGTTGGCCCTCTCGCTGGTAGCGATTGAGGTTGACGAAATGGAGCGTGCGGTCGTCACGGGCGGAGGGGAGTTGGAACATAGCGCATGCGCTCCTTGCTCGCCGGCGCGGTGGGCGCCGTCGTGTTGCTGTTGGTGTTGCGGTTGGTGTTGCTTGGTTTAGGTGGTGGCGCGGGCGCGCTTCAGGATTTCGTCCCGGATGTGTTCCGGGAAGATGCCCAGGTCCTCTTCCGTGATCTCGTTGGCGATCAGGAGCTCGACGTTCTCAGCGATCTCTTCCAGCTCACGGTCGGAGAACGGGCTGGCATTGCGCGGATCAGACCAGATTGGTCGTGGTGCGTCGTCGTACTTGAATGGTGTCTCGATGATCACCTTATAGTGACCGGGCTCGATGCACCGCTCGTTCTCGAAGGGACAGCACGGTCGGACCTGGATGCGCTCGTCGTCGACTTTGAGGAGCACGCGGGCTGGATTACCAATCGGTGCGCGCATGTATGGTCGACCACGGCGCATTGCGCCGTCCCAGACCAGGCAGGGGCCGGCTTGGTGTGTGAGCCGGAGAACACGTTCGCGAGGATCTTGTTTCTGTCTTGACATCGTTTTGTTATACGAAGGGTCACCCCAACTCGTTCCCTTATATTGAATATTGTACTATGGGTACAAATTCTCGTAGTCAGAATTGAAATGGAATTATTTTCGTATAACCTATCCTTTCTCCCCCTATGGGGACTTAGGAAAAGAAAAGAGAGTTCTTAATATAGGGCCGAAAAAGCCTTTAGAATGAAAGGCTTATGAGGAAAAGTTCTAGTGCTTTGTCTCGATTGCTTCGAGCACCCTACCGGTCGGTCGGCGTTCTCTGGTCTGCTCGAGAAAGCGAATGGCCTCCAGCCGGACTCTCTCGATAGCTTCCTGCCGCTGTTCGGCCTTTGCCGACAGCCAATATGGGTGTTGCAGCATCATCTGGTTCCTCCCGAAACTGGTTGCAAAACGCAATCAGTCACTTTTAGAGACTGATTGCTCAAATACAATCGGAATGGCGCTGGGTGGGTCGACAAGAGGGGTTCTCGTTTCCCCGCCGACTATGTTAAGCGGCTCCTCGGCAGCAAAGTCGCTGCCTGGAGAGGAGTTGCAGTCGGATGAATATTGTTGGTCTCCTGGTCGCGGTCTATGTCACCGGCGGCAACGTGCCCGGCGTCGAGCTGGTCGCGCACAGTTACATGCCATTACAGCAATGCAAGGCGCGGGCCGAGCAATACAACGCCATGCCGAACGAAGAGCATTTTCGCGACGGCAAGCCGGTGCTGATGATGCGCTATGCCTGCACCGTGCAGAACACCGCCGATCTCGCGGAACAGGTCGAGGCGCTAAAGTAGTTCCAAGGGTCGTGGACCAGGCGCAGGCGCTCAGGTGTGACAGATCACCCTGTAGCCAGGCCGATCCCAGCGATCGCGCCGCTCGGTATGGGTGATGTTGTAGTTCGCGCGCCCCGGCACCTTGAACACCGTCTGGCCCGGGCCCAGTCGGCGCGCATAGCCGATCACATCGACGATGTTGGTCCAATCGATCTTGCTCATGCCAGTTCCCCCTCAAAAATGACTTTCAGATCGGCGAGCTCAAAACCCTGCGAGCGGGCGAGTTTCTCGGCCTCGATCTCGCAGTGCGCCGCACTTCCCTTCACCCGCGCCAGCACCTGGCCCTGTTCGCGATCCATGATCACGAACACCGTCTCGACCCCGCGCTGGTCCTGCGGCCGGTACAGCCGGCGGGTGTTGCGGGGGATTTTGGCCTGGTGCTGGCGCGACGGCCGAGCGCTCGGCTCGGTTTCGCGGAGCGTGCAGCCACGAACACGCTCCTTCGAAAGCTTGTTCCAGACCCGATGCTCGACCTCGGCCATGGAATGCGACTGGACGAAACCCTCGTCGCGCACAAAAACCGTGGTGCGGGCAAAGACCCGGCGCATTTTCGGCTGGGAAAGATCGGGCAGGATTTTCATGTCTGGTCTCGCGTTTTTGGGTCGTTGCAGCGGGCGTTAAAGGAAAAGCCTCGCGCATCTCCGCGAGGGCGCAGGGATGTGAGCGCGCGCCGACATGGGCGCACGCAGGGGTGAGGCCCTCCCGCCGGGGCGGGAGGGCCTCACCCCTGCGTGC
>SAQR01000071.1 GCA_004020365.1 Mesorhizobium sp.
ACCCCACCCCCGGCCTTCGGCCGGACCCTCCCCTCGAGGGGGAGGGGGACGTCGCGCTAATGGAAGAACAGCTATGACTTCGATCGCAGCAACCACCGCACCCGCCCGCCCCAGAAAACTGGTCGGTGCCGGTCGCCGGCAGTGGGTCGGCTTGCTTTATGTCGCGCCGGCCGTCGCGCTGGTCGTCGTCTTTTTCATCATCCCGCTTGGCATGACGGCGTGGATGTCGCTGCACAACTGGCCGCTGATGGGCGCGCACTCGTTCATTGGCCTCGACAATTACTGGGCGATCCTGCGCGATACCAGGTTCTGGAACGCGCTCAAATTCACCGGCTACTATACGGTGATCGTCACCATCGCGATCTTCGTCGTCGCCTTCCCGCTGGCGCTGTTCATCGAACGGCCGCGGCCGCTGACCGGCTTCTACCGGACGTCGTTCTTCATGCCGGCCGTCATCGGTTTTGCCTCGGCCAGCCTGCTGTGGTCGTGGCTGCTCAATGTCGATTCCGGCCTGTTCAGCCCGGCCGCCTTCGAGCTCGGCCTGACCGAGAAGAAGGTCAATCTGCTGGCGACGTTCCAGCCGGCGTTCTGGTCGATCATCGCCATGGTCGTCTGGAAGGTGGCGGGCTTTACCATGATCATCCTGATGACCGGCCTGCAATCGATCCCGCCGGATCTGCAGGAGGCGGCGATGATCGACGGGGCAGGGCCGCTGGCGCGATTTCGCGCCATCACCCTGCCGCTGATGCGCCGCACCCTGGCGCTGGCGCTGATCCTGTCGGTTGCCGGCTCGGTGCTCGCCTTCGACCAGTTCTACATCATCCTGCGCGGCGGACCGCGCAACCAGACGCTGACCGCCGTCTACTGGATTTTCAACCAGTCGTTCGTGTCGTTCAAGCTCGGCTATGGCGCCGCCCTGTCGATGGTCCTGCTGGTCATCCTGGTCGCGCTCAGCCTGATCCAGCTGCGGCTGCTGCGCCAACCGGAGGGCGTTGACTGATGGCGCAGGCAAGGAGCCGCAAACGCCGCATCGGCATGCAGATCGCCGAGCACGCGACGGGCATCGTCGCCTCGCTGCTGTTTCTGGCGCCGATCGCCTGGACCGTGCTTTCGGCATTCAAGCCGGCGCAGGAATCGCGCCAGCCGCCGCTGCCGCCCTGGCCGACGACGGGTTTTTCGGTCGAGAATTACGCCACGCTCAACACCTTCGGCGACGGTCTCTGGCTGCCGGCGCAAAACAGCATCTATGTCTCTGCTATGACGGTGGTGCTGTCGGTGATCGTCAGCGTGTTGGCCGGCTACGGTTTTTCGCGCTTCCGCTTTCCGCTGAAGAACCTGCTGTTTGTCCTCATCCTGTCGACGATCATGATCCCGTTCCAGTCGATCCTGACGCCGATCTTCCTGGTGCTGACCAAGATCGGCCTGCACAACACGCTGACCGGGCTGGTCTGCGTCTATGTCACGCTGCAGCTGCCGTTCTCGATCTTCATGATGCGCAACGCCTTCGACGCGGTGCCGCGCGAGATCGAGGAGGCCGCCCGCATGGACGGCGCCAACAACGTCACCATGCTGCTGCGGGTGATGCTGCCGCTGGTCTGGCCGGGCATCGTCACCATCGCGCTGTTTGCGTTCCTCGGCGCCTGGAACGAGTTTTTGGCAGCGCTGGTGCTGATGACCGACCAGTCCAAATTCACGCTGCCGATTATGATGACGGCGCTGCAGTCCGGCCGCTTCGGCGCCATCGACTGGGGCGCGGTGCAGGCCGGCGTCACCGTGATGATGGTGCCATGCCTGGTGCTGTTCCTGTTGCTGCAGCGCTTCTACATCCGCGGCCTCATGGCAGGGGCCGTGAAGTGACCAATCGAACCGAACCGGAGTAAGTTGATGACCGCATCGCAATCCGCCAAGCCGGCTGCCGAACTGGACAAAACCGGTAAGTCGGGCAGGCCAAAACGCGTCTTCCGCCCGCTGCCGGTGCCGCAGGTCGATGTGCGCGGCTTCTGGGGGGACCGTGTCGATGCCGTCGCCACCAGGACCGCCGGCATCCTCTACGACCGCTGCGTCGAGGCGCGCATGCTCGAGCAGATCGATCCGGACCGGCCGTCGCCCGGCGTCGTCATTCCGTTCCACTCACCTTCGCCGGACGAAGCAGCCACCGCCGGCAACGAATTCACCGGATCGACGGTGACCACCCAGATGTTCTGGGACTCTGACTGGGGCAAGACGATCGAGACCGCCGCCTATTCGCTGTACCGCCGCCGCAACGCCGCGCTGGAGAAGAAGATCGACGCCGTCATCGACATGTACGGCAGGCTGCAGCAGCCCGACGGTTATCTGTCGAGCTGGTACCAGCGCATCCAGCCGGGCTTGCGCTGGACCAATCTGCGCGACTGCCACGAGCTCTATTGCGCCGGCCATCTGATCGAAGGCGCGGTCGCCTACTACCAGGCGACGGGAAAACGCAAGCTGCTCGACATCATGTCCCGCTATGCCGACCATATCGCCGAGACCTTCGGTCCCGAGCCCGGCAAGAAGAAGGGCTATTGCGGCCATGAGGAGATCGAACTGGCGCTGGTCAAGCTGGCGCGGGTCACCGGCGAGCAGAAATACATGGACCTGGCAAAATACTTCATCGACCAGCGCGGCCAACAGCCGCATTATTTCGACGAGGAGGCGCGTGCCCGCGGCGCCGACCCAAAAACCTATCATTTCAAGACCTACGAATACAGCCAGTCGCACAAGCCGGTGCGCGAGCAGGACAAGGTCGTCGGTCATGCGGTGAGGGCGATGTATCTCTATTCGGGCATGGCCGATATCGCCACCGAATATGGCGACGACACGCTGCGGGCGGCGCTCGACCGGCTGTGGGACGACCTCACCACCAAGAACCTGTATATCACCGGCGGCCTCGGGCCGTCGTCGCACAATGAGGGCTTTACATCAGACTACGATCTGCCCAACGAAACCGCCTATGCCGAGACCTGCGCTTCGGTCGGACTGGTGTTCTGGGCGAGCCGCATGCTCGGCATGGGCCCCAATGCCCGTTACGCCAACATGATGGAGCGGGCCCTCTACAACGGCTCGATTTCGGGCCTGTCGCTCGACGGCTCGCTGTTCTTCTATGAAAATCCGCTGGAAAGCCGGGGCAAGCACAACCGCTGGAAGTGGCATCGCTGCCCGTGCTGCCCACCCAACATCGGCCGCATGGTCGCTTCGATCGGCAGTTATTTCTACAGCCTGTCGGACGACGCGCTGGCCGTCCATCTCTATGGAAACGGCACGGCTCGTTTCGATATCGCCGCAACGCAAATAAAGCTGACCCAGACCAGCAATTATCCATGGGACGGGGCGGTCTCGATCACGATCGAGCCCGAGGCGCCGACCACATTCACCTTGCACCTGCGCCTGCCGGCCTGGTGCCGCAACGCGGCGCTCAAGGTGAACGGGGAGGCGGTCGATCTGCAGGCTGTCACCAGCGACGGCTATGCCGCGATCCGGCGCGAATGGCGCAAGGGCGACCAGGTCGAACTCGATCTCGAAATGGCCATCGAGCGGCTCTATGCCAATCCGCAGGTGCGGCAGGATATCGGCCGCGTCGCGCTGGCCCGCGGTCCGCTGATCTATTGCGTCGAGGAGACCGACAATGCCGGTCAGTTGCACCGCATCGCCTTGCCGCGGACGGCACAGATCGAGGCGCATCAACAGCCGAACCTTTTGGGCGGCGTCGTGACGCTTTCGGCTGTTGCCAGGAAAGAGGCGTTTGAGAGCTGGGACGACGGCCTCTACCGCCCCGAACCGCCGGCGGTTGAGGAAGCAAAAATCACCGCTGTGCCGTATTTTGCCTGGGACAACCGCGATCCCGGCGAGATGCTGGTCTGGATCAGAAGCGCCGGATAGGCGGCAGCGCCGATTTCAGCATACCTTGAATTCGCCATGGCGCGCGTCATCTAGTTTTGAGTGGCGTCAGCCACTGGAACGGGCGGAGGCAGGTTGTGGCGCTCGAAGCTGTTGTGCGTGCGAACGCCGGCGGTCGGCTTACGGTCGTGACCATTGCGGCGGTGCCGTTGCTGTTCGTGATCAGCGGACTGGCCATCCGCTATGCGGCTTTTGCTTCGGTGTCGGAGGAAACAGGTTTCGCGGCCTATGCCCGTGCGCTGTGCCGGTGGGATTGCGCTTGGTACATTGGCATCAGCGAACAGGGCTATGAGCGTTTTCCCATTCCAAACCACAGCAATGTCGGTCGCTGGGGCTTCTTTCCGCTCTATCCGATGCTGGTGGCGGCGATCCGGTCTGTTTTTCCTTTTCCTACGATATTGGTCGCCACCTTCATCTCCATTGCCTGCAGCTACGCCGCCTGTCTGGTGGCGTGGCCGCTGCTCGAGAAGAACATGCGGGCCTATGTGCTGTATTGCGCGTTTCTGCTCAGCGGCCCGTTCTCGTTTCACTTCTCGACCTTCCTGAGCGAACCGCTTTTCGTGCTGCTGACCTCGTGCGTTTTTCTGGCACTCAAGCGCTCCAGTTATCTCGCCGCGGGCGTTTCATCCGCGCTGCTGTCGGCGACCAGGCTGGTCGGCGTCTTCGTCGTCTTTGCAACCGTCATTCAGATGTTCAGCGAGCACCGCCGGCAGGGCGCATCGGCGCTGTCTTTCCCGCGCTGGCTGCTTGGCCGACCGGATCTGCTGGTCGCCGTCCTTATCTCGCCGGCCGGTTTGTTCGCTTACATCCTGTTCCTGTACCTCACCGTCGGAGACGGCTTTGCATTCCTGCACATCCAGCGCGCCTTCGGACGGGTTGCCGGCAATCCGCTGGTCTTCCTATGGGACGGGCTCTCCGTCGTTCCGAAGACGGGCTGGCTGCCCACGGCGCCGCAATGGAGCGCGCTCGCCGCGATCACCGGACTGGCGCTGTCGGCCGTCCTCGCGGTACGCAGGCAATATGGCGCGGCCCTGTTCTGCGCGCTCTGCATCATCCTGCCGCTGATCACTAACCTGGCCTCGATGGTCAGATATGTCATTGGGCTTGCGCCCCTGATGATGTTGCTCGCCATGCTGTTGTCGGCGTCGAAGCTGATTTGGCTCGCGGCTTTGGTTCTCTTCCTCGGCGCCTGCTATTTCATGACTGTGGCGTGGATCGGAGGCTACCTTGCCCTGGTCTGACGTTCCGGACCCGTATCGGCGCGCCGCCTGGCTAGGCGGCTACGCGCTCGCGGCGGTTCTGGCTGGGTCCGAGATCGTCATCCTTGCGCTTGCTCTCAATCCGAACGTCAACGCCGATTACCGCGCCTTTTACATCGATCGGACGACGACCTGCCTCAATCGCGATGCGACCGGCAGCTACACGCTTGGCCAGACGGTATCGTTCCGGAGCGACGGCGCCAAACGCGCGGCCAGCATGAAGGTCTGCGGCTGGTCGGGGTCGGCAGGCGACGGCACCCATTCGCTGGGCGAGACCTCGCGGCTTCGCGTGAAGATACCGCCGCTCCGCGACAGCCTGATGGCCACGCTGCAAATGGCCGCCGTCATTCGTCCTCCACAGATCACGCAGAGGGTTGTGATCTCGGTGAACGGTGTTCGGGCGCATGCGGTGACGCTGTCTGGCAAAGAACCACGAACGATCTCGTTCGTCATTCCACCGGCGGCGCTCGGCAACGTCGATACACTCGAGATCGCCTTCGACTATCTCGACGGCATTCCGCCAACGCCGGCCGCCAGCAACATTTACAAGCGCTCCATCAAGCTGGTGTCGTTCCGGCTGGATGCCATTTGAGATTACGCTCAACGACCTGCAGTCCCATGCCTATCGTGACGCACGCAGGGCGCGTACTCACGGAACGCCTGTTTAATAGCATTACAACCAAAAAGTGCATTGCCAGCGCAGGACCGCACGATACCAGCTGCGCCCGACCTGCCTTAGGCCTGCTCGCGAGGCGTTTTGTCTGCGGCCGCCATGATCAAGCTGGCGAAGCGCGTGAGATCGACATTGCCGCCGCTGACGATGGCACCGATGCGCTGGCCGCGCAGGCTTTGCGATTCAGCGCGAACCGCCGCCGCTGCAAGGCAACCGGTGGGTTCGACCACGATTTTCATGCGCTCGGCGAAAAAATGCATCATTTCGATGAGCGCGTCGTCGCTGACCGTGGTGATAGCGGCAACCTTGTCGACGATGACAGGGAAATTATGCGCGCCCAGATGGGTGACGACCGCGCCATCGGCGATGGATTTCGGCACCTCGATGGTGACGATCTCACCCCGGGCGAGCGATTGCTGACCATCATTGCCGGCCTCCGGCTCAACCCCGACGACCCTGCAGGCGGGGGCGCATTCCGCCGCCGCCAGTGCGGCGCCGGCGAGCAGGCCGCCACCGCCAAGGCAGACATAAAGGGCATCGAGAGAGCCGGCCTCCTGGATAAGTTCAAGTGTCGCCGTGCCTTGCCCGGCAATCACATCGGGGTGGTCGTAGGGTGGAATGAGGGCGGCTCCCCGCTCGGCGGCGATCCTGCCGCCGATCTCTTCGCGGTTCTCGGTGTAGCGGTCGTAAAATATCACTTCGGCGCCGTAGCCGCGGGTGGCACGCACCTTCAGCTCGGGCGCATCCCTGGGCATGATGATGACTGCCTTCACGCCCTTGATCGCCGCCGCATAGGCCAGCGCCTGCGCATGATTGCCCGAAGAATAGGCCACCACTCCGCGCGCCCGCGCCGAAATATCCAGGGCCAGAAGCGCGTTCATGGCGCCGCGGAACTTGAACGCGCCGCCACGCTGGAAGTTCTCGCACTTGAAGAACACCTCAGCGCCGGTCAGGTCGTTGAAGGTGCGCGAGGTCAGCACCGGCGTCCGGTGGGCCAAGCCGGCGAGGCGCGCCGCGGCGGTCAGAACGTCTTCGAATGTCGGGATATTGAGGGGCATTGCGGGTCGCCTTCTACGGTTTCCGATGGCGGGCTGGCTTGTCTGCGAGGATATTTGTTTGCGCGAACCGGCGGTCGCATTCGATGGGAAGGTTGGCGCAACATTCGCCCGAATGACGGGCGACAAACCGTAGGAAATGCCGCTCGTTAGCCAACACCGCTGTCTTCGCCTGAGAATCGCTCGCTAGAATGCGGGAAAGCCGGGGAGATGTCATGTCAGTCACCGCAGACGAGCCGCAGCTGGTGCTGCTTGCCGGCGATCAGGTCGCACCGCTGTTGCAGCCGGATGCCGTCCTCGATGCCGTGCGGCGGGCCTTCGAGCTTCACAGTGCGCGCGAAGGCAGGGTCTTTCCGCTTGTGCGCGAGAAGCTGCATACCGGCGGCATTTTCGGTATCAAGTCGGGCGACGTGCCGAAAGCCGATCTTCTGGGCTTCAAGGCAGCGGGCTTCTGGCCAGCCAACCGCGAGTTCGGCAAGGAGCCGCATCAGGCGACCATCGTGCTTTTCGACCCGCACACCGGGCGTCCTTTGTGCATCATCGACGGGAACGCCATCACCACCTTGCGCACAGGCGCGGCTGGCGCCATTGGCCTGACCCTACTGGCCCGCCCCGAAAGCCGGTCGATCTGCGTTTTCGGCACCGGCACCCAGGGCCGGATCCAGCTGCGCCTGGCACTGCGCGCGATGCCCGGTCTGGACACCATCCATTACCTGACGGCGGACGGCCGGCCCGACGCGGCGTTCGAGGCGGCATTCGAGGATTTCGCGCCGGCCCATTCAAACCAGGCCGCCAAAGCTGTCGGCTCGAGCGATATCATTATCACCGCGACCCCTGGCAGCGGGCCGCTGTTTGCGGCAGAAGCGGTGCGGCCCGGCACGCACATCAACGCCGTGGGTGCCGATACGCAAGGCAAGCGGGAACTACCCGACGGCCTGCTGCGCCGGGGACGGCTGTTTGCCGACGACTGCGAGCAATCGGCCGCTGTCGGCGAAGGCCAGTGGGACGCCGGCTGCCGGGCGACCGAAATCGGCGATCTTCTGACCGGAAGAATGCCGTTCATGCGCGATGCCGCCGACATCACAGTCTTCGATATGACCGGGCTCGCGCTGCAGGATCTGACGGTCGCGGAAATGCTCTGGCGACAGGCCAGGAGCAGGGGCACAGGAACGCGCGTGCCATGGCGCTGGTAACGAGAACCAGGCAATGACGAGCAAGACCGTCCATCTGTTCAATGCGCGGAGCGGCACATTCGCCGCCATTTTGCTACAGGACGAGGTCGATGTGGCTCCTTTCGGCGAAACCCCGAACATCGGCCATCTCGTTCGCATCGGACCAAATGCTCCTGCTCTCGATCACCTGGATATCACCATCGGCGACGCGGTTGCCGAAAAACAGGAACGATAGGTCGGGGTCGCACCGTTTGGATGTCCAGACCAACCCGTCGGCATCAGGGCGACTCTGGTGGATGGCCAGGGCCCATTGACCAGTGATGGGATAGTAAAACGCCGTCGTATCGATCAGATCCTGTCTGGTGATATTCCACCTGGCGAGGTCGGGCGTGAACAAGGGGACGAGAACGAGCGCCCGCTTCAACCGGACCACCGCGTGATTCAATGGCTTTATGCTGTCAGTTCCAACGGTCTTGTCGGGTTCGTCGAAAGGGATGTCGTGGAAGATTGTCTCGTGGACGGCGCATTCGAACGACGTCGCCGCATACTGGGTCGGTATCTTTCCGGATGGCAGCTCGAGCGGGGCGAAGCGGCTGCGACGCCCGAGGCCCGGATTGAAGGCGTTTGCCGAAAACTGGCGGTCGTGGACGCGGTGAAGCTGTGTGCCTGAAGCGAGCCCGGATGTATTGGATGCCGGAAAAGGGTTCGGCGGCGGCTTTATCATCCGACGATTGGTTCCGCTTCCTCCGCTGCCGCCCCGACGACGGCATCCGCGTCGTTCAGGCATTCAGCTGGCTTACGGCCGTTCAGCCAGCCGTTAGGCGACGTGAACCAAAAGGCCGTCTGCCAGCCCGACTTCCTCTCGCCTAGGAGGCGGAGGACCCGTGAAATTGTCTCATGCGGCTGTCCGTCCTGGAACTGGAACGCGGGGAAATACTCCACGCCGTTGTACCTGACGGAAAAGATTTTCCCGCTGCCCTTCCAGCGCGACGTGGTCATGCTCTGGTTCTTGGAACCATGGCCGGCGGCTTCGGCGACTTGTTTGCTTGTCAGGCATGGCCACGCCTCAAAGAAACGAGCCCTGGCTCTTGCATTGCTGTCCAACAGAAGCTGCGTCGTGTCGGTATCAGGCGGCGAAGGCATGTAGACCGATACCAAGGCATCGATCTTGTCCTCAGTCAGTTGCTGTTGACGTGCTTCTACTATGGACGGCACGCGCTCCATGATGTCGTGTACGGTCTTCCGAACCAGCGGGTTCTCGTTCCTGAGAACTACAACCACCATGTCCGACGGGCGGGATTTCATCGTCGGCGTCACTGTTCTGGCGATCGCCTCTTGTATCCGCTTTCCGACAGCTCCGAGCTTGCTGGGCTTTCCTTTCCGGGCAATGCGGGTTTCCCTGGCGCTCTTTCCTGCTGGCGTTGGTTTGCCGGACGACATCCCGGCCTGCAGTGCCAGCGCGAACTCGTCTCCGTCGAACACGTGCATGTCGTGCTGCTTTTCCATGGTTATCGCCTGGTTGGTTATTTAGGTTACCACATACAATGATAACCTAATTCACTTCTGGGCCGATTTCAACCGTGCTCTGGTTATCGACCCCGCTCTTCGATGCGGTAGCGGTTGCTGCCTAAATGGCGGAACCATTGACCTTTGGTTCAACGACGATGAGACATTTGAAGACCGCCTGGGCGCAAATCGACTGGCGGCTCGACCGACGGTCGATCGCATCAGAAGGCGCCAACTTCCATTTTCGATCTGTCCGTGAAGCGTGACAGGCGGAATGGCGTCGGATCGACGCTCGCCGCGTCACCGGCGACCAGATCTGCCGCCAGATGGCCAATGCCAGGGCCGGCGCCGAAGCCGTGTCCGGAACAGCCTGCGGCGACGAACGCTCCGCCGATGCTGTCTACCGCTGAAATCACCGGTACGGCGTCCGGTGTGAAGTCGATATACCCGCCCCAGGAGGACACGATGCCGGCATCGGCAATGGCGGGGAACAGGGCCCTTGTCTGCGTCATGATGCTTGCCACCATCCGCTTGTCCGGAGCGGGATCGAGGACGCGGATGCGCTCAAAGGGGGTCGGCCTGTCGAGATGCCAGCGACCGAGTGTTTCCGGGCCCGCGAAGAACGAGCGGCTTATGCCGATCTCGACGGCCTTCAGCCGCTTGATGAACATCGGCAGAAACGGGCGGGCATAGCGGATCCCCTGCGGCGTGATCTCGAGCGTCGCCCTGCCGCTGGCAGCTATCGTGTAGCTGCCATCGATCCGGCGCGTCAGGGCACCGTCAGAGGTAAAGATTGCCCCGCCAAAATCCGGTGCCGGACCGGTCCGCAAGGTGGTCTGACGGACGCTGGCCTGCGGCAGCGAAACCGCATGCATGCGCAGGAAAGCAGAAGCCCAGGCGCCGGCGGCGCATAGCACCGCGCTGGTGCGGATCAGGCCTTTCTCGGTGACGACGCCGCTCACTTGCCCATTAGTGATATCCAGGCCGCGTGCCGCGCAGTTCTGATGAATGGTCGCGCCACGCTTGCGCGCGCCCTCGGCGATCCGCGGGGCGGCGAGCCAGGGCTCGGCCTTGCCATCGTCTGCCGCGTGGACACCGCCCAACCATTTGCGGCCGCCAGCCGCAGGAACGGCGGCAGTGGCCTCGTTGGCCGTAAGCATCCGCGTCTTGACGTCGAACCGCCGCGCAACCGCGCGCCACTTGTCCCATTCGGCGAGCTGCTTTGGATCGTCCGTCGCATAGATGAGCCCGCAACGGCGGAAGCCAAGGTCGTGCCCGATCTCTTCGGTCAGCTCTTCCCACAGCCGCAGCGCCAGATTGGCAAGCGGCAATTCACGTGCATCGCGGTTCTGCCGCCGGCACCAGCCCCAGTTCCGGCTCGACTGTTCGCAGCCGACATAGCCCTTTTCGATCAGCGCCACTGATAGGCCGCGCCGCGCCAGGGAATAGGCCGCGCTGGCGCCGACGATCCCGCCGCCGATCACCACGACGTCCGCTGACTTGGGCAGCGTTTCATCGCTGCTGATGTGGTGGATTAAAGGGGACATGGCGGCCTCGGCAATCAATGACAGCTCGCAGTATCGGCGACCGGTGCCGCAGAATGCACTGACTGCAGCGGCATTTTGGCATTTTTGCACCGAATATCGCCGGCATTCGGCAAGCGACGCGGAGGGGGCGGTTCTATCGTCGGGTCAGTTTTCCCACTCCAACAATCCTGGTGCTCATGAACACCCAGTCCATCACATTCGAACCTTTTGAAGCGCACCATCTTGAGGAAGCGACGGCCCTGTCGCGAGCGGCCGGCTGGCCGCACCGGAAGGAAGACTGGGCCATGATCTGGTCCCTGAGCGAAGGTCAGGTTGCGTTGGAAGCCGGCAGGGTGGTCGGAACCGCCTTCATGACCCCTTTCGGAAATACCTGCGCAACTCTCAACACCATCATCGTCGATGAGGCAATGCGTGGTCGCGGGCTGGGACGGCGGCTGACCACCACCGCGCTCGAGCAGGCCGGCGAGCGCGAGTGCCGCCTTACCGCCACGGCCGACGGACTGCCCCTTTATGAAAAGCTGGGCTTTGTCGCGACGCACGATGTTCGGCAGCACCAGGGCACCGTCGGGCAGGTCAGTGCGCCCCCGGCCGTGGAATGGATCGGGTCCGCGCAGCTTCCGACACTCACCGCGCTCGATCGCGCCGCCTTCGGTGCGGATCGTGCCGCACTCATGAACGCGTTGGCAGGCGAGGGACGGATTGCGACCATCACCAACGAGGACGGCATCGCGGCCTTCGCGGCCGTGAGGGCATTTGGCCGCGGCGAGGTCGTCGGACCGGTCGTGGCGGAGGATCGCGATCAGGCGAGAGCCCTGATCGCCTTCATCCTCTCGGGAATGCAGGGCCGCTTCGTGCGCATCGACATCCCTGAAGACGCCGGCCTTTCAACCTGGCTCGAAGGATTGGGGCTCGCCCATGTCGGCGGGCCGGTCGCCATGCTGCGGGGCGCAAGCAGTATCCCGGGTTCCGCGAACGTACGCATCTTTGCCCTGGCCAGCCAGGCCCTCGGCTGAGGTCAACTCAGAAGGCCATGGATCAGGTGGGGGGGCGCCTTGCTCGCCCGGATCCTCGCTGCGCAAAAACCCATCTGTCGAGCATGAGAAGATTGACCGCCGGAATAAGCAGGCATGTCACCAGAATGGCAATGATCGGCGGCAGGCCGAGTTTCGCCGTCAAAAGCGCCGGCGCCGCGTAAGCCACGGCAAAGCCTGTCGCCGTCAGCAGGAGAAAACGCGCAGCTTCCGATCGATGCGATCCATTCGACATGAAGGTCACTGATTTATGGGCGAAATATGAAAACACGGCAGCCGCCGCGTAAGCCGCGAGCGATGCCTGGACTGGCGAAAAGCCGATCCATTTCGATTCGACCAAACCGATAGCCAGGGCAGCATACAGGATTGTTGCAGCGATGCCGACCAACCCGAAGCGCGCCAGCAGCTTCAACCCAGCGCCGACGGTGGACCCGCCCTCAGACATGCGCGCTGCACATGTACTGGGCTCCGAGCGGCAGGGGCGCGAGCAGGCGCTCGAGTCTTCTGGCGAAGGGCCTGACCGACGGCAGCAGCAGGAAGTGCTCGGATCGGATATCCTGAAAACCCGTCTCCTGAAAAAGCGACCTTGCCCTGGCGGCGTTGAGCAGGACCGCGTCCTGGTCGAACGGACACCGTAACACCGCAAGACGCGTCAGCGGATTATAGGGATTGTGCTCGATGATGCAGGCGACGCCGCCGGGTCGCACGACGCGCCGCATTTCCCGGAAGAAATCGAGCCAGGAGGCGGGCGCAACGTGATGGACGACGCAACTGGCGAAAGCCAGATCGAAGGCGCCGTCGCCATAAGGCAGGCGCGGCGTCGTGCAGGCCCTGTAGGTCACACGCGGATTGTCCTGGCTGGCGCGCAGGATCGATTGTTGCGAGACGTCGCAGCCATCCAGGCTCTCGAACGCGCCTTCGAGATAAGGGTGGAGCGACCCGACGCCGCAGCCGACATCCAGCGCCCGCACCCCGCCCTGTCGAAGCCTTCGCTCGACAACCAGACGTTGCAGCAGGTCGGCCTTGGCGATCAGAAAAAAGTCGTGCCCGAGTCCGGAAAACCGGATGGATCCTGCGACCGCCTCGCCATAATTCGATTTATAGCTGTCGAAGAGTTCGGCCATCAGCCGAGGCTCCGTTCCTGGGTTTTCGAAACGGTCGACGGCTGTCACTGGCGGCACGCATCGCCTTGTCGAAGCCGGCGACCCGATCGATCACGTAAAGCGGACGGCGTTTCACCTCGGCGTGGATGCCGCCGACATAGAGCCCGACCACGCCGGTCATGAAAAGATTGATGCCGCAAAGCAGCGAGACGATCACCACCGTGGATGTCCAGCCGGCAGTGATGCCGGTTTCAAAAATCCAGGCGAAGATGGCGTAAATGCCGAATACGACCGCAAGCGCTGAGATCGCCAATCCGCCCCACAGCGCCATGCGCAGCGGCTTCTCGGAGAAGCTGACGATGCCGTGAACGGCAAGGTGCATCATCTTCCAGAATGGGTATTTGGTCTGGCCAAGGCTCCGCGCCGGGCGTTCGAAAGGCACCGCCGTCTGCTTGAACCCCATCCAGGCGAACATGCCCCTGACGAAACGGTCATGTTCAGGCATTTGCTTGAAGGTTTCCAGAGCCTTGCGCCCGACCAGGCGAAAATCGCCGACGTCGCGGGGGATGTCGACCGACGTCATCTTCTCCAGCAGGCGGTAGAAGAGACTCGCCGTAATGCGCTTGAACCAGGATTCGCCCTCACGCTTGACTCGGCGGGCATAGACGATCTCGAAGCCTTCCTTCCACTTCGCCACCAGATCGAGGACCACCTCCGGCGGGTCTTGCAGGTCGGCATCCATGACGATGACGGCATCACCCGCAGCCGCATCCATGCCGGCCGTGATCGCGACCTGGTGGCCGAAATTGCGGGAAAGCTCGATCAGCCGGAAGCGCGGCTCGACGGCGACGACGTTGCGAAGGTATTCGACGCTCCCATCGAGGCTTCCGTCATCGACGAAGATCGCCTCAGTCTCACCGTCCAGCCGGCCGATCAGCGAACTGATCCGCTCGATCAGTCGCGGCAGCACCTGTTCTTCATTGTATATGGGAAGGACCAGCGAGTACCGCGGCGGCGACACGTTCACCGCAGTCCTGATGCTTTGCATCACAGAGTCTCGCATGCCGTTGAAAATGGAACGCAAGCTACAAAGTTCCAAGGACACCCAAGAAATCGCTAAATTTAGCGGTTTCGGCCAGGTGCTGATCATGCGTGGAAACGAACATAGGCGTTACCGCAAATCGAACGTCCAGTTGTGGTCGGAGCACGGCGTCAATGGGCCATCGGCCAGTCCCAAACCGCCGCGAAGCAACCTTTGAGGACCCGCTTCGATCATGCCGCCCAAAACCGGGTGTCTGCTGGCCGATCTACCCCGCTTGCCACTTCTGCCATTGCACAAGCCACATCAGAACAATAGATGGTGCGGAGCGGCCGCCGCTTATACCAGGCGGAAAAACAGGACTATGCGCATGACCGATACGCTGGACTCAGCGAAATTGACCGACCGGGTCACGGCCCTGGTCGAGGCTGCCAAACGGGCCGGCGCCGACGCCGCCGACGCGGTTGCGGTGCGTGGCCGTTCGACCGGCGTGTCGGTGCGGCTTGGCAAGGTCGAGGGCACCGAGGCGTCCGAGAGCGAGGATGTCTCGCTGCGCGTCTTCGTCGGCAAGCGGGTGGCGAGCGTCTCGGCAACCGCTGCCTCCGACCCGAAAGCGCTGGCCGAGCGCGCCGTGGCGATGGCGAAAGTCTCGCCGGAAGATCCCTATCAGGGCCTCGCCGATCCGGCCTTGCTGGTCAAGAAGCCGCGCGACCTCGATCTGTTCGATCCGACGGAAGTCTCGGCCGACCAGTTGAAGGAAGCGGCGCTGGCCGCAGAAGCGGCGGCCCTTGCCGTCAAGGGCGTTACCAATTCGGCCGGCAGCGGCGCCAGCGCCGGCCTTGGCGGACTGGTGCTCGCCACCTCGCACGGCTTTGTCGGCCATTATGTCGCCTCGCGCTTTTCGCGCTCGACCAGCGTCATCGCCGGCGAGGGCACCGGCATGGAGCGCGATTATGAATTCTCCTCGCGCCAACATTTCTCCGATCTCGACGCACCCGAAGACATCGGCCGCAAGGCCGGCGAACGCGCCGCGCGGCGCGTCGGCGCGCGCAAGGCGGCGACCGGGCCGGTCGATGTGGTGTTCGACCCGCGCGTCGCCCGCGGCATCGCCGGCCATCTCGCCGGCGCCATCAATGGCGCCTCCGTCGCGCGCAAGACCAGCTTTCTGCGCGACATGATGGGCAAGCAGGTGGCGGCGGCCGCGATCACCGTCACCGACGAGCCGCTCCGGCTCCGTGGTCAGGCGTCGCGTCCGTTCGACGGCGAAGGCATCGAGGGCGAAAAGCTGCTCATGGTTGAGAAGGGCGTTTTGAACCACTGGTTCCTGTCGACCTCAGTCGCGCGGGAATTGGGGCTGACCACCAACGGGCGCGGCTCGCGCAACGGCTCCTCCGTGTCGCCGTCATCGACCAATCTTGCCATCGAGCCGGGCGAGCGGACGCCCGAGGACCTCATCAAGTCGCTCAAATCAGGCTTTTACGTCACCGAGGTGTTCGGCCAGGGCGTCGACATGGTGACTGGCGAGTACAGCCGCGGCGCTTCCGGCTTCTGGATCGAGAATGGCGAGCTCGCCTATCCGGTTGCGGAAGTGACCATTGCCTCGAACCTGAAGACCATGTTCCTCAACATGGTTCCGGCGAGCGATCTCGATCGCAACTTCGGCACCGCCGCACCAACGCTGCTGATCGAAGGCATGACTCTTGCCGGAGCTTGAACAGGTCGCCTCCGCCGCCGGGGCTCGCGAAGATCTGCCGCTGCTGCGCGACGCTGCCCGTGCGGCGGGCGCCATCGCCATGCGCTATTTCGGCAACAATCCGCAGGTGTGGATGAAGGGCGGCACCTCGCCGGTGAGCGAGGCCGATCACGCCGCCGACGCCTATCTGCGCCAGACCTTGCTTGCAGCGCGGCCGGACTATGGCTGGCTGTCGGAGGAGACGGCCGACGATCCGGCAAGGCTTGCCGCCCGCCGCACATTCGTCGTCGATCCGATCGACGGCACGCGCGGCTTCCTCGAAGGCCTGCGCTCCTGGTGCGTTAGCGTCGCGGTGGTCGAGGACGGCCGCACGCTTGCCGGCGTGCTCGAATGTCCGGCCACCGAGGAAACCTATTGGGCGCTGCCAGGTGAGGGGGCGTTCCTGAATGGCCGTCGCATTGCCGTGCGCCGCCCGGCAGCGATGGTCGAGATTGGCGGGCCGAAGCCTTTGATCGCGCTGATGCCGGCGGAATGGCAGGGCCGGCTGAGCCGCGTGCCCTATATTCCCTCGCTCGCCTACAGGCTGGCGATGGTCGCCAATGGCAGGCTCGACGCGACCTTCGTCAAACCCAACGCACATGACTGGGACATCGCCGCGGCGGATCTCATCCTGCGCGAGGCCGGCGGCGCATTGCTCGACCAGAAGGGCCGCGCACCGCGCTATGCCGGCGAAGTGATCCACCACGGCGCGCTGGTTGCCGGCAGCGGCGAACTGCTCGCCGTCCTCTCCGCCGTCGTCGCAGGGCTGGACGGTTGAACATATCATCAATGGTTCCAAAGTCGGCGGCTTTGGTCTAGACCTGTCACAAACTCACGATATGTGAAGGACCGATATGACCGCGGAAGACGGCAAGAAGCAGCTTTTGCACCTGGTGTTCGGCGGCGAGCTGAAGACGCTTGGCGGGACAGAATTCCGTGATCTCGACGCGCTCGACATCGTCGGCATCTATCCGGATTATCAATCCGCGCAGACGGCGTGGAAAGCCAAGGCCCAAGCCAGCGTGGACAATGCCCACATGCGTTATTTCGTCGTTCACCTGCACCGGCTGCTCGACCCCGAAAACAAGCCTGCCGGTTGACATGGATGGATCATGAAGCCGTGAAAGGGCCGGCCACGAGGTCCGCGGCAAGGGGGCGCCGCGGTGGCACCTCGAAGACATTCTGGCGCAAGATACGCGAACCGCTGGCGCAATCGCGATTCGTCAAGAACGCCATCGCCAGCCTGTTTGCGCAGTTCGTTCGCCTTGTTCGCCTGACCAACCGTGTTGTCGACGGATCGCCGCAGATATCGGGCGGCGACTACTCGCAGTTCGAACCGATCATCATCGCGCTGTGGCACGGCCAGCATCTTCTGACGCCGGCCTACTATCCCGGCGGGCGGCCGGTGGTCGCCATGGTGTCGCGTAGCGCCGATGCCGAGCTCAACGCGCTGGTTATCGAGAAATTCGGCATCGAGGCGGTGCGCGGCTCGGGCGGGCGCGAAAGCTCGAAGCGTCGCGACAAGGGCGGCGCCAAAGCGCTGATTGCCCTGAAAAAGTCACTCGCCAGCGGCAAGAACGTCGCCATGATCGCTGACATTCCCCATGGCACGCCGCGCGACGCAGGGCTTGGCATCGTTCTCCTGGCGCGGCTTTCGGGCCGCGCTATACTGCCCGTCGCCATCGCTACCAGCCGCCGCAAGGTGCTGGAGCACAGCTGGGACAAGACCACCATCAATCTGCCGTTCGGCCGCTCCTCGATCGTGCTTGGAGCGCCGGTGTTCGTTGCGGCCAATGCGGATGAGGCCGAAATGGAACACAAGCGCCAGGAGGTCACGGCCGAGCTCAATGCCGCGACCGCCGAGGCCTACCGCCTCGTGGACGGTTCAAAATGAGCCAGCGCTGGGCGCGCACTTTCCTGACGGCGTATCGCTTCGCAGGCGCAGCCGCCTATCCACTGGTCGGGCCCTATGTCGCGTGGCGCACCTCCAGAGGCAAGGAGGACCGAATTCGCCGGCGCGAGCGCTATGGCATCGCCGGGCGCGAGCGCCCCGAAGGGCCGCTCATCTGGATACATGCGGCGAGCGTCGGCGAGACGATCGCCGTCGTGCCGCTGGTTGAGAGCATCCTCGACTACGGCGTCAACATCGTGCTGACGACGGGGACTGTCACCTCCGCTCAGGTTGCCGACGAACGGCTCGGCGACCGCATCATCCATCAATATGTGCCGCTCGACCTCAAGCCGGCGGTCAGCCGTTTCCTCGACCATTGGCGGCCGGATCTGGCGATCATCGCCGAATCGGAGATCTGGCCGATGACCATCCTGGAGCTCGGCGCACGGCGTGTGCCGCAGGTGCTGGTCAATGGCAGGCTGTCGGACCGTTCGTACAAATCCTGGAAGAAGCGCGCCAACATCGCCGAGGCGCTGTTCGAGAATCTCGCCCATGTTGTCGCCCAGTCGGATGTCGACGGCGAGCGCTTCCTCTCGCTCGGCGCCCGGCCGGTCACCGTATCCGGCAATCTCAAGGTCGACACCACGCCGCCGCCGGCCGATGAAAGGGCGCTGTACACGCTGAAGCGCCAGATCGGCGCCCGCCCAACCTGGGCGGCGATCTCGACCCATGACGGCGAGGAGGCGGTCGCCGCCGAGGTTCACGCGATGCTGCACAAGCGGCACCACGGTCTTTTGACCATCGTCGTGCCGCGCCATCCCGATCGCGCCGAAGCGCTTGCCGCGCAGATTTCCGGCATGGGCCTGAAAGTCGCTCGGCGCAGCAAGGGCGACCGGATCATCGCCGACACCGACATTCTGCTCGGTGACACGATGGGCGAGATGGGGCTTTATCTCAGGCTGACAGAGATCGCCTTCGTCGGCCGTTCGCTCACCTCGGAGGGCGGCCAGAACCCGCTGGAGCCGGCCATGCTCGACACGGCGGTGCTGGCCGGCCGCAATGTCCAGAATTTTCGCGAGACCTATCAGCGCCTGCTCGACAGCGGCGGCGCCAAGCTGGTGCGCGACCGCGACATGCTGGCCGGCGCAGTCAATTTCCTGTTGAGCAACGAGGTGGCTCGCCATGAGATGATGGCGGCGGGTGCGGCAACCGTCGACGAGATGCGCGGCGCGCTGGCGCTCACGTTGAAGTCGCTCGAACCCTACATACAGCCTTTGGTCGTCAAATCGCGCCTCAAGGGCGCCAACGGCCGTTAAGATGGCGAGCGAAGCGCCTCCCTTCTGGTGGGAAGACCCGGACTGGCGGGCGCTGGCGCTGGCACCGCTGTCGGCGGTCTATGCGCTGGTTGCCGGTCGCCGCATGCGCTCAGCGGCGCGTGAGAAGATCGAGGCGCCGGTGCTTTGCGTCGGCAACTTCACAGTCGGCGGCACCGGCAAGACGCCGGTGGCGATCGCACTGGCCCGGCAAGCCAGGCGCATGCAGCTCAATCCCGGTTTCCTGTCGCGCGGCCATGGCGGTTCCTTTGCACGGCCGCATGTCGTCGATTCGCATCATGACGCAGCCAAGCATGTCGGCGATGAGCCGCTGCTTCTGGCCGAGCACGCGCCGGTCGCAGTGACGCCGAATCGTGCCGCCGGCGCCCGCCTCCTGCTGGAAAAGCATGGCTGTGATTTCCTGATCATGGATGACGGTTTCCAGAGCGCGCGCATCCACATCGACTATGCGCTGGTCGTCGTCGACGCCCGCTACGGCCTCGGCAACGGCCGCGTCATTCCTGGCGGTCCGCTCAGGGCTGGCATCGTCGACCAACTGGTTTTCACCAGCGCGCTGCTGAAGATGGGCGACGGCCTTGCTGCCGACACGGTCGTTCGCCAGGCGGCGCGCGCCGGCCGGCCGATCTTCGAGGCGCAAACGCGGCCAAGCAGCAAGGCGGGGCTGGCCGGCAAGCGATATCTGGCCTTTGCCGGCATCGGCCATCCCGAGAAATTCTTCGACACGGTCCGTGAGGCCGGCGGCGAGGTTGCGCTGAGCCGGTCGTTTCCGGATCATCATTTCTATGGCAAGGACGAGCTTGCCGAACTGGCAACGACAGCGCGAGGTGCCGGACTTGGCCTCATCACCACCGCCAAGGACGCCGCCCGGCTGCGCCATGATGCCGCGTCGGCCGATTTCCTCGGACAGCTCGATGTGTTGGAGATCGACACCGTGTTCGATCCCGACCACGTGCCCGAACGCATCATCGACGAGACGCTGGATGCCTGGCGGCAGCGCAAGCTGAGGGGCTGACCTTGGGACTTTCGAGCGGAGCGACGGTGCAGAACCTTCTTGCGGAGACGCTGGCGGGACAGCGCCCCGTCTGTCCTGCCGGACATCTCCCCCACTTGGGGGGAGATCGGCAGCTTCAGCGCGCTGTCTATCCTGCGAGGTTCGTGATTGGGGAGATGCCCGGCAGGGCAGAGGGGGCGCGAAGGATCGCTACAGAAAGTCTTTTATTCGACTAACGCCGACTGCGCAGTTCGGGATGTGCCTCGATCTCGCGGCGCAGCGAGGCCGCGGCGCTCACATAGGGCTCCTGCCTGGCGACGCTCCAGTATTTGAGCTCGTCGAGCGGGATACTTTCGCCGGTGACCGCACAGCGCACGAAGGCGCCGGGGCTGGTCACCTGGAAGTCGCCGTCCAGGTAGCGGATACGGGCTTCCTTGCCGCCGGGGCCTTCAAAGCGGTTCATCATGACGTGGAGCCAAGGTTCATGACGATGTCATCGCCACAAAATGCCGGCAAGGTCAAGCTCGGAGCGAGGCAAGACTGGCCTCAGTCGGCTTCGTTTCGGACGGCACCAGCCGAGCAGGCCGCAAAGTGGATGCCCCACATATTACTGCTCGGCTGCGATGAAATCCTCGATCTTTTCCGCCGCCAGTCCGGCCTGGGCCGCGATGCGCCGGGCAAGCTCGGCTGCGGCGGCGCGCGGGCGCCCGATAGGCCGGTCGAGCCAGTAGGATATCGGGCTGAGGACGGCGCGGTCGTCGACGGCGACGATACGGCCTGACTTCAGTTGATCCTCGGTCATCGGCGGCCGCGCCAGCGCGATGCCGAGACCATGGGCTGCGGCGCCGAGCACCAGATTGTAGTCCTCGAAGCGGCGGTCCTGCGGACGCGGGCGATAGTCGATGTCTTGTGCGGCAAACCAGGCACGCCAGGCCGAGGCGTCGGAATCGTTGATCAGCGGGAATTTGAGCAGCCGGGCTGGGTCGCCTCGGCCGATCTCGCTGGCGAGGTCCGGCGAGGCGACCGGAAACACATGTTCCTCGAACAGCTGCACCGAGACGCGGCCGGGGATGCGGCCGCGGCCGCAGCGGATCGACAGATCGATGCCCTCGTCGGCAAGGTCTGACTGGCGGATATCGACGTCGAGCACAATGCGCAGCCTGGACGGATTGTTTTCCAGCGCCGCCATGCGCGGCATCAGCCACAGCCCGCTGACCGAGGGGATCGAGGTCAGCCGCACCACGGCGGTGCCGCGCGGCTCGATCCAGCGGTCTGAATTGCTCGATATCAGCGCGAAGGCCTCGGTGGTGCGCAGATGCAGGCGGTTGCCTTCGATGGTCAGCGAGACTCCACGCGCGCCGCGATCGAACACTTTCAACCCGAGCCAGCCCTCCAGCTTGGCGATCTGCCGGCTGACCGCGCCATGGGTGAGATTGAGTTTTTCGGCAGCGGCCGAAAAGCTGCCCGTTCGTGCCGCGGCGTCGAAGGCGCGCAGGGTTTCGAGCGGCAGCATCGCGTCTGAGCTGTGATACATAGTCACAGCTGACCCTCGATTTGGTCGTTTGTCAACCGGCCATGAAAGGCGTTTTGTATGTTTGAGGACATGAAACGCGGGAATAATGAAATGAACGCCTGTACCGGCACGTTGAATACGACACAGCGGATAGACACCACGGCGGCCATTGCGGTGGCCCTGACAGTGGTCGGCTGGGCCTCGGCCTTTCCGGCGATCCGCGCCGGCCTCATCGCGTTCGGCCCGCTGGAGCTCGGCGCGCTGCGCTTCGCCATCGCGGCGGTACCGGCGGCGATTTTCCTCGCCGTCAAGCGGCCGGCGCTGCCCCGGCTCGATGAATTGTGGCGCTTTGCCTTTGGCGGCGCCGTCTTCGTTGCGCTGTATACGGCGATGCTCAATTTCGGCGAGCTGACCGTCTCGGCGGGTGCCGCCGGCTTCATCATCAATGTCAGCCCGATCTTCACCGCGATCATGGCGATGGCGCTGCTCGGCGAACGCTTCTCGGGCCTGGCCTGGGCCGGCACATTGCTGTCCTTCGCCGGCATCGGCATCATCGCCATGGGCGAGGGGCAAGGCTTGCATTTCGACAATGGCGCGCTGCTGGTCCTCGGCTCGGCGCTGTGCTCGGCCGTCAACACCATCGTCCAGAAGCCGCTGTTTGCCCGCCATCATCCGCTGACCATTTCGGCGTCGAACATGGTGCTCGGCGCGCTCTGCCTGCTGCCTTTCCTGCCAAACGGCCTGGAGCAGGCGGCAGTTGCCGACACCGCCGGTCTCGGCGCCGTCGTCTTTCTCGGCATCGTGCCAAGCCTCATCGCCTACGCCGCCTGGGCGACAGCACTTTCCCGTTTGCCGGCGGCGCGTGCCTCGAACTTCCTTTATCTGGTTTCCCCGGTGGCGACACTGATCGGCTTCTTCTGGCTGGGCGAGGTGCCGACGCTGCTCGGCATTCTCGGCGGCGCGCTGGCTCTGGGCGGCGTCATCGTGGTGAATTTGAAGAAGAGGTGAAACAGAGGGTTGGACGCCTTGGTTGAATCATAGAGAGCTGTTTCGAACGGCTCTTTATGATTTCTCCTCTCCGGTTTGCTTCGCAAACCACCTCTCCCCACTTCGTGGGGCGAGGAACCCGAGTTTTTCCAAGGTCGCGGCTTTGGCGATTAACGTTTCCTCGCCCCCACGACAGTGGGGGAGAGGTGGCCGCGAAGCGGCCGGAGAGGGGGGCTGCGCCAGCGGACCTCGTAAGCCGCAGCCTTACCGCCGCCCAAAAAGTCTCTCGATATCAGCGAGCCTGAGCTCGATATAGGTCGGGCGGCCGTGGTTGCAGGTGCCGGACCCGGGCGTCGCCTCCATCTGGCGCAACAGTGCGTTCATCTCTTCCGGCTTGAGCAGGCGGCCGGAACGCACCGAGCCGTGGCAGGCCATGGTCGCGGCTATTTTGTCCAGCCGCTCTTTCAGCGTGTCGACGGTGTCGTTGTCGGCGATCTCGTCGGCAAGGTCGCGCACCAGCTGCTGGACATTGGTTTCGCCGAGCATGGACGGCGTCTCGCGCACCGCGACCGCACCCGGGCCGAAGCGCTCGACGGCGAGGCCGAAGCGGGCCAGTGTTTCGGAATGCAAGGCGAGCCGCTCGGCATCCTCTTCCGGCAGATCGACGATCTCGGGCAAAAGCAACATCTGCGACGGCACGGCGCGCGAATGCAATGCGTTCTTCAGTGCCTCGTAGACCAGCCGCTCATGCGCCGCATGCTGGTCGACGATCACAAGCGAATCCCTGGTCTGCGCGACGATATAGTTCTCGTGCACTTGCGCGCGTGCGGCGCCCAGCGCCATGCCGAGCAGCGCCTCCGCCGCTTCGTCTTGTCCGGCGCGCGCGTCGGCGCTGTGCAGCGAACCGGCATCGAACGCCGCCTGATCGTTTTCGCCGAAGCCGCCATTGGCAAATCCTGCATCCAGCGGCCGTTGCGACGAGCGGGAAGGATCGAAACCGGCGAAGCCGGAGGCCCGGTAGGCCGCTTCGTAGCTGCGATGGCCGTTGGCCGGTCCTGGATGCGCATAGGACGCTGCGCCTGGCCGGAATGCCGCCATCATGCCGGCCGCCCCTGATGTGGCGGCACGGATGCCGGCATTGGTCAGCGCCTCGCGGATGGCGCCGACGATCAGCCCGCGCACCAACCCCGGATCGCGGAAGCGGACGTCGGCCTTGGCCGGGTGGACATTGACGTCGACGATGGCCGGATCGAGCGTCAGGAACAGCACCGTCACCGCATGGCGGTCGCGCGGCAGCACGTCGGCGAAGGCGCCGCGGATGGCGCCAGCAATCAGCTTGTCGCGCACCGGCCGGCCGTTGACATAGGCGTATTGCTGCAGCGCGTTGGCGCGGCTGAAGGATGGTATCGAAACGTGGCCGGCAAGATGCACACCGTCGCGCATGGCGTCGATGGCGATCGCGTTGGCCGGAAAGTCGGCGCCCATCACTTG
>SAQR01000072.1 GCA_004020365.1 Mesorhizobium sp.
GCATGCACATGTGGCATTTCGATTCATTCAGAACTTTCCCCGGACAGCCCTGCCCTCAAGGGGGGAGATCGGCAGCTTTGACTTCGCCGCCCATTCTGCAAGCTTGAAAATTGGCGAAGGCCGAAGCGGCATCCAATCTCCCCCCTTGAGGGGGAGATGTCCGGCAGGCCGGAGGGGGGTCTCGTAGAGCAAAGTCAGTGAGCGTTCTAGCGCGCAATCGTCATGCAAGACGAGCTCACTGCCCCATCTTGTAGTCAAGGAACCATTTCTTGTTGAGCGCATCGAGCGTGCCGTCGGCCTTCAGCGCGGCGATCGCTGCATTGACCGGTTTCACCAGATCCGAGCCTTTCGGGAAAATAAAGCCGAAATCCTCGGTGCCGAGTGGTCCGCCGATCAGCTTCAGCCCGCCATTGGACGCCTCGACATAGCCCTTGCCGGCAGTGCCGTCGGTCAGCACGACATCGACGTCGCCGGTCTTCAGCGCCTGCACCGTGGCGCCGAACGTCTCGAACAGTTTTATGCGTGGGTTCTGCTCATTGCCGTCGAGCACGCTGTAGACAGCGGTGTAGAAGGGCGTGGTGCCGGCTTGCGCGCCGATCAGCCCGTCCTTGAAAGCGCCGAGCGTCTTGGCGTCGGTGAAGCGCTTCTCGTCGCCGCGCACCAGCATGAACTGTTCCGAGCGCATATAGGGATCGGAGAAATCGACCTTCTGCTTGCGATCGTCCTTGATGGTGATGCCGGTCATGCCGATGTTGTACTGGTTGTCGGAAACCGCCTGGATCATCGCGTCCCAGGAGGTGTTCTGGTACTCGACCTGGAAATTCAGCCGCTTGGCGATCTCGTTCATCGCGTCATATTCCCAGCCGATCTGCTTGCCGGTCTTGGCATCGATGAACTGCAGCGGCGGATAGGCGTTTTCCGTCACCACCACCACCTTCTTGCCGCCGAGATCGGGCAGCGCCTGCGCCAGGGCGGCGACGGGCGCAAGAACCAGAGCCAACAGGCCGGCCAACAGCAGTTTCGATTTGATCATGGTGCACCCCGAGCATTTGAACGGCCTCGACTTTGTCGAGGCTTGCAGGAAATCCGGCGCCGACTTTAGCTTTCCGCAGGCGCCTTGCAAGCCGGCTTGATGCGGCTCGCGCGAAAATGGGTTTCACGCTTTCAATGCGTTACGGAACGGTCCGTTTCGATATCGGACCGACGCGGTCCGGCAAAATCGAAACCCATTCCGCGAGGCAAAAAAGGCGGCCGAAGCCGCCTTTCCGAAACATGGTTGTTGAAGACGCCTTATTCGGCGGCAGCGGACTCTTCGGCCTTGGCGGCCTCGTCGGCGGCCTTCTTCTCGGCCGCGTCCTGCGCCGCCTTCTCGGCGGCCAGCGCCTGGGCGGCAGCCACCTTCTCGGCCTCGATGCGGGCCTTTTCGGCGTTCAGAAGATCACGCTCTTCGTCGTTGAGCTTGCGGGCGCGCACGCCGGTGTTTTCCGAAATACGGGCCGACTTGCCGCGACGATCGCGCAGGTAGTAGAGCTTGGCGCGGCGCACCTTGCCGCGGCGCACGATCTCGACGCCTTCGACCATCGGCGAAAAGACCGGGAACACGCGCTCCACGCCTTCGCCGTAGGAAATCTTGCGAACGGTGAAGTTTTCCTGGAAACCGGCGCCGGCGCGGGCGATGACGACGCCTTCATAAGCCTGGATGCGGGTGCGGGTGCCTTCGGTCACGCGGACCTGGACGCGCACGGTGTCGCCGGGCTGGAATTCGGGAAGCTTGCGCTTGGCTTCGATCTTGGCGGCCTGTTCGGCCTCGAGCTGACGGAGGATATCCATCTCAAAATCCACTTCTTGTTCTTCCGACAGTCAGAGCGTCCGACACTCGCCTTGCAGTTGCATTGACCGCTCGGCTATGCCCTTTGTTCGAGAACATCGGGCAGGGGCGACTACACCGTCATTGTTGACGGGTCCGGCAGATTGTTCTTGCCAGCACGGCGCGCACATACAGCTATTTCGGCGCTTTGTCACGCCTTCGCCGTGTCTTTTTTGGTCGTTGGCCGATGTTGCAATCTTTCAGCGCCAATCTTTCAGCGCAGGGGGTTGCATCGAAGGGCCAAGCTTTTTAAGCCGGGCAGAACGTGACTTTCCTCCGGCGGCAACACCTCCATGCCAGTTCTCGACGCGGCCCTGCTCTTTTTCGCGGGCTTTCTCTCAGGTGCCGTCAACGCCATAGCCGGCGGCGGGACGTTCATAACTTTTGGCGCCATGTCGCTGGTTGGCTTGCCGCCGATCGTCGCCAACGCCACCTCGTCGCTGACGCAATTTCCCGGCTACATCACCTCGACACTCGCCTACTGGTCCGACATCAAGCATTTCTGGCGCACAGCGTTGCTGCTCGGCCTTATCTCGGCTTTTGGCGCGCTGGCCGGTGCGCTCATCCTTCTGGCGCTCGACAATCCGTCGTTCCGCGTCCTGGTGCCGTGGCTGCTGCTGGCGGCAACCGCGCTGTTCGCCGCCGGCCCGTGGCTGAGGCCGGCGCCCAAGCCGGGCCGTGAGGCCGCGGCGGGTTCGCTGATCGGCTCCCTGGCGCAGTTCGCCACCGCCGTCTATGGCGGCTTCTTCGGCGCCGGCATGGGCGTCATGATGCTGGCGACGCTCGGCCTTACCCAGGCTGGCGACTATCATCGTCTGAACGCGCTGAAGAACATGTTGGCCGTGGTCATCGCGGCGGTAGCCATCCTGGTCTTCATCTCCGGCGACGTGATCGCCTGGCCGCAGGCGATCGTCATGATACCGGGCGGCGCGCTGGGCGGCTATGCCGGCGTCTGGATCGCCAAGCGCGTGCCGCAAATTGCCGTGCGCGGCTTCGTCGTCGGGATCGGCGTGTTCCTGGCCTTTTACTATTTCACCAAGGGGTGAGAAGCTAACAGGTCCGGCCGCCGCTCCTTCGTCAATCTTTCCGACTCGGCGCGTCGCCATGCGGCGATCTTCTGGTGATTGCCCGAGGTGAGAACCTCGGGGATTTGCCGGCCCTCGAATTCCTGCGGCCGCGTGTAGTGCGGATGTTCGAGCAGGCCGTTTTCAAAGCTCTCTTCATCGCCCGACACCGCATTGCCCATCACGCCGGGCAACAGCCGCACCACGGCGTCGAGCAGCACCAGCGCCGCCGGCTCGCCGCCGGAGAGGATGAAGTCGCCGACCGAGACCTCCTCCAGCCCCCGCGCGTCAATCACCCGCTGGTCGACGCCTTCGAAGCGGCCGCAGACGATGACGACACCCGGCCCGGCGGCCAGTTCGCGCACGCGCAGCTGCGTCAGCGGTTTCCCACGCGGGCTCATCAGCAGCCGCGGCCGTGGATCATCCTGTGGCGAGGCGTGGTCGATCGCCTTGGCCAAAACGTCGGCGCGCATCACCATGCCGGCGCCGCCGCCGGCCGGCGTGTCGTCGACGGTGCGATGGCGATCGCTGGCGAAATCGCGGATCTGGATTGCTTCCAGCGACCACGTGCCGGCCTCCAGCGCCCGGCCGGCCAGCGACACGCCGAGCGCACCGGGAAACATCTCGGGATAGAGCGTCAGCACCGAGGCGGAAAAACTCACCGGTTGCCCCCGGCGTCCCTGGGTCCGCGCGGCCTGCCCTTCGGGTCGAAACCGTCACGGCCGGGTTCGTCGCCGTCTTCGTCATCGGTCAAGCCCGCCGCCGCCGGATCGATACGGACGAAGCCGTCCTTGATCGACACGTCAGGAACGGCAGCCTGGGTGAACGGGATCAGCACGCCTTTGCGCCCCGCCAATGTCACGTCGAGAATGTCGCCGCCGCCGAAATTATGCACCGCGACGACCTTGCCGATGTCAGCACCGGTATCGTCGCGGACCGTTAGACCGACGAGATCGGCATGATAGAACTCGTCCTCTTCGCCGTCTTCCGGCAGCATCGAGCGATCGACGAACAATTCCGTGCCGGCGAGCGCCTCGGCGGCGTTGCGGTCGCTGATCCCCTTGAAGCGCACCACCACGACGTTATTGGCCGGCCTGATGTCGACGATCTGGAAGGCGCGGCCGTCCCTGGCATAGAGCGGCCCGTAGTCGGCCAGCGCCAGCGGATCGCCGGTGAAGGTTTTCACGCGCAATTCGCCCTTGATGCCATGGGCGGCGCCGATCACGGCCATCTGGACGGGGTTTTGCGGTTTGGTCATCGGTGGAACAATCCTTTGCCTTTGCTCTAGCTCCACGCTCTTGTCATTTCAATGACGCGGCTCTTCACCGCTTCCTAACCCGGCTGCCGGAAGATGGCCCGGAATTGGAAGAACGGCATATCGGAAGAGCGCAATGCAGGAATTCCTTATCCCGGCCAAGCCAGACCTTCAGGCGGCCCGTGAAAGCTGGCTGAAGATGCTGGCGCGCGAGCGCCGGCTGTCGCCGGAAACGGTGGACGCCTATGAGCGCGACACCCGCCAGTTCCTGCACTTCCTGACCGGCCATTGCGGCGGCTCGCCTGGCATTTCTGAGATCGCCGATCTGCGCCCGGCCGATCTGCGCGGCTTTCTCGCTGCCCGCCGCGCCGCAGGCGCCGGCGCCCGCACGCTCGGGCGCGGGCTCGCCGGCATCCGCTCGCTGCTGCGCTTTCTGGAGCGGCGCGGCCTCGTCAATGCAGCAGGTGCTGCGGCACTGCGCGCGCCGCGGCAGCCGAAGTCGCTGCCCAAGCCGCTGACGGCAAGCGATGCCAAACACGTCGTTTCGGTGGAAGGCCAGTTGGCGGAGCAGCCGTGGATCGCCGCCCGCAACGCCGCCGTGCTGACGCTGCTCTACGGCTCGGGCCTGCGCATTTCCGAGGCGCTCGGCCTGTCCGGCGCCGATCTGTCGTCCCCCGACGAAACGGTGCTGCGCGTCACCGGCAAGGGCGGCAAGACGCGGCTGGTGCCGGTGCTGCCGATCGCGCTGCGGGCGATCGCCCAATACCGCCGGCTCTGCCCCTATCACCTCGATCCCAAGGGACTGCTGTTTCGCGGCGCCCGCGGCGGCCCGCTCAACCCGGCCATCGTCCAGCGCGACATGGCCAAGCTGCGCTCGGCGCTCAGTCTGCCGGACACCGCCACGCCGCATGCGTTGCGCCATTCCTTCGCCACACATCTGCTTGGGCGCGGCGGCGACCTGCGCACCATCCAGGAACTTTTGGGCCACGCCAGCCTGTCGACGACGCAGATCTATACCGGCGTCGACACAGCGAGGCTGCTCGAAATCTATGAAGCGGCCCATCCGCGGGCGTAACCGACGCATGATTTCGCACAGTTGCAGCCAGGATATGCGCCGTGGAACGATGTCCGAGACAATTTTGCCGCGCCGGTTAACCGTTTCGCCGTTCTTTGTCTCTAAAAGCGAGCCATGAAACGCGTCATTGCCATCGTCGACCGTACTGCCTTTGCTTCGCTGAAGCTGCTCGTCGCGCTGAACGTCCTGTTTTTCCTCTCTTTCCTCGTCATCGCGTTGCTCGCCGCCGGCAAGGCGCGCGCTGAAACCCCGGTCTGCGCCGGCGCCGACATGCTGTCGGCCTTGCAGAAGAACGACCCGGCCGCCTACCGCAAGATCGAGACGGAAGCGGCCGCCACACCGAACGGCAAGGGCGTGTTGTGGAAACTGGAAAAGGCGGGCGAAAGACCGTCCTTCCTGTTCGGCACCATGCACATGACCGACCCGCGCGTGACCACGCTGCCGCCCGCCGCGCAAAAGGCCTTTGACGCCGCCGACACTGTCGTCATCGAGACCACGGAGGTGCTCGACAAGCAGAAGATGATGGCGGCGTTCCTGAAAGAGCCGGAGCTGATGATGTTCACCGACAGCACCACGCTGTCCTCGCTGCTGTCGCCGGACGATGCGGCAGCGGTGAACAAGGCGCTCGATGCGCGCGGCATTCCACCGGCGAGCGTTGCCAAGATGAAGCCGTGGATGCTGTCGACCATGGTCGCGCTCCCGCCCTGTGAACTGGCCCGCCAGGCCGGCGGCACGCCGGTGCTCGACATCAAGCTTGCAGAGGACGCCAAAGCCTCAGGCAAAGCCGTCGATGGGTTGGAGACCGTCGCCGACCAGCTTCGCGCCATGGCCTCGCTGCCGCTTGCGTTTCACATGAAGGGCCTCGTCGACACGCTAAAACTCGGCGACAGGGTGAACGACGTCAATGAAACCATGATCGTGCTTTACCAGCGCGGCGACACCGGCATGCTGTGGCCGCTGTTTCGTGCCGTCCTTCCCGGCGACGAAGACGATTCGGCAAGCTATGCCGCCTTCGAGGAAATCATGATCACCAGCCGCAACAGGGTGATGGTCGACCATGCCAGGCCGATCCTCGCCAGGGGCAACGTGTTCATCGCGGTCGGCGCTCTGCACCTTCCGGGCGCCGAAGGCCTGGTCGAGGATTTCCGCAAGGCCGGCTACACCGTCACTGCCGTCGACTAGTTGCACGGTTGAGTTGCGGGCCCGGCAAGGCGTGATTCGAGGCGACGCTTTGCCCGAGTCGCCGGAGGCTTGCCCCAGCACAGGACTGTCGAGAGGTTTAATTTGGCTCGATCGCTGCGGGTTTTGCGAGTAAAGTGCTTGCAGACAAACGATTCCCGGCGAAGAATGCCCTGTTTTTGGCGTTTTCGATGCCTAGCGTGAAACCTGTTCAACGATTGCGCGTTGATGTGTGTTGATTGATACTTTTCATCCACGGAGGACACTTTTATGGCGAATCCAAACGACCCGCACACCACCCCGACACCCCCTCCCAGGTCGGGTGGCAGCACCACCGGCTGGCTGATTGCCCTGGTTGTCGTTATTCTGGCTATTGTCGCTTACTATGTTTTTGGAACAAGCGGTGAGGCGCCAGAGCCTGGTGAACCGCCGGCAGCCACCACGCCGGCCCCAGCGCCCGCTGAACCGACGCCTGCTCCGGCCCCGGCGCCTGCAGAGCCTGCACCTGCCCCGGCACCTGCAGAACCCGCTCCGGCGCCTGCCCCAGCACCTGCTCCGGCACCTGCAGAGCCGGCACCTGCTCCGGCACCCGCACCAGCCCCGCAGTGATCGGCTGCTGACTTGAAATACGAACGGCCCGCTGAAAAGCGGGCCGTTTTGCGTTGAGCCGCAGATGGCTGCCGGAGTTCCTTGGGAAGGCCTACATGTGGATCGGCTTGAAGAAGGTCGCCAGCGCCGCTTCCTTAACCGCTTCCGACATCGTCGGATGGGCGTGGCAGGTGCGGGCAAGGTCTTCCGAGGAGCCGCCGAACTCCATCAGCACCGCCGCCTCATGGATCATCTCGCCAGCGCCGAAGCCGACGATGTGGACGCCGAGCACGCGGTCACTCTGCTTGTCCGCCAGGATCTTGACGAAGCCGTCGGTGTGCAGCATGGCGCGCGCCCGGCCATTGGCGCTGAACGGAAACTTGCCGGCCTTATAGTCGATGCCGGCCGCCTTCAGCTCTTCCTCTGTCTTGCCGACCGAGGCGATTTCCGGGCTGGTGTAGACGACGTTGGGGATCACCCCGTAATTCACATGGCCGGCCTGGCCGGCAATGATCTCGGCCACCGCCACGCCCTCGTCCTCGGCCTTGTGGGCGAGCATCGGCCCGGCGATGACGTCGCCGATGGCGTAGATGCCGGGGACATTGGTGGTGAGACGGCCGTCGGTCTTGACCCGGCCGCGCTCGTCGACCTCGACCCCGGCCTCCTTCAGCCCGAGACTGTCCGAATAGGCCCGGCGTCCGGTCGCGATCAGCACCGCGTCCGCCTCGATCGTCTCGGCAGCACCGCCCTTGACCGGCTCGAAGGTGACGGTGGCGCCCTTCTTGGCCTTGGCGACACCGGTCACCTTGGCGCCGAGCCTGAATTCGATGTTTTGCTTGGACAGCATGCGCTGGAACTGCTTGGCGACCTCGCCGTCCATGCCGCCCAGTATGGTGTCGAGGAACTCGACGACGGTCACCTTGGCGCCGAGTCGCGCCCATACCGAGCCGAGCTCCAGCCCGATGACGCCGCCGCCGACCACCACCATGTGGCCCGGCACCTTCTCTAGCGACAGCGCGCCGGTCGACGACATGATCACTTTCTCGTCAAAGTCGACCTTAACGCCCGGGATGCCGGTGGCATCGGAGCCGGTGGCGATGACGATGTTCCTGGTCTCGATCTCCTCGACCTTGCCGCCCTCGCCGGTCACCGACACCTTGCCGGCAGACAGGACCTTGCCGGTGCCGCGAAAGCTGTCGACCTTGTTCTTCTTGAACAGGAAGGCGACGCCGTTGACGTTGGACGCCACTGTCGCGTCCTTGTGCGCCATCATCTTTTCCAGATTGAGCTTCGGCGCGCCGATCTCGACGCCCAGCGTATCGAAGGAATGGCCGGCCTCAGAAAATATCTCGGAGGCATGCAGCAGCGCCTTGGATGGGATGCAGCCGATATTGAGGCAGGTGCCGCCGAAGGTCGGGTTCTTCTCGACCACCGCCGTCTTCAGGCCGAGCTGTGCCGCCTTGACGGCGCAGACATAGCCGCCCGGTCCCGATCCGATGATAACGACGTCATAAGCCATGATTTGTCCTTCTGGTCTGGCACTCAGCCTTGGCTGGGAATTAGCGGCCGCCGCCTGTCACCGGCAGCACTTTTTTGGGCGCGCTCATTCCTGACAGCCCTTCAGCGAAAAAACATCCCACGGCACCTTTGAAAACCCGTTGGCGCCATAGGCGGTCGACCTCTGCAGCGACGGTCCGAGGTCGGGAAAGATCAGGGTCTTCGGCGCGTCGACGCCTTCGGCCGGCAGCAGAGCGATGTTGCCCTTGTTATCCGCACTGTAGACGACCCCCTCCCACAGCGTGCAGGCGGCGAGCTCGTCGCCGGTGACGTCGCCTGTCGGGCATTTGTACATCAGCGAGCCATGCGGCCGCGCCACGCCTTGTGTCCACATGACGATCCCGTCGAGCACGACATCGTTATCGAGCACCATCTTGAAGGTGTTGGTGACGACAGCCGATCCCGCGGTCGGCCTGAAATCGACCTCGGCCGCACTTTCGGTATCGCCATAGACGGCGAGTTCGAGCGGGCATGCGGCAAAGGCTGCCGATCCCGTCTGCGCAACGCAGGCCGCGCACAGCGTGAAAAACATTCCGGAGCGCAGACGAGAGGAACTCATTCGGTGGCGCAGATCCATTCTCCGGCTCACCTCGACGGGCCTAGAGGTCGAGCACCAGCCGCTCCGGATCCTCAAGGCTTTCCTTGACCCGGACCAGGAAGGTCACCGCTTCCTTGCCGTCGACGATGCGGTGATCGTAGGAGAGCGCCAGATACATCATCGGCCGGATCACGACCTGGCCGCCGACCACCACCGGCCGCTCCTGGATCTTGTGCATGCCCAGGATGCCCGACTGCGGAGCGTTGAGGATCGGAGTCGACATCAGCGAGCCGTAAACGCCGCCGTTGGAAATCGTAAACGTTCCGCCCTGCATATCCGCCACGGAAAGCTTGCCGTCACGCGCAGCAATGCCCAGCCGGCCGATCTCCTTCTCGATCTCGGCTATTCCCATCTGGTCGGCATCCCGAACCACCGGCACGACCAGGCCTTTTTCGGTGCCGACGGCGACGCCGATATGGGCGTAGTTCTTGAAGATGATGTCGGTGCCGTCGATCTCGGCATTGACGGAAGGGATTTCCTTCAGCGCATGGGTGACGGCCTTGGTGAAGAAGCCCATGAAGCCCAGCTTCACGCCGTGCTTCTTCTCGAACACGTCCTTGTATTTGGTCCTGAGCGCCATCACCGCGCTCATGTCCACCTCGTTGAACGTGGTCAGCATGGCGGCGGTCGACTGCGCTTCCTTGAGGCGGCGCGCGATGGTCTGCCGCAGCTTGGTCATGCGCACCCGCTCTTCGCGCGACGCGTCGTCGGCCGAGGACGGGGCGCGGGCGGCGACCGGCGCAGGCGCCTTCGGCGTCTCGGCCGGCTGCGACGGAGCGCCCCTGGCGATCGCGTCGAGCACGTCGCCCTTAAGCACCTGGCCGCGCTTGCCGGAACCCGAGATCTGGTCGACCGCGAGATTGCTCTCGGCCAGCAGCTTCGCCGCCGCTGGCGCCGGCGGCATCGCGCGCGCTTCGATCGGCCCGGCATCGCCGGCGATCTTGGCGGTCTCGGCCGCGGCTTGCTTGACGCTGGATGCGGCTGTCGGCGCCGAGGCCTGCGATACCGCGTCCTGCTTCGGTTCGGACGTTGACGGCTTCGCGGATTCGGGTGCTGCCGCTTTTGCCCCATTGCCCGCCGAAATCATGCCGAGCAAAGCGCCGACTTCGACCGTCTCGCCTTCCTTGACGGCGATCTCGCTGAGCGTTCCTGCGGCCGCAGCCGGCACTTCGACCGTTACCTTGTCGGTTTCGAGCTCGACCAGCGGCTCGTCGGTGGCGATCGCGTCGCCCACTTTCTTGAACCATTTGCCGATGGTCGCCTCGGTGACGGATTCGCCAAGGGTGGGGACGCGGATTTCGGTAGCCATTGTGCCTGTCCGTTTTTCTGTCGGTTCTGTTCTATTCGCCCGGCTCTGTTCTATTCACCGAGCGCGTCTTCGAGCAAGGCGGCAAGCTGGGCGAGATGCTTTGACATCAACCCGGTAGCCGGCGACGCCGCGGCCGGCCGGCCGGTATAGCGCACCCGCTGGTGCTTGGCGTCGATATGCGCCAGCACCCATTCCAGATACGGATCGATGAACGACCAGGCGCCCATATTCTTGGGCTCCTCCTGACACCACACCATCTCGGCGTTGCGGAAGCGTGACAGTTCGGTGATCAGCGCCTTGGCCGGGAACGGATAGAGCTGTTCGACTCGCAGCAGGTAGATGTCGTTGATGCCACGCTTCTCGCGCTCCTCGTAGAGATCGTAATAGACCTTGCCCGAGCAGAGCACGACGCGGCGAATCTTCGAATCCTTGGTGAGCTTGATCGCCTGGCCAGGGAGCTGCTGGGCATCGTCCCACAACAGCCGGTGGAACGCGCTTTCGCCCGACATCTCCGATAGCGTCGACACCGCCCGCTTGTGGCGCAGCAGCGACTTCGGCGTCATCAGGATCAGCGGCTTGCGGAAATCCCGCTTCAACTGCCGGCGCAGGATGTGGAAGTAGTTGGCCGGCGTCGTGCAGTAGGCCACCTGCATGTTGTCTTCGGCGCAAAGCTGCAGGAAGCGCTCGAGCCTGGCCGACGAATGTTCCGGCCCCTGGCCTTCATAGCCATGCGGCAGCAGGCAGACGAGGCCCGACATTCTGAGCCACTTGCGCTCGCCCGACGAGATGAACTGGTCGAACACCACCTGGGCGCCGTTGGCGAAATCGCCGAACTGGGCTTCCCAAAGCGTCAGCGCCTTCGGCTCGGCCAGGCTGTAGCCGTATTCGAAGCCAAGCACGGCCTCTTCCGACAGCATCGAGTTGATGACCTCGAAGCCGGCTTGCGCCGCCGACAGATTGTTGAGCGGGATGTAGCGTGTCTCGTCGCGCTGGTCGTAGAGCACGGAGTGACGTTGCGAGAACGTGCCGCGCTCCGAATCCTGGCCGGACAGCCGGACCGGATTGCCGTCGAGCAGGATGGCGCCGAAAGCCAGCGCCTCGGCCGTCGACCAGTCGATGCCTTCGCCCGACTCGATCGCCTGGCGGCGATTCTCGAGAAAGCGCAGGATCGTCTTGTGCGCCCCGAAATCCTTCGGCACCTCGGTCAGCTTCTTGCCTATTTCCTTCAGCGTCTTGACCGGCACGGCGGTCTTGCCGCGCCGCTGCTCGTCCTGGTTGTCGGCTGTGCGCAGGCCCGACCAGGCGCCATCCAGCCAGTCGGCCTTGTTGGGCTTGTAGTGCTGGCCGACCTCGAATTCCTGCTCGAGATGTGCGCGCCAGTCGGCCTTCATCTTGTCGAATTCGGCCTGGCTGATATGGCCTTCGGCGATCAGCCGGTCGGCATAGATCTGCACCGTCGTCTTATGGTTGCGGATGTTGCGATACATGATCGGCTGGGTGAAGGCCGGTTCGTCGCCCTCATTGTGGCCGAAGCGGCGGTAGCAGAACATGTCGATCACGACAGGCTTGTGGAACTTCATGCGGAATTCGATCGCCACCTTGGTGGCATGGACCACGGCTTCCGGATCGTCGCCATTGACGTGGAAGATCGGCGCCTCGATCATCTTGGCGACATCCGACGGATAGGGCGACGAGCGCGAGAAGCGCGGGTTGGTGGTGAAGCCGATCTGGTTGTTGATGATGACGTGCAGCGTGCCGGCGACGCGGTGGCCGCGCAAGCCGGACAAGCCGAGGATTTCGGCAATCACACCCTGGCCGGCAAAGGCGGCGTCGCCATGCAGGAGCAGCGGCAGCACCTTGGCGCGCTCTTCCAGCGGCACGATCTCCTCGCGGCTGCGGCCGAACAGAGAGTCCTGCTTGGCCCGCGCCTTGCCCATCACCACCGGATCGACGATTTCGAGATGCGAGGGATTGGCGGTCAGCGACAGGTGCACCTTGTTGCCGTCGAACTCGCGGTCCGACGAGGCACCGAGATGGTACTTCACGTCGCCCGAGCCCTCGACCTCGTCGGGTGCGGCCGAGCCGCCCTTGAACTCGTGGAAGATGGCGCGGTGCGGCTTGGCCATCACCTGGGAGAGCACGTTCAGCCGGCCGCGATGCGCCATGCCGAGCACGATCTCCTTCATGCCAAGCTGGCCGCCGCGCTTGACGATCTGCTCCAGCGCCGGAATCAGCGACTCGGCGCCATCGAGGCCGAAGCGCTTGGTGCCCTTGTACTTGACGTCGATGAACTGCTCGAAGCCTTCGGCCTCGACCAGCTTCTGCAGGATCGCCTTCTTGCCGGCGGCGGTGAAGGAGATCTCCTTGTCGGTGCCCTCGATGCGCGCCTGGATCCAGGCCTTCTCCTCGGGATCGGAAATATGCATGAACTCGACCCCGAGCGTCGAGCAATAGGTGCGGGTCAGGATGTCGAGCATCTGCCGGATGGTGCCGAATTCGAGCCCGAGCACGTTGTCGAGGAAGATCGGGCGGTCGTAGTCGGCGGCGGTGAAGCCGTAATTTTCCGGCGACAGCTCGTTGTAATCCTCAAGCTTGGCGATGCCGAGCGGGTCGAGATTGGCGTGCAAATGGCCACGCATGCGGTAAGCGCGGATCATCATGATGGCGCGCACGGAATCGCGCGTCGCCTGATGGACGTCGGCGTCGGACAGGGCGACGCCGTTCAACACCGCCTTGTGCTGGACCTTCTTCTCGATGTGCTTCTCGACGATGCCCCAATCGCCGTCGAGCGCCGAGACCAGTTCGCCATTGGCCTGCAGCGGCCATGAGGGCTTGGCCCATGAGGCGCCCTTGGCATTCTTGCGGACATCGCCGGCGTCGTCCTTCAGCGCCGCGAAGAAATCCTGCCATTCGGGATCGACCGAATCGGGATCGTCCTCATAAGCGGCGTAGAGCGCGTCGATATAATCGGCATTGCCGCCATAGAGGAACGAGGTAAGCGAAAATTGGTGGTTGGCCTGATCTTGTCTTGCCATTTTTTTCAGCGGAGGCTGTGCTCCGTCTCCTTTTCAGAGCGAATAGTGAATGGTGAATAGTGAATAGTCAGTAGGAAGCTTGAAACTTCTCTCGTTGGCGCCGCTGCTCATCCATTCTTGCCATTCACTATTCACCATTCACTACTCACTACTCACTACTCACTAACTTTTGATCGCTTCGACCAGCGTCGTCCCGAGCCGGGCCGGCGACGGCGAAACCTTTATTCCGGCCGATTCCATCGCCGCGATCTTGTCCTCGGCGCCGCCCTTGCCGCCGCTGATGACCGCGCCGGCATGCCCCATGGTGCGGCCGGCCGGGGCCGTGCGCCCGGCGATGAAACCGGCCATCGGTTTTTTGCGGCCCCGCTTGGCTTCGTCCTTGAGGAACTGCGCGGCGTCTTCCTCGGCCGAGCCGCCGATCTCGCCGATCATGATGATCGACTGGGTCTCGTCGTCGGCGAGGAACATCTCCAGCACGTCGATGAACTCCGTGCCTTTGACGGGATCGCCACCGATGCCGACGGCGGTGGTCTGGCCGAGGCCGACATTGGTGGTCTGGAACACTGCCTCATAGGTAAGCGTTCCCGAGCGGGAAACAACGCCGACCGAGCCCTTGCGGAAGATGTTGCCGGGCACGATGCCGATCTTGCATTCGTCGGGGGTCAGCACGCCCGGGCAGTTGGGACCGATCAGCCGCGATGTCGAGCGGTCGAGCCGCGCCTTGACCTTGATCATGTCGATTACCGGGATGCCCTCGGTGATGCAGATGATCAGCGGAATCTCGGCTTCGATCGCTTCCAGGATCGCTTCGGCGGCGCCCGCCGGCGGCACATAGACGACAGACGCATTGGCGCCGGTCTTCGCCTTGCCTTCAGCGACGGTGGAAAAGATCGGCAGGCTCTCGCCCTTGGCGCCGGTCCACGTCTCGCCGCCCTTCTTCGGGTGGATGCCGCCGACCATCTTTGTCCCGTGATAGGCCAGCGCCTGCTCGGTATGGAACGTGCCGGTCTTGCCGGTCAGGCCTTGCACCAACACCTTGGTGTTCTTGTCGACGAGAATGGACATGGTGGTCCTTTTTACAAACCGTTGATCGGGGAAGGCTGCGCGGTCATCGTCAGAGCCGCCCTATTCTAGAGACGCTTGAGATCGGCGACGGTGAGGTCGCTTTTGGCGTTGCCAGTGTTGAGCGTCGTCGCCGGCTCGAACATCAGCACCACCGGCTCCTCGCTCAGCGAGCGCGGCCGGTGCTCGACGGACCGCGGCACGACGATGAACTCGCCGCTGCCAAGCTCCACCGTGCCGTCGCGGAAATCGATGGCGATGCGGCCGCGCAGCACCAGGAACGCTTCGTCCTCGTTGTCATGCGCGTGCCAATCGAAGACGTCGCCGAACTTGGCGATCTTGACCTGGCTGTCATTCACGTCGCCGGCGACATGCGGATCGAAGACCTTTTTGATCTTCTGATCCGCCGCCTCGACCAGGTTTATCTTGTGCGGAGGCACCAGATCAGCCCTTCACCGCCGCCACGATTTTCTTGGCCGCGTCATCGAGGTCGTCGGCCGAGACGACGTTGAGCCCGCTGTCGTTGATGATCTTCTTGCCGAGCTCGGCATTGGTGCCTTCCAGCCGCACCACCAGCGGCACTTGCAGGCCGACTTCCTTGACCGCCGCGATAACGCCCTCGGCGATGATGTCGCACTTCATGATGCCGCCAAAGATGTTGATCAAAATGCCTTTGACCGCCGGATCCTTGGTGATGATCTTGAACGCCGCCGTCACCTTCTCCTTCGACGCACCGCCGCCGACATCGAGGAAGTTGGCGGGTTCGGCGCCGTAGAGCTTGATGATATCCATCGTCGCCATGGCGAGGCCGGCGCCATTGACCATGCAGCCGATATTGCCGTCGAGCGCGACATAGGCGAGGTCGTATTTCGACGCCTCGATCTCCTTCTCGTCCTCTTCGGTGATGTCGCGCAGCTCCATCACGTCGGGATGGCGGAACAGCGCGTTGTTGTCGAACGACACTTTTGCATCGAGCACGCGCAGCCGGCCGTTCTTCATGACGATCAGCGGGTTGACCTCGAGCAGGCTCATGTCCTTCTCGACGAAGGCTTTGTAGAGGATCGGGAACAGCGTCTCGCCGTCCTTGGCGGCGTCGCCGTCGAGCTTCAGCGCGCCGTTGAGTTCTTTCAGATCATCCGCCGTCACACCTTTTTCCGGGTCGATGGCGACGGTGATGATCTTTTCCGGCGTGTCGTGGGCGACCGCCTCGATGTCCATGCCGCCCTCGGTCGAAACGACGAAGGCGATGCGGCCGACGGAGCGGTCGACCAGCAGCGACAGATAGAGCTCGCGCTCGATGTCGGCGCCATCCTCGATGTAGAGGCGGTTGACCTGCTTACCTGCCGGGCCGGTCTGCTTGGTGACCAGCGTATGGCCAAGCATTTCCTTGGCGTTGGCGACCACTTCGGCCACCGATTTCGCCAGCCGCACGCCGCCCTTGGCGTCTGGGCCGAGTTCCCTAAACTTGCCCTTGCCGCGGCCGCCAGCATGGATCTGGCTTTTTACCACATAGAGCGGGCCGGGCAGCGCCTTGGCGGCAGCTTCCGCCTCGCTTGCCTCAAACACGGGCACGCCTTCGGCCACCGGTGCGCCAAAGCCCTTCAGCAGCGCCTTGCCCTGATATTCATGGATGTTCATGTTGGATATCTCCGGGTCAATTTACTGGCGAATCACTTGTTTACTAGCGGATCACTTGGCGGCGAGCTGCGGAGCGATCTTGACGCAGGCCTCGCACAGGCCCTGCACCGACGCCACCGAATTGTCGAACATCTTCTGCTCAGCCTTGCTGAGCTCGATCTCGATGATACGCTCGGCGCCGCCGGCGCCGATCACCACCGGCACGCCGACATAGGTATTCTTGACGCCATACTGGCCGGAGAGATGCGCAGCGCACGGCAGCACGCGCTTCTTGTCTTTGAGATAGGCTTCGGCCATGGCGATCGCCGAGGCGGCCGGTGCGTAGAAGGCCGAGCTGGTCTTGAGCAGGCCGACGATCTCGGCGCCGCCGTCGCGGGTGCGCTGGACGATCTGGTCGAGCTTTTCCTTCGAGGTCCAGCCCATCTTGATGAGGTCGGGCAGCGGGATGCCGGCGACCGTCGAATAGCGGATCATCGGCACCATGGAATCGCCATGGCCGCCGAGCACGAAGGCGGTGACATCCTCGACCGACACCTTGAATTCCTCGGCCAGGAAATAGCGGAAGCGCGCACTGTCGAGCACGCCGGCCATGCCGACGACATGGCTCTTCGGCAGGCCGGAGAACTTCTGCAGCGCCCAGACCATGGCGTCGAGCGGATTGGTGATGCAGATGACGAAGGCTTTCGGCGCGTATTTCTTGAGGCCCGCGCCAACCTGCTCCATGACCTTCAGATTGATGCCCAAAAGGTCGTCGCGGCTCATGCCGGGCTTGCGCGGCACGCCGGCGGTGACGATGCAGACGTCGGCGCCCTCGATGCCGGCATAATCGTTGACGCCGACCAGCCTGGAGTCGAAGCCATTGACCGGCGACGACTGCGCGATATCCAGCCCCTTGCCTTGCGGGATGCCCTCGGCGATATCGAACAGCACGACGTCGCCGAGATCCTTGAGGCCGATCATGTGGGCGAGCGTGCCGCCGATCATGCCCGAGCCGATGAGCGCTATCTTGTTGCGTGCCATGTCAGGATGTTTTCCCTTTAGACTGTGACGGCGCCCATTCTTGACGAATTGGCTGACGGCGTCGAGGAAGCAGGCCGGAATACTGCGGGGAAGCCGCGAAGATTTCGCCGCACCCAATAGCGCCGGCGCACAAAATATTCAAACGATTATTTTGGAGTGAATAATTTCAATCGGTTAGAAACAACGGGAATTACGTAAACGTCAAAAGAATTGAGCCGACTTGGGAAAGTTACGCAATGAAGATGGAAATAAGAAGGCTGTTTCCCGGCGATGACGCCCTTGTGATGCGGGTCGCCGAAGATGTGTTCGATCAACCGGTCAGGCCGGATCGGCTCGCCGCCTATCTCGCCTCACCAGGTCACTTCATCATTGTGGCATTGGCCGATGGCATAGTCGTCGGCCAATGCGCGGCCGTCGTCCACCGCCACCCGGACAAGGTGAGCGAACTCTACATCGACGAAGTCGGCGTGGCGCCCGCCTTCCAGCGCCAGGGCATAGCGACGAAGATGCTCGACGCCATGTTTGAGCTCGGCCGGGAGCTTGGCTGCGAGGAGGCGTGGGTCGGCACCGAGCCGGACAATGTCGCGGCGCGCGCGCTTTATGAGGCGCGGAAGGAGCCGCATGGGCCGGCGGAGGATTTCGTCATGTATGTGTATCGACTATAGGCGTCGGCGGGGGCGCGAAGGATCGCGCCGTGACTATGACGTGACTATATCTTGAGGCCTGCATCTTTTAGGCCTGCGCCTGTCTCGCCTCCACAGGCACCACCCGCGCCTTCTGCCTCTCCACCCAGTCTTCCAGCCATTCGTGGCTCTGCATCTCGATCAGCCGCGACGCGGTGCGCTCGAACTCGAAGACCTCGTTGCCGCGCTTGGCCGTATAAAGTTCCGCTGGCGGTGCGGCGGCGCTCACCACCAGCCGCACATGATGGTCGTAGAGCGTGTCGATCAGCAGGATGAAGCGCTTCGCTTCGTTGCGCATGCCTTCGCCAAGCACCGGCACATGATCGATAAAGACGGTCGAGAAGCGGCCGGCAATGGCCAGGAAATCGCGGGCACCGAGCGGGTTTTCGCAGAGATCGGCAAAGGAAAACCGCGCCGCGTCGCCGGCGGCGCGCGGCACGACGAGCTGCCGGCCCTTTACCGTCAGCGCCGCTGCCGGCGTCGGCCTGCCATGCGTCATCACTTTCCAGGCCTCGTCGAGAATAGCATCGGCGGCGGCATCGGCAGGGGTGACATAGACCGGCAGGCGGCTGAGCTTATCCAGCCGATAGTCCTTGTCGGCATCGAGGGCAATCACTTGCGCGTGCCGCTCCAGGATACCGATGAAGGGAAGGAAAAGCTTGCGGTTCAATCCGTCGCCGTAGAGATCCTGCGGCGCGACGTTGGACGTGGCGACCAGCACGACGCCATTGGCAAACAGCGCCGAGAACAGCCGCGACAGGATCATGGCATCGGCGATGTCGGTGACGGAAAACTCGTCGAAGCACAGCACCCAGGCTTCCTCGGCCAACGCGCGGGCCACCGGCGCGATCGGGTCGTCTTCCCTGACGGTGCCCTCTTTACGCGCCTGCCGGTGCTTCTGGATGCGGTCCTGCACATCGGCCATGAAGTCGTTGAAATGCACACGGCGTTTGCGCCGGACCGGCACCAGCTCGAAGAACATGTCCATCAGCATGGTCTTGCCGCGGCCGACGCCGCCGTGGATATAGAGGCCCTTGACGGCCTCGCGCGTCTCACGCTTGCGGGCGAACAGCCAGCCCAGCGCGCTCGATTTGTGCGCCAGCCGCTTTGCCGAGATCTCATCGATCAGCCGGTCGAGTGCCGCGACGATCCGCTCCTGCGCCAGATCGCGGTCGATCACGCCCGTATCGACCCAATGATCGTAACGCTGCCGGACGGTCGCATGGGTCTGAAGGCCGTCACGCAGATGCATCGGTCACGTCGTTCCGGAGCAATTCCAGGAAAAGCGGTTTTCTATTCGGAATTGCGTAAAAAATAAGCGGGCGGGTCAGCCTCTTGTAAGCGAGATCGGCAGGCCGTTGGAAGTCTGGCCGTCGAATTTCTCTCCGCCCGAGGAATAGAGCCGTGCCAGCGTGCCGCCATTCGCGTCGTACAGCGTCAACTGCTTGCCGGCGACGTTCCAGGATTTGATGCCGTCGATCGGCGCCGGGCAATGCAGCGGTCCAGCCCGATAGCCGGAGCCGAATTTGGTCTGCGGCGTCGCCACCTGGCAGCTCTGGCCGGACACGCTGGCCTTCCACACGCCGGCGACGCTGCTTGCGGTAAGATCCGGGGCTCCGGCCGGAGCCGTTCCGTCCGCCGGCAGCGCGGCGACCTGGGGGTTTAGCGTGCCTTGCGGCGCCGTCGGAAATTTCGACGGGTCGGCGGTGCCGGGCGACGCCGGCGGCGGCAGCTGGTTGGCGGTCACCTTGCCGGAGGGGGCGGCTTGCAGCGGCGCCGGCTGCTGGTCCATCGGCGAGAACCGTGACGTTGAACAGCCGCTCGCAAAGAGCGCGGCCAGCGATACGGCCAGCAGACCGGTTTTCGAAAAAGTCATTTCAAACCTCCGTCGGATCCGGCTGGGCTGCCGTCCGCACAATATTCCCTTTACCAAGACGGAGAAGGTGGCAAAATTTCAACCCTGTATGGTTAAAATAGCATTTGCGGCGGCACCTGTTGCAACTTTGCCACAAATGCGTGCCGCCCGAAAACCTGCCCTTGGGGGTCTGACCCGAGGCTGCGCAGCGGTTTGCCTGGACAGGCCTGCCCCTGGCGTCCGGCCGCCAAATGCTTGCGCCAATCGGCTTCGGTCCTATCTCTGATGAAACCGAACCTTGCCGGAGGCGAAACCTTGGCTGCGAGGAAAAGGATGGCCAACCGCTACTATAGCGGGCCGCCCAGCGATCATTTCGACGGCATCTTGTTCTTCAACCCCAACGGCAAGCCGCCTGCCCGCTTGTCCGATCTTTTGAAGTGGCAGTTGGGCGGCGAACGCTCGAAATGGCCGACGGCGGATCCGAGTCCGTTTCATCAGGCGACGCCGGCCAAGCGGATCGACGGTTTTGGGCTGAGGCTGACCATGGTCGGCCACTCCTCGCTGCTCATCCAGACAGCCGGCCTGAACATCCTTACCGACCCGGTCTGGTCGCAGCGCGCCTCGCCGCTCCCTTTTGCCGGGCCGAAACGGGTCAATCCGCCGGGCATCGCGTTCTCGAACCTGCCGCCGATCGACCTCGTACTGGTCAGCCACAACCACTACGATCATCTCGACCTCGCCACGCTGAAGCGGCTGAAGTCAAAGCACGACCCGCTGGTGCTGACGCCGCTCGGCAACGACGCCATCATCGACGCTGGCGTTCCCGGCATGCGGCTTTCCGTGCATGACTGGGGCGAGCGGGTCGAGATCGGCAACGACGTCGCTGTCCATGTCGAGCCGGTGCACCACTGGTCGGCGCGCGGCACCCGCGACCGGCGGATGGCGCTGTGGGCGGGTTTTGTGGTCGAGACACCGGGCGGAAAAATCTACTTCGCCGGCGACACCGGCTTCCACGATGGCATCAACTACCGGCTGATGGCCGAAAGGCACGGCGGCTTCCGCATCGCCATCCTGCCGATCGGCGCCTACGAGCCGCGCTGGTTCATGGCGCCGCACCACCAGAACCCGGAGGAGGCGGTGCAAGGCATGCTGTTGTGCAACGCCGCCTATGCCGCCGGCTGCCATTGGGGCACGTTCCGGCTCACCAACGAGCCGATCGACGAGCCGGCAAGAAAGCTGGGCGAGGCCCTCGCTGATCAAAGTGTCCCGCAAGAACGCTTTCGCGCCCTGCGTCCCGGCGAAGTCTGGGACGTGCCGGCGCTCTAGGCAGGCGACCCGGCCTCCAAGGGGAACCGAGGGGAACCGGGGACGTCGTAAACGCGTTGGTAGTCGTCCACAACCGCCGGCTGCGAGGGAATTCTCCCATGATCAAATGGATCATCATTCTTCTGATTATCGCGGCCGCGGCCAGCCTGCTTGGCATGCCGGCATTGGCCGGGGCCGCCGCCACCGGCGCCCGCATTCTCATCGGCATCGTGCTGATCATCTTCCTGCTGGTCATGCTTGGTGTCTTGGCGGTGGCATAGATCGCATCGGCCCGAAAATCGGAATCGATTCTCAGAAAGCACGATGCGCTGGTTAAAAAATGTCAGAGCGTACTTTGTGCGTCCAACTCGACGCAGGTCGCGATAGCGTCCCGCACTGGTAATTCCGGCCGCTATCCGCCATATAGGCGCCAAACCGGCACGAGACCTTTCGATCCATGGCAAGCACTGCCCCCTTCGCCAAGATGAACGGCATCGGCAACGAGATCATCGTTGCCGATATGCGCGGTCGCGCCGATCGGGTGACGCCGGCTGCCGCCCTTGCGCTCAATGCCGATGCCGCGACGAAATTCGATCAGATCATGGCGATCCACGACGCCAGAACGCCGGGCACCGCCTTTTTCATCGACATTCTGAACTCCGACGGAACCGGCGCGCAGGCCTGCGGCAACGGCATGCGCTGCGTGGTGCAGGCGCTTGCCGCCGAGACCGGCCAGAAGACATTCGCCTTCGAGACCCTCGCCGGCATCCTCAACGCCGAACAACATGCCGACGGGCTGATCTCGGTCGACATGGGCAAGCCGCGTTTTGGCTGGCAGGATATTCCGCTCGCCGAGAAATTCCGCGATACCCGCATGATCGAGCTGCAGATCGGCCCGATCGATGCGCCTGTGCTGCACTCGCCTTCGGTCGTGTCGATGGGCAATCCGCATGCCATCTTTTGGGTCGACCGCGACGTCTGGTCCTACGAACTCGACCGCTTTGGCCCGCTGCTCGAAAACCACCCGATCTTCCCTGAACGCGCCAACATCACCATCGCGCGGGTGACCTCGCCCGAGACGATGGTCATCCGCACCTGGGAGCGCGGCGCCGGCCTGACCAAGGCCTGCGGCTCGGCGGCTTGTGCCGCCGTCGTCGCTGCCGCGCGCACCAGGCGGACCGGACGCAGCGTCTCTCTGGTGACGCCCGGCGGCGGCTCCCTGCATGTCGAGTGGCGCGGCGACGACCACGTCATCCTCACCGGTGCAGCCGAATGGGAATTTTCCGGCAGCTTCGACCCCGCGACCGGTGCGTGGGCCCGCGACACCGAAAGTGCCGCCTGATGGCTCCTCTTGCCAAGAAGGGTCCCGCTCTTTCCGGGGATCCCGTTTTCTCCAAGGGCCCCGGTCTTCCCAAAGGTGTTGACATCGTCACCTTCGGCTGCCGGCTGAACACCTATGAATCCGAGGTGATGCGGCGAGAGGCGGAAAGTGCCGGCCTTGGCGCGCTGGAAGGCGGCGCCATCATTTTTAACACCTGCGCCGTCACCGGCGAGGCGGTGCGTCAGGCAAAACAGTCGATCCGCAAGGCCCGTCGCGAGAACCCGGCCGCCCGCATCATCGTCACCGGCTGCGCCGCGCAGACCGAGCCGCAGAATTTCGTCGCCATGGACGAGGTCGATCTCGTCCTTGGCAATGAGGAAAAGCTGAAGGCGCATTCCTATCGCGCACTGCCGGATTTCGGCGTCAACGACACCGAGAAGGCTCGCGTCAACGATATCTTTTCGGTGCGCGAGACGGCCGGCCACATGGTCGACGCCATCGAAGGCCGGGCGCGGGCATTCGTTCAGGTGCAGAACGGCTGCGACCACCGCTGCACCTTCTGCATCATCCCCTATGGCCGCGGCAATTCGCGCTCGGTGCCGATGGGCGCCGTGGTCGAACAGGTCAAGCGCCTGACTGGCAATGGCTATGCCGAGATCGTGCTGACCGGCGTCGACATGACCAGTTTCGGCGCCGACCTGCCGGGCAGCCCCAAACTCGGCAAATTGGTCAAGACAATCCTGAAGCAGGTGCCTGAGGTGAAACGCCTGCGCCTTTCCTCGATCGATTCGATCGAGGCTGACGACGATCTGCTCGACGCCATCGCCACCGAGCCGCGGCTGATGCCGCATCTGCATCTGTCGCTGCAGGCCGGTGACGACATGATCCTGAAGCGGATGAAGCGCCGGCACAACCGCGATCAGTCGATCCGTTTTTGCCAGGATTTGCGCAGATTGCGCCCCGGCATCGTCTTCGGCGCCGACATCATCGCCGGCTTCCCGACCGAGACGGACGCGATGTTCGAAAAATCGCTGGAGATCGTCGAGGAATGCGGCCTGACGCATCTCCACGTTTTTCCGTTTTCGCCGCGCCAAGGCACCCCCGCCGCGCGCATGCCGCAGCTTCGCCGCGAACTGGTCAAGCAGCGTGCGGCACGGCTGCGCGCCGCCGGTGACGCCGCTTATCGCAGCCACCTTTCCTCGCTCGCCGGAACACGCCAGTCGATCCTGGTCGAGCGCGAGGGGCTCGGCCGCATCGAAGGGTTTACGCTTGCGGCGATCTCCGAGGGCGCGCCGGGCGAAATCGTCGAGGCTGATATCGTCGGCCATGACGGTGCGCGGCTGGTTGCGGCGCCGCTTGCCGTCCGCGCTGCCTGAGACGCAAGAACATGGCTGGTTTTCTCAAGAAGATATTTTCGTTCGGCAAGAAGGAAGTGGTCGAGGAGCGGATCGACGAGACCGCACCGCTGCCGCCGATCAAATGGGATGCGCTGGAGGCGCTGAAGCCGGCGACCGAGCAAGCCGCTCCGGAATTTTTGAAACGCGAAGAGCCTCGGCCCGAAGCAGCTGCGGCGCCTCCGCCGGTCGAAGCACCGCCCGCGCCGCAGCCGGCGCCTGTTGAAGAG
>SAQR01000073.1 GCA_004020365.1 Mesorhizobium sp.
GCGTAGTGACAGCGCGACGGTTCTGCGACCAGCAGGAGATGTCGTCGCAAACCGCGACCGGACGCTCCTTGCCGTAGGAAATGGTCTTCAGGCGCTGGCCGGAAACACCCCTGGCGACGAGAAAATCGCGGGTGGCGGCGGCGCGGCGGGCGCCGAGCGCCAGATTGTATTCGCGCGTGCCGCGCTCGTCGGCATGGCCTTCGATGACGATGGCATACTGCCGATACTGGTTCAGCCACTGCGCCTGGCGCGAAAGCGTCGTCTGCGCGTCAGCGCGGATCGAGGACGAATCCGTGTCGAAGAAGATGCGGTCGCCGATGTTGACGGTAAAATCCTGGGCCGATCCGGGCGTTGCCGCCCCGGCGCCGCTGAGACCGAGATCGGCGGCGCTGTTCAAGTTCTTCTTCGAGGCGCAGCCGGCGATGGCGAGCAACGCCACCAGCGCGATCATCGCCGGGTTTCTGGTAAGTGCTGCGATACGGCCCATGCCGCCTCTCCTTCGCAATTCGAGTGATTTCGTTGATCGTCCAGTAACCACGTTTGGGTTAACCGGCGTTCAAGAAACACGGTTAAAATTTGGTTTCGGCTGCCGTCCGCAACCGTTTGCCGAGCGCCGCCCGAGGGATCCACAATGTGCGCGGACCGTAGGCAGAAATGCGGCTGAAACGCGACCAGGCCGTGGAAAAGGGCGAATTGAAGAGTTGAAGAACTGAGGAACCGAGGAATTGAGGAAAGAGGTCACCTCAGCTTCTCTCTGAGATTGACCAGCATTCCGTAGATGCGGGCATAGGATTGCAACCACTCGTCGCGTTGCGCCTGGGTGATGTACTCCAGATCGAACGCATACGAAATCCACGTCTCCACTTCACTGCATGACCCTATCGCAATCGAAAGGCCGCTGCCTTCTCCATCCTTCAGTTCTTCAACTCGTCAGTTCCTCAGTTCCTCAATTCCTCAATTCCCCTTCCAGCCTATTCCAGCAGCGGCGACCAAGCCGGGTCCGAAGCGAAATTCGCGGTCGGGATCGACTGTTCGTTGCGACCGGTGAGATCGACCGAAACGAGTTTCGGCCCGCCGGCTGAATCGCGGAAGAACATCAGCACCCGGCCGTTCGGCGCCCAGGTCGGCCCTTCCTGCTGGAAGCCGGTTGAAAGGATGCGCTCGCCCGAACCGTCGACGCGCATGACGCCGATCTGGAATTCGCCGGCAGTCTGCTTGGTGAAGGCGATGAGATCGCCGCGCGGCGACCATACCGGCGTCGAATAGACGCCATCGCCGAAGGAGATGCGGGTCTGGCCCGAGCCGTCGGCGCCCATCACATAGATCTGCGCGCGGCCGCCGCGGTCGGAGGTGAACACCACCTTGCTGCCATCCGGCGAGTAGGACGGCGAGGTGTCGATGGCCGTCGAGTTGGTGAGCCTGGTCGTCGAGCGGCTCCTCAGATCCATGGCGAAGATGTTGGAATTGCCGTCGTCGCGCAGCAGGCTCATGATCACCTTCTGGCCGTCGGGCGAGAAGCGCGGCGCAAAAGTCATGCCGGGAAAGTCGCCGACCAGTTCGCGCTGCCCTGTCTCGATCTGCAGCAGATAGACCTTCGGCTGGCCGCTTTCATAGGACATGTAAGTGATTTCCTGCCGGTTTGGCGAGAAACGCGGGGTCAGCACGATCGACCTGCCGTCCGACAGGTAACGGATATTGGCGCCGTCCTGGTCCATGATGGCGAGGCGTTTCTTGCGCGCGTTCTTTGCCCCCGATTCGTCGATGAAGACGACGCGCGTGTCGAAATAGCCCTTCTCGCCGGTCAGCCGCTCATAGATGGCGTCGGCGATGATGTGGGCGACGCGCCTGGTGTTGGCGTCGTTGGCGAAGAACTGCTCGCCCGACATCTGCTGGCCGGCAAAGGTGTCCCACAACCGGTATTGGGCGCGGACACGGCCATCTGCCTCCTTGCTGACGCTGCCGGTGACCAGCGCCTGGGCGTTGATCACCTTCCAGTCCTCGAAGCGAGGCGTGGCATCCGGGTTCGAGATCTTTTCGATGAAGGCGCTCTTGTCGATCGGTGCGAACAGGCCGGAGCGTTTCAGGTCTGCGCTGACGATGCCGGAAATCTCCGCACCCAACGCATCGCCGCCCTGGAAATCGGTGATGGCGATCGGCAGCGGCTCGACATTGCCTTTGTTGACATTGAGCTCAACGAGCGCCAGCGCCGGCAAGGTGGCGGCGGCAGTCATGCCCAGCGCCATCGCTACGATCATCAGGAGCGGCTTGAGGATGGATTTCATATCTTCTCGCTTCTCTTCAATGTTTCTACGGGCGCCAGGCTCATAGGCCCAGCATCTCCCTCGGATCGAACGTGACCCGGACGTCGGCCCAAATGTCTTGTTTGCCTGCGGGAACCTGCAGGCCGGCCACATCGCATTTCTGAACCGCGCGCACGGCACTTTCGTCGAACGGGCGGTTTCCGCTCGACTGTTCGACGGAAGGCCGTCCGTCCAGCTTGCCGGAGGCGTCGAGGTTGAACCGGATCACGACGACGAAGTTCTCCGAACCCTCGAGCCCTACCGGCAGGGTCCAGCAGCCACCGAGTTGGGCCTCCAACGCCCCCTGCTCCGATCTCGAAAGTTTCTGGCCCTGATTCTTGTCGCCGCCGAGAGACGCCTGCTGGGTCGAGCGCTTGGCGCCGCCGCCGGACGGCTTGCGCTTGTCGAGCAGCGCCGAAATCTCGTCGGCGTTGAACTGCTTGTCTTCCGATTTCGGCTTGGACGAGGCTTCCTTGACCGGCTTGTCGGCGTCCTTGCGCTCGGGCGCCTTGGCGCTTTCGGCCTGGGCCGGCTGCGGCTTCGGCCGCGCCTGCGGGGCGGGCGCCGAGTCCGGAAGCTGCGTCTCCTCGGTTGGCGGCTCCTTGGCAATCGCTTCGGCGACGGCGTCCGGCTTGACCTCAGGCTTCGGGTCGATGGCGGCGGTCTTGTCCTGCGGCGGCGTCGGCGCCGGTTCCTTGGCCGGTGTCGGTTTTGGCTCCGCCTGCTTGACCGGCTCGGGCTTGACCTCTTCCTTCGGCTGCGGCACCGGTGCGACCTCCGTCGCCGGGACAGGCTTGGGCTGCTCCTTCGGCTTCGGCACGTCCTCGGGCTTCGGCTTTTCTTTCGGCGTCGGCGCGGGCGGCGGCGCCTCAGCCTTGTCGACTGGCTGGGGCTTGGCTTCAGGCGTCGGCGGCTTGTCGGTATCGACGCTGTTGTCGCCGACCGTCTGCGCATCGGCCACGATGTCCGGACGCTGGGTCGGCAATGGCGCCGGCTTTTCGCTCACCGCAGCTTTCTTGTCGCCTTTCTGTGTCTGCGCGATCGCCTCCATAGGCACGATTTCGACCGCCAGCGACTCGGCATCGGACGCCGGCAATGCCGCCGGTGCCGACAGCGTGAACAGGCCGAAGCCGATCGCGACCGCATGCAAGATCACCGATGTGGTGAGGCCGGTTCTCATCTAGTGTCTACTGATCCTGTTCCTGCAACGAGACCAGGCCGATGTTCTTGTAGCCGGCGGCCGAAATACGGGCCATCACCTTCATGGCCGTGCCATAGTCGGTGGACTTGTCGCCGCGGATGAAGATGCGCTCGTCATAGCCGGTCTTGGAAATCGCCTGCAGCTTAGCGACCAATTCCTCAACCGGGATTTCAGTCTCCTGGAGATAGATCTGGCCGGCGGAGTTGATGGAGACGGTGATCGGCTGCGTGTCGACATTCATCGCCTTGGCCTGCGTGTCCGGCAGGTCGATCGGCACGCCGACCGTCAGCAAGGGTGCGGCGACCATGAAGATGATCAACAGCACCAGCATCACGTCGACCATCGGTGTGACGTTGATTTCCGATATCATAGCGTGATGGCGGCCGCGCCGCCTGTGGCCGCGACCACCGCGTCCTCCGCCACCCGCGCCTACAGACATTCCCATGATTGTTCCTCAGGTCTTCTGCGCGACTTTTTCATCGATTTGGCGCGAGAGTATGGCGGAGAATTCGTCCGCGAACCCTTCCATGCGCACGGCGATCTTGCTCGCGTCCGACGACAGCTTGTTGTAGGCGATGACGGCGGGAATAGCCGCGAGCAGGCCTATTGCCGTGGCCAGCAGCGCCTCGGCAATGCCGGGCGCGACCACCGACAGGCTGGTATTCTTGGATGCAGCGATCGCCTGGAATGAGGTCATGATGCCGATCACGGTACCGAACAGGCCGATGAACGGCGCTGCCGAGCCGGTGGTGGCGAGAAAGCCAAGCCGTCCTTCCAGTTTTTCCATTTCGCGGGTCAGCGCCAGGTCCATCGCCTTGTCGATGCGGGTCTGCAGGCCAAGCGGCGATTTCGCCCCCTTCTCGAAGCTCTTCTTCCATTCGCGCATGGCGGCGACGAAGATGGCGCCCATGCCTGACGTCTTGCGGTCGGCGAGCGTGCGGTAGAGCTCCTCCAGCGACTGCCCCGACCAGAACACCTGTTCGAAGCGATTGAGCGCGAGCCGCATGCGGCCATAGGCGACGAGCTTGTCGACGATGATCGCCCAGGTCCAGATCGAGGCGCAGAGCAGCCCGATCATGACCAGCTTGACCACCCAGCCGGCCTGCGTGAACAGCGCCCAAATCGACAAATGCGCGCCCGGTTCGGCGAGTGCGATATTTTCCATGGCTACGTCCTTAAGAATTTTCCGGGCACGGCTGGCTGGCCCATAGGCATCCCTTGTGATCCGTTCGCGCAAAGCTTGCGGAATAACCCCAAAATGCACCGTTGGCGGCGTTTTCGGGGCAAATCTTGGTGAAAGGAAGGCGCTGGATTCCTCCAATCTTCACCACTCTCTTCATGAACCGTTATGGTTAAGGATGGGTTAGGACGCACAGCGCGGCGCATTGCCGCGCTTTTAGGCGAGCCGCCCGGCATCGTCAGCGGATCATTGGGGTCGGTAACCTACCGATTTGAACTTACCGATTTGTTGGGCATGAAGGCTGCGATCCATTCCTTCGGAAAGCGCCTTGGCCGGCCGTTCTCTCCGATGATCGCCGCCTCGACCCGCGCCTCGACCAGCACCTCGCCGCCGCGCTTCAGCTGCTGCGCCATGAAGATGCGGGCGCCCGAAATGTCCTCGGTGCGGGTCTCGATGGTCAGGATGTCGTCCATGCGGGCGGAGCCGCGAAAGTCGATCTCCATGCGCCGCACCACCCAGACTATTTTTTCGCCATGCTTGCCGTCGGCAAGCTCGGTGTGGTGGACGCCGGCAAGCCTGAGATAGTCGGAACGGCCGCGCTCGAAGAATTCGAGATAGCGCGCGTGATAGACGACGCCGGAGAAATCGGTGTCGGCATAATAGACCCGCGCCATCAGCCGGTGGCCGAATTCGGTCAGCGCTCCGGAAAGCCCGGCGCAGAGCGCCGCCGATTCACCATGATCGTCCATTGCGCTTTCCTTTTTTGGCCTGACCGGGCACCTAAAGCGCGTCGCTGTCCCAAAACCGCTACACCAGTTTTGGGCGACACGCATTGACTTGGCGCATGAACCCGATGGCACTGTTGACGGCGATGATCAAGACCTTGATGGCGGCGCTGCTTGTGCTGGCCGCGCTGGTGCCGCCGGGCCAGGCGGCGAGCTTTTCGATAAAGCGCGGCCTCAATCTCGACCAATGGACGACCTGGCCGGGCGAGGACAAATGGGGCGACCGGCGGGCAATCCTGCCCTATCCGGAATGGCGCAAATTCCTCGGCGACGACGACCTCAAGGCGCTGAAGAGTGCCGGCTTCGATTTCCTGCGCATGCCGGTCGATCCGTCGCCGTTTTTGTCCGCCGAGACGCTGGCGCTGCGCGACGAGCTCTATGCCAGCGTGCTGGGCTCGGTGCGCATAGTCAACCGCGCCGGGCTGAAGGTGATCATCGACATGCATCTGATCCCCAGCGGCAGCGGTCGCAAGATCGGCATGGGTGAGGTGATGGACGATCCACAAATGTTCGACGCCTATGTCGAAATGGTGCGCAAGATGGCGCGCACGCTGGCCGATGAGGATCCGCGCCAGGTCGCTTTCGAGCCGATGAACGAGCCGGTCGTCGACTGCGACGCCGACGGCGACGGCCTGTGGCCGGAACGCCAGCAGAAACTGTTCGCGGCCGCGCGTTCGTCAGCCACCAGGCTCACCCTGATCCTGACCGGCGCCTGCTATTCCAATGCGGCATCCCTGGCAAAGATCGATCCGAAGGCGATCCCTGACGACAACATCATCTGGACCTTTCACTCTTACGACCCGTTCCTGCTGACCCATCAGGGCGCGACCTGGGCCGGCGACTTCATCCCCTATGTCACCGGCCTGCCCTATCCGCTCAGCGCCATCCCGCGCGCCCAGCTTGATGCTGCGCTCGATACGATCCGCGCAAGGATTAAGGCCGAGGCGCCGTGGGCGCGCCAGAGCGGCCTGCTTGCCTATCTCGACGAGCAGGTTGCCAGCCTGGACACGGATGAGAAACTGCGCGAGACGATGGAGGCGCCGTTCACCAGGGTCGAGGCCTGGGCGAAAGCCAACGGGATAAAACCGGAGAACATCACGCTCGGCGAATTCGGCATGATCCGCCAGGAATACGGCAATGCCTATGTGATGCCGGCCGAATACCGTGCCGCTTATGTCAGGGACATGATCGCGCGCGCCGAAGCCCATGGCTTCGCATGGTCGGTCTGGAGCTATGGCGGCGCCTTCGGCATCGTCGACGCTTTTGGTGGCGACAAGGCCGAGCCGGATGGGATGGATGCGATCAGGTCACTTCATTGAAGCGCTGAACCCAGTTCGATCAAAAGAATCTCTGGGCGCATCCCGAAACGCACGGGCAGGATGCTGAAGCCGAGACCTCCGGAAACGATCAGGTTGCGGCTCTCCTCCACGACATGGCCATAGGCAAAACGGTTGCCGAAGCGGGATGGCACGATCGGAGAATAGCCGAGCAACCGCACCTGTCCACCATGGGTATGACCCGAAAGTGTCAACGACACCCGTGGCGGGACCTTCGGAAAAATGTCCGGCTCATGTGCGAGCAGGATAACGGGAGCCTTGTCGCTGACCTTTGCCAGCGTGCCGCGCAGGTCGTCCAGTCCTGTGAACCTGCTGCGGCCCCAGGCCTTGCCCGGCCGCAGCGCAAGTTGGTCGGCAAGTCCGGCGACCCAGAAGCCATGCCCGTCTTTTTCCAGGCGCACCACATCGTTTTCCAGGACCGGTATGCCGACGCTCTCGAGCGCCCGGCGCGCCACCGTCGGCCCCAACCCGGCCTTTTGCGCGGAAAGGTCCTCCCACCAGTCGTGATTGCCAAGGATTGACCAAACGCCGAGCGGCGCCTTCAGGCCTGACAAGGCCGGCGCCCATTCGGAGGCATTCACCCAGTCCGTAACCAGGCGTGTGCCGGCTGCATAGTCGCCAAGCAGGACAATCAGATCCGGTTGCAGGCTGTTCGCCCGTTCGGCAAGCGACCTGATCCGCTCTGGCGTCATCCATGGCCGACAGGCATGAATATCGGCGAGAGCGACGACGCGAAGCCGCAATCCTGCAGGCCAGTTTGGCGGGGTCAGTGAATAGCGCTTTACATGCGTCAGCAGCATCGGCTCGAGGCCAACCGCGTAAGCGCTGAGCGACACGGCCGATAGGAAGGAACCGCCGATGAGGCGCAGGAAGCCGCGTCTGGTGATCATCGCTCAACCCCGTCGTTCGTGGAGCCGACGGTCCACAGCGAAGCGTTAGAGCCGGCAAATGCGCCGGCAAGCTGACCAGGATTAGGAGATTTTGCGCAGCCCCAAAACCGCTGCGCACTTTTGGGCGACATGCATCAGGGCGTGGCTGGCGCCGCTGTCTTCATTGCGTCGGCATCCGCGACCTTCTCCATCGTGTTGATGCTGACATGGGGCCATCTTATCAGGCCCGGCAGACCATCGCGACGCGGGAAGAAATCGAGAAGCACGATTTGCAGATATTGCAGAATGAGGCGCGGCGTTCCCGCGGGCGTCAGCTCGTCCAATTCCATTATCCAGAAAGTCGAAATCATTTCGGCCGCGTTGGCCTGCCTTACGATGAAGGGAATATTGACGATTCCGGCGGTTTCGACAGTCGTGCTGACCTGCAGCTTTGTCGTTCTGGCTACGGTTCCCGGAGCGCCGCCGACAAGAAGCAGATGTGGCTCTACCGGATCAAAACCCGGAAAGGTGGGATCGGCCACCACACCCTTGAACGGAGCGAGATGAAAATGATTGTAGGGTGCCAGATAGGGACTGGTGAGATTCTGATTGACGCCTACCGGCAACCCATTGATTGGCGGAATTGTCGGTGGCCCGTAGGTGACCTCGCCCGCACCCAATGCAAGCAGTGAGTCGCCGTGCGGAATGGTCCCAAGGCGTCCAATGTTGCTGGTTTTCTCTGCCTCATTGGTCATGAACAACCAAAGGCCCGGCTCGTGGTGAATCGTCGTGTTCGGATCTCCCTGCAGGCCGCTCGCCGGAAAATCGTCGGCAAGCAACTGCTCGATCCGTTGCTCGTAATCCAGTGCGACCACGACCTGGTCGGTGTTGATCGAAGTTCCGTTCCTCTGGATGCCGCGATTCTTGACGCCCTTGTCCACCAAAGTGAATTTGAGCACCTCATCATATTGATTGACCAGGAGCCGGTAGTCGATCCCGCTGCCCGATGAAGCGAATGGCAAAGCGATCGCATTCCAGCCGCGCCCCTTCATCCCCGGATCATTCTTCCACGTTCCAGGAAGTAACTTGAGTACATCGAGATCGCTATCACCCTGTCTGGCGATATCGATGTGGCGGGGTTCTGTCTTAAGCTCGGTCACCCTGCTTGCTGCAATCATAGCTTCCCCCTGCCATATTGAACAATTGACAATATACTTCTTCGCCGCTGTCAGCGGCGTAGAAAGCCAGGACTTCAATGCATATAGTTATGCGTGAGCGCTTAATGTCGCATATTACGCGTGCCTGAAATAACGCTATACTATTTGAAAAAAGTCAAATCGAAATTTGACTGAACTTCTATGGTTAAGAAATGAGCAGCATGATGAGGATTATAATCCTTATCAATCATCACCTTGGATCCGACGAAGACACAGAAGCATTCGCGACTGAGAGGCGCCTGCAGACTTCGTCATTCCTCCTGGAAAAGGCTGATCTGCTGCTGCGCCAGGTCCTTCGGCGCATCGAGGCCGAGATGCCGCCAGGCATTGGCGGTCAGCACGCGGCCGCGCGGCGTACGCTGAATAAAACCCTGCTGGATCAGATAGGGCTCGATGATGTCCTCGATGGCGTCGCGCGGCTCGGAAAGCCCTGCCGCGATGGTCTCGATGCCGACCGGCCCGCCGCCAAAATTCCGCGCGATCATCGAGAGATAGCGGCGGTCGAGCGCGTCGAGGCCGAGCGCATCGACCTCGAGCCGCGTCAGCGCCTCGTCGGCGATCTGGCGGTCGACGTGACCGTCGCCGGCGACGGAGGCAAAATCGCGCACGCGGCGCAACAGCCGGCCGGCGATGCGCGGCGTGCCGCGCGCGCGTCGTGCGATCTCCAGCGCGCCATCGTCGCCGAGCGGCATGGCAAGGATGCGGGCGCCGCGGCGCACGATGTGCTCCAGTTCCTCGACCGAGTAGAAATTGAGGCGGACCGGAATGCCGAAGCGGTCGCGCAGCGGATTGGTCAAAAGGCCGAGCCGGGTGGTGGCGGCGACCAGGGTAAAGCGGGCAAGATCGATCTTGACCGAGCGCGCCGCCGGCCCTTCGCCGATGATCAGATCGAGTTGGAAATCCTCCATCGCCGGATAGAGGATTTCCTCGACCGCCGGGTTGAGCCGGTGGATCTCGTCGATGAACAGCACGTCGCGGTCTTCGAGATTGGTGAGCAGTGCTGCGAGATCGCCGGCCTTGGCGATGACCGGGCCTGAGGTCGAGCGGAAATTGACGCCAAGCTCGCGTGCCATGATCTGCGCCAGCGTCGTCTTGCCGAGGCCGGGCGGGCCAACGAACAGAACATGGTCGAGCGCCTCGCTGCGGCCCTTGGCTGCCTCGATGAACACTTTGAGATTGGCCCGCACCGCCGCCTGGCCGACAAAATCGCCGAGCGTCTGCGGCCGCAAGGTCTGCTCGGCATCTTCGCCGCGCTTGTCGGGAGCAATGAGGCGTGGCGAAAGGCTCATGCCGCCTTCCTTGCACAGGGCAGAGAACGGGACAAGCGCAGACTCACCGCGCCAGTTCCTTCAGCCCGAAGCGGATCAGCTTCGACGCATCCGCGTCCTCGCCGGCGCTTTTCAGCGCCGCCGCCACCGCATTGGCGGCCGTATCGCGCGAATAGCCGAGATTGACCAGCGCCGAAACGGCATCGGTGATCGGCGCCGGCGCGACGCCTTCGCCGAGTTCCTGCTTCAGGGCGATGGTGCCGGAGGCAGCGCCGGCAAAGGCCGGCGCCTTGTTCTTCAGTTCGGTGACGATGCGCTCGGCCACCTTCTTGCCGACACCTGGCGCGCGGCTGACCATGGCAATATCACGCAATGCGATGGCATTGGCGAGATCGGCCGGCGCCAGCGTCGATAGGATGGCCAACGCCACCTTGGCGCCGACGCCCTGCACATTGCTCATCAACAGCCGGAACCATTCGCGCTCCAGCACCGACTGGAAACCGTAGAGCCGCAGCATGTCCTCGCGCACATAGGTCTCGATGAACAGCACCACCGCCTCGCCGGGTGCCGGCAAAGCGGCAAGCGTGCGCGCCGAGCAGTAGGCGACATAGCCGACGCCGTGCACATCGATGATGCAGAAATCCTCGTCAACCTCGTCCAGCGTGCCTTTCAGCTTGCCGATCATGTGTGGTCCCTCATGCCAGCGCCATCCTATAGACAACACTCTGCCGGTGATGCGCGTGGCAGATGGCAATGGCCAGCGCGTCGGCGGCATCGTCGGTGTCGAACGTCGCCTTCGGCATCAGCACCTTGACCATCATGTGGATCTGCTTCTTGTCGCCATGACCGACGCCGATCACCGCCTTCTTGACGGCGTTGGGCGCATATTCAGCAACGACCAGGCCGGCCAGCGCCGGCACCAGCATGGCGATGCCGCGCGCCTGGCCAAGCTTCAGCGTCGCGGCCGCATCCTTGTTGACGAAGGTCTGCTCAACCGCCGCTTCGTGCGGCATGGCGGCATGCAGGATCTCGGCAAGCCCGTCATGCAACTGGCAAAGCCGTGTCGCCAGCGCCGCCTTGTCGTCGGAACGTACGGTGCCGGAGGCGACAAAGCGCAGCGAGTTGCCGAGGCTCTCGACGATGCCCCAGCCGGTACGCCTCAGCCCCGGATCGATGCCGATGATGCGAATCGTTTCCCCCATCCGCCAAGTCTACCCGTGGCGGACTGTGATGCCAGCGAAATGTGAACAAACCAGAAACAGGCTTCCGCAGCGTCCCACAGGCTGTTTGAGAATTCGCTCAGAAACGGACCCTCGCGATCCAGAAATCGGCAGCTGGATGGACCAGCAAGCGCGCCGAGCAGCAGACGCGCTCGGCCGAAGAGTCTAGCACCTGTCGGTGATCGGTCGGGTCCCAAGCCAATTTCCTCCTCCCGCGCTCCAGTTTATTGCAAGATGGTCAAATTTGAGCTTCCGCATTCATGCTTTGTGGAGCGTATCTCTTAGAGTCGCTTAAACCTTCTGCGCCGTAAGCTTTGGCCGTGCTGCATCGCCGTCAGCGACGAGGACGACGAAATGGGAGAACGCAATGACTCGCAATCACGTTGAACGTCTTGGAGAGTTCAGGGAAATCCTGGTCGCGACTCGACGCGAAGGAGTCCGTAACGTGCACCATACCCGCGACGCAATGCGGGCAAGCGGCTTTCAGATCGGGGACAGCGACGGCTCCAGCTACGGAGCCAAGCTAAAGGAGCTCCAAGAGGAAATCGAGGCCGTCGATCGCGCCATCGAAGACGAGAAGCGGCTGGCCTTGCCCCTTGAGAGTGCGGCTCAATCCCGGCGACCACTAAAGCCGAGAATCGTGAAGGGAACATAGAGTCGGCGACGGCCCTTGGTGCCCGTCGCGTGGATTCGCCTGCGACATCGTGTCGGGCTCTTGCCGCCGTGCTACAGAGCGCTAAACGTCATCCGTTGCCATCAAACGTGGCGGCCGAAGCCGCCCTGTGTCGATGTCGAATTCGCTGTGTCCATCGTTGTCGATGCCGTCGCTGTCCTCGCCAACGGCGTTCTTCAGGTATGCGATCTGAAACGCGATATTTGGACATGAAATCACGGAGGCCAGCTTCTGGCGCAAGGCGGTCGGCACTACCCTGGATGAAAAAGATTGTAGCCCATCATCCCGAAAGCCTCCCTTCCGCTCTGCCCCACAATGCTCGTTCGCGTCATTGTCGGATCGCAGTCGATGCGATCGTGCGATCGCGTCATTTCCGCAAGATCTTCTCCATCGCCTTGCCCCTGGCAAGCTCGTCGATCAGCTTATCGAGGTAGCGGATTTCCTTCATCAGCGGGTCTTCGATGTCTTCCACCCGGACACCGCAGATCACCCCCGTGATCAGATTCCGAGAAGGATTCAGTTGAGGCGCCTGATCAAAGAAATCCTCCAGGCTGGTTTTCTTCCCCAGTTGGCCGTCCAGCTGCTTCTGGGTGTAGCCCGTCAGCCAGCGGACGATCTCATCAACCTCGGCTTTGGTGCGTCCTTTCTTTTCCGCCTTTGCGACATAGTGCGGATAGACGCTGGCAAAGCTCATGGAATAGATTCGATGCTTGGTCATGGCACCCCCTTATGCGTCGGGATCGGGGCCAAGAAGCGGTATCACGTCTACGGCGTCGCAGCGCGCACGACGACGAAAACGGTCAGCTCGTTCACAACGTCAGCCACGCCATCCGGCGAGGTGCGCTTGGTTGGGTCGAGCGGCCCGCCCTCGTAGACGATGGCATTCTTGTGCTCCTCGTCCCAGGCTTTCAGGGCGGCGAGCCCTTCCTCGTCCTTCGCGCGCCGTTCCCCGTCGGACATCGCATACCAGGCCTGCCAGCGTGGGCTGGTCTTGTTGCTGGTGAAGACCGCGAGATAGGTGTCGTTCGTGCTCATGTGCGCCCTCCGAGCGCTCTTGCGGGCTGGACCAGAGGTTTGAAACAGCGCCGCAGATGTTCGATGCTGTCCGCGTCAATTCTACCCGTGCTCGTCGCCTCGGCAATGCTGTGATCTCGTCGCTCGTATCCTGCGACGAGTGGATCCGGCGACGAGTGGATCCGGACGTCGTTTTTGACCTCGCCTTCAACGGATGACCGGTCGCGCTATTCGGGCACAGGTTTGGCTTCGGCCCAAACACGACTTGAGGATTGGCCCGCAAAAGGACGCTTCTGGCGTCTAGCGGAGAATATCGAGCGGCCTGTCAGCCGCGGGCGAAGGCCGTGTTGAGCAGTGTGATCTGATCGGAAACCGGATTGATGCGGCGGCCGGATGGCGCGACCTCGGCCACGGCGCCGCCGTAGATTTCCTCGTCCATGCGACGCACCAGCGCCTGCAGGCGCAGCGAGCGGTCGATGAGGTCAAGAAAATCCTTGGGCAGTTCGACCCAGCCTGCGGCATCATTGTTGGCGGAAGCGGTGTCGAGTCGCACCTTGGATTTTTCGGAAGCAACCTGATCGCGAGTCATCTCGCCGGAATTCGCCGCGCGCTGCAAAAGCAGCCAGGAGGCGACCTGCATCAGCCTCGTGGTCAGTCGCATCGACTCGGCCGCATAGAGCGTCGCCGCCAGCCTGGACAGTTTCTTCGCCTCGGCCCGGCCCTTGCCGTCCAGATATTCGGCCGCCTGCTCGACCAGGCCCATGCCTTCCTGGTAGAGCGGCTTGAAGGATTGGGAGAAAACCCGGCGCTCCGCCAGCTTGATGGTTTTCGCGCTTGCCTTCGAAGGATCGTTCATCGATACGCCCTGCACTTGCCCTTACAGCCGGCCGAATCGGCGTCATCGCCGTCACGCCTGCACCCTATATGACCGAGGCTTGAAAATGCGCTTCGCCGCCGGTGAAGGCAAGCACATGTTTAACAAACGGTTAACGGCGACGCAGCGGCGGGGGCGGCCGGCAATCCGGATCGCGAAAAAAAGAGCCGCGGATAAGGCGGCTCTCAGGAGTTTTAACAGGGAGGCGTCAAACAAAGTGGCTCCAACCACTCGGTAAGAATCCAGATCACTGGATGCGCATAGTAAACGCCCGTAAAGCTTAATGAAGCCTTAACGCCGCGGATATTTTTCGAACAAGCGTCGCCCGCCTGTGCCGTAACAGCACAATAACTCCAGGCTTTTTGGGGCCCAGACCTTTGGACTCAGGCCTTTTGCGTTTCAAGGTGCCGCTCGGCTTTCCACACCACCGGCAGCGCGATGTATGCGAACAGCAGCAGCCCCGCGTAAAATGCCATCGAGGATGTTGCCACCAGCGGCTCGATCGCCGGGTTGCCGGCAAGCATGATGTAGAGGCCGATCAACAGGCCGGTGCCACTGATTGCCGTCAACCAGAAATGGACGGTGGCAAGCCGCTTTTCCGCGACTGTCGGAAACAGATGGTAGAAGAAGGCGAACACCGCCGACATCAGCCATCCGGCCACCATGATGTGGGCGTGGGTTGGCATCTGCGCATGATCTTTGCTGATCGCCATCTGTAGGCCGAGCGCCATCCCGACCAGTGCGTAGACGACGGCCAGTGTGAAGAAGTTTCGTGCTACCTTTTGCATGTTATGCCCCGATTTGCCTTTTCCCGTCATGGGAATGGGTTGAGATCAGGCGGTCGCCCCGCCACCGGGTCCCCGGCATCGGCGCATTAGCATCGCCAATGTTTCTGGATGATGTCGCATCGCGCCCGACCCTTCCCGGCGCTGCCAGAATAGCAGAAACCAGAATAGCAGAGAACGGCGTGACGCGCTTGCGCAATCCTTGAGTGGTTGCCTTCCGGCCGTGTCTCACAGGACGCCAAAACAAAGCCGGCTACCACGCGCGACGCGATCTAGAGAAGGCCGGCGATCCCGTCCCACAGGAGCTTGACCGCGACGACCGCTACGGTCGCATAGGTGAATGGGTAGAACAGTTCCGGTCGCATCCGCCGCACCAGCCAGGCGCCGGCGATGGTCGAGAGCGGTGCCAGCGGTACCAGAACCGCCGACGCGGTCAGGTTGGTGGTGTCGAACTGCCCGAGCGCAAAATAGGGGATGAGCTTCAACGCGTTTGTGGCGGCAAAGAAGATTGCGGCGGTGCCCGACAGCACTTTCGGATCGAGCCGGATCGGCAGCGCATAGACCTGAAAGGGCGGGCCGCCGACATGGGCGACGAAGCTGGTGAAGCCGGCGACCGTCCCCCAGAATGCGGCAGCCGCGCGGTTGGGCTCGGCTGAGTGGCTCGCACCGTGCCGCATTTGTAGATAGACCCAGCGAAGCACGAAGATAATCGCCACGGCGCCGACGATCAGCCGCACCATTTCCGCTGTCACCAGCGCCGCATTCAGCCAGCCGAGGCCGATGCCGATCACCGAGCCCGGCACCATGTCCGCAAGCATCTTGCGGTCGTAGACACCCCACCATGTCCACACCGAGACGATGTCCATCAGGCACAGTATGGGCAGCAGGATGGCGGCTGCCTGCACCGGCGGCATGGCCAGCGCCATCAGCGGCACGCCGATGAATCCGACCGCACCGCCAAAGCCGCCCTTGGACAGACCGACCAGGATGACGGCTGGAATGGCGGCGGCATAGAACCACGGATCGAGAAGCAGGCCTGACATCGATGAGAGCAGTTGGAGGGAAAGCGTGTAGACGCTGGAATAGCCGATAAACTTTCGCGCCGCGACTGCAAATGCGCACACGACGCGGTGCGTCGTTCGTGCTGAGGTCTGTTACGGATTTGAGATGGCGGTTGCGGCGAGCGGCGGTGGGCGCCTGCGTATCGGCTGCGCCTTGATGATGGCTGTGCTCGTTTCGGCCTTGTCGGCGACACGGTCGAGAAGCTTGTCGAGGTCGCCGATCGAGCGCACGAAGAGCCGGGCAACAAAGCAGTCGTCGCCCGTCACCTTGTCGCATTCGCCAAACTCCGGAATCTCCTCGATCAGCTTCTGGACAATATGCAACTTGCCCGGCAAGGGCCGGATGCGAACGATCGCCTGCAAGGTGTAGCCGAGCGCTTGTGGATCGATTTCGACAGTGAAGGCCCTGATAACGCCACGATCCTCCAGCCGACGCAAGCGTTCCGCGACACTCGGCGACGACAGTCCTACCTGCTGGGCCAGTTGCTTCAATGAGGTTCGCGAATCCTTGATCAGGATTTCGAGAAGGCGTCGGTCCAGATCGTCCAGCATTTGACATTCCCAAGGAAAAGGCAGGCTTCACCTTATTTAATTAGGCATGACTGGCATATCACCTGACGCAAATTATAGAAAGCGCTGATGTGGCATGGGATTATCGACCATCAGCGTTTCGAGAGGCAATATTCATGGACAGCACGGTGCGTGGCACGGTCGAAATGACGGCCGCAATGGTGATCCTCGGCACGATCGGATGGTTCGTCGTCATGTCGGGCGAGCCCATCATGGACGTCGTCTTCTGGCGCTGCGCCTTCGGCGCGATAACGCTGCTGATCATCTGCGCTGCCCTGGGGCTGCTGCGCGGCAGGCTGTCACTGCGCATCGTGGCGATCTCGGCTCTCGGGGGTGCTGCCATCGTCGTCAACTGGCTGCTGCTGTTCAGCTCGTTTTCCCGCGCCTCGATCTCGATCGCCACGGCTGTTTACAACACGCAGCCCTTCATGCTGGTCGGCTTTGGCTCGCTCTTCTTCTCCGAGCGGCTGACCCTGACAAAGCTGGCCTGGCTTGGCATCGCCTTCTCCGGCTTGCTGCTGATCGTGCAAGGCTCGCCTGATGCGGGCTCCGATGCAGGCCCCAATACAGGCAATTTCGGCACGGATTATTTTATCGGCATCGCGATGGCGCTGGGTGCGGCTTTCTTCTGGGCCGTCGCCGCCATCGTCACCAAGAAGCTCAAAGGCACGCCGCCGCACCTGATCGCCCTGATCCAGGTCTGCGTCGGCGTCCTCATCCTGGCACCCTTCGCCAACCTTTCCCACCTTCCCGCCGACGTGTGGAGCTGGAGCATGCTGGCGACACTTGGCGTCGTCCATACCGGTCTGATGTACATCCTGATGTACGGCGCCATTCAGAAACTGCCAACCTATCTGCAGGGGTCGCTGTCGTTCATCTACCCTGTGGTCGCGATCCTCGTCGATGTCGTCGCCTTCGGCCACCGGCTGCATGCGGCCCAGATCGTCGGCGGCGCCGCCATCCTGGTCGCCGCCGCCGGCATGAATCTTGGCTGGACGTTGTGGAAATCGAAGACCCCAGCCGAGAGCACCCAGGCGATCAAGTGAGGCAACAACGTCGCCGTGCGACAATCATGCGCCAACGGTCCTGGCCGCCCGCCTGTTCAAGGCCGGCACTTTGCTCTATGCCGCAATGCAACCATCTTCGCCCGGCATAGGCGAAAACCGGGGTCAAAAACCAATGAACGACGCAACGCCTCCAAATCGCTGCCGCATCGTGCTGATCGCGCCGCCGGGCGTGCCGGCTGAGCGCATCGCCGCGGCGTTCGAGGGCGGCGACGTCGCCTCGCTGATCCTGCCCGAAAACGACATGGACGAGGCCTCCTTCCAGGCCTTCGCCGAACAGATCGTGCCGGCGGCGCAAGCGGCAGGCATCGCCGTCATCATTGCCGGCGACACCCGCATCGCCGGCCGCGTCCAGGCCGACGGCATCCATGTCGAGGCCGGCAAGGCCGAACTCGCCGAGACGATCGAACGTTTCCAGGCAAAAATGATGGTCGGCACCGGCGGCGCCAAGACCCGCGACGATGCGCTGGAACTCGGCGAGCTCAGGCCCGACTACATCTTCTTCGGCCGCTTCGGCTACGACAACAAGCCGGAGCCGCACCCACGCAACCTGTCGCTGGGGCAATGGTGGGCGGATGTGATCCAGATCCCTTGCATCGTCATGGCCGGGTCCGATATCGCTTCGGTGGAAGCGGTGGCTGCCACCGGCGCCGAATTCGTGGCGCTGTCCAGCGCCGTCTTTGCCGAGGGCATCGACCCAAAGATGGCAGTCGCCAGCGCCAACGCGCTGCTCGACGAAACCGCGCCGCGTTTTGAGGACTGACGTGCCGGCGCGGACAATCCTTTTCGGTGCTTTGCTTGCGCCGCTCACGGTGCAGGCCGCCGTGGCGGAAACCGTGCCGTTGCCGCAAGCCAAGCCCGGCACCGCTGCAAAAACGGACAAGCCGATCGCTACGCCGCTGCCGCAGCCGGCCACCACGGCGCCGCTGCCGTCGGCCGACGCCATCAATCCCGACCGCTTCGGTGCAAAGCCATCGGATTCTGCCTATGGCGCCTTCCAGCGCGGCCTGTACAAGACGGCCTACAACCTTGCTCTGGTTCGCGCCCAGAACGGCGATCCCGCGGCGCAGACATTGATCGCCGAGATATTGTCGCGCGGTCTTGGCGTGCCGGTCGACGCGGCGGAGGCGGCAAAGTGGTATGCGCTTGCCGCCGAGCAGGGCATACCGGAATCGCAGTTCCAATATGCCCTGATGCTGCTCGACGGCCGCTACGTCAAGAAGGACGAAAAGGGCGCCTATGCGCTGATGCAGGCCGCCGCCGAGGCCGGCAACCGTCTGGCGCAGTTCAATTTCGCACAGCTGCTGGTCCAGCAGGATCCCGGCGATGCCGGCATCGCAAAGGCGGTGTCCTATTATCAGCGCGCCGCCGCGACCGGCCTTGCCGACGCGCAATATGCGTTGGCGCAGGTCTATGCCAATGGCGTCGGCGGCAAGCTGCGCGACGATGCCCAGGCGCGCGGCCTGCTGGCGCAGGCAGCAAGGCAGAACTACGATACGGCGCAGATCGATCTCGCCGCCTGGATGATCGAAGGACGCGGTGGCGCCCGCGACCTGAAGTCCGGCTTCGGCTGGATGAAACAGGCCGCCGAGGGCGGCAATGTCGCCGCCCAGAACCGCCTCGCCAAGCTTTACATGGGCGGCATCGGCACCGATCCGGATCCGATCCTTGCCGGCGCCTGGTACGTCGTCGCACGGCGCGCCGGGCTGATCGATCCGCAGATGGACGATTTTCTGCAAGGTCTGACCGACGACCAGACCAAGCAGGCGCTGCAGAAGGCCAACCGCCTGCCGTGAAGCGTCGCGGACAGTGAAAATCGGGCAGCGGATGCTGGGGAGGGGATGGCTCCGCCGTTACTCCCCCTCCTGTCCACTCCCCCTCTTGCCCAGTCCCCCCTCTTGTCCACTCCCTTGCCTCTCCTGGCAATTTGTGGTCTTGGAGGCGCCAATTCGCTTTTCGTCGCGAAAATCTCATTCCGGATCACATCATCATGGCCAAGATCAATGGCAACGAAATCCGTCCCGGCAATGTCATCGAGCATGATGGCGGCCTGTGGGTGGCGGTCAGGACCAACACCGTCAAGCCCGGCAAGGGCGGCGCCTACAACCAGGTCGAGCTGAAGAACCTGATCAACGGCACCAAGCTCAATGAGCGTTTCCGCTCGGCCGAGACCGTCGAGCAGATCCGACTCGAGATGAAGGATTTCTCCTTCCTCTACGAGCAGGGCGAGGCGCTGGTGTTCATGGACACCGAAAGCTACGAGCAGCTTGAATTGCAAAAGGATTTCGTCGGCGATCGCGCCGCCTTCCTGCAGGACGGCATGATGGTGACGGTCCAGCTCTATGACGAAAGGCCGATCGGCATTTCGCTGCCCGACCAGGTCACGCTGACCATCACCGAGGCCGACCCGGTGGTGAAGGGCCAGACCGCAGCCTCGTCCTATAAGCCGGCGATGCTGGAAAACGGCATTCGCGTGCTGGTGCCGCCTTTCATCGGCTCGGGCGAGCGTATCATCGTCGACACCAACGAAATCACTTACGTGCGCCGCGCCGACTAAGGCATGATCCCAAAAAGTTGCAGACTTTTTGGATAAGATCATGCCTCAGGGCAAATAGGCCCGGCAGCAGGAAGAAGCGCAGCAGGAAGAAGTAAAATGGCGCGTTCCGCGATCCTCAATGTCATGGTCCAGGCCGCTATGAAGGCCGGCCGCTCGCTGTCGCGCGATTTCGGCGAAGTGCAGAACCTGCAGGTCTCGATGAAGGGACCGGCCGACTATGTCAGCCAGGCCGACCGCAAGGCCGAAGAAATCCTGTTCACCGAACTGTCGAAGGCGCGGCCGGGCTATGCCTTTCTGATGGAGGAGCGCGGCCTGATCGAAGGCGACGACGGCCAGCACCGCTGGATCGTCGACCCGCTCGACGGCACCACTAATTTCCTGCACGGCATTCCGCTGTTCGCCATCTCGATCGCACTGGAGCGCCAGGGCCAGATCGTCGCCGGTGTCGTCTACAATCCGGCGATGGACGAACTCTACACCGCCGAGCGCGGTGGCGGCGCGTTCATGAACGACCGCCGGCTGCGGGTTGCCGGCCGCACCAAGCTGATCGACACGGTGATCGGCTGCGGCGTGCCGCATCTCGGCCGCGGCCAGCATGGCAATTTCCTCATCGAGCTGCGCAACGTGATGGCCGAAGTTTCGGGCGTGCGCCGCCTCGGCTCCGCCTCGCTCGATCTCGCTTACGTCGCTGCCGGCCGCATGGACGGGTTCTGGGAAACCGGGCTGTCGGCCTGGGACGTCGCCGCCGGCATCCTGCTGATCCGCGAGGCGGGCGGCTTCATCTCCGACTTCGCCGGCGGGCAGAACATGCTGGATGGCGGCTCGATCGTCGCCGGCAACGAGACCATCCAGCGTGCGCTGTTAAAGACCGTCAGGAAGCCGCTGACGCGCTAGGCTCTAGCTATAGCTATAGCTCTTGGCGCGCTGAACCGTCGCAGTCGCAAAACCGCAACGAAAGCTTGAAATGCTGTCCAGCATCCGCCCAAATAGGCGGCTGCAGGATCATTCATGACGCGTATCGGCCCGAAATCCCCGATCGAGATACCCCAGATCGAAATCCCTTTCATGGGACGCTGGCACTATTCGCGCGCCGAAATGATCGCCGACGGCATCGTCCATGCGGTAGGCATCGTGCTCGCCATTGCTGCTGGCTCGACGCTGCTGGCGCTGGCTGCCTTCCATACCGGTCCGGGCGAATATATCGCCGCCGCTTTCTACGTGATTTCGCTGCTCACCGTGCTGTCGGTGTCGCTGGCCTATAATCTGTGGCCGGTGTCGTCGCCAGCCAAGTGGATATTGCGGCGTTTCGACCATGCCGCGATCTATCTGCTGATCGCCGCGACCTACACGCCTTTCCTCGCCCAACTCGACGGCTCGCCGCTGGCCATCTCGATGATCGTCCTGGTCTGGGTCGCGGCAGCGATCGGCATCGCCATCAAAGTGCTTCTTCCCGGTCGCTTCGACCGGCTGGCGATCGTCTTCTATCTCGCCATCGGCTGGAGCGGCATCGTTCTTGTCGAGCCGCTCGTCCAGACATTGCCGGCGACATCGATCGCGCTGATCGTCGCCGGCGGCATCGTCTATTCCTGCGGCGTCATCTTCTTCGCCTGGAAAGGCCTGCGCTTCCACAATGCGCTGTGGCACGGCTTTGTCGTCACCGGCGCCGGCCTGCATCTGGCCGCCATGGTCGACTGCCTGGTCATCAAGCGACTCTAACGCAATGGTCCGCTTGGCAATATTGCCAAGCGCCATTCAATTTGGTCACAATTGCGTTTAGAGTCGCCGTCAAACGTGAATTGGCGGCGGCGGCGGCATCGGAAACGGGGCACGGATGGCTTTTTTCAAATCCTTCGGCATGGGCAGACGCTCCGACGTGCTGATGTACGATCCACACAAATTGTCGAGTCCGCAGGTCTTTCTCCTGACCATGGTCATCTTCCTGATGATCGTCGCTTTCATCGCCGCCATCCTGACCCGTCAGATCTCGACAGCCTTTGCCACCAATCCCGGTCTCAACGGCCTGATCGTCGGCGTGCTTGCGGTCGGCATCCTGCTGGCCTTCGCACAGGTCGGCCGGCTGTTTCGCGAAGTGCGCTGGGTCAACTCTTTTCGGGCCGGCTCCGAAACCACCGAACCGGTGCTGCTGGCGCCGATGAAGGCGATGATCGGCCGCTCGCCGACGATCGCCTTCTCAACCAGTTCGATGCGCACCATGCTCGATTCGATCGCCACCCGCCTCGACGAAAGCCGCGACACCTCGCGCTATCTTGTCGGGCTGCTGGTGTTCCTCGGCCTGCTTGGCACCTTCTGGGGCCTGCTCAACACGATCGGCTCGATCCGCGAAACCATCGATTCGCTTGATCCCGGCACTGGCGATGCCGCCGCCGTGCTGGAATCGCTGAAGGCCGGGCTGTCCGCGCCGCTGGCCGGCATGGGCACCGCGTTCTCGTCCTCGCTGTTCGGCCTGTCCGGTTCCCTGGTGCTTGGCTTCCTCGACCTGCAGGCTGGCCGCGCGCAGACACGCTTCTACACCGAGCTTGAAAACTGGCTGTCCTCGGTCACCGACCTGTCCTCCGACATCGTCGTCGCCGAACCGCCCAAGGTCGAGTCCTCCGACGAGATCCGCGTCCTGTCGGAAAGACTGCGCAGCATGCAAGAGAACGGCGGCGGCGCCAATCCGCGTGTCGCCACCGCCATGGCCAACCTTGCCGACGGCATTTCGGGCCTGGTCAAGAACATGCGCTCGGAGCAGCAGATCATGCGCGACTGGGTCGAGGCCCAGTCGGACGAGCAGAAGGCGATGCGCAACACGCTGGAGAAGATCGCCGACGCCCTGAAGAAGACTGGAGTCCATTAGCATGGCTCTCGCCAGGAGCCGGCGTGCCGATCGCCGTATCGATTACTGGCCGGGCTTCGTCGACGCGCTGTCGACGCTGCTGCTGGCGATCATGTTCCTGCTCACTGTCTTCGTGCTGGCGCAGTTCCTGCTCGGCCGCGAAATCTCCGGCAAGGACACGGTGCTCAACCGCCTCAATTCGCAGATCAACGAACTGACCCAACTTCTGGCGCTGGAGCGCTCGACGACCCAGGACAAGGAAGATTCGCTCGCCAATTTGCAGGCGTCGCTGTCGGCGTCGGAGGCGGAAAAGAGCCGGCTCGAGCAATTGCTGGCGCAAGGCGCCGGTGCCGGCGACGCCGCCAACCGGCGGGCCACGGCGCTTTCGGGCGAACTCGACAACCAGCGCCAGATCAGCCAGCAGGCACTGAGCCAGGTTGAAATCCTCAACCAGCAGATCTCGGCGCTGCGCAGGCAGATCGGGGCGCTCGAAGAAGCGCTCAACGTGTCCGAAGCGCGCGATCGCGAGTCCAACACCAAGATCGCCGATCTCGGCCGCCGCCTGAACGTCGCGCTGGCGCAACGCGTGCAGGAACTGAACCGCTACCGGTCCGACTTCTTCGGGCGCCTGCGCGAAATCCTCGCCGACCGCGAGAACATCCGCATCGTCGGCGACCGTTTCGTCTTCCAGTCGGAAGTGCTTTTCCCGACAGGCTCCGAAGTCATCAACGATGCCGGCAAGGACGAGATGAAGAAGCTCGCCGACGCCATCATCGACCTGCAGAAGGAGATCCCGCCCGAGATCAACTGGGTGCTGCGCGTCGACGGCCACACCGACGACAAGCCGCTGTCGGGCACCGGCCGCTACCGCGACAATTGGGAACTTTCGACGGCGCGCTCGACCTCGGTGGTAAAATTCCTGATCGAGAACGGCGTGCCGGCCAACCGCCTGGTTGCGGCCGGCTTCGGCGAATTCCAGCCGCTTGACCCGGCCGACACCGAAGACGCGCGCAACAAGAACCGCCGCATCGAGCTGAAACTGACCGAGCGCTGATCGCCCCGGCTCCAGGCGGCGGCCGCATTTTATGCATGTCGCGCAAAGCATGCCATCGGGCAAGAATGCAGCGGAGCAGAACAAAAGCGCTCTGTAGCGATCCTTCGCGCCCCCCTCTGTCCTGCCGGACATCTCCC
>SAQR01000074.1 GCA_004020365.1 Mesorhizobium sp.
GCTCGTCAGGCTCATAACCTGAAGGTCACAGGTTCAAATCCTGTCCCCGCAACCACTGATACCGACACTCCCGCAGCATTCTCTGCGGGAGTGTTCTTTTTTGCAGTCTTTCCAACGGCTTGGGGCTCAACCCAGTTCAGGATCGTGCCTAGCTCGCCATAAAGCATAGCTTCGATCTCGCCGCGATTGGGACCGGGGCGCAACACGATCTTCTCGATCAGCGTGCGTAACGCCTCGGCTGCCTCTGCCCTCCCGTCCGGTCGGTTCAGCGTCTCCGTCAACTTGGCAACTTTCTTGGCGTAGATCGCCGAGGCGCTCGGTAGCAAGACAGGGGCATCCTCCGGCACGTCAGCGAGGAGGGCGGACAGCTCGGCCTTGCGTGTTTCCAGCTTCTCGATCTTCTCTTTGAGCGTGAGGGGAGGCACCCCGGCCAGAATGGCGTTGATGGCCTTCTCCAGCTCGCGCCCGGTCTTCTCAAGCTCTACCCGCCACGTGTCGCCATTGGACCGGCGCTCACGGTTGAGCCGGTTCGTCTCCTCCGCATGGGTGCGCATGGCCTCCGCCGCTATCTCTGGCGACATCATCCGGTCCTTGAGGCCAGCCACCACGCGGTTCTCCAGTTCTTCGCGCGGGATCGTACGGCTGTTGGAGCAGGATTTGTTGGCGATGTGACTCGAGCAGGCGAAGCGGCCAGCGCCACGAAGCGAGTAACGGCCACCGCAGCAGCCGCAGAAGATCAGGCCGGACAGCAACGACTTCGGCCGGCGTGCGCCGTTCAGCTTGTTCTTCCTGTGGTGCTCGCGCACCGCCTCGGTCACTTTGGCGTACTTCTCTACGATCTCGCTCTGACGAGCGCGCACCGCCTGCCAGAGTTGGTCATCGACGATTCGCAACTCGGGAACCTCGGTCACGATCCGGTCAGAGTCCGGATTCACCCGCGACACGCGCCTGCCGGTGGACGGGTCCTTCACATAGCGAAGTCGGTTCCAAATCAGCCGCCCGATATAGAGTTCATTGTTGACGATGCCGGAGCCGCGTTTCTGGTGCCCGCGGATTGTCGTGTCGATCCAGGGCTTGCCGGCGGGCCCGGCAAAACCTTCGTCATTCAGTGTCTTCGCAATGGTGCGCGGGCCGATACCGGCCGCAAACTCGCGGAAGATGCGGCGCACGACCTCGGCTTCATAAACGTCGATCTCGCGGTCACCTCTGACCAGTTCGCCGCGGTGGTCCAGCTTCTTAACGACCTTGTAGCCGTAACAAAGCCCGCCGCCGGACTTGCCGTCTTCGACTCGACCGCGCAGGCCGCGATGCGTCTTGGCGGCGAGGTCCTTTAGGAACAGCGCGTTCATCGTGCCCTTCAGCCCAACATGGAGCTCAGTGATTTCTCCTTCTGCCCGGGTGATGATCGGCACGCCGGCGAACTTCAGATGCTTGAATAAGGTGGCGACGTCGGCCTGATCGCGGCTTACCCGGTCCAGCGCCTCAGCGAGCACCAAGTCAAACTGGCCCTCCTGGGCATCCTGCAGCAGCATCTGGATGCCAGGACGCAGGATCATGCTGGATCCGGATATGCCCGCATCCTTATAGCAAGCGACGACCTTCCAACCTTCCCGCTTTGCTTGCTCGCGACAGATACGGAACTGATCCTCGATCGAGGAGTCCCGCTGGCTTTCAGATGAATAACGGGCGTAAAGCGCGATACGGGTCATCTGGAGTGTCCTTCGGCTTCTATCGTCCGTCACAGACGGCTTCGTCCTGGCGGGTGGGGCGGATTAGTACCTCGGCCGAGATGCCGAGCTGCTCGTGCAGGTTACGGATCATCTCAATCGAGAGACCGCGTCGGCGGTTAAGCACCTCGGCTACGCGGCCCCGTGTTCCTATTATCGGTTCCAGATCCTTGCGGGACAGACCCTGTTGCTCCATGCGGAACTTGATCGCCTCGATCGGCTCGGGTGGGTCCATCAGATGGTTCTTTTGCTCGTAGACCTCGATCAGCGTCGCAAGTACGTCCAGCCGATCGCCCTCGGGCGTGCCGCTCTTTGCGCCCCACAGGCGCTCCACTTCGGCAAGCGCCGCCTCGTAATCTGCCTCGGAACGGACGGGCTTTAGCTCAGTCGCCATGTTTCACCTCCGTTACGTCGATCCTGTCATAGGCCCTGTGGGTGCCGATCCACGTGATCCAGACAATGCTCTTCTCGAAGTCGACCGCCACTACCAAGCAATAGGCATTGCCCTTGATGTTAAAGACAATTCGCTCGGCGCTGACGATGCTGGCAGTCGCGTAGAGCCGCTTCACATCCGCTGAAGTCTTCCAGTCCGCCTTGCTCACTTCGTCGAACCAAGCATCTAGCGTAGCCTTCACTGCCGGCTGGTCATTATGCCTCTCAAGCCTGTCGACGAACTCCCGCAAAGTGCGACCGGCAATAATCCTCATGATGCAACCCTACTTTGGTCCCGAAACGGGTGCAAGCCAAATCTGCAAAAGCCCCGACGGGGAAGCCTCGTAGGGGCATGCACCGCGCTGCCGAAGCAGGGTTCAGGGGCGATCGGTGGACCGCGTCCTGGCCTTCGTACGCGGTGCGACTGCCAGCCTACGTTCGAACTGCTCTCGAGCGATCTGACAGCCTATTAGGCGGGCGAGGCACACGATAGCTGCGTGTGCGATGGCCGGAGATCCGGCAGACGTCTCGGGTTCATCCGAAGTGCCGCGGATCTCGATCCTGATCCTATCTCGTTTGCCTGCCATGCCTCCAGAATCCGTGCCGAGCATCATCAGGGACCATCGGAAACCCATTGCAGGCAAAACGGAAGGGGCGCGCCGCCATTGTGCGGCGAATCGGATACCACGACTTGGAAGAGGGCTGGTTGGCCGGGCCTCACCTGCTGAGCACACGGGAGCGAATCGATTCAGCTTTCCGTCGGGGGTTGGAGTCAGAAGACCGCTACATTGTGAAACCCACTATCGAGGAAGCACTCTTCTGCTATCGGCGACGCTCTGTCGAGAACGCAAATGTCGAAGGTCGCCTGGGATAAGGCGGTGCGCGTCCCGGCGCGTGGCTCTCAGAGCCGCTCACGCCAGCGACGTTGATGGGTATGGTCGCACATGAACGTTAGCGTCCGTGACTTTCACGCTCGCCTTTGCTTCGACCTACGCTGGCTGGATCGCTGTCAGGGCAACGGGGCGTCCTCGTCGAGCGTGATTACGGTCCCCGAGCTGTATGGCTGGAAGTGCGGCAACAAGGAGAGGATCGAGCCGTCGAGTTGAAGAAATTCATGATTGGCACCAGGGATCATCTCCGGCTCGAGCCGGACGCGCGCATTCGGATTGTGAAGAATAACCGTTCCCGCTATCCATTCCTCCGAATAGCCTGGGGCGTGGACGTCCCGCGAAAAGGGCAAGGGGCCGGGCCCGTCGGGGTCAATTTCGCCCCGCCGGACGCCAGCGTGCGTCATCTTAAGACGGCGATCGCCGAAGCCCGCGACGAAGCCCATGCGGTTGAACTTAGGTATCGTCCCCACCGGATTGAGCATGACCGCGCTGACATTTTCTGCCTCCGGGAGGCCGAAGAAATACGAAAGCTCTTGCCAGATTTCATAGGTGTGCTCACGGATCCGTTCGATCCGGCGCGTCCCGTCTCCTATGACGGCGTCTGCGTATAAGGCGCGGGTGCCCGCGCATGCCATCGATGTCGTCCCTTCCGGCGCGGCGCGCCGGGGCCGCTCCGCGTTTAACCTACGGGAGAATTTCACCTGCTCGACCGCCGCTCTCGAATCCTACGCCTTCGCCCAGTGGGAGCCTGTGATCTACGACGCGATGGTGGTCGCCGCTTCCATCGAATACGCAGACCGCAGCTTCCCGCGCCCAAAGCTCGGCTGGAGCCGTGAGTTCACGGTGCGCGTCCCCGTTCTGGAGCCGTTGCGATGGACCGATCGCGCCGTCTACGACACCCTGCAGGACGCCGCCTCCTTCCTGACCGGCGACAGCCGGACGTTTGAATTCGTCTTGAGGAACGGAGAAACGCCGCGCCCACCGCAGGATTGTCTCCAGTTCAGCATCACGACCGATGCCGTCATGGCGTTCAGCGATGGCATGGATTCTCGCGCCGTGGCCGGGCTGACCGCCCAGGCCTTGGGCCGCAAGCTGGTCCGCGTTCGGGTTGGTTCCAAGGTAGGCGGGCGCCCTGAACCTGGCGAAACGCTTCCGTTTGCGGCGGTGCCTTACAATGTGAAGGCCTCTGGCGAGACCAGCGCCCGCAGCCGCGGATTTAAGTTCGCGCTCATCAGCGGCATTGCCGCCTACCTGGCCGGAGCTTCCGAGATCGTCCTTCCCGAGAGCGGCCAGGGCATATTCGGCCCGGCGCTCGTCACGTCTTCGGCGCAGGCCTACCCGGACTTTCGAAGCCATCCCCTCTTCACGATGCGCATGGAGCGGGTTCTCGCTGCGCTCCTGAAACGTCCGGTCCGCTTTGTCTTTCCACGTATCTGGTCCACGAAAGGGGAGACGCTTAAGGCTTACGCGGCGCTAAGCTGAACTCGACTCGGAGCCGTCGCGAGAGCATGCGGGAGGATACGAAGATCTGAGGTTTAGCGGGCCAACGTGTTCAGGTCCGTTTGGGTGTATTTTTCCAGTGCCATTGCTGGAGTTGCTAGCAACAGCAGGCTATAAGCGCTCTTTTCATGTATTCCCCCCAATAATGTTGCACGATGACATGCCGGACCGTGGCGCTGCAATGCTGGCTGGATTAGAACAAGGCAGGAACCGAGCCAATTCCGAGAGGAAGACATGGACGACAAGCCGCCAATCTGGGAATCGTTCAGCAAAGCGCTAGGCGCAGAATACCGCCCCGCGAAGGAAATTCAGGGCGCGAGCGGTCTGACCCACGAAGTTCAAGCCATTGCTGTCGATGACAAGGGCAACCGCGTCATCCTGATATCTGCTGATCCAAATTCACGCACAGCCGCGCTCATGCGTATCGATGTTCAAGCGACCATGCCAGACGCCAAGGTGCTAGTTGCAAGGCCCCTGGCCGTGGATTTGGCGTTCGCTGCGCGCTTTATGTTCAACACCGAGACGGGCGAGCTTGACCTTCCGAAGGTGATGCAAATTGGCGCCGTGATGGCAAAGGGTGACGCAGCACAAGACGAAATGAAAGAACTGCTTGGCCCGGGGATGAACTCGATTTTCGGCCCGATACAGCAAAGTGACCTCCCCATAAAGACCCACTTTCTCAATGCCGTTGAGCAGGCTGCCTCCCTGGACTGGCGGGCAATATTCGAGGGTAAGCATGGTGCCGCGCTCGACATGGCCTTAGAAGCCCTCAACCAGCTGCGTTCGATTGACAATCTTGCTGGGGATCGAAAGCAGGGAATATGCCCCATTCCGACCTACGAGTTTACCGAAGGTGATTGGGATATGCTTCACAGCGGAAAGCACATTGATGAGGTGCAGGAGCGCTTGAAGAGCCTCAACATCTTTCAGTACTTCTTCCCTCCTGCCGACAACCTTGCACTGGGGCTAATCGACAAAGGCCTTTCTGCGGGCGATCAATTGAGAGCGGGTTTTAAGCTGGCCGAAGCACAAGGCCACTTGATATCTCCGAACACGATAGTCCCCGATGCAGCTTCAATGACGGATATGATCGACGAGTTGCAGGCGAGAGGGTTCGTCGTAAGCGGAGAGACCGAGATTGCGATTGGCCCCGAAGGAACGACATTTCGGCAAACGATTTCTCACCGGCCAGCCGAGGGCCTGATCGAGAGGTTGTCGAAAATCGTCTCGTTTAAGGTGGACCTTAATCTGAGGGATCTTCTTAAGCCTCCGGTTTGATGCTCGGCACAGCCACCCGGCGGCGTTAAGACCGGTCTAGCAGGGCGCAGCCCACCAGACCGCCCAGAAAGAACGCCACGAGCAGAATGGTCAGGCCAAGCAGCCAGAAGCCGACCTTCGGCTTCCGGCCCCAAATCGGTCATCCAGCGGACAACTACGACGAAAAACAAGTGCTGGTCGTGCCCGAGCTACTTCCGTCAGAGATGGGTGGCACGAGACGAGAGGAGTCTCGTGAAGACAAGGACAGTTGGGGTGGGCGTTTTAAGCGGCAAGTCGCTTTCATGGACATCACGATCCCATTCAGAGGCGACGAGGATGGATTTCGGGTAAGCCCTTCGCATTCACCACTACCTGCGCGCCGACATACGACACGACAGCCTGTTATTGACACTACCCGACGGCGGGATTCAATCGACGGTCGACAGTTTTGTCGAACGGGTCAGCGGAGCGTTGGACACCCTGCGGCGAAAGGTTGACGCCTGGCATTTCGTCAAGCAATAGCGAGTGCCTTTCAAGCCCGGCGCAAAAAGGTGGAAGAACAAAGCAAGCGTGACGGAGGATTGAACTTCCCGGTCCGATAGGCCTTCGTGTGGCGGACGCGCCTGTTGCGTCCGCCATCAACTAGCGAAAGGTGGCAATGCGTGCACCTCTGCTCGATCCCGACGAGGCGCCGACGTCTTCGGTCCTAACCGGTACGACGAAGAGCGCCTGCTTACCTATATTCGTCTGCTAGACGCCGCGGCAGAAGATGCGGACTGGCGCGTAGTCGCCAGGATCGTCCTTCACATCGATCCCGACCAGGAACCCGGCCGGGCATTCCGGGCTTGGGAGACGCATCTTCGCGCGCTCGCTGGATGACGACGCACGGCTACCGATATCTTATTTCGGGCGGCGCTCCGCACTGAGCGCTTCGGCTGTGCGGAAGTTTAAGCCGGCGGGGGAAAAGTGAAATCGGCCCCGATTCATTGCGCCGCAACATTTTCAGTACTTTCTATCGTCTCGTCGCTTTCATCCGACTCGGACTGCTCTGATTTGACCACTATGCCTAGTTCCTCAGCCACCGCTATCAGGGAGGAATATATAGCAGACTCTTCATCGTAAATGTACGATGGGCCTTTATCTTCAAGCAAAGGCATAGGCTCTCCTTTGTACCATTCAGCAACTTTCCCATCAGCAGAGCGTCTCGAACCTTTTTCAAATATGTCTCGGTATCTGCGCGGCGAAATGCCAACGAAATGCTCAAATAGCACGCGACGTTCATTCTTTTCATCAAGGACAGCAGAGTCCTCGTGAAATTCCAGCGCCTTACTCTTTGGGTAGGGTTCGATGAACACAACCCGCTTTAAACCTGATGCGATGATGTGCTTTGCGCAGTTATGGCAGGGGAAGGTTGTGACAAAGATGGTGGCGCCGCCGGTTGGCCGACCCAAGCGCGCCGCGTCGCAAAGCGCCGTCATCTCGGCGTGGGTCATTCTCCCGAATTCCGTGATATCTGAAATCGAAGCTGCCTTAATTCGCTTCCGGACGGCTGAGTCGGCATAAAGTGTCTCGGCCGTTGCGCCGTCCTTCAAAACGGATGCCTCCTCCAAAGTTCGAAGGAAGTTGAAAATAATTCGGTTCTTTTCGGTTCGATTTACGTCGATGCCATCATCATAGTCTCGATGGGGATCATCGTCTTCTGTCCAATAGGTGCCTCCCCCAAATTTCGGCACCTCGTTGCACCCCAAAGCTATAATTTCCCCTTTGGACGAAAATACTGCCGCCCCGACCTGCCGTGCGAGGTCCAGCGAACGAAGAGAGGCGGAGGCAGCCATGTACGCCCCATACTCATCTTTGTTTGGACTGATCGAGTTTTTTCCAAAAAAAGCCTGGACAAAACGATCGATGGTTCGGGAGATGCTCTCTTCGTTTCGGCCATGGATAAAGGTATCTCCCATATGGAACACCTCTTCAATCCGTTGCCCGTGCACGTCGGAACGCTCGTACATGTCTGTCTCGACGAGAGTTTCGGCCGCCTCGGCACAACTGCTAGGGCTCAGATTGGGATTGCTTAGCGCGATGGTCCGCTCCAGATTTTTCCGCCTTTCCTTCTCACTGAGATGCACTGAAATCTGAATGAACTTGCGTCCGTAAACCTTCCGGAGCAGCAATATCTCCTCGGCTCGTTTCAACTGTCGCAGGATGTAAGCGCTCTTTTCGATCGGTAGTCGCTCAGGTTGAGCAGAAGGGTGATCGGGACCCCAGTGGATAGAGCGCAACCGTCGGATCTCATTTATGGCAAGAGCGGCCAAAGCGGCATCGTTAGCGCATTTCAAGCGCACCGCATTTGCGTATTGGATTCGTGATTGATAGTGGCTTACTGGATCGCCGCCATCGGCGACTTCACCCCCGTCCACCGCTATATCCTTCATGAGACCGGTCAGTCTTATGACCTGCGGACGATATCCTACCGAGACCAATGCTTCTTCTAGTTTGCGCGTGACGATGTTCATGTCGACCCCAATGGGACCCACCAATCCGAAGACCAATTCTGGCCAATCGGTCGAGTCGCGGACTTCCGCGTCGGATACAATCATCACTTTTCCCCCCGAGCCCAACAAATCGCTTGTTCGTCGGACAGGAAGGATTCATTAATCGGAATCGCGGAGGAATCAATCATGGCTGAGAGTTTTAAAGGAGCATCGGTGGCACACGGTACAGTGAAGCAGCATTCGAGTGAGCTCCAAAATAGTCTTCGGTTGGTTGCAAAATCGCTGAGCAGCCGCCCGCAGGAGCTTCGCGGCCCTTTCGTGATTCGTTCTGTGTCCAGCGCACTACCAAAGACGAAATGACTTCGTGATATCGACAACCCGCCGCATCGAAGTTGCGGCGGGTTTTTGCGTGCCGATAACCTGGGAGCGCGACGGTCTCTCAAATCGTTGTCTGCTTTTGATCGAGCCGTTGTCATGTCATCCACCTCGATGCGTCTACAAGCTGCCGAGGAACTCAAGCGCTCGTCTTGTGGGGGAGGTGGCCGGCGCCGCTAGGGGGCGTTGGATAGATTGCCTGAATAGGGCGCCGGGCGGACGGGTCCGCCGCCGTGAATAATAGCGAGCTTGGTGATTCAGGTAATTGCGCGATCGCCGAAGCCGGGCCTACGCGCTCCTGTCCGTCTCGGTCTCTTCGTCGATTTCGCGCACTGGCAGGTAAGACCGTATGTCCGCCTCTGTCGGTGAGGTGGCTCGCCCTGCACTGCGCGTCCGAGGGTTGCTCGGGCGGGCCGAGCCGATCCTCATCACAGGAGGACGAGCCGTGGCAGATTATAGGGAAGCATTTGTCGGAATCGATGTCGCGAAGCTGAGGAACGCCATCGCGGTTGCGGACGCTGGCCGGGAGGGAGAGGTTCGCTTCTTCGGCGAGGTCGACGCGTCGGAAGAGAGCATGCGCCGAGTTATCCGGCGGATCGCCACCAAGTTCGATCGGGTGTATTTCTGCTACGAGGCTGGCCCGACCGGCTATGGTCTCTATCGGCTGATCCGATCGTTGGGCCATGAATGCACTGTGGTCGCGCCATCGTTGATTCCAAGGAAGCCCGGCGATCGAGTGAAGACAAACCGCCGGGATGCTTTTGCGTTGGCTCGGCTGCTGCGCGCCGGCGAACTGACCGCGGTTTGGGTTCCTGATGAAGGTCACGAAGCCATGCGGGATCTCGTCCGCGCCCGGGCGGCCGCGGTCGAGACGCTTCGCGTCCATCGGCAGCATGTGAGCGCCTTCATGCTCAAGCACGGGCGTATCTATCCCCGCAAGAAGGGCTGGACGATGCGCTATTTGCGCTGGCTCCAGGAGCAACCGTTCGATCACCCGGCGCATCAGATCGCGCTTCAGGAAATGGTCGAAGCGGTGTGTGTCTCGAAAGAGCGGGTCGATCGGCTTGAGGGCGTGATCGAGGAGTTCGTTCCGGCTTGGTCGCTGGCGCCGATCGTGCGGGCGCTCCAGACCCTGCGGGGCGTAGACCTGATTGTTGCGGTGACATTCGCCACCGAGGTTGGCGACGTGCAGCGGTTCGAGAGCCCGCGCCAACTCATGGGGTATCTCGGCCTCGTCCCTGGAGAGCGATCGACCGGCGAGACCGTCAGACGGGGCGGCATCACCAAGGCGGGGAACGGCCGCGTTCGCCATATGCTGGTCGAGAGCGCATGGACCTATAGGCATCCGCCGAGGGTCGGTGCGAAGAAGCTGTACCGTCTGGAGCAGGCACCACCAAAGGTGCGGGAGATCGCCTGGAAGGCGCAGACCAGGCTGACGGCCCGCTATCGAATGTTGAGCGGACGCGGCAAGAGAACAACGGTGGTTTGCACAGCGATTGCCCGTGAACTGGCCGGCTTCATGTGGGCCGTTGCAAGGGAGGTGCAGGCGATCAGGTCGTAGACCGCTGCGATGGCTTTCATCTCGCGCATGGGCGGAGGCGGGACCACGGCAGGGGAATGCCCGTCAGACGCTTTGTGGCCGGCAAATCGACCGACGCCCGCAGTAAGATAGGAACAGCCCCGGACGCACAATCGGGAATGCGGTAGCCAACCCGCGCATCAGAGCTTGATCACCGACGTCCTTCAGTTCCGCCTCCACCCATACGCGATCATCAGAATGAGCAGCCGTTCCTCGGATCGGGCGACCTCCTGCGTTCCAAACCTTGACAGCGGACATCAGAGCGTTCGTCTCCAACCACTCGCGCAGCACGATTCCAATAAGGTTCGATCTGCGGATTTTCATTTCCGCAGCAATCGAGCTGAGCGCATCCTCAGTTGCTGGTTCCAGCGGCACGCCAGAGACGTTCCTAAGCATCAATGCAGCGCGACAAAGAATGATCTGCAGTTCCGCGCCCGACATATCCGCAATGCGATCAGCGGCGCTTTCGAGTTCCTCCGGGCCCACCATAACCGTTGATTATTGATAAAAAGTGCCCTCGGCCCAAAACGTTTTGGGCCCATTATGGGCCCAAGGCAAGGCCGTGGCCCCGGTTTGTTCCGCCTCGATTTGGTTATTTGACAATGCGGAGGTTTGTCCGCCGCTTCATGGCGTCGCGTTTGGCCTCGCGCTCGTTGATGGCACGAGCAATATCAACCGCGATCCGCTCTATTGGCCTCGCGGACATACTCATCCGTCACGGCCATTGAGGAATGGCCCATCGCCTCCATAATGGCCCGCGCTTGGATGTTGCATTCAGCGAGGTAGCTGCCGAAGGTGCGGCGCAGGCCATGGAGCGTATAGCCGCTAGGAATTCCCGCCTGCCGCGTCTAGTTCTGCATCATGCCGGTCAGGCTCTTTTCCGAGAATGACTTGCCATAGGCGTTCTTTTTTTCGAGCGATCGAGCGGGTCCAAGGCCGCTGCTAATTTGTCTACGACTGGAATGAACATCTCCCGTCCGCCATGGCGGTTGCGGTTCTTCTTCTGGCGGAAATCAAAGGCCTCGATTAGCACCAGCGAGCCGTCGAACAGTTCGATCTCTTCGGTTAAAAGATCATCCCACTCAAGAGCAGCGTATATCGCCGCGCCGATTTCCAAGCCAGAACCCCAGTGCATAGCAGGTGCGCGCGGCTGTGCCGATGGGGTGTCGCTCCTCGAACTTTTCGCGTATCGCAATTGGCCAAGCTGGGTTCTTGGTCGATTTGGGCACCCGCACGCGGATAGATAGCGACGGATCATCCTGCGGCTTGTTCCATTTTTCGACATCGGTCGCGACCCATAGAAGCTTCTTGATGGCGACCAACGTGTGTTTGGCGACTGTGCGGTTTGTCCTGAAGATGCCTTCAATGATGGCGCGAAGCCGATCCGCGTCGAGATGTTCAACAGGAGTATTGCGCCAGGTGAGTGGGTAGTTGGGATCGACCGGCAGGTTGAGAAAACGCTCAATCAGTCGCGCGTTCTTCTGCTGCGTGGCTTCATAAAAATCCAACCACTCCATTGTCGTTTCAAGCCGGCGCGCGGCATGGCCAAAGGTTTTTGGCAGTGCCCGACCGGGCAAATCGATGATAACTGCCTTCTTGCCTTGACCCTGCGTGGCCTTCTCGTAGGCCGCCTCGAACTCGGGATCGCCAGGCTTACCGGAAGGCGGATTTCGGGCATGCCCTTTGCGCGGTAGCGATAGATTAGCTTGCCGTTCTTGGGTCGCGAAGATACCCCAGGGTAACGGGCATCCTTAAATGGCCGAGCCATCAAATGCTCCTTTCAGTCCGGGGACCCCTTCAGAATCGCCCGTAGCGAAAGGGTTTTGCTTTTGATGGCAACGCGCAGGAGCACCGGGTAAGGAAACCCTCTTCCTTGCTCTATGCCTTCAAAGGTCCGCCTTGGTATTCCCAGCACCTTGGCCGCGGCTTCGGCAGTAAACCCTTCCTTGGTCCGCCATGCTTTCACGTCTTGCGCAAGTTTCTCATTCTCGTTCACGTCATGCCTTCCGCACGGGCTATCATCGTACTACGCCTGCAGCGTATACGCAACGAGCGTAGTTGCTATCTTCTTTTTACGCCCTGTTTGCTTCGTCCAACAGCTCTTGAAGGCCGCTGTCTTTGTCCGGCAACGAGGTGAAAGCGATATCCAGGGCTACACGATCCCAGACAGCGCGGCTGTTGATGCGCTTGGGCTTTGGCATACGCCCATCGGCAACCATCTCGTCAACAAGCGTCGATCCGACACCGATGTAACGAGCTGCTTCCTCACGAGATAGCCCTCGTGGGGGATACGAGATTGCGTCACTCTTCATGGACGCTGCCTCGGTCTTGATACTCCGGGCGTGTTGGTGTCGAAGCACAAAGCCGCATCCTAGTTGCCATTTCGAAGCGACGAGATCGTGCTCACTTAAATAAGAGGAGCCCCGTTGAGCGGAAGCGGCCTGACTAGGTCCGTTCGGCGCAAACTGGCAGCAACGTGTGAACCGGATGGATCACGGTAGGAGAGCTTTTCTAAGCGAACTCGTGGGGTAAGTTGTGGACGGCTACGTTGCATTGTGCACGATCGGGGCTAACCACCTGCGACTGCCCCGCTGGGCTCTTGCGCACCCTCCTTTATTTCCGAGGGTTGCCGTTGAAAACGGCCGCCACAGAACTGGCCCTCTTATGTGTCAAAACCGATATGCTCATTCCGACGTTGAGGTACCCAACGCGATTTCGGGCGCCGCACAGCGATCGGCAGCTTTGTGCCGGGAGTGGCGACCGACGAGCCGCTGCTCAGACGTCGCGCGTGGGGCCGAACACGGCTCGTCCGCTTTTTGAACGCATCTGGCAAACGCAGTCCGTTCCCCATACCACTCACTGGGAGGTGCAGAGCTGTCACCCGTCCATTGACACTCGGCAACGCTCCTCCTGTACGAGACCATCAAAAACTAGGATAGATGAGCCTCGATAGCAAAGTCCAACTTAAGTTCAGGAACGCGTGAGTTGCACCTTGAGCGCTGTGATTGCGTTAAATATACATACAAGGCCTGCACTGATCATTGGAATCACAAATAACGCGCGATCAGGCCGACGACACAATTTACTATCCGCGAGGCCGAAAATTGGACAATCCGAACCCGCACAGCGCCGACGCCTCAGCCCTGGGGTTTCTCTATCAGGCGCAATACGCTCTCCTGAGACTGTGGAAGGAACAGAGCGACGACGCTGTGGTCTTTCTTGAAACGCTCGACGATGTCGTTCTAAAGACGAACGGAGAGACGATCCTTGAGCAACTCAAGCATTCGCTTTCCGAAAAGCCGGACGCGATCACGCTGGCCAGTCTCAATGTATGGAAGACGTTAAAGGCATGGATCGACGTGCTTCCGAACCTGGACCTTCCTCGGACATGGCTCCACCTCGTCACCGTCGCGGAAATTTCGCCGCACTCCCCCCTCCAAGTTCTTCTAAGCGAGACCGAAAGCAGGGACGAACTCGTCGCTGCACTTAAGGAGGAAGCTCGACGCGTCATTCAGGAAAGGACATCCGCCGCTGCTAATCGGACGCTCCTGCCGCACACCAAACGAGCTCCTGCATGCGAAGCATTCTTAAAACTTTCCGACGACGTCCAGGCCGAGATCCTGTCGAGGGCGCGCATAATGCCCGGCCAGCAGAACATCAGGCAAATCGAGAACGAACTTGCCAAAACGCTGACATCGGTGCTCTCGAAAGATCAGTCGCAGGTAGCCGCCCTGATGGTGGAATGGTGGAACCGTCAAATCATCCATGCGCATTGCGGGAAGCGGGACAAGGCTATCCCTCGTTTTGAGCTCGTGAAGCGGCACATGGAGATCGTCGCCGACATCGAGCATGACACTCTCGTCGACTATTTTGCGGTCGAACTCCCTCCCGAATCCCATAAGTCGCACCCCATGGTCGCGAACCAGATAGGTTTGGTGGGCGGCACCGAAGCGGAATTTAGAAGGGCCGTCACGAACGAATGGCGGGCTCGCGAAACCCGTTCGCGTTGGTCGACCGAAAATCCTTGGCGACGGGAGCTGATTGCCAGATACGACGACCGTCTGGCCGAGGAATGGTCCGACCGCCACGTTGACATTTGTCACGAGTGCAACGGACTCTCTGAAGAGACGAAGCAGTCGAAGGGACGCGCGCTACTAAAGTGGAGCCATTATGAGGCGCCGGACAAGATCGAGTCCATCGCCCCGAGCGTTACCACGCCGAGCTACATCAGAGGCACTTACCAGGTCCTTTCGATCGATGGCCGGGTGGGCTGGCATCCCGACTATGTCGCGCTTCTGGGATTCAAGTAATGAACATAGCGTATGACCTGTTCGCAGAGACCAACCCTGCATTCGGCACGTTCGGTCTGCTCGGCTTTTGCCGGAAATACGTGGCGGCTTCGAGAGGGAAGCCACCAACTCTCGCATTGGCTTACTTGGCCCTGCCTATCGCACTGTCCGATGACCTGGAGACGTCTTTCCTGGAGACCGCCGCCACAACTGGTCTTCTCTCCTGGCTGAACCGCTATCCGGACGTACGTCTCGATCTGAGCGTCCGTCTCGACGCTTCGAAGGAGATCGTCTCCGCCGCAGTCCGGTTTGGTCTTTGTTCAAGGGCTCTCGCGCTTGGAAATGCCGGGACGATCGAGCCTGGTCCCCGGGCGCCCTCGACAACGCCGGTGGACAACTTACCCGAGAACCCCAAACGGGCGATCAAACGAGCCGAGCGGCTCGGCAGCTGGATGGGCAAGGCCGGTTCGGCAGGATCAGTTTTTTCAGCATTCGGAGTGACGCCGTGACCCGTTGGAACGTTCGTGAAATCGCACTCTACGGCGTTGGTGCCAGACGCCGGACGATCGAGTTCGATATCGATAAGGTGAACGTCATCACGGGCGCTTCCGGGACGGGCAAGTCCGCGATCATTGACGCTATCGACTACTGCCTGGGGTCAACAGATTGCCGGCTCCCGTTCTTCGTGCGCGGGCATGCTGTGGCCGTCGCCGTCCACTGGGTGCTGGGGGATAGCGATCTCATCGTCGGCAGAAAGATTCCGGAGTCCGGGAGCGGCACCAACCAGATGTTCGTGAGGACCGGGAAGAACCTAAGGCTTCCGAATACGTCCGAAGGACTCGAAGGTCCGACGAACCGCGATACGGCGCGCGCGATGATCGAGAAGTCGTTCGGGATTCAGGATACGGACGATCCTGCCGTCGCAGCCAAATCCGAGAAAGGACGCGCGACTATTCGTGACGTGACACCCTACCTGTTCCTGTCGGGCGACATCATCATCAGCAGAGAGACCTTGTTGCACGATTTGCACCGCCCCGAGAAGGCGCGGGACATCAAAGCGACAATGCCGTACTTTTTGGGCGCGGTGAATCAGACGAGCGTTCTTGCCGCACGGAGGCTCCGCCAACTAGAGGCCGCCCTCGGCAGGATAGAACGGGAAGCCAAAGCCCAGGAGCGAAGCCAAAGTCTTCTGACGCAGCGTTCCATAGCCCTTCTCACCCAGGCCGAAGGCATCGGTCTCATCGCCGAGCTACCTTCGTCAGACGCATCCGACCAGCTCCTGCTCGATCAGCTGAGGGGCGTCGCCGAGAACGGCGTCTTGACGCCCGCTTCCGGGGACAGCGAAACGCGCGCCGTATTGGAGGAGGAGCGAAGGCAGCTCGTGTCCGAACTACAGACACTGCGCGAAAAGCGGCAGATGCTGAGGCGAACCATTCGTGAAGCGGCGGGCTACGGCACTGCGGTGTCGGGACAGTCTCACAAACTCAAGCTGGTCGAGCACCTCAAGCTAGGCGACGGGCGCTGCCCCGTGTGCGATGCGGAAAATGCAGCGGGTCTGGCTATGGCAGAGCAGATCCAAAACTCCTTGACAATCGTGGCGCACGAAGTCCTTGCGGTCGACGTTATGCGCCCTCGCCTTGACGACCATTCCGGCCAGGTCGAAAACCAGATCGGTTCAAGATCCGGCCGCTTCAGGGAGGTCGAGGCCCAACTCAGCGGGCTGCTCCGGGTCGAGGAGGAATCCGCAGGCGCAGCATCGCTCCTGCAGGAACGTGCGAGGGTGGTAGGACGCATCGACCAATTTCTGGAGACTACCGCTAGAGACTACGAGATATCTTCGACGAATTCAGCCTCGCTTGAATCCGAGATCGAAAATCTCAGGGACCAAGTGGATCCACAGGCGCGGCGAGAGCGTCTGCGCGACGCCGAAAACATGGTGAGCAACTTTGCGACGGATATGTTGGCAGACCTTCCCACAGAGGTGCCGGCCACCGGCGCGCGCGTCGTTTTCTCCTCCGCGCCCAGCCTTTCGCTTATCGAGCCGACGCGACGAGCGGTACTCGCGATGGCGGAGGTCGGTTCGGACCAGAACTATCTCGCGATGCACCTCGCGCTGTCGTTCTCTCTCCAGAAGCTCTTCGAGACTATGCGCGCGCCCGTCCCGGGCCTTCTCGTAATTGATCAGATCAGCCGCCCCTACTACCCCAAGGGTGGGGATGAGAAGCGACTAAAGGAAATGGAAAAGGACGACGACCAAGTTGCGATGCAGAAAATAGTCCGGTTCCTTTTCGAAGAAACCGCGCGCAGGGCCGGACTTCAGGTCATCCTAATCGAGCACGCCTACATCGAAGAGGATCCGGAATATGTCGCGGCGGTCAAGGGTCGATGGACAAAAGCATCGGGCGTGAAGCTCATACCTTCCGACTGGCCTAATCGGAACTGACAACATGAGGAGAATTACCGAATGAAGTGTTCACGGAAGTTCGGAATTAGGTACCAGCTGCCACTGAACTAGGTGCCCGTCAGGAGCCTCGCTAGCGCTCATAGACTGTCGCGCGCAGCCATCTCGAGGGCTTCGCCAACAGTTCGTGCCCGGTCACGATACGGTCGAATCCTTTTGGCTATGTCCTCGAAATCTCTCCTATCCTGAGACTGCCGGGCGGGGCGATCATCCCAGCGTGCGATAATCTCGTCGAAATCGTCGAATGTCAGTTCGCCGCGCCGCTTCTTGTCCCAGCGTAGCTTGCCCTTGTCATCCTTATAAGGCACCGAGACTCGTTTGCCGATGTGATAATCACCGAACATATCCGGGCCGTTGTCGGTGGCGCTGGTCTTGGCGCGACAGTTGTTTCTGATAAGTGCCCGCAGACCCAAACTTATGACCTGGTTTTGAATCTTTTCGAGGCGCTGAGGATGTTCACTAAGAACCGTGTTAACGATCTTATCGACGGAAAATCGCTGTTCCCGAGACGAATTCTCGATCAACCGTTCAAGGAAAGAGTGAAACTCGCGTAGTTCCAAATTGCTCATCAACCGCTCCCGCAAATTAGAACGCTAAGGTGACTGGCGCTTATAGAACAAGTCAAGAACAACTCATATTTATTAACAGCTTGCCGGTGGCTGCCGGCAACTTCGCAGCCTGAATGGCGACCGGCAGACGAATTCAAGGGGTTTCGACCTCCGCCGCCTTGAAATCTTTTTGGTCGCTTTCATCATTCAGTGTCTCCACAAGAAACGCATTCCGCGAGGCAATAAGACAGGCGCGTCCCGAAGCCTGTTGAATAAGGCGCAAGGCGAAAAGCCGTGAAGTGTTAGGGGCCAAGGTCAGTATAGAGCCGCGTAGGCCACCCGATATTATGTCTGGCGATCTCAGAGCACCCCAGCAGGACAATCGCTGCCCGCATAGTAGATCGAGTTTACCCGCGCCTTCCTGCGTTCTCAATTTTTTCCAGATAATCTGCCCACCACTGCATCATCCTGGCACGTTCTTCCCAATGCTCTGCCCGGGCATAGGCGCGCCGAACGTTATTATTTTCAATGTGAGCAAGCTGTCGCTCTACGGCGTCTGGATGCCACTTGCCGCATTCGTTTAGCAGAGTTGATGCCGTTGCTCGGAAGCCATGGGCCGTTGCTTCATTCTTGCTATACCCCATGCGACGCAGGGCGGCGTTAAGTGTATTGTCGGAAATCGGGCGGGCAGCGGATCGCACACTTGGAAACAGCAGCGTGCCGATCTCGGAAATTTTTCTAAGCTCCGCCAGGATACACACTGCCTGCCTTGAAAGAGGCACGCGGTGCGGTCGTCGCATTTTCATTCGTGCTTCCGGAATGGTCCACACCGAAGTTTTGAAATCGAACTCGTCCCATTCAGCGGCGCGAAGCTCACCGGGACGGGGAAACAGCAGCGCCATTAGCTTCAGAGCCGCTCGGGTTGCGGGCTGCCCGTCAAATGACTCGATTGCACGGAGCAAACCGCCCAATGCCTTCGGATCAGTAATGGCGGCACGTGGCGTCACCGTTGGCCTGATGAGCGCACCCCTTAGCGCGGACGTTGGGTCTGTGTCCGCGCGTGCGGTCGCGATGGCATATCGAAAGACGCTGCCAATCGTCGAGCGCAGTCGTCTGGCCGACTCGTATCGACCGCGGACCTCCACGGTGCGAAGAGCGGCAAGAATATCGGCGGCATCAAGTTCCCGGATGCATTTGCCGCCACACGTGGGATAGGCGAAATCGAGCAGCCATTTGACCTTGGTGATTGTCCGGTCGGCACGTCCCTCTCTCTTCAGTTTGTCGACATACTCCTCCGCGATTGAACGAAACGTGTCCTCCGCCGAACCAGCCTTTCGCGATTTGCGGTCCTGCGCAGGGTCGATCCCAGTTCGTAAGAGACGTTTGGCGTCGTCGCGCGCTTGGCGCGCCTCGGCCAGCGAAACGAGTGGATAGCTGCCCAAGGCCAGGAGCTTCTGCTTGCCGTCGAAACGATAGGCGAGACGCCATAGGCGGGATCCGGTGGGCTGCACCCAGAGCTGGAGCCCACCTCCGTCAGACAGTTTCAAGAGTTTGGAAGAGGATCGTGCGTTTCTACATTTCACGTCAGAAAGGGCCATTTTTGGAACCTCCCATTGGCGGCTTCGATACCATCAGGATGTCCAATACCAACGAAAATACCACCCCTCCGCCTCGTTGGACCAAATACGCCGAGACTCCGTGAAACGCGCTCTCGTGCGCCCTCAGTGCGAAAAAGAGCTGCGATTCCAAGGGTCTAAAGAGCCTGGAGCGTAGAAGCTGCGATGAAAGGAAGTGTCGGAAGAAGAGGGGATGGTGCCCAGAGGCGGATTCGAACCACCGACACGCGGATTTTCAGTCCGCTGCTCTACCAACTGAGCTATCTGGGCCTGTTCCGGCACGCGGGCAGTTCTGCACGCCGGATTTCTTGAAAGCGCCGCCGGCGCCCCTTGAAAGCGCGTGGGTTATAGCACGGGAATCCGGCCTGTCCAGCGCTTAAGCGCTGATTTCAAGCGGGAAACCAGCAGTTGCTCGACAGGCTGATTCATGGGGCGCGGTCGAGGCCCGCAGGCTGCCCTGAACAGCCTCATTTGGGAGGGTCGTTGTCCGGTTCATCCTCGTCGTCGCGGCCCGGAATGACGTAGGCGCCCTTGAGCCAGCGGTTGAGGTCGATCTCCTTGCAGCGCACGGAGCAGAACGGGTAGGTCTCACGCGCCGACGGCTTGCCGCATTCGGGGCAGGGCCGCTTGGGGCGCAGCGGCGTGACCTTGTCGTCCGAGCTCATGACCGCCCCGAGCTCATGGCCGAACTGACTGCCAGTTGGCATGCACCTTGAAGCCCTCGCCCGCCAGAAGCGCCACCGTCTCGTAGAGCGGCAGGCCGACGACGTTGGTGTAAGAGCCGACAAGCTTGACGACGAAGGCGCCGGCGAGACCCTGGACGGCGTAGCCGCCGGCCTTGCCGCGCCATTCTCCCGAGGCCACATAGGCGTCGATCTCGGCGCGCGGCAGCCGCTTGAACCGCACCCTGGTCTCGACCAGCCGCTGGCGCAGCTTGCCGGCCGGCGTAATCAGGCAGATGCCGGAATAGACCCGGTGCGAACGGCCTGACAGCAGGCCGAGGCAATTGACGACGTCGTCGAACGATTCGGCCTTGGGCAGGATGCGCCGGCCAACGGCGACCACCGTGTCGGCGGCCAGCACGAAGCTCGGCGCATAATCCTCTTCCGTCTGCAGCGAGGCCAGCGCCTTTTCGGCCTTTTCCTTCGACAGGCGCTTGGCCAGCGAGCGCGGATGCTCGGCGCGCAGCGGCGTTTCGTCGACACCGGCCGGCAGCACGCGGTCCGGCTCGATGCCGGCCTGCTGCAGCAGCTCGATCCGGCGCGGCGAACCCGAGGCAAGCACGAGCTTCGGCAAAATGCTCATCGCGATCCCGGGAGCCCTGACGATCTTACTTGAAACGGTAGGTGATGCGGCCCTTGGTCAGGTCGTAGGGTGTCATCTCGACCAGGACCTTGTCGCCGGTCAGCACGCGGATACGGTTCTTGCGCATGCGGCCGGCGGTGTGGGCGATGATTTCGTGTTCGTTTTCGAGCTTCACCCTGAACATCGCGTTGGGCAACAATTCCGTGACGACACCCGGAAACTCGAGGACTTCTTCCTTCGGCATTCGATACCTTTGCTTGGATGGGATTCCCAGCGCCTAGAGCATGATGCCGAAAAGTGTGAAGCGGTTTTCGGACGACATCATGCTCTACTTCTTGGATTTAGAGGCGGATTCAGATCTCAGGTCGAACAGACCTGAAATCATCCGACTCTAGCCGGAATTTGCGCGGAACCTATATGATAATGGTGCGCTTGTGAACATGCTTAAATCAGCGCGGTTTTTCTGCTTCCGGCGTCAGAAAACGGCTGGATATCCGCGCCTTCAGCCGTTCGCGCACCTCGCGATAGGCGGCCATGATCTGCTCACGCGTGCCGCTGACGCCAGTCGGGTCCGGCATCGGCCAATATTCGACGTCGACGGCAAGCGAGCGGGTAAGCTCGAGCGCGGTGTGATGGGCTTCCGGCGACAGCGTGATGATCAGGTCGAAATAGTCGTCCTCGAGATCGTCCAGCGTCCTCGGGTGCCGGTCGCCGAGCGAAAGCCCGTCCTCGGCCAGCACGGCGTCGACGAACGGGTCGCGTTCGCCGCCGCGCACCCCGGCCGACGCGACGAAACTGGTCGCCGGAAGCACCTGGCGCGCCAGCAGTTCGGCCATCGGCGAGCGCACGGCGTTCATGCCGCAGACAAACAGGATTGAGCGCGGCAGGATCGAGCGCGGCAGGATCGAGCGGGGCAGAGGGGCTGACAGTTCAGCCTCGCCAGTGCAGCACGCAGACCAGCGTGAACAGCCGCCGCGCCGTGTCGAAATCGATGTCGATCTTGCCGGCCAGCCGGTCCATCAGTGTCTGCGAGCCCTCATTGTGCAGGCCGCGCCGGCCCATGTCGATCGCCTCGATCTGGCTGGGCGTCGAGGTGCGGATGGCGTCGTAATAGCTTTCGCAGATCATGTAATAGTCCTTGACGATGCGCCTGAGCGGCGTCAGCGACAGGATGTGGGTGACGACCGCCGCGCCATCCTCGCGGGTCACCGCGAAGACCAGCCGGGATTCGGCCAGCGACAGTTTTAGCCGGTAGGGTCCGGCGTCGTCATTGACCGGCTGGAAGCTGTTTTCCTCGATCAGGTCGAAGATCGCCACCGCCCGCTCATGTTCGACATCGGGCGTCGAACGGCCGATCGATTCGTCGAGTTCGACATCGATCAGCCTGGCACGGGTTCGATCGTAGTCCGCCATGTCAGCTACATATTCAGCCGGATGGCGACGGAGCGTCCATGCGCGTCGAGGCCTTCCGCCGTGGCCAGCGCGATGGCCGCCGGCGCCAGCGCCCGCAATTGCTCCGGCCCGAGCTTCAGGATCGAGGTGCGCTTGACGAAATCGAGCACTGAAAGCCCTGACGAGAAGCGCGCCGAGCGCGCCGTCGGCAGCACATGGTTGGAGCCGCCGACATAGTCGCCGATGGCTTCCGGCGTGTGGCGGCCGAGAAAGACGGCGCCGGCATTGCGCATCCGCGCCAGGAAGGCTTCCGGCTCGTCGATGGCAAGTTCGACATGTTCGGCCGCGATGCGGTCGACCAGCGGCAGCGCCGCCTCGATTCGGGGGACGTGGATGACGGCGCCGAAATCGCGCCAGCTCGCCGCCGCCGTCCCGGCGCGCGACAGGTTTTGCAACTGGCGTTCGACCGCCTGTTCGACCGCCGCGCCGAAGACAGGATCGTCGGTGATCAGGATCGACTGCGCCGACACATCATGCTCGGCCTGTGCAAGCAGGTCGGCGGCGATCCAGTCCGGATCGTTATTGCCGTCGGCCACGACAAGCACTTCCGATGGCCCGGCGATCATGTCGATGCCGACCGTGCCGAACACCTGGCGCTTGGCCGCGGCGACATAGGCATTGCCGGGGCCGACGATCTTGGCGACCGGCTTTATCGTTTCGGTGCCGTAGGCCAGCGCTGCGATCGCCTGCGCGCCGCCGACGCGGTAGATCTCGGATATGCCGGTCAGGTCGGCCGCCACCAGCACCAGCGGATTGATGACGCCGCCGGGCGCCGGCACCGCTATGACGATGCGCTCGACGCCGGCCACCTTGGCCGGCACGGCGCTCATCAGCACCGAGCTTGGATAGCTCGCCGTACCGCCCGGTACGTAGAGCCCGACCGCCTCGATCGCGGTCCAGCGCGAGCCGAGCTCGACGCCGGCGGCGTCGGTATAGCGGTCGTCCTTCGGCCGCTGCCGCTCGTGATGCGAACGGATCCGGTCACGGGCGAATTTGAGCGCCTCGATCGTCTGCGGGTCGGCCACATCGTAGGCCTTGGCGATGTCGTCTTGCGACACGGCAATGCCGAGGCCTCTCAGGTCGGCCTGTTCGAATTTCTGCGTGTAGTCGATGAGCGCCGCGTCGCCCTCGGCGCGGACCCGCGCGATGATCGCGCGCACCACGGCGTCGACGTCCTCCGAGACCTCGCGCTTGGTCAAAAGGAACGCGCCAAAGCGCGGCTCGAAATCGGCATCGGACAGACGAAGCGTGATGGCCATCTTGTGTGCTCAGGCTCTGTGGAAGGGGCGCGACGTCGCTTCCCAGGCGCCGCCGATGTCAGCCAGCCGCGCCTCGATGCACTCGACATCGAGCATGATCGCGCCGCCGCCTGAAAAGATCAGCTCGACAATGCCGGCCGGCTTGTCGAGGGCGACGAAGCTGATCGCCAGCAGCGACAGCACCTCGTCCGGCTTGTCGCGGGCAATGCCGCTGGTCTTGGCGCCCAGCACCCGGTCAAAATGCAGCACGCTTTGCCGCCGCTCATTGTGCTGGCGGAACAGCCCCGATTTCGCCTCCCAGACGAAGCGGTTCATCGTCATCACGAAGCGCTTGACCGCCGGCATGTATTCGAGATCGCCGACCTTGAGCACGGCGTCCTGGACATGGGCCGAGACGATGCTCAGATCCTGAACGTCGAGGGCGACAAGCTTGAGAAGGTTCATGCGGAGTTCGCACCTGCGAAGGTTTACATTAGTTTTCTGTTAGGCGGTCTTGGCGATCCGTGCAACCGCGCCGCGGATTCCAGGACAATCGCTTCAGCTTTGTGCTGCCCCTCATCGCCCTGCCGGGCACTTCTCCCCGTATAGTGACGGGGAGAAGG
>SAQR01000075.1 GCA_004020365.1 Mesorhizobium sp.
GCCGATCGGCTTCACCGATGCGCTGCCGGCTTTCACGGCGCCCCCACTGCTCATCGCCGCCATCGGCGTCGGCATCTGCTCGTCGGTCATCCCCTATATCTGCGACCAGCTAGCCATGTCGCGGCTGCCGCGATCGAGCTTCGCGCTGATGCTGTCGTTGCTGCCGGTCACCGCCACGCTGATCGGCGTCATTGTGCTCCGCCAGATACCCAGCCCTACCGACTGCATCGGCATCGCGCTGGTGGTGGCCGGCGTTGCTTTTCACAAACCGGCAAATGCCTGATCAGGCAAGTTTCTCCTTGAGAAAGGCGATCGTTCGGCCCCAGGCGAGGTCCGCCGCGTTCTTGTCGTAGCGAGCCGCCGACGTGTCATTGTTGAAGGCATGATTGGCGCCCTCATAGACATGGATCGTGTACTCGACCTCGGCTGCATCGAGCTCCTTCCTGAAGGCGTCGATGCCGGCATTGATGCGGGTGTCGAGCCCGGCATAATGCAGCAGCAATGCCGCCTTGATCTTCGGCACATCCTCGGCCTTCGGCTGCATGCCGTAATAGGCGACAGCGGCAGCCAAATCCGGCGCGTTGGCAGCCAGTGTGTTCACCGTGCCGCCGCCCCAGCAGAAGCCGACCGCGCCGACCTTGCCGTTGCCATCCGCGTATCCCTTGAGGAAAGCGACCGTTGCGACCGCATTGGCGATGGTCTGCGCCGGATCGAGTTTGGAAAACTGCTCACGCGCCTTGTCTTCGTCGGCCGGCGTGCCGCCGAGCGGCGACAGGAAGTCCGGGGCCAGCGCAACGAAGCCTTCCAGCGCCACGCGCCGTGCCACATCGCGTATATGCGGGTTGAGCCCTCTGTTCTCATGCACGACGATGACGGTGCCGAGCTTGCCGGACTGGCCGGCCGGCTTGACCACATAGCCCTTCATCTCGCCACCGCTGCCGGGATAGCTGATGTCCTCGCCGGTCACGCGTGAATCGTCCTCGGCAATAATCGCCGCCCGGGCTGAATTCGCCGCCAGCAGCGGTGCGATTGCGGCGGCCGCCGCACCTGATCCGGCAAGCCTGGTCAACTGTTCCATGAAGCGCCGCCGGTCGAGCGTCAGATGTGTGTATTCGTCATAGGCGTCGATCATCGCCTGGGTAATGGCGGGTCTGGTGACGGCGGGGCTGGCAGGGCTCGGTTTTGTCATGGCGCTCTCCTCGACTTCGGGAATATGTCCGCCGCGCAAGATAGGGTCGAGGGCGGCATGGTCCAATCACGGATCAGTGAGGCCCAGCATGCAGCGCTCCACGACGTCGGTGGGTTAAATATACCCATTTGTAGGTTCCGGCGCTGGACAGAGAACAAAACGGAGACACTTCTGGCCTTTCGCTGCCGAATCACTACATTCGGGGGAGATGTCCGGCTTTTCGGAAGATATGCCTTTTTTTGATGAACCGAACGCGCGGCCCGTGGCCCCGTCGGGCATTGCTGCGCGCGCCATGGCTGCCCGCAGCGGCCATGCCAAAGCGCCCGATTATCTGAACGGGCTCAACCCCGAGCAGCGGCTGGCGGTGGAAACCACCGAAGGCCCGGTTCTGGTGTTGGCCGGCGCCGGTACCGGCAAGACGCGCGTCCTGACCACCCGCATCGCTCACATCCTCGCCACCGGCAAGGCCTTCCCGTCGCAGATCCTCGCCGTCACCTTCACCAACAAGGCGGCGCGCGAGATGAAGCAGCGCATCGGCCTGCTGATCGGCGAAGGCAATGTCGAAGGCATGCCGTGGCTCGGCACCTTCCACTCGATCGGTGTCAAGTTGCTCCGCCGCCACGCCGAGCTCGCCGGGCTCAAATCCGATTTCACCATTCTCGACACCGACGACGTCGTGCGCCTGATCAAGCAGCTCATCCAGGCCGAAGGACTGGACGACAAACGCTGGCCGGCCAAGCAGTTCGCCCAGATGATCGACGGCTGGAAGAACAAGGGGCTTGGCCCCGCCGAGATTGCCGAGGGCGACGCCCGCGCCTTCGCCAACGGCAAGGGCCGTGAGCTCTACAAGGCCTATCAGGAGCGGCTGAAGACGCTGAACGCCTGCGACTTCGGCGATCTCCTGTGCCACCCGATCCGCATCTTCCGCGCCAATCCGGACGTGCTGAAGGAATACCACAGGCGCTTCAAATACATTCTCGTCGACGAGTACCAGGACACCAACACCGCCCAATACATGTGGCTGCGCCTGCTGGCGCAGCGGCCGGACGCCGGACGGGCGTCAACGTCAGCCTCAACAGGTTTGCGAACGGCCGAAGGCCGCAAGCCCGACCGGGCGTCCGAGCCGTTGCGAGGCCCCCGCGGAGGGCCCGCGCCGGCAGGCGCGGAACAGCCCGTGAGCGAAAGCAAAGTCAACATCTGCTGTGTCGGCGACGACGACCAATCGATCTACGGCTGGCGTGGGGCCGAGGTCGACAACATCCTGCGCTTCGACAAGGATTTCCCCGGCGCCACGATCATCCGGCTGGAGCGCAACTATCGCTCCACCGCGCACATTCTCGGCACCGCCTCCCACCTCATCGCCCACAATGAAAGCCGCTTCGGCAAGACGCTGTTCACCGAAAAAATCGCCGAGGACGACGAGAAGGTTCATGTCCATGCCGCTTGGGATTCCGAGGAAGAGGCCCGCGCCGTTGGCGAAACCATCGAGGCCTACCAGCGGCAGAAGCACAATCTCAACGATATGGCCATACTTGTCCGCGCGTCCTTCCAGATGCGCGAGTTCGAGGACCGTTTCGTCACCCTCGGCCTCAACTATCGCGTCATCGGCGGCCCGCGTTTTTACGAGCGACTCGAAATCCGCGATGCGCTGGCCTTCTTCCGCGTCGTCGCGCAAGGCGCGGACGACCTCGCCTTCGAGCGCATCGTCAACGTGCCGAAGCGCGGGCTGGGCGAAGCCACCATCCGCCAGATCCACGACACCGCCAGGGCGCTGCGCATTCCTATGCTGGAGGCTGCGGAAAAACTCGCTGAGAGCGACGAGCTGAAGCCGAAGCCGCGCGCAGCATTGCGCGAAGTCGCCGCCAATTTCGAGCGCTGGCAGAAGGCGCTGGAGACCACGCCGCACACCGAGCTGGCCGAGACCATCCTGGAGGAGAGCGGCTACACCGACATGTGGAAGAACGACCGCTCGGTGGAAGCGCCGGGCCGGCTGGAAAACCTCAAGGAACTGATCCGCTCCATGGAGGAGTACGAATCGCTGCGCTCCTTCCTCGAACATGTGGCGCTGGTGATGGACGCCGAGCAGAACGCCGAACTCGACGCCGTCAACATCATGACGCTGCATTCGGCCAAGGGCCTCGAATTCGAGACAGTTTTTCTGCCCGGTTGGGAGGAAGGACTGTTCCCGCATCAGCGTGCGCTCGACGAGGGTGGCCGCTCCGGGCTGGAGGAAGAGCGCCGGCTGGCCTATGTCGGGCTGACCCGCGCCAAGAAGAACCTGCATTTGTGGTTCGTCTCCAACCGCCGCATCCACGGCCTGTGGCAATCGACGATCCCGTCGCGCTTCCTCGACGAACTGCCGGAAGCCCATGTCGAGGTCGCCGAGAGCGGCAACTCCTATGGCGGTTACGGCAATGCCTATGGCGGCTCCTTCGCCTCCGGACGGGGCGGCCAGGGGGCAGGACGGCAGAATCCTTACGGCGCTTCGCGCTTCGACGCAGAAAAATCCGGCGCCTTCTCCAGCACCTATGCAACGCCGGGCTGGCAGCGCGCGCAACAGAACCGCACCGAGGCGACCGACCGCAACTGGGGCTCGCGCTCCGGCCACCAGGTCGAACGGATCGGCTATGGCGAGACCGACAGTGGCTATGGCGCCGGCCGCACCTCGATCAAGGGCCGTACCATCGACGGCGAGCTGGTCGCCAAGTCCGTTGCCGACACGCCATCCCGCTTCAATGTCGGCGACCGGGTCTTCCACCAGAAGTTCGGCAACGGCAACATTTCCGCCATCGATGGCAACAAGCTGACCATCGACTTCGACAAGGCCGGCCAGAAGCGCGTGCTGGACGGGTTTGTCACCGGGGTGTGAGTATCCCCCTCACCGATACCGCGCCTGGTTCCATTTGTGGCCGAGCAGCGACAGGATGATGATCAGCCCGTTGAAGAACTGGACATAGAAGCCGCTCAAGCCCGCCGCGACGACGCCGGTCTGGATGAAGGACACGGTGACGGCGCCGATGGCGCCGCCTACCACGGTGCCGACGCCGCCCCAGGTCGGCGTGCCACCAACGAACACCGATGCCAGCACCGGCAAGAGATAGCCGTCGCCAGCCGTCGGCCACCAGGTGAAGTTGATCATCACCGAGAAGGTGCCGGCGATCGCTGCCCCGATGCCGACGAAGACAAACACTTTCACCCGCACGCGCTTGACGTCGATGCCCATCTGCTGGGCGCTGTCGGGATTGTCGCCGACCACCTTCACCTGCGCGCCGAAGCGATGCCTGTTGTAGAGCAGCGCCGACAGCACGACGAAGCCGATGGCCCAGAAGATCTGCACGGGGATGCCGTAGAGCTGGCTGGAGAAGATCTTGTAGGCCCAGCTGTCGGCAAGGCTGGTCAGCGCCGTCGACCTGCCTTCGTTGATGATCTGGATCAGGCCACGCAGCAGGAAGTTCATGCCGAGCGTGGCGATCAGCGACGACAGCCCGCCATAGACGACCAGCGACCCGACCAGGAAGCCGAGCAACGTGCCCGTTGCAATGGCGGCGGCGATGCCGAGAAACGGATCGTACCCGGCCTGCACGACCAGCGCGAACACCCATGAGGCAAAACCCATCGTCGCCGGAAACGACAGGTCGATCTCGCCGCAGGTGACGACGAAGACCAGCGGCACCACCACGAACAGCGCTACCGGCAGCGTGGTGAGCACGGAACGGTAGAGATACCAGGTGGTGAAGACGGTCGGGTTGGCGATCATGAAAACCGTCATCATCACCACGAACACGGCAAGCGTGCCGAGTGCGGCGCGGTTGTCGAGGATGAAGCCGCGCATCCAATGATCGGATGGGTGTTTCCACTCTTCCCGGGGATTGCCGGGACGGGAGATTGCGGACGGCTCGTGCAGATCGGGCTCCATTGTCTTGCTCATCGTGCTCTCTGCTCCGGGTCGCCGGCGTCGCGCAGTCCCGGCAATCCGCCCGGATGCGCGACGTCTTCCATGAAGTTGATGAGGTCTTCGGCCGACTTGACTTGGCTGCGGTCGGCGGTGAGCGCGACCTTGCCGCGGTCCAGCACGACAAAGCGGTCGGCGATGTCGAAGACGTGGTGGATGTTGTGGCCGATGAACAGGATCGACCGTCCGCTCGCCCGCACCTGGCGCACGAAATGGAAGACTTTGGCGGTCTCGGTCAGCGACAGCGCCGTCGTCGGCTCGTCGAGGATGATCAGGTCGGCCTGCTTGTAGATGGCGCGGGCGATCGCCACGCCCTGGCGTTCGCCGCCGGAGAGCTGGCCGACGATCGATTGCGGCGTGAACACTTTCGAGGTGAAGCCGATCTCGCGCATCAGCCGGCTCGCCTCCTCGATTTCCTTGTTGACCTTCAGCCAGCCGAAAAAGCCGGTGAGCTCGCGGCCCATGAAGATGTTGCGCACGATCGTCTGCTGCACGGCCAGCGCCCGGTCCTGGAACACCGTCTCGATGCCGGCGTCGCGCGAGCGCGCGGCGCTCCAGCCGGTCACCGGCTGGCCGCGGATGAGGATCTCGCCGCTGGTCGGCTTGACCACCCCGGAGAGGATCTTGATCAGCGTCGACTTGCCGGCGCCGTTGTCGCCGATCAGGCCGACCACCTCGCCGCGGTCGACGCTGAGATTGACCCCACCCAGCGCATAGACCTGACCGTAGGACTTGCTGATGTCGCGCAGTTCTATGAGGCGTTCTGCCATGGCGATCCTCACTTGGTTCGGGCTGCGGTCGCAAGACCGGCAGCCGTGTCAAAAGGTCAGCGCAGCGCCTGCTTGGCGAGCTCGGCGACGATCTCATAATTGTCAGGCGTGACGAAGCCGGCGCCGGTGTCGACATTCATTGGCGCCAGGCCCAGCACCACCTGTTGGCAGAGGCTGAGGATCGGCAGATAACCCTGCAGGAACGGCTGCTGGTCGGCCGTCAGCTGGACCCAGCCGCCCTTGAAGCCCTCGACGATCTGCGGGCTGGTGTCGAAGCCGAAATTGAAGATATCGCCAGCCTTCCTGCCCGCCGCCTGCATGTAGGTCGGGACGTTGCCCAGCATCTGTCCGCCGGGATAGCCAACCGCCTTAACGTCGGGATTGTTGAGGAGTGCTGCGGTAATCACCGGAATGGCCAGATTGGGATCGGAAGCCCATTCCCCGCTCGGCGGCGAGGAGAGCTGGATGACCTCGACGCCCGCCTCTTTCAGGGCGGCGACCGTGCCGCGCTCGCGCGCGCCGCGGCTCTCGTTCTCGAACGGGCCGATCATGATCGCCTTGTCGCCGGCCTTGAGCCCGGCCAGCTTGAACGCCTCGGCGCCGAGCGCGCGGCCCTGTTCTTCCTGCTGGGCGCCGACATAGCCGCCGCCGAACGCTGCCGTGACCTTCGGCACCGGCACGTTCTGGTACATCATCCTGATGCCGTCCTTGTGCGCCTGTTCGGCCAGCGGCATGATCGAAGCATCGCCCGGGTGGCCCATCATGGCGATGCCGCCGGGCTTGACCGCGACGGCCTCGCGCAATTGCTGCACCATCTTCTCGACATCCCACTGTGAGAAGATGTAGTCGACCTTCGGCCCAAGATCGGCCTCGGCCTGCTTGGCGCCATTGTAGACGATGGTGCCGAAGGCGTCGCCCTCGGCGCCGCCGACGAAGAAGCGGATGTGGACGTCCTTGCACCACTGGGCATCGAGCGCCTGGGCAGGCAAGGTGGAGATTGCGGCGGCGAGCGCCGCGGCGGCCGCCATGACGGTCGAGCGCAGAACTGTCCTTCTCATCGTGATGCTCATGCACTTATCCTCCCTTTGTTCCCTCGCAAGCCGAGGGGTCTTCGACGAATGCTTCGGCTTCTCGCCGCACTGGTTCGCTGGCCGGCTCCTCGCTAGCCAGATCCTCAAGCCGGATTTGGCAGGTAGCTGGCACCTCCCCGGCATTGCTTGAGGTAATCCAGCGCCCGCACTTGCCCTGTAATCTCAAGGTCGCCGCGATAGACTGGGTCGTGCCAGCCTTCGATGTCGATGGCGCCCTTGTATCCGGCCAGCCGCAATTCGCTGATCACCCGCGCCCAGTCGCTGTCGCCGAAGCCAGGCGTGCGCATTTGCACGAACGGCAGCCGGCCGAACACGCCATGCTCGCGGATTACGTCCCAGCGCACCGTCGCGTCCTTGCCGTGGACATGAAAAATGCGCGGCGCCCATTTGCGGATCTGCGGGATCGGATCGATCAGGTAGACGAGTTGGTGGCAGGGCTCCCATTCCAGGCCGAGATTGTCATCTGGCAATTCGTTGAACATCAGCTCCCAGGCGTCCGGATTGTGGGCGATGTTCCAGTCTCCATCAGCCCAGTTGCCGTCCATCGCGCAATTCTCGAAGGCGATGCGCACGCCCTTGTCGGCGGCGCGCCGGGCCAGTGGTCCCCAGACCTCGCGGAAGCGCGGTAGGCTGTCGGGCAGTGGCTTGCCGCGGAGGCGGCCGGTGAAGCCGCTGACCATCGAGGTGCCGAACAGATGCGCATGGTCGATGACCGTTTCCCAGGCATCAAGCACGCCGCGATCGACATCGCCGCTTTCTAGCGGATTGCCGAAGACGCCGAGCGAGGAGACGACGACGTCGGCGTCGCCGATCGCCTCACGGATCTGGCCGGCCAGCCGTGGAAGATCCTTGCCGCCCAGCGTCTGCCAGAAGAACGGCTGGATGCTCTCGAAGCCGAGCGGCAGGATCGCATTGATATAGGCGGCCGGGTCATCGAGATTGGCCCGCACCATGGTGCCGATCCTGATGTCGAGAAGCGGGTTTGGCATCGTCACCCTTCCCAGAGCAAGATGAGGTTAGTTTTGGTCATTCTGCCGGGCTGGTTTGGGCCAAATCCTTCGGGCTCTGGCTCGGGTGTAGCACCACTACGCCCTTCGCCAGACCCCTCGACCTTGTCCCAAACCATCACCGGCAGAATGACCAAAACTAACCTCATCTTGCTCTATGCGATCGCGACCCGGCGCCCGGTTTCAGCGCTTTCGATCGCGGCAAAGACCATGGCCAGGCTCTTGATGTTGTCGGCGCCGCGCGTCTCCGGCTCGCTGCCGGTTTCGACGGCGCGCACAAAATCCTGAATGATGCCGAGATGGCCGCCGATGCGGTCTCTCGGATCGAGCGGCGGGACAGTGAGCGGCTCTGTGCGATCGAACAGGCCTTCACGGATAGGCCGCGCGATTTCCGCCCTCAGTCCATCGTCACCGTCCCAGACCAGGCTGCCGTGCTCGGCGACGATGCGCCATGTGCTCTCCCAACTGGTGCGGAACCCGTCGGCGCACCAAGAGCCGGCATAGGTGAACAGCTTGCCGCCGCCGAGCTCGAAGATTGCGGTGGCCGACGATCCCTGCCGGTACCAGGAATTGACCGGCTCCCATTCCTGGCAGTAGACGCTGGCCGGCGCGCCGCCGACCATATAGCGGGCGGCGTCGAAAGTATGGATCGCCATGTCGAGCAGCAGGACATGGCGCATCTCCTCGCGAAACCCGCCGAAATGCGGCGCGACGAAGAATTCGGCGTGGATGCTGGTTGGCGCACCGATGGCGCCGGAATCGAGAAAACGCCTGATGCGCCTGACGTTGGCGACATAGCGGCGGTTCTGGACGACGGCATGCACGCGCTTGGCGCGTCGGGCAGCCTCGACGATGGCGCGCGCGTTCTCCGGGCTGTCAGCCAGCGGCTTCTCCGTCAGGAGATGGCAATGATGGGCAAACGCCGAAAGCGCGACATCGCGCCGGGCCGCGGGAACCACGACGTCGAACACAGCGTCGGGTTTGGCCTGGTCGAGCACGGCGTCAAGATTGGTTCCGACAATGGCGCCGGCAAGCTCATATTCGCGCGCCCTTGCCTTCGCCCTCTCGGCATCGAGATCGACGAGGCCGACGATAGCCAGCCCGTCGATCTGCCTCGCCGCATCGAGCCAGTGCTTGCTCATCGCTCCGCAGCCGACCAGGACGACATTTATCATCCAGCGCTCCTCCTCCGCTCGGCCCCTCCAGACCGATCGTCACGGCATTCACGGCATGACCGTAAACGTTTTCCGTAAACGTTTACGAGAACACACCCGAAGGCGTACAATGTCAATTGGCCGCTCGCGAAAATCACCGTGATCGCTTGGCCTGAAGAGCGGCCGATGATAGCCAGGCAAGGGGAGAACTGTCCTTTGGCGTCCAGCATTCACGACCTTGCGCGTCACCTGAACATTTCGATCGGCACCGTGTCGCGCGCGCTCAACGGTCGTGCCGACGTCAATGCCGACACCCGCCAGCGCGTGCTCGATGCGGCGGCAAAGTTGAACTATTCGCCGAACCAGTCCGGCCGCAGCCTGCGGCGCGGCGCCACCCAGTCGATCGCCTTCATGCTGCAGCCGCATCCGGGCGACCAGCAATATGGCGAACCGTTCTTTATTCCGTTCCTGACCGGGCTGCAGGCGAAACTCGCCGAAAGCGGGCTCGACCTGATCGTGGTGATGGGCGCGCCGGGCGACTACCAGCAGGAGCGCCTGCGCCGGGTGGTCGAGACGCGCCGGGCCGACGCCGTGGTGCTGGCCTATACGCGTCGCGAGGACGAGCGCATCGATTACCTGACCAGGGTCGGCTTCCCGTTCGCGACGCTCGGCCGCAGCCGCTCTGGCGGCAAGACCTATCCGTCGCTCGACCTCGATTTCGAAAAAGCCGGGGCCGACGCGGTCGACCGCCTGGTGGCGCGCGGCCACCGCCGCATCGCCGCCATCCGCCCGTCCCTCAACCTCAATTTCGGCTACCTGTTCCTGGCCGGCTATCGCAAGGCCTTGCGGCGGCACGGCATCGAGGTCGACCCCGGGCTGATCGCGAAAGGCTTCATCAACGAGGCGGGCGGCAACGCGGTGACGCCGCAGGTCATGCGCTCCAAGGACCCGCCGACCGCCATCATCTTCAACAATGACGCGATGGCGCTCGGCGGCTGCAAGGCGCTGGCCGAGATGGGCATCAAGCCGGGCCACGACATTGCGGTGATCGTCATCGTCGACACGCCGCTCTGCCGCTATTTTTCACCGGCACTGACCGGCTTCCGCCCTTCCCTGGAGCCGATGGGACGGCGGCTTGCCGAAATGTTGCTGGCGTCGATCCCGGCCTTCGCCGGCCCCGAAGGCGCGCGCATCATCCGTGAGGTCTGGCCGCTGGAACTGATCGCGCGCGACAGCGATTGATACGCCCAGGCCTTCCCTCCAGCCACGTCGATCGCCTAGGATGAGCCAGGCGCAGCAGGGGAGAATCCATGGGCAAGGGACGGGTCGAGGCATTTTCCGATGGCGTCATGGCCATCATCATCACCATCATGGTGCTCGAGTTGAAGGTGCCGCATAGCGCGGATTTTTCCGCCCTGGCACCGCTATGGCCCACTTTTCTCAGCTACGTGCTGTCCTTCATCTATGTCGGCATCTACTGGAACAATCTGCACAACATGTTCCACACCGTGCAGCGGGTCGATGGCCGCGTGCTGTGGGCCAATCTGCATCTGCTGTTCTGGCTGTCGCTGATGCCCGTGACCACCGCCTTCATGGGTGAAAACCATTTCGCGCCGGTGCCTGTCGCCGTTTACGGTGTTGTCCTAGCGCTTTGCGCGGCCGCCTACTTCATTCTGGTCGTCATGCTGCATCGGCTGCATGGCAACGACACTGCCTTCGCCAGAGCGGCAGGCACCGACCGCAAGGAAAAGATCTCGGTGGTCCTCTACATCGCCGCCATTCCGCTGACCTTCGTCAATCAATGGATCAGCGTCGCGCTCTATGTGCTGGTTGCCATGGTCTGGTTCGTGCCGGACAAGCGGTTCGAGAGGCAGATCGAAAAATAGGTCTGCCTATTCCCGCATCGCTTTCAGCTTTTCCGCCACCGAGGCAGCAAGGTCAGCATAGCGCTCCTCCAGCCGCTCGGCGGCCTTGATCACCGAAAAATCATGGCCAAATTTTTCCAGCGCCATGCGCAGCTTCTCGACGAATTCCGCCTGTTTTTCGAGCGCCGAGAACAGCGTCCTCACTTGCGCTTCGCTGATGTCGGGATTGGCAAGCATTTGCGGCACCTCGCGGCTCATCTGGTCGCCGGTGGCGGTCTGTTCTTTCAGGATCTCGATCCAGTCAGTCAATCGGTAATCTCCTTCTTACGTGGACAGCATGCGCAGCGCCTGCCGATGTGGTCAACCCAAGGACGCCCAAACGGGCTTGCGCGAGCCTGTCGCCGCGTTAAGTTCGGCGCAATCTGAACGAGGATACTCTCGATGATCACCGACGCCGAAATCCAGAGCGCTTTGCCTGCCCTTGCCTCCGGCAACGTAGCCGTCATCACCGGCGGCGCCAGCGGCATCGGCCTTGCTGCGGCCAGGCGGCTGGCGGCAATGGGCCTGAAAATCGTGCTTGCCGACATCGGCGGCGCCCGGCTCGACGAGGCTGCCCGCGGCGTTGCCACCATTGCCGGCGGCAGCGCCGTGCTTGTTGTCGCGACCGACGTTTCGAAAGCCGACGAAGTCGATCGGCTGGCCGAAAAGGTATTCGATGCCTTCGGCGGCGTGTCGCTGTTGATGAACAATGCCGGCGTCGGCAACAATCCCGGCAAGCCCTGGGAGAACCGCGACGCCTGGAAACGGCTGCTGGACATCAATTTCTGGGGCGTCGTCCATGGCGTCGAGGCCTTCGTGCCGCGCATGCTGGTTGCGGGAAAACCGGGGTTGATCGTCAACACCGGCTCCAAGCAAGGCATCACGACGCCGCCCGGCAACCTTGCCTACAACGTCTCCAAGTCAGGCGTGAAGACCTTTACCGAAGGCCTGGCGCACGCGCTGCGCAACGAGCCCGGCGCCAACATCGCCGCGCATCTGCTCATTCCTGGGTTCACTTTTACCGGCCTGACCGAAGGTGCGACCGAAAAGCCGGCCGGCGCCTGGACCGGCGAGCAGGTGATCGACTTCATGCTGGCTGCGCTGGTGCGTGGCGACTTCTACATCCTGTGCCCCGACAACGAGGCGACACGGCCCATGGACGAAAAGCGCATGGCCTGGGCGATCGGCGACATCATCGAGAACCGCCCTGCTCTGTCGCGCTGGCATCCGGATTACAAGGAGGTTTTTGCGGCGTTCATGGAAAGCTGACGCTCACGCATGTGTCTTCGAGCCGCGCTTTTGTGCATTGGCTTTCTTAACGGCCGTATCATGCCGTTTCGCCGCCTGTTCACATTTTTTACGGATCTCCTCGACCTCGGATTCGGTCAGGTGCTCGATGCCGATAAAAGTATTGTGAGCTTTGCCGACCCGGATCAACTCGTCGAGTTTCGTCTGAATCGCCGTGCCATCGCGGTTCTGGGTGTTCTGGATGAGGAACACCATCAGGAAGGTGACGATCGTCGTGCCGGTGTTGATGATGAGCTGCCATGTATCGGAAAACCCGAACATCGGTCCGCTTGCCCCCCAGGCAACAATGATCAGGAAACAGACGGCGAATGTCGACGGCAGACCGGCCAGATGCGCAACATAGTTGGCGATCCTGGTGAAAAGCTTCTCCATCATGGCAGGAGAAACAACCAGCATCCGCTCCTGGTTCCCTCCTTTCACCGACGTAGCCGTTCAGAGACCCGCAACGGTCAGGGGATTTCGTGCTCCCAACGGTCGAGGAAGGCCTCGATGGAAAGCGCCTGCATGTCGGGAATGGCCCTGGCGAGTTTCTCGACCGACCAGTCCCACCAGCCGAGGCTTTCAATCCGCGCAGCGGTTTTTTCGGCAAAACGCTGGCGCAGCGGCTTGGCCGGAACCCCGGCGACGATCGCATAGGCCGGTACATCGCGCGTCACCACCGCATTGGCGCCGACGATCGCGCCATTGCCGATGCTCACATCAGGCATGATCACCGCGCCATGGCCGATCCAGACGTCGTGGCCGATGGTGACGGACGTCGCCTGCCGCCGTTCGCGGAACGCCGCGTCGACGCCGAGCCAGCGGAAATACTCGTTTGGCCGGTAGCTGACCTTGTGCTGGGTCAACCGCTCGATCGGATGCTCCAGCGCGTTGATACGGCTGTTGGCGGCGATCGAACAGAACTTGCCTGTTGTCGTGTAGATCGCCTCGGCGTGGCGCTCGAAATAGGAAAAGTCACCGACTATGACTTCGCGCAAGATGACCCGCTCGCCGATCGAGGCGTAGCGCCCAAGCTTGCATGCCTTCAATTCCGCGGTCGGATGGATGCGCGGCTCGGGGTCTTTCAGGACAAGATTTTCGGGACGGTCCATGCCGGCGGCTTTACGCCCGAGCGACTGCTCCCGCAAGCGGGAGCAATCGTCGTCACCTGTTTCCAGCGCCTATTTCGGCTTGCCGTTAGTCCACACCACGTTTTGGCCGTAGAGCGGGACCGTGGTGACCGACATTTTCGCTGAACCGTCCTGCACCTGGCGCGAATGCGACAGATAGATCAGGGTCTCGTTGGCTTTATCGTAGATGCGGTTCACCACCTGTTTCTTCCAGATCAGGCTGATGCCTTGTTTGAACACCTCCTCGCCGGCCTCGCTCATGTCGATGTCGCCGATGGTGATCGGCCCGGTCTGGCGGCAGGCGATCGAGGAATCGGATGGGTCCTCGAACCAGTTGCCCTTTTGCAGGCGATCGATCACGCCACGGTCGAAATAGGAGACATGGCAGGTCACGCCTTCGACCTTCGGGTCCTTGATCGCCTCGACGATGATGTCGTTGCCGAGCCAGTCGACGCCGACCTTGCCGACCTCCTGGGCGACGGCCGCACTAGCACCGATGACAAGGCACGCGGCCAAAGCGCCGCCGATCAGTTTTCGCCCAATCAGTCCTTGCCCAATCAATCGTTGCAACAAAGCCTCCTGCCGTTCGAGTTTTGCCGACCTCAGGTGGGACGGGCGGCAGCACTTTGCAAGCGGGAAAGCCGGTTGCGGCAACGCGACATCTTTACGCGAGCGAGATCAAACGGTTAAGAGTGTTCGCCAACAAGGTCCAAAGGGCGCCGATACGGCGCCGATGAAAATCGCGACGGACAGTCAAATTGATGATGCGTTCAATACTGGTCGGCATTCTCGTCCTGATGGCGGCGGGCATCGGCTGGCTCACCTTCGAGTGGTACCGTGGGCATTATGGCGGCGAGCCGTTCGGCGCGCCGTTCACGCTGGTCGACCAGAAGGGCGCTCCGATCACCGAGGCGGCCTTTCGCGGCCACCCCAGCGTCGTCTTCTTCGGTTTCACCCACTGCCCGGAAGTCTGCCCGACCACGCTGTTCGAACTGGCCGGCTGGCTGAAGACGATGGGTGACGATGGCAAGAACCTGCGCGTCTATTTCGTGACGGTCGACCCGGAGCGCGACACGCCCGAAATCATGAACGCCTATATCAGCAACTTCTCCGATCGCATCCTCGGCATCACTGGCGACCCGGACAAGGTCCGCGCCATGGCCAAATCCTTCGGCATCTATTCGAAAAAGGTCGATACCGGCAACGGCGACTACACGATGGACCACACCGCTTCGGTGCTGCTGCTCAACGCCAGGGGCGATTTCGCCGGCACCATCGCCTATGGCGAAAATCCGGACGCCGCCATCGCCAAGCTCAAGCGGCTGGCCGCAGGCTAGCGCATGATCCCGAACCGAAGGTCCGCGCCAGCGAAAAATGGGAACCGGATTTCGGATAAGATCACGCTCACCAAGAAAATCGTTTGATGACCCAAACGCGGCTTTATTTCACCACTGGAAAGATCGAGGCCGGCCGTATCTTCGCGGCGTTCGAAGCGGCATTCGAAGATGAGGGCCTGCCGATTGGCTTGGTCGAAGTCGATGAAGACCGCGACATCCACGAAGTGTCGCTCTATGCCGACGGCGATGTCGATGCCGCCGAGGCGCGCCTGAAAGACATTCTTGCCGGGCTGGCCCTGTCGAGGCCGATTGCACGCGAGCCCGTGCCTGATATCGATTGGGTGACACGTTCTTTGGAGGGACTGAAGCCGGTACGCGCCGGCCGTTTCTTCGTCCACGGCGCGCATGACCGCAGGAAGCGCCACAGCGGCGAACTTGCAATTGAGATCGAAGCGGGCCTGGCTTTCGGCACCGGCCATCACGGCACCACCGCCGGTTGCCTCGAAATGCTGGAACAGGTCGTGCGGCGCGAGCGCCCGCTCAACGCGCTCGACCTCGGCACCGGCAGCGCGGTGCTGGCCATCGCGCTGGCCAAGCTCGCCCATATTCCAGTGCTGGCGACCGACATCGATCCGGTCGCCACAAAAGTCGCCGCCGCCAACGCGCGGCTCAACCACGTCAAGGCACTCGTCGAAACGGTGAAGGCGCCAGGCTTCCACCATCCGATTTTCACCGCGCGCGGCCCTTTTGGCCTCATCGTCGCCAATATACTGGCGCGGCCGCTGATGCGGCTGGCGCCCGAAATGGCCAGGCATATCGCCTTGGGCGGCTCGATCGTGCTGTCAGGTATCCTCGACCGGCAGCGCGACGCGGTGATCTCGGCCTATGTCGGCCAGCAGTTCCGCCATGTCAGGACGTTGCATCGCGAGGGCTGGGTGACAATCCACCTCAAGCGGTGACGCCGCTCAGACGTAGCGCGACCTTGCCGCCTTCTTCAATGCTTCGCGATCGTAGCCGTTCGCTTTCAGCGTTTCGTCGTCAAAGCCAAGCAGAACCCGGCTCACATAGCGGTTCGCTTCGCGCTGGCGCGCTTCGATGAGAGCGTTCACAGCGCTTCTGAAAAATCCGCGTCTGGCTGAAATCGTGGACATGATGGTCTCCTTCGCAAGGCAGTAAGACTCGTTCCTCCACGTCGAAAAGGTAAGCTTTGCTGACCTTTTTTTAAATCGCTGATTCTGCATGGCGTCCATGCGCAAAAGCGATGCTGGCGCGACGGAGCGCTGATGCTTTCATTCTGCACCGCTGCATTCTTCGGCTGATGTAACGGGGATGGATCCATGCCGTTACCTCGGAGCGCTGCTGCGGTGCAGAACCTTTGATGGCGGAGCGAGGCGCCCCCCTCTGTCCTGCCGGACATCTCCCCCACTTGGGGGGAGACCGGCAGCTTCGCTGACATCGCCTGTTCAAAAAACGTTGGAGATTGGCGAAACCCGCAATGACGGCCAATCTCCCTCCTTGTGGGGGAGATGTCCGGCAGGACAGAGGGGGGCGCCAAGGATCACTACAGATCAGTATTTAACCTGAGCCGCTGCCTTGCTGGATCGAATCCGGCCGGCGGCCAGGGCAGCAAAAGTCGATTCCGATTTTCGGGGTCATGCGCTACGGTCGGGCCAGAGCATCGGGCCCAAAAGTGGAAACCGGTTTTGGGAAAACCCGATGCTCAAACAAAAAAAGCTGGATGTGAGCGGCGGCACCGGTCGACTAGTCCGCCGCTCACATCCAGCATCCGAGGAGAGGCCATGATGTTCCAGACCTTTGATTCCGCAGGCGACCCCGCTGTCGGCAAGCCGCGTGTGGCGTTGCTGCGCCAATGGCTGGTGGCCAACGGGCTGGATGGCTTCATCGTGCCTCGTGCCGACGAGCATCAGGGCGAATATGTCGCCGACCGCTCGGCGCGGCTGAAATGGCTGACCGGCTTCAGCGGCTCGGCCGGCGTCGCCATCGTGCTTGGCGACCGCGCCGTCATGTTCGTCGACGGGCGCTACACGCTGCAGGTGCGCCACGAGGTCGATCTCGACATCTTTTCGATCGAAAGCCTGGTCGACAATCCGCCCGCCAGCTGGATCAAGGCCAATCTCGGCAAGGGCGTGCGGCTTGGCTTCGATCCGTGGCTGCAGACGATCGGTGACGTGAAAGCGCTGAAAGCGTCGGCCGAAAAATCGGGGGCGACATTGGTGCCGCTCGATAAGAATCCGATCGACGCCATCTGGGAGGACCAGCCCGAACCGCCGCTGGCGCCGATCGAAATCCATCCGATCGGCTTTGCCGGCGAATTGGCCAAGGACAAGCTGGCGCGGCTGGCCGAGGCCATCGGCAAGGATGGCGCCACCCATGCCGTGCTGACCGACCCGTCCTCCATCGCCTGGACCTTCGACATCCGCGGTGGCGACGTGCCGCACACCCCTCTGGCGCTTGGCTTCGCCGTGCTCGCCGCCGATCGATCGCACCTGCTTTTCATGGATCAGCGTAAGTTTTCACGCACGGTCGCGGCCTATCTGACGCAGCTCGCCGAATTGCACGAACCCGGTGAATTCGAAGCTGTTATCGCAGCCCTGGCCAAGCGCGGCGCGAAGATCGCTCTGGATCCGGTGCTGGCGGCGGAGAAGCTCAGGATGCTGGTCGAGGACAATGGCGGCACCGTCATTGCCGCGCCAGACCCTGCCCGCATTCCACGCGCGACGAAGAACCAGGCCGAGATCAACGGCGCCCGCGCCGCGCATCGCCGCGATGGCGCCGCGGTCGCCAAGCTGCTTTGCTGGCTCGACCGACAGGAACCCGGCAAGCTCGACGAGATCGCCGTCGTCACCAAGCTCGAGGAGTGCCGCCGCAGCACCGGCGAGGAAACGCAAATGCCGCTGCGCGACGTGTCCTTCGACACCATCGCCGGCGCCGGACCGAACGGCGCAATCATGCACTACCGCGTTTCCCGCGCCACCAGCCGCAAGCTTCAGTCTGGCCAACTGTTCCTGCTCGATTCGGGCGGGCAGTATCAGGACGGCACTACCGACATCACCCGCACCGTGCCGATCGGCACACCGACCGAGGAAATGCGCGAACGCTTCACGCTGGTGTTGAAGGGCATGATCGGCATTTCCATGCTGCGCTTTCCCCCAGGCACACGCGGCTCCGAGATCGATGCCGTGGCGCGCCTGGCGCTGTGGAAACATGGCTGCGATTTCGCCCATGGCACCGGCCACGGCGTCGGCTCCTATCTGGCCGTGCACGAGGGCCCGCAACGCATCGCCAGGACCGGCACCGAAAAGCTTTTGGCAGGCATGATCGTCTCCAACGAGCCGGGCTACTACAAGGAGGGTTCTTACGGCATTCGCATCGAGAATCTCATCCTGGTGACGCCGGCCGAGCCGATAGAGGGCGGCGACATCGCCATGCACGGCTTCGAGACGCTGACGCTGGCGCCCATCGACACCAGGCTGGTGCGATCCGACCTTTTGACGCGCGACGAACTGCATTGGCTCGACACATACCACGCCCGCGTGCTGGCCGAGATCGGACCGATGCTCGACGGCGAGACGCTGGCCTGGCTGGAAAAGGCAACCGCGCCGCTGCCGCACGACCAGAAGTCCTGATTTTCGGCAAGGCCGGGAACGGCCTGTGGCTCTATTGCTGCCAACCGGCTTTCTTCAACAGATGCGCCATTTCGTCTGCCCAATGTGGATTGCGCAACCTGAACGGCGCCAAGGCATCGCCTGAAGGGTTTTCCATTTCTCGCACCAGCTCAACGCAAGTTCCAGCCTCCGGCAAGCGGCCGAGCGAAACATAGCAGCAGGCGAGTGTTTCGTGGGTGGGCCGCCATGCCGGAGCGATCTTGCGCGCCTTGATGGCCGCGGCAAGCGCATCGCTTGCCTGTCCTGCAAACAGGTAGGCGAGCGCCAGGATATTGAACCAGACGAAGTTCTGCGGATCGTAAGGGTTCAACATAAGGCCGTGTTCGAGCGGCGCTATTGCCTCTGATGCGCTGCCGCGGAAAAGCTGCCCCATCCCCATCGCCAGATGGCCAAGGGCGAAGCTTGGGCTGATCTCGATCGCCTTTTCCGCGGCGAGAACGGCCTGTTCCGGTGCATTGGCATAGATGCTGCAGATGGCCAGCGCGTAATGCGAATAGGGGTTCTTCTCGTCGAGCCGAACCGCCTTCAAGGCTGCATCGAGGCCTTCCCGGATATCCTGTGCCGGTTTGTCACTCCAGCCGTAAGCGACGACGCCGGCGCTCACCCGGCCGAGCCAGAGATGGGCCTCTGCGAGTTCAGGATCGAGCCTGCATGCCTCCCAGAACAGCTTGCGGGCACTCAAGTGAGTTTGACGGCCGACATGGTGGAAATGCCAGGTACCTTGCCGCACCAGGTCCCAGGCCGTCGCGTTTCCGCTGCTGCGCGCAGCGGCTGGAAGCGACTCCGTCTTGAGCAGTTCGGGTTCGATCGCTCCAGCCACCCGCTCGGCTATGGCATCCTGGACGGCGAACGCCTCCGTCATTTCCATTTGGTATCGTTCGGCCCAGATCTGATTGGCCGAGGCCGCATCGACCAATTGCGTCGAGACCCGAATGTGCTGGCCGGACCGGCGCACGCTGCCTTCCAGCAAATAACGGACGCCAAGTTCGCGGGCCACCTGTTTGGAGTCGACGGGCTTGTCCTTGTAGACGAAGCTGGAATTGCGGCCGATCACCCGGAACCAGCGGAACTTCGTCAGCGCTGTGATGATATCCTCCGTGATGCCGTCAGCCAGATAGGCCTGTTCCCTGTCGCCGCTGACATTGGCGAACGGCAAGACCGCGATGGACGGCCTTTCGGAGAGTCCCGCTGGCTGGCCGGAACTTGGCAGCGCTCCGTCTGCGGCGGCGTCCAGCACACGGACGCTGCCGGCGAAACGATATCCGGTGCGGGGAACCGTGGCGATCCACTCGCTGCCGTCTGGCTGTGGCCCGAGCAGCTTGCGCAGGGCGGCAATCTGCACAGAGAGATTGCTTTCTTCGACAACGACATCGGGCCAAGCCGCCTCCATAAGCGCCGTCTTGCTCAGCACTTGGGCCGGTGCCTCCAGCAGGGCTTGAAGCAACGACAAGCCTTTTTGCCCGAGCGCAACCGGCCGGCCCTCGCGGACAAGCCCCCCTCGCAGCATGTCGAGCACGAACGGGCCGAACGCTAAGCGTCGCGGCGCTGCGATGTTCCGCTTACCGGCTTCGGAAGAATTCGGAACTTTTCGCCTCCCCTTAAAGACTTCGGCCGGACCTGCGGTCATTTTTGCCGTTCATACAGACTACCACAAAGGGAGGTCGAAATGACGATGGTGAAGCAACCGTCAGGAGCGGACAGCGTCGCGCCCAGCGACAGAAAAGCGGTAATCGTCGGGGGTGGCGAGGCTTATCGGGCCGAACAGGGGTCGGACTATCTGCCGGGAATAAGTGCCGAGACCGTCGGCGCGAAGGCGCTTTGGCTGGGCGTCGTCACGATGCCTCCGGGCAAGCGGACCAAGGCCCACGTCCACGCACGTCACGAAACAGCATTTTACATGCTGAGCGGAGACGAGCTGGAGATGTGGAGCGGGGACGAACTGCAATTTCGGGATGTCGTGCATCCCGGCGATTATCTCTATATTCCGACCAATGTGCTCCACGTTGCCGTCAATAGGGCAAGCACGCCGGCCATTTTTATTGGCGCCCGCAACGAACCGACCGCTCAGGAAAGCGTCGTTCTGTTCCCGGAGATGGACGGGAGGATACCGTAGAAGGCGACCTTCCAGGAATGGTTGGTGGGCGTCCTTCAACCGAACATTCCGCCAATGGTGTGCCGCCAGACCATTTCTATCGCCCAAGCATTGGTCGCCGACGGATTTCGCATTCAAACCCGTTGAAGACACATAACGGGTGCAGGATGACGGTCGTGTCGGCACAAGGTCTGGCGAACTGTTCCTGCTCGATTCGGGCGGGCAGTATCAGGACGGCACCACCGACATCACCCGCACCGTGCCGATCGGCACACCGACCGAGGAAATGTGCGAACGCTTCACGCTCGTGCTGAAGGGCATGATCGGCATTTCCATGCTGCGCTTTCCCCCGGGCACACGCGGCTCCGAGATCGATGCCGTGGCGCGCCTGGCGCTGTGGAAACATGGCTGCGATTTCGCCCATGGCACCGGCCACGGCGTCGGCTCCTATCTGGCCGTGCACGAGGGCCCGCAACGCATCGCCAGGACCGGCACCGAAAAGCTTTTGGCAGGCATGATCGTCTCCAACGAGCCGGGCTACTACAAGGAGGGTTCTTACGGCATTCGCATCGAGAATCTCATCCTGGTGACGCCGGCCGAGCCGATAGAGGGCGGCGACATCGCCATGCACGACTTCGAGACACTGACGCTGCGCCGATCGACACCAGGCTGGTGCGATCCGACCTTTTGACGCGCGACGAGTTGCATTGGCTCGACACATACCGCGCCCGCGTGCTGGCCGAAATCGGACCGATGCTCGAAGGGGAGACGCCGGCCTGGCTGGAAAAGGCAACCGCACCGCTGCCGCACGACCAGAAGATTTGATTTTGAGGGGGCGATGGGTCAGCAACTAATACAAAAAGCCATCTTAAGTCTCTTCCGAAGTCATTTCTTTTGCCAGTTCGCCGATCATCGAACGCAGCCACCTGTGGGCCGGGTCGTGGCGGTAGCGAACGTGCCAAGCCATCTGCACCGGGAAGGTGCCGAGATCGACGGGAGTCGGTAGTACCTTCAGGCGAGGATCGCGCTCAAGGCTCCGACAGATAAGGCTCGGCAGCGTTGCGCAGTAATCCGTTACGGCGAGCATCTCAGGCACGGCGAGGAAGTGCGTGACAGAAACGGCAACTTCTCGCTTAAGGTTTTGTTGCCCCAACGCCTGGAAGAGGCCGGCGCGCAGCCGCCCCGGAGGGAGCACGTTCACGTGCTTGAGCCTCTCGTACTGTTCTCGGGAAATATGGCCTCGAACGTCGGGATGGTCGTTACGCACCACGCAGGCGAGGCCATCGTCCATAAGATGCTGCACGACAAGGTTGTCCGGCGGGTCGACGATCCGGCCAAGCGCCATGGCTGTGGTACCGGAGATGACGCCGGTCTCGGCGAGATCGTTGCCAAATGCTGTCATGCGGAGCTTGATCCCCGGCGCTAGCTCTCGCGTCCTTGCGACGAGGGCCGGTATCAACACGAGCTCCACGTAGCTGTTGGGGGCAAGCGTGAACAGTCGTTCGGCGTTTGCTGGTTGGAACTCCTGCTGGTTGAAAATGAGGTCGTCCAGTTGCGCCAGCGCTGCCTCGATCGTTGGAGCGATCTCCTCGGCCAGTTGCGTCGGCTTTATGCCGTATCTTTCCCGGATGAACAGCGGATCCTGCAGGGTGTCGCGCAGGCGGTTCAACGAATTGGACAGCGCCGGCTGGGTGATGCCCAGTCGCGCTGCTGCCCGTGTCACGCTGCGCTCCTCCATCAGGACCAGGAAAACCGGGAGCAGGTTCAGATCGTATCTCATCGAGATATAATCTCATACGAATATCTAAAATAACAGAAATGAATTTCTGAAATATGTGGCCAGGTGCCATATCACTCATCGACAAGCCGATGCGGCTGATCGAGCTCCAAATTCACCGGCTACGACGCCTCACGGCGCGGCATCATCTAACGAAAGGATTCGACGATGAACGTCCTCATGGTACTCACCTCCCACGACACTCTCGGTAATACCGGCAGGAAGACCGGCTTCTGGCTCGAAGAGCTGGCAGCGCCGTATTACGTCTTCAAGGACGCCGGTGCCGAGATCACCCTCGCCTCGCCGAAGGGTGGCCAGCCGCCTCTCGACCCGAAGAGCGACGAGCCGATGTTCCAGACCGACCTTACGCGACGTTTCAGCGCTGACGAGGTTGCTAAAGCGAAGCTCGCCGAAACTGAGCGCCTGGACAGAGTCGACCAGAAGGACTTCGATACGGTCTTCTACCCCGGCGGCCATGGGCCCTTGTGGGATTTGGCCGAAGATCCGAATTCGATCAAGCTGATCGAAGGCTTCATCGCGGCCGGCAAGACGATCGCTCTCGTTTGCCATGCACCGGGCGTCCTGCATCGCGTGACCAATCCCGACGGCACCCCGTTTGTTCAAGGACGTTACGTCACTGGCTTCACCAACAGCGAGGAAGAGGCCGTAGGTCTCACGAAGGTCGTGCCGTTCCTGGTCGAAGACAAGCTCATCAGCCTCGGTGCGGTCTTCTCCAAGGTCAATGACTGGGGCGTGCACACAATAGTCGATGGCCAGCTCATCACCGGTCAGAACCCGGCGTCATCGGGTGAGGCAGCGGAGGCACTTGTAGCCGCTCTGAGCCAAAGGAAGACCAAGACCGCCTGAGAAGGCCTGATTTGAAGGCCGGTGCGTGTGTCTCAGCGCATCCGTCCGGTTACCCCACGAACTGCCTGGCCAGGACCAGCACAGCAGCGCCGGCCAAAAAAATCGCCATAAGCCCGCCGCGCAGCGAGACCAGCCCGGCGACGATCAACGCTGCCCATTCCGCCGGCCCGCCACCAAGTGCTGCCGGCGCCACCAGCGTGGTCAGCACCGCGGCAGGCACGGCGTTCAGCCCGGCCTCGACGCGCGGATGGATGTTTTCGAAGCGCGAGATCACCAGATGGCCGCCGATGCGGGTCAGATAGGTCG
>SAQR01000076.1 GCA_004020365.1 Mesorhizobium sp.
GGGTCGGTCCATGCCGAGCTCTGCGCCCAGCGACCCCACCCCGATCCGCTGCGCGGATCGACCCTCCCCTCGAGGGGGAGGGAAAGTGGTGCTAGATGCCCATCATGGCGCGCAGCACCTTTTTGTCGGTCGCGCTGCCGGCGAAGTCGTCGAATGCCCTTTCCGTCACCCTGATGATGTGATGCTGGATGAAGGGCGCGCCTTCGGCCGCGCCATCCTCGGGGTGCTTCAGGCAGCATTCCCATTCCAGCACCGCCCAAGAATCATAGTCATATTGGGCAAGCTTGGAGAAGATGCCGCCGAAATCCACCTGGCCGTCGCCGAGCGAGCGGAAACGCCCGGCCCGGTTCGTCCAGCTCTGATAGCCGGAATAGACGCCTTGCCGGCCGGTCGGATTGAACTCGGCATCCTTGACGTGAAACGCCTTGATCCGCTCGTGATAGATGTCGATGAATTCGAGATAATCGAGCTGCTGCAGCAGGAAATGCGACGGATCGTAGTTGATGTTGCAGCGCTTGTGGCCGCCGACCGAGTCGAGGAACATCTCGAAGGTCGCGCCGTCGAAGACGTCCTCGCCCGGATGGATCTCGTAACCGATGTCGACGCCATTGTCCTCATAGACGTCGAGGATCGGTTTCCAGCGTTTTCCCAGCTCGGAAAACGCTTCCTCGATCAATCCCGCCGGCCGTTGCGGCCACGGATAAAGGTAGGGAAACGCCAATGCTCCACAAAACGATACCGATGCCTTGAGCCCGAGATTCTTCGAAGCCTTGGCGCCGAACTTCATCTGTTCGACCGCCCATTGCTGCCTGGCCTTCGGATTGTTGTGCACCGTAGGCGGTGCGAAGCCGTCGAACTGCGCGTCATAGGCCGGATGCACCGCCACCAACTGCCCCTGCAAATGCGTCGACAGCTCGGTGATCTCGACGCCGGCATCGCTGCAGATGCCCTTCACCTCGTCGCAATAAGCCTGGGAAGACGCCGCTTTCTCGAGGTCGAATAGCCGGCTGTCCCAAGTCGGGATCTGCACGCCCTTGTAGCCCAGCTCTGCCGCCCATCTGGTGATCGACGGCAGCGAATTGAACGGTGCGGCATCGCCCGCGAACTGCGCCAGAAACAGCCCAGGACCTTTCATTGTCGATGGCATCGGCATCCTCCCTAATTATCCACGACCAAGCATAGCGCCGATTGAAAGCAGGGCCAGCCTCTTTGGTCTTTTCTCGACAGGCGCTAGTGCGCACCGCCATTCTGGTATTACCAAATACAACCGTTTGGTCAAGCGGCGCCGCTCGCAACCAGCGCCGCGAAAATTGCCGGGCAGCGGGGAAATACGTTAGTTTAATCAACGGAATAATCGGTGGCCGGGGCTGCTTTGCAGGATTTCTTGCCGTCCAGATGAAATTACTGTAGACCTCTTTTCATGCCAAATTGGTCGAACCAGTTAAGGAAAAATGCTGGACCGCCCTGGGGAGGAAGCCTGCAGCGCAATCTGGCGTCGCAGGCGAATTGTTAAAGGCGAATTCTGGGAAGGACAGACCATGCATCTTTCGACGCACAACTGGATGCGGGCGGAACCGCTGGAGACGACGCTCAAGCGCATCAAGAAATTCGGCTATGAGTCGATCGAGATTTCCGGCGAGCCCGCGCAATACAAGATCAATGATACACGTGCGCTCCTGAAGGAGCACGGCATCCGCTGCTGGGGGGCGGTGACGCTGATGCTGGGCGAGCGCAACCTCGCCGCCAGGGACCAGGGCCAGCGTGAGCGCTCGGTGCAGTATGTCAAGGACGTGCTGACGATGATCAGCGAACTCGACGGCGAGATCATCACGCTCGTTCCCGCCACGGTCGGCAAGGTGGTGCCGGACGGCACCGAGGAAGAAGAATGGCAATGGGTGGTCGACGCCACCAAGGAATGCTTTACCCATGCCAAGAAGGTCGGCGTCAAGGTCGCGATCGAGCCGCTCAACCGCTTCGAGACCTATCTGTTCAACCGCGGCGCCCAGGCACTGGCGCTGGCCGATGCGGTCAGCCCCGAATGCGGTGTCTGCCTAGACGCCTATCACCTCCATATGGAGGAGTTCAACGTCTACGATGCCATCCGGCAGGTCGGAAACCGGCTGTTCGATTTCCACGTCGCTGACAACAACCGCTTCGCCGCCGGTCTCGGACAGATCGACTGGCCCAAGATCGTCGGTACCCTGAAGGAAGTCGGTTACGACGGCGCGCTGACCAACGAGTTCGTCGCCCCTGTCGACCGCACGCCGGCTGCTCCCTATCCCGACATGGTCGAACGCAACCCGGTCGACATCTCGCCGGAGCAGCTCAAATTCATCCAGGACCACGGTTCCAGCGTGCTCACGGAAAAGTTCTACACCGACCAGATGCGCATCACCGCCGAAACGCTGCTGCCGCTGATCAAGTAGCCGATCTCTGGAAACAAGCCTTTCCGCCCGACGGCCGCCCCTAGCGGCGGCAAGGCAGAGGATGAACATGCGCATCAAGACGGTTCAAGCCTGGTGGGTCCGCATACCGATCGAAGCCGCGCGGCAGCACCGCAGCGACTTCGGTCAGGTGACGACGTTCGACGCCGCAATCCTGCGTATCGAGACCAACGACGGGCTGGTCGGCTGGGGCGAAGGCAAGAATGCCGCCGGCAGCACCGGCAGCTATGGTGCCCTCGTCCACATGCTGAACCACGAGGTCGGCCCGCAGCTGATCGGCTGCGATCCGGCCGACATCGGGGTGATCTGGGAGATGCTCTACAATGGCGTGCGCCACGACAGTGCCGCGCAAAGCGGCCACGCCATGCCGCAACTGGCGCGGCGCGGCATCAGCGTCGCCGCAATCAGCGCCGTCGACATTGCATTGTGGGATATTCTGGGCAAGTCGCTGGGGGTTCCGGTCTGGCGGCTGCTCGGCGGCCGCAAGCTTGACCGCATGCCGGCCTATGCTTCCGGCGGCTGGGCCTCCACCGAGGCGATCGGCGAGCAGTTGAAATCCTATATCGCCCAGGGCGGCTTCAAGGCGCTGAAGATGCGGATCGGCGCGATGGACGGCGCTCCGCACAATTCCGCCGCCCGCGTCCGTGCCGCAAGACAGGCGCTCGGCCCCGAAGTCGACCTGATGGTCGATGCGCACGGCACCTATACGGTGGCGGAAGCCAAGCGCTTCATCCATCTCGCCGGCGATCTCGATCTGGCCTGGTTCGAGGAGCCGGTCATCGCCGACGACAAGCCTGGAATGGCCGAAGTGCGGGCGACCGGGTCCATCCCGATCGCCACCGGCGAAAGCGAAGCGACGCGCTACGCCTTCCGCGACCTCGCCACGCTCAAGGCTGCCGACATCTTCCAGCCTGACCCCGCCTTCTGCGGCGGCATCAGCGAGGCGATGAAGATCGGCACCATCGCCAGCGCATTCAATCTGCGCTTCGCGCCACATCTGTGGGCCGGCGCGCCTTGCTTCTTTGCCGGGCTGCATGTCTGCGCTGCTTCGCCGGCTAGCTTTACCGTCGAATATTCGCTCGGCGCCAATCCGATGATCCACGATCTGATCGAGGAGACTGTCGAAGCAAAGGACGGTATGATAGCGATCCCCGAGAAGCCTGGACTGGGATTCACCCTTTCGGAACGGTTCCTGGAGGCGCACGCGCTACGCGGCTGATCATGAAAGAAAAGAACCTTCTCGCGGAACTCGCCGCCTATCTGTTCTCGCACTCCGACAAGGCGACCGGCCGAACGCCGTCGGAGCGAGAACTGGCGGAGCATTTCGCCGTCAGCCGCGGCCAGATTCGCGAGGCGCTGGCCATCCTTGAAGCCATGCGCATCGTCGAGCGCCGGGCCAAGTCCGGCATCTACATCGACACCAAGCAGGCCAGCGTCGAGGCGATGGCGCTTTTTGCGCGGGCCGGCCTGCCGCTCGATCCGATCCAGATCTACGAGACGGTCGAGTTGCGCAAGATCCATGAGATCAAGGCCGCCGAGCTTGCCTGCTCGCGCGCCACCGAGGAGAATTTCGAACGGCTGCGCGAAATTCTGAAAGCTTCGGAAGACCGCATTGCGGCGGGCGAGGGCCTCGCCAAAGAGGACCGCGAATTTCACCTCGAGATCGTGCGGGCAACCAAGAACAGCGTCTTTCACAACATATGCAGCCTCTACTACTCGATGGGCGAGCAACGCCTGCCGATCTACTTCAACGACCCCGAACGCAGCATGCGCTCGCATGCCGAGCACATCCAGATCTACGAGGCGCTGCTGCGCCGCGACGGCAATCTCGCCCAGGCGCTGATGAGCGCCCATCTGCAAGGCGCGGAAAGCTACTGGAAAGGCCTGATCGAGGGTGGTGGGGCAGAACCTCACAGCCCAGCGCTCGAACCGGTCTGACATGCCTAAAATCCTGACGACACACACGCTGCACCCGCGCGCCTCCGCCATGCTGACCGGCGCCGGCGAACTCGTCGTCGCCTCCGCCCTCGATGCGGACACGCTGGCGGCTGAGGCGAGGAATGCCGATATCATCATCGTTCGCGCCCCGCTGCCATCAGCGCTTTTCGAGGGGGCGACGAAGCTCCGGGCGGCAATCCGCCACGGCGCCGGGCTCGACATGGTTCCCATGGAAGCCGCCACGGCGGCCGGCGTGCTGGTGGCAAACGTGCCGGCGGTCAATGCCCGCTCGGTCGCCGAATACGTGATGTTCGCGGCGCTGGCGCTGCTGCGTCGTTTCCGCATGGTCGATCGCGACTTGCGGGCGAAGGGCTGGCTGGCCGGTCGCGACCACACCATTCTCGCCAGCGAGCTCGCCGGCAAGACCATCGGCATAGTCGGCTTCGGTGCCATCGGACAGGCGGTCGGCCACATCGCGGCGCATGGTTTCGGCCTTAACGTGGTGGCGACGACGCGCAGCATGAAGCCGGCGCCGGACAGGGTCGGCTTCCTGTCGATCGATGCGCTGGTCGCGCAGAGCGACGTCATCGTTCTGTGCTGCCCGCTGACACCGGAGACGCGCGGCCTGATCAACCGCGAGCGCATCGGTCGAATGAAGCCGCACGCGCTGCTGATCAACATTTCGCGCGGGCCGGTGATCGACGACGACGCGCTGATCGAAGCGCTGCAAAGGGACCGCATCGGCGGTGCCGCGCTCGATGTCTTTGCGACGCAGCCGCTGCCGCCCAATCACCCCTATTTCGGCTTCGACAATGTCATCGTCACGCCGCACATGGCCGGCATCACCGAGCAGTCGATGATGCGCATGGGCGTCGGTTCGGCTGATGAAACCTTGCTGGTGCTGGCCAACAAATTGCCGGTCAACCTGCGTAATCCCGAAGTGGTCGAGCATTACCGGCGGCGGTTCCCGGCCGACGCCTGACGGCGCCTCAACGGCCAAGCAGTGCCTCGACTCCCGCCGCGATGCGCAGGAGCCGCTGGTCGTCGCCGTGGCGCGTCACCAGCATCAGTCCGGCCGGGCGCGGCATTGCCGGCATCGCCAGCGAGATCGCACAGAGGTCGAACTGGTTGGCGACCTGCGTATTGCGCAGCAGAAGGCCTTCCGTGCGCTCACACAGAGCTTCGTCGCTGGTCATCGACACGATGGTCGGCGCGGTGACCGGCGTGGTCGGCAGGGCCAGCACATCGACAGACGCCAGCCGCTCGTCCATGGCCGCGACAAGCGCGGTGCGGCGGCGGATTGCCCTTATATAGGCCGTGGCCGGAACCGCGGCAGCGCGCGACAATGGCCCGCTCACCCGTGGATCGACCGGCGTCGCCGCACCTTCTGCAAGCCAATCTGCATGGACCTCGGCACCCTCCATTGCCGCGATCGAGGCCCGCCTGGTTACCGCGCGCAAATCGGCAACGAGGTCGTCGATCGATAGATCGGCGAGGCTTGCACCGGCGCGTTCCAGCTTGCAAGCACATCGCTCGAATGCCGCCGAGACCTCTTCCGTATCCTCGAACAGCACGCCGCGTGGAATGCCGATGCGCAGTCCGGCAAGCGAAAGCGGAACAAGTGCCGCGAACTCTTCGCCCGCCATCACCGCATCGGCTGCCGCACATTCGGCGACGGTGCGCGCAAGCGGGCCGACGGAGTCCAGCGTCTCGGACAGCGGAAAGACGCCAACGCGGGATATGCGCCGCGCCGTCGGCTTGAAGCCAACGATACCGTTCAGCGCCGCCGGAATACGCACCGAGCCGCCGGTGTCGGAACCGATCGAGATCTCGCTGGTGCCTTCGGCAACGGAAACACCGGCGCCGGAGGATGAGCCGCCGGCAATCCGGCCGGCGTCGGTAGCATTGCCGGGCGTGCCGTAGTGCGGGTTGACGCCGATCGCGGTGAAGGCGAATTCGGTCATGTTGGTCTTGCCGAAGATCACCGCGCCTGCTTGCCGCAGCCGTCGCACGATGACGGCATCCCGCAGCGCCGGCGCCGCGGTGCTGAGCAGCAACGAACCGGCCGTGGTCGGCTCGCCGGCAACATCGAACAGGTCCTTGATCGACAGAATTGTTCCGTCGAGCGGCCCGAGCGTCACGCCGGCTTTTCGCCTGGCATCGGCGGCGTCGGCCGCTGCCCGTGCAGCTTCCGGATAGAGTTTTACCAACACGCTTTCATAGTCGGCACGGACGGCGAGACGCGAAAGGACGGCTTCGAGGCGGTCGCGGGCTGATTGCATGGCACAGTGTACTTTTTTATTGTCGCCCGAACAGCCTGCACACTGACAGCGATAGCTCTAGCGATAGCCAGTCACATCGGCTGGTTTGCCGGCGTCCTGAACCTCGGGAACGTAGCGCCACGCGTCGGGCCGCGAGCCGTCGAGATCGGTAAAGCCGTAGATCTGCGCCAGCCCGCCACTCGACAGCGACTGTCCGTTCCAGCGCGAACGATCCGGGTCCGCCGCAAGCGTCGCCACCGCGCGGCCGACGAAGCGCGGCGTCTCCGAGATGGCGAAATGCGGCACTTTCGCTGTCGCATCACGCCAGTTGTCCTCCGTCACTCCAAAAGCTTCCAACATCATTTCCGAACGCAGCCAGCCGGGTGTCAGCGAAATCGAGGTGGCACCGTGCGGGGCAAGGTCCTGGGCATGGGCCCAGGCCATGCGGGTCACCGACACTTTGGCGAGATCATAGAACGGGGAAAGCCGATAGTGGTGTGCATTATACTCGGCTGTGCCGTCGGTGACTTCGACCAGCAGGCCGCCCGGGCGCTCGATCAGAAGCGGCAGCGCGTAATGCGCGGTGATCAGATGCGTGTCGATGCCCAGCCGCAACATGCGCAGACCATTCGTGAGATCATGCTCCCAGACCGGCTTGTTCCATTCGAACAGTTTCTCGCCGCCCCAGATGTCGTTGACCAGCACATCGAGGCGGCCCTGCTCGGCACGTATCCGGTCGACCAGCTTGCACACGTGTTCGGCAACCAGATGATCGACTTGCACAGCGATGCCATGGCCGCCTTGCGCTGAAACAAGCTCCGCCGTTTCCTCGATGGTTTCCGGGCGGGCGTATTCGGACTGATGCATGCGTGTCGTCCGCCCGGTGACATAAACCGTCGCGCCCGCGGCACCCAGTTCGACCGCAATGCCTCTTCCCGCACCGCGCGTTGCGCCAGCGACCAAAGCGACTTTTCCCTCAAGCGTCATTGAACTCCCCAGATTCTCACCATCCAACGCTCTGACCAACCAACGCTGGCCTTCTTCTATGCCACGTTATATAAATGATCATTCGGTTATAAACGGGTGTCAAGATGCCTCGGCGAAAAACGCAATCCGACGAGCACGTGCTGGAAGCGGCGCACCGGCTGATTCACAGCCATGGCCCGGAGGCACTTACATTTGAGCGGCTGTCCAAAACTTGCGGGCTTTCCGGCTCGACCCTGGTGCAGCGTTTCAAGAACAAGGCTGCGCTCAGACAAAGAACCTTGCTGCAGGCATGGGACAGGCTGGACGAGAAGACGACAAGGCTCGCAGACGCGATACAGAGAACCCCTGCTGGCGCGATCGAGTTGCTGGTGGCGCTGTCGCGTGACTATGGCGGCATCGAATCCTATGCCGAGGGCCTGCTCGTCCTGCGCGAAGATCTGCGCGATCCGGTGCTTCGCGCGCGCGGGGCGTCGTGGAAGGCCTCTCTGTGCAGCATCCTCGACTCTTGCTTTGCTTCGGTCGCCAACACGCCTTTGGACATCGGCCTGCTGATGGCATCGCACTGGCAAGGTTCGCTGCTTTGGTGGAGTTTCGACCCGAAAGTCGAAGTTGCATGCTACGTCGAAGACAGTCTGGGCCGTTTCGTCGCCGCAATCGCCATGGCCCGAAAACCATAACCGATTTTCGGGCCATTTTCGTGGAGACAAGCGGTGTCCTACGTTGGACGCACATGCGGATGGCTTAGGTTGCGCTTCTCGGGCCAAGCAAAAACGCCGCCAAGGCCGCCAGCAAGGTCGCGATCCCGCAATAGGCGAAAGCGCTGGCAACGCCGGCATTGTCGACTAGCAGCCCGCCGAAAACCGCGCCCAGTGCGATGGCCACCTGGAACGTGGCGACCATTAGCCCGCCGGCGCTTTCAGCCTGGTCGGGAGCGGCTCGCACCAGCCAGGTCTGCAGCCCGACAGGGACCGCGCCGAAAGCAAAACCCCAGGCGGCCACGGCTATCGCCGCAACGACTGGCGAGGCGCCGAGAGTAAGCAGCAAGGCGGCTGCCACAGCAATCAGCAGCGGCGCCAGGCCGACGGCGGTCTTGAGGCTGCGTTCGGCCATGAACCCGCCGGCAAAATTGCCGAAGAAACCGCCGATGCCATAGGCGAGCAGCACAAGCGAGATCGTCTCGATATCCAGCGCGGGCACCTTCTCGAGAAACGGACGGACATAGGTGAAGCCGGCAAAATGTCCCGAGGCGACCAGCAGGACCACCAGAAGCGCAACCCTGATCATCGGCCGCTTCAGCACTTCAAACAGGGTCCGAAAGCTCGCCACGCCTGCCGGCGGCAGCTTCGGAAGGGTGGCGATCTGCACCAGCAGCGCCAGGGCGCCGACAACAGCCGCGATCATGAAGGCCGTTCGCCATCCCCAGACGTCGCCGACATAGGCGCCGACCGGGGCCGCGCAGACGGTCGCCACCGAAACGCCGGTGAGGATGATCGACATGGCGCGTGGCATTAGCCGCATCGGAACGAGCCGCATCGCCATGGCTGCCGACATCGACCAGAAGCCGCCGAGGCTGACGCCGAGTATGATGCGGGCGAGCAGAAGAACGGAAAGCGAGGACGCAAACGCTGCCAGCAGGTTCGACAGGATCAGCAGCACCGTCAGCGCCCACATCACCAGCCTGCGATCCAGCCGTCTGGTGATGATAGCCATGGTCGGAGCGGCTATCGCGCCGACAATAGCCGTCGCTGTCACCGCCTGGCCGGCAGTGCCTTCCGATATGCCGAGGTCCTGCGCCAGCGGCGTCAGCAGGCTGGCAGGCAGGAATTCTGCGGTCACCAGCCCAAACACACCGAGCGCGAGCGATACGACCGCTCCCCACGCCGGCTCGGCTCGTTCGCCGGTTTCCGCGGGATCGAGAACGGCTGACATGACGCCTGTCGCGGGTTCGGTCATGATGGGATCTCCGATCTGGTTGCAGCGCAGCATCTGCCTGCAGTGCAACATAGGGAGTGACCGTCTGGAGTTTCCATGCTAGAAACACCATCATGCTTGATCATTCGTCCAAAGTTCCGGTCACCGGCGATCCGCTGACAGACATATTGCGCGGGTTAAGGCTCGACGGCGTCGAATACGGCCGCTGTGAAATGCGAGAGCCTTGGGGCCTCGAGTTTCCGGCCCAGACGGCGGCGCGGTTTCATTTCGTCGGCCGCAAGGGATGCTGGCTGCTGCAGCCGTCCGGCGAATGGGTTGAGCTCAAGGCGGGCGACGCGGTGCTGCTGCCGCGCGGCGCGGCACACGTCCTGGCGAGCGAACCGGGCACCGAGGCTTCGCCGATCCAGGGCTATGAGGTCGCCGAGCTCTGCAAGAACGTCTACTGCCTGTCCAATGAAGGTTGCCGGCCGGGGACGCTGCTGTTTTTCGGCAGCATGTATTTCAATCTCGACGGTCTGCACCCATTGCTCGGCATGATGCCGGACGTGATGCGCGCGCACGAGTTGGAAGCCTATGAACCCGGCATCCCGCATCTGCTGGAGGCGATGGCCCGCGAAGTGACGATGGAGCGCGTCGGCTCCGGCGGCATTCTGGCACGGCTTGCCGATGTGCTGGCCGCCACCGTCATCCGCTCATGGGTCGAGCGCGGGTGCGGCGACTCGTCCGGATGGATTGCGGCGGTGAGGGATCGCGAGATCGGGCGCGTGTTGGCCGCGATCCATCTCGAACCGGACCGCGACTGGACGGTGGAGACCCTGGCCAGGATGATGGGCGCCTCCCGTTCGGGCTTCGCCGAGCGCTTCGCGACGATCGTCGGCGAAACGCCGGCCAAATATGTCACCCAGGTGAGAATGCACCAGGCACGGCAATGGCTGGTCCGCGACCGGCTGAAGATTTCCGTAGTCGCCGCACGCCTGGGTTATGAATCCGACGCGTCGTTCAGTCGGGCGTTCAAGCGCGTCATCGGATCGGCTCCCAGCCATTTTCGCGCCGAGGAACAGGCCGAGACCGGCCAAGCCGGCTAAGCTTGGACAGGCTGCCTCATTTCTCGCCGATGCAGGCCAAACCGGCACTGCGCTTGCTGTAAGCGCCGCAAGCGTCCGACGCACTTCATCCGGCGTGACGAAGGCTTATCCCGCTAGCCTTGTCGAACAGCACCACCTTGTCCGGATCCCAGGCAAAGCGCACCGGCTGCTCGATCTCGACATCGGTTCTGGCCGGCACCGTGGCCCGCAGCATGGCGTCGCCGACCCGCAGCGTCAAAATCTTTTCGACGCCATGGTTCTCGACATCGTGGACGCGCGCTTCCACCGGTGCCCCGCTCTCGAGATAGACATCCTCGGGACGAATACCGAAGACGAGCGGGCGACCGTCGGTCGAAGCGCTCGTCCTGGCGCCCCCCGCAAAAGGCAGTTCGAAATTCAGCGGCGCCATCACCGCGCGGCCGTCGACGAGCTTGCCGTCGATGAGGTTCATCGGCGGCGAACCGACGAAGCTCGCCACATAGGTGTCGCGCGGATTGTTGTAGATCTCGTACGGCGTGCCGGTCTGGACGATGCGGCCATGGTTGAGCACGCCAACCTTGTCGCCCATCGACATCGCCTCGATCTGATCGTGCGTGACGAACAGGAAGGTCTGGCCAAGGTTCATCTGGATGTTCTTCAGCTCGGTGCGCAGCGCCTCGCGCAGCTTGGCGTCGAGCGCCGACAGCGGCTCGTCCATCAGGAATACGCGCGGTTTCCTGACGATGGCGCGACCAATCGAGACGCGCTGCATCTCGCCGCCAGAGAGGCGATCCGTCTTGCGGTCGAGCAGATGCTCGATACGCAAGGTCTTGGCAACGCGATCGACCCGGGTCTTGATCTCGTCGGGCTCGATGCGGCGGATTTTCGGCTTCAGCGGGAATTCGAGATTCTCGCGCACCGTATAGCGCGGATAGAGCGAGTATTGCTGCAGAACCAGCGCCACGTCGCGCTCGGCCGCACCCCAGTCAGCGACATCGGCGCCGTCGATGAGTATCTGCCCCTCGTCCGGCTTTTCCAGGCCGGCGATCATGCGCAGCGTCGTCGTCTTGCCGGCGCCGGTCTCGCCGAGCAGGACGAAGAACTCGCCGTCGGCAATATCGAGATTGAGCCCGGTCAATGCGGTGTGATTGCCGAATGTTTTCGAGATGTTCTTGAGCTGGATATGGGCCATCAGAGTCTCACCCCCAGCGAATTGCCGCTTGCCGTGTCGAAGAAATGCGCCTGCGCCGGGTCCAGCCTGGCGAAGACCTGGACCCCCGCCTTGCCGACGAAACCGGAACGGGTCCGGGCGCGCAACATCTGGGTCCCGACCTTGAGGTCGACGATATCGTAGGAGCCAAGCGGTTCGATGATGTGCGCCTCGACCGGCAGATAACCGTCCGCCGGCTCGCGCGAAACCATCACGCCTTCGGGGCGGATGCCGAGTGCAAGGCGGTCCTGCCCGGCGCTCGCGGCGTCGAGCTGGCCGACCAGTTCGGCCGGGAAAAGGAACCCTTCCGCGGCCCCGTTGACGGTGACCCTGGCGCCCGAGCCGTTCATCGTCACCGCTGCGTTGGCGACGTTCATCACCGGCGAGCCGACGAATTGCGCGACGAACAGATTGGCCGGGTGCTTATACACTTCCGATGGGCTGCCTACCTGTTGCAGAACGCCCTCATGCATGATGACGATGCGGTCGGCAAGGCTCATCGCCTCGATCTGGTCGTGGGTGACGTAGATGGTGGTCGAGCCCTGCTTGATGTGCAGCCGCTTGATCTCCGCGCGCATCTCCTCGCGCAGCTTGGCGTCGAGTGCACCGATCGGCTCGTCCATCAGCATCGCCTTCGGCCGCCGCACCAGCGCCCGGCCGATTGCCACGCGCTGCATGTCGCCACCCGACAGCGCCGACGGCTTCTTGCCGAGCAGATCGTTGATCTGCAGCACTTTGGCGACCGAGCGCACCTCGCCGTCGATCTCCGCTCTGCTCTTGCGCATGGCGCGCAACGGAAAAGCGATGTTCTCGTAGACGCTCATATGCGGATAGAGCGAGAACGACTGGAAAACCATGGCGATGTCGCGGTCGGCAGCCTTGAGATGCTGGACCGGCTTGCCATCGATGAGGACATCGCCGCCGTCGATCGTTTCCAGCCCGGCGATGGCGCGAAGCGTCGTCGTCTTGCCGCAGCCCGACTGGCCGAGCAGCACGATGAACTCGTTGTCGTCGATCTTGAGATTGAGGTCCTTGATGACCTGGACGGCGCCAAAGAATTTCTGGACGCCACGAAGCTCGATCTGGGTCATGCGTGACCTTCTTTTTCCGGCGCGCTGGTCGCCTGCGGCTCCTGCCTTGGACCGACCCAGCCGGTGATCATGAACGTCAGCAGCCCGACGATGATGATCGTCAGCCCATAGCGGTGCAGGAAGAGATTCCACGGCTGGCAGAGCGCGATGATGCCGAGCACCATCACGATCTCGGCCGTGCGCTGGATTGTAGCATGGCGGATCATTTGCGGATCGCTCCGAAGGACATGCCGCGCAGGAGGTGGTTGCGCAACAGGAAGGTGAAGATGGCGACCGGCAGCAGGAACAGGAAGGTGCCGGCCGCGATGACCGTCCAGTCGGGCAGGCCGGAACCGACCTGGCTTGGAATGAACGGCGGCGCGGTCTGGGCACGCCGGTTGGTCATGATCAGCGCGAAGGCATATTCGTTCCAAGCGGTGATGAAGCAGAACACGGCGGTGGCGGCGATGCCGGTGGCCGCCTCCGGCAGCACGATCTTAAAGAAGGCCTCCATGCGTGTGTAGCCGTCGACGAGCGCCGCCTCCTCGTATTCCTTCGGAATTTCGTCCATGAACCCCTTCATCAGCCAGACCGAGAAGCTGAGGTTGAAGGCGGTGTAGAGGATGATCAGGCCCCAATGCGTGTCGTTGAGGCCGACCGCCCGGTACATCAGGAACATCGGGATTGCCACCACCACCGGCGGCAGCATGCGCGTCGACAGGATGAAGAAGAGCAGGTCCTGTTCCCCCTTTATCTTGAAGCGCGAAAACCCGTAGGCCGTGAAAGTGCCCATGCCGACGGCGAGGATCGTTGAGGTGATGGCCACGATCAGCGAATTCATGAAGCGGCTCGGGTAGCCGGACCACTGCACCTCGCCCCTGCCCGAGCGCACCACCTTCTCGCCGCCGTCAAACACCAGCCGTTCCCACCACGGGGCGGCGGCGTATTGTTCCGGCGTCGGCGCTGTGCGCAGTTGCGAGCGCTTGGTGAACAGCTTGACGAAGGGCGATATCTCCGGCTGGAAGACCACCGTCGGCGGGATGGTGGTGGCCAGGTTGCGCGGCTTGAACGCCGTCGAGGCTATCCAGTAGATCGGCGCCAGGAAGATGATCGTGACGATCAGCACGCCAACGATGGCGAGCTTGTTGAGCGAGCGCTCGGCAGAGGTGGTGACAGCGGCCATTCTAGCGCTCCTTCACCTTGTTCAGGTATTTGACGTAGATGTTGGTGATCGCCAGGATCATGATCAGCACGATGTAGGCGAGCGCGCAGGAGCGCCCGGTCTGCCATTCCTGGAACGCCATCTTGTAGAGCCGGATCGAGATCACCTCGGTGGTTGGCTGGCTGGTCAGGATGTAGGCAAGATCGAAGGTCTTGAACGCCTCCATGGTGCGAAAGATGATCGCGATCATCAGGATCGGCGCGACCAGGGGCAGCGTAATGCGAAAGAACGTGTAGAACGAGCCGGCGCGGTCGATCGCGGCCGCCTCGTAGAGGTGCTTCGGCACCGCCGACAGGCCGGCGAGCGACAGCAGCATGACAAAGGGTGACCACATCCAGATGTCGGTGATGGCAACCGCGTAGAGCGCCATGTCGGGGTTGGACAGCCACTCGAAGGAGCCGAGGCCGAGCGTATAGTTGATGATGCCGAAGGACGGATCGTAGAGCAGCTTCCAGAACAGGCCGACGACAGCCATCGACAGCATCATCGGCAACAGCAGCAGTGTCGTCAGCAGGCCCTTCAACGGGATATCCCGGTTGAGCAGCAACGCCACGCCGAAGCCGACGACGACCTGGCCGACCACGGAGACGATGACATATTTGGCGGTGATGGCGAAATTCGACCAGATGAACAGATCGTTGAGCAGTTCGCGGTAATTCTGCAGTCCGACGAAATTGGCGGCCGCGGGGCTCGAAGCGCGAAAGTCGGTGAACGAATAGCCGAGCGAATAGAGCAGTGGAAAGATATTGAAGACGATCAGGAAGACGATCGTCGGAATGATGAAGAGATTGCGGATCGAAAGGTCACTCATGCCGCGGGCGGCGGAGCGCGACTTGGGATCCAGCGTGGTCATGACTGCAGTGGCCAAGGCCCGTTCCTCCGGAAAAGAAAACGGAAGGGGCGGGCTCCCGCCCCCTCCGAGCGTTAGTGCCGTTTACTTCACGCGGTTGTATTTCTTGAACGTCGCGTTCCAGTCGGCGGCGAGCGCATCGAGCACTTCCTTGGCCGTGCCCTGACCGCCGGTGATGTACGGATAGACGCGTTGGTTCATCTGGATGAGCAGCTCGGCATATTCCGGCGTCGCCCAGAAGTCCTTCACCTTGAACATGGTCTCGTAGAAGGCCTTGTTGTAAGGCGTAGCGTTCTGGAATTCAGGCGACTCGAGCACCTTGGCGCTTGCCGTGTAACCGCCGAGTTCCGCCCATTTCTTCTGCGTCTCGTCCTTGATGAACCATTCCAGGAACTTCATCGCCTCTTCCTGATTCTGCGAATAGGAAACGACGGAGATGCCCTGGCCGCCGAGCGCGGCGAACTGGTCGCCGTTCGGTCCTGGAGGGTTGGCGAAGAAGCCGGTGGCCTTGGCATTCGGGTTCGAGGCTTCGTTGATCAGCGCCGGGAAGAAGGCGAAGTAGTTCATGCTCATCGCCGCCAGGTTCTCGGTGATCGCCTGGTTGTCCTCGATGAAGAACGCTTTGGCCCAACCAGGAGGGGTGAAGGAATAGAGCTCCTTGTAGGCCTCGAGCGCTTTGACGTTCTGCTCGGAGTTGATGATCCCGTCGACCTTGTAAGTGGCATAGTCGCCAAGCTCACCGCCGAACGAGAAAATGGCGTTTTCGACGCCCATCACCAGAGCATCGTAGGAGTTATCGGTGTAGATGGCGACGCCGTAGCGCTTTTCGTCGGGACGGTGAAAGAATTCGGCGATGTCGCGCAGTTGCTTCCAGTCCTTCGGCACGCCGAGATCGTAGCCGTATTTGGCCTTGAAGGCTTCCATCTCCTTCGGGTCTTCGAACCAGTCCTTGCGATAGGACCAGCCGACCGCATCGCCCTCGGCCGGGATCGACCAGTATTTGCCGGAGTTGGACGGATATTCGGCGTAGTATTTCACCGTCGCCGGCGCCATCACTTCCTTCAGATTGTGCTTGTTGAAGAAGTCGGTGAGGTCGACATAATGACCGGCCTCGGAGGCCGCGCCGATCCACTGAGAGTCGCCGACGACCATGTCATAGGCGCTGCCCTTGGCGTTGAACTCGGTGAACGCCTTGGTCTGGAAATCCGACCATGGCGTCGTCTCGACCGTGACCTTCACGCCGCTCTCGGCCTCGTAAAGGTTGACGAGTTCCTGCAGATAATTCGCCGGATCCCATTCAGCCCAGAAGATGGTGAGTTCCTTATCCTGCGCGTAGACGGATGTTCCGCAGGCGAGCACTAAGCCGATACCAGCAAGCATGCTGGTCACTGTCTTGCGCATGATGATTTCCTCCCTTGTGCGCATTCTACCGTATCATCCGAGCCGGCGGCGACGCCGGCCCTGGTAGTTCCTTCCGTGATGGCGCCGTTCCGGTTTTCGAGCCTCCTCGCCCAGCCGGAATTGGATCGCAGCCCTCACTTTCGATCCGCTATATTGTCCTGATCTGGTATTACCAATTTCGGACGCACGTCAAGCTCTTTCTTGGACGATGGCAGGGCCTCAGACAAGCAGATTCCAGCAACATCTGTCTGTTTTTCTTAAATTTTCCTACTCGTTGATACGCAAGGCTCTTGTTCGCGGTACGGCACGCCGACTATTATCAGTAGTAGGCATCCCCATCTGGTCGAACCAGATCGATACTATTCCGCAGCTGTCGCCGGCGCGCTTCTGCCTCCTCCAGTCATCGATTCCATCACCGCAGCCCGCACCAGGGCGCCGGCTGCCCATTGCGCTACCGACATCATCTTGCGGCTGTCCAGCCCCCATATGTCCTTCAGCACGATCAGCACTTCGACGCCGAAGATCAGCGAAAGGGCCTGTGCCAGGCGCTTGAATTCGCGTGGCGGCAGCCGGTGCTTGAGCGGTGCGATCGCGTCCTTGAGCAGATCGATGCGATGGCCGCGCGTGAAGGCCGGCTCGCCGTCCAGCGTGCCGGCTTGCCGCCGCGCCCACTGGTCGAGCGACAGTTTTAGCGCCGCCTTGAACGTCGCCTCGAAGGCTTCGATGCGCGGCATGGCCGTGTCGAACAGTTCGGCGACGCGGCGCTCGGGATCGGCCGAGGCCGATTTCCAGGTGAGGATCGGCCCCAGCCCTTCATCGACCACCGCCTGCACCAGCGCCGCCTGGCTTGGAAAATACCGATAGGCGGTGGCGCGGGAGACTTCCGCCGCTTCGGCGACCTCGCTGACCGAGGGCGTGGCGCCCGCCTGCATCAGCCTTGTTGCCGTCTCCAGCATCAGCCGCCTTGTGCGGGCGCGCGGCCCGCGCGCCGCTCCAGAACCGGCATCGTCGGGCACTGCCACTGGTTGACGTGAGACATTCATGTCAATATGATACGCACGTCTCAAAAAATTGCAATGGCCTTTCGCGCTGCCGAACGGCCGGGGCAAAAGAGCGGCCGGCAGCAACGCCGAGTGCGCCTCGAACCGGGGAAACGCAATGAAGCGCGTCTATGTGGTGGGCACCGCCGACACCAAGGGTGAGGAACTCGCTTTTCTGGCCGATGCGGTCGCCGCCACCGGTGCTGCTGTCGCCCGCGTCGACGTCGGAACGCGCAACGCGACCGTGCCGGTCGATGTCTCGGCCGAAGAGGTCGCCGGCCACCATCCTGGTGGCAGCAGTGCCGTGCTGGGCAGCGACGACCGCGGCACCGCGGTGGCGGCAATGACCATCGCCTTCACCCGGTTTGTCCAGTCGCGCACCGATATATCCGGCATGATCGGCATCGGCGGTGGCGGCGGTACTTCGATCATCACATCCGGCATGCGCGCGCTGCCGCTCGGCCTGCCCAAGATCATGGTTTCGACGCTCGCCTCGGGCGACACCGCGCCCTATGTCGATGTCTCCGACATCGTCATGATGCCGTCGGTGACCGACATGGCCGGCCTGAACCGGCTGTCTCGCGTCGTGCTGCACAACGCCGCCCAGGCGATAGCAGCCATGTCTGCGAAACCGGCGCCGCTGCCCGACGGCAAACCATCGATCGGGCTCACCATGTTCGGCGTCACCACGCCATGCGTGACGTCCATCGCCGAAGAGCTTCGTTCGACCTATGACTGCATGGTCTTCCACGCGACCGGCACCGGCGGCCGCACCATGGAGAAGCTGGCCGACAGCGGCTTGCTGTCCGACGTCATCGACATCACGACGACAGAAGTCTGCGACCTCCTGTTTGGTGGCGTTCTGCCGGCAACCGAAGACCGTTTCGGCGCGATCGCCCGCACGAAACTGCCCTATGTCGGCTCGGTCGGCGCACTCGACATGGTGAATTTCTGGGCGCCCTCGACTATTCCGGAACGCTATAGCGGGCGGCTGTTTTACGAGCACAATCCGAACGTGACGCTGATGCGCACGACGCCTGACGAAAGCCGCAGGATCGGCGAATGGATCGGCGCCAGACTGAGCCTCTGCGAGGGACCGGTCCGGTTCCTCATTCCCGAAAAAGGCGTTTCGGCGCTCGACATCGAAGGCGGCGCCTTCTTCGACCCCGAGGCCGATGCAGCACTTTTTGAGGCCATCGAGCGCACCATCATGCCGGATAACACGCGTCGCGTGATCCGCTTGCCGCTGCACATCAACGATCCCGAATTCGCCAAGGCTGCGGTTGCGGCTTTTCTCGACATCGCCAGACAGTGAGAGACGAAGCCATGCCCGCCATACCGCGCAAGAAGATCCTGGAAAAGTTCCGCAAGATGATTGCCGGCGGCGTGCCGATCGTCGGCGGCGGCGCCGGCACCGGTCTGTCGGCCAAGGCCGAGGAGGCCGGCGGCATCGACCTGATCATCATCTACAATTCCGGCCGCTATCGCATGGCCGGGCGCGGCTCGGCCGCCGGCCTGCTCGCCTATGGCAACGCCAACGAGATCGTCAAGGAAATGGCCTACGAGGTGCTGCCGGTGGTGAAGAAGACGCCGGTGCTGGCCGGCGTCAACGGCACCGATCCGTTCGTCATCATGCCGCTGCTGCTGGCCGAGCTGAAGACGATGGGTTTTTCCGGCGTGCAGAACTTTCCGACCATCGGCCTGTTCGACGGCCAGATGCGGCAGAGTTTCGAAGAAACCGGCATGGGCTTCGGGCTCGAGGTCGACATGATTGCCGCGGCACACGAGCTTGATCTCTTGACCACGCCCTATGTCTTCAACCCCGATGAGGCGCGCGCCATGACCAAGGCCGGCGCCGACGTCGTCGTCGCCCATATGGGGGTGACCACCGGCGGCTCGATTGGCGCGACTTCGGCCAAATCGCTCGACGACTGCGTGACGGAGATCGACGCCATCGCTGAAGCGGCGCGTGGCGTGCGCAAGGATGTCATCCTGCTTTGCCATGGCGGGCCGATCTCGATGCCGGACGATGCCCGCTACATCCTCGAACGCTGCAAGGGCCTGCACGGCTTTTACGGGGCAAGCTCGATGGAGCGGCTGCCGGCGGAAGCGGCGATCGCTAGGCAGACTGCCGATTTCAAGGCGGTCACGCTGGAGCAGCGGACCCAAAAGTGGGAACCGGTTTTGACAAAATCCGATGCGCAAACAAAGAAAAGCGGCGTCAAAACGACCGCGAAGAAAAAGAAGGGCTGAGACGATGACCGACAAGAGCAAGGTGTTTGTCTACCCGAAGGATGTCAGCGCCTTCGGCTTCGACTGGGGCAAGCTCTCGCTGACGGTGGCGCCCGAGGTGAATGGTGCTGCGCGCTTTTCCGGCGGCGTCGTCGACCTGCCGTCCGGCAAGGGCCACGCGCGCCACAACCATCCGGGTGCGGAAGAGATCATCTTCGTCATCTCAGGCAATGGCGAGCAGATGGTCGAGGACGAGGACGGCAATCCGGTCGTTGAGAAGGTCGGCCCCGGCTGCACCATCTATGTGCCGGAAAGCCGCTTCCACTCGACGCTGAACACCGGCGACGCGCCCATGCAGCTCTTCGTCGTCTATTCGCCGGCCGGGCCGGAACTGGCGCTGCGCGACCTGCCGGATTTCAGGCTGCTGCCGCCGGGCGCATGACCTTTTCTCGGGCAGCGCTGCCACTCATTGCCCTGCCGGGCATTTCTCTCCGTAAACGGGGAGAAAGATCGCCCTCGTTGACGGTTTCGCCATTCACAAGCGCGGCGCCGCCCTTTGCGGGATATTATGCCACCCCGCCTCTGTTCCAGCCCCTGCCCCGATCGCCGAACATGACGTAGCCGCTATCGGTGACCGCCAGTGTGTCCTCCAGCTTGATGAAGCCGCGCGTCGGGTGGAGCATTGTCGTCTCGACCGAGAGCACCATGTTTTTCTCCAGCGGCTTTTCGGCATAGGTCCCTTCATAGGTCACCGGATGGTTGGTCATCAGGAACGGCGCCTCATGGGTGATCAGCCCCATGCCGTGGGCGAAGAAATCGGTGTAGGGCGCGACCTTTGACGCTTTCAGCACGCCTTCTGCGTGAGAAATCATGTCGCCACCGAGAGTGCCCGCCCTGACCTTGGAAAAGGCCGCCTGCTGCACCGCCTCGACTTCGGCCAACAGGTCCTCGAGTTCGGCATCCGGCTCGCCCAGAATGCCCATGCGGCAGAGGTCGCCGATATAGCCGTGATAATTGCCGCCGGAATCGATCGACATCACCTCGCCCTTCTTCCAGGCCTGCGGCGAGGCGGCGCGGTTGTGGCTGGAGCCGAGCGTCAACAGGCAATATTCGAAATGCGCACCGCGATTGGTCTCCTCGCGCCGCAGCTGCTCGATGATCTCGGTCTTGGTCGTGCCTTCACGTGCCCAGGCAATAGTCGCCAGCATGGAATCGGTGATCAGTTCAGAGGCGATGCGCAGCTTCTCCAGCTCCGCATCCGTCTTGATCGCCCGCATCCGCTCCAGCATATCGGTCGCATCGATCAACTTGGCATCCGGCAGCGCCTTGCGGATCAACGTGTAGGCATCCGACGGCAGGAAAGCCGGCTCGATGCCGATGCGGGCGTTGCCCTTGCCGATTTTCGTCAGGTGCTCGACCGCGAGATTGGCGGCGTCGAGCGTGCCCCAGCAGGCGGCGTGCAAGGTCGGCGTCCAGAACGGGTTGTTCTGGTGCTCGGCGCCCTCCATGCGGTTGCCAATATAGGCGGCGTGGTCCGGCCCGCCTTTCTCGTAGACCACAACAGGCAGATAGCGGCTGTGGCCGATCGCATCCATGGCGGCGAAGAAGATGAACTTGTAGCCGCCAAGCAGATATTGCGTGTTGTGCTTGGAGGTGGCGAGCAGCGCATCGATGCCGGCCTCCTCCATCAGCCGATCGACTCTGGCGTGGTCGAACGGGATGGTGCTGACGGCATTCTTACCCGGGGCGACGTTCATCTTTCTCTCCCTGAATTCCCTGGCCGGCCGCTCGGATCGCGGCAGTCTCCAGTCTGGTCTTACCGAGATAAGTCTGGTCCTACCAGATAAGGTCGGATTGAACCGCTTCCCTGTAACTGGTCCAGCGGACGAAATTTTCAAAGCCACATGAGGATGCGCCAAATCCGTCGCTGGCGAAACCCTCGGCAAGGCTCATAATCACTCTTGCAAGGATGCCATCTGGCGTCCGAGGGTAGTGGCCACCCGGCCGAGTGGCTGAAAGGGACGGAGTTCGATCATGTCAGAGGTCACGATTTCCAGACGCAGCGTACTTGCCGGTTCGGCAGTCCTGCTGGCTTCGACGGCGCTGCCGACGATCGGCTGGGCACAGACGCCGAAGAAAGGCGGGCGCCTGGTGGTCGCCGCCGATTCCGAGCCGCGCAACCTCAATCCGGCGATCGTCGCGTCCAACGGCGTCTTCTTCATTGCGAGCAAGATCGTGGAACCGCTGGCCGAGGCGTCCTTTGACGGCAAGGACGGGCTCGACCCCCGCCTGGCGACAAGCTGGGAGGGCGCCGCTGACGGCTTGTCGGTAACGTTCAAATTGCGCGAGGGCGTCAAATGGCATGACGGCAAACCCTTTACCTCCGCCGACGTCGCGTTCTCGGCGCTGCAGATCTGGAAGCCGCTGCAGAATCTCGGCCGCACCGTGTTCAAGGATCTGGAGGCAGTCGACATCCCGGACGAGGCGACCGCAGTGTTCAAATTCGCCAGGCCGACACCATTCCAGCTGATCCGCAACGCCTTGCCGGCGCTGACAAGCGTGGTGCCGAAGCACATCTACGAGACGGGAAAGATCGAAGAGAACCCGGCCAACAATGCGCCTGTCGGCACCGGCCCGTTCAAATTCGCCGAACACAAGCCAGGCGAATATTACCGGCTGGAGAGGAATGGGAACTATTGGGGCAAGGACCAGCCTTACCTCGACGAGATCATCTACCAGGTGCTGCCCGACCGCACCTCGGCGGCAAGCGCGCTTGAGGCCGAAGAGATCCAGCTCGCCGCCTTTTCCGCGGTGCCGCTGGCCGATCTCGACCGCATCTCAAAAGTGCCTGGCCTCAAGGTGATCACCAAGGGTTATGAGGCGCTGACCTATCAGCTCGTCGTCGAGATCAACCATCGCCGCAAGGAGCTGGCCGACCTGAAGGTGCGCCGGGCGATCGCCCACGCCATCGACAAGGATTTCGTCGTCAAGACGGTGTTCCTCGGCTATGCCGCCACTGCCACCGGCCCGGTGCCGAAAAACGATCCGCAGTTCTATACGGCCGATGTGCCGACTTATGCCTTCGACGTGGCCAAGGCCAACGCCCTGCTCGACGAAGCCGGCTACAGCAGGGGTGACGACGGCAAGCGCTTTTCACTGAAGCTGCTGCCGGCGCCCTATTTCAACGAAACAAAACAGTTCGGCGATTATCTGCGCCAGGCGCTCGCCGCCATCGGCATCGACGCCCAGCTGGTCAACAACGACTCGGCCGCGCACATCAAGACGGTCTACACCGACCACACCTTCGACCTTGCGGTCGGGCCGCCGGTGTTCCGCGGCGATCCGGCGATCTCGACCACCATCCTGGTGCAGAGCGGCATCCCGGACGGGGTGCCGTTCTCCAACCAGGGTGGCTACAAGAACGACGAACTCGACGCCCTCATCGCCAAGGCGTCCGAGACGCTCGATCCCGCCGCGCGCACGGAACTTTACAAGGAGTTTCAAAAAAAGGTCGCAGCCGACCTGCCGCTGATCAATATCGCCGAATGGAGTTTTATCAGCGTTGCCAGAGACACGGTTGCGAATGTCGCCAACAACCCACGCTGGGCGGTGTCGAACTGGGCGGACACCTGGCTGGAGACCTAAGGAGGCCTCTCCAGACTTGCGCGTCGCTTGTGTGGGTGCTCAGCTTCGATGATGAGAGCTCTACGGCGCCCCCCTCTGTCCTGCCGGACATCTCCCCCACAAGGAGGGAGATTGGCAGC
>SAQR01000077.1 GCA_004020365.1 Mesorhizobium sp.
GCTCTTCATCCAACCGCCATCGAGGATGATCAGCCCAGCCATTTCCATGCGCCAGACCTTCACAAGCCGTTGCACCATTCTCAGGTTCTTTTCCTTAAAGCGCGAGGGGTCGATCTTTGTCAGGCGTTGCAACACACTTGCTGCCGAGAGCGCCGGCTCTTCCTCGAGCCATCCCTTGATCTGCGCCTCGAACGGCTCGTACATGCTGGGTCTCTTCGGATAGGGTTTGGTCCGCCGATACGGCCGCCGATGCGTTGGTCGGGTCTCGCCACTCTTCCAGGCCGTCTTCAGATTCGCGGCGAAGCGCTGGAGATCGATAACGGCCGGCTCTCCAATCTCGCATTCAGGCCACGACGATCGACCCGCCGCCCAAGCTCCTCCTGCGCGGCGCGGATACCAGCAAACAGCAGCACGGGATCGGCGGTTTCCATCATCGCCTGGAGCCGCTGCTTGTCGGCCTCGGCCACACCCGGATGTGCAAGGACACGGGCCGCAGGCGGAACTGGGGGATGATAGCGCTTGATCACACGAGCGCCGATCCGCGTCTTCTCCTGAAGCTTGAATGACGGTTGGAACAGATTGCCGTAAAGCCGCACGACAGCATAAAGTTTACCAAGCGCGGCCGTCGCCTCCGCGCCGACAAACCGACCATACCCCACCAGGCGACGCACGATGGCGCCATTCTTCTGCTCCACATGCGCCTGGTCATTCTTTCGATAGGCGCGCGAGCGCGTCACTTCCAGTTCCTCACTGCGGCACTAGGAGACGACGAACTCATTCATGAAGGCGCTGTCGTTGTCGAAATCTACGCCGAGCAGGGGGAAGGGAAAGAACGAGCGGGCCTGCTTGATCGCCACAATCACATTGCCGCTGTCGCGCGTGCGGACCGGAACGCATTCAGTCCACCCCGTGGCAATATCGGTCAACACCATCGTCTGCACAAAGCTGCCGGACGAAGATGTGCCGGAATGCGCCGCGAAATCGACCTCGACGTAACGGGGGGGCGGATCATTCCAGTCCCCGAAGGTGCGCACCGGCACCGATCGGCGAACCGCCGAACTCATTCCTGCTCGCCGGCGCTGGCCGCCGCGAGCCACAACACGTACCTCCGCCAAAAGCCGATCCATCGTCGCCGGGCTCATTGTCAGCAGCTTGCCGCGGAGCGCGGCATCGAGCTCTAGCCGGCCATGCCGTTCAAGCGCTGGCGGCAAGACAGGTATCAACGGCCGCAGCCGTTTGGAACACAGCCGCTCCGATGCCTCCCACAATACCACGAGCGCTTCGCGAACATCGCCGCCATAGCGAAGGCGTGCCGCTCAGCCTGTCGACGCTCGCCGACCAGGTCGGCGCCGGCGCCGCGGCGCTAATGCCGCTGTTCAAGCGGCTCGAAGCCCATGTGCTGTCCGCTTCGGGTCTCCACGGCGACGATACGACGGTGCCGGTCCTGGCCAAGGGCAAGACCGATACCGGCCGATTATGCACCTATGTGCGCGATGACCGACCGTTCGGCGGCGCCGATCGGCCGGCGGCAGTGTTCTACTATTCCCGCGATCGTCGAGGCGAACATCCCGCGGCGCATCTCGCCGGCTGGAGCGGCATTCTGCAGGCCGATGCCTTTGGTGGTTACGGTGATCTCTATGCCAGCCGGCGCCTGTTCTGGAGGCCAGCTGCTGGGCCCACAGCCGGCGCAAAGTGTTTGAGCTCGCCGATGTCGAAGCGGCGGCGCGCAAGAAGGCACACGGCGAGAAGCCCAACCTGGTCTATCCGCTGGCGGTCGAAGCCGTGAAGCGCATCGATACCCTGTTCGATATCGAGCGCGCGATCAACGGCCTGTCGCCCGCCCAACGCCACGTCGTGCGCCAAGAGCGGAGCGCGCCGCTGGTCACCGAGCTCGAGCGCTGGATGATCGAGACGCGCGACAAGCTCTCGCGCGGGCACGACCTGACCAAGGCCTTCAACTACATGCTGCGCCACTGGTCATCCTTCACCCGGTTCCTCGACGATGGGCGGATCTGCCTATCCAACAATGCAGCCGAGCGAGCCCTGCGCGGCATCGGAAAGTCCTGGCCGTTCTGCGGTTCCGATCGCGGCGGACAGCGCGCGGCCATTCTCTACAGCCTGATCGTCAGCGCCAAGATGAACGATATCGACCCGCAGGCCTGGCTCGCCGACGTCCTCGCCCGACTGCCCGCCTATCCGGCCCATCGGATCGATGATTTGCTGCCGTGGAATTGAGATCCGCAAAATTGCGGACCCAACCAGCGGCGGCCTGCTCATGCAGCGCAAAGGGGTATCACGTCTACACCTTCGAACGTGTCGCCAGGGACCTCGGCGTCAGCGAAGCGCTCATCCAGGAACTGACCCTCGGTCTGGAGCCCGAGGACGGCGTCATCTGGGTGTACGGCACCAACGATGACGACGGGATCTTGGCCTTCACCGATGAAGGCATCGAGGAGGTCAAACTCCTCCTCGAAGAATATCATCGCGTCTCCCCATCAAAAACTTGACGCCAGCACCGCAGTGCTCAGGTCCTCATGGCCGCCGGATACGCACGTCTGCGGTCTTCACCGGATGCATACATTCCGCTTGATGGAGGCGGCGCCGGGAAGGCGCAACCATGTGATCGCCGCGGTCCTCGAGCGCATGACCGGCAAGACATTCCAACCGGCATGCGCGACTAATTCCTCGAAGGCCGTGCCGAAATCGATTTGGTTCGCTCGGGCCTAAGACGTCATGGGCCGGTCCTGGGTGAACATAGCCGATCTGCTTGAGGCACAGCCGAGGTGATTACCGGACCACCCGGCGCGCGCCTTCCGTCCATCATTCGTGACGATGCAGGAGGCGCTGAGACATCGGTGCCACCTCTCCTCGTTTGACACGAGGGGGGCAGGTCTAACCTTCGTTATGGGATCTCTCCTCATTTCGCCCGACAAACTTGAAACGTGCAATGCTGTGCCGGCCGTCGACACTGACAGGCACCTCGCCCTCAATGGTCGCGCGACGAACGACGCGGCGTTGGTTCCCGTAATCCTTGGTCGCACAATGCATCGTGGCTCGATTGTCCCAGATGGCGACATCACCCTTCTTCCATTTCCAGCGCACCGTGTTTTCCTGCGCGGTGATATGAGACTCAAATAGATCGAATAGCCTCTGGCCGTCATTTTTCGAGACGCCAACGAAACGTGTTACATAAACGCCGAGCACCAACGTGCGCTCGCCAGTCTCCGGGTGAACGCGTACCACGGGATGCTCGGTCTCGATCCTCGGTCCCGCAAGGGCCTCGGCAGAAGGCCTGAGATAAGATCCAGGGAAGCTGTGAACAGCCCAGAGATCGTCGGCCAGCCGTCGCAGCGGCACCGGTAAGTCGAGATAGGCGGCTGCCGTGTTTGACCACACCGTGTCGCCGCCGACTGGCGGGATTACAACGCCTCGCAGCACCGAAATTTTCGGATAGGCATCCATGCAGGACCAATCGACGTGCCAAATGTCGGCATGGATATCGCTGCCTGTGGAATCAATGTCGAGGATCGGCGTCGTTCCCTCCGGATATGGCGAACGCCTCCCGAAACGAAGAGCAAAGCGCTCCTGCTCGGCGTCGTCGAGATGACCCTGGTCACGGAAGAAGATGACCTTGTGCTCAAGAAGCAGACTGTTTATCGCTACAATGGTCTGGTCAGGCAAATCGGTCGACAGCTTGATGTTCCTGATTTCAGCGCCGATTCGCGCTGTGCATTTAATGACATCGTTCCTTGGAATGACATTGTTGATGAAGTCCATCTCACTCATAGTGACTTTCTCCAAAATGGCGTCTTCTTCGCCGTGCAAACCTATTCAACTGTGACTAGCATTGTCGAATTGTAACTGATCGACCGAACTTCCAATTCTGTTTTCGTGTGTCGGCATCTCTTGAGCGTCTTAGAATGTCGCTCTGGGGACTAGACAACCGGAGCCAACCTTTCCGCTTTGTGACACTTCTTCCGACGTTGCCGGGCGTCTCCGCCTGCCCAAGCCGCCGCGGCAGTAGATGATCGCGATTGATTTCTTGTAAGAAGCGGGCCAGCGCGGCGCTCGCAAGCACTTCGAAATTTTTCGATTTCGATCGCGCATCACGGTCAGAGGCTCTCGCTGGCTCGTACTATCATCATGGCTTCTCATGATTTGCTTCCTGTTGGCTGTGGCAGCTTTAACATGTCTCAATTTGCTATCGCACCTATCTCTCCTGGTGGGTTGATCCCGATCGAGATCGCCCCACGTCTCGGAGATCGCCTGGCGCCAAAAGCGTAAAGCGCTAGCGCACAGTGCTAGCCGACTCATTCGACCTCGGATGGGGAAAGGAATTCGCCCCTGCGCTCGCTCTGGGGCCCGAACCTCCGCGACGAGAAATCCGGTGCCTGCATGCAGCCCTTAGGCTTGCGATGGCGTCCAGATGGCCCTCTTCAGCTTCATGCGCCTGCCGGCAACTGAATGCCATGAATGTATGCATACAGTGTTCAAGTAGTGTCTCGCGCAGGCCGCGCTTCCGTCATTCTGCGTTCCCTGGCTGACAAATATTCCGCAGGAGGCGACAATGTTCCCGCCGCTTCTGGCACGATAAATTTGAACCGCATCGCACCAAAACCGCATAGAGCTCCACGTTTGATGCTCGAGGTCTCCCTCGATGAACGCAAGCTCTCCTCTTGCGTTCTGCGAGAGTGTCAGGTTCAGAACTACTTAGCGACGCCCGCATGCGTCCGGTCTGCAAAGGGACCTGCGAACCTGCTGCCATCGATTGTCTTGTTCCGCTCGTGAACCTCGACGCTACGAAGCAAAGGTACCTCACGCATTCAGCGACTGCCCAGGCCTGTCCAGCGCAACCCAGCAGAGCAGCCGTTTCGCGAACTGTTGTAATGGAGAAGCGCCGTACTTTCCGTAAGAGCGCAGTTCAGGCCGTCCAGCTCCGAGCTCCAGGCCATGAAGGCGTCTCGCCGCTTGGGCAGCCATTGGCGATGCGTTCAAGCCATTTAGGTCAGATCGGCATGGAAATGTGATTGTCGCGCAGCCGTGTTCGATTGAAGACGTCTATGTTCAAAACCCGACACACAGCGGCCCGAGTATTCCGCAGCATCGCCCGAAACACACGCTTTTCTCCATCGTTTCCGGTGGCACGCCGATTGCGTTGGCTATGGTAGCACGGAGTCTGGCCATCCGCCTCCTCAATCAGACAAGTAAATCCGAGCCGATGAACTGACGGACCAACACAAAGGAGTAGCTCATGCGAGTAGCCGTCGTATGCAACCACGATCATACAGGCGTCATCAACCGGTTCGGTCAGCCTCGTCCGGAGGCATACGGCCGCGAGACGTTCGACAACGTGGCGGCAGCCCTGCAAGAGGGCGGCCACGAGACGCTGCTGTGCGAAGGCGATAAGGGACTGCTCGCTACGCTCGAGCGGTTCTTGCCACCCGACCCGCTGGCCCAACCCTCGGGAATGGTTTTCAACATGGCTTACGGAATTCAGGGCGAATGCTATTATGCCCACGTCCCGGCCATGCTTGAGATGGCGGGCGTTCCGTACACCGGATCGCCCCCGCTTGGGCTTGGGTTGGCGCAAGATAAGGTCCTCAGCAAGATTGCCATCCGCAGTAGCGGCGTGCCGACGCCGAACTTTCGCGTCATGCGCCGCGGCACCGAGAGTACCGGCGATCTGCGATTCCCAGTGATAGTGAAGCCGCGTCACGAAGACAACAGCTTCGGTTTGCAGCTCATACATGAGCCCGCTCAACTGAGGCAAGCCGTGGAAGTAATCGTCACCCAATATGCGCAGGATGCGCTTGTGGAGGAATACATCGACGGGCGTGAAATCTGCGTTGCGCTGCTTGGAAATGGGGAATTCGAGGTGTTTCCCTCGGTGGAGATCGAGCTCGGCGACGCCGGGATTTGGACTTGGGAAGCGAAATACGTGGCGGCCTCGGCGCGGCCGCAAATTTGCCCGGCGCAAATCGAGAGCGGGCTTGAGACGGTGCTGCGGGATATTTCCATTGCTGCATTCCTTGCTTGCCAGTGTCGGGACTATGCCCGTGTCGACCTCCGCATCGATCGCTCCGGCCGGCCCTTTGTCCTGGAGATCAACCCCTTGCCATCACTCGGTATGCGCTCCTCTTATACCACAGCCGCGATAACTGCCGGACACAGCTACTCTAGTTTGGTCAATCGTATCCTAGATGTCGCCCATACGCGGGCTTTTGGAATCGGTGTGCTCTAGTTGTGGGCCCTTTTGGCGTGTGACTCGGGTGTCGCGTCGAAGCCAGGCGTCAGTCTCGGGTGACCCGCGCTGCTGGTCACGTCCTAGAATCGCCGACTGGTTAAATGTCGTTCCTTGAACGTCACAGGCGCCAAATTCGCCCGAGACCCTCCCGCCACGCCCCCCGGGTAATCAAACGGTGCAACAGATCCTTACAAGTAATTCACACAATCTTTGCGGCATAAAATTGCTGACATGATACGTTCACTCAACAGTCGGAACACGGTCCCCTGACGCCCAGGATGCTTGAAAGTATACCGACTGAACTAGGCCGGCTCCAATGATCCGGGTCTCGGTAAATCACACTTCAATGTACGTGACGGAGGAAGTGATATGGCGATCCAAACTTCTACGCCTCCTATCGGCCCTCTGAGAAGCAGAGCGAGCATCGCGACTAGAGAACTTCTCGAAGCGTCCGCCGATGAAGTTTGGCGGCCATACATGCGTCACCAGACATTCGATTGCGCAGATGCGGCTCAGATTATTGTCGAGCACGGCCAGCAGGCAAGGGTTCATACAAGCGACGCTCTTTGTTGCGGCACATTCGGCGAATTGCTGCAAGGCCAGTTGCCGGTCGACTCCATTGTCCGAGACCCTCACTTCTTGGTAACGATGCCGATTGCGCTCTTTGCGCGAGCTCACTTCATCCCGATTGAAGGCAGCCAATCCGTATCCGTTTTTCCGTCACACAAGGTGAAAGCAAAAGGATTTGCTGAAAGTCTCGTGATTGCGCTCGGCTCCTCCGGAGGAATCCTCCTTTTGCAATCCGAGCTTCCCGAAGGCAAAGGGCTGGCGAGTTCATCAGCAGATCTTGTTGCGACTGCACGGTCAATCGCCTGCTGCTTCAAGCGTAGAGTCCGGACATCATTGATCGAGAAGCTAATGGCGCAGATCGAGCCATCAGACGGGGTGATGTACCCAGGAGTGGTCGCATATCAGCAGCGACCATGTAGCCCTCTCAGCTTCCTTGGGCAAATGCCGCCGCTGGCAATCGTTGGTATTGATGAAGGAGGGACGATCGAAACCGTCGACTATGATCAACAACGAGGTGAAATCTCAGCCAGTTACAGAGAAAAATATCGCGGATTGCTTGACCGCGCACGGATAGCAATTCCTCAGGGTGACACGGCCACGATAGGCAGAATAGCAACTGCCAGCGCTCTGCTGCATCAAGAGTGGACGCCAAAGAAGCATCTGAACTCGATGCTGAAGGCATCCGAGGCTTCTGACGCTCTCGGGGTCATAGTCGCGCACAGCGGCACAATGATCGGAATCCTACTCGATCGAACGGCGGCAGACTTTGCAGGAAAGCTTCGCTCCGTGCTCGTTGATGTAGAGCGCTTGGACAACTCGCCGAAAATATATTTGACCATGACTGGCGGCCGGTGAGGTAGGCAATATGGAATCTTCAGGCAAATTCGTGCCATTCACTAGCTATTCTGATGCCTATGCTCTTCCAAGCATTATTAGGTGTGAGCCAAACCTTCATATTGCGCAGTTCGCATTCATGAAGCTTCTCCCAGCGAGGTACATCATTGAGCAAGCACTTGCTCGAGGAACTTTGTTGCACGGCATGAAAGTTCTCGAGACCTCGAGCGGAACCTTCGCGCTAGGTTTGGCAGTAGTTTGCCGGGAGCGTGGATTTGAGCTCGAAATCTTCACAGACCCTGTGATGGACAAAGCCCTGGAAAACAGGTTGAAGTCCTTGGGGGCCGAAGTCTTCATAACAACCGAAAAGGCGAAGCAGGGTGGCTATCAAAGGAGTCGCCTCGACGCATTGCAGGCCAGGATCAGACAGTTGGGAGACTCCTGTTTCTGGCCCCGGCAATACGAAACACCGGACAACCCCAGAGCCTACAAGCTCTTCGCCGATCAGGTCACGGGAATGTTGGGCGCCGACGTAACGTTGGTCGGTTCTGTAGGGTCAGGCGGCTCTACTTGCGGAACGATAGAGCGCCTCCGCCAAAAAGCTCCTGGCGCGCGACTGATTGGAGTGGATACCTTCAATAGCGTCATTTTTGGTCAACAGGATGGCGAACGGAAACTGCGGGGACTGGGGAATAGTCTTGTCCCAAAGAACGTGAAGCATGAACTATATGACGAGGTGCATCTCATCTCGGCTCCGTTGGCGTTTGTTGCAGCGCGAACCCTCCACGAACGGCACGCGGTTTTCGCCGGTCCGACCTCAGGAGCGAGCTATGTCGTGGGGCGCTGGCGGGCTCGGCAATATCAAGAAGAGACGGTAGTCGTCATATGTCCTGATGAAGGACACCGCTACGTCGAAGCTGTTTACGACCATAGCTGGCTCAAGCAGAACGCACATCTGAACGAAAGCGTTCTGCTGGACGCGCCGGTAACCGAAAATCACCCCTCGATCGCCCTCCCACCATGGAACCGATATGTTTGGGAGCGGAAAAGCCGAGAAGCTGTCCTGAGCCTTTTGGAGCAAGTTTGATGGACCGAGGTACCTTTCTTTTCGTGGAAAGCAACACGACGGGCACTGGGGAACTATTGATTCAGCGGGCCAGCGCCCTAGGCTTTGAGCCGTATCTCGTAACCCGCAATCCTGCCCGCTACCCGTTTCTGAAGCACTCGGTCGCTCGTGTGATCGAAGCTGAAACGAGTAGTCCCGACGAACTCATTGCGCTCGCCGCCAAATTGAGAAGGCTGGCAGGGATATATTCGTCGTCGGATTACTTTGTGGAGGCTGCGTCAAGTGCTGCGAGGACGATCGGGCTTCCGACAGCGAATCCTGAGGCAATAGCTATCTGCCGGAACAAATGGCAGCAAGCGGCCGCGTTGCAGCGGCAATCTATCGCGATCCCTGAAACTCGACTGGCCACTTCCCTCCGTGACGTGGAGAACATGGTTGCCCAAGCCACTCTGCCAGTGGTCGTCAAGCCGGTCTCCGGAAGCGGGAGCAGCGGCGTGAGGTTGTGCGATAGTGCCACAGCAGCCATCAAGGCGTTTGAGAGTGCAAGGGGGGCACTGCTCGACCAAGTGAATCTGCCCAGTCCCGACATTCTCATCCAGCAATATGTCGAGGGTAAGGAATACTCTGCAGAGATAGTCGCGTACGATGGGACGCTGCATTGCCTTGGAGTTCTTGCGAAGCACAAGAGCCCGCCTCCCTGCTTCGTTGAGGTGGGGCACGATTTCCCGGCCCCGCTTCCGGAGTCGTCCCTCCAGGAATTGGCCTCTTTTGCTGTGAGGGCGGTGTCGGCGCTCGGCCTGCAGTTCGGACCGGCTCATGTAGAGTTCGTGATTGCGGAGTCGGGGCCCGTCATTATCGAGGTCAACCCCAGACTGGCTGGAGGAATGATTCCAGTCATGCTCTCGTACGCCCTTGGCACGTCAATCCTTGACAAAGTTATTAAACTATATGCGGGAGAAGGATTCACACGTCCACAGGTGAGCGCAAGGGCGGGAGCCATCCGTTTCCGACTTGCTCACAAATCAGGGAAGCTCAAACGCCTGGACTTTTCTCCAAATCCACAGCCGACAGTAGCTGATGCGGGTCTTCTTAAATGTGAGGGGGAAAATATTCAAATAAGTGGCGACTTTAGAGATCGCGTAGCCTATGCTGTAGCAGTCGCCGATGAACTCAACACCGCCGCCGCGGCAGCTCAACAGATGATCGATTCCGTGATGATCGATATTGAGGCTGCTACTGGAGAGTCGGACGACAAGCAAGTCGCTGGCGCAAGCCAAGACAGGTGGAATCTACATCCCGAAGCGATGAAGTTGCTCGCTCCGCCTATTGAAATCTCGCGTGTGGGTCGCCTTCTGCAGTACCAAGCGACCATAGACGAAGCACATCTGCTGATGCTCGCCGACCAGGGCTTAATCAGCCAGGCAGCCGCTGCCGATCTCCTTAGACACATCTTGGACCTGCAGGACGAGGGCTTTCAATCTTTGGACGGCTGCGATGCTCCACGTGGGCTCTACCTTGCCTATGAGGCAGAACTTGCCGACAGAGCTGGTCCCGAGAAGGCCGGCTGCCTGCACCTTGGGAGGTCCCGCAACGACTTGAACGCTACCATTTCTCTGCTGGCCCTACGGGAAGCCGCGTGTTCCACCTCCCAAGAAATAGGTATTCTACAGGATGCATTGCTTCAGCGAGCGGAAGAGGCGTCGAGACTTGTGGCTCCGTTGTACAGTCAGTACCAGATCGCCCTCCCTGGGTCGCCAGGGCACTACTTGCTCGGCGTCTTCTTCGCTATCGGGCGCGAGCGCCAGCGCCTCCATTTCCTGCTGGAAGAAATCAGGAACTGTCCTATGGGAGCTGGTGCGGGTGGAGGCACCAGCATGCCTATCGATTCCTTCAAGACAGCAAATCTTCTGGGATTCGAACTGCCGTCATTCAACTCGCTTGATGCGGTCGCAAGTCGCGACCAGCAGTTGCAAGGGCTTTCAGTCTTCGCTGAAGTCTCAATTTTGCTAAGCCGTGTGGCCCAGGACCTGCAGGTTTGGACGACACGGGAGTTCGCCCTCGTCGACATTCCTCACAACCTTGCCGGCGGCTCTTCCATGCTCCCTCAAAAGAAGAACCCGTTTCTGCTTGAACACATCAAGGGATCGGCGAGCACCGCGCTTGGCGCATACGTCTCTGCGGCAACAGCAACATGCAAATCGCCTTTCAGCAACTCGATCGAAGTGAGCAACTACGGCTGCTCTCCACTGGGCTCTGCAGAAGATAACCTCAAGAGGGCCATCACGCTCACGTCGCTTATCGTGAAGCACATGTCATTCAACGTGCGGTCGATGCGCGAAAATCTGGAGGATGGCTTACCGATGACTTCCGTGGCCGCAGAACGGATGGCGTCGCGAGGCATTCCTTTCAGAAAGGCCCATACACTGATAGGCGAGATCGCCAGGCGCGTGTCTCAGCGGGGCGGCGCGGCGGAGCGCCGAAGTGAGCTGGCCAGCCAACTCGCTGGCGTGTTACCGGCGAGTCTTGAAGAGTGCAGGGATGCTCTGCAGTTCGGAGGAGGACCTGGAAAAAGTTCAACCGACGACCAGCTTTCTATAGCAAAAACGCTTCGTCGTGACATGCAGCTGAAATGCGCGAATATATCGGAGCGGTGGGCCCGCGCCGAGATAGACCGCAAACAGAGGGTTAAAGAGCTCATTAGGCGGCACCAGCCGCCTGAATGACCACGATGCCTTGTCTGTCACCGAATCCCACGCGGCTGGTGGACTGGACGCGCACGGCTGCACGCTGCAGTTGTCGGGCCGCGATAAAAACGGCCCACCGACATAATGCCCGTCCCTGACCGCGGCGCTGGCCAGAGCCGAAGACGAGGCTGCGCGCGCTGCGCTGGTCGAGGCCAAACTGGCGGTCGCCAGGGCCAAGGCATTGGATGATGCGGCGCTGATCGCCCATCAGGATCTGACGATCCGGAAGCTGCAGCGGGCGCTGCATGGTCAGAGTTCTGAACGCTCAGCCCGCCTGCACGACCAGATGGAGCTCACCTTCGAGGAACTCGAGAGCACCGCGACGGATCGCCGAACAGGCCGCGGCCCGGACCACCGAGGTGGCGCCTTATGTGCGCAAACGACCGGCGCGCCAGCCATTTCCCGAGCACCTGCCGCGCGAACGCGTGGTCGAGCCGGCGCCGGGCCGCTTGCCATTGCTGCGGCGGTCATCGGCTGCGCAAGCTGGGTGAGGATATGACCGAGACGCTGGAGGTGTGAATCGGCGTGCAAAATTGACCCCATGAGCCGGCCATGAGCCGGGGAATCGGCGTCCAATTTTGACCCCCCTGATGCTTTGATTTGCGACCATCACCTCGTCGTAGCGAGCGGATGGTATGGGGATGAAGTCGGTGGATACGATTGCCCGGGTTCGGCGCGCCTTCCATGTGCAGGGATGGTCGCTCAAGCGGATTTGCCGCGAACTGCATGTGTCGCGGAACACCGTCCCCAAGATTCTCATATCCAATGAGACATCGTTCTCCTACGAACGCGAGCGGCAGCCCAAGCCGAACATCTGTCCGTGGCAGGATCAGCTTGACGGGTTTTTGAATGGCAACCGTGGCAAGGCGGCGCGCGAGCAACTGACACTGATCCGGATTTACGAAGAGCCTTTGCAGCCTCGGTTACGAGGGTGGCTATGACGCCGTCCGCCGCTACGCGAAGAGCTGGGCGAAGGCGCTGCCGCTATTCTTCGCGCCGGGCGAGGCCTACCAGTTCGATTGGAGCCACGAGATCGTCCTGATCAACGGCGTGACAGTGACCGTGAAGGTCGCCCATGTTCGGCTCTGCCACAGCCGCATGATGTTCGTCAGGGCCTATCCGCGCGAGACCCAGGAGATGGTGTTCGACGCCCACGACCGGGCCTTCGCCTTCTTTGGTGGCGTCTGCACGCGCGCATCTACGACAATCTATGGACGCCTCCCGGCAAGGTAAAATGTTGGCGACGGGCGGCATGGGATGCGTGAATCTATCCGGCCTGTCGCTGGTACGATCACGCTCCTGGCCTTGATGGGAATCCGCTGCCTCGGGCCTCATAACAGGAGCGGCCTCTTAGGCCTGTCGTGAATCAGGCTCTGAAGCTGTCAAGCGAAGTGAGGATTTGACCCCCTGGGCGAACTGAGGATTTGACCCCCTCATTGTTTTGCGGTTTCGTTGGTGCCGAGCGTCGTTCCGGCCTTCTGCAATAGGCCGGAACGACCCTTTTCGCGAAGCCGGTAGCTGTCGCCACGGATGGTTATCACTGTCGAATGATGAAGCAGGCGATCAAGGATCGCCGTTGCCACCACGGGATCGCCAAACACGCTGCCCCATTCGCCCACCGTGCGGTTGGAGGTGATCAGGATCGATCCCCGCTCATAACGCCGCGACACCAGCTGGAAGAACAGATGTGCGGCATTGGCTTCGAACGGGAGATAGCCGAGCTCGTCGATGATCAGCAGTTTCGGCCGCGACAGGGTCGTCAGTTGCTTTTCGGGTGAACCGTCGCCATGGGCCTTGGCCAGCATCCCCACGAGCGTGGCCGCGGTGACGAACTGGACGCTATGGTTCTGCCGGATCGCCTCGCGCCCGAGAACCACCGCCAGATGTGTTTTGCCCGTACCCGGAGGTCCAAGGAACAGGACCGTGTGGCCATGGGCAATCCAGCGGCAGGTCGCCAGCTCCCGGACTTGGCGCTGATCCAGCGACGGCTGCGCGTCGAAGTCGAAGCCATCGAGTTCGCGCACAAACGGGAACTGCGCGATCTTGCCTGCCATAGAGATGCGCCGCTCGTCGCGCCGCGCGATCTCGCGCGTGACGAGGAAGGCCAAAGCCTCGCGCAAGGTCATTTGCGAACGCGCCGCTTCGTCCAGCAACGTATCGAGCTGGTCCCGGATCGCGGTCAGCTTCAGCCGGTCGAGCTGAGCCACCAGCGTCTCGTGATCGACCGTCGTCATCACCAGCTGCCTCCCACCAGTGCCTCATATTCGGCCAGCGGCCGCAACAGAGCGGAAGGCGCAACGATATCCACCGGCGCCGATCGCACCGGCGCAGCAGCGCCGACCACGCCGGCAAGATGCGCGCGCTCGACGATCCGTTGGCGACGCCCCGGCACAAGGCATGATCCGCCACCACCTCGCCAGCATGACGCACGATAACGCGACCGCCCAGCACCACGACCTGGACGCTCTCCCCGATCAGCCGCCAGGGAACCGAGTAACTGTTCGTGTCCAGGTATTGCGCAGTCTGCCTGGACCTTGCGCACGAGATCCCGCAGTTGCCCGAACGGCGCGCGTCCGCCCAGTGGGCGAAGCGCCATGGCTTCTTCGGCAAAGCGCTCCGCAGGAGCCACCCCGGTCGTGCCATGCACACGCTGATCAGCAATCTCGCGCGTCCACCGGTCCAGATGCGCCTCGAACGCCGCCCAGTTCTCGAACCGGCGGCCGGCAATCGCATTGTGCTTGACGTAGCCGACCCCGCGTTCGTCCTTCCCCTTCGTACGCACCCGATAGGGCGCACAAGCCCGTGGCGTAAAAATCCCCAGTAGCGGGCAAAGGCGTGCAGCCGCACATTGAACCGCACCTCCCGCGTCGCCGCATCGTGATGTTCGACCAGCGCTTTCGGATTATCGAACAGCACTTCCGTTGGAACCCCGCCGAAGCGAAGGAAGGCTCCTTCCATCCCCTCCAACCAGTCCGCCTGGCGCTCCCGAAGCGAGGGACGGATATGCAGCCGACGCGAGTAACCCAGCGTTGCCACAAACAGGTGCACCCGAACACGCTCGCCGCCGATCCACGCCCGCGTGTCGCCAAAGTCGATCTGCATCTGATGTCCCGGCGCCGTCTCAAACCGAACCGTCGCGCGCTTCTGCACCCTCAACTCCCGACGCCAACCCTGCACCCGAAGCTCCACCGACCGAAGCCGTATGACGATCCCATGTTCGCTCTCCAGTCCCTGGCGCACCACATCGGCGTTGCCACCATGGCGGAAGAAGCGCTCCCGCAGCCAATCGTCTAGCCCGTCAAACGCGCTCCGCCGCACAGGCTTGCGAAACGGAACAGTCCCGCCTTCGCGCAGATACCGACGCACCGTGTTGCGCGCGCACCCGAATTCCTTCGCCAGCCGCTTCGCTCCCCAGCCAAGCTCATGCAGCCGCAGCATCGCTGCCACCTCTTCAGGCTGAAGCATCTCCTCTCCCTGCATCGTTCTCGACAATGCAGGAATCGCCGAAATCCCAATCGTCATCCATGCCTCCTCTCACAACCGAGGGGGTCAGTTCTTCATTTCGTCAGGGGGTCAGTTTCTCAATTCGCCCGACAGAAGCTGGGTCCGTGCCGTAGTGTCATCAGTATCTACCTCGCTCTCATCGCCGCGCAGGCAGCGATCGGTGGGCCGGCGCTCAGGCGACGGCGTAGCTCTCCTTTCGCGTCAGCAGCGCCCATGCGGTGCGCGCCGTCTTATTGGCAAGCGCCACGAGCGCCTTGTTGACGCACGGCGCTCGACGATGTGATCAAGCGCAGGCACCATGGATCATCTGCCGGCGCAGATAATGGTTGGCACGCCAGCCAATGTCGCCGAGACGAGGCTTACCACCGGTCGTGTATTGTCGTGGCACCAGTCCGATCCACGCAGCGAGTTCGCGGCCTGAACGGAAATGACTGGCATCATCGACGCTGGCAACGAGCGCGGTGGCGATGATCGGACCGACGCCGGGGAGTTCGGCTAGGCGGCGGCAATCTTCCCTTTCTCGGCAAATCTCGACGATCTTCGCATCGAGTTTGGCGACGCGTTGACGTAGCGGAACTGGTCGAGAAGGCCCGCGAACAACTCGCGCCCGAGGTCCAAGAGTTCAGCCTGCGCGATCGCCGCCGGTGCCTGGGCGGTAAAGCGCCACGGTCCCTAGGGCAATACGATGCCATATTCGGCCAAAAGGCCGCGAGCGTGATCGATGAGCGAAGTGCGCTGGACGATCAGACGCTCTCCCGATGCGATGCAGCGACTGCAAGTCCTGCTGGCTCGTTCGACTTCACCGGCACGAAGCGCATGGTCGGGCGTGTTGCTGCCTCATAAATTGCTTCCGCGTCTACCGCGTCGTTCTTCGAGCCGCGCACGAACAGCTTTACAAAGCGCGGGTTGATCAGTCGAACCCGTCGACCGTCGCGCGTGAACCCGCGACCCCAATGATGGGCGCTGGCGCAGGCCTCCATCGCGATCTTCTCTGGCGCTATCTCGTTCACGGTCTCCACGAGCTTCGCCCGGCTGACCTTACGCGAAACGAGCACACGATGAACTCGTCCGAAGCCGGATCATGCCTTCTTTCGCGTCGCGCCGAAACATATAATAATAGTGTGAAAAAAAATTCATAAATGTTTTCTTTCAATACTCTCCGCATTGTGCAAAAAACAGGGGTGAAGTTGAAGGAAATCACATGAAAGACAGTAGCAGCAATCAAATATCCTTACCAGAGCTCGCTGAAATCTTCAGCGAAGATTACTTCCATTTTGGCGATGTGGTTAATCCGCCGGAGAAAAGTGACCAACAAGCAGGAGTAATTTGGGATCACCTTTCCCTTGCAAAAGGCATATCAGTTCTTGAACTTGGATGCGGTTATGGGCGGATTACCAACCGGTTGGCTGAAAAAGGAGCGCGGGTAGCCGGACTCGATATCTCGCCGGTCTTGCTAAAGAAAGCCGAAGCGGATGCGGCTGAACGCGGAGTAAATGTCGAGTATTTTCTGGGCGACATGCGCTCACTTCCCTGGCGAGATCGATTTGACGCGGTTTTTTTGTGGTACACGACGTTTGGCTATTTCGATGACCCGGACAATGAGAGAGTTCTTCGTGAAGCCGCTTCTTCACTTCGAAAGGGCGGGCGTCTCTTAATCGATCACGCCAATTATTTCGCTTTCCTGCGCCACGAGTCGCCTATCTACGTTGTGCAGCGTAACGACGATCTAAGAATCGATATAATGAGCAACGATGTGATAAGGGATCGTCGGAACATCGAAAGGATTTTCGTCCGCGATGGATGCGTTAGACGAACGCAGCTTTCTTTCAGGCAATATGGATTTTCTGCATTTGTTCGCATGTTACGAAGCGCCGGGTTCGAGAGTGTTGAGGCCTATGGGCAGGAGGGTGGAACGTTTACATCCGATAGCTCGAGTCTCGTGGTTGTCGCATGCAAATAATACCAGCGCCCCTATCCTATACGTTTTGGACTCTAGGTGGTGTAATCCTTGGTTTTGAAGGATTTTGGCCAGATTCAAAGGTTTTTTGAAATTTTCCACGCTGGCACAATGTTACGTTTTCGAGGAAAGCAAGGCCGATGCTTGTCTCGTGCAATAGTCATTTACCTAAGGTGGGAGAGCCGCTTATGTGTGCATTTAGTCAGGGAGAATATCGCGAACGCACGAGCCGGCTGCGCCAGCAGATGACCGAACGTGGCATCGACGCACTGCTTATCTTGAATGAAGGGAATATGAACTATCTCACTGGTTACGCAGGTTACTCCGACTACGTTCCACAACTCGCTCTTGTGTGCCAGGACGAGGAGGATCCGTGGCTCATATTGCGTGAGATGGACATAGTGGCTGCAGAGGCCACCTCGTATCTCCCGCAGTCACGCATCCTTAGCTATCCGGAGAAATACATCGGTTCAGGTCAGCTCACCGCATGGAAGCCGATTTCGGACCTTGTCCGCGAGCGCAGCAAGTCGAGCCGGATTGGGGTCGAGCTGTCAGGGAAGATGCTTGGAGTGAAGGGCCATGCCGCCTTGAGCAAGAGCTTTGGCGTATCGGAGTTCATCGATGCCGATGGGATGGTTTCCACCTTGAAGGCGATAAAATCACCTGCTGAGCTCACCTACATGGAGCAGGCGGGAAAGATCGTGGATAAAGCTATGCAGGTCGGTCGGATCGCAATCTCAGTTGGCGCTCGAGAATGTGATGTAGCGGCTACCATATCACATGCCCTTCACGCGGGCACTCCGGAATTTCCGGGCTCGGCCTCTCGCGGTTTCGCCATGAACGTTGGTTCCCCTGCGAACGCGGTACATCTCGCGTGGACCGACGAAAAGTACAAGATGGGCTGTCAGACGATTCTTGAGCTCGGCGCCTTCCGTCATCGATATTGCTCCGCGTTGTCGCGAACGGTTTTTTTGGGAGAGCCAACCGCTAGATCGCGGCACGTGCATCAGGCCTGCCTTGATGGTTTCCTCGCTGCCTTTGACGCTATACGTCCTGGAGTGAAGAGTGACGATGTGGAGCGAGCTTTTCGACACGAATTTGAACCCCGGGGCGTGCGAAAAGAGTCCAGAATTGGATACTCAATAGGCATTGATTGGACAGACGGCGGACCGAGCATCCAGCATGGAGATGAGACGGTGCTTCATGCCAACATGACCTTCCACCTCATCATCGGCATATTTGAAAAGACAGATGGATATATCTTCAGTGAAACCATTCGCGTGACCGATAGTGGCGCCAAGTCGCTGAGCAATATGTCGCGCGACCTGCTGGTAAATTGCTGACCTTGGGATTGCGATGCCAGCGTAATGTGGGGCGACCTAATATTTGACACTAGCATTCGTGTGGCCCCGGCGGCAGTTCGAGTACTTCGCCCGCAGACTTGGTCCACACGACCTTGCGATCCACATGTGGACATTCAGGTATTCCAAGTCGGCCTCTCGCTAGGTTCAGTGACACGTTTGAACCTAGATCCCGTTTTCGCATGATCTCTGCAAAGAAGGGCTCGACCGTGTTGAGCCAAGACGCTGAGGTCGGAGTAAAGTGAAGATGGAAGCTCGGATTGTCGTCGCTTGAGCCAACTTTCATAACGGGACTTAAGAGAGCCTCCCATCGCGGATTCATCACGGTGGCAATTGCGAAGATGGAGACAGAACGTGGGGACAATGCAGACAGACGAAGTTCGCGCGAATTCGTCGGCAGAGAGCCAAAGCAGGAGCGACTGGGATTTCATCGTGATCGGCGCCGGCGTGTTTGGCACTTGGACCGCTTGGAACCTGCAACGGCGCGGCTACAAAACGCTTCTGCTCGACGCATGGGGCGCAGCCCATTCGCGCTCGTCATCGGGCGGGGAGACGCGACTGATCCGGACGGAACATGCGGCCGACCCGCTATTTACACGCTGGGCATGGGAATCGCTCACAGAATGGCATGAGCTTTCCAAACGGCACGAGAGTCCGATCTTCCACCAGGTCGGGGCGCTCTACCTGTATCCAGAGGACAGCGTCAAGTTCGATAAGAGTGTCGCGTTCCAGCACGCCTTGGGCATCCCGATCGAGAAACTCGGTCAATCGACCATGAAAACACGGTGGCCGCAAATCGATTTTAACGGCATCGCGGTCGGGCTGTGGCAGCCGACAATGGGCGCCCTTATGGCGCGCCGCAGCGTTCAGACCCTCGTAGGTGAGTTCGTGAAAGCGGGGGGCAGCTTCCGTCAATTCGCGGCCGACGTGCCGCGGTCAGAGCGCACGTTTCTTCCAGCGATCACTGGCAATCGCGGCGAAATATTGCGGGCAGGTCGCTTCATCTTTGCCTGCGGTCCTTGGCTGCCGAAATTATTCCCTGACGTCGTCGGCGACCGGATCGTTCCCACCCGCCAGGACGTTTTCTTCTTCGCACCGCCGGCCGGCGATGCGCGCTTCGGGGGCACCAATCTCCCCGTCTGGGTCGATGCAAGCAGCCAGGGCTGGTACTATGGTTTTCCCGACATCGAATCCCGCGGCTTCAAGATCGCTCCAGATGCGGATGGCCCCAGATACGATCCGGACCGCGGGGACCGCCGAACGACGGATCATGCGCTCGCGGATGTCCGCGCCTACCTAGCTCGGCGTTTCCCGGACCTCGCGGGGCGGCCGCTCGCCGAGTCCCGGGTTTGCCAATATGAGGTTAGCGACAATCGCGATCTGCTAGTTGATCGGCACCCAGCCTGGGCAAATACGTGGTTAGTTGGAGGCGGCAGCGGGCACGGTTTCAAGCATGGCCCAGCAGTCGGACGCTATGTCAGCGATCTGGTCCTGGCCACGGGCGAGGCCGAGCCGCGCTTTGTACTGACATCGCATAAGATTCATGATGGAACGTCGGGTAGAGGCGTTCGAGATGAATAATGCCTGGAAGCAGTTTGCGTTGATTGTAGCAATCAGCGTTGCCTCCCGGTAGTGCGCCGAGCCCCAGCCCCATCCTGAGATCAAGTGGTCCTATGTTAGTCTCATGGGCACATTTGCTTTTCGTCAAGAGGTTTGTCATGCGCAATAAGCTGTTTTCGGTCGAGCAGATCGTGGCGGTTTTTCTGTCTGGGCTGGCCTGCTTCGCCACTCACTAAAAGGTGAGCCGGCATGCCTCCACGGCGCTGTGGTTCCTACGGTCACTGAGTGAAAATCTTCTGGTCTGGACAGGCATTTAGATGACAACGGACATTTCATCGAAGCTCCTGAAAACGCACGGGCTTTGGGGCCAAGTTTCTATCAATATAGATCGGTGGGGAGTCCCCCACATCAGGGCAGAAAATGTGCATGATCTCTTCTTCGCGCAGGGTTGGAATGCCGCACGGGATCGGCTATGGCAAATCGACCTCGCCCGCAAGCGCGGTCTAGGCCTTCTGTCGCGCGATTTCGGCCCTGGATACCTTGCCCAAGACAGGGCATCGCGCCTATTCCTTTATCGCGGCGACATGGCTTCTGAATGGAAAGCCTATGGGTCAGACAGTGAAGAAATCTGCACTGCGTTCACGAGTGGTATCAATGCCTACATCGATGGCTGCGATGCGGGCCTACTTGACCTTCCCCCCGAATTTGCTGTGCTGGGAAATCGGCCCGATCGCTGGAAGCCGGAAGACGTCGTCCGTGTTCGCACCCACTCACTGACTCAAAATGCGTCTTCAGAACTCTTGCGCTCAAAAGTCATGGCTGTGGCCGGGCCGAAACTCGGAGCAAAGCTCGATGTTCTTCGCAAGCATCTCTCCCATGGCCGTGCTCCGGCGCCTTCGGATGGGTTTGACCCCGAGGTGATGAGCGACCGAGTGTTGCGAGATTACCAACTCGCAAGATGCCCGGTAACCTTCTCAAAAGAAAGACTGTACTGCTCCTTAGATGAATCTGATCTTTGGACTGTCGTCGTTCCACCCGGGGAAATCGCACGCTCCTCGTTCGAGGAAGGCTCAAACAACTGGGCAATTTCGGCAGAAAAAACATCAACTGGCCGCCCCATCTTAGCATTCGACCCTCATCGCACCCACACTCTACCTTCTATTCGTTACGTCGTGCATCTCACTATGTCAGGTCTAGACGTGATCGGAGCCGGGGAGCCAATGGTGCCCGGAGTGTCAATGGGACACAACGGAACAGCAGCCTTCGCGCTTACGATATTTGGGGCAGATCAGGAAGACATCTATGTATATGAAACTGCTTCAGATGATCCCGAGAGCTACGCCTATGATGGTGGTCGCGAGAAATTCCGGGTCGTCGAGGAAGTTATCCCGGTTAAAGGATTTTTAGATCAACCTATTGGGCTGCATTTCACCCGCCACGGACCTGTGGTTTATCAAGACAAGAAAAACAACCGCGCTTTCGGTCTGAGAACTGTCTGGATGGATCCGGGAATGGCGCCGTATATGGCGAGTCTCTCGGTGATGAGGGCCAAGACTTATCGAGAGTACGAGCGTAGTCTTGAAGGTTGGGGATGTCCGTCGGTCAATCATGTTTATGCAGACACCAGCAATACCATCGCTTGGCGGCCGGTCGGAGCTGCGCCTGTTCGTGATAATTGGGACGGCCTCCTTCCGGTGCCAGGCGACGGTCGTTTCGAGTGGAGAGGCTATCTTGGCCCCAGCGATGGTCCAACAGAGATCAATCCGGCGCGCGGTTTTATTGCCACCGCGAATGCGATGAATGTTCCAGATGACTGGTCCAGATCCAATCGGGCAATCGCCTACGAATGGTTGGACAGCAGCAGACACGATACGCTGCATTACGAGCTTAGTCGCGACAAACTTTTCTCCTTGGAAGACTGCATTCGCCTGCAATGCTCGACTTTCTCGCCGATTGCTGCGCGCATTGCCAAGACCGGAACCAAGCTTTTCAGGGATGCCGGCGATCTGCCCATCTGGGAGTTTCTCAGACCGTGGGACAATGACCTGTCGGCAGATTCGGCTCCGGCAGCTCTGTTTGAGGTCTGGCTAAGCAAGCACCTTGGCCCCTTGGTGGCGAGGCGTGAAGGCGCGAGTGCTCAAGTCATTCCGTTGCTCATGCCGTTTGATGCGCCAAGCATTGCCGCGTGGTTGGAGAACGCTGTGCCAGATCGGGAGCTCGTTGAAGCTCTGCAAGCTAGTCTCATGGACGCTTGGACGGAATGTTCGACGTTGATGGGAGGAGAAGAACCCGCAAATTGGTCATGGGGACGTCTCCACAAGCTATATCTACGGCATCCTCTCCAGTCGCTGGTAACCGCGAATTGGTCTTTGGAAGCGATGCGATTAGGCGGAAGCAGTTCGACTCTCAATTATGCAACTTATCGCCTCGGTGATTTTTCAATTAGTGGGGGTCCGTCTGTTCGCATGATCATCGACGTGGGGAACTGGGACGAAAGCCTTTTTATTAACAATCCTGGTCAGTCCGGTGTTCCGGGCTCGACACATTATGCAGATTTGACATCAAGCTGGAGGCAGGGTGAATACAAGCCACTGCTCTATTCCATGACAAAGGTCGAAGAGGCGACGGCTTCTAGGATTGACCTCGTGCCGTCCTAACGGATTACACTGCAAATGGGAAGAACTGGTGTCGTGAATGATTACTTGCTTTCTGATTACGGTGCCGCTGATGTTTACAAATCTTGTCTGTATCCGCGCCTTAAGCCATGGTTCCGACCGAACTCGGATTGCGCTGAGGGAGATTCCTTGACTGACCTGCCACTGAGTTATTCCTCCATCTGAGATTAGAGTCCGGCCCTTGTTTGAAGGACGGACTGATGAAGAGAAAGCGGTTTACGGAAGAGCAGCTCATTGCGGTTCTGCGCGAGCATGACGCCGGTACAAACGCCGGCGAGCTGGCCCGCAAGCACGGGTTTCAGAGGCGACGCAGTATAACTGGAAGGCCAAGTATGGCGGGATGGACGTCTCTGACGCCAAGCGGCTGAAGGCTCTGGAAGACGAGAACGCCAAGCTGAAGAAGTTGCTCGCCGACCAGATGCTCGAAGCCTCGGCATTGCGCGAGCTTCTGTCAAGGTCCGCCCCGTCCGTGCAAGGGTTCGCGACATCGCCGATGACGGTTCCAGTTGC
>SAQR01000078.1:0-10371 GCA_004020365.1 Mesorhizobium sp.
GCGCTCGCGAGCGGCTTCGCTACCGCCGACCTACACCATGCGATGGGACACGACCCTCCGTGATGTCGAGTATGCGTCTGACCTTTCCTTCAAATCGGTTCCGAACGACGGTCTCAGCCACCGCCGTGGCTATGTTGCGTGCAAGATAGATCACCTGGAAGGACCTATCGGGAGCGGCGAACCGCGACTGCCCAAAGCCCATGCCGAGTGGAGTGGCAGCATGAACTTTGGGCATCACGCGCAGAAATGCCTTGGGATGAAACGGAATGGCGAGTTCCGCGACGACTTTCGGGTCCAGCTTCACTGTCAGCCGAAATCGTGCTCGGCAGCAGTGACGACCTGAGCAATATGCCCTTGCTTGAGTCGGTCTAGCGGCTTCCCACCAATGCTGGGCTTGGCCTGAGTGAGCCATTGCCAAGCGGCACGGGGGTTGCCGATCACGCGTGTCACCTCCGACATGCCCTCTACGGGCCGGCCATCAACGAACTGGGCAAGGGGAAAGACATGCTTTCGTTCGCCCTTGAGAAGTCCAATGACTGCGCCGCGCTTGTGCCAATCGTGGAGCGTCGATCGTCTCGTGCCGAAGGTTCGTTCGATTTCACCTGGTCCGGCGACTGGACCGGCCCAATCTTCCAGTCGAACGGGCGCTGCCATTGTGGCAATCCGCTTCCTACCCTCGTCCTCTTCCAACAACTCGCCAAGGCCCTGGCCCTGGCTGACCTCGACTGGCTTGTCGAGCTCGAGCTGAATCAGATCTTCAGTGCCTTTGTCGGCAAGATCCGCGACGATCGTTTCCATCGCTTCAACCAGGTTCTCCTCATGGGCCAGGATTTGTCGCTGCTGTTCGTCCGAGAGCCGGACGGCAGCTGCGGCAACTGCAGCCACGACTCTGCTCTTGCCTTTCAAAACTGTTCTGGAAATTCCTGGGTTGTGACGGGCCAGCACGTCAAGAATGTCGGCAACCGCGGCTCGACTGACGTTTACTCGCTTCTCAAGAACCGATTTCCGAACTGTCGCGACCATGATTGCCTCCAATCGTTCGATGTCAACATAATGCAGATTGTCCGGAATGTCCAGATTGTTGAGAGATCGGCCGATCGACCAAACGTGCGCCGACCGAGCAAGCGATATTCCGCCTACAACATTTCTTAAATAAAATCAGTTACTTAGTTCCATAAGCTATGTTATGCAACATAGCGATGCTGAGCTGCCTGCCATCGCGAGCAGCCTGACGACGGACATCCCTACGTTCGCGAAATCGACCAGCCTGACGCATCGACGGCAACGATATCGCCTGCCCCAAAGCGATCGTTGTTGAGCGCGGAGCGTGACACAGACTTTCCGTGCTCGACCTTTTGCCAATGGCCTGCTCGAGGACGCGCAATATCCGCTCCATCGCACGCCTTCGCGATGTGTTGATCACGAAGGCCGAACTCTCGGGCGATCTCCGTCATCGGCCTGGACCATACAAGGTCATGCAGCTGAAGGCGGCTCAATCTCATCGCTTTTCTTCCGGCGACCTGAGGACGTGCATTTGAGGCAGATTTGGCACGGTCTTGTTCAGACCGTTTCGTTACCCGAAAGCGAATTCTCTGATCGGAGCCACCCCACTGTCAATCATGCGATAAATGTCAATGAGCCAAGCCTCGATCACGCCGAGTTGAGGGCCGAAGTAGATCAATGGGCCAACAAGGGCGAACGCCAAGATGGCGAGCGATATGAACCCGTCCGGTCGATCTTCCGAACCATCCGGCGGAGGAAGTTGAGTGTGTGGCCGTTCATCTGTCATGTTCGGCCCTATCGTTCACGATCGTCGCGATCGCGCTCGTGTCGGTCTTCAAGCTCCAGCTCGATCTGACGCAAGCGCGGCACGTGCTGCTGCGGTGGATCGGACCGGGCGACTTCGACCGGGGTCTTTAAAGGATCATCAAGGCGCTTGTCGTTCTCGCGCGAACTTTCCTGACCCGATGCCGGCGAATTCTGCCGGTCAAGGCCGTGCACTTCCCGCTCAGGCGCGGACTGGTTTTCACGGTCCGCTTCGCGCGTTTGCTCCTCGACGATTCCTGGCGAGGCTCCGGCAGCGCTCTTGGTCTCGCCCCAGCGGTAAGCCCGATCGGCGCCAGGCTGCTCGCCTTCTGCAATTCGGCGCGCTTCGCTTCGCGCAAGCTCGATCAACTCGATCGCACGCTGCAGTTCCTGGTCCGATTTCGAAACCTCGCGTACGTACTGGTTGTCGCCATCGACAGCCATCTCCGCGGCGCGATGCACTTCCCGCGTAAGGCCGGCTTGATAGCTGGCGCTGTAGTACTGCGGCAACTCTCCGGCCTCGATCCTGGACAGCCCCTCACGATAGTGCTCGACCTCAATGAGAATCTCGTTTGCAGTCTCGACAGAGTGACGGCCGTACCGCGCCACCGCAGCATCCCATTGTGCATTGGTGTCGTCGCGCTGCTCGTCGCGACCACCGTGCCGGCTCTCCTCGTGCACCTTGCCGGCCTGCTGTTCCGTCAGTTCGAGATACTCGCGCCGGATATCTACCACCTCGCGCGCCGCGGCAGCGACCTCGTCGAACTCGGCCCGCTCCGATAAATCGAGGGTCTGCTCCACCGAGGAGAGAACCGCCTCTACGCGCTTTTCGTAGGCTTCGAATTCCGGACGCGTCATCTCCCGCATCTGTCCATCCTCACCGTTCATGAGTTGAGCAATCTCTACCATATTAGCTGCGTTTTTGACAGCCTCTTGCTTCGATCCTTCAAAAACAAGATCAGTTTGATCGATTTCGGCGATGTGCTCGAGGCGGACCCTTTGTAGCGTTGCAAACTTCCCTTCCGGGGCGCCCGGCTCCTCGTTTGCAATATCCGTCCAGACTTGTGCCGCCGTCGTCGCGTACTGCATGCTGCGATCAGAGGCTGCGAGGGTCACCTCGTTCGAGCGCTTTGCCTGATATCGGACGTGCGCGGCGTGGCTCGTGCCCTCATGCTCAGTCCGGCCGCGATAGCTGACAGGCCGCACCTGGTTACGACTGTAGGCCGGCGCGCTGGCCAGCTCACGCCGATCGGTCAGCTCCATGTCGATACCTTGCTCGCGTGCCTTCTCAGCCATCAAGGAACGCCATCCCCGGAACAGTTGCGGGCTGGTGACGATGCGTTCCCCCGTCTCGGAGCGCATGGTGACGATCGCATGGGCATGAATGTGCGGCCGCTTGCCACCCTCCTCCATTTCTTTAGGGTCGAGCGCAGGATCGTGTACCGCGAACACATAGCGATGCCCCACGAACTGCTCGCCCAGGAATTCGCGGACAGCCCCTTCAAAGGCAGAGGCATCCGTGCCGGCCCGAGCCGAGACGATAAGGTGCATGACGTCCCTGCCCCTGCGGCTATGGAGTTCCTTGCGCCATTCCTTCTGGACAAGATCGCCGGCCTGGTCGGCGTCACTGATCAGTTTCCCGGTATCGTCGCGGACTTCCCCGTCGGTCCCCGCGACCAGCGCCCTCACACGTGCGGTGCCCCACTCCACGCCATTTCCGTAGCCGTGGAACCGGAACCGCGCCTCGACATCCTGGCCGGCATCAGTCTCGGCGTAGCGCTGCTGAACGACGTCCGCCGCCTTGCGGTCGCCGGTCAGCCGCTCGCCAGTCCCATCGCGCAGAACGACCACGCCGCTGACATGGAGCTCATCCTGGGAGCGCCCTCGAGCGGCATAGACGAACCGCCGATCACCAAATCCGGACCGCAGAACCTCGCGCAACTGGTCGTCATCGACGTCCGTGCGCAACGAGGCTGCGTCGATCGAGACATGAAAGACGCCAAGATCCCGGCTGGCAGCGCGATTGTCGAAGAGGTGCTCCCATTCTGCCCTCTGTTCGGCGAGCGCGTCCCTGCCGAGCATGCGCTCGCCACGCTCATTCTCCACGGCAAGTTCCCCTCCCCGCGAGGTGTAGCTCATCATCGCGGCTGCACGCGAACCGCCGCCATAGGAGGCGAGCTTGACCACGGCCGGCTGGCTCCCGCGCGCCAGCGCCGCGAAGCGCGTCCGCATCGAGCGGCCGGCCGAGCCTCCACTACCGCCGGTCCTCCGCAACCCGCTTCCGCCGACGCTCCGCCGCGGGCGACCAAAGGCGCCCAAACCCTCATCCGAAAGCCGCGCAACCCCTCCCCTTCGTGGCTCGTCCCAGTCGCACTTCTCGAGCAGGCCCAGCTGCATCTCATGCTCCAGCACGGCGCGGCGGCGCTCCCACTCCCGCTCGAATGCGCCGGGAAGGAACTCCATCAGGCGTCCTCCCCGCGGCGAAGTGCTGCCGACCGCCGGGTCATCTCGGCGAGTTCGGAAGCCACCATGGTTGCGACGACATGAGCATCCTTGATGCTTCCCGCGAGTTCGTCTTCCGCCGGCATCCTGCCGGTGTTGATAGCCCGCGCGATCTGATTGAGATTTCCGCCGATCGCGCGCATGCCGTCGGCAAGCAGGTCAAGAACGGCACGGTCCCCCTCCCCGAGGAACGGTCGCACGCCGGCGCCCTCCATAGAGAGGGATCTGACGAAGGCAGAAACGGTCATGCCGGCTGCCCGCGCGGCTGCCTCCAGCGCGTCCAACTCGGCCGGCGAGAGGCGGATATGCGCCAGCCTGTCTCTCCGTCTCGACCCTTCTGAACGGCTACGTGCCATGGGGATTTTCGCCCTGGATCATGGTGGTTGCGGCCGCAGGCCGCGGATCGAGGGCTTGTCCCTCGATCGCTAGGAAAAATGTATCACATTTTTCCGTATCCTGCCAACCCATATAACGTTGATTTTTGCGGTTATCTCGCACATGTCGCATTTTTCAACACCTATATGATTGTATTTTTTCATGTTCGCGTGTTTCAATGTCGATGTGAATCCACGTCCACACGGAAATGGATTCGTGTGTGAGTAGAAACACATTTCTGTGGAGATGAGCCGATGACCGTAGTGATCGCCGCCATCAACGGCAAGGGAGGCGCGGGCAAGACCACCGTGCTAATGAACATCGCCGGCGAATATGCCCTGCGTGGCGGGAGCGTCGCCATGATCGACATGGACGCTCGCAACAATCTGATGAAATGGTGGACGGACTGTCAGGAGAAGGACGCGCAACCTGAGGGGATCGAGGTCTACAGCCACAAGACGGCAAGGGGGCTAGAGCGCTGGATGCACGAACAACGCGGGGCGTTCGATCACGTGCTGATCGACACCCCAGGCGAAGACACTTCGATCGTCGACCCTGTGATCGCTTCGTCCGATCTGGTGATCTCACCGATCCAGCCGTCGAAGCGCGAGGTGCTGGGTGCGATCGACAGTTTCGAGAACGTGGTGCGCGTCAACGAGACGCTTGACCGGAACTGTCGGCACGGCGTGCTGCGGACGCGGATCACCGTGACTGTCAGGCACACGGAGCTCTACCGGAAGATCAGGCCGATCATCGAGGACAAGGTCGGGACCTATCTGTTTCGCGCCGAGGTGTTCGAACGCAACGTCTACAAGGACATTCACAACGGGATTGGAACGCTTCAGATGCAGGAGGTGACGGACGCGATCGCCAAGGCCCGGAGGGAGACGCAGACGCTGGTAGAGGAAGTCGACCAATTGCTCAGAGGTGAGTTGACAGCGGGGCGTGCGGCATGAGCGGCAAGGAAATCCTTTCGCTTGATGAATTCGCCACCGCGCCGCGTAGGCAGCGTGTGGTGACCAACGAGGCCTCTGTGAAGGGCGATGCGATCCGTACTCGCGAGACGCGGGATACGCCGGAATTGGTATCGGGAGAAGTTCGGGAAAAGGGTGAGACGTCCAGCGAGGCGAGCAAGGCGCTGCGCCAGATGAAGCGAGCTCGCATGAAAGGGGCAAGTCATTTCGTGAACGTCAATCTGGACCGGGAAACCAAGAGGCGACTGAAGCTGGCCTCCTTCAATATGGACACGTCCATGCAGGCAATCATGGAAAAGGCCATCCGGCAGTTTCTCGACGCGAACGGCTATTGAAGAGGGGGCAGACGCGGATATATCGAACGGCGAGTTGAACTTGAGTCTGAATCCCTGCTAGGAACACCATCATTTTGGCTCTGTTTTGTGGGGCTTTGAGCCAATTTGGGGTGTTTCCTCGTCTTTTTGACGGGTTGCGGCAGCGGATTCGGGGTCGAGTCAAACAGATGGCGATCAAGGACGTACAGACTTACATCGACAGGCGCGGCCTTGTCGAAACGAACGACTCCGAGGTCGACAAGCCGATCTATCGCAAGCCGGGCTTCAACGGTGTCCGCAGCCTTCTGGAAATGGAGGAGGAGCTGAGCCGCTATCTGCGCGAACGTCGCGACGCGCAGAACCTCAATCGCGAGCAGGTCGGCATGATGGTTGGCATCCACCACGAAATCTACGCGCGGCATGAGCGGGCGGGCGCCAAGCTCAGGGTCACACGGCTGCTTCACCTAGCCGAGCTGCTCGATTTCTCGCCGATCGAGGCGCTCTATGCGGCCGCTCCACATTTGTTCGGAGAGAGCGAGCAGGAGGCAGAGGTCAAGTTGAAGCTGATCCTGCGGATGCTCGATCTGCCGGCATCGACGGCCCAACACCTTCTGATGATGATCGAGGAACTTTCGCCGGACCGCAGCGCGGATGTTTCGCCGAAGCGCGGAAGGACGGGCCGCCAGGGTTAATGCCGAGCGCCCCGCGAGAGGGATCGTCACCGAAGGCGGAGACCGCGAAGCGGGCTCCGTGAGCGGCGCGTAGCGACGCGAGTAGAGCCCGGCCGCCGAAGGCGGCTCGCCCAAATAGATCGCGACTCTCGACGTATCAACGCCTTGAATCGATAGGGCCACATCGATTCATCGAAGTCGTTGGACGAAGCGGGCAACAGTCGGCGAATGTCGCCTTATGCCAACAGAATCCGCAACATATCTCCATCGTATTGATCCCGCACGCAACATGGCGCGGTTCTACAAACTTTCGGTCGGGCGGAGTCTGTTCGGCGATATCGCGGTCGTCCGGGAATGGGGCCGGATCGGGACTATCGGGCGGATGCGCATCGACCTTTTCGCGAATGAGAATGAAGCGCTGGTCGCCCTCGACGCCATCGAGCGGGCCAAGACCCGGCGGGGCTATCGGGAGATAGGCGGCGCGGTTTGCGACGGGTGTGGTGTTGATCCGACGTCGCAGGAAAAAAGAAGGGCGGCGACGGATTGCTCCGTCGCCGGCCCTTCTTATGGAGCGCGCGCCTAGTCTGGCTGATTGAGGCGCTTGAGAAGTTCGCCGATTGCTCCGTCCGGGTTCGGTCGACCGGTGGCCGCGGCTTTGTCGGCGACGAGCTTGGCGGCGACCCCGGGCGGCAGCGGCATGAAGTCGTATCCTTCGGCGAGCGCCGCACGTTGGAGGTCGTTGAGCGTCTCGATCTCATGGGGCCTGGCGCCGATCCAGAGTGCGGGGTCGTCGGTCTCCTCATGCGGGAAGGCTTGCAGGAAGTAGGTCTGAAGCGGCGGGTCGTAGCCGATGACGGCCTCCGGATCGGTTCGGCTTTCGCCTGTGACGGTGATGACGTAGCGGCTCATGGCAGCCTCCTTGCGTGACGGGGGTGGAGAGGGCCGACCCCTCGCGAGACCGGCCCGTCCTGCCTCACTGCGGGTTGTTCCAGAGGATGACCTTCTTGCTCTCGTCGCCGCCGGGTGCCGGAGCGAGGTTGCCGAAGATCACGCCGACCTCGGGCGCCTCGAGCTTGACGGAGAGCGTCTCCTTGCCCGTGCGCTGCGAGGTGCGGAACCAGCCGGCGCCGATTTCAAAGCCCGTGCGCTTGTTGAGGATGCGGTAGTCGGGTGCTTCCTCGCTGGACTTGTTGGCGTTCGGGACGAGGGTGATCGGGGCGTTGACCCGCAGTGTGGCGAAGACGCCCTCCATCGAGCCGTCGGCCTTGGTGGTGAGGTTCGCGATCGTGGTGGCCATGGTACTTCTCCTTCGGTTGCATCGGGACCATTCCCGATGGCGCCAAAGGAGAGGGCCGTCCTGCTGCGGTCATCTCGGCAAAAATTCTGGAAAATTCTATTGCCGAAGAACGCGGGCAGGCCCTTCGCCTGCCCGCAAACGAAGAACAGAAATCGAATTTTCCTGAATTTTTGCCGAGAGTACCCCAACGGGGTTGACCGCAAAAGCAGGCGGTCCTCTACAAAGGCGACATGACACGGGAATGGTCCGGATGCGGCCGATGGCGACGGAGACCGGCCACCGTCGCGGATCCCAGCGCCAGGCAGCATGGCCGATGGGCAGGACGCTGCACCCGCTGCGGGTCACTGGCCACCACGTCCTCCCGCGGCTGAACAGGTCGCGAGGACAGCGCCTGGCGGCCGAGCCTCGCAGCGCCTGGGCTTTGAGATCGGCGCCGGATGGTTCCGCATCTCGCAGCGCATGGGATGGATGCGCACTGGTCCTGCCGGGCCCGCAGATCGGCGTGATCTTCGGCAGTGTCGCTCCTCGTCCGGCGACAGGCGACGACATGACGATCAGCCTCGGAACAACCCGCAGTGAGTCGTCGGCGGCCGGCTGCGCGAGGGGCTGGCTTTCCGCAGCGAACAGGCGCGATTCGAACGAAGACACGCCTTGCGGAGACGGGCGCAGGGCCGCGCGGTGCGCGGCGGGAGCGGTTGTCGCGCCCGTCATTCAGGGCGCCAGACGCTCGTCCGGCGTCATGCGGGCCTCGACCTGCCGGCGGACCTCGGTGCCGGCATTGTCGAGCATCGCTTGCCAATCGGCGGCGCTGTATGCGGTCGTCACCCTGCTGCGCATCGTATCGTAGACGACGCACGGCGATCCGATCAACGCGAGACGGAGCACGTTGAGGGCGGTGCCTGGCGAGATGCCGTTCCAGATCATGAGCCCGTATTCGGCGCGCCGGGCCATCTCACGGTCCTTCTCCGCATGAACGGCAAAGCCCTGTGCGCCGGCGGGCGGAGGAATGTGGTAAGAAGCCCAGTCGCCGAGATTGTTACGTGGCTCCCTGCCGGCATGGAAGACGCCGACATGTTCATAGCCGTAGCCCGCGAGCAGGCTTTGTGCCTCCGCATCGGCTCCTGGCGCGTCTCCGATCAGCACGCCGTGCTCGGCAGCGACGATCGATCCGATACGTTCGATCGCGGCGTCAGGCAGGGCTACGATGTCGCGCGACCCGCCTATGAATATCATCGCCATGGTGGCTCTCCCTTTTTCCTGCAACGCCCAGCTCCCTCTCCCTCCCGCCTCTCCCACTGGCGCGTGGCGACATGGAACGCTGCGCCGGCTGCCGTCGAGCGACCCGCCGGGGTCGGCGCAGCACGAGGAAAGCGGCGCTCACGCGCCGCCATCCATGAACCGCCAGACCGGGATGCCGAACCGGCGCGCCTTGTCAGCCAGGTTCTCGGTGATGCCGGAGCCGGGGAAGACGATGACGCCGAGCGGCATCACCGACAGCAGCTGGTCGTTGCGCCGGAACGGTGCCGCCTTGGCATGGCGGTTCCAGTCCGGCTTGAAGGCGATTTGCGTGACCTTGCGGTTCTCGGCCCAGCACGCTGCAATGCGTTCCGCGCCACGCGGGCTGCCGCCGTGCAGCAGCACCATGTCCGGGTGCTTCTCGCGGGCCTTGTCGAGTGCGTCCCATATCCGCTCGTGCTCGTTGCAGTCGAGGCCGCCCGCGAAGGCAATCTTGGTGCCGGCCGGAATGAGAACCTCGGTTTCGGCGCGGCGGCGCGCGGCGAGGAAGTCCCGGCTGTCGATCACCGCGGCGGTCATCGCCTGGTGGTTCACCTTCGAGCCGGTGCGTGGCCGCCAGGCCGATCCGGTATGCGCCTCGTAGAGGTCGGCCGCCTCGTCGCGCATGATCTCGAAGGCGTTGCGGCGCTCGATGAAGGTGATGCCCTCTGCCGTGAGCCGTTCCAGCTCGACGGACTTCACCTCGGTGCCGTCCTGCTCGCGCTGGCTCGATCGCTGAGCGTCCTCGTTGCGGTCGAGATCGCGCGCGATGCGCTCGGCCGCGCGGTGGAAGATGTTCGCGAAGGACCAGAGCAGGTCGTCGAGGTCGGGTTCGAGCCTGGTGTCGCCGAGCATTCCGGCGAAGGTCTCGACGATCCCGGCAAGTCCGGCCCGGATCACCTCGTCGTCAGGCAGCGGCCGCGGGTCCGGCTCGTCTTGGTGCGGACGGTGGCCGTACATCTGCAACTCGAGGATGACGCGGTCGGTCGGCGAGGAGGCGTGATTGGGCTCGTAGCCGTCGTCGAAGGGAAGGCGGTCGGTCATGGCTGTCTCCGTCGGTTGGGGCCGCGCCGATCGCGGCCTGACGGCGAACCCCGGCCGCGCCCGGGAGGCGGCCGCACCGAAGGCCGGAGCGAAGCGGAGGACGGCGAAGCCGT
>SAQR01000078.1:10381-22243 GCA_004020365.1 Mesorhizobium sp.
CCGTTGCGGCCGCCTCCCGGGGGTGGCAGGGGTCGCCTCTCGGCAGGCCGCGGGCGCGGCCTCTCCCGGCGGGATCCGCCATGCTATCGGCCGCCTCCCTATGACCGCGACCGGGCCCGGCGCGCCGGCTCGCCGCCGTCATCCGGCTTGCAGATGAAGACGGGTATCGTCCGGGACGAGCTGATCCCGCAGCCACGCCGCGAGGTGGTGGGGGCCGAGGCTGCGCAGATCGTCGTTGAAGTCGCCGAGCTGCGGGCGCAGCACCAGAGCGAGGATCCCAGCCTCGCCTGCGCGCCGGCCGAGACGCTCTATGCCGTGGCGGCCGGCAGCGTCCGCGTCGGCCGCGATATAGAGGCGTCTGCAGCCCGGCGGAAAGAAGAGGCCTGCGAGGTGATTGGCCGACGTGGCGGCGGCCACCGGCAGCGATGGCATCACCGTCCGGAGGGAGGCCATTGTTTCGAGGCCTTCGCCAGCGGCCATGACCGGGATGGGCATGCCCGGTTCCAGGCCGAGCCATATGCCGTTGCCAAGAAGGTGGCCCAGCGAGCGCCGCGGATCGGCGACCTGCGCCTTGCCCACCTCGCCGCTCGGATCGAGCCCAGGGGACAAGTAAGTCCTCTGCAGGCCGGTGATGCGTCCGTCGAGGCCGATGACGGCGGCGATCAGGGCAGGGAGCGTGAGCGTCTCGCCGGTCCCGAGATCGCGATAGTAGCAGCCTGGGTGAAAGCGGAGGCTACGCTCGCGGCAGGCAAGTTGGATGCCGCGGCCGGCAAGGTAGCGTTCAGCGAGCGTGCCGGCGGCCGGCTTCGACATGGCGAAGAGGCGACGCGCGGCATCGGGCGAGCCGCGTGCTGCGGCGGGCTCGCGCTTTGCGCCCGCGGTTTCGGGGCGCGGTATTGCGAGGAAGCGGCGGGCCTCGTCGGCGACCTCGCGGAACTCGGTCAGACCGCAGCTCGCCTCGATGATGTCGAGCAGGTCGCCATGTTCGCCTGTCGCTTCGTCGACCCACTTGCCGGCGGGACCCTTGGCACTAGCCGTCAGGCGGACATGCATTGAGCGGCCAGGGGAATTCCTGACGTCGCCGACGATCCAGTGAATGCCGGACCGACGGCCGTTGGAGAGATATTGGCGGCACACCGCCTCGGCATGTTCGCCAAGGCGGCGTGCCAGCGCGGAGGCCGTGCCGGGCATGATTCCCCTCCCCTAAACCGAGCTCGAACGATCGGTGACGCCGATAAGCGGGTGGCGATCGAGCAACATGGCGAGGATGGATGATCCTTCGGCGCCGGTCGGGATGAACAGGCGAAGCTTCCAGGAGATGATCTCCGAGATCAGGCCCAGGGCCTTCAGCCGGGCAACCATCGCCTCGGTGAAGCCGATGAGCTCGATCCGATGATCGTTCATGACGCGGCTGCGGCGCAGGATCAGCCCGTCGGCGAGCTGCAACCCGATGCGCCCGTCGATAACGCCAGTCCAGGCATCATCGTCAGAAAGCGAAGGAACATGGTCGAGCCCGAGATTGCGAAACATGGTCGCCACAAGTGCCGGCGCGATGTGACGCCCGATGATGCGCTCGCCTGCGTCGGTCTGGATGCGGTAGACGCGGCAGTCATGGTCCGGCAAGCGCCGCCATATCGGCAGGAGGAGGCCTGTGACGATGTGGAAGGTGCTGGTGACGAACTCCGGGACTGCCGCCACCTCGGTTTCCCACAGATCGCAGAACAACTCTCGGTCAGCTGGCTGCCAGTGCGTTTCGGCAAGGGCGTCGAGGCCGAAGCGCAGTTCGTCGGTTGGGCGCAGCAGACGAACGCGGTGCTCGACCGTGCCGTCATCGAGCATGAGGCTTGCGGTCGGAAGCTGCAGGGCCGTGCGGTTCGATCGCGTGTTCACGAGCAGAACCGACGCCGGCTCTGCACGTGCTATCTCCAGCGCGTCGACCAGTGCGAGCGGCCGGACGCGATCCTTCCGGGTGACAGTGAGCACATGCGAATGCGCGCCCGAGACCGGGTGCTTGTAGACGGTCCGGCGATCGGTGACGACGATGCTCTCCGCCGTGATCGTCTCCAGGCCCTTGTCGTAGTTGCCGGCGGCGATGGCGCCTTCGATCTTGGCGGTCATCAACTGCTCGAACACCTCAAACAGCAGGTTCTGGGTTTCGATGCGCAGCGCCAGCAGCCGGTTGAGCCAAGTCGTGATTGGCGGCAGCTCGTCGCGCAGGCCGCCTTCGTCCGAAGTCAGCGACAATCCGGTCACAGCCTCGAACGTCGTGAGCGAGCAGCCTTCGATCTTGCCCTGGTGCAGCAGCGTGTAGAATTGCCGCAATGCCGCGCGGGCATAGGGGCTTTCGAGATTATCCTCGGCGCGGAACAGCCCTGCCCCGCCGGTCTGGCGCTGGCCACGCGTGATCGCGCCCAGCGTGTCGAGCCGCCGGGCGATGGTGGACAGGAAGCGCTTCCCGGCCTTCACATTGGCGGCCATCGGCCGGAACAGCGGCGGCTGCGCCTGATTGGTGCGGTGGGTGCGCCCGAGCCCCTGGATGGCATTGTCGGCGCGCCAGCCTGCTTCGAGCAGATAGTGCTTGCGAAGCCGCTGGTTCCGCACACCGAGATCGGCGTGATAGGAGCGGCCGGTGCCGCCTGCGTCGCTGAAGACCAGGATGCTCTTGTCGTCATCCATGAAGCCTTGCGTCTCGGCGAGATTGGCCGAAGCGGGGCGGTTCTCGACAGCGAGCCGGTCGATGCCGTCGCTGCCGGTCTTCTTTACGATCCGCCGCGAGCGGCCCGTCACCTCGGCGACCGTCTTGGTGCCGAAGTGATGGATGATCTGGTCAAGCGCGCTGCCTACTGGGGGCATGGAGGCGATCGCCTCGATCATCTCGTCGCGCCGGCGTACCGCCTCCCGGCATAAGACCGGGTTGCCGTCCGTATCGTGAACCGGCCGCGAGAACACATTGCCCTCTGCGTCCGAGTACTCTTCGAAGAGCTGCGTCGGGAACGAGTGACTGAGATAGCCCAACACGTACTCGCGCGGGGTGACGTCGACATGCAGGTCCGACCATTCCTCGGTTGGGATTTCCGCCAGCCGGCGCTCCATCAGTGCTTCACCGGTCGAGACGATCTGCACCACAGCCGAATGGCCGTCGGCAAGGTCCTGCGCAATCGCGCCGATCAGCGTCGGCGTCATCATCGAGGTAATCAGATGGCTGAAGAAGCGCTGCTTGGTGCTCTCGAACGCCGAGCGCGCCGCCGACTTGGCGTTGCGATTCAGCGTGGCGGACGTGGCTGTGATGTTGGCTGCATCGAGCGCCGCGTTCAGGTTGTTGTGGATGACTTGGAAGGCGTCAGCATAGGCATTGTAGATACGGACTTGCTCGTCTGTCAGCTCGTGCTCGAGCAGGTCATATTCGACGCCGTCATAGGAGAGCGAGCGCGACGTGTAGAGGCCGAGCGATTTGAGATCGCGGGCGAGCACCTCCATCGCCGCCACGCCACCGTCCTCGATCGCCGCGACGAACTCGGCCCGATTGGCGAAGGGAAAATCCTCGCTGCCCCAGATGCCGAGGCGCTGGGCGTAGGCCAGGTTCTCCACCGCGGTCGCTCCGGTCGCCGACACATAGACGACGCGTGCGTTGGGCAGGGCGTGCTGCAAGCGCAGTCCGGCCTTGCCCTGTTGTGACGGTGCCACGTCGCCGCGCTCGCCTTTCCCACCTGCCGCGTTGGCCATAGCGTGCGCCTCGTCGAAGACGATGACGCCATCAAAGTCTTTTCCCACCCAGTCGATAATCTGGGCGACGCGGGACTTCTTGCCCTCGCGTTCCCGGGAACGCAGCGTCGCGTAGGTGGTGAAGAGGATGCCTTCGGCGAGGCGGATCGGCGTTCCCTGCCGATAGCGGGAGAGCGGCTGGACAAGCAGCTTCTCCTGTCCAAGAGCCCACCAGTCGCGCTGCGCGTCCTCCAAAAGCTTGTCCGACTTGGAGATCCAGATCGCTCGCCGCCTGCCCTGCAGCCAGTTGTCGAGAATGATACCGGCGACCTGCCTGCCCTTGCCGCAGCCGGTGCCGTCACCCAAGAACCATCCACGGCGGAAATGTACGGCGTTTTCGGGATCTTCCGGCGCGGCCGAGACGACGTCGCAGGTATCGTCCACCGTCCAGGCGCCAGCGAGATGACCGGAATGGGCCTCGCCGGCATAGATGACGCTTTCGAGCTGGGCGTTGGACAGCTGACCGTCACTGACGATCGCCTCCGGCAATATCGGCCGATACGAGGGGCGAGGGGGTGCAACCGCAGCCATGGCAGCCGACTGGACCAGCGGGGTCGGATGCGGTTGTGCACCGGGAATGCGGATCGACTGGAGCGCGTAAGGCTCGTAGATCGAGTCGGAGAGCCGGCCGCTCTCTTCGGGTGTCCATTCGCGCAGCTCATAGTGGAGCGGGGTCGCTGGAGAGCTGTTCGCGGCGATCGGGCGCGGCTGGATGACATGCGCGGCCCTGCGCGCCGGCGGGGAGACCTTTCCGACCACCTGACCGGCAACGGCGGTACGAGAGTCGGCGTGGGGCCGCCCAGTCACGCGTGCCGCGGCGTTGCGAAGGATGCCGTTCGCCCGCGCGCCGACGGAAGCGGGATAGCCGCCCGGCGTTCGTGGCGGCAGGTTGGAAATCCAGGAAAGCAGCATCTCGACGTCCGGAGCCTTGCCCGGCGAGGCGACGAAACGGGATGGGTCGGCGGCGGGCTTCTTGTCGAGGACGGTGAGCCGGGTCTCTGCCGTCGTACCGTGGCGCGCATAGACGCGTCCATCGATGGCGGCAGTGAAGAGGACGGTGCCCTGCTCCTGCAGCCGCGTGAAGGACTGCCGCCACCTTGGATTCTCCGGCGTGAGGTTTGTCCCGGTGATCGCCACCAGCCGGCCGTTGGGACGCAGGCGCGCGAAAGCTGAAGTGAGATGCCGCCAAGCGGCATCGGCGACATGGCCGTCGACATAGGCACCGACGGTGAAGGGCGGGTTCATCAGCACGACGGAGGGTTGAATGGCGGCATCCAGATGATCGTCGATATGCGCCGCGTCATGGCGGAAGGTTGGAACCCGCGTGAAGAGCAGGCCGAGCAAATCAGCGCGTGTCGTAGCAAGCTCGTTGAGCGCTAGCGAGGCCTGCGCGATCTCGGCATGGATGGCGAGCAGGCCGGTGCCAGCCGAGGGCTCAAGCACGAGATCGGACGACGCAATCGCCGCGGCGCGGGCAGTGACGAAGGCGAATGGCAGCGGCGTCGAGAGCTGCTGCATCGCCTGGCTTTCGTCGGACCGGCGGGTGTGGGTCGGAGCGAGCTGCGCGATCCGCGTCATCAAGGCGAGAGCGGCCTGCGGCGATGCCGAGCGCGACAGGATCGCGGGTCCGAACTTGCGCATGAACAGGACCTGGGCGGCTTCGAGTGCCTCATAGGCGTCTTTCCACACCCAGCGACCTTCGGCGTCGGTGCCGCCGAAACACGACGACATGGCCGCGCCCAGCACATTGGTGCTGATCGCGCGGCCGCCCTCGAGTGGAGGGATAAGAAGGTCTGCTGCACGGAGGATCGCGGCGGCGCGGTTTGCGGGCCCGGATTCGGGCATGGCAAGGGGGGCTGCCGTCGAGGCGGCGGCCGAGGCGGGTATGATTATGTTCATGATGTAACCTTCCGGGTGCTGGAGTCACGGCTCTCCGGCACACTCTCTGCGCCGGACGGGCCGCACTCCTGCCGGCCGCCCTCTCCCTCCGGCGAGGCTTTGACCGTCGGGTTGCGTCATGCGAAAACTCGTGACTCAATGGGCGTACAGGGGATGCGGCGGCGACCCGGAGCGATGGAGGTGATGCGGCGATTCCGGATTGGCGGTGACGTCTACGGCAATGAAGGGTCAGACCTGCAGGTGGCCCTCGCTGCCGCCTATGGGCGTAAGGAGCGGCCGCTGTGCTTGTGTCGCGATCCGGGGTGCGCGATGTATATCGCGCAGATCGGCGACCTCTACGTGATCAAGCGCATGCCGCTTAGCGGCGGCGCGCACGATCCTTCCTGCGAGTCATATGAATCTCCGTATGCGCTGTTCGGCCTCGGTGCGTTGATGGGCAGCGCAATCCAGCTCGACGCTGAAAGCGGCGTGGCGGCGCTGAAGCTCGACTTCAGCCTGTCGAAGACAGGCAGCCGAGCAGCGCCCGTGCCAGGAAGCAGTGGTTCCGCCGACGTGACCGCAGACCCAAAGAAGCTGTCGCTGCGTGGCCTGCTGCACTATCTTTGGCACGAGGCCGAGCTGACGGTCTGGACGTCCAGGTGGACCGGGAAACGACATTGGTGGACCGTCCGGTGGCATTTGCTCGAGGCTGCGAAGCAGATGTCGGTCAAGGGTGGTCCGCTTTCAGATATTCTGTTCGTGCCCGAACCATTTCGCGCGGACAATAAGGATGCTATCGAGCAGCGGCGCAACGCGGAGCTTGCCGCGGCGCTGCCGCCGAAGAATGGACCACGCAGGTTGATTGTGCTGGTCGGCGAGGTGAAGGAGCTCATCCCGGCCAGATCGGGCCAAAAGCTCGTCATCAAGCACCTGCCGGGCTTTCCGTTCCTGATCGACGATGCCCTGCATCGACGCCTGTCGACCCGCTTTGAGCGGGAGCTTTCGCTTTGGGGCGCCGACGCCTCTTCGCACCTCATCGCCGTCGCGACCTTCGGGCTGAACCCCGCTGGGCTGGCCATCGTTGAGGAAATTGCGCTGATGGTGGTGTCCGAGAACTGGATTCCATACGAGACGTTTCAGGAGAAGCGATTGGTCGATGCTCTCGCCCGGGTCCGCGAGAAAAGCATCAAGGGCCTGCGCTTCAATCTGCCACCCGATCAGCCGATCGCCAGTGCCCTGCTCCAGAACCGGAGAGACCCGGTTGCGCTGTTCATTGTTCCAGCCGGAGCCGACGACACCTTCGACGCGTCCTTGCAGGACATGATCGCCGAGCGTACGGAAATAGGGACTTGGACGTGGCGCGTCGCCGAGGGCGACATGCCGCCGTTGCCCTAGCCGGCACCACTCCGCTCGGGAGCCATTCCATCAACTTGGTGAATCGGTTCGTCGTCATCGATTCACATAATGCGTTGGACAGACTGGTGCCTCGCCTGGATGATCGTCAAATGGTGAGGAATGATCAGCGATCGTGTTGCAGCTTGAGCGTGTTGCGGATTTCGGGTGAGCGGCCTGAAGGCGACGGAGTTCGCCTGATCGTTGCCAAGGTTGATCTGGTTGTCGGAGATATGCAGAAAGGTCGCGATGCGAACTTAGCTGGCGAGCCTCTCGAAAGCTGGCTCGCCCGACGACAGCATTTGCCGGATGTCCGAAATTTGAGACTTCGGGCGAGTGGACGATAGTACCCGAGCAATATAGATCACCGCATGATCCGGTTAGCGGATCGAGTCTCGATCCAGGATAAATATCTATGAGGCGGCAGATCCGCCCCTTCGTCGTGGAGATGAAGAAAAGCGCGGTGATCAAGCGCGGAAGCCTTCGATCTGCGATGGGCTAGATCTGCCCGCGATCGGTGCCGAAACGACAAAGAAGCTGGAAAAGATCGAGCCGCAACACTCGCAGGCAAAGGCAATTGAACGACCGTCCATCTTGGAAGATGACGGATTCGAAGTCCACGATGGCGTTGCTCACTGTGCAGATCGATCAGGGTGTCGGCCCCCCGCGATCTCCAGCATAAGCCGAGCGATGAAGTGAACATTGAACAGGGTCGTCCGAGGGGGTCTCGCAGGCGACGCGAAAGCGCCGAAACTCTACCGCGTGGCCAGCGATGGAAACGGCGGTTACCGGAGGTACTCCGCGGAAGAAAGTGAACTCCTCCTTATCGCTATGGAGATTGCTCGCGGGGACGCCTCATTCATAGGGGGGTCGCACCTCGGGATAGAATTTTGGAGCGAAGTCTTCGTACACCGCGACCGAATGGCGTCCGCCGCTGTAGATGATCGATCCGACCTCTGGCCTGTACTGTTGCAGGCGCTCTAGCAGCCGGTTCGCGCGGCGGGCGACGGCGCAGGCCCTTTCTTCGGCTTTGAACGTGCACCAGATGCGCACGAGTCGACCGGTGTCGTACCACCAGCCGCATTCCTCGGGACCGCCGTAAACCCGATCGATCTCGTAAAACGCCAGGACATAAGGTCTTCATGACGATGCTTCCTCGTGCTGGGAGTCTGGCTCGTCGGGATCGCGGCGTTCCTCGACGATCGCTCTCGCCTTCTCGATCGCATCGACGGCTTTTGGAAGCCGGCTTTGGAAGTCGACTTGGGAGAGCCCATCGGCTGGGCAGGGTAGGCAAGCAGGTCAAGCAGGACAGGGAAGTGATCGACCATACGGCGCATGGTTTCCTGGAAGTGCGAGGACACCGGGATCTCTTCGCCCTGGTAGGCGGTCTCCGCACCCTTCCAGATGCCAGTGACATAGGTCGGACCCGAACATTCGTAGTCGGGCAGCTCGCGCGACCAGTCGTCGTCCTCGATGGCGAGCCTGCAGGCCTCGGGGTGGGGGGCGCTGAAACTCCGAGCCGGGTCGGGTATCAGTGCGGTGGCAGCGGGCCTTAGGCCGCGCGAGAGCTCGACGCGCCGCAGCTTTCGCGGGCGAAGCCGGTAATGGCGCGTACGGCGGCGGCGAGTGCCGGAATATCGTCGATCATGTCGAGAGCGACCAAGTGATTGGGGCCGCCGGTGTGATCTTTGCGGCCCTTGCAGGTGCGGATCAGGATGCCGTGGCCGGATGACAGGCCGAACTGGCCGACCTGGATGTAGGCGCGCTCGTGGTGGAGGGTGATCTCGCCGGAAACGGCGATGCCCGCCTTGTTCGATCGGACATCATAGCTACCAGGCTCCAGGCTGAGTTCGCTGGCGAGGCTCTTGAGCCGTGAACGGGCTATTGCGTGAAGCGCTTCTTCTGCTGTTCGTCGTAGGAGCAGCTCTTGTTCCACTGAAACATGTTGGTCTCCAAGAGACGGCCCGGCGACCGCATCAGCGATCCCGGGCCTGTTGAGGTTCAAAATCCCTAGAGGGAAGGTCAGGCGGCTGTGCGCCCTTCAACGGCGTCGGCGCTCACCTCGTCGGCGGTGACCTCCTCGAGGTAGGCCTTGTGGTACCAGTTTCGGGCAAGCCAGAGCTCGGCAGCCTCGCGGTTTTCGGCCATATGCAGTAGCTCTGGGCTGGCGCCGACGGATTGCAGGACGCGAACCATGCCGATCGCCGGGCGCTCGACGATCTCGAAACGGAGGTCGCTGCCGAGGGAATAGGTACGCATCACCGTGACCAGGATGATGCCGTCCTCACCGAAATTGCCCTCGTGCAGAGTGAAGCTGGCCGGTGAACTGTAGGTCGGGCGCTCGCGCGGCGGCTCTTTCTTCACGAGCCGGCCGACGCCGTTGCGGGTTTCCCAGGCGGCAAGCTTCCTGGTGAAGCTCGATGGCGGTTTGGGCATTCCGTCCGAATAGCGAATGAGGCTGCCGAGCGGCGCGTTGATGTAAACCATTGTTGCGGACATGCGTGTTCTCCATTGGGAATACAAAAAGGGCCCTCCACAAATGCCGAGCCCCGCTGCGGATCGATGAAGCCGGCTATTCGGCGGCCAGGACCTGGTTCGCCTCGCCTTCGTCGGCGGAGGCAGAATCTCCCGAATGAAGCCCAGCGTCCTCCGCAAGAAACGCCGGCAGCTCGGCCGGCTCCTGATCCGAGGCAGTCTTCTCAAGGGCTTTGTCGGACGCCTCGTGGTCGACGATGGCAGTCGCGTCGTCTCCCTCGAGTCGCAGCGGCTCGGGGAGCCAGTTCGATCCCTCGAGAAGACGCGCAGCCTCCTGAGCCATGCGGTCCTTCTTTAGGTTCTCGATCAGCTCCATGGTCTCCTCGCCGCGGGCCTCACGGACGGCCTGAAGGATCCGGGCCTTGGTCACCCTGCCGAGATAGTTCTCGACAGTAGGGATCCAGCCGGCAGAGACCATGTCGAAGCGGATCGTGCGGGCGAGCACGTCTGCGTGAGCAAGCGCCCGTGGCCGCTTGTTCCAGACCTCGAATGCGGCGTTGAGGGACAACGAAACGCAGTGCGCGAAGAGCGCCCTTCGGCTTGCCTCATCGAGGCTGACAAGGAAATCCCAGAGCTCCCCCTCCCCGTCGGGAAGTTCGCGGTCCCAGGCCTCGTGGCGCTCGGCGATCTCCTTTGCCCAAGGAGTGTCGCCGAGACCTTGGACCTGGCTGAAACTCGCGCTCGTCAACCTGATCTCAAGGCAGGTATCCTGGGCGAAGCGGTAGAAGACCTGCAGCGCGAGCGCATGAAGCGCTGCGATGAAGGCGATGTCGGCGTCGCCGGCAAGTGCGTTGCGCAGCGCCAGGGTCCGCTCTGCCGTCAGATCGAAGACCAGACGATCAGGGAGCGGCTTGATCCCGTCGTCCTCGGATTCCTCGCTCGGCTCAGCTGCGTCATTCACCGGCTTTCCGTTCACGACGATGGGGCTCCCGTTGTACTCGTGCGAGTAGATATCGGTGTCGCGGCGTTCCGCCCCGTCTTCGCCGGCGTCGTCGATCTCGACACGAGGCTCATCTTCGGGACGGATAAAGCCGGCCTCGACCTGGAGACGGCCATTGGCGGCGAGCGTCACGAACGCACCTGCCAGAGCCTTTTGGGCAGGATCGTAGATGTGAGGCCGATCGTCGAAAGCATCAAGTTCGGCGCCGAGTTCATCAAGCTTCTTCTCGACCTTCTCATCCGCCTCCTCTGCCTGGGCGTATTCGGCATCGAGCTTGTCGTATTCGGCCTTTAGCGCCTCATAGCGCTCGATGTCCTCGGCGCTCAGCTCCTGCGGCTCGGCATAGATGCGGCGCATGCCGTTCGTGTGCCCGTAGGGAAAGCTGATCGCCGCTTCGGCCCACTTCCAGCCTTCGGCGCGGGTCGCCGCGGCCGCGACCTTCAGCTTTTCGAAAACGAGCTGCTCGAGGAGCGCTGCATCCTGGAACCAGCCGCCGGAATCCTGCTCGAAGAGATCGCGCAGGATGACGCCGCCAGCGGCCTGATAGGCCTCCGCGCCGACATAGACCGCCCGGCGGTCATCGGCCCGAACGGTGGTCTCCGTAAGCAGGCGCTTGATATAGTATGGCTCCTGCATGTGCGAGCTGGAGACGCGCTCCCACACCTGCTCCTGACGCGAGTGGTCGTCGGAGATAGAGAAGGCCATGATCTGTTCGAGGCCGATCTCTTCCTTCTCGTAAAGGTCGAGGAGCTTTGGCGAGACGGATGCGAGCTTCAGACGCTGCTTTACCGTTGCAGACGACACGAAGAACCGGGCGGCGATCTCCTCGACGTCAAGTCCCTGGTCGCTCAGGGTCTTGAACGCGTGGAACTGATCGAGAGGATGGAGGTCGACGCGGCGCACGTTCTCGGCAAGCGAGTCTTCCTCGGCCGAGGTCGTGGCATCGCGCTTCACGATGCAGGGGATCGGCTCGTTCTTCGCCAGGCGCTTCTGCTTGATGAGGATGCCGAGTGCGAGATAGCGGCGCCCGCCGGCAGGCACTTCGAAATTGCCGGTCTCCTCTCCGCCTTCGTCGAGCACGGGACGGACGTTCAGGCTCTGGAGGAGCGTTCGTCTGCCAATGTCCTCAGCAAGCTGCTCGACGGATACGCCGTCCTTGATGCGACGGACGTTCTTCTGGGACAGGACGAGCTTGTCGTAGGGAATGTTCTCGGCGGCGCTCAATACAATCTTCTTGATGGCCTTTGCCATGGTCAGGTTCTCCATGACGGGCGGCCCGGGGCCTCTCCCCGGACCTTCAAACCCGTCAGAAAACCTCCCCTCGCCCCTCTGCCTCTCCGACGCAGCCCCAGCCC
>SAQR01000079.1 GCA_004020365.1 Mesorhizobium sp.
GAAGAGGTGACCGAACGCGCCACCGAGAAGCTGCGCAGCGAAAACGCCGCCTTGGTCGACGCGCTCGCCAGCCGCACGGCCGAAACATTGTCGGCCGTCGAAGGGGCGCGCTCGACGCTCGCCGACAGCGTCGCCGATCTCATCGGCCGCATGAGCACCTCGAGCTCGCAGCTCGGCCAGCTGATCGAACAGGCGGCGGCCAATCTCGGCCAGGTCGACGAACGCCTGACCGGCAGCACGCAAAGCTTTGCGGCTACGACGGAAAAGGCCGCGCAGACTTTCGCCAGCTCGGCGCGTCTGGTCGATTCGAACACGACACGGCTTACCGAGCTGTCATCCGCGACCTTGCGCGAGGTTGCCTCGATCGCCACCAAGTTCGACGAGCACAGCCGGTTGCTGTCGAGTGCTTCGGACCTGTTGAGCTCGGCCCAGAGCAACCTCGAACACACGCTGGAAAGGCAGTCGTCGCTGGAGGACCTCGCCGTCGGCCTGGTCAAGAAGTCGGAGGATCTCGAAAAAGTCATGCGCTCGTTCGAGGATCTGGTCGGCCAGACGTTGCAGAACGCCGAAGGCAAGACGCTGGCGTCGGCGGACAAGATCCGTACCTCCATTGCCGACGTCGTCGATTCGGCAACCAAGCGCTTCTCCGACGCGACCGAGGAGATGCGACGCACCGCCAGCTCGATCAAGAGCGAGCTCGACCTTACCCGCGCCGAGCTCAAGAAGGGTGTCATCGAGATGCCGGAAGAGGCAAAGGAGTCGACCACAGCCATCCGCCGTGCCGTTTCCGAGCAGATCAACGCGCTGAAGGAACTCTCTGAAATCGTTGCGAAATCTGGCCGCGGCACCGACTCCTCCGAGCCGCGCAACCTGCGTCCGGCACAGCAGACACCCGCCCCGCGCGCCACTGAGCCGCTGCGCCGTCCTCCGGCCCCGGAACCCCTCTCCCCGCAGGCGCCGTCGGGTGACACCGCACTGCGCGGCGACCTGGAACGCCCGGCTGAGACGGCGCCGCGCCAGCGCGACACCAATGGCCGTACGTCGCAGGGCGGCTGGGTGCGCGATCTCTTGACCGGGGCATCGCGCGAAGAGGGCGCCACGCCCGCGGCACCTTCGGAAGCGCCACGCTCGGCACCTGCCCAGCGCTCGCCGCTTCATGTCGTGGAGTCGCTCAACTCGCTTTCCGTCGACATCGCCCGTGCCATCGATCACGACGCCTCGATCGAACTGTGGAACCGCTACCGGAGCGGCGAGCGTGACGTGTTCACCCGGCGTCTTTACACGCTGAAGGGCCAGCAGACGTTCGACGAGATCCGCCGCAAATATCAGATGGAGGCGGAATTCCGCGCCGCCGTCGACCGTTACTGCGACGACTTCGAAAAGCTGCTCAAGGACGTGTCGCGCAACGACCGCGACAACATGATGGCGCAGACCTACCTGACGTCGGACACCGGCAAGGTCTATACGATGCTTGCCCACGCCAGTGGCCGCCTGCATTGATAGCGCGACAAGCGAACAGAAAAAGGCGGGAAATTCCCGCCTTTTTTATTCCTTGCCGAGTTTGGCGCAGCAAGCGCCGACCACGTCCGGCGCTATTGCAGTGCGTTGGCGCTGCCCCTCATCCGCCTGCCGGCACCTTCTCCCCGTGAACGGGGAGAAGGTGTCTGGCCGCAACCTCGGTACCCTTTCTGCAACGCAGGAGATTGGCGAAATCGCCGACAACGGCATCTTTCTCCCCGTCACTATACGGGGAGAAATGCCCGGCAGGGCAATGAGGGGCGGCGCCGGCTTCGACAATTGAGTGCCCGGCAGTTCCGGCTGTGTCAGATCACCGAATCGGTCCAGCGGACGATGTCCTTGGCGGCATCGCCGAACGCCCTGTCGAGCGCGCCGACATAGGCCTGATTACCGCTGCCCGAGACGGGTGCGGTCGCGGTAAAGCTCTTCGAGGCGCGCACCTCGCCATTGCGGTCGTTCAGTATCCGCACGAACAGCTCGACCTCGGCATGTTGGCCGCCGTCGACGCGGACTTCGAAGGAACGAACCTCGACGATCACCTGATAATCGATCGCCAGGCCCTCGCCCGGCTTGCCGACGCCGGCGAAACTGCCCGAGCGCTGGAATGTCTCGGCCAGCCGCGCCTGCACGATCAGCGGCAGCCGGTCGGCCCACTGCGCTCCCTTGAGGTACTGGATCGAGCGCACCGACGGCTTGATGACGATGTTCTGGCTGTCCAGCGCCTTGAGCGCGGAAGGCTGGGCGATGAGAATTTGCTGGCGGCCGCGGCCGCGCGCATCGAGCGACGGCGCCGACAGTTCGAATGTGTCCAGGGGCGCCGGCCTGCCGCCCGGCAAAAACGCGCAACCGGTCAGCGAAAGCGCAATCAATGCCACACCCGCTGCGAGCCCGCCCGATTTGACCCCGCCCCATTTAAGCACGACCGACTTCACACGCGATCCCCGTTGTCCCCGAATCGAATGAGCAAATCGCATCCGCAGCGTACTTGCCTGCCGTTCTTGGGGCCGGCGAAAGTCGAAGTCAACGCCGCACCCGGCCGTCGAATTGCCGAACCTCGCCTTCACCGCCTGACAGGATTCGCTGCGGATTGCGGCTGAGATCCGTCACCGCCTCTTCGATGCGGTTGATCGAACGACGGCTGTCCTGGACCAGCGCTTCGACGTCCTGCAGGCCCTGGCCGGAGAATCGCGCCAGATTGTCGGTGATGGTGCCGAGGCGGGCGTTCAGCGTGTCGGCGACCTGCTTGAACGATTTCAGCGTGTTCCTGGCATCGGCTATCATGCCGTCGGCTTGGCCTGAGCCGAGCAATGTATCGACCTTGACGAGGATGCCGTCGACACGCACCGAAGCGTCGTTGAGGCGCTCCGCGAGTTGCTGCGCATCTTTGATCGTCTGATCGATATCGTCGGCCCGGTTGGCGAATTTGCTGGTCACCTTGGCGATGTCGGCGGCAGCCTCATTGGCGTTTTCGCTGGCCTTCTGGATGTTGGCCAGCGCGGTGCGGACCTGTGCCGGGTCGATGCCGTCGAGAACGCCGTCGACCTTGGCCAGCGTGCCTTGCGTCCTTTGGGCGAAATCGTTGATCGACCCCACCGCAGTGTCGACATTCCTGACGACCCTGTCGAACTGCTTGCTGGTTTCCTTCAGGTTCGTGGTCACGGTATCGACATTGGCGACGATGCTCTTGATCTGATCCTTGTCGACGGCGTTGAGCAGCCCTTCCGCCGCCTTCAGCGTGCCGTCAAGCTTGCCCGAGACGCCCCTCAGTTCCTCCGACAGCGCACTGACGCTTGCGAGGAATTTGTCGATGCCGTCGGAGTTCTTGGCCAGCGCGTCGGAGAAGGTCTGCACATTGTTGACGGTCTGCGTCAGCGGCCCGCGAACGTCCTTGGTGAAGCCTTCGAGCTGGGTGAGAACCGAATCGGCGCGGGTGAAGATGTTCTGCGCCGTCTGCAACAGGTTGGTGACCGCCGACGGGTTGGCGACGATCTCGGCGACGCGGCCCTCCGCCTCCGCCTGGTCGAGGAGATTGACCTCCTTGGGGTCAGCGCCCCTGAGTTCGATATTGGCCTGACCGGTGAGGGTAGCAAGGCCGATGTCGGCCTGCGTCGATTTGGTGATCGGCGTCGTGCGGCCTATTTCGGCTTCGGCTATGGCGGCGTTCGGATTGGCGAGGTCGATATAGACGCGCCTGACATCCCCGACCCTGACGCCGTTGAACAGCACGAAACTGCCGCGGCCGAGACCGGAAGCCGATCCCGGAATGCGCACCCGCAGCATCGCCGTCTCACCCCTGTCGCCGATCGCGGCCGTCCAATAGACAAACGCAAATGCTGCCAGGATCGCGGCTAGCGTGAAAATGCCGACAATGACGTAGTTGGCTCTGGTTTCCATTTATCCACTTATGGCTACGCGCGGGCCGCAAGATCAAGTTGCCGCGCACGTTTTCCGCGAAAATAGGATTTCACCCAGGGTTCCTCGCTTCTGAGCATGTCATCGATCGTGCCTTCGACCAGCACCTTCTTATTGCCAAGCACGGCCACCCGGTCACAGGCGGTGAACAGCGTGTCGAGATCGTGCGTGACCATGTACACCGTCAAATCCATGGTATCGCGCAGCTTGACGACCAGTTCGTCGAACTCAGCCGCGCTGATCGGATCGAGGCCGGATGTCGGCTCGTCGAGGAACACGATGTCAGGGTCGAGCGCCAGTGCGCGCGCCAGCGCCGCACGCTTGATCATGCCGCCGGAAAGCTCGGACGGGAATTTCTGCGCCGCATCCGGCGGCAACCCGACCAGTTCGACCTTGAGCATCGCCAGCTCGTCCATCAGCTTTTTCGGCAAATCGAGATATTCGCGCATCGGCACCTGCACGTTTTCGAGGACCGTGAGCGCCGAGAACAGCGCGCCGTGCTGAAACAGGACGCCAAGGCGCATGTCGATGCGAAGACGCTCCCTCTCGCTCGCCTTTTCGATATCGACGCCGAACAGCTTGATCGTCCCCGACTGCTTGTGCACCAGGCCGAGGATGGTGCGCAGGAGAACCGACTTGCCGGAGCCCGAGGCGCCGACGAAGCCGAGAATTTCGCCACGCCTTATATGGAGCGACAATTTGTCGAGAATGACCTTGTCGCCGAAGGCGACCGTGATGTCGTGCGCGGAAAGCACGATCTCATCCTCATCGGCTTTTTGCGTAGTCGTGGTCGGCTTTGTGCCAAGCAGCGCCATGTCAGAACTCGATCGCTGCGTAGAACATGGCGAAAAGCCCGTCGAGGATGATCACCACGAAGATCGATTTCACCACCGAAGCAGTCACGTGCAGCCCGAGCGATTCGGCGCTGCCGCCGACCTTCATGCCTTCGACGGAGGCGATCGTGCCGATGATCATGGCCATGAACGGCGCCTTGATCAGCCCGGCAAAGATAGTGCTGAGATCGATGGCAACGCGCAGCCGGTCGATGAAGGCGGCCGGTGCGATGTCGGAATAGAGCCACGCCGCCGCGATGCCGCCGCCAAGTGCGGCGAAATTGGCGATGATCGTCAGGCAAGGCAGTGCGATCACCAGCGCGACCAGCCGCGGAAACACCAGAACGCCGATCGGATTAAGCCCGATGACCTTCAGCGCGTCGACCTCCTCGCGCATTTTCATCGAGCCGATTTCAGCGGTGATGGCGCTGCCCGAACGGCCTGCGATCATGATTGCGGTCATCAGCACGCCGAGCTCGCGCAGGATCAGCACACCGACCAGGTCGACGACGAAGATATCGGCGCCGAAATAGCTGAGCTGATAGGCGCCTTGCTGGGCGACGATCGCCCCGACAATGGCCGACATCAGCACGACCACCGGGATGGCGCCGACGCCCATGCGGTCCATCTGGTTGAAGATCGCCGCCGGATTGACCGCATGGCCGCGGCCAAGCTTCATCTGCGCGCCGCGTATGGTGGCGCCCAGTATGTTCATCGCGGACAGGAAATCGTCACGCATCTCATAGACGCGCCGGCCAACCGCCTCGAGCGCGCGAATGACGATATTCGGCGGCCCAACGATGCCGGAATCAGGTTCGCGTCGAACCGCATCACCGACGGCGCCGAGCAGGATCGAGGCAACCTCGCTTTGCCCCTGCATCGTGATTTTCACACCCTGCTTTTCGAAGGCGCTGACCAGACGGTCGATCACCCAGGCCCCGGCGGTATCCATCTTCTCGATATGCGAGAGGTCGAGCGCCAGCGTCTGGAAACCGCTGCGTTGCTCGATCTTGCGCATATCGGCATCGACGAGCGCCACGGTGCGCGTCGTCCAGTTTCCGGAGAAGGCGCAGCCCAGAACGCCGCCGTCCTCGCCGACCACAACGCGCGGCTGGTGGTCGGCCTCCTTGGCGGTCGTGCCGCTTGCGTCGCGTTTGCGGATCGTCAACATGGCGTCCTGTTTAGCCTGACGGAACCCACCTGTCGATTTGCCGACAAGCCTGTTGTCGCACACCCGGAGCAGAAAAATATGGCGCGTGTCATTTCGGTCGAGTCCGAGCGCTTTCCCATCGCCGGGACCTTCACCATTTCGCGCGGTTCGAAAACCGAAGCCGAGGTCGTCACAGTGACGATCCGCGAGGACGGCCAGAGCGGGCGCGGCGAATGCGTCCCCTACAAACGCTATGGCGAAACGATGGACGGTGTGCGCAATGCGATCGAGGCGATGCGGGAGCAGATTCAGGACGGCATCAGCCGGGCCGCGCTGCTCGACGCCATGCCGGCGGGCGCAGCGCGCAACGCCGTCGACTGCGCGCTATGGGACCTGGAGGCGAAGATCACAGGCAAGCCGGTGCCTTCCAGCATCTGCACGGCGCCGCCAAGGGCGCTCGAAACGGCTTACACGCTGTCGCTCGGCGAGCCCGAAGCGATGGCAGCCCAGGCCCGCGCCAATGTCCTGCGCCCGCTGCTCAAGGTCAAGATCGGCGGCGACAACGATATCGCCCGCATCCGCGCGGTCAGGCAGGCGGCACCGGCGAGCCGCATCATCCTGGACGCCAATGAGGGCTGGAGCGACGACAACATCGTTGCAAACCTGGCCTTTGCTGCCGAGCACGGCATCGCGCTGATCGAACAGCCGCTGCCGGCGGGCCGTGATGGCATCCTTCGCCACATCGCGCATCCGGTGCCGATCTGCGCCGATGAAAGCGTGCATGAGGCTAAAGACCTTGCCTCGCTTGTCGGCCTTTACGATGCGGTCAACATCAAGCTCGACAAGTCGGGCGGCTTGACCGCTGCCCTCGTCCTTCGTGATCGCGCCCGCGAACTGGGTTTTGGCGTCATGGTCGGCTGCATGGTCGGCACGTCATTGGCCATAGCGCCGGCGGTGCTGTTGGCCCAGGATGCCGATTTCGTCGATCTCGACGGTCCGCTGCTGCTGGCCCGCGACCGTGCGCCCGGCCTTGTCTACCAAGGTTCGCTGGTGTCACCGCCCGATCCGGCGCTGTGGGGCTGAACGCGCCGCAAGCCCGATCAGCACAAGGCCGACCAGGGCGATCGGGATCATGGCAAAAAAACCGTCGACGCCGAAGCGGTCGTAAAGCGGGCCGCACAGGAGCGTCACCACTGCGGTGAAAAAACCGTTGGAGAAATAGGCGATGCCTTGCGCGGCCCCGGTGCGTTCCTCCGCGACCGTCTCACCGATCATTTTCTGCAGGCCGATCAGCACCAGCGCCACCGAAACCGCGTGCAGCGTCTGGACTGCGAAAAACCCGCCTACACCAAGGCCAAGCGGCCAGATCAAGGGAAAGGCAATCCAACGCACGATCGCACCTATTCCCGCCATCACCATGATCGACACGACCGAGAAGGAACCGAAAACCCGGGTAAAGATCATGAACATGCCGATCTCGGCCAGGACACCCCAACCCCAAAGCAGCCCGACCACAGAATCGCCGATGCCGATCGATTTCCAGTAAATCGAGACGAAGCCGTAGAAAAACGCGTGGCTGGCGGTGATGACGCCGACGCCGACGGAAAAATACAGGAAATAGCCGTTGAGGAGTTTTGGCGCCGATTGCTGAATGTCGGCAGCCGAAAGCGGCGAGGCACGGCGGGGACGGCCGAGCCGCGGCGCGATCAGCGCCACGACAAGTGCGGCGCCAAACGCCACGAAGATGATCACCGGAACAGCCTGGGCGCCGGTCGCTGACAGGATGAAACCGCCGGCAAGATTTGCGCACAGATAGGAGATCGATCCCCATTTGCGCATGTTTGCATAATTCGAGCCGAAACGACGTACCCCCGACAGCGCCAGCGAATCGGCGATCGGCGAATGCGGCGTCCAGGCGACGGTGAGCGCCAGCGAAACGGCCAGCACCACGGCATAGGTCGGCGTCAGGAAATAACCGGCGGACGCAGCCAGCGCTGCAGCCGTCAGCGCGACATAGACATGGGCGCGGTCGCTCGCCCTGTCGGCCAGTGCCGTAAGCAATGGCGTCGTCACCACGCGCAGGAACATCGGTGCCGCGAGAATGATCGCTATCTGCTCGGCATCAAAACCGTTTGCCTGCAGCCACAGCGGAAAGTATGGCAAATGTATCCCGAGCGGCACGAAAAGCGTGAAGAAAATCAGGCCCATGCGCAGTTCGAAATGACGCGGCTTGACGAGTTGTTCGGGTGAAAGCGGCGGCAGGGAGGACATCAGCAGGCAATCCGTCGGCGCAGCATTCGACCGGCCGGCCAGCAACGCTCACCGATTCCATAACATGCTGAAAAAGTCGGCGGAACCGCTTGGACTAATCGATTAAAGCGAGGTGGTCAGGCAGCCTGGACTGCCCTGCCCTTGATGGCGCCGATGTCGATCGGCACCAGCACTTCGCCGCCGACCGGAGCCTCCGGCAGAACATGCGCCCAGTGCAGGATTTCCATCTGGCCGTCGAAATGCTCGACCACCGCGGTGCAGCTCTCCACCCAGTCGCCGGTGTTGATGTATTGCACGTCCTCGTAATTTTCGATCGCGGCATGGTGGATGTGGCCGCAGATCACGCCGTCGACATGCGAGCGGCGCGCTTCCTCGGTCAGCATGGTCTGGAACGCGCCGATGAAATTCACCGCCTTCTTGACGTTGACCTTGGCCCAGGACGAAAACGACCAGTATGGCAGGCCAAGCAGTTGGCGGAGCCGCATCACCACGCGGTTCACCAGCATCGCCGCGTCATAGGCGTAGTCGCCGAGATAGGCCAGCCAGCGCGCATTGTGGACGACGGTGTCGAACTGGTCGCCATGGATGACAAGAAAGCGTTTGCCGTCGGCGGTCTCGTGGATGACGCGGTCGGCGACGACGATGCCGCCAAAATGCACGCCCTGGAACTGGCGCGCGAACTCGTCGTGATTGCCGGCGATGTAGGTGATGCTGGCGCCCTTGCGCGCCTTGCGCAGCAATTTCTGGACGACGTCATTGTGGCTTTGCGGCCAGTGCCAGTTCCGTCTCAGCCGCCAGCCGTCGACGATGTCGCCGACGAGATAGATGATATCGGCGTCGTGATGGCGCAGGAAGTCGATCAGAAACTCGGCCTTCGCCGCCTTCGATCCGAGATGGACGTCGGAGATGAACATGCTGCGGAAAGTGCGGGGCTCTGCGCCAGGCATTGGATTCTCACCGTTGCTCTCGTGCAGCCTATGCCCCGATTCATGCAACAACCGTATGACGGTTGCGATTGGTCCAGCCCCAAGAGTAGGTTGCGCCGCCAACCAGAGGAGAAATCGCCATGGATCTCGGTATTCGCGGAAAAAAGGCCATCGTCTGCGCTTCGAGCAAGGGCCTTGGGCGCGGTTGCGCCATGGCGCTGGCAGAAGCCGGCTGTGATCTGGTCGTCAACGGGCGCAATGCCGACCAACTGGCGAAGACCGCCGCCGAACTGCGCGAAAGATTTGGCGTCGAGGTGACCGAAATCGTCGGCGACGTGTCGAAGCCCGACGTGCAGAAGGCGCTGCTTGCCGCCTGTCCCGATCCCGATATCCTCGTCAACAACAATGGCGGACCGCCGCTTCGCGATTTCCGCGAGCTTGACCGCGAAAAGATCCTCGAAGGCGTCACCCAGAACATGGTGACCCCGGTCGAGTTGGTTCAGGCTGTGATCGACGGCATGGCCAAGCGCGGCTTCGGCCGCATCGTCAACATCACCTCGCTGTCGGTCTATGTTCCCATTCCAGGGCTCGATCTGTCGTCCGGCGCGCGCGCCGGCCTGACCTCGTTCCTGGCCGGCGTCGCGCGGACGGTGATCGATCGCAATGTGACGATCAACAACATGCTGCCGGGCAAGCTCGACACCGACCGGCTGCGTCCCGCGCACGAAGCCGGCACCCCTGAAGATCCGGCTGCCGCCGCCGCACGCAAGAGCCAGGCAGCGGCCAATGTTCCGGCCAAGCGGCTCGGCACGCCGGAGGAATTCGGCCAGATCTGCGCCTTCCTGTGCTCGGTTCATGCCGGCTACCTGACCGGGCAGAACATACCGGTCGACGGCGGCGCCTATGTCAGCGCCTTCTAGCTGACGCTCGGTACCCGCTGGGAACGCCGCCCCTTCCCGCGCTGGCCGCCACTACAGTTCATAGGCCCATTCGGCCGGCACGAAGCGATAGGCTTGGCCGTCGCGCGCGACGTGTCCGAAACCGGGGAACGGCAAATGCATTCCGGCGATCAGCATCCGGTCGGCAGCGACCCGGTCGAGCGTCCGCTTGCGCGTTTCGGCGGCCAGCTTGGAATCGACATCGAAGGCGATGCTCCAGTCCGGGCGGGCGAACTGATACGCCGCCATATGCACGACATCGCCCCAGATGAACAGCGCCTCGCCGTCCGATTCGATGGTGAATCCGGCATGGCCCGGCGTGTGGCCGGGCAATGGCACTGTGCGGATCGCGCCGACCACCTCGCCCTCGCCGTCCACTTGCCGCAGGCGGTCCGCATAAGCGGCGGCAGCCCGGCGTGCCCCGACAAAGAACGGCCTTGCCTCGTCCGGCGCTTGGTTCATGTTCGCGTCGTCGTGCCAGAAGGCGTAGTCAGTGGCGGTGACGACGAGCTCCGCATTGGGAAACAGCGCCTCGCCGGCGGGAGTCAGAACGCCGTTGATATGGTCGGGATGCATGTGGGTAATCAGCAATGTGTCGATCTGGTCCGGAGAGACGCCGGCCGCCTCGATAGCGGCCGGAAGTCGGCCGAGTGACGGGCCCATGCTGTCCGACGTACCGGCGTCGACGAGCACCAGACGGTCGCCCAGATTGACGAGATAGGCATTGACCGGTGTGCGGCGCGGTCCGGACTTCTGGAAGCTGGCCCTCGCCAGCCGCTCCGCATCGGCCTCAGCGAGCCCGATGACCAGCTCGGAAGCAATGTCGATATAGCCGTCCAGCAGCGCCGTAACCTGGACCGATCCCACCTTGCGGCGCAGCGCACCAAGCGTTGCGGCGTCGACCAGCGGCGCGCGGGCCAAGGCCGGAACGGAGACATTGGCTAGGAGAGTGCCGCCGGCCAGGCCGGCACCGGCGAGGAAATGGCGGCGGGAAAGCGTCATGGCATCAACTCCGGTTGCGGGATCGTAGAGGCTCCGGGTCAGAGCAAAAGGGATCTACTTCATAGGTTCAGCTTTTTGAACTTGCCTGTTTCTTATATTGGCTATTACCCTTGCTTATTAATCATGACGGGAGTTGCTATCGTGGACCGCCTGACCGAGCTGACCAGCTTCATACGCGCCTCCGAGACCGGCAGCTTCTCGGCGGCAGCGCGCGAGCTGGGCTTGAGCCAGCCGGCCGTCAGCCAGCAGATCCGCGCATTGGAAAAGCGCCTCGGCGTCCGTCTCTTTGACCGTACGACCCGCCATGTTTCGCCGACGGAAGCCGGCCGGCGTTATCTGGAGCGCGCCCGCGACATCATTGAGCGCATCGAGGAGGCGGACCGCAGCGTCGGCTGCCTCGAATCGAAGATGTGCGGACGTCTTGCCGTCGGCGCGCCGGCCAGCTTCGGTGCCGGTGTGCTCGGCAATTATCTAATCGAGTTCAAGCGCACCTATCCGGGCCTGATACTCGACGTGGCGCTGACCGACAGTTTCGTCGACGTGATCGCAGAAAGACTCGACGTCGTGATCCGCATGGGGACCATCGATGACGATCGGCTGATCGTGCGCAAGCTCGGGATGATGGAGCGACGCCTTGCGGCAACGCCGGACTATCTCGACCGGATCGGACGGCCGCGGCTCCCACAGGATCTTGCCGAGCATGACTACCTGCTTTATGCCCATGTCACGACCCGCGATATCGTGCCGCTTACCGGCCCAGGGGGCGAAAAGGCCGAGGTGCGAATCCGGCCGACCATGTGCTCTAACAATTCGCTCCTTAACCAGCAGGCACTGCTGTCTGGCATCGGCATCGGTCTCGGGCACAAAGTGATACTCGACCCGCTCGTTGCCCAAGGGCGGCTCGAATATGTGCTGCCGGACTGGCACTACGCACCGCACCACGTGCATGCGGTCTATCCGTCGAACCGCTTCATTCCGTTGAAGGTCAGGCGGTTCGTTGCCGGCTTCACCGGGCACCTCGCCGCGATGGGTGCGTTCATCGATGACAAAAAAGCATGTACATCCAAGGAAACGGCACCGGCCTGGTGACGTCTGACGTTTGTACGCGCACCTTCGTCAGCAATGCAGCCCCAGAGTAGCCATTCATGGACCTGATCGATAAGTCCAAGTGGATTGATCGGTCTAATGCGATCGACATTTGGGGCGCTATTTTCCTGGGCAAGCGGTGAACTGGCGGCGTGAACGCGCCGCCTGCCGCTTGTCAGGACGCCCGTCATGGAAACCACCTACGACACCCGGATTTTAGATGACCGCACGGCGTGGGGCGCTGTGCTGTCGATGGCGCTGTGCGTCGCCGTGCTGATTGCATCGGAGTTCATGCCGGTCAGCCTGCTCTCCCCGATCGCGGTGGATCTCGGCATCTCAGAGGGCCAGACTGGCCAGGCCATCTCGATCTCTGGCGCCTTTGCGGTGGTTACCAGCCTGCTGATCGCCGGCCTTACGCGGCGGATCGACCGCAAGCTTGTCGTGACCGGCTTCACGGTGCTCCTGATCGTTTCCGGTCTGGCGACGACCTTCGCGCCGAGCTTCGCGTTCCTGATGGTCGGTCGTGCGCTCCTCGGTGTGGCGATCGGTGGCTTCTGGTCGATGTCGACCTCGATCGTCATGCGCCTCGTATCGGAAGACGGTGTGCCGAAGGGCCTCGCCATGCTGAATGCGGGGAACGCGATCGCGGCCACGATCGCCGCCCCGCTAGGCAGCTTTCTCGGGGCTTATGTCGGCTGGCGCGGCGCCTTCTTCCTTGTCGTCCCGCTCGGTTTCCTGGCGCTGGTCTGGCAATGGATCAGCCTGCCGCTGCTGCCTCCGCGCGGCAGGAGGGTGTCCGGCAATGTGCTGGCGCTGCTTGGCCGCCGCCCAGTCGCGCTCGGCATGGCTTCCATCCTGTTCCTCTTCATGGGCCAGTTCGCGCTCTTCACTTACCTGCGCCCCTTCCTTGAGAGCGTCACTGAGGTCGGCATTTCGGCGCTCTCGGCAATGCTCCTCGTCATGGGACTGGCGGGTGTCGCGGGCACCTGGTGCATCGGGCGGCTGCTGCACACGCGCCTGTTCAGCATCCTGATCGTGATCCCGCTCGTCATGTCGATTCTTGCCGTCGCGCTGATCGCCCTCGGATCAACGCCCATCCCCGTCGCTTTGCTTCTCCTCGCCTGGGGCTTCGTCGGCACAGCCGCCCCGGTGGCATGGGGAACATGGCTGACCCGCACACTGCCAGATGATGCGGAGGCCGGAGGCGGCCTCCAGGTCGCGACCATCCAACTCGCCATCACCGGTGGTGCAGCGATCGGGGGAACGCTGTTCGACGCGATCGGGTGGTGGGGCGCGTTCGCGTTTGGTGCGGCGCTGCTCTGTGGGTCATCACTGCTTGCGCTCGTCGCATGGCGCGCAACTCCGGAGGGCTTTGCCCTGACCATCAAGCTGCCGCCCTCAGTCGCCGGTGCGCGCGACGGCAATGTCGTCGAGTGGCTCGAGCCCGTCACCGACGACCAGTACCGCTGATCCCGAACCCGAGACGTAAGGAGAAAATCATGAAATCCATTGCAGCTCTTGCGCTGGCCATGACCGTTGCACCTGTCGTCGGCAATGCAGCTTCAGGCGCCAATGACGATGTCTCGTCCGTAGCGCCTGCTCTCGAGCGGTATGAACAGGAAACTCTTGAGAAGGGGCTCTGGGCGCGGCCGGGCCTGTCCGCGCGCGACCGAAGTGTCGTTACGGTCGCGGCCGTCATCACGCGCAACCAGATGGGTCTTATGCCCGAGCAAATCCGCCGCGCGCTCGACAATGGGGTCAAACCCGCCGAACTCTCGGAGATCATCACTCATCTCGCCTTCTACGCAGGCTGGGGCAATGCCATGGCGGCGGTCGATGCGGCCAGGCCCGTCTATGCCGAGCTAGGCATCGGCTCCAACCAGCTTCCGGCAGCCGCCCCGACGCTGCTTCCGCTCGATGAGGCACAGGAGGCCCGGCGTGCCGCGAGCGTCGAGCAGACCACCGGCCCGGCCTCTCCGGGCCTGGTGCGGGACACGGCCGAGGTGCTGTTCCGCGATCTGTGGCTGCGCCCGGACCTTGCGCCGCGTGACCGCAGCCTGGTCACCGTCAGCGCGCTGATTTCCGCCGGTCAGATCGCTCAGGTGCCGTTCCACCTGAACCGCGCCATGGATAGCGGACTGACCCGCGAGGAGGCCTCGGAGGTCATCAGCCATCTCGCATACTATGCCGGTTGGCCGAATGCTTTTTCGGCAGCGACGGTCGCGCGGGAGATTTTCGAGAAGCGTACGAACCCTTAAGGGCGGCAGGGCACGAGGTCGGCGGATGATCAGGCCGGCATATCAAAAGACGCTTGCCAAGTTGAGCGACCGCTGGAGGAAACCGCAGCGCTTTCAAGCCCCGCCATGGCGCAGGGCATCGACGATGACCTTGAAGGCCGGCAGGTTCTGACGTCGGCTCGGGTAATAGACATAGTAGCCCGGGAATTTCGGGCACCAGTCATCGAGCACCTGCACGAGATTGCCAGATGCGATGTGATGCTCGACGAGGTCCTCCGGCACGAAGGCGATGCCGTACCCCTTCAAAGCCGCATCGACCATGGCGTAGGAAGCGTTGAAGGTGAGTTGCCCATCGACCCGGACGCGAAGCTCATGACCGTCCTTCTCGAATTCCCAGGCATAGAGCCCGCCGCCGCGTGTCTGGCGCATGTTCATGCAGTTGTGCTGGATCAACTCCTGAGGATGCTGGGGCGTGGGACGCGCGTCGAAATAGTCGGGCGAAGCCGCAGCGACCATGCGCCAATCCGGGCCAATACGAACGGCAATCATATCCTTCTCGACGCTTTCTCCTAATCGAACCCCGGCGTCGAAGCCATCCTCGACGATATTGCGCAGCCCGTTGTCGATGCTGAGTTCCAGCTTGATGTCGGGATAGGCTGCGAGCGCCGGCCTGAGCTTCGGCCAGACGAGGCTGTCGAACGCGTGATCCGAAAGGGTCAGCCGGATGGTTCCGGCGGGCTTGTCGCGAAACTCCATGAGCGCGGCGATCTCCGCTTCGATTTCCGCAACACGCGGTGCAAGCGACTGCCGCAGGCGCTCGCCGGCCTCGCTCGTCGCCACGCTGCGGGTCGTGCGCATGAGCAGGCGGATGCCCATGCGCGTTTCCAACCGCTTGATCGTGTGGCTGAGGGTCGATTGCGTGATGCCGAGCTTTGCCGCAGCGCGCGTGAAGCTCTTTTCCTCGGCGACGGCCAGGAACCACAAGAGGTCGTTGAAGTCTTGCCTAGCCATACCGTTTCCCAAACCGATCGCTGAAGATTTATGCCTCCCATCGATCAATGCAAGCGAATTAGCGCCCCTAATGCTCCTGATCGGGAGCCGCTATCCTGCAGGCCAGACAAGCCAGCAGCCAGCAGCCAGTCGTGCTGGCTTTCCCGCGAACCAAAAGGTGAAGGCCATGGAACTGACCATCAACGGCTCGACATTTCAGGTCGACGTCGAACCGGATACGCCGCTGCTCTGGGTAGTACGTGACACGCTGGGCATGACCGGCACGAAGTATGGCTGCGGCGTCGCCCAGTGCGGCGCATGCACGGTGCTGATCGACGGACAGGCGACGCGATCCTGCGTGACGACGGTGGACAGCGTCGTCGGAACGGCGATCACGACGATCGAGGCAATCGAGCAGGATACCGAGGGCCGGAAGGTGGTCGAGGCGTGGGTCGCCAATCAGGTGCCGCAATGCGGCTATTGCCAGTCCGGCCAGGTGATGGCGGCGACGGCGCTGCTCAAGCAGACGCCGCAGCCCAGCGAGGACGATATCGCCGGCGCGATGGTGAACCTCTGCCGCTGCGGCACCTACAACGCGATCTCGGCTGCCGTCCGGCAGGCCGCGCAGGCGTGAGGAGGAAACCATGAACGACATGACTCCTGTTCGCAACCATCGGTCCACGGGCAGCGACGACGGTCCGCTCAACATCTCGCGCCGCGGCTTTCTTGGTGGCGCCGCAGCGCTCATTCTTTCCGTCACGGTACCGGTCGGACGCGCCCGGGCGCAGGCCGCTGCCACCGTTGCGCCGGGAACGCGCGTCAACGCCTTCCTGGAAATCCGCTCCGACAGCACGGTGCTGTTTCGCAGCGCCTTCATCGAAGGCGGGCAAGGCATCTTCACTGCCATGGCGCAGATCGTCGGCGAGGAACTGGACGTCGATCCCGTCAACTTTACTGTCGAGGGAGCACCTCCCGGTCCCGATTATCTCCTGACCGGCGGCGGCCGCTTCACCGGCGGCAGCATGTCGGTGCGCATGAGCTACGAGACGATGCGCAAGCTTGGCGCCTCGGCACGCCAGATGCTGCTGCAGGCAGCGGCCGCGCGGCTCGGCCTGTCGATCTCGGAGCTATCCACCGAACCGGGCCGCGTGGTCCATGCGGCGTCAGGGCGGGCGATCCCTTACGGCGAACTCGCTGATGCGGCCGCCGCTCTGTCGGTGCCGACAGATGTCGTACTGCGCGGCCGTGCCGACTTCCGCTGGATCGGCAAGCCGGTCGCAAGGCTCGACGCGCGTGACAAGTCCACGGGTCGCGCGCACTACGCGATCGACCTCAAGGTGGACGGCATGCTTCACGCCGCCGTCCAGCACAGCCCGCGTCTCGGCGGGGAGCCTGGCGCCTTGACGAACGAGGCCGAGGTTCAGGCGATGCCCGGCATGCACTCGATTCACCGCTTGCCTGGGGCCGTGGCGGTCCTCGCCGACAGCTGGTGGCGGGCGCGCCGCGCGGTGGAAGCCCTGCAGGTGACCTGGACGGAGCCTGCGGCTGCAACGCCTCGCGCCATGCCGGCTGATTTCTCCTCCGAGACCCACAAGGCAATGTTGAAGTCGACGCCCGGAGACGGCGTCGCTTACGAGCAGGAGGGCGATGCCGCAGGCACCCTTGCCGGCGCAGCGCGGATTGTGGAGGCGACCTATGACGCTCCCTACCTGGTGCACGGGCAGCTTGAGCCGCCCTCGGCGATCGCGCGTTGGAACGCCGACGGGACTCTCGAGCTTTGGATCCCAAACCAGGCGCCCGAGATGTTCCAGGCCGAGGCTGCAATGGTCGCGGGCATCGAGCCGGGCAAGGTGATCATCCACTCCCCTATGCTCGGCGGTTTCTTCGGGCGGCATTTTCTCTATCAGACGGCCAATCCGTTCCCGCAGGCGATCCTGCTGGCGAAGGCGGCAGGTCGTCCCGTCAAGCTTATCTGGAGCCGCGAGGAGGAATTCCTGCGCGACACGTTGAGACCAATGGGGGTCGCCCGTTTCCGCGCCGGTCTCGACGGCGACGGTTTGCCGGTCGCTCTGGATGCCGTTGCGGTGGGTGAAGGTCCGACAGGACGTTGGTTCGGCCGCCAGCCGGACAAGGTGGACAGCTCCGCCGTCGAAGGCATCGCGGGTAAACTCTATGCGATTGCGAACCGGCGCGTCGGCCAGATTCACGTCGATGATCCAGCGATCATTGGCTTCTGGCGGTCGGTTGGTCATTCGATGAACGACTTCTTCTACGAGACGTTCTTCGATGAAATGGCCGACGCAGGTCAGCAGGACCCCTACGAACTGCGGCTGCGGCTTCTCGCGGACAGCCCGCGCCACAGCAATCTTCTGCAGGCAGTCGCCGACCTGGCCGGCGGGTGGAAGCGCGGTCCCTATGCGGCAGAGGACGGCAGCCGCCGCGCGCGCGGCGTCGCGATGGCCTCGCCCTTCGGCAGCGAGGTGGCGACCATCGCCGAAGTCTCGCTGCGCGACGGCGAGGTCGTCGTCCACCAGGTCTGGGTGGCCATCGATCCCGGAAGCATCGTCAATCCGGCCATCATCGAGGCGCAGGTGAACTCGGCGGTCGCACTTGGCCTGTCCTCGGCGCTGCTGGAGGAAGTCGTCTATGTCGACGGCATGCCGCAGGCGCGCAATTTCGACGGCTACCCCATCCTGCCGCCAGACCACATGCCGCGCGTGCATGTTCGCATCGTCGAAAGCGGTGAACCGATGGGCGGCATCGGCGAGCCTGGCCTGCCCGGCGTGCCGCCGGCGGTGGTTAATGCCGCCTCGGTGCTCACCGGCCAGCGTATCCGCAGCCTGCCCCTCTCGAAGCTCGACCTGAAAGGCATGGAAGGATGAGGCATCTTGTACTACCTGCCTTGACGATGATTGCGGCAGCCTGGGTAACGGATCTGTCCGTTGCCCAGGAGGCGGGTCCCGGTTCAGGAGAGCGCCTGTTCCGGCAGCGCTGCGGCGCCTGCCACCAGATCGCGACCACCCGGAACGGTGCCGGACCTCACCTGCAGGGCGTGGTCGGCCGCGCCGCCGCCAGCCTCGAAGGCTTCAACTACTCACCCGCCCTGCGCGACTCCGGCATCACCTGGACGTCCGAGACGCTGGAAACCTACCTCGCCAATCCGACCGCCATGGTGCGCGGCACCCGCATGGTCCAGCGCTTCAACAACGCGGACGAACGGCGCGCCATCGTCGAGTTCCTGAACAGCCCGTAGCGCGGCGCTACTTTCGTTCCTAATCACGAGACGCCAATCGACAACAGCATTCCACAGGCTGCACCCGTTGCAGACATTGAGCGGGGGCGTAGCTCAGTCGCAGCGCGCCACCCGCCGTCCCAACAATTCAATGGCAGACCATACAGGCCGGACAGCGGTGCACAGCCATAAGCTCGCGCTTGCGACATATCACCTCTCGAAAAGCGTCGGCTGCATGCTAAGAGACTCAGAACAGCAAACGGACTGAACTGAGGAGGCGGGCCGGCATGACAGGCGAAAACAAGAAAGCGGCCCGGTCGGACCTCGACGAAGCCGCGCTCTATTTCCACAAGCATCCACGCCCTGGAAAGCTAGAGATCCAGGCGACAAAGCCGCTCGGCAACCAGCGCGATCTGGCGCTTGCCTATTCGCCGGGCGTCGCGGCGCCCTGCCTGGAAATCCGCGACAATCCGGCGGCCGCCGCCGACTACACGGCGCGGGCCAATCTGGTTGGCGTCGTCTCCAATGGTACGGCGGTGCTCGGCCTGGGTAATATCGGCCCACTGGCCTCTAAGCCGGTGATGGAAGGCAAGGCGGTGCTGTTCAAGAAATTCGCCGGGATCGACGTCTTCGACATCGAAATCGACGCGCCTGACATCGAGCGTATGGTCGAGACGATCTCGTCGCTGGAGCCAACCTTCGGCGGCATCAACCTCGAGGACATCAAGGCGCCCGAATGCTTTGAGGTCGAGGAACGGCTGAAGGCGCGCATGGCCATACCGGTCTTCCACGACGACCAGCACGGCACTGCGATCATCGTCGCCGCTGCGGTGCTCAACGGGCTGGAATTTGCTGGCAAGACAATCTCCGACATCAAGATCGTCACCTCCGGCGCCGGGGCCGCGGCCCTCGCCTGCCTCAACTTGCTGGTTTTGCTCGGCGCGCGCATCGAAAACATCTGGGTCACCGACCGTTTCGGCGTCGCCTACAAAGGCCGCGTCGACGAGATGGACCGCTGGAAGGACCCCTATGTGAAGGACACCGAGGCGCGCACGCTGGCCGATGTGCTGCCCGGCGCCGACGTGTTCCTGGGGCTTTCGGCTGCCGGCGTGCTGAAACCGGAATTGCTCCAGCACATGGCGCCAAAACCGCTGATCCTGGCGCTGGCCAATCCCAACCCCGAGATCATGCCGGAAGCGGCACGGGCGGCGCGACCCGACGCGATGATCTGCACTGGCCGTTCCGATTTTCCCAACCAGGTCAACAACGTACTCTGCTTTCCCTATATTTTCCGCGGCGCGCTCGACTGCGGCGCCAGCGCGATCAACGAAGAGATGAAAATGGCTGCGGTGCGGGCGATCGCAGCCCTTGCCCGCGAGGAACCGTCGGATGTCGCCGCCCGCGCCTATTCCGGCGAAACGCCGATCTTCGGGCCGGATTTCCTGATCCCCTCGCCCTTCGATCCCAGGCTGATCCTGCGCATCGCGCCGGCGGTGGCCAAGGCCGCCTGCGACACCGGCGTCGCGACGCGGCCGATCACCGACTTTGCCGCTTATATCGACACGCTCAACCGCTTCGTCTTCCGCTCCGGCCTGGTCATGAAGCCGGTGTTCACGATGGCCAAGACGTCGAGCGCCAAGCGCGTCATCTATGCCGACGGCGAGGACGAGCGGGTGCTGCGTGCCGCCCAGGTGGTGCTGGAGGAAGGCATCGCCGAGCCGATCCTGATCGGCCGCCCGCATGTCATCGAAGTCAGGCTGAAACGCTACGGGCTGCGCATCAGGCCGGGCGTCGATTTCGGCCTGATCAATCCCGAGGACGATCCGCGTTATCGCCACTACGTCGACCTTTTGATCGAGCTCGCCGGCCGGCGTGGCGTCACGACGGAGGCCGCGCGCACCATGGTGCGCACCGACAACACGGTGATCGCCGCACTTGCCCTCAAGCGTGGCGACGCCGACGCCATGGTCTGCGGCCTGGAAGGACGGTTCGAGCGGCATTTGCGCAATGTCACCCTGATCATCGGCCCGCGCGCCGGCATCAAGGATCACGACCTGTCGACGCTTTCCATGCTGATCTCGCAGCGCGGCATCATTTTCCTCACCGACACCCATGTCACCGTCGATCCGACGGCCGAGGAGATCGCCGAGATGACTGTGCTGGCGGCCGAGGAAATCCAGCGCTTCGGCATCGAGCCCAAGGCCGCCCTGCTGTCGCATTCGGATTTCGGCTCACGCGACTCGCCAAGCGCGCTCAAGATGCGGCAGGCAGCGGCGATCCTGGCGCGCATCGCGCCAGACCTGCAATGCGACGGCGAAATGCATGCCGACTCGGCTCTGTCGGAGCCGCTGCGCCAGCGGGTCTATCCGCATTCGCGGCTGAAGGGCGAAGCCAATCTGCTGGTCTTCCCCAATCTCGATTCGGCGAACATCACGCTCACTGCGCTGCGCGCAATGATGGACGCGCTGCATGTCGGGCCGATCCTGCTCGGCACCGACAGACCGGCGCATATATTGACGCCGTCGGTGACATCGCGCGGCGTCGTCAACATGACGGCGCTCGCCGTGGTCGAAGCGGCCCACAAGGCGCAAGCGGTCGTAACTCTGGGCTAAAAACGGGCTTTCACGGTAAGCTAAATGAACAGTTAACCGCAGACGCGGTAACCTTCGCAACGGACGAGGCGAGCGGAGTTCCAGATGGGTGGGAGGTGGAAGCTGACGCATGCCGCCGCATCAACTGTCGAAGTCGGCGCGGCCCCTCATCGCCCTGCCGGGCACTTCTGCCCGTATAGGGACCGGGAGAAGGGGGCTGGCCACAACGCTGTTGCCCTTCTTGCAGCGCTGGCGATTAGCCAAACCGTCGATGACAGCGCCCCTCTCCCCGTCCCTATACGGGGAGAGGATGCCGGCAGGCAGGTGAGGGG
>SAQR01000007.1 GCA_004020365.1 Mesorhizobium sp.
CCGAGAAGGCGCTGACCGCCGTCATCCAGGAGGCCTACGTCCAGGGTATCTCGACCCGCTCGGTCGATGACCTGGTCAAGGCGATGGGCATGAGCGGCATCTCCAAGAGCCAGGTCAGCCGGTTGTGCGAGGAGATCGACGGCAAGGTGAAGGCCTTCCTCGACCGGCCGATCGAGGGCGACTGGCCATATCTGTGGATCGACGCCACCTACCTGAAGGTGCGTCGCGGCGGACGCATCGTCTCGGTCGCCGTCATCATCGCTGTCGGCGTCAACGCGGACGGCCGGCGCGAGGTGCTGGGCATGGAGGTCGGCACGTCTGAGGCCGAGCCGATCTGGACGGAGTTCTTGCGCAAGCTGACCCGGCGCGGCCTGCGCGGCGTCAAGCTCGTCGTCTCCGATGCCCATGAAGGCATCAAGGCGGCCATCACCAAGGTGCTGTGCGCCAGCTGGCAGCGCTGCCGCGTCCACTTCATGAGGAACGTGCTGGCGCATGCCGGCAAGAGCGGGCGCCGCGTCGTCTCGGCTTTCATCGCCACCGCCTTCGCCCAGGAGACGGCCGAGGCCGCAAGCACGCAATGGCGCGCCGTCGCTGACCAGATCCGGCCGAAGGTGCCCAAGCTCGCCACCATCATGGACGACGCCGAGCCCGACGTGCTCGCCTACATGACCTTCCCCAAGGAACATCGTGCCAAGCTCCACTCGACCAATCCCATCGAGCGCCTCAACGGCGAGATCAAGCGCAGGACCGAGGTCGTCGGCATCTTCCCCAATGACGACGCCATCGTCCGTCTCGTCGGCGCCTTGCTGCTCGAACAGAACGACGAATGGGCCGTGCAGCGCGCCAGATACATGACGCTGGAAACCATCAGCCAGATGAGCGATGATCCGCTCATCAGCCTGCCAGCAGTGGCGCGCTGATCAGTCCGGCCCATGCCGGAGAGCACGGCGTCCAATGCCGTCAGCTACACCACGCCAGTGGGCACGATCTTGAAACCTCGTCGCGGCAATGAGGAAATCTCGTGCCGGGCCCAGCGCGAGCTGCCGGTTTTGTGAGGCATCTGGCCTACGGCGGTTTCACTTGAGTGACCCGGTGCTGCTCGATCTGGCAGAACCCGAGGTGCTATCTGCGAGTGAAATCAGAAGTTTGCATGGAGGGGCTAGCGGCACGTTGCGCCCGATTTTGAACGAGCGGCGGTTCTCCCCGACAACGTCAGCGCGACCGCAAGTCAGCAGCAGTGCCTAGGCTTGGGGTCGGTAGGGCGCGCCAGTCACGCCGAAAGCCGTAAGCGATCCGGAAGGTGGCGTGTTCGAAAGTTGCGCAGTGCCACCAATCGCATCGGACCGTCGGAGGCTTTGCCATTCGAATGGATGGTGCAGAAAGTCAGTCGAATTTTATGATGAATTCGGGTCGTACTGCGCTCGACCAGGCGTAATCCTTGCTTTTTTGTGAGAGTGCAGTGCAACATCACCCAATGGTTGTAGCCCGTGCAGGGTACTCAACACGTCAAAGCTGGAGTACGTTTTTGCCCAGGGAGGTATCTAGGGGAGGATTGGCGGGGTTTCGAATGACGTATGCTACAAGCCTTTCATTGAGTGGGAATGAAAACCGTCCGACGTCAGTCGCAGTCAAAAGCGACGATAAGGCGTATATCAAGGCGCTGGGCTTCGTGCAGAAGCGATATGCGGCGGAAACTGCTATCGTCAATCAGGGGGATGACGGCGATCGCGTCTTCATAATCGAGTCTGGCTGGGGTTGCATTTCTCATGACCTTGCCGGTGGACAGCGACAGATTTTGGACTTTGCCCTGAAGGGCGACATTGTCCTGCCACAGACGTACACGGGCGCTGCTCTTCAGACATTTGTGGCTCAAACCGACCTAGCAGTGCTGGAAGCCTCGGCCAAGACGCTCGCTCTTGGAGCAGCGAAGTCACCCCACATAGCCTCGCTTTTTCTTGAAACGCTCGCGCGCCAGCGAGCGCTTGTTGCCCAACACCTCACCAATATAGGCCGACGCAGCGCCTTGGCGCGTACAGCGCACTTGCTGCTCGAGCTGAGAGCGCGCCTGGAGCGCGTCGGCGCTGGCAGCCGCACTGACTTTGCATGCCCTCTCACCCAGTACGACCTCGCGGACGCGCTCGGCCTGACGCCGGTCCATGTCAATCGAATGCTGCGAGAATTACGGGAGCGCGGGTTTCTAGAATTCCGCCAAGGTCATGTCCGCGTGCTGGATCGGCTGGGCGTAACGAAGTTTGCCGAGTTCGACGACAGGTATATCGATGGTTGACACTTGCTTTGGCGCACGATGCAAAGGCGGCGCGACTCGCCTTGAAGTCGCACTGCCATCGGCGACGGCCGCTGTCTTTAGCGACGGCCGCCGCGCCTGGCAAACAACGCGAGGCCCAGATTCAAGTCGGTGTGCTCTCTGGCTACCCTCCCTCCTAGACCAAATTGCTAGGGCCAAGTGAAGGGGTAAAAATTTTTTACGTTTTATTAACCTAAATTAGTGAAGGCACACCTTTTCGGCGGTAAACATTATTGACGGGGTAGTGCTGTCCAAGTTGGGGCTTGGGAAATCCCGAAGTTATAGTGAAGGCAACGCGAACAGAGCATCGTTCGCGGGAAATAGTATTTGCCTGCAGTACATCTCGTACTGGTCTCGAAACGTTGGGTAGAGTTTGGGGAGTAAGTTCATGGTTCCGACAATTCAACTGGATAGCAAATCACCCGGTGCGCTGGAATTCGTATCGCGCAAGGCTGGTAATGGAATACATCTTCATAGAAATGGCTTGACCGAATCCTGCCTGGCTCTTCTGGACGAGCGAGTGCTTGACCGACAATGTCTTGCGCAATGCCTGACCGCCTATGGCATCGGCAAGGAAATCCTGTCGTTCGGCTCGATCGAAGAGTGGCGGCATCAAGAGAATGCACTGTCGATATCGGCCATTCTGCTGAACGTGGGCAGCCGAAAGGTGACAGATGCAAGGACTGGCAGCGAAATCGCCGATCTCGTGAATGAGGCCCACCCGGTTCCAGTGGTGATTTTGGCCGATACCGACGATCTGGAGCAGATTCTGAAGGCGTTGAATTACGGCGCAAAAGCCTACATCCCTTCATCGATCCGTTTCGAGATCTGTGTTGAAGCCGTAAATCTTGTCCTTGCCGGTGGCACATTTGTCCCTGCAAGCAGCGTGCTTGCCCAGCACAAGGCAATCGACACGTCAGTCGAAATGACAAGGCCGATGGCGAGTGTCTTCACGGAGCGGCAAGAAGAGGTCGTCCAGGCTCTCAGGCGTGGGAAGGCGAACAAGATAATCGCTCATGAGCTCAACCTTCGAGAGAGCACGGTCAAGGTCCATATCCGCAACATCATGAAAAAGCTGAAGGCGACGAACAGGACGGAGGTCGTCTACAAGCTCAATGAGATGTTTCCTGGCGCCCATCTGTTGGGCCGATCGAGCTAAACGGTTGTCATCATACCAGTGGCGCGGCTGCATGCTCGAACCGGGGTCCATCGGTGGCGATGCTGCTCGACCGTTGCAGTCCGCCGCCGCTCTTTTTGTTGCAGATATGGATTGAAGCCATGCTAGACCGGCCGTCGGCGGCAATTGCTCACAAGCCATGGCTCGGGGCGGACGCACCGCAGGACTTTATCAGCCTCGCTGACGTTGTCTCGTTTGCTCGGCAATATCTTTTCTCGATTCTTGCGTTCGTCGTCGCCGGAATCGTTTGCGCCACGTTCTACTTTGCTACCTCGGATCCTGTTTATTCGGCGCGCACCCAAATCCTGATCGAACCGAAGATACCCAGAAACCTTCAGCAGCAACCAGCCGAAGTGACCCTGTCGCTCGATACCGCTCAGGTCGAGAGCCAACTTGCAGTTCTGCGCTCCCAGAAGATCGCGATGATGGTGATCGATGACCTGGGACTCATGGACAATCCAACCTTCAGGGGTCTGGGCGGTCCGACCATCGGCGAGAGGTTTCGCAGAGCCTGGATGAGTATTGTTGATGCCGGCGGGCTCCATGCCGGCAATGCTGCGCTGACGGATTTCTTCCATCGCGTGCTGCCCTGGCCGGATCAAATGGAGGCGAACAGCCCGCAACTGGAATCCGAGCGTTGGCGTCTCGCGGTGGAGATATTCAGCGATGGGCTGGATGTCCAGCGTGTCGGTGTCTCCTATGCAATGGACATTACATTCCAGTCTCAGGATCCGGCATTGGCGGCACGCATCGCGAACGCCACGGCGGAAGCGTTCGTGCGCGAGCAAGTGGAAACAACAACAGCAACGGCTAGACAAGGCATCGCATGGTTGGAAAGGCGGATGCGGGAGGTCGGTGATCAGATGAACCGGGCGACCCGGGTCGCCCAGGAGTTTCGCGCAAAACACGACTACAGCATCGGTCAGGACGAGACGTCCGTCGCCGGACAGGACCCCGCACACAGCGAAGGAAAGCCAACAAACCAGATTACGCTGGAGCAGTTGGAGGTTACCGCCGACACCTATCGAAAGATGTATGAAAGCCTGCTCGCGGCATATACAAACTCGGTCGACCAACAGCCTTATCTGATCGCCGATGCTCGCGTCATCACGTCCGCGACGAGTCCCAAGCAGGCAAGTCGGCCGCGCAAGACGCTGATCCTCGCTTTTGGCGCACTTGCCGGAATGGTGGCTGGCATCGGGTTCGCCGTGGCGCGACGCGGCCTCGATCGGAACGTGAGGACCCCGCGCCAGATCCGTCGCGAACTGGGTCTGGCCTGTATTGGAGAATTGCCGCCGGTCAGTTTCAGGCGGGGTGGTTTTGGCCGGCTTGATGAGGTGCTCAGGAATCCGGACTGTTCATTCAGCGGCAGCCTCAGGAGCGTCAAGGCAATCATGGGCCTGGCCGGGGCCACCCCTTCAAGGCGTCGCATCGGAATTACATCCGTGTCCCCCGGTGACGGAAAGAGCACCATTGTAAGCAATCTGGCGGCGCTGTGTGGGGCGACGGGCTCAGCGACCCTCGTGATCAACGCCGACGATAAGTCGGCACTGGCCAACGAACGGCTCTTTTCCGCCGACTTCAACGCGATCGATCGGGAATCCGCGAGCCCTAAAGACATCGGCAAGCAAATCCGATTCATTGAAAAGACATCGTTTTATTACCTGAAGAACGATGCGTCGAATTCGGTGAATTTGCTTGTTCCCGATAATATGGAGAAATTGCTGGGCGAAGTTGGTGGTTACAGTTTCGTCATTGTTGAACTCCCACCGTTTAGTTCAGGAGCCGAAGGGCTTGCTCTGTGCCCGCTTCTTGATGGCGTGATTGTGGTGGCGCAGTGGGGCGTGACGTCGCTTGATCAACTGGAAGACCTGACGCAGACACTCAAAAGCACCAATTCCTCCGTCCTTGGCGTGTTGATGACACGTGTTCGTACTGTTTCGGCTCGGCGTTACCGGAAGCGCGCAGGTCAGGCGCCGCGCTGACGTCGACGTCCTCCTCGCGGTGGCGTCGAGCTAATGCATGTCGCGGAAAAGCATGCCCTCGCGCCTGATCCAAGGCTTGAACCGAGGGTGCGCAGCGGTTTTGCGATGACGACATTCATCAAAACAAGAACTTAAAGCGCGTCGCATGCATCCGTTCATACGCGACGCGCTTTAGAGCCCAGCGGCAAGTCTCGACACCGCCCCGTCAGTCCGACACTTGCCTGTCAAAGTGACTCCGCGCCCCTTCAGGGCGTCGCGAGTCGAACAATCGATTCCGATATCGTGCCAGGCATTGGACGGAGCAGCCATTCGTCCGAACCCGGCCTAGCAACTAAGGGGTAGCCCACGCTGCCAAACACCCCCGATCTACCACCTTTTCCTTGCTTGCCGGAGATCATCCGTCGTCGACAAGATGCAAACGACAAGTTGAAAATCGAGCGCAAGCGGAAGATGTCCAACGTGATCGAAAGCAACCTGCGGCAGTGCGAAGACCTGGCTATTGAAGGCTGGGCTCTACCGGTCGGAGCCAAGCCCGCCGCGACTTCGCTTCTTCGGCGTGAAAGCGACGCGGCCGCGAGATCGAATACGCCAGACCTGTCGTCGCCTCAATTCAACGCAAGCCATGACAATGGCGCCGTTCCGTTTGAGCCGGATATGCGCACGGCAACCATTGACGACGATGCGCGGAGCGAAAGCCGACAGCCGCTCGGCGGTTGGGCCAAGAGGCTGCTGGATCTGATGGTAGCCTCGACAGCGCTCATCCTGGCCGGTCCGATCCTGGTTCTGATCCCGCTTCTGATCAAGGCGACCACAAGCGGTCCGGTGCTGTTCGTTCACCGGCGCATTGGATTCAATGGAAAGGCCTTCGACTGCTACAAGTTCCGCACCATGGTGCCGAATGCCGAGGAGGTGCTCGAACAGCATCTGAGTTGCAATCCACAAGCCGCCCAGGAGTGGGCGGCCAATCAGAAGCTGAGCTGCGATCCGCGTATCCTGTTTTTCGGAAAGATGCTTCGCAAATCGAGCCTGGATGAGCTGCCGCAGTTGTTCAACATTTTGCGGGGCGACATGAGTTGCGTCGGCCCGCGTCCTGTCGTTGCCGACGAATTGCAACGTTATGGCGCCGCATCGCATGAATATTTGAAGACACGGCCAGGACTGACCGGCCTCTGGCAGATAAACGGGAGAAACACGACCGAATATTCGCATCGCGTATTGCTGGATACGCAATACGTTCGGACATGGTCTCTACGCCGCGATCTTTCGATCCTGATGCGGACGATACCGGCCATGATGAAGTTCGACCAGACCTCCTGACCTTGGCTATGTCAGGGCGCGGAAACGGGCTCAAGCGATTGTCGCCGACAAGGGATTGTCGCCGCACTCTATTGTCGCCTTGGGCGATGACGCAGCACGGCAATTGCGAGGCCGACCAAATAGGCAATTTGGGTGACGACAACAAGATAAAACGTCGAGCGGATGGTGTTTGGAACAGACAGGTGAAGAAAACTGCCTACAGCGACGCTGCCGACGATCACCACCAACGTCGCCACGATCAGCGCCGGCGCGCGCAGCGTAAACCCTATTGCCAGGGCAAGACCGGCAACGCCGACAATGGCAAGCAACACGGCGACCTCCTCCCAGGGTCAATCGACGCCGCGCAGACGAACCCTGTCCCAAGCAAATCAGAGTCGCTCGATTTTGTGAAGCCTAACCTCAGCTCGGCGGTTCCGGCATGCGCTGATTGATGATCACTGCGCTGATTGCCGCTCTGGCAGACCGGCAATCGGGGCAATAACCTCGCTTGGCGGCTCTTCTGTTGGCAAGGTTGGGGGGGCGGGGTGGCAGCGGTCGCATCGATCCCGGAGGTCGACGCGATCGCATCGAGTGTCGGCGCTTGATCTCCGCAGCTCAACCCTCATCTGGCCAGCGATCTGGCTTTTTTTGGCGGGCAAACGCAGCCACTTCAGTCTGCTCTGTACGGAACCTCGTCGAACATGAAGCCGGCGAGCTTAATGATGCGTAGGACTTCCCGCACCTGACGATCATCTATCGTGCCTTCCCAACTGTCGAGTATGGTGTCGACTTCGAGGTCGAAGCCGTGCAATCCCATGACATCGGTCAGGTCCCTGCGGATTTCGGCCCTGATGGCTCCATCCAAAGAAATGATGTTGTCCTTGCTCATCGTCGAACAACATTAGCGGGATCTTAGTATTTCCGGTACTTGACCGAAAGGGGAAACCTTTATTAACCAAATCGCACAGGAGCCGATCGCCTTCACTTGATGTCAACCTCAACCACGGTTCCGGCTTTACCAGACTGCGCCCTCAAACGTGGTATACATACTCCCTTTGGGCCTCTAACGGTCGCCTAGCCTCACGTGCTTTGCTCGGGCGACTTGGAGGCCGGATTATTCTCGGAGGAACGGTGGCCACAAGGCCTAGTTGAGGTTTTCCGATTCGAGCCGATGCCATGAGCATTGAGGTCCTTCAGATGCTGTTGAGCACATTGGAACGGCGGAGACGGCACTATGCCGCTTGGTGGACCTGCTTGCTCGCAATGGCCGTGATAGTGGGGTGCACGAAATTCACGGCCAGCGAGCCGGTGTCGCTGTTGTCGGCGGCTCTGTGGGATGGCCTCGAATTTCGAATGCAAGTCGTCGACGATCGATCCGGCGACGTAAAGATCGTTGGTGACATTGACGGCGATGGTCTCTTCGACCTTGTGATCGGAGGCGAAGTCAAGGAAGCGTTGGTCTGGTATCGTGCACCGGGTTGGCGTCCATATCTGATCGGACGGCCCAAAAACCAGTTTACGACCGACGGTGCGTTGGGCGACATCGACAGTGACGGCGATCTTGACATAATCGTTCCTGATGGGCCGGAAGGTGCCAATCTAGTGGGGTTCCAGAATCCACTGCCAAGCGGAGACCCTACCGATGGCGCGCAATGGCTCCGTCGCGAGATCGGAGAGATTGGCGGTTGGGGCAAGGATGTCAAACTCGCCGATTTCGATGGTGACCGACGTCTAGATATTGCAACGCGGTCGCAAGATAGCGTCATCATCTTTTTCCAGAATGCTGACGGATCATGGATGGGCCGCCCTTTGACGAGCCGCGACATTGGTCAGGAAGGGTTGGGCATAGGGGACATCGATGCTGACGGCATGCAGGACATCGTCGTAAGTGGAGCCTGGGTAAAAAATCCAGGATACGCACAAGCACGAGTGGACAAATGGCGGAGTTATTCGATAGGGCCGGCGCCTGAAAACTTCAAAACGGTCGTTGCGGATATCGATCAAGACGGCCAACCCGACGTCGTGTATTCATCCTCGGAGGACGTTGCAGACATCGTGTGGTACAAAGCCCAGGATGGAAATCCCCGAGGGTATTGGAAAAGCAACAAAATATTGCCTCTCGTCGAGAAGGCGCACACCCTGGCCGTCGGCGATCTGGACGGAGATGGCGATCCAGACCTCATTGTAGGTCAGATGCATACCTCTAGCGACCAATTGATCGCCGCTGTCTACAATATCGACGGGCGTGGTGAGATGTGGAGGGGCCAGGTTATCGGTCAGGGTGGAGTCCACAATGGCGTTCTCGCTGATCTCGACGCTGATGGTGATCTTGATGTTTACGGCTCCAATTGGGTGACGAATCCGCCAGTTCACATCTGGATCAATGCGCTCGATTTGCCCCGCGACCGGTTGCCTCTGGACCGATGGGAACTCGCGGCTTCAATAGAGACAGGGCAGCAAACATGCACCCTCTCAACAGACGACGTCGATGGCGATGGTGTGACCGATGTGGCTTGCGGCGCATTGGCATGGCGCAACACTGGAGGCGATCTTGCAGGGGGCTGGCCACGAGCAGTCAACGCCAGGGTCAAAAACTCCGCAAAGGAGGAAGCGAATGGGCCGCGGCTAGTGTCACCCGATCTTGCGCCTCTGTCGGCTGCTGACCTCAACAGCGACAATGCGCCGGATGTGATCGCGGCGGGTACTACGGGGTTGGGCGGCCTTTATATCCTCGCCGACCATGGCAACGGTCGCCGAGGCCTGCAGCATATTAGCTCCGGCAGTTTTGTGGCTGCGCGAGCCGTTGACCTCGATGTCGACGGCGATCTCGATATTGTCGCCCTCACCAATGGCGAATTTCCGTCGCTTTTCATTCTGCGCAATCTCGCGATTTCTCGCGATCGTCGGGGATAAGAGAGTGCCGCCCACAAAACGGCTCACGCTTTGGCGCGGCTTTGAATGCGATCGCGCAGGTTTTCGAGTAGCTGTCGTCGATCGGCTCGGTCGGGCGGCGATGATGCACCTCCATGAGCAAGCAGGCCACGCAACTGTTCGCGATCCCGATCACGCCGGATGTCATCTCCGGCTTTGATCAATAAGGTCCTGACCCAAGTCATTATTTTCTCAATCAGAGAACGTGTAATACTTGTGGGCAACATAGCTCGTCAACGCAGGGCTGAGTACGCCGATAACATGGGCAGACGTTTCCGGATGCCAGAGGAAGCCGATCAATGGGAACAGCCAACGAGCCAATCCGACGCTGACCAGCCATACCTGAGCGAGGGCAAAGACATTGACAATTGTGAAACGCAAGAACTGGGATTTTCCACGTCCGTTTCTCGCATCGAAAACAAATGTTCGGTTAAGAACGAACGCGGTCGTCAGGCCCACAAAATAAGCGAACATGACTGCGATCTCATATGAAGTTGCGAGGTCCAGTACCAAGCGAGATCCCACATTCGCGGCTGCCGCTAATCCACCGACAAAAAGGAAGCGGACGAACTCACCGGCAAGAATCATAGTACAGCCTCGGTGGAGACATGACAGCGTCGACGTATTCATCGCAGGGCGATAGGGGGAACAAAGAAGATTACCCACTGATAGGCGTAGCGACTTTAAGGCTCTCGGGGACCGATAATGCCATCATTTGCCCGTACCGGATACTCTCCGCAACTCCACGGTCTTCAGGATAGTAATAGCAGGTGTCAGCAATCTGCAGGCCAACAATCGGTGTCTGAATGGGTGGCAGCTTATTTCTGAAATTTGGCTCGCAAACTGGCTGAGCATACCGCAAGCGCCCCACCGTCGTATCAACAAGATCATCATTCTCGATCGTGGGATTAATGTGTTGGATGTAACCAAACGCCTGTTCGACAAACTGCTTGTTTGTCCATTTCCACTTCGGCTGCATCGCAGGCATGTAATAGGGTACATAGACGATGGTATCCCCAACTGGCCGCAGATTTGAAAACTCGATCAGACCCGGAATTTCGATATCCGGGTCGACTATATTGAGCCAGAAGTTGGGGGTTACGGATCGCTTGAGCTTCAACAGTACGCATACAACACCAATATTCCGGATCGCGTCATACTTCTCCTGCCACTCGGGAGGTAGATCAGGTACCAGGTTGGAAACAAGCGGCGTCGGAATCGTGGAAATCACGGCATCGGCAGCGAAGAAACGGCCGCCTGCCGTGACGCCTGTCACCCGTTGATCGACGGTTTCCACTCTTTCGGCAAGTGTCGAAAGGTGGAGGTTGCCGCCTTTCTTGACGAAGGCACCAACAAGTGCATCCACAAGCGTTTGTGTCCCGCCATCGATGTAGCCTAACTCCTCCTGAAATATCGAGCGACGCGAACTACCGACGCGCTTTACGCGTGTGGCAATCCAGGATGCCGAGATGTCATCGGATAACCCGTAAAACTTCAGCTCCATCAGTCGTTTCCACAACGTGTCATAGACAGCCTTGCCGGATCCCTGTTCCAGCCACTGCCGCGCGGTAAGGCTTTCGATCGAGGCGAAATTCTTCCGTTTCGTTGTCAGGAACATCTGCAGCCCGGTACGGAGCTTAGAAATTAAGCTGAGGTGGGGGAAAGAAAGGAGCGAGAGCGGGTCGCCCCACGGATGTATCTTCCCCTTCATGTAGTAGGCCATGGATGTCGGCGTCCAGCGCATCTTGTCGCCAATGCCGAGTTCATCCATGAGGGCGAAGGTCGCTGTGTCGGACTTGCACACAAAGTGATAGAAACGCTCAATGGAAAGTCCCCCGAAATCAAAGTGCGCGGCCATTCCGCCTGGTCGGTCGTCAGCCTCGATGATATGGACCTCATGACCCTCAGTGGCCGCTCTATGCGCCGCAGCCAAGCCCATTGGGCCAGCGCCAATAACGATGACATTGCTCATTCTCGTTTCCTAGAAGTCCAAGACGACGTCGGCGAAACGGCGATCGAGGAAGGTTTCTTTCAAAGCCTCACGAAGCGGTGTCGCCCTCACGTCAAAAATGCTCTCCCAGTCTATGACTGGAAAGGTTTCGGGGATGACCAGTGCTTCCAACTGACACGTGGTGAACGGAGGATTTTTGTTGAACTTGGCGTAAAGGAACAAGAGCCACCAAAACACGCCATACGGTAGGTGAACGATTTTCGCCTTCGGTTTTACGATCGCATGAATGAGCCTGATCATCTCCCCATAATGGATCTGCTCCAGACCAGAGATGTCGTAGGTTCCAGTTATCCGGTGCTCCAAGCTTGAGGTGATGATGGCTGCCAGATCGCCGACATAGAGGGGCTGGCGAATGAACTGACCGTCGCCCGGAATCGGGAAGACGGGAGTACGGTCCATAAATCTCCGCAGCCATCCAAGGTGCTTGCGATCGAACCACCCGAACATCAGCGTGGGCCGGAGCACGACGTGCCCGATGTCGCTCACACTGTCTATGAGCCGTTCCTGGGCGGTTTTGGTCTTGGTGTAGAAGTCATTTGCCCGCGAGGTTACTACCGACGACGAAAGGTGAACGAAATATGGCGTCCTGTGGACACGCATCGCCGCCACGATGTTCTCGGTCGCAGTTACATTGTTTTGTATGAACTCCTGCTCGCTCAAGCCGCCAATTTGTGCCTGATTGAGGACGAGGGCATCGGCGTCCGCGAGCGCATCGGTCCAGCGTCCGGGTTGGGAAAGGTCCGCCTCGATCACTTCGATTTCCGGATGTATCTTCCGAAGAAGTGCCGTGTTCGCTGGATGCTTGTCGATTCCTACTATCCTGATGCCAGGTTTGGGCTTCAGCCTGGCGATGAGGTTCTGGCCGACAAGCCCGGCTGCGCCAGTAATTACTATTTTCTGGCTCATACGTTCATCCGATTGAAGATTCTTGCCATACTGCAACTAAGTTCAGGCTTTCTGTCTCATCTTCACTCCTTTGAAAGGCTACGATGAGCCAGATATGCTCCTCTCTCAGGTAAGCGATTTTGTCTGATTGGTGCTCACGCCGGACAGTTCACACCACAGTCATAGCGTCTAGCGCGCGACAGCTGACCTCGATGGGTGATCGGCTGTTCTAAGACACTTGCGTCAATTCTCCCGTCCTTCTGAATGAGGTGCCGGTCGGTCGGTAGCGGAGTAGCAGACATATTTCGCGTACGCTGCGGTCCCTGTCGCGTGACACGTGACTCCTTCAATATCCTCCATGACCGTATGATCATATGCTGCCGAGAACCCGCGCTCGCGAATACGCTTGATAATGCCATCGAAGCCGGACGGGATTGGGTCAGCCGTCGGCCCCGGAAAGAGGGTCCAGATCAGACCACGCCCAGGCTTTTCGCTGAGAAAGCGAACGAGATGGGGCCGCGGATCGGAGTATCCCTGAAAATCTGGAACGAACTCCCGAACACTCACCTCGGCGCCAACACGGGAAAAGAAGAAGCCGAACACTTTGGTGTGTAGAAATTCGGGATAGGGGGTTGGGAAGCCTTGATCGAGGAAGAAAAAGACCTCTGAGACTCCAGCGTCATTCAAAATGGCGCTTTCGTGCTCCCACGTCAGGACTTTGTCGATTTCTGCGGCACTTCGGGCCCCCCAGAGTAAGGCTCCTGCAAAGAAGACGACAACGGTCGCATAGCTTGCCCGCAAGCGAGTGCTAGGCATTGCGTCGATGATCCATATCAAGCCCAGAAACAAACCGGGTGCAAAGGGGATGAGGAGACGAGGCATGAAAATAGGTCGAAAAACCGCAATGCAGAGCAAAAGGGATAAACCGAGAAAGCTGACCACAGCCGTCAGGAATACCGGCGATCCAATGGCATTGTGTAACCGACCCGTCCACAGCTCTGCGACATTCGTGAGTGGATTGCCGCCGCGCCGCGCTCCTTCATCTGCGGTGTTCTTAGCATCGACAAGAAGCGCCACCCCAACAACGCAGACCAGAAGCAGAAGGACAAAAATGTCGCCCGCTAGGAATTTCACGGCACGCCCGAGATCGTAGAGGGCCAGGGGCTTGAGCCAAAAGTGCTCAAAATTGGTTATCCTGACGAAGGCTTCGTAGTGACTCAGGAACACCGCGAGAACTGGTGTATAAGCAAAGCCCGCAAAGGTGACCGAGAGGAGCCGCGTTCGCCAAAAAAGAATGAGCAGCGTGATGCCCTGGACGGCCGACATAACTAACGTCGTGTAATGGGTCAGCCCGAGAAACAGGCCCGCCAGCGCCCACCCGGCAATATCGCCGCGAGCGCCCTTGCTCCGCAGCGCGCGAAAGAAGAAGACGGTTTCCAACACGGCGCCGAGGACCGTGAATGGGTAGCTTCTCGCCTCCTGGGCGTAATACAAGCCGGGAATCCACAGCGCAACGATGATCGTGAACAGCGCTCTTTGATGCAGTGGCATCCGTCCGCGTAACAGAAGCCAGGCTACGAACGGCGCCGCGACGGCCGCAATTAGGCCAGGCGCACGAATTGCAGCATCAGACGGGCCGAAGATTTGGACCCAACCCCAGACTGACAGGTAGAAAAGGGGAGCGTTGAAATCGATTCCGAGAATCTCAAGTGCTCCGCGCCAATCCTGTATCGCAATCGTTCCGGTCCACACCTCATCATACCAGAGTGCTTCATCTGCGTTGACTAGCCAACGCAGCGCCGTCCCCGTCAAAACGGCCGTCAGGACACAAAAAAGTGTAATCGTCTTGTCGATCCGATCATGTGAGGTCGTCGAACACCGAGGGACCGTTCCAGAGTCGATATGTAGGGAACTCTCATAGGCCATTGCTGCTGCCCCGCCACAATTATTAAGAATAAACTTCGAAGCTACGGCAGGCATGCTGATTGCTTACCGTGACGAATACGGCCTTCAGAGCTCATGCACATACAGGTACCGAAGTGGGTTATCGCGATTCCAAATATCGCCCTGACCGGTTCGATATTGAACTTCCTAACGTCAAAACCTTTGTGCGGCCAAGCTAACGCCATCACAACGCATTATATTTGATTATGTCTTGTCGAAAACCTCCACAATTTTGGTACCGGTTTACTCCGTTTTGCGCACTACGCTGATTCAAAAGCGCATGCTCTCCTCTGGAACCTGCAGAGAGTGGGCAAAAGCGCAAATGGCGGATCAATCGCTACACGTTGAAGATATGGCGGCCTGCGGGTCGCAATCGGTTCGGCGTCGCCCGCTCGTTGTCGATATGGACGGCACGTTGGTCCGTTCAGACCTCCTGATAGAGACCGCCCTGTCAGAACTTGCGTGCCGGCCTCGATCTGCGATCGGCATGTTCAACGCATTGAGGCGTGGCAAGGCTGCCTTGAAACATTACGCTGCTTCGTCAGTCGACTTCGACGCGTCTGCACTTCCATACGACGGGGCTGTGCTCGAAGAGATTGAAACAGCGCAGAAAGACGGGCGGCCAGTTTATCTGGCATCTGCCGCAACCGAACGCGTCGTGAGCGCTGTTGCAGATCATTTGGGTGTCTTTGACGGACACGTTGGATCGGATGCGACGACGAACTGCGCGGGAAAAGCGAAGGCAGCCAAGCTTGTCGAGGCGTTCGGCGAGGGGGGGTTCGACTACATCGGCAACGACGCCGACGACCTGGCCGTCTGGTCAAAATGCGGAAAGGCAATTGGCATCCGGGTATCTGGACGGGTGTCCAGAAGGCTTGCGGCAATGCCTGTCGAAGCGAAATACCTGACCGACGAGAAACCAAGCTGGCGGACATGGGCGCGCCTTTTGAGGATGCACCAGTACTCGAAGAACCTTCTTCTGCTGGTTCCTTTGCTGGCTTCGCACCAACTCACTCCCGAGAACCTGATTGTACTCGGGATTGGCTTCGTCAGCTTCTGCCTCTGCGCTTCGAGCGTCTACATCATCAACGACCTGGTTGACCTGCAGGCCGACAGGATGCATCCGACCAAGCGGCTTCGGCCATTGGCCGACGGAAAAATTCGACTGATCCACGCTCTGTTCGCCGCGCCACTGCTTTTCCTGGCGTCATTCATCCTCGCCGCTGGTGTCTCTCCTGCCTTCTTTGCCGTCCTCCTTGGGTACTTCGCCCTTACCACGGCCTATACGTTCTACCTCAAGCGCAAGATGCTCATCGACGTCGTTACGCTGGCGATGCTTTACACGGTGCGCATTATTGCCGGGGCTATCGCCATCGGAGTGGACGTCTCTCCGTGGCTTCTGACCTTCGCTATCTTCATTTTCTTGGCGTTGGCGCTGGTCAAGAGATATGCCGAACTTGCCACACGCCTAGATCTCCAACTGTCCGAGCCTTCGAACCGGAACTACAAGTTCGAGGATCTCGGCGTGGTTGCCGCGTTCGCAGCGGCCGCGGGGTACAATTCCGTCACCGTGTTCGCGCTGTACATATCCTCGCCGGACGTGAACGTGCTCTATCAACGGCCGCAAATGCTCTGGTTCGTCTGCCCCGTACTCATCTACTGGATCAGCCGTCTGGTGATGATTGCTCACAGGCGCAGCATGACCGAGGATCCGATTGTGTTTGCGATGACCGACCGAAACAGCCTGCTGTCCTTCCTCATTGCCGGACTAGCTGTCGTGGCGGCGGTCTAAGGGCAACGCAAAAAAGGTGTAACGATATGCGTTCCCTTCAATTCATAACATACGCGACCCGTTATGTGGCTTTCGCAGTCATCGCGACGGCAGCCATTCTCGGACTTGCCATCGGCTCTGCAACCAAGTTCGCGCTCGACAGCAGATATACCTTCCGTTCCGGGAGGCCACAGTGGAGCTAAGCGGGTGGGGACGGTATCCGAGGCACAGCAGCAACGTCGTCAGCCCGGGATCTCCTCGCGAACTGGCGATGCTGCAGCGGCACATACCGACCTACGTGGCGCGAGGCAACGGACGCTCATATGGCGACGCCGGTATCGGTGCAGGAGTGACGCTCGATATGCGTCGCTTCGACCGAATGAAGGGATTCGACGAGACCTCGGGCTTACTGACAGTCGAAGCTGGTGTGTTGCTAGCTGACCTAATCGACAGGTTCCTGCCTCGAGGGTTTTTCCCTGCCGTGGTACCGGGCACGCGCTTTGTCACGATCGGCGGCATGATTGCTGCGGACGTTCATGGCAAAAACCATCATTGGGTCGGGGGCTTCGGCGATCATGTAGAAGCGCTGAAACTGATGTTTCCCTCGGGACAGACGGTCCGATGCTCCCGGGATGAAAATTCTGACCTCTTCAAAGCTACGATTGGGGGGATGGGCCTGACTGGAACGATCGTCGAGGCTACCATCCGGTTGATCAAGGTCGAAACAGGATGGATGGGGCAGAACACTGTACGAGCCGAGAATATATTATCGGCCGTGCAGCTACTGACAGCTAATGAAGGCGCCAGCTATGCCGTAGCTTGGGTCGATTGCCTTTCCAAGGGAAACGCGCTTGGCCGCTCGCTGGTTTACCTAGGCGAACATGTCAGCCTTGACGCTCTCCAGGAAAGAAAGCCGGGTGCACCGATCTACCCGAATACCCGTGGTCGCGGGATTGCTGTGCCATTGGATGCCCCGGGATTTCTTCTCAACAGGCACTCCATCCGAGCCTTCAATGCGCTCCGTTACGCCCGCGCCCGCACCAAGGATGAACTGGTTACGTGGCAATCCTATTTCTTCCCCCTGGACGGCCTTGACCAATGGAACCGGCTCTACGGCCGCCGCGGGTTCCTGCAATACCAGTTCGTTCTCCCCCATCAGACAGCGTCACGCGTCTTGCCTGAAATCATGGGAGAAATTGCCACATCGGGGAACCCATCGTTCCTTGCCGTCCTCAAGACTTTAGGCAAGGGTGGCGGCCAGCTTTCATTTCCTATGCCGGGAGTCACGCTGGCTCTCGATTTTCCCATTTCCGACAGCATCTTCTCACTTCTAGATAGATTGGACCGCTTGGTCGTCGAAGGGGGAGGGCGGCTCTATCTGGCTAAGGACGCCCGCCAGCGGCCCGAAACGTTCGAGGCGGGCTATCCGAACCTTTCTATATTTCGTCAGCAGCGCCGCGCGATTGGGGCCGAAGGACGGCTCGCATCGATGTTATCGAAAAGGATCGCAGTATGACGACACAACCGGGAACCGCCTTGATCATAGGCGGCACTTCGGACATAGGGAGGTCAACTGCCCTCGTCTATGCCGAGCATGGCTGGAAAGTGATCCTTACGGCCCGAAACGACGAAGAAGGCCTGCGGGAGGTCAACCACCTTCTCACCGCCTCGCAGGCCAAGGCCGAACTTTGCCACCTCGACATATTGGATACGGAGTCGTTCGGGCCGTTCATCAATTCACTCGACACATTGCCCAATACAGTCGTCTGCGTGGTGGGAATGCTTCCAACCCAGTCGAGAGCGGTTGCCGACACGGCATACGCCTCATTGTCACTCCGTACGAATTTTGAGGGACCGGCAATTCTCCTTGGCATGCTGGCGGACCGATTCGAGAAGCGGGGCACCGGAACCATCGTTGGTGTCAGTTCGGTCGCCGGAAATCGCGGCCGCGCCTCCAACTATGTCTACGGCTCCGCCAAAGCCGGATTGACTGCTTTCCTGTCGGGGCTTCGAGGTCGATTGTGGCACTCAGGCGTGAGGGTGGTGACGGTCATGCCGGGTTTCGTCCGGACCCGGATGACAGACGGGATGAAACTGTCGCCATTTTTAACGGCAGAACCTGATGAAGTAGCCGAAGCCATCTACGAGGCTGCGGAATTGCGGCACCGCGACATCATCTACGTGAGAAGAAGCTGGCGTCTTGTCATGGGGGTAATCGCCGCGATGCCTGAGGGTGTTTTTAAGCGGGTCAAGTTCTAAGGGCATTATGCAGATGAAGCCATTGCGCGCCGCTACTGGCGAGATAGCTTCGGCAAAAGGGTTCGAAGCTTGCAACAATATTGCCACCCCAGCGCTCGAATTCTGCGTACAGAATATCTGGATTTCCTATCCTGAACGATGTACCGCGTCGCCGCAATGTGACGCTGCCGACGATCACCACCAAGGTCGCGGTTATCAGCGCCGGCGCGCGCAACGTAAGCTCTATTGCCACGGCAAGACCGGCAACGCCAACAATGGCAAGCAACACGGCGACCTCCTCCCTGGGTCAATCTACGCTGCGAGAAACCAACCTTGTCCCAAGGAAATCAGAGTCGCTCGTTTTTGTGAAGCCAACCATTTAGCTCAGCGGTCCCGGCGGCGCAGTCAGGGTCTGGATCATTGATCGTCGGAGTGTGAAATGCAGGTTTCCGTCGTTGGGGCACTGATTTGCACGGCAATCCTTGCCCTCGTCGTGCGTATGCGCTGGTCGATGATCACTGCGCTGATTGCCTCTCTGGCGTTTGGTGCGACGGCAATCGGGACAATAACCTCGCTTGGCGGTTCATCGCCACTTATCTTTACCGTCTTTGGTATGCTCGTGATAGTAGCCGCGCTGGCTCGACGGGGAATCTGGAGGGAAATAGGAGCGGTCTTTGTTCGTATAGGTGCAGCATGGATCGTCTGTGCGCTGATGATCTATGTCTGCATTGGAGCGCTGTTATTTCCCAGGCTCTTTGCAGGGCAGACGAGCGCCTTCGTCTCGTCCCGCACGGGCAGGGGCGTCTACGAAGCGGCCTTGGCGCCGGTGTCTGCCAATATCTCTCAGGCGGGTTACTTTGTCCTGGGCGGGTTGACCTTCCTGGCTGTCTGTCTGCTGCTGCAGCGCAGCGGCACGCTAACCGATATCAGGCGGGGCTTCTTCCTATGGTTCAGCTTGCACGCGCTGATGGGCGTTCTGGATCTGGTGGGCAAGCTGCTCGGCGCCGGCGACATCCTTGCCCCGATCCGTACCGCCAACTACGCCATGCTGACCCATGTTACGGAAGCCGGGTTTTGGCGGATTGCAGGGGCCTTTTCGGAGGCATCGGCGTTTGGCGGAGTATCGCTGATGGGACTCGCGTTTACTTTTACCTATTGGCGAAAGACCGGATCAAAGCTTGCATTGGCGCTAACAACGTCCCTGTTTATTCTACTGCTGCTGTCGACGTCATCGACCGCCTACGTCGGTCTTGCGATCGTGACCGTGCCTGTAGTCATTTCCATCGTGAAGTCGCTCGCTTCAGGTCGGCTGAGATCGGAGGAGGCACTGCTTGTCGCGTTTCTACCGCTGCTGCTCCTCTCCGGGCTGGCCGCAATTCTGTTCTACCCTCATATCTTCGATCCTGTATTGCAGCTTGTCGACAGCTCGGTGATCAACAAAGCTAATTCAGCCTCAGGTCAGGAGCGCAGCTACTGGAATTATAAAAGTCTGCAGTCCTTCTTCGATACGGGCGGGCTGGGGATCGGACTGGGGAGTTCGCGGGCCTCGAGTTGGCCGGTAGCGCTGCTTTCCCAGTTGGGGCTATTCGGCACCGCAATGATGGCGATCCTGTTGACAATGCTGGTGCGAGGGCTGTCGGGGCGAGGTCACGTCGATCGAGAGGTCGACGCGATTGCTTCGAGTGTTCGGGCTTGCGCCTTGTCGGCGCTTGTCGCGGGGTCGCTGACAAGCGCCAGCGCCGACCCCGGTATCATCTTCATGGTTCCCCTTGCTGTCGTTCTTGTCAGCCGGATTCTGGTTGCTGAAGGCAGCCGCGATACTCGGGCGCCATATCCCACGGTGACGGCCGGCTCGCTGAGGTAGGCTGACGGCTGCCATCCTAGTGCAGGCATTAGGAGTAGCCTGTGACGAAGCACCAGATCGAAGTGATCACGTCGTGCCCCGGGCCGTTGACCCAGGCGCTGTGCTGGGTGCATGCACGTCGCAAGTTCTTCGTGCTCGCCGACATCGCTGCTAACGGCAAGCGCGGCAAGGATGCCGGACCAATCTCCCTGATCGCGTTCAAGGTGGTCAAACGCATGGACGCCCTGTTCGAAATCGAGCGCGACATCAACGGCCTTGCCGCAGACGAACGACTGCAACAACGCCAGCAGGCCGGCCGATCGCATAGGCGCTTGGGAATGGATGCGGACCGTGCGGGCAAAATTGTCCCGAAGCTCCGTCCCCGCGCTTCAGCACATGGTCGATTGGCTCAGCTACCGGGGAAGCTTTGCGATTCAATTGTGCTGCGGAGCGTGATCACTTCGGTCGGCGGCGAATCGAGGGGGGACGCAGTGTCCAGGCCACGCGAGAAGCGCGAGAGGGGAGAGCAGGATCTTTTCCGCTCCAGGCTCGATCCGATCATCAACATGAAGCACGAGCTGGTGCGCCTGGCGCAGGCGATCGAGGTGTATGCGGACGGTCCCGGCATGCCGCCGCTGCCGACCCGGCTGATGGTGGGGCTGGCGATCCTCAAGCACACCTTCAACCTGTCAGACGAGGTGCTGTGCGGGCGCTGGGTGGAAACCCCTACTTCCAGTATCTGTGCGGCGAGGAGTTCTTCCGCCACGCAGTGCCCTTCGACCTCTAGCCCATACCTCGCATGGCCAAATTGACTTTCCTTGCCCCGTTTCCTCCACTGGCGGCGTGGCGTGCGCGCTTCCCAAGCTCATCAACAGGGGGATGGCATGACGATAATCCAAACGGCCCAAAAGGCGCGTCACCATCGGTCGGTGCACGCGATTTTCAAAGGCTTGATGAACCCGCAGAACATTTCGGCTGTCGCCAAAATACTCGGACAATGCAACCGTCCAATTGATTTCCTCCGTCGCTACCTGTCCTTGGGCGGAGGCAAATACCCCGTGTCATACGTGATCTCGACACCCACCGGGAAGGCAAAGGTTATTGCATTCAATGCCGACGACGTCATCACAATTAACGAGATCTTCTTTCGTGGCGACTATGGAGACAGCAGGAAGAAGGAAGTAATCGTCGACTTTGGCTCGAATATAGGCATATCTGCTCTATATTTCCTGACTAGGCACCCAGGTAACTTCGTCTACTGCTTCGAACCTCTGCCACAGAATATCGAGCGCCTCAAACAGAATTTGAAGGCGTTTGAAGGTCATTTCGAGCTCAATCCAGTGGCGGTAGGCTATGCTAACGGAACCGTTGAGTTTGGGTGGGAGCCATCCGGACGCTATGGCGGCATCGGCCAGCCTTTCGCCGACAAGATGACGGTTCAATGCGTTGATTCAAACAAGGCGCTTGAGAGGGTCATTAAAAAGCACAGTCGAATTGACTTGCTGAAGATCGACATCGAGGTGCTCGAGCGGGAGATCACTGAACGCATTCCAATGGAACTGTCCAGATTAATCGAGAGGATCGCGATCGAGTGGCACTTTGTGAACAATCCATTGCCCGCAACGCACAAGATGGCTTGGCGGAGGCCGATTACGACGCTTGTTCGCCTGCCAACGCTGTGATGGACTGACGCCTTTGAGGACTCCCACGCGCCAGAAAGTTCGGTTACTGGTCAAGAAAGTTGCGCATTTCTATCGATCAGTTGCGCGCCTTATACCTAATCATTCTAGCAAAGTCCGCACGGAAGGCTACGGAATGCCTACAGTATCGCCGGCGGTTTCTGCCTTGAGCTCTATTCCCGGCGCCTTGTGCCGCTCGGTCGATGTCAGGTCGAGCGCGCCCGTTTCATCCGCAGCCAGTGGTATTTCAACCTTGATCGTGTCTCCGGGCTCGACGGCACTCGTTTCGTCAGCTTGGATTTGCACTGTCGTACCATCCGCCGACGCCCGGAAAATCGTGTAGATCGGCGCAGCCAGCTCCGCGTCAGCCCGGCGGGCAAGAAGGGTCGGGGCAGATACCGCGGACTCGTACAATAGCCGCCTTGTCGTCTCTGTCTTGCTTTCGAGAGCATCGAGCTCAGCTTGCGTTTGACGCAGGTCGATCGTTACCTCATTTTTGCGCCCGTCCTGGAGCTCGAGAATTGATATGTCAGTTTTACTGATTTCCTGACGCCCGCGCAGCAGACTGGTTTCCGCCGACAATCTCTCGCTCTGCGCCTGGGCAAGGGCCCGCTCCAGAGAAAACTCGCGCGGCGCCGCCGCAAGACCTTTGGCGACAAGCGCCGAAACCGCTGTCAATTCTTTCTGGATTGAGCCGATTTGCTTGTCGAGGAAAACGAGTTGCGCTTCCAGCGAGGCAAGTTCCTTCTGGAGGAACTCGCGCAGACCACGAAGCGCCTTGACCTGAGTGTCCAATCCCTCGCTGCGCGCTTGGAAGATCAAGCGTTCCTGCTTCAAGAGCACGGCAAAGACGTCGTCCTGAATGCGCGATGTCAATTGGGCCGGAAACTGAATGTCGCTGGCATGCGAGAGTTCCGCCTCGAGTCGTGCCTTGCGAGCGAGGAGACTGGCCTCGCTCAGTCTAAGCAGGCTCACATCCCCTTGGCCCTGGATCACTTCGCGCTCGAACCTGGCGTCCCTGTCCTCTCGAGTCCGCAACCCGCCCGCGATACTCAATGCCTGCAAGACGGTCAGACCAGGCCGGTATGCGAATTCTCCCGACTGCGTCACCTTGCCGACAACATAGAACGGTCGGAACTGGACGATTTCAACAGCGGTGTTCGGTTTTCGGGCAAGGCCGACGCTTTTCATAAGGTTGTCGCCGATCGAATTCGCAACTTGTCCGGCCGTGAGACCGACAGCCTTGATTTCGCCGACCAGCGGCAGCGAAACGGAGCCGTTGGGACCGACCGTGTAGACGTCGTTGAGAGCAGCCCAGGCAAAAATCGTGTCGCGCGATGCCCGCCATTCGTAGACCTTGATGCGGATCTTATCCTGCGGCCCGAGTACATACTCTTTGGCATTCGCAGCCGAAGTACTCAACATACAGGCCAAGCCTAGCCCCGCCGACAAAACCACGTGGAGAAGGCGATAGGCGTCGCGCCGATTGGTCAGGGTATCCGGGCAGCGGGCTCGATTACTTGAGCAAGTACCGTTCTCGACTAAAAAAGACAGTTCGTGCATTTTTACCTCTACACTGGATTCCCGAACATAGTGTGGCTTCCGGCAGTTAACTCTCCGTCCAGGCCAGTAGATTAAGTAACTCTTTCACGATGGCTTCCGAAATCGGAGCACCAGCATCGTAATCCACCAAGCGCGCCGATACAGCCTGCGCATAAGGTTACCGTCGATGCGTGCTTAGGCCCATCGAAGTAGGAGGCGTACCCCGTTGGAGTACTTCGGGCCTCAGGAGTGTGCGGCGCTTAACCCGATAGGCAGCTTGTTTGGACGGGGTGGACGACACACAGTCGCTGAGCATCCGGGCAACAAGAATTCCGGAAAAAGGTGCCAACATTCCTGGAGGGCAATGCATGCGCCATGTACGACAGCCGAAAGCAACCACCATGGTGGGCCGTGATGCCAAACATTTGCGATCCATCAGCAAGACGCCATTTGCCGGCATCGACCGCAATGCGCGCATCGCCGTCGTGCATGATTGGTGCCCGAATTTTCGGGGAGGGGAGCAGGTCCTTGCCCGGATCTGCAAGATTTTTCCGAGAGCCGAGGTCTTCACCCTGTTTGACTTTCTCCCGAAGGAGATCAAGGAAGAGTATTTTCCAGGCGTAATTTTCCACGTTTCCGGCATGAACCGACTTCCGTTTGTAGAAAAGTACTACCGGTCACTATTCTTTCTCTGTCCGTTTATGATCGAACAATTTGATGTCACGGGTTATGACGCGGTAATTTCCTCGTCAGCCGCATTCTCTCGAGGCGTTCTGACCCGCCCGGACCAACCACATTTGTGCTATGTGCACAGTCCGGTGCGGTATGCGTGGGACGAGCAATTCTCCTATTTGCAGCAGGCCGGCTTGGGATTTGGCCCGAAGGGTCTTGCCTTTCGCTACATGCTTCACAGGCTGCGGACCTGGGACACGAGAACGGCGCACGGCCCTGACCTGATGCTGGCAAACTCGAATTATGTCCGCTCTCGAATCGAGCGGATTTACGGCCGCGACGCGCGGGTGGTCCATCCGCCCGTCGCCATTGAGGATCTTGAACTCGTAGTTAACAAGGACGACTACTACGTCACGGCCGCGTTCCACGCCCCGTATAAACGTACGGATCTGATAATCGAGGCGTTCAGCAAAACGCCGTCGCGTCGCCTGGTTGTTGTCGGCGACGAAGTGCAATCCAAGCATCTGCGATCGCTTGCCGGCCCCAACATTATCTTCACCGGTTATCTGCCGCGGCATGAATACATCGAAAGAATCGCCAATGCTCGTGCGATGGTGTTCGCTGGATGCGAGGATTTCGGGATAACGCTAGCCGAGGCCCAATCGTGCGGCACGCCATTGATCGCCTTCGGCCGCGGCGGCGCGCGCGACATTGTCCGGCCGCTTGGCGCGAGCGCCCATCCGACAGGTGTGCTCTTCGACCGTCAGACCGTCGATTCCGTAGCTGGGGCCATTGACCTATTCGAGAAAAATGCGCTGTCCATCACGCCGCACGCCTGTCGCATGAACGCGACCCGGTTCTCCGAGGAAAGGTTCGACCTGGCGATACTCGACGCCCTTGGCCTGGCCCAGTCTGTCCAACTCGCTCGCGCAACCGAGTACAATGAACCCTTCGGAGCCGAGAGCCCGACGCGCGATTTAACCGGTTCTGTTGTCGAGCCAATTCTACAATGAATTCATTTGACCTTCACATGGCAAGCAACGGAAAATCGCTTCGACCGGCTGCGTGCCCGTGCTGCTCGGCGCCAGTCAGCCGGTCAATCTACCGGGTCGAATCCATCCCGGTGCATAGTTGCGTCCTGCTGAACTCGGCCCGAGAAGCCCACGCCTTTCCCCGCCGCGACCTTGACCTCGTATTCTGTGAGGCATGCGGGTTCATATTCAACAGGGCCTTTGACGAAACGATCATGGGATACTCGACCAATTTCGAGGAATCCCAGCATTTTTCCAGCACCTTCAACAGTTTCGCGAAGGGACTTGCACGCGAGATCGCACAAAAATGTGCGATAGGCGGCAAGCACGTGTTGGAGATCGGCTGCGGCAAGGGTGAATTTCTCCGCGAACTTTGCATATCGGGCGGCGCCACCGGGCTCGGCATTGATCCAGCCTATCGAGCTGACAGAGGCCGCAATGATGAGTACGGCGACGTCAAGATCATCGTCGACTATTTCGGACCGGACTACCAGCATCTCCAGGCGGATACGGTCCTCTGTCGCCACACGCTCGAACACGTAAGCTCGGTGTCGAGTTTCGTGCGGCTGATCCGCAAGATGATTGGCAAAAGGACCCAGGATTGGGCCGTCTTCGAGACGCCTGATGCAAAACGTGTGCTCGTGGAGAGCGCGTTCTGGGACATTTACTACGAGCATTGCTCCTACTTCAGTCCTGGTGCGCATGCACGCCTGTTTCGCCAGGAAGGTTTCGACGTTACCGATCTGGAGCTCGTCTATGACAACCAGTACATCGTCCAGTACGCCCGGCCGTCGGCCGGCCGGACGACGCCGAGACTACCGCTTGAGCACGATCTGGAAGTGATGCACCGTTTGGCGGAAACCTTTCCCGCCCGCGTGCGTGCGGTTCAGGATTCCTGGCAGGAGCGCATTCGCGCCGCATACGCCGCCGGCCGCCGGGTCGTCCTGTGGGGCGGCGGCTCCAAGGCGGTGTCCTTCCTGACGACCCTGCAGCTTGGCGACGAAGTCTGGGCAGCAGTCGACATCAACCCCTACAAGCAAGGCAAGTTTACGCCCGGGACCGGTCACCCAGTCATCGCGCCAAGCGACTTGTTGGACGCTCCCCCTGATCTCGTCATCGTCATGAACCCGATATACCTGAACGAAGTGGCGCAATCCTTGATTGCGCTGGACCTGCGACCGGAAGTCGTTGCGGTCTGACGTCCACCCCAGATGGAGCCTGGAAATGGAACATTCCAAGTCGCCAAAGGTATCCCTTGGTTTACCCGTCTACAACGGCGAGAATTTCCTGTCCGATGCGATTCAGTCGATCCTCGATCAGGATTTCGGCGATTTCGAACTTGTCATCACCGATAATGCTTCGACGGACAGGACAGCGGATATATGCTTGCAATTTGCGCAGCGGGACAGGCGCATACGCTATGTCCGAAACGTTCGCAACCTGGGAGCCGGTGCCAATTTCAATCGAGCTTTCCAACTGAGCACCGGGGAATATTTCAAATGGTGCGCGCACGATGACATCTTGAGCAGTAGTTTCTTGACAGAATGCGTGCGTGCGCTTGACGCGAATGCCCGCCACGTCATTGCCTACCCGCGACTGCTGGGGATCGACGAGACCGGTCAGCTAACTTCCTATGTCGAACGGGTGCGGCCGGATATGGGAGGATCGTCGTCCGCGTCCCGCTTCCGGCAGGTGGTTGCCGCGCACGGATGGGATGCGGCCATGTTTGGCCTTTGGCGCCGAGATTCTCTGCTCAAAACGACATTGCATAAGCCTTATTACGGGTCCGACTGTGCGCTTCTGGCCGAGATGGCCATTCTCGGGCCGTTTGTTCACTCGCCCAACGCGATACTATACAGCCGTGACCATCCGGCGCGCTCGGTGCGATTGCCAAACTCCGAACGATTGGCTTGGCAGAATCCCGATGGCTCTACCGCGAACGCTTTCGAATTGTCGAGGCGGGTAAAACACCTCGTCGCGATTGCCTATCGGCACAGGCGGACAGCGCCGCTGGGTAGGACACTGTTTCATCTGCTTGCATGGATATTGGATCCAGTGCTCGTTGCGAGATTTTGCCTGGAAGCTGTAGGCGTTGTTTCTCCGCAGCTTCGTACCAAGCTGCGCGGCGCCGGCGTGGGAGCTCTGAAACGCATTCATGCCATCTCAGATCGATCTCCTGGCTAGAAACGAGCGATCTGGTGCTACGATCCGCCCGGAGGCCTTTGAACCGTCGACAAGTCACGCCAGCGGCCGCAGGAGTGTCGGCCTTTGCCGGAGGGCTCGGGCATGAGAATCTGGTGATCGTCCCGGCGGGGGCGTAGTTCTTCGCATGCCGGCTGGACCGACGGGCCGGGCGAAGCCGACTTCGACCTTCTCGTCGCCGCGCGTATGAGGGCCGGTGTTTCCCCATGGACATTTGAACGTACTTCTGCCGGGCGCAAGATCGCAGGGGTATCATGCCTTATTTGAATGTTGCCCTGAGATCGTGACGAAATATGATCTCATCGACAATATAAACTTGATCTCTTTCAGGCAGCGCTGTTCAAAACGCCGCTCAAATGGACCCAGTTCGTGCGTCGGGCGTCGTTGGGGTCGAAAAGCCAGGCCTTGAGCCGCGCAGCTCGGTTCGTCCGATTCATGCCACAATGATCTCCGCTGAGAGACCGAGCTTATGTGCGGCTTGGACAACTTCGTCTCGATAGAGCGGATTCATCACGACGATAGACTGCAGGGGCTTGCCGCGCAGGCTCTCGGGACCAACCACCGGTGTCCCGGTGCCAGGAGCAAAGCGCCCCTGCTTGTGCGGGTTGACGTCGACCAGCGCCCCAATCCGCGCCCCTTCAGGAACGATGTTGACGAATGTAATTCCCTTTGATCCCGCACCCCAGACAACGGTCCGCTCCGGATCCCTGTTTGACAAGTAATCGCGCCACCAGGCGACCTTGTCGCGGTAGGTTCGGTCGAACCGGTCGACCAGCGCGTCGATCTTTTCAGATTTTGAGAACGGGGTCACTACCCGGGGTTCGCCAGGCTTTGCTTCAATGAAGAGGTACTGGTCACCGTAGGACGCACCTTGGTCAAGCACCTCGAATCCGGCCGTCTCCATCGCCACCCGCAGTGAGTGCGGCGTAAAGTAGGATACATGCTCGTAAATCAGGTCCCAGATTCCCATGTCGCGCAATGTGTAGAGGGCATTGGGCACCTCGATGTAGAATACGGTATCCGGCCCAACGCCGGGGTGGGCACGAAGCTCTTGCAGGAAGGCGATCGGGTTGGCTATGTGCTCCAGGACGTGACGGCAGGAAACGAAGTCGGGCTTGACGTCCGGATAGGCATCGCCGAACCAGTCATTGATGAATTCCACGCTGGCGACGGCCTCGCCCCGATTGTCTTCGAAGCTCCTGTCGAAGCCAATGCCCCTGGCGCCGCTGGTTGAGCAAAGCCGTTTGAGGAAATCACCCTTGCCGCAACCGATATCGACGAGCAATTTTCCGTCAAGCGCGTAGGCGGTCGACAAGCGACCCGCGAGATCCTCGACAAAGGCGACGAAGCGCGGCGAGAAATGCAGGGAGTTCTCGTAATTCTGCGTGTAGCCGATCCGACCATCTTCGAACGCCGCGTTGAAGAAATGCTCACAACTGCGGCAAAACGCGAGGACGAATTGGCCGGTCGGCGCAGCAATGGCCGAGTCTGCGTCGGGGTGCAGGGAATTGCACGAAAATGGAATGGCTTCGAACGATACCGACTGCAGCAGATCGTTGCGCCGACAGACCGGGCAATCGCCGCGAAGGCGGATCGCCACCAGTTCACGGGTCTCGCGGGCAGCGCTTCGGGCTTGCACGGTCACACGATCCGCGGGGTCGGCACGGGAACGATGAATTTTCCGCCCCTGGCTCGATATTCGGCCTGCTGTTCGATGATTTCATCGAGGAAGTTCCAGGCCAGCACCAGAACATAGTCTGGCTGCGCCTCCAGCAGCGCTTCGGTGGAGCGGATCGGAATTTTCTGGCCGGGCATGTGCTTGCCCTGTTTGTGAATGTTGCGGTCTACGACGAAGTCGATGAGGTCGCGTCCGATGCCAACCGTATTGATCAAGGTGGCGCCTTTGGCCGCCGCCCCATAGGCAGCAATCGAGGCGCCGCTGGCTTTCAGCCGGTGCAGCAACGCGGAGAGCTCGACTTTCAATCTGTCGACCGTCGCGGAAAAATCGAGATAGTAATCGATGGCGTCGATCCCTCGTGCTCTTTCATGCGCGATCTGGTCGGTGACGCTCGCTCCGACATTTTCCCGCAATTCGACATAGAGGCGAAGTGAACCGCCATGAATCGACAAGTGCTTTATCTCGTTGAGATAAAGGCCATGGCGTCGAAACAGCTTGTCCAATGCGGTCACGGAAAAATAGCAGAGGTGCTCGTGGTAGATCGTGTCGAATTCGCAATGATCGATCATTGGTTCGACATATGGCGCCTCGATCACCGCAACGCCGTCGTCCTTTAGCAACCGCGCAATGCCTGCAACAAAACCATTGGTGTCGGCCACGTGGGCGAGAACGTTGTTTGCGTGAATGACGTCGGCTCGCTTCCCCTGTTGGCGAAGCTTCTCCGCCAGTTCGCGGGAGAAAAAAGCCAGGTGTGTCGGCACGCCTATTTTCTCCGCAGCGGCGGCAGGTCCTTCGGCAGGGTCGATGCCGAGTACCGGTATCCCCGCCTCGACATAATTCTTCAGGAGATAGCCGTCGTTACTCGCCAGCTCGACCACAAAGCTGCTGGCGTCCAGGTTACGACGCCCGATCAAGTCACGCGCATTATCTCGGGAGTGCCTCAGCAGCGCTTGCGAGAACGAGGAGTAGTAGGGATAGGCGTCGGCAAACAAAATCCTGGGGTTCACTGTTTCAGTGATCTGCACCAAGCTGCAATCGCCACAGAAGGCGACACTGAGCGGAAAGACAGGTTCCTCCTCGCCATCGTCGATGCTCGATGGAAGCCGATCGGCAAGCGGCGTCGTGCCGAGCTTCAGGAAAGTGTCGATGTGACTTCCGCCGCAGGAGCGGCAAACCTGCTCGGTAACAGAGGCTGCACCAGCAATCATCATGGCCATGGCTCCCGGCTGTGTTTGCTCAAACTGCTACCGCTAACTGCGGTGTGCGGCGCAGATCGGTATCCAGTTCGCCATCCTGGATCAGCTTCTGCACATGGGCGATGCGCTTGAATCGCTCGCCCTCGAAATCCCCAAGTGCAAGGCCTGTGGCACGAAATGTGTGGTAGAGCTGTTCGATACCGCGCCGCGCTGTCCATTGCGGCTTAAACCCGTGCAGGCGGCGACCAATATAGTTGCAGTCGACGCGATAGCACCGTTTGTCTGGCCCGGCGTCGGGCGCGAACTTCACCCGGCTGTCGGGAACGATCGTTTGCACCAACTCCGCGATATCCCGAACCTGATAGTTTTCCGTGGTCAAGCCGACATTGAATGCCTCGTTGTGGACCAGCTCTCGCTCGGCTTCGAGCACGGCGATATAGGCCCGCGCAATGTCCTCCACATGGACGATCGGACGCCATGGCGAGCCGTCGCTCTTGAGGTAGACCAGGCCGGTCGTGTAGGCCCAGGCGGTCAGGTTGTTGACGACGAGATCGAAGCGGATGCGAGGCGACAGGCCGTAGGCAGTGGAAGCACGCAGGAATGTCGGGCTGAACGATCGATCCGCCATCGGCGCGACCGCTCGCTCGACATTTGCCTTCGAGGCGCCGTAAGGCGTGACCGGGTTGAAGGGAGCATCTTCAGTTAGAAAGCTGTCGCCGGCCGCGCCGTAATTGCTGCAGGAGGAGGCATACAGGAACCGCTGGACGCCGGCGGCCTTGGCGAGCTGCGCAAGCCTGACCGAAGCGCCGCAGTTGATTTCCTCGGTAAGCAGGGGTCGGTAGTCCCCCAGCGGATCGTTTGACAGTCCGGCGAGATGGATGATCGCGTCGAAGCCGGCGACGTCATCGGTTTCGATGTCGCGGATGTCTTTCTCGACCGTCGGCACGTCGGCCAACGTTCCTACGAAAGTGCATGATCGGAAGATGTCGCTGTCCAGGCCCGTGACGTCATGGCCGCGTTCAAGCAGCATCGGAGTCAGGACGGAACCGATGTAGCCGAGGTGGCCTGTAACCAGAACTTTCATCGATCAATTCCCATGTTTTCCAGGGCGCTTGCCCACTGTCCCACAATTTCTGAAGGAGATGCTTTTCGCGGATGGTGTCCATGCATTGCCAGAAGGATTCGTGGCGATATGCCATCAGTTGGCCGTCGGCCGCGAGCCGCTGCATTGGCGCGTGTTCGAACATGACATCGTCGCCGTCGATATAGTCCTTTATGCCCGGCTCAAGGACGAAGAAGGCGCCATTGATCCAACCCTCCGAGGCCTGTGGCTTTTCGGTGAAGTCGACAACGCGATGGCCGTCGAATTCGATGTGCCCGTAGCGTGCTGGCGGACGCACCGCCGTCATTGTCGCAAGCTTGCCATGCGATTTGTGGAAGGCGATCAGCCTATCAAGGTTGACGTCCGAAACCCCATCGCCCCAGGTGAGCATGAACGTCTCGTCGCCCATCCAGTCGATCAGGCGTTTTATGCGGCCGCCCGTCAGCGTGTTCAGCCCCGTCTCCACAAGATCGACGGACCAGTCAGGCAGCGAGTTCGAGTGGCGCTTGACGCTTCCCGATGCAGCATTGACGGTTAAGCTGCCATCGAATGCGACATAGTCGCTGAACCAGCGTTTGATGTATTCGCCCTTGTATCCCAACGCGACGGCGAACTCGCGGTGTCCATAGGTATAATAATGCATCATGATATGCCAAAGGATCGGCTTTGATCCGATCTCGACCATTGGTTTCGGCCGGATCTCGGTTTCTTCCGCCAGCCGCGTTCCCAGTCCGCCAGCAAGAATTCCTACCTTCATTGTTTTCTCACCCCAATCGCCTACAGTGTTTTTGCTACCATGCGCAGGTCGGGTTGAACCACACCGAAGAAGGGATGATCGGAAGCATCGATGCATGACGTCAGGCATACGATTGGCGCTATGCTCGATAGAGCGATGTGTAACCGGTCTCATCCATTCGAGGTAGCGGACTGGCAGGCGTCGGCGGTCATCATCGCACCCCATCCCGACGATGAAACGCTGGGATGTGGAGGGGTCGCCAGCAAGAAGTTTAGCTCCGGCGCCGATGTCCGGTTTATTTTCGTTACCGACGGTTCGGCATCCCATGCAAATAGGGTTGACAGGGAGGCACTGCGGATCGCCCGCGAAGACGAAGCGATCGAGGCGGTTTGCCGGTTGGGGGGGTCGGCCGATCGGGTTAGATTCCTGCGTGTTCCCGACGGGATGGCAAAGCATCATATAGGCAAGATCGCAGAGGCGATCGCTGAGTTGCTTGTCGTTTGGCAACCGCAGAGCGTGTTCGTCACCCATGCAAAAGAGCCGCCTGCGGACCATGTTGCCACCAATCGTGGCGCGCGAGGCGCGCTTCAACTGTATGGCCGGCGCGTGACCGTGTTCGAATATCCCGTCTGGTACTGGTATCAGTGGCCGTGGGTTCGCCTGCACGATCGAGTGCCTGGTCTCAGTCGCGTCGCATTGCGGCAAACGATCCGGACCCTTGCAGGTTTGCGTGGGCTCACGCTGTTCAATTCGAACGCGTATGTCGGCGACGTCGTTGACGTGAAACGGCATGCGCTGGCCGCGCACCGGTCACAGATGGAGCGGCCGGCGGGTCTCGACGACTGGCCGATCCTGGCGGATGTAGGTGGGGGCGATTTGCTGAATCGGCTGCTGAGCGACCACGAGATGTTCACGCGATACGAGCTTAACGCACGAACGTAAGCGGCCGGCCTGAAGCATCTCGGCAGGAACGCGGCGGCGGTGGCCATGACCTCTTCGGGGTTCGACCCAAGGCTGCGGTGCGGCTTCGATCCGTCTGCTATGTTACTTGCGGCCCATTTTGGATGCACCGCCGTGCCATCCAAGACAGACCATCCAGTCAGCATCTCGACTGACGAAATGAATTCGTCAAGCCGATTACCCTTGGGATACCACAGCGGCAGGCAACTTGCTCAGATTGGCCAGCGTCCGCGCAAATCCACCACTTTCCGGACTTTCACTATCCAAACTTCAGTTTAGACCTCAATTTGGGGCCATCGGTTCGCCTTGAATGCTGTCCGGCACTGCTTCATCGGCCGCCCGCAAGGCATACGGTCAACGCTCGCGGCGTTTTTCGGTCAAGAGACGACGTACCACCTCCTTCATCGACATCCGCCAGTCCGGCGCTGTCCGTCCGAACACGGACGTGAATTTCGCCGTCGAAAGGCGAGAATTGGCCGGACGCTGCGCCTTTGTCGGATAGTCGCTGGTGGATATGTCCTTAACCGCAGCGTGGGGGCCGCCAAGCGCCTGGCTTGTGTCCAGGATATGACGGGCAAACCCACTCCAGTTGGTCTCCCCGGTGCCCGCAAGATGATAAACACCGAAGGAAGCAAAACCCATGTTGCCATGTAGCGTCGCCGCCGAATGTAAGATCGCATCGGCGACATCAAAGGCCGAAGTGGGATTTCCCCACTGGTCGGCCACCACCGCTATCTCGTCGCGATCCACTGCCAGCTTCAGCATCGTCTTCACGAAGTTCCTGCCAAACGGGCTGTAGACCCAAGCAGTGCGCAGGATGAGGTGGCGCGGATTGGCATTAGCGACAGCATGCTCGCCGGCGAGCTTCGAGGCCCCATAGACGGAGCGCGGAGCAGGCTCGTCATCTTCCGTATAAGCCCCCTCGCCGTTCCCGTTGAAGACATAATCAGTCGACAGATGGATCACCGGCGCACCGATCCGTGCTGCAGCCGCGGCTACATGACCGGCACCGGCGCCATTGATGGAGAAGGCAAGGTCCGGCTCGTCTTCGGCCTGGTCGACGGCGGTATAAGCGGCAGCGGACACGACCAGATCGGGCCGGACGGCCGTGAGCGCCGGTGCGATCGTCCCCGGCTTCGCCAGGTCGAGCTCAGGCCTACCGAGCGCGACGACATCGAGGCCTGGGTGAGTATGTGCACGTTCCACAAGGCTTCTAACGACTTGGCCCTCGCGTCCGGTGACAACAAGCCTCACGCGGCACCCTTCCGCGCTTCGCCCAGCCGCTCGCCGGCGTAGCGCTCGCGGCGAATCGGACCCCACCACCACTCGTTCTGAAGGTACCATTCGACCGTCCTGACGAGGCCGCTGTCGAAGGTCTCACGCGGCGTCCAACCGAGATCGCGCTCGATCTTCGAAGCGTCAATTGCGTAGCGCCGGTCATGGCCTGGGCGGTCGGCAACGAAGGTGATGAGATCGCGATGGCTCAGGCCGGCGGAACGCGGCCGCCTGTTGTCGAGGATGTCACAGATCGCCTCGACCACCGCCAGATTGGTGCGTTCTGAGCCTCCGCCGACATTGTAGCTCTCGCCGACTGCGCCCTGAGTAGCGACCATGGCCAAGGCGCGCGCATGGTCCTCGACGAAAAGCCAATCGCGCACGTTTATGCCAGCGCCGTAGACCGGCAACGGCTTTTCGTCCAGCGCGTTCAAAATAGCGAGCGGGATCAGCTTTTCGGGGAAATGGAAGGGACCGTAATTGTTCGAACAGTTCGATAAGACGACCGGCAGGCCGTAGGTGTCGTGCCATGCGCGAACCAAATGGTCGGACGCAGCCTTCGACGCCGAATAAGGAGAAGACGGCGCGTAGGGTGTCTGTTCGGTGAAGACGCCACTGTCGAAGGGTAGATCGCCGAACACCTCGTCAGTCGAAACATGATGGAACCGAAACCGGCCTTTCTTCTTTTCGGGAAGTCTGCGCCAATATTCTAGGGCCGAATTGAGCATTCGGTAGGTTCCGACGATATTGGTTTCGATGAACGCTCCTGGTCCATCAATCGACCGGTCGACATGGCTTTCGGCAGCAAGATGCATGACGATGTCTATGTCATCGCGATGCAACACCTCCAGAATCGTCCTGTCGTCACAGATGTCAGCGTGCTCGAATCTATAGTTGTGGCCATTCTCGATCGGCCGCAACGAGGCAAGGTTTCCCGCATAGGTGAGCTTGTCAATGTTAGTCACCCGGTAGGCCGGATTGCTGCACAAATGCCGGCAAACCGCCGAGCCGATGAAGCCGGCACCTCCAGTCACCAGAAAATTCATGCCACCCTCCTCATGCGAACACCTCGGCGGCGGCGAGCGGCGGCGCCTTAAGGTCCTTATCCGAAAGTCGAAACCCGCCGGCCGTCGGCGGCCATTCGATCCCGATGGCGGGATCGTCGAAACGGATCGATCGGTCATGCTCCGGCGAATAGGAGTCGGTGACCTTGTACAGGACCTCGGTGTCCGGCACGAGCGTGACGAAACCGTGCGCAAAGCCTTTCGGCACCAGGATTTGATTGCCCTTTTCGGCGGAAATATCGAGTGCGGCCCATTTTCCGAATGTCTTCGAACTGCGCCGAATATCGACTGCGACGTCAAAGATTCTGCCTCGGACAACGCGCAGCAGCTTGTCCTGGGCGCGGGGGGGAAGTTGATAGTGAAGTCCCCTCAAAACACCGGTGGCGGCGGAATAGGAGTGGTTGTCCTGGACGAAACGCAATTCTAAGCCGACGGCCGAGAACCGCTCTTCACTGTAGGTTTCGGCAAAGAACCCGCGCGCGTCGCCGAAGCGCTTCGGGACGATTTCCAGCACGCCGTCGAGGCCAAGTGACCTGATCTCCAGCACCTAATTCTCCGTCAAGTCGATGACGCGCTTGCGCAAGTAGGCGGAATAGTCATTTTGTCCCAAGCGAGCGGCGCGCTGCAGAACCTTGTCCGCCGTCAGCCAGCCCTGCTCGAAAGCGATTTCTTCCGGGCAGGCGACCTTGATACCTTGACGGCGCTCAATCGTGCGAACGAAGGAAGAAGCTTCATGCAGGCTGTCATGGGTGCCGGTGTCGAGCCAGGCATAGCCGCGGCCGAGTTGGTGAACCTGCAACTGCCGGCGTTCGAGATAGACATTGTTTACCGCTGTGATCTCTAGCTCGCCACGCTCCGAGGGTCGGATTGTCGGGGCGATGTTCACGACATCGTTGTCGTAGAAATAGAGGCCGGTGATGGCCCAATTCGACTTCGGCACTTGTGGCTTCTCCTCGATCGTCAAAGCCGCGCCACTGACCTTGTCGAAGGAAACCACGCCATAGCGCTGCGGATCCTCGACATGATAGGCGAACACCGATGCACCGCTTTTGCGCGAAGCTGCCGCGCGGCAGAGTTGCGACAGTCCTTCGCCGAAATAGATGTTGTCGCCTAGAATCATCGACACGCCGTCATTGCCGATGAAGTCGCGGCCGATGATGAAGGCTTCCGCGAGACCGTTGGGATGCGGTTGCACAGCATAAGACAGAACGAGCCCGAATTCCGAACCGTCGCCGAGCAAATCTTGAAAAACCGGCAAGTCGCGCGGTGTCGAGATGACCAGAATCTCGCGGATTCCCGCCAGCATGAGGACGCTCAGCGGATAGTAGATCATCGGCTTGTCGTGTATTGGCAGGATTTGCTTGGAGACCGCCAGCGTCAGCGGGTAGAGTCGGGTTCCGCTGCCCCCAGCAAGGATAATGCCTTTCAACAAGCTCTCCTAAAAACTGCCTTCGATCCCCACCCGGCGCGATCCAATCCGTTGCCAGATCTTGCCAATTTCGGCCTGTTCCCGCCGGAAGCCGTCCTGGCTCCTCATAGCTTGGGACCAAGCAGTCCGAAGTTGCCCTATGACCTCTCCCGCATCCATTTTCTCCCCCGCCCGAACATTCTACTGTTGCCGCGAACCGTGGGTCTGATGTGCCAGCCGACGCGCGCGGGCTGTGCCTGAAAAGCGTGAGAACCGTTTGTAGAGTGTTCGGGCCTGGCGGATTGACCACTTGGGAGCGATTAATATGGGAACCGCTCTCATCCAGAATCGAGGCTTTGAGCCATAGGCCTTCATTAGCAAGCCAATTGCCCGCGCGATCTCTGGAGTATGACCAGCAGCTGTTTTTGCATTGACGATTCGAGCCATGACATGTGTTTCAAACACGCGGTCGCGCATCGCTGCATGAGCGGTCGGATCGTCAGCGAAGAGGGTGTCGGCTAGTTCGTCATAGGCTCGGATGTCGACCTTCAGGCGATTGAGCCATCCAAGCTTCATGTTGAATTGATCGTTGTCTGTACGAAAGCCGACACACGGCTCTCTCAAAACGCCCCATTGGCCGCTGCCGGCAATCACGCGGCCCAGTATCAAGACTTGGACGTAATAATTGTCGATCGCCTGCACAGCGGGATCGCGAGCTTGCCCCTCCCACAAATCGCGTTTCACGACGAGTGCAGACATGAACCCCAGCAAATCCGCGATGCGGCTAAACACCTCGCTGGCTCCGATCATGACCTGTGTTGGCGGCATTTCGCGAATCCCGACGGGGTGTTCCATCCTCACGTCATAGTCGATCACGCCGAGCGTCAAACCGACAATCTGAGGCCAGTGCTTCAATGCATCGAGCACACGCCGAGCTCCTCCTGGCTCCAGTCGATCATCGTCTCCCATCAACCAGATGTAGTCGCCGGTCGCGGCTGCGGTCACGGCGAGAAAGTTGCGGTCCAGACCCAGATTGCTCGGCTGAGCGATCAATTTGAAATGTTTGATTTTCTTCCGGTAGCTCTCGGCGACTGCTACCGTGTCATCGGGTGAGGCGTCATCGCTAATCACTACTTCGATATCATCCTGGAGCCTTTGCGCGACTATGCTGTCGAGCAGCTCCGCGAGCATACGCGAACGATTATAGGTAGGAATGCAGATAGATATGACTGTCACTGGCAATCACCCCTTTCACTGGGACAGTCCGGCTGGCAAGTCAGAGCATGGCGGCAGATTCCGGTTGCCGTTCACAGCGGCAAGATATTGCAACGTCGTCATTGAAGATGATCGTCGTCATTGAAGATGATCCCTTCGGCACAATGGATCGCAAGTTCAGCCGCGAATGAACAAATATCATGCACGAAACGCCTCGTCATCGAGTCTGAAAGACTTCTTGCGTTAAGTCGTTCGACGTAGGCGTTGCTAAAATAGAGGGATTGTCGAAGGCCGCCAGCGACAGTTTGTGTCATCCCCGGATCGTGAGCGCAATCGCTCGGCCGGTACCTGCTTCAACGCGATGGGCGAAGCATCGTCGACAGCAACATCGACAAACTCCCTTCCGATCCTTGGCGTTTGCCTCAATTATGCGGCCAGCCAGCGGGCTTATTGGTGGCTGACGATCGCGTGCTGTCGCGCCATAGGAGCGGCGATCAACCCCTCAACTGGCTATCTCTGTGTTTTGCTCAGCTCGACGACGCTGATCCGCCACCGCAGGAGTATTCGCAAGCAGCTCCATGACACGATTCCTGTCGCCCCGCAGCCACGGTCCCCACGAGTAGCTGAGAGCCGCTTGCTCTAGGTCATGTCTCCAGGCCTGATCGGCAACGACACGGCGAATAAGCCTCTCATCGATGGGGAGGACGCAATGGTCACATCTTTCCGGCAATGAGTCGCGCGCATGCGCCGATGCGAACACCGGCTTGCCATGGTCAAGCGTAACACAGCCCGGCAGTGTGATCCTACATGGAACGAGGGGGGCGGACTCAATCTTGCTGGATGCGAAGCCCTTGGGATCAGCGTGTCATCAGAACGTACTACGTTCTTACGGCTTCCTGGCGGGGCGACTTTGCGTCTCGCTCATGAGAAAACCAAGGTGGCTCACGTCGCTGCCCGGCAATCGTGTTCGTGCCCTATGCGAGGGATCCGAATTCGATCATCGCACCGTCAATGCGGCCATCCGTGCGACACTTCGACGGTATCGTCGGCCGTCGCTGCGCATTCCGGGCAACCTGCCGGCTATGCGGCGCCTCACCGGCCAGGGTGCAGCGGGATTGCGTGCGCCATACGCGACTAACGGCCTCGCCTACATTGGGCGACGTGATCGACAACAAGGGTGACGTGCTGGCAGCGCATGCTCGCAGATGAAGCACGGGAGACCAGGATGATTGGCGGACGCTTATGGATTTGTCGGGGGGCTAATTCGTCGCACGGCCGCTGGCCAAAGACGAGATGGTCACACGCTATGAAGTCAATAGTCGACGTGTGTTTCCATCTCGTCGCCATGCTTGCCGTCGGAGTCTCAATCGTAGGTTGTGATTCTGCTGCCAGTGGAGAAGAAATTCTCAGGACGGGTCTTACATTTGATCGCCGCGAGATCGCCGAGCATTCCGGGGATGTCAAGCTCGTCGGCGACATCGACGGCGATGGTCGGCTGGATCTGGTCCTCGGCGGATTGCCACAGACCCCGCTGTCGTGGTGGCGTTGGCCCGACCTGCTTCTCACCACTATCGCAACCGCCCGCGTGGAGTTCACGACGGATGGCGTGCTTGTCGATGTCGATGGCGATGGCGATCTCGACATCGTAACGGCCGACGGGCCGGACGGGGCCAATCTCGTCTGGTTCGAGAATCCGCGCCCGGACCGTGATCCGACCGACGGCCCAAGCTGGAAACCCCATGAGATCGGTGCGCTCGGCGGCTGGGGCAAGGACATCAAGGCGGCCGATTTCGATGGCGACGGCCTTGCCGACATCGTCGTTCTGTCACCCAGCGAGCTGATGGTCTTCTTCCATGACGCAGCCGGCGCCTGGACTCGTGTGGCCTTGCCATCCTTGCATCTGGGCGAGGAGGGGATGGCCCTCGGAGACGTCAACGGCGACGGCGCTGTCGACCTGGTCCTGCACGGACGATGGGCCCAAAATCCAGGCGCAGCGACAGCACGCATTCCTGCCCGGTGGCAGGGCCATGCGGTCGGCGCGTTCAACCCTGCTTTCAAGGCGCTCGTCGTCGATCTCGACCAGGACGGCAACGCCGATATTTTGACCTCGAGCTCCGAGCACACCGCCGACGTGGCTTGGTTCCAGGCCGTCGACCGGCCAACAGGCCAGTGGACCCGCCATGTCATTCAGCCTGCTGTTGCCGGCGCCCATACGCTGCAGGCGGCGGACATGGACGGAGACGGCGATGTCGACGTCGTGGTCGGGCAGATGCACACGACCGAGGAACGTGCTCTGTCTATCAACCTCAACGTGGACGGCCGAGGAATGCGCTGGGCACGACAGGTGATCGACACGGTGGGGCTGCACAACGGAGTCGTCGCCGATGTCGACAGCGATGGCGATTTCGACATCTACGGCGCCAATTGGGCGGGCAACCCGCCCGCCTGGATCTGGATCAATCGTCTCGACCCGCCCGGGCCGGTCCGCCGCCTCGACCGCTGGCGCCATCACCAGATCACGCACGACCATGTAGGCTCCTTCGGGCTCGCGTTCGCCGACATGGACGGCGACCGGCGGACGGACATTATCTCGGGTCCGTTCTGGTATCGTCAGCCGGCCGACCCTTGGCAAGGTGAATGGGAACAGGTCGCTCTCGGCGAGCCAGTGGATGCGATCGCGGCGATCGATGTCGACGGCGACGGACGCGAAGAAGTGATCGCTCAGCGCGGCGGAGGCGAGACACTGAACTTGGTGTGGCTTCAGGCGCAGCAAGGGCCAGAGCGCGGGTTTGAGGAACATGCGATCGGCGATGTTCCCGCCGCCAGCCACGAACTCGGATCCCAGGGCCATGCACTGGCACAGATCGTCAAAGGCGGCCAGCCGGAGCTTGCGGTATCGAGCGGTGCCGGGGTCTTCTACTTTGCCATCCCCGAGGACGCGTCGGCGGACCCCTGGCCGCGAACCCGCATTTGCGCCGAGGCCTCCGACGAGGGAATCGCTTTTGCCGATATCGACGGCGATGGCCTGCTTGACCTTGCGGCCACTACCGGCAACGCCAAGGGGATCGCATGGTGGCGCAATCCGGGAGATGGCTCTGCCGACTGGCAGCGCCGCGACGTCGCCAATGTCCCCGACATGGTGTATCCGGACCGCGTGGCTGTCGCCGATCTGGACGGCGACGGACGAACCGACATCGTCGTGAGTGAAGAAAACGGGCAGGCCGACCACGCAAAGGCCTATTGGTGGCGCAATCCCGGCGACATCAGGCAAAACTGGGAGCAGCAGGAAATCACCTCGCGCGGCTCGCTCAACAGTCTTTCAGTGGCCGATATGAATGACGATGGCCGGCCGGACCTCGTCATGGGCGAGCACCGCGGAGCCCTGCGCCTTTCGCTCTGGCGCAATCTGGGAGGCGGGCGGTTCATCGAGCAATTGGTCGGCGAGGGCGTCGAGAGCCATCTCGGCGCCCGCACGGTCGACCTGGACGGCGACGGCGATCGTGAGATCGTCTCGATCGGGTGGGATGCTCCCCAGGCGATCCATGTCTTGCGCAACGATGCCACCGTTCCGTCGGACCGAGAGGCCGGACAGGTACCCCCAAGATGAGATATGGCCCCACAATCGGAGTAGCGATCAGCCGGAGGGAGTAGGAGCCGGCCACCGTTGTCGGGCTCGATCCCGGGCGCACAATCTGTCACCTTCGCGGCGAGCGGCACGGGCTGGCCCCGTCCCGAGGCGTCGCAGAATGGGGAAGAGCGCGTGACATTGACGGCAAGGTTCCTCAGCGTGTTCGGCGACGCGCGCGTCATAGCCAAGGGAGAGGCCGCCGGTCTCAAGCTCGTGGCGAAGAGCGCCGACCCGAACTTTGTTCGCGGCACCTACGAGCCGCCCATCCAACAGGCGATCGCGGCAAACCTGGCGCCCGGCGACGTCTTTTACGACATCGGCGCGAATATCGGTTTCTTCTGTCTCATCGCCGCGCGCCGTGTCGGGCCGCGCGGTCAAGTCTATGCGTTCGAGCCTGTTCCCCGCAACGCCGCCGCTGTCGCAGAAAGTGCACGGCTCAGTGGATTCGACACGATACGGGTGTTCGCCGAAGCTGCGGGCGCCACATCCGGCCGTGGCCAGCTTCTGCTCGCCCATCACATCGGCGGCGCCGCGCTTGCCTCGGCGGGAGCACCGCCGGACATCAGCGGCCGCCTGGAAGTCAGCATTGTCGCCATCGACGATGCCATCGCCCAGCGAGGCCTCAGGCCGCCCTCGCTGGTCAAGATCGACGTGGAAGGCGCCGAAATCGACGTGCTGGGCGGCATGACGGAAACGCTGCGGCGACATCGTCCGAAGGTGATTTATGAGGTCGACGATGCAACCCGCGACGGGCTCGACCGCAAGGCCCGAAAGATCGCGGAACTCCTGACTGCTGCCGGCTACGCATTGAAACCGCTGCCAGCCTCCTATGCCAATGGGGAATGGCGGGTCGAACACGTCCTGGCGCAGCCGGTGGGCGCTTAAGAACTGGATTTGCGGCGTCAGGCAGGGGTTCCATGCAAGGAGAGCAAGCCTGATCAACGGGACAAGCGAGGCAGTGCGCGACTTCTGCCCGGGACTGCGACACGTCATCGATGCCTTGAAGAGTCTCGTATGACGACGTGAGGAGGGTCTTGTTGTTGCACCGTCATGACTGGGTAGAAGCTGCGGAAGAGGCTGGGTCCGGCGTTGCCCGGCCGGAGGTTCTTGTCACAGACGATTTTCAAGATGAACGCGCCCGCGGTGCGGTAATTGGCACTTTGGCAGTCAAGGGAGGTGTCAGGCGAGGACGCGACATCGAACGCCAGATCGCGATCGATCATGGCGCACTTCGTTTCCAGCCGCTCGTCAGGCCAGGTTGGGGCCGGCAAGGGATCTCCTATGGTCCCTTTCAGCGAGAGGCTGGTCTGGTGCTGTTGGTCTCGATCACCAACGGCCACAACACATCGCAGGGATCGCCATTGCCTGATGACCTCGCTAGGCGAGTCTACCGTTGGCTGCGAGGACCCGGCATTGATCCATGGCCCGGCCGTCTGGTTTCCCTGATACGTGCGCCGCGAAAGAGGCTCACCCTTCGCCGTTTCTGGTGGTGGACGCTCAGCACCTCCAGAACCTACCGGGGATCGAACATCGACGAGAACCTGGCTGTCGGATGGTTCCCCAGTGAGGCGCCGATCAATCCCGTGGAAGAGGGTTGTGGCTTTGTCGTGCATGCCGCCGAAGGCGAAAACGGCGAGCTGTGGGCTCGTGCAGGAAAGCAATGCCTGAGTGCGTTTCGGCGCCTAATGAACGTTCATGTCTATTATGTCGTGGCGTTGCGAGAGCAGGGCGCTGTCTATTACGCGGCCGCCGACCAAAAGGCCCACGGTCTTGCCGCTTTTCCGATGATGCGTCCGATCGCGATCGATCCTTTCAACAAGGACGAAAAGCTGTTTGCGGGTGTCCATCAGTCGGCACTTGGCCAGATCGGGTTTCGGGTCGACACACGCGTCCAAGCGGTTCAAGTCGGGCGGATACCTGAATTTTCGACGCTGTTTGGCTCCGCTCACGCTGCCGATGCACTCGTCGAAGGCTGGCCTGGGCAAATCGCTGCAATCGGGGGGCGGTGGCATTTTTCGCAGGGCGCTGGCGATAACCTATCCGTCATCGATCCTGGTCGCCCTTCAGGATTGATCCACGGACTGCTGGCAATTGGCGCCATCTCGGATGTGTGTGGTCTCGTCTGTCGGTTTCGGGACAACGACAATTTCTGGGTGCTGAAACTGTCGACGCTCGGATGGACCCTGGTGCGCAAGCAATCGGGCAAGGAGATTACGATCGCGACCGGTACGGAACACGCTTTGCGCAAGTGTTCTACCCATTCGGTCCTGATTCTTGACTGGAATGGTCAGATGAGCTGCTTTCTTGACGGGGTTCGCCTTTTCGAAGCGTCTGTCAATGCCGATTTAGTCGAGAATGCTACCGGAGTAGGGATATGGAAAAGCTTTGATAGCGAGGCGCGCTGGCATAATTTCGAGGCTCATCCTTGCGAAGTTCCCATCCCATTGATGGCGCCTCTGGAGGCGCCCTGGAATCGACTCGGAGCAAGCCTGTCCTACGCCGACGGCTTTGCCGGTACTGCCGGCGAACTGGATCGCCGCACGCCGGAGCTGGGCGGCGGGCAATGGGCGAGAACACTGGGCACCGGGGTCATCGACGTCGACGGGCTGGGCAGCGCCCGTGTGCGCGCGAGCGTGGACAGACCGAACCCGGGTCGAACATTCTATTCGCTGCCATGGGACCTACCGGAATTCGCCGACCTCGAGGTCACAATCGAGCCTCCTGGGGAGCGCCGAGGACAAGATCAGCGCAGCCGGGCAGGACTGCTCTTCTGGCAAGACAGCGACAACTACGTTTGTGTCACCACCTGGCTCGACGATGTCCACCAGGGTGCTTCGATTTCGGTGTTCATCAAGCGGCTCGGCTTTGAGGAACTTTATGACGCGGTCTGGACCAATGTGGCTGACAAGGTCGTTTGGGGAAAACGCTTTCGCATGCGCGTTGCATTCGACGGAAATCGGTTTGCGATCCTGATCGACGACGAACTGGTGATGCAGCGAAGCCTCACCGACATCTATCCCGACGATGCTGCCCTTCAAATTTTGCGGGTCGGGCTCGCCGTCAACTGGGAATGGGGAGATGACACGGGCTCGGTGTTCACTTCGTTCAAGGCCCGGCGCTGAGCGAATGAAGGTTTTCGTTCTCCAAGCCGTGAACGGTGGGTGACGATTGCCTTGTCATACAGGTCCCGGGTCGACTGGGCTATTTTTTCCCAGGCATAGAGATCGGCGACCCGGGCGGCTCCCCGGCGTCCGACTTCATTGCTTGACTCAGGATCGGCGAGAAGGAGGACGATTGCGTTCGAAAGTGCGGCCGGATCATTTTTTTCGACGAGCACACCGCCGCCAGTTGCTTCCACAATGTCCGTCATCCCGCCGACACGCGTGGCGACGACCGGCGTCCCGGTCGCAAGGGCCTCAACCAGGCTCATGCCGAAGGATTCGCTAAGTGACGGATTGACGAGGAGCGAGGCCCCGGCACAGCGCTCGATGACTTTTTCATACGGTTCCATACCGGTGAAGCTGACCGTGTGGGCGAACTGCGGAGGGATCATTTCGCGCAGAGCCGTCTCGTAGGAACCCCGGAAAGCGCCTCCCCCGGGATAGAACCGTGAAAGGTCCAAGACCTCCGGATCCCGGCTCAGGTCGATCAGGAGGTCCCGCGGCAGTGCCGCGGACGGACCAACGATCTCAAGACGGGCCTCAGGGTGAGCGGCGACTACTTTGGGCCAGGCCTCGAGAAGGGTATGAACACCCTTTTCCGGAGAGACGCGGCCGACGAACAGCACCTTTGCCGGCGAGCGCCGCGCCGTAACGCGAGCGAGCCGATCCACTGGCGCACCGTTCGGCAGGACCGCAAAGGGCGTTCGCGCGCTTTCGAAGCGTTCGCGCGCAGTCATAACGACATGCTGCGAACAGCCGGCCACGAGATCGCATGCGGCGACGCCGCGCGCCATGACGTCACGATCGAGTTGCGCCAGCCAGTCGCAGTGCATGTGCAGGAGGATCGCTGCGTCGGGGACGGCGCGCCGGATAGCCGGTGCATAATGGGGAAAGTTCTGAAGATGAACGACGTCAGGCGCCAGACGGCGGAGGTTTCGCAGTGCCTGGGCGAAGAAGTCGAACGCATAGAAGCTTTGCGCAAACAGCGGAGCGCCTGGCCAGGCGCGGCTCCACATGCGGGAGGCTCTCCCCCATACACCCGCCGGAGCGCAGGTGAGGAGTTCGATCCGCACGCCATCGATATCGATGCGTTTGGCCTTTCCGCGCGGGCGACGCGCGATCACGGTCGTCTCGCAGTCCGCAGCCAGGCGGCGTGCCACTTCATACGTCCAGATGCCAACCGAGTTCTGGTCGGGCGGAAGCACCATGTCGAAATGCTGCGAGACGAAAGCGACTTTCATGAGCCTGGTACCTCTATGCGGGCCGACGCAGCCTGAGAAGCATGTCGCGTGCGTCGAGAAGGTCGGGACGCACAAGCACAATGACTGCGGCGACATATGCGGCGGCGCCGACGATGATCCCGCCTGCGATGAGGAGGCCTTGGGGGGTCGAGGCCGGTGCCGTAATCAGCCAAGCGGTGACAACGGCGAACATGAGCAGGGCCGCCACCGCCAGCCGCGGGAATATTGTCAGCGGCTTCAGCACGTCGATATGGGCGATGCGGTGAACGAGGAAGAGAAAGACCGGCAGGAGCAGGACGTTGCAGGCCAGAAGAGCTACCATCGTTGTCTCGAGGTCGATCTGCACGGCAGCGGTGAGGAGGATCACGGCCAGGACGGTGTAGGATATGTTTAGCTTGAGGATCAGGCCGGAATGACCGAGCGCGAGGATGGTGAGTGCACAGATGCTATCTATCGTGCGTTGCAGGCCAAGGAGCATCAGGATTTGAACGGCGACGACACCGCTCACCCATTGCGGGCCGAAGATGAAAGGTACCGCGACGGGAGCGATCGCGGCAAACCCCAGGAATGCCGGGAAGCCGGCAATCGCGGCCATGCGTATGCTCGCGTTGAAGAAAGCATCGATCTTCGCCGGCTCGCTCTGCACTCGGGCGACTGCTGGTATTGTCACCGCTGTAAGCGGACCCAGAAATGCCTCGCTCAGAAGATCCAGCGGTCGACGGGCGAGAGCGTACACGCCTACCGCGTAGGGTCCAAGGAAGGTGCCGAGTATGACCTTTGGTATTTCGTCATTCACGAAATTCCAAAGGGAATGGCCGATGAGAGGACCAGCGAAGCCGAACAGCTCGCGACAGCGCGCGTAGGAATATCTGAGACGCGGCCGCCACGAACTGCCGAGCAGAATAACGGCGGTCTCCACTGCCGCCTTGGCGACCTGCATCCACACCAGGCTCCACATGCCGTAGCCGGCGATTGCCATACTGATTCCAAGCGTTCCGCCGACGACCGTGCCGGTGAGCGTCCGCAGCGCGAACAGTCGAAAATGAAGCTGGCGTTTGAGGACCGCCGCTGGCACCGCCGCAAGGGCCTGGAGCACAACGATGACGCTGGTCCAGCGGACGAGGTCCTTCAGAACGGGTTCGCCGAATGCCGCGGCGACTGCTCCGGCGAAGGCCCACACGAGCACACTGAGCACCGAGCCGGAGACGGCAAGGAGCCAAAAGGCTGAGTCGAAATGAATGGACTCGAGATCCCGACGCTGGATGAGTGCTTCGGGGATTCCGCGCGTCACCGGAACGGCGACGATGATCGGCACGACCATGGCGAGCGTGGCGAAACCAAACGCCTCCGGGCCGAGATGACGGGCGAGAACGACAAAGACGACAAACATCGCCAACTGGCGGCCCCACGTCTCGACTGCGACCCAAGCCGCCCCGCTGATAATCGCCCCGCCGATCGCCTTCATTGCCGCTCTCTTTCGCCGTCGACGGGCGAACGGGATATGCACCCAGATCCAGGAATGTGAAGACCCGCCACCACCCGCATCGACATCGGCCGTGCCAATCCAGCATGCTCCGTCACGTGATTGCGCCCCCGTGTGGCGTAAAGCTGCTCGCCCGCGTAAGGACGCGGACTGCAGCCGGCCCAAAGGAACCGACGTGCCGCTCGGCCAGCGCAACGCGCGGATTTGAATTGAACTCGCTGGACTCCCTGGGCCTCGCAGGCGACATCAATTCGCCCTCATCGAGCCTGCCGCCAGTTCCTTGCCGGAGCTAACGAGTCGATCTGCGTCAGTATGCGCGACGGCCCCGACGAGCCGACCGTTGACGCATGCGGTAGCCAATGCGACACGACCAAGCATGGCTCGCCCTTCACCATTTACTCTCGGGATCATGCGGCGTTCTTGCTTCAAGCAGCAATCCGCCCTTATTGACGAAACGTCCGTCTCGGCCACCGCCTTTCGACTGTGGCGCCTAGCCTATTTGTCAGCACTGTCCGCCGCCGTAGCCGGCCAAAGCTGGTGCTTTCGTTCGCCTTCGAGGCTGCGTGGACGGGTCCGGCGAAGACGTTTGTGTCGAAGCAACCAACGTCAAGGCCGCCCGGCGGCCGCCCTTTGACGCGACCGGCATGCCGCCCCGATGCTTCCGGTCGAGTCGTTTGATAATCTCAGCGGAGCTTGGTCAGCGCAAAGCCATGGCGTCCACCTGCAGCATCAGCTCGAGGTAGATTTCAGCGATGGAACGCCAGGAATAGCTGAGGGATCTTTTATGGCCTGCCTCGATCAAACGTTGGCGCAAGTCCGGATATCGCTGGATGTCGAGGACCGCTCTGGCCCAATGTGCCAAATCATCCGGATCGGCATAGAGCGCTGCGTCCCGGCAGACCTCGGGGAGGCAAGGCGATGTCGAGGCCACGACCGGGCATCCGATCCTCATGGCTTCGACGGCAGGCAACCCGAAACCCTCGATCCTGGACGGAAAAAGAAAGCACAATGCATCCGACAGAGCTTTCTTGAAATCATCATCGCTGATTCGTCCGAGGAGCCGGAGATTGTCTGGCTTCGGCTGCGCAAACCGGGAAATGTGCGCTTCGTCGATTTCGCCCGCCATCCACAGGTCCAAGCCCAACGCGTCAAGCAGCGGAGCAAGCCGGACCAGTAATTCGACGTTCTTGTATTTTTGATCACGCCCCAGGCACAGCACATAGGGGCGGTCGGGCCGGATTTGCAGCTTCGATCGATCGGCATCCCATCGTTCCGCATGGTCGCTGCCGTTATATGTGACGGTGATCTTCTCCTGCGGTGCGATGCCGTATTTGATGAGATGCTGCCGCGAAAGCTGCGAGACGGTGGTTATATGTGCAGCCCGTCGGCCAAGGAGCGGAAGAATGAAACGGTGGGCCCATCGGAAGCCGCGCCCATAACTCTCCGGCATCAGCCTGGTATGCAGGTCGTGGATGCATGCGATTTGCCGCGTCAGCGCCACCGGCGCCAGATTGCAGAAGCTGAGCAACCCGCCCTCAACGTGGCGTGGCAGTTGCATCTGCACCCAGAACTGCGGAAGGCGCGGTTTGTTGAATTCGGGGACGACCCGAATGCCAATCGCCTGCAGCGGCAATTGCTCCCGTCGCGGGACCGCCAGATCGAGTTCAAGTCCCCGCGCCAACGGATGGCCCTCGTCCAGGAGAGCGTCGAGCGCAAGAGTTACCTCGCGCGCATAGCGGGCAACACCGTTTGGAGGCAGCGCGACGAAATCCCCATTTATGGTCCAGCGCCTGGTGCGGTCACCGCCGGCCCCCCCGTCCTCAGCGGGAACCGCCGGAAATGAGCTCTTGCCATACCTCTCGAATGGAAGCGGATCGGTGCCGATTGTTCCGGCCGCCCTGACGGCTACGGGCGAAGATCTTCCGTAATTTCGCTGTCCCATAAAGTGCACCATGTCGCGTGATCCATATTCAACCTAGCACCCCTGGAGACAGTGCGAACCTCTGCACCTTCGAAGTATGAGCTTATCCCTTGGCGTTAATCCGAGATCCGCACTGCCCTCGCGCTGCTGACGGAGCAGAGCCGTGCCCGCGACATTGAAATGAAATTGGCCCTGCCACCTGTCCGGCCGCGTGAGGCGTTCACCCTGCGAAGATTCGGGCACTAATCGTGGAAGGCTGTGAACCTACGCAGCCGCTAAGCCGAAAGGAGAGGCATGCATGCGACCGAAGATGGGGTTGCTACACCCATCGAGGCAGGCGGCAGCGCCGGAATAGCCCCGCAGCCCCCTTTTTAACAGGCTGTCTGCCCCCATCCCAGGGCTTACCGTCGCAGCGAAATCGCCCTTGTTGCCTCTAGCTGGATTGCGCATGAAGCTCGTCGTGATCATTGCAACCCTTGGCCGCGGCAACCAGCTTTGCCGATTGCTATCGCATCTGCAGCGCCAGACGCAACCACCTGACGAAGTCGTCGTTTCCGCGCCCGATGCCACGCATGTCGAGCTTCCTGAGACGATTAGCTTCCCGGTTTCCCTTGTCTTCGGGAAGAAAGGGTCATGCGTGCAACGCAACAGCGCGCTCGACCACGCGAGCGGGCGTTTCGATGTCGTCACCTTCTTCGACGACGATTTCGTGCCGGCCGACGACTATCTCGAGCGCGTCAAGAGAGCTTTCGAAGAGCATGACGACTGGGCTGTGGTCATGGGCAGAGTGGTCAAGGACGGCGCCGTCAACGCGGGATTGGATTGGCACGACGCCATGCTGGCTCTCCGCCAGTCGGAGCAGGAGCCGCCGCCAGGGCCCGAGGTCGTCGATCATCTCGGCGCATATGGTTGCAACATGTCCATTCGGGCGGCCAAGATTGGCAAGTTGCGCTTCGACGAGCGCCTGGTTCTCTACGGCTGGCAGGAGGACATAGATTTCACCAGCCAGTTGAGGTCATGCGGCCGCGTCGTCGCGGTGAACACGATCCGCGGCATCCATCTTGGTATCAAGACCGGGCGCGTGAGCGGCGAGCGGTTCGGATATTCGCAGATCGTCAATCCGGTTTATCTGATCAAGAAGGGAACCATGCCCGCTACGTTCGCTCTGCCGCTCATGGCGCGCAATGTCGCCGCCAACCTTGTGCGCAGCGTGCGGCCTGAGTCTTACGTCGACCGCCGCGGAAGGCTGCGCGGCAACATCCTTGCCATAATTCATGTCCTGACGGGGCGTATCGAACCCGAATATGTTCTTGATATGGGCAGAATCCGCCAACCCGTAGATCCGCACGTATGATCGTCGTCGTTGGCGTTGCTCGTTCCGGTAGTCACGAAAAAGGCGGCCGGGGCACCGCTCGGACCACAGGACAATGCGCAAAGATGGTGCTCATGACGAACTGCCAGCATCATGTTTCGAACGCTGTCCAAGCCCAACGACAATCTTGCGGCCAGTAATGTTTCATTGAACTATTGAGGCTCGTTGGGAAACAGAACCGTGTGTCTGGAGCGAAACTCATGTGAATGGATGAATTCCGCCACGAGCTGTTCTCCACTCGCCTCGCCGCTGTCCAGTTTCGACACGTAATCAGAAAGACCCTGCCCGTCTGGCTCCCGTCCCAGCAATGTCCGATAGAGGAGGGCCACGTATTGCGTATTTCCAAGCCCAACCGGCTGATTGTCAGTCCTGAATTCGACCGAAAGCAACATCTTCGTGAGTATCGGAGAGAGAGATGGATCCTTCTTCATCGCGACGACCTCGCGCCACTGTTCGGCCGGAGACGGCATGCGACGCAAGATTAGGCAGTATGCATATGCAATCTGGTTGGCGTGGTTGAAGACAGACTTGTCGAACGCATCAAGCGAACAGGGCTGAAACGTGTCGGTGACGGTAATGGGGGGCACCGACGTCTGGCCCGCAGGCGGCGAGCTCTCCCTCGCGATCGTCGACGAACTCGAGCCTGCATTGCCGTTCGCAATGGCCTTCTTTACAGCATCGTATGCCGGCTTTCGCCCGCTCGGCGCCCATAGCCCATCGCCGCGGTTCTTCAGGCGCACGAGGCCCATGAAGGCTTCGTAGCTCGGCGCCCAGTACTGCTCGTCGAGCAGTTCGTAGATGTGGGCAGCCTCCACTCCGTATAAGGCCTGATATCGCCTCAGCAGCGTCATCGTCTGGACGAGACCGTCCGCCTGCTGACTTTCTCCCTTCTGGCTGCCTCCAGGGTAGTTGAACTCGGTGAGCCAGATTGGGCGACCGAGCGTGGCCAGAAACTTGAATACGTCTTCGGGGTCGCCCCCGTACAGATGCCAGACCGATATATCCCATCTGATGCCGTCCTGCAGCATGCGGGTGAACGCTGCGCGGTGGCCCCAGCCGGCCGTTCCCATTGCTTTTCTTATGGTCGGATCCACTGCGATGGTTGCATCCGACAGGCCGCGCAGCACTGCGCTTACCTTTGCCCAGCGCGGACTGAAATAGTGGGACGTCTCGGTGCCGCTGGCAGGCCCCCAGGAGCAGTTGTATTGCATTCCGCTGTCCTGCATCTCGCAGGGCATTAAGATGGCGTAAACCTCCATCTCGTTGCCAAGCTCCCAAACGCGGATGTCGTCCTTGAAGCGGGATACCAGTGTCGACGCGAGATCGTAGGCCTGCGCATAGAGCTCATCGACGGATTGATTGTCGAGGTCCAGGTCGGGCGTGATTACCGGCAGGATCTCGACGCCGCGCTCCTTGCCGGCCTTGACCAGTTCGGCAAGCTTGCTGGCGCTGTCGGCGCTGGAGATGTTGACGCGATACGACTTCATGCCGAGGTCGCGGACATAGTCGAGTTGCTGTTCGATCGATATCCCGGGATAGGCGTTGAAGGGATGGCCATTCACCCCCCAGAGCAGATCCGCTGCGCCCGAAGCTGTCATGCCCAGCAGGCATGCCAGGGTTGTCCACAGACGTCTGGTCGCGGCGACGGCCCGTCCAACGGAACCTGGTTGCGATGGATTGGTCGGCCGCTGCATCAGCGCGAACTTGCCTGTTTTGCGCCAGACATCATGCGGCATCACTCCTGAACTCAGTCTGACATCCATCCGAGCACGACGATTGAGATCGGCCGCACTGCCCGACGCAGTCTAGCAAAACCGCGCCACGCAGAACCTCACACGTTTGGCGTAAACGCCGATGATTGGCCTCGCCATTCGGATGAGAGCTGCCGGGAAGCCTCAGAGGCAAACGGCCGGCCACGTCCCAAAGGCCAGGATGACCCTGCTGTCCTGGTCGTTCAAAGTCGTGCAACTGAGGCGTGGCGCTGGTGACCAAAAACCCTGTGATGACTCGACATTGGACAATCAACGGCCGTTTTCTCGCGCAGCCGACCACCGGAGTTCAGCGCTACGCACGCGAGATTGTTTCGGCGCTGGACGCCTTGATCGCGGGCCAGGCTGCCTTGACACGGGATCTGTCGGTCGAGTTGCTGGTCCCGCCGGGGGCGCTTGACAAATTGCCCCTGGCAGCGATCCGTGTCCGCACTGTCGGCAGCTTTGGCGGGCATTTGTGGGAACAGGCTGTGCTTCCGGCCCATCTTCGCGGCGGGCTGCTTAACCTCTGCAATACGGGCCCTGTGACGGTTCGTCGGCAGGTGCTGTGCATTCACGACGTCAATACACGGGCATGCCCGCAGAGCTATTCGTTTCCATTTCGGCTTCTCTACCGCACCCTGGTTCCTGCCTTGGGCCGGGCCGCGCTCAAGATTACGACGGTGTCGAAATACTCTGCGGGTGAACTGGCGCGCTATGGCGTGTGCCCGGCGGGAAGGATCGAAATTGTAGGCAACGGGCATGAACATGCGTTGCGATGGGCTCCTTGCCACTCAGAACAAACACTGGCAGTGGCCGGCCCTGGCACGATCGTCGTGCTTGGCAGTTCCATCCCGCACAAAAATGTCGGCTTGATCATCGGTATGCACGACCGACTTGCCGCGGCGGGGCTGCAGATTGTTGTTGTGGGCGCATCAACGTCCCGCGTTTTCGCCAGCAGCGGCGACAAGGAGTCGCCGAACGTCATTTGGCTGGGAAGACGGTCGGACGCGGAACTCGGCGCGCTTCTGCGCGATTGCCTATGCCTGGCGTTCCCCTCCCTGGTCGAGGGTTTCGGACTGCCGCCCCTCGAAGCCATGGCACTGGGATGTCCGGTGGTCATGTCGGACCGTGCCAGCCTGCCCGAAATCGGCGGTGATGCGGTTTTGTACGCATCACCTTGCGATGAGAATGCATGGTTCGATTGTTTCATGCGCCTGGTCCACGAAGCAGGCCTCAGAACCAACTTGATCGCACGCGGTCGCGCCAGGGCGGCGCGATTTCAGTGGGCCGCGTCGGCTCAGCGCTATCTGGAGCTGATGGCCAGCGTGGATGGACTTCCAGAAGTGTCACCACCGCCGCTTGGGGAAGTCGAACGCAATGCGAATGAGCGACTTGCGGCGGCCAGCATCATTTGAGGTCATCTCGATCCTGACGGCATCTGATAGGTTGGATGGCGGAGGCATGAGGCGATGGCGAAAAGAAGTGCGGGCATCCTGCCTTACCGCAGATCAACCGGCGAATTGCAGGTGCTGCTTGTCCATCCGGGCGGGCCGTTCTGGCAAAACCGCGATCTTGGCGCATGGTCGATTGCAAAGGGCGAGTATGGTGATGACGAACAGGCGGAAGCTGCGGCGCGTCGCGAATTTGTGGAGGAAACCGGCTGGGAGCTTAAGGGAGCGCTGATTCCGCTGGGGGAACTGCGCCAGCCAGGCGGCAAGCTTGTTACGGCCTTCGGCGTCGAAGGCGATTTCGACGCTGGCACCTTGCGCAGCAACATCTTCGAGATGGAATGGCCGCCGCGCAGCGGTCGCATGCAGACTTTTCCAGAGATCGATCGGGCAGGGTGGTTCGGCTTGGATATGGCTAGGGAAAAGCTGCTTGTCGGCCAGCGGCCTTTTCTCGACTGGCTTGCGGTGTCTGTCTAGATCGACCCAATGGCCGACCGGCATCTTCAACTGATCATGCTGATCGATAGACGCTGACGATGATCGTATCCTAGGGCACGAAGATAAGGAACAGATAGGCGACAAACACGACGAGATGAACGAGCCCCGTCAGCATCGTTGTTCGGCCCGTCCCAAAGCTCACGATGCTGATGGCAAGCGCGAGGATGAGAAGCACGGTATCGCCCGGGCCCAGACCAAGAGTCAGGCTTCGTCCGGTGAGCAGGCTCGCCGCACCGATTGCCGGGATTGTCAGGCCGATTGTGGCGCAGGCCGAGCCGAGGGCGACATTCAGCCCTCGCTGAAGTTCGTTATTGAGTGCTGCCCGAACCGCCGATACCGCCTCCGGCATAAGCACAAGCGCAGCGACGAAGAAGCCCACGATTGCGTCCGCCTGGCTAACATGAAGAAACGCCAGCCCATCCTCGATGCTGCCGGCCACCTGCTCGGTCAGAAGAACGATCCCTGCCAGTCCGATAAATAAAAGGAGCACGCTGGTGGTCACTTTCCCACCCTCAGATACATGCTCCTCATGGTCGGCGCTGGACGTCAGATCCTCGATAAAATCGCCCCGTTGGCGCACCATCTGGGCAAAGACGAACGCGCCATAGAGGAGAACTGAAAGGACGCTCACGAATGCGAGTTGCGATGCGGAGAACGCACCGGGGCTTGTTGCAAGAGTGTAGTTTGGAAGGATCAGCGTCAGAACCGTCAGCGCCATAATGACGGCAAGCGAGGCGCTGGTGCCCTGTCGTTTGATGTCCTGATATCGATGCTTCAGCCCACCCAGGGTGAGGCAGACCCCGACCACACCAGTGCACACGATCATGACCGTCGAAAACACGGACTCGCGTGCCAGCGTCGGGTTGTTCTCGCCATGCAGCATCATCGAAACGATGACCGATGCTTCGATGGCCGTCACCGAAAATGTCAACAGCAGCGTGCCATAAGGTTCACCGAGCCGCCGTGCGACGGCTTCGGCATGTTGCAAAACCACAAACACGGTAGCGAAGATGAAGATAGCGACCACGATCAACGCAAGGATCTTGATCGAAAGCAGCGAAGGCTCCATCGACGCTGCGCCGAAATGAATTAGCGCGGCCAGGCCCAAGGAACCGATTGGGAACAGATATTGGCCGATCGGTCGTCGATGAACAGCCAAGACGGATTTCCTCATCGCCATCGCCGGCCGCAGATCGGGTATTACAGAAACTGGCCGAAGCCCATCGTGTCAGTCTACTTGCGGCTGCCGGCCCGTTCAATGCCGCATATGCGAATCACAATTTAAGCCTTGAGTTTTTGCGCTTGGGGCAATAGCTAGGTGCTGCCAGGCCGGGCCCCTCTGGCAGTCCATCAGGACTGCGATGTCGGACTGGAATTCCAATCCGGGTGGCCTGGCTTTGCGTTTTCTTCAGCTGTAGCGGCATTTCTCTTGTCATACGCGGTGTCCGCGTTGCTCTACGGTATGCTCGCAAGCCCGTGTCACCCCTAGCTGAACGCAAGGGTGCCATATGACAGAGTTTTTTAGTCCCGAAGCAATGACCGCTCTCCTGCAGGTCATCATGATCGACCTGGTGCTGGCCGGCGACAATGCCATCGTTATCGGCCTTGCCGCGGCCGGACTACCCAAAGAGCAGCGCAGAAACGCAATCGTCGTCGGCATAATCGCGGCGGCCGTTCTGCGCATCGGCTTTGCCGCCGCGACAACGCAACTCCTGCAGGTCGTCGGGTTGCTGTTCGCCGGCGGCATATTGCTGTTGTGGGTGTGCTGGAAGATGTGGCGCGAACTCCGGCAAAACCATGCGCAGGAAACACAGGCGATCGAAGCGCTTTCGGAAAGTGACGTCGACCACGACGGCATCGTAGCTGGCAAGGCTCCACGCAAGACCCTGGCGCAGGCAACCTGGCAGATCATCATCGCCGACGTCTCGATGTCGCTCGACAATGTCCTGGCGGTAGCGGGTGCTGCGCGCGAACATCCAAACGTGCTGATCTTCGGTCTTGTCCTCTCCGTCGCGCTGATGGGCATCGCTGCAAACCTCATTGCCAATCTGCTTCAGAAGCATCGCTGGATCGCCTATGTCGGGCTGGTGATCATCCTCTACGTAGCTGGCGACATGATCTATCGTGGTGCGCTTGAACTTCTGCCTCACGTTCCGGGCGCGTGAGACGCAAAAGATGGCCGGCCGGAACGACGTCGTTTCGGCCGATGTCTGCCCTAATGCGGTAGGGCAGTGGAAAGAAACCCTCGTGCTCAGATCCGTGTGAATCGCGGCTTGGCCTCACGCAAACGGCCAAATCGGAAGGCATCTGACACGGCTGAGCGGATCATGAGCATCTCGCCTATGGTTTCGTGTGTCATGAGCCCGACCAGCCGGTCGGAATTGTCCACGACGGCGACAGCAGGCACATCTGCCTGCTGCATCAGCCGCAGGCTTTCCTCGAGACTTTTGCGGTAATGTATTTTCGGGATATCGCGCCGCATTGCGCTCGCGACCGGTGCGGCGGGTCCCTTTTCCTTCAATGTCCGGATCATGTCGTTGCGTGTCACCAATCCTTCAAGGTGGCCAGTGGCGTCGATGACAGGGAAGTCGTGCTGCGTGGTCGCGAGCAGCATCTCGATTGCCTCGTTGAGCGTCGCCGAGCGATCCAGCCGGGCGAACTCGGTGATCATCACATCCGCGACGAGGACGCTTGTGGCTACCTCGCGGATCTGCGCGTTTTGCGCTTCTGCTGCCGCGGCGAGATAGACGAAGATGCCGATGAAGATCAGCAGCGGGTTGTAGAACAGCCCAAGGAAACCGAAGACGAAGGCCAATCCTTGGCCGATCGTGGCGGCGATCTGGGTCGCGCGCGACCACGAGAGGCGGGCGGCGAGGGCGGCGCGAAGGATACGGCCGCCATCCATCGGGAAGGCCGGGATCATATTGAAAAGGACCAAGAAGACGTTGACCCCGGCAAGCCTGGCGAGAAAACTCATACGCGGATCCTCGATCCCGGCCATCTGTTCGGCACCCGCCGACCCGCCGAGCAGGACGAAGATCAGCGCGGCGATCGCGACATTGACCAATGGCCCGGCGACGGCGATCACGAACTCCTGCCCCGGCTCTTCGGGCATGCGTTCGAGCCTGGCGACGCCGCCGATCGGGAAAAGCGTAATGTCCGGCGTGCTGATGCCGAAAAACCGTGCGGCGGCGATGTGGCCGAACTCATGCAGGACCACGCAGGCAAAAACCGCAATGATGAAGGCAACGCCTTGCCAGGCCGCCGGCGTGCCGCCGATCTGATAGTGCGTCAGCCAGATCCAGACGAGCAGAAGCAGGAAGGTAAAGTGAACGCGCACGGTGGTGCCGGCGATCGTCCCAAGATTCAGCGACCAACCCAAATCCGTCCACTCCGAGAGGCCCCGCCTTCGCAACAGGCTTTGGCAGGATGCTTGCAATCGTTCAAGAACATCAGGTGCTCAAGCTCATCGTCTGCGACCAAGGGCTGCCCGGCCGCAAGATGCCCGTCACAAGAAGAGCTTATCACGACATTATACTCCGGTGAGCGTCCGCGCCTGCACAATGATTTCGCCCGCCGCGCCTTTTTCGGCGCTGAAAGATACGGTGGTTCGGTGCGTCATCCATGGATTTGCTCCTGAACCTTGCTCCGGCGGGGCGCCAGCGTCAGTGGGCAGTCTGCGAATGCTCGCCACCCGGCTTCGAGATATCGCTTAAAGCCTCTCCCGCTTCTGCCGCTTCGGCTTTGGTCGCGAGATCACTGAGCGAGACGATGCCGACGAGCCTCTTGTCGCGGTTCAGGACCGGGAGCCGACGCACCTGCAGGTCACCCATGTTCTCAAGCACATGCTCGACGTCTTCATCATCGAAGCAATATTTGACCTCCGGGCTCATGACATCACGCACTTTCGTGTCAGGCCCCTTACCCTGTGCTACGCCGCGGATCGCGATATCCCGATCGGTGATCATCCCGACCAGCCGGTCGTGGTCGCCCACGGGCATCACTCCGGCGTCAAGCCTGCCCATGGTCTCAGCTACTTGGCGAATGGACTGTTCAGGGTTAGCGATCTCGACATTCCTCGTCATGCAGTTGCCGACCTTCATGGCAATCTCCCTTCATCTTTGCGAAGCCCCGCCGCGATACGGTGTTGATGACCAATCAACGAAGTTTTCGGCGGTAACGTTCCCTCGAAATGTGGATTGAATGGCCGGCACAGGTTTTCACCTGGCCAGGGTGGGCTGGCAAAGCCTGCGTTGCGGGAATCCTTGACTTTATGTCGAACCCAACGATCGCGCGCTCCAATGCGCTTGCCGCCGTTGGAACCGCGATGGGCGATACGACGTTCCAGGAGATAGGCCACGGAGAAGTCGAATGCAGCCCTTAGCCGCAAATCCCGCCAGCCGTCCCGGCGCGCTTACGATTACCCCGTTCAATGGAACCGTGACAGTCAGGTTCTCCGACGCGATTATTGCCTCAACCGAGCGGGCAAAAGTGGTCCACGAAGATGGGCGCGATCCCGTCTTCTACATCCCCTTCGAGGATATCTATTTCGACCTTCTGGAGAAAACGAACACCACAACGCACTCCCCGCTGAAGGGCACGGCGAGTTACTGGCGGGTCCACGCGGTCGGCGGAGCAGCTGACGACTTCATGTGGGCCTACGAGACGCCCGACACGCCGGCATCGGCGATCGCCCGCCATGGCGCCTTCGATCCCGACAAGGCGCGGATCGATGCCGATCCTGCCGAGGACAAGCGAGATACGCCTCACATTCCCGAATAGAGCCTCGCTTGAAATTCCCGCATCGGCCGATCACGCCAATCTTTCAGTCATTCGGAAAATTCGTCGTCGAGGACCCGCAGTCCGTCTTCAAATTTCGATGTTGGCGCGCCAATCTGCTGTGCCTGCCATAGATTGTCGGCAAGATCTGCGCGCTTGACCGGCAGCGCCAACGGGTTGGCTGCTGCTCTGCGCACGAAAGCCAGGTCGTCCTCGTCCGGCCTGCGTGTCATCGCATCGACTGCCGATATGATGGATGTTCCGAAACCAGCCGCCTCGAGCCGGTCACGATCCCAATCGTCGCTTTTCTCAAGAACGTCGTGAAGGTAGGCGACGGCCTTCTGGTCGAGCGTTTCGACGGCGTCAACGACCCGGCGGCAGTGTTCGATATACGGCCGTCCGGTCTTGTCCGTCTGCCCGGCATGAGCTTGCTCGGCGATTTTTGCCGCGCGGTAAAGGAAGCTCACTGCTTCGATCCTTGCTGGCCTATGTGATGATGCAACCGGCCTTGTTCCGGTCCACAACATGCCTCACCGAACGCGCGACGATTGCCTGAAGTTCCAGAGAATGGGCAAGGCTCCGGCGCCGAAGCATCTCTAGCGCCGCGAGGCTACTTTATAGCTTGCCGCCGCCCTGGTCGCGGGACGCTCCATCGACAATGCCGGAATTGGGGCCGGAATTGGGCAGAATTCCAAAATCCTGCGACTTGGCACCTTGTGCGGCCGTCAAAAATCCGTCCGCGTGGAGACCGCGCCGCAGCAACTCTCTCACGGCCGCCGAGCGGCTTGGCATGCGCCTTTCGAAGCGCCAGTTTTCCAACGCAGCCAATTCGTCCGACGTCAGCATGATCTGCAGTCGTTCGGGTCTTTCCAACTCGGCCATTTCTGCCTCCACCGCTCAAAGTTAGTATTTATCTAAGAACTAGGAAACACCTCAACGGGCGTCAAGACCGGTTAATTAGCCATTGGCGTGAAAGGATGTCAGCTACGGCAAGGCGTCGATTATGCAGTCTTTGTCTTATGCTAAATCCTTGATTTTGTGAGTAATTTTATAGATTCTGCTTGCTATTCGGATCGATACGGCTCATGCTGATCACGAGGGACAAACCGCTCCTGAAAAGAGGGTTTTCCATGCGCTTCGGTTACTCGGCTCATTTGTGTCAAGACGTTAACCTCCAGGTTTGGGCAGCCGCCCGGAGCAAGGGGATACTCAATGTCACTGCGGTGGCCGAGGCCGTGCGGCTGCGAAACCTCGGAGAAAACGTTGCGCTTGAAGACGTCGAATGCCTGGTGTTGCAAGCTGCCCAGTTCTACGGGGCGGCGATGGAATTCGACAGCCTGACCGTGTTTGAACCAGGTAGCGTCCATCGGCACTCGGTTGGCTGCGATGCCCTGCCTGGTAGAGGCGACGTCGATGTTTTGGACGACAGGGCTGTTTCGCCCTATCTTCGCCCGCCGGACCAAACGCAATAGGTCTGGCCGAACATTAGCACGGTCGGTCGCGGGGAAGGGCTCAGCTTTACGAGCGCGGCGAAGTTCTTTCAATCGGCCGCGATATCGGCCAGTGATGTCTGGACGAAATGCAGCGGCGCCTCGAGCGTCCAGGTGATGCCTTGCGCGTGGAACTCCAGCCGCCCGCTGCCGCTGAGAGCCTGCGGCGCCACTCGCTCGAGGACGACCACTCCGAAACCGCGCCCCCTGACAGCGTCCAGGATCGGCCCGTCCAACTCACGCCAGACCAGTCGAAAGGTTTCAGCGCCGTCGCCGGCAGGGACCACATTCCAATCGATTTCGACCCGTCCGCCGCTGCACGACAGCGCTCCATGTTTTGCCGAATTGGTGGCGAGTTCGTGAAAGGCTATGCCGAGATACTGGACGGCATTCGGCTGCAGTACCACCATTGGCCCGGTCATCGACACGCGGGACTGCGCTGCGAAGGCCTTGAGCTGTGCCTGGATGAGCTCGCCGACCGTCGCGCCGCGCCATTCGGCGTTGACCAGGAGATCATGGGATTCCGAAAGCGCCATGATGCGCTCTCGAACTTGCCCGAGGAAAGCCTCAGGTGTGCTCGTCAGCTTGCTTGTCTCGCGGATCATCGAGATGATGACCGAAAACTGGTTCTTCACCCGGTGATTGACCTCGCGCATGAGCAGACGGATGCGCCGTTCGTTCTCCTTGTGGGAGCTGATGTCGCGCGCGATCTTGGAGGCGCCGACGACCCGCCCGATTGTGTCGCGGATCGGCGAGACAGTGAGCGAGACCGAAACGAGCGTGCCGTCCTTGCGCAGGCGCATCGTCTCATAGGAGGGGACGCGTTCGCCGGCGCGGATGCGGCTGATGATCGAGACTTCCTCGTCGAGACGGTCGGGCGGAATGAGCATCGTCACCGGCCGGCCGATCGCCTCGGCCGGCGTGTAGCCGAACAGGCGTTCTGCCGCGTCGTTCCAGCTGGTGATAATGCCATTCATGTCCTTCGAGACAATGGCGTCCATTGACGACTCGACAATGGCGGCAAGACGCATGCGGGCTTCATCGCCCAGTGTCTGCGTGCGCAGGTCGAGCAGCGTGTTGATGGCACCGACAACATTGCCCGCTTCGTCGCGAAGCAGGCGTGGGTGAGCCCTGAACGGGACGAGTTCGCCGTCCGGCCGCTCCGCAATCGCCTGGTCCCAGGAGACATCCCGTCCTTCGCGCAGCGCCACGGCCATCGGACACTCGCCATGCGCCATATCCCGACCGTCCAGATGACGAAGCTTCCACGAGCCGCACCAAAGGTCCCGACCGATTACAGGACGATGGCCCCAGAGCTCAGCTGCGGCTTCGTTGAAGAAGGTGATGCGCCCCCGTTCGTCCACGGTGTACACGGCGACCGGCAGTGCCTGCATCAGATCGGCAGTCGCAACCCCCGGAACTCCGAGGCCGATATCGGCTTGTTCAACGAAGTTCACGTGTGGGCGCCATTCTCGTGGATTTCTGCAGCGGACATAATGCCCTTGAGTGATTTCGGTTCCGTCGAGACAATCAGGTGCGCCCCATGTTCGCAGCCGCGGCGATAGTCCCGGACGAGGCCCTGGAGCGACACCGGATCAACGCTGAAGTTTATCTGCCTGGTCGTGCGGGTCCTAAATGCGCCCGAGAAGGACCAGGATGATGACGATCAGCAGCACGAGACCGAGGCCGCCGCCACCATAATAGCCGGTGCCGTAGAACGGGCCACCACCCAGACCGCTGAACCCGCCAAGCAGGATAAGGATCAAAATAATGATGAGTATGGTTCCAAGGCTCATGGTGCTTCTCCCATTCTTGCGCTGCCGCGCCGAAAAAACGGGCACGTCCATGCGCCTGCTGATGACGGTATGAACTCCCGGAAGGGCTTCCTGTTCCACCGGAAGTAGTATCCTGTCGCTCGTCAAGCCGACATCACAAAGAGCCCGCCGGCCGGGAGCCCGCGGGCAACAGGCTTTTTCAGCCTCGGACCGCCTGGAGGAACGGCGATCACAGCAAAAATGCCTGACGCAGTCCGAAGTTGCGGCGGCAGGCCAAAAAAATGCCGCAGCCACTGCGAGGAGGTGCTCACAGTCGGCCGGATGACGCCTGGCGCCTCGCCATTTCAGCAGAAAACGCGACGTGCCGGGCCGCACGCTTCGCCGGGGACGCGAATGCAATTCACCTTCCTTTGTGTGCCGGCCGGGTGCCGCCGCCCTTCTTTTCGGCGTCATGAGTATGGTGGCTGTCGCGTTCGCCTCCGCCGCCTGAGATCTTGCTGCGGCTGCGCAGATCGGAATCGGCTGGCGGCTTTTCGATCACCAGCGGCTCCTTGGCATTTTCGTGCGAGGCGCCAGGACCGCCATGGCGGATGCTGGCGCGGGTCTTCTTCGACGTGGACATGAAATCACCTAACGGTCCTGCTGGTAGCCTTGATGGGTCGTGTTGACTTTCGTGTTGCCCTGCTGGCCCTGTTTGTCGGGATTTGGGGCGGAATGGCTGTGCTGCGTTTGGTCGACAGGAACCGACTTCTTGTCGCCCGGACCCTTTGGGCTCTGGTTCTCTGCCGGAACGGGTGGTGGTTTTGTGCTCATGACGTTCTCCTTTCACCAGCCAAAACAAGCAGGCCCCCGCGAAGGTTCCTGATACGAAACGTGCGAGGGCAAACTCCTGAAGATTGCCAATTCCGGCCTTGCCGGCGCGTCGCAGCGCAATAATCTTCTGTCAGGGCGTGGGCACTTCGACCTATTGAAAGGAGCCGACCATGAAACACCAAACACTCGACCAACTGCAGACAGTTGCGAAAGTTGAGCCCTCGGCGACATACCCGACCATGACTCGGGCGCAGCGGATCGAGCGTTGGGCAGAGCTTCTCGAACAAAATCCACGGCGTTGCCTCGGAGCCCTTTCAGGCACCGAATATCTCAGTCCTGAAGCTCGTGACGTAGCGCGTGGCGCGGGGTCGCCGATCACCGTTGCCTACGAGGATCCGGTGCTGCGCGCCATGGGTCTGAAAGATGATACTTACGGTGAGGCAAAGCGCTTCTTCGAGCTAAGTGACTGGCAGTTGCACAACATCGTCTGTCACTGCCACGTTGGCGCTACGATGCAAGCGCGATGGGCTGCCGCCAGAGTCCGCCGGACAATTACCGGGAACAGGCTCCTGGCTTGGCTGAGGGCAAGGTTTGTGCATTGAAGCCGGCCCAGAACGGTGACGACAGGTCTTGATCGTTCTCGTTAGCGGCTGGCCGCCAAATCCTGGCGGCACCGCCGGCAGCGCAGTGGATCGTGGAGCCGACGCCGTGCTTTCAGGGCGGCCGGGTGAAGACCTCATGCTCGCCCGGTCGGGGCTCATTGTCGGCGAGCACGAATTGGAGCGGACCCCATTTAGAGGGTGACCCCAAGCTCGACTTTACGTGAGCACGGCCCGCGCTCATACGATCCCACATGTGCATCGCTCTCGGAGGAACAATAGCCGGTTGTGGTTGTTGGGATCGTCTGATCGAAGGCCGCTATGAGAGCGCCCAAAGCCTCTATTTCGACGAGTCTAGCCGAGCAAGGAAGAAAGTGATGGCGTTCACTTTGACCAGTCCCGCCTTTCAGAACGGCCAGCCGATTCCGGATCGTCATGCCCGGCGCGGCGATAATCTGTCTCCGTTTCTGGAATGGAGCGATCCGCCGCCGGGCACTCAGAGCTACGTGCTCGTCATGGAAGATACGGATGCACCGTCACGGGCGTCCCGGCATTGGGTCGTCTACGACATCGGCGGAGACCGGCGTCATTTGGCCGAAGGGCGGAGCTCAAAAGCGCGAACCGAGGACCTGCCTCATGGCTTCAATGATTTCGGTAATCTCCACTACGATGGACCCGACCAGCATCCGGACGGCAAGCCACACACCTACCGCTTCAGGCTCGCGGCCCTTGGCATTGCCAATCTTCCAATCGGCCCGGAACCCGATGCCCTGGTCGTGTGGCAGGCTGCCCGTGAAAACATGTTGGGTGAGGCGGAATTAATCGGCACCTACGGATGATCAGCGCCAGGCAGGTTCGTTCTCCTGCTCGTAATGGCGGAATGCGGTCCGCGGGTCAGTTGAAGCTCCGATGAATTTCCAGGGTCGCGTCGTGGCGTTCAAGGACCGTTCTCACGGGCTCTACGAAGACCTTGCGCAGAGTTCATCCCGTGACATTCCCGCAATCTCGTCGGGGAACCTTTCTTGAGGGACATGGTTGGAATGTGCGGCCGAAGAATCCGTGCCTGTGCCAAGGAGGTTCGCTATGAAGCTTCGCGAGTTGATGGACCAGATAAAGGATCTGCCCCCGGATACCCTGGTCTGTGCCGCCGAGATCGACGAGGCATTTGCGGCCAACGTTGCCGGCATAGAAACAGTGGAAGGCGCCCGGGTCGAAAGTCGCAAGCCGGACGGCACCGAAGCTGTCGAACTCGCCAACGGCAAGGTTGTCGTAATCCGCCGGTGAAGCGCTGAATAATGCCGGAGCCGTCGCATGCTTGATCACTGAACGCTGGAGGAGTCGCAGGCCATGTTATCTGTATTGAACAAAAGACTTTGCGCCGGCCTGATCGCCGGAACTCTGATGCTCTCGGCCGGCGGCTTTGCTCCGCTCGCAGCCCAGGAGATCCCGAACGACTTCACGGCAATCGTGCGCGAGAAAATTCCGGCCGTGGTCGCAATAACGACCAAACAGATCATCCAGGACCAGGGGACGCTGGGTGACTTTCTCAGTCCGTTCGGCAGTCCCGGCCTCGGACCGGCGCAACCGCAGGTGCGAGAGGCGCTTGGCTCAGGCTTTGTGATCAGCCCCGATGGCTACATCGTCACCAACAACCATGTCGTTGCCGATGCAAGCGAAATCCATGTCGTATTCTCCGACAAGGAGAATTTGCCTGCGCAACTCGTCGGCCGCGATCCGGCAACCGACCTCGCGGTGCTGAAGATCAAGCCACGGTCCAATATGACAACGACCGCCTGGGGTGACTCCGATGCAGTACAACCGGGCGCATGGACGATCGCGATCGGCAGTCCGTTCGGGCTCGGTGGGACCGTCACCGTCGGCGTGCTTTCGGCCCGTTCGCGCGACATCAATGCCGGTCCTTACGACGACTTTCTCCAGACCGACGCCTCGATCAATCGCGGCAATTCCGGCGGCCCCCTGTTCAATGCGCGCGGCGAAGTGATCGGGGTCAATACCGCCATCGTATCTCCCACAGGCGGCAGCATAGGGATTGGCTTTGCGGTGCCATCCCGCACCGCCCGCAACGTCGTCGACCAGTTGATCCGCACTGGCCGGATCGAGCGCGGTTACATCGGGGTGCGCCTCCAGGAGATCACGCCGTCGATTGCCGAGGCGCTTGGAATACAAGGCAGCAAGGGAGCGCTGGTCGCTTCGGTCGAACCCGGCAGTCCGGCAGAGCAGGCAGGCATACAGGCGGGAGACGTGATTACACGCTTTAACGGCAAGGACATCCAGAGCGTCCACGATCTGACGCTCGCGGCTGCGAGCCAAAAGCCGGGAACAAGAACGACGCTGACAAGGAATCGCGGAGGCAGCCAACAGGAAATAGCCCTGACCATCGGACAGCGCGACGATGAGGAGCAACAACAGACCGGCGCCGTTCCAAGGTCGGACACGGCCGATGCGCGTCTTGGATTGTCGCTCAGCCCGATCCCGGATGAGGCGCGCCAGCAGCTTGGACTCGAGCCGGACACCACAGGCGTGTTCGTCCAGGAAGTGGCTCCCAACAGCCTCGCCGCCGAAAACGGCTTCCAGCCTGGCGATGTTATCGTCTCGGCCAACAACCGGAATGTGACGCAGCCGTCGGACATCCAGGAGGAGTGGGAGAGATCCCGCCAACAGAACAAGCCGATATTGTTCCGCATCAGCAGGCAAGGGCAATCTCTTTTCGTTGCCGTGGCCACGGCCAAATCTTGACCGGCTTGGCGAGCGCAACGTTGGCCGAATGGATCACACGCTTTCGCGACAGGCGGCCTTTAGGACGGGAACAACAGCCGACCAAGGCCGTTTCGTCCAATGAGTCATTCAACCTGTTGAAAGGAGGCTTCGATGAGCGCCACCGGACTCGACGTATTCGACAAGACGCTGCAGACCACAAATATCTGGCTCGATGAGATCATGACCGAATTGGGACCGGACCGGCAGGTCGCATGGCATGTGCTTGGAGCGGTGCTCCACGCCCTGCGAGACCGCATGCAGCCGGATCTTGCCGCCCACCTCGGCTCGCAGCTGCCTATCCTCGTGCGCGGCGCCTATTACGACCAATATCAGCCCTCCAAGACTCCTGAAAAATTGCGGTCGCTCGACGAGTTCCTGGCCAAAATCAAGGCCGAGCTGGAATTCACCCGACCGGTCGATTCCAAGGATGCATTCAGGGTCGTATCCAAGGTGCTCGCTCACCATGTGGGAGAAGGGCAGATGACCAAGGTTTGGGACTCCTTGCCAGCAGAAATCAGGCGCGTCGCGGAAGCTCAGCAAGCGGCGTGAAATACGCCAGATCTAGCTGGTCTCGTTTCTTGGGGAGACGGAAATGCCACTCACCCTTATCAGCCCGGCGTTCCCGGCGGGCGGGAAAATCCCTGAAAGGTATACCCGCGACGGCGAGAACGTCTCACCACCGCTAAAATGGTCCGGTGTTCCGGACGGTACCAAGAGCCTTGTTCTTGTCGTGCAGGATCCCGACGCGCCGAGCGGGGTTTTCGGGCACTGGGCTGTGTTCAATATCCCGCCCGATGCCGGCGAGCTCGCCGAGGCGCAGGACGGCAAGCCAGGCCCGTCGGCACTCAGGCAAGGCACCAACGATTTCGGCAATGCCTATTACGATGGCCCGCAGCCGCCGGTGGGACATGGCGTCCATCATTATCATTTTCGGCTGGCCGCGCTCGACGTGCCGAGCCTCAGTGTGCCGGGACAGGCGGGCGTGCAGTCTGTCTGGAAGGAAGCCCAGAAGCATGCGCTGGAGCAGACTGAACTGGTCGGAACCTACGCACGGTAACACCGGGCTGTGCCGGTCGCCGCCTTTTCTACAGCGCCGCCGGGGCAAGCGGTTTTCGAGCCGGGCCATGGATGATCGAACCGTCGGCGGCGAAAATCGAGCCATGGCAAGGACAATCCCAGGTGTTGTCGGCGTTGTTCCAGGTCACGGTGCAGCCCTTGTGGGTGCATGTCGCCGAAACCGGGTGGAGCACCCCTTCAGCGTCTCGCCATGCCGCGATCTTTTCGTCACCCCTGACGATTACACCGCCCATGCCGGGCACGATGTCGTCGACGCCTGAGACAATCGATTGGCTGCGGCCATTCTTGTGAAAGTCCTCGGGATAAGGCCGCGCCGGATCATAGAGCTTTTGCCATGGGCTCGGCCGCGCGCAGATCAGATCCGCGATCATCATGCCTGCGGCCGTTCCATTGGTGATGCCCCAGGCGTTGAATCCCGTGGCGATATGAAACCCGGAGGCTTTGGCCGGATCGGGCTCGCCGGCATACGGAACCCTGTCGGCCGTATCATAGTCCTCATTACACCAGCGCCACGCAACGTCGCCAACGGGAAGGTTCATTCTTGCCCATTGTTCCAGTTCGACAAACCGTTTCGCCACGTCGCCGTCCTGGCCCGTGTCAAACTTGGGGCCGAGTGCGACAAGCAGCGGGCCTTCGGCGTCGCGGCCGGTGCGGATGGAATGCGTCGGATCGTCGATGCCGATGAACATGCCGTCGACAGCAAGAGGGTCATCGACCCGAAACGCCATGGCAGTGTGGCAGCGCGGCTGGGTCCGGTTCGCCATGCCGACGGGGCTCTTCACCGTCATGTTGGTGGCGACGACCACATGCTCGGCGTGAACGGTGCCGATGTCGGCAACGACGCGCCAGCGGCTTGCCTCGCCGATCGAGATCGCGCGGCTGTTTTCGAAAATCCGGCCGCCACGGGCCGTCACCGCTTGAGCCAGGCCAACCAGATACATCGCCGGATTGAACTGCGCCTGGTCGGAAAAACGCAGAGCGGCGGCCGTTTCGAAAGGCAGCGGCGCGCGCTCGAGGACATCGGCGTCCAGCCCAAGCTGGCGCGCGGCTTCCGCCTCGGCCACGATCTCCGCGCGCTGGCTCGCATCGCAGGTGTAGGTATAGGCATCCTTGTTCTCGAGGTCGCAGGCGATGGCATGGTCGACAACCCATTCCCGGATCTGGGTGGCGCCGGCGGAATTCGCGTCGGCATAGGTCTGCGCCAGGTCCCGCCCGAAGGTGTCGATGAGATGGCGATAGATCAACGCGTGCTGCGTCGTGATCTTGGCCGTTGAGCGGCCGGTCACCTGGCCGCCTGTTCGCAGGCCTTCGACGACGATCACCGACCGACCGGTCTCGCAAAGGCGAAGCGCTGTCGTGAGCCCGACAATCCCGGCGCCGACGACAACGGCATCAGCATGGATTGAGCCCTCGAGCAGGGGATAGTTCGTAGCGGTGGCCGCCGCCACCCAGCAGCTTCCCGTTTTTCCCGAAAGAATGGCCATTTCACCGGCGTCCCATGCGCTTCGATGCATCTCCATCGACAACCCGCGCCGGCGCGAAAACGTTCCGGATTTACCATCTTCAGTCGTTGTTTCCGGAAGCGACAAACGCACCGGGAAGGTGCGAGGTGCAAGCCATCACCCAAGTGATCGCCTCGCGACCGTAATCATCGCCGGAGCGCCAATTCTCGAAGAAAGTGTTCAACCTCCCGATGCGCTCGAGCCAGACGCCGGCGGCCTGCAGGCCCAGCGACACGCCGTAATTGGTGAAGGCGAATTTCGTATCGGGCAGCCACGGCGCGCGGCTGAAATAGCCCGGTGGGTCGACCCACATCGTTTCCAAATTCCGCAGCGAACGTTTCGTCTGCGCTTTGGCCCATGGCTCGGCGGGAAAAAAGTGGGCGAGCCACAGCATCATGCCGAGGCCGAGATCCTGTTCGATGTCGAGGGTGCGCCAGTCGCGCTCGATCAGGTCATGCATCTGCGCGATCTCGGGCGCCAGTGCGTCTTCATCGAGCATCCGGTAGGAGACGTAGCCATCGTAGGCGTCCATGCTGCCGAGACCGTAGCCGGCATAAGGGGCGCTCAAATCCTCCTGCATTTTCCAGATCACGCCGCGGCCGGGGATCACGAAGGCCGGATGGATATCGCGCGCCAGCTCAATGCCGCGCGCGCGGTATCGCGGTTTCAGATCGCCGAGCCGCGCCAAGGCGAACAGCCACATCGCCAGGTAGTGGAAATACTGTCCGTCGCGATCTGTCGCTTCGCCGATTCTCAACCCGCGCGGACGACCGAGCACACGCTCGACGTCCGCCACAAGCCGTTCAGCCTCACCCAGCCAACGTTCCTCGCCGAGTTCCTTGTAAAGCGAGACATAGAGCACGACCCCAAAAGCATCGGTCCAGAGATAGCGCAGGCCGTTGGGCCAGATGCCTTCGGCGCGCATCCAGTCGAGTTTCCGCAGGACATAGTCAATGTCGCGCAGCATAACGCTGGTCTAGAGCCCGAACGGATAAGTATCGGGTGCTCCGGCCTTGGCATGCTTCGGCCCAGGCCGACCGGCTGTGGGCGCGTCGCAGTGCGAGCATGCGGCATGTCGAGCATGTCTGCCTCCGTTCCGACTGGTCTGGGTCAGATCGCAAACGATCTGGTCGGCGGCGGGTTCCTTGGCCATCGCAACAAGCACCAGCCCGTTCTGCCAGCCCGACCCTGGAACCCTCCGTCGGTTCACGAGTTCCTTGGTCAGTCGCTCACTTCCGCACGAATGGTTGAGGAGGTTTCGTTGCCGCGCCCGATCGTGCTCTCGCTGGGCAGCATCAATGCCGACCTGCAGTTCGACGTTCAGGGCTCGCTTGGCGATGGCGACACCGTTAGGGCCAGCGGCTTCGCCCAACGCGCCGGCGGCAAAGCCGCCAACGTCGCGTATTTCACCCATCGCCTCGGCGTTCCGACGAGGCTTATCGGGCGCGTCGGCGACGACTATTTCGCGGAGATCGCAGTCGGTCCGCTGAAGGCGGCTGAGCTCGACCTCGGGTCCGTCGGCGTTAACAGCGACGTCCCGACTGGCGTTGCCATCGTGGCGGTTCCGAAGGACGGCACGAAAGCCATTCTGTCCGCGTCCAATGCCAACATGTCCTGGAGTGAAGCGGCCGTTGCCAACGTCGTGGCAGCGATCAGGAATTCTCCTGATCGATCGATACTCGTTGCTGACTTTGAAATTCCCTTGCCCGTCCTGGATGCCGCTTTCGAGACGGCGCAAGAACGTGGGTTCAGGGTCCTGGTCGACCCGACATTCGCCGATCAAATCGATCGGTCGCAACTCTGTCGCTTCTGCGCGATTACGCCAAATCAGCAGGAGGCTTCGGATCTGCTTGGCCTGCCGATCGCCACCAATGACGATGCGGCCCGAGCGGCGCTCCAACTGAATGCGCTCGGGGTGGAGATAGCATGCGTCAAGCTCGAAGACGGCGGCTGCTTTCTCGCACTGGATCACGACGCAATGCAAATTCTCGCCCCGACGGTCGAAGTGATCGATAAGACGGGTGCAGGCGACGCGTTTATCGCGGCAATGGCCGTCGCCTTGCTCGACGGCAAGTCCGCCTACGACGCCGCTTGCTGGGGCGTCGCGGCTTCGGCGATTGCCGTCCGGAAAAAAGGCGCACAGGAATCCTATCCATCAATGATGGAACTCCGGCAGATGATCGCGTCAGTCGAACGCTGCAACGGACGTGAATTGGTATAGGCTGATGGCATTACTGTCAGGCCGGCGGCCGAAGACTGCGCCGTTGCGGCCCGTGGCGAAGGTCACCTGCGCGCGCCCGGAAAAACCTAAAGAATGGTTCGAGCCACCCGCATCCAGTATTTTGGCGATAAACCAATTCGTGCCTTGTTTTTTCCCGCTGCAATTGCGAACCATGGAAATGGATTGATTCGGAGCTTGTCTATGCGTGGACTGCAAGTGGCCCTGGCTGCGGTGATCTTGGGCATTTCAGTCAGTTCTGGACTCGCCGATGACAATTCTCCCTTTATCTATTTTGCGACCCAAGACCCTTTTGCAGACGGTTTGCCGACCAAGAATGATGTATATGTCTTTGGTGGCGTCTTTACGCGCGGGGCCTTCGGGGACGCGATTAATGTTTTCGGTGCCGACTACACGGATAACTATATAATCGGAGCTGCATACGGTCGCGATTTCGTCGATATCGGCGCTGGCTTCGTTCTTGGTGGCGTCGCCGGCGCGGCCATAAGATTTGGCGAAGACGATGATACGACTGGCGAACTTTGGGCCGGAGGGCGACTGCGCCACCACGGCCTTGTTATTGGTGATTTGGCGATTGCGCCCGCATTGACCGCAGGATTCAGCGCCGTTACCGGTCCTACCGAGATCGAGCGCGAACGCGAAATCCTCCACGATGGCGATGCATCATTCCTCGGCTTCGTTGGTGCGGAGCTTTCGTTCAGAGTGAGGCAAGCTCCCAATGTCGAACTCGTCTACCAACTCCACCATAGATCCGGCGCCGATGGCACGTTTGGAGATATGACAGAGGGCTCCAACGCGAACGCACTTGGCATCCGGTATCGCTTCTAAGGCTCGCTGCTGTAGACCTTTTTACAGGCGCCTACGCACCCACCCAGTTGGCTCGCGCTGAGGATGGCGACACTCCCGTGAAGGTCGGCACGATGTACCATTGAAATTTCAAGGCGGTGTCGCCCTATAGCGCCGGTCACCCTCATTCTATATCCTTCAGCGTGTCCAGCGGCCCTTTCAATGCAGACCTGGGCTGGATCAACTCTGGCGCAATCAGGAAGGTCTGCGGTGCCGTCGGCGGTCCATCGATCAGCTCGAATGCCTTCGTGATCATCGCCTCAACATTCTGCCGCACCATGATTACGGGGAAGGGCAGGAAGGAGCCGAAGGGGTCATAGTCGTAGCATCCGACGACGAGCTCGCTGAACATTTCCGCTGGCCGGCCCGCCATGAAACGCAGCAGACCTTCCATATTGATCGACGAATTGATGAACAGCGCGCGCGGCAGCTTGCCACGGCGTTGGTAAAACGCCTCGAAGGCACGCAAAGTTATATCAGGCGAGTACCCGGAGGACTGCACACCATCGTCAGGGTCGGCGCCCAGCAACGCCTTCTTGGTCGCATGGAAAGCGGCGATCCGTTCGCGGCTGGCGTGGTCGTTGCGGCCGCCAAACAGAAACAGCTCGTCCGGCCGCAGACGATCGTCGTTGCCGAAATGGCGAATGATTGCTTCCGTCAGCATCCGCGCGCCCTGATAATTGTCGCTGATCACCGAATGTGCCTTCGCTCCTGGCAGGTCGATGTTGATATGCCTCAGCCCCGCCAGTTCGCAGACCTCGTGCACGCCATCGGGATCGGTGGCGCCGACGATAAAGAGCTGGTCGATTGAATAGGAGATCAGCGTCTCCGCGGTCCTCCGTTCCTCTTCCGGGTCGCGGCTGGCGCTAACCACGACCGGGCATTGGCCGCGGCTGCGCACATGCCCCTCAAATGTCTGCGCCATGGAGGAGAAGTAGCGATTGTCGTGCACGGGCAGCATCAGGCCGACCAGGCCCGATCGCGAGCGTCGCAAGCCTCGCGCCTGCAGATTGGTGGTGTATTGGTGGAGTTCGGCGAGGCCGAGAATTGTTTGCGCCGTACTTTCCTTGATGCGGCGCTTGCGCCAAGTGCCGTTCAGCACGGCACTCACGGTCGACGGCGAACTGCCCGACAGCCCGGACAGGTCATAGATCGTCGCCTTCTTCTTGACCCGCTGATCCATCTGGCGCCTCCGGCGCGTCTATTTAGAGCAATATCCCGCTTGACGAGAGCTTCTCGATGCACAATAGTTTCTGCACCATCGATTGTGCAAGCGAAAACCGGTGGATGATCGATGGGGAAGTGCCCCGTCTCTTCGGGGAGGTTTCTAACGGCCGCCGTCTTTCGACGGCTCGAGTGTGTTCCCACTAGGAACGTTATGGGAGGAGTACAGATGAAAAAGCTCATGATCGCGGCGCTTGCCGCGACCCTTATGATTGGCGGATCATTCGCTGCGCTGGCACAGCAAGCCGGCAAGGTCGGCGTTGTCGTCAAGATCGGCGGCATTCCGTGGTTCAACGCAATGGAGGCGGGTATCAAGGAGCGCGGCCAGAAGCTCGGGATCGACGCATTCATGGTCGGCCCGACCAGCGCTGATCCAGCACTGCAAGTTCGCGCCATCGAGGATTTGATCGCGCAGGGCGTCAAGGTCATCGGCGTCGTGCCGAATGATGCGAAAGTGCTTGAACCAGTGCTGCAGAAGGCTAAGGACGCCGGCATCATCGTCATCACGCATGAATCGCCTGGCCAGAAGGGCGCCGACTGGGATTTCGAACTCGCGTCCGCGACCGGCTTCGGCGAGGCTCACGCCAAGCTATTGGCGGACAAGATGGGCGGCAAGGGTGAGTATGCAGTCTTCGTCGGCTCGCTGACGGTGCCGCTGCACAATGCCTGGGCCGATGCGGCAATCGAATATCTGAAGAAGAACCATCCCGACATGAAGCTTGTCGGCGAACGTTATGGCGTCGCCGAGGACGTCGACAAGAGTCGCAGCACTGCGCTTGACCTGATTTCCGCAAATCCAGGCTTGAAGGGCTTCCTCGCCTTCGGCAGCCAAGGCCCGATCGGCGCTGGCCGCGCAATCGAAGAGCGCCGGAAAGTGGGCGAAATTTTCGTGCTCGGACCATTCTCGCCAGGCCAAGGCCGGAAGCTCATCAAAAGCGACGCGATCTCCGGCGGCTTCATGTGGAATCCGAAGCAGGCGGGCGAGGTTTTCGTCACGCTGGCCGACCATCTCATGAAGGGCAACGAGATCAAGGACGGCGATACGATCGAAGGTCTAGGGACAGTCAAGCCGGACTTCGAAAACCGTAACATTATCGTCGATCAACTGGTCCCAATCAACAAGGACACTGTCGACGATCTCGCGGCGATGGGCCTGTAAGGCCTCAAGCTAATGGCGGCTGGGCTGGTGTCGAGCCGGCCTGGCTGCAGGATTGCAAACGCGATTGGATCCAGGTTTCAACTCGATGGCTGATCAGGCACTCGATGTCGCCGCATCACGGCCGCTGCTGTCGCTCCGCAACGTCAATATGACGTTTGGCGGCGTGAAGGCGCTGAAGAATGTCAGCTTTGAGGTGCTACCGGGCGAGGTGCATTGCCTGGCCGGCGAGAACGGCTCCGGCAAGAGCACGCTGATCAAGGTCATTACGGGCGTGTACAGGCCCGAGGCGGGCGCCGTGATCGACTATGATGGCCAGAGCTACTCCCATATGTCCCCGGTTACGGCGCAGGCCAGCGGAATTCAGGTCATCTGGCAGGACCTCGCCCTGTTTCCCGAGATGACTGTCGCCGAGAATATCGCGTTCCAGACCGTCATCGGCCGCTGGCCGCGGCTGGTGAACTATGCCGAGATGCGCCGTGTCGCGATCAACGCCTTGCAACGTCTTGGTGTCACCCTCGATGTCGATCGAGCACTCCACCATTTTCCCATTGCACAGCGGCAGATCGTAGCAATTGCGCGCGCCCTCGTCGGCGAGGCGAAGCTCGTCTTCATGGACGAGCCGACGGCGTCGCTCACCCAATCCGAAACCGACTACCTGCTGGACGTTGTTCGCAATCTGTCGGCGTCGGGCGTCGCCGTTGTTTTCGTCAGTCACCGCCTGGCGGAGGTTCTTGAAATCTCCAGCCGCGTCACCGTGCTGCGCGACGGCGCCCTGGTTGGCGTCTATCCAACCAAAGGCCTGACCCAATCGCGCATCACCGAGTTGATGACGGGCAAAACCTTCGACTATTCCGTCCTGCATCGGGATTTGAGCAGGAGCCCGGCCATGCTTGAGGTTAAGGGACTGTCGCGGCCCGGCGAATTCGAGGACGTGTCCTTGACGGTCCGGCGCGGTGAGACGCTCGGCATCACCGGATTGCTCGGGGCAGGGCGCACCGAATTGGCGCTGACATTGTTTGGCATGCGCAAGCCGAAATCGGGCTCTGTCGTCCTGGATGGCAAACCCGTTCGCTTCGGTTCGAACCGCGACGCGATCGCCGCCGGCGTCGCCTATCTTTCGGAGGATCGGCTGTCGCTCGGTCTCATTCAGCCCCAGGCAATCGCCGACAACATGGTCATCGCCTCGCTGGACAAGATCCTTTCAGGCGGTTTCATTTCGAGCGATCGCAAGCGATCTCTGGTCAATCGCTGGATACGGGATCTCGGCATCAGGATCGGCAAGCAGAACGACGCGATCTCGACCCTGTCAGGGGGAAATCAGCAACGTGTCGCCATTGCAAAATGGCTGGCGACCGAGCCGAAGCTGCTTATCCTCGACGCACCGACGGTCGGTGTCGATGTCGGCGCGCGCGCCGGCATTTTCGACATCGTTTCCAAACTGGCAGACAGCGGCCTGGCCATTATCCTGATCTCGGACGAGGTGCCTGAAGTCTATTTCAACACGGACCGTGTGCTGCACATGGCTCAGGGGCGCATTGTCGGCGAATTTACGCCGGGCGCTACGACCCTCCAGGCGATCGAGGAGGCGGTCTATGCGTAGGTTTGTCCGCTCCCACGCAACGGAACTGGCTTTGCTCGCCGTTATCGCCGTCATCTGCGTCTTCCTTTCGTTCGCGACGGACCGGTTCTTCACCCTCGGCAACGCGTTTGACCTTCTGAACACCAGCTCGGTCAACATCATCTTCGCCGTCGGCCTGCTCGTCGTGCTGATTGCCGGCGGCATTGACATCTCCTTCGCGGTTGCCGCCTCCGTTGTGCAATATCTGGCGGCGACCGTCCTCGGCTGGATCGGCGGCGGGAACTGGATTATCGGCCTCATCATCGCCGGCGCCTTGGGCGTCGCGCTGGGCTGCATCAACGCCTTCCTGATCCACGGGTTCAGGATCATCTCGATCGTCGCCACGATTTCGACTTTCAACATTTTCTTCGGCTTGCTGATGTTCTTCACAGGCGGCGTGTCGATCTACAACCTGCCGGACTGGCTCACCACCCGCGTCGTGCTGTTCGAGCGAGAGATGGCTGACGGAACCTGGGCGGAGATCACCCTGCCTGTGCTCATTATGGCCACATGCGTGTTCGCTACCTGGACGTTGATCACGCGCACCACCACCGGTCGCCAACTCTACGCATTTGGCGACAACCCGGAAGGCGCGCGCCGCTTCGGCATCAATATCGGTGCCATGCAATTTATCGCCTTCGGCTGGCTTGGCCTGATGGCGGGTGTCGCCGGTCTCGTCCAAGCGCATTACGCGCAGGAGGTTGTGCCGAATGCCCTTTATGGGCGCGAGCTCGACGTCCTGGCAGCCGTAGTCCTTGGTGGTGCGCGGCTCGGCGGCGGCAAGGGCAGCGTGCTCGGCTGCATTCTGGGCGTTCTGTTGGTCTCGATTACCCAGAACGGACTAAATTTGATGGGCGTGTCGCCTTTCGCGTTCAAGATGATCGTCGGCGCCATCATTCTTGCCGCAATCACGCTTTCGAATACCAGCATCGAACGTCTGCTGCCGTTCCTGAAAAGCCGACGGGTGCCTTCATGACGGTTTTGATTGAACGCGTCCGCAACGCGCTCGGCCCCGAACTTGCAGGTCCGTTTGCCGCGTTCGTAGCTGTCATGATCGTGTTCGGCTTTGCCGCGCCGAACTTTCTTTCCCGCGCTACCTTTGGATCCGTCGCCTTCCAGCTGCCGGAACTCGGCCTCCTCACACTCGCCATGCTGCTGCCGATCCTGACCGGCGGCCTGAACCTGGCCATCACCTTCACGGCCAACATGGCCGGCCTGACGCTGGCTTGGGTACTGCAAAGCCAGGGAGGCGTCGACGCGGGCATCGGCGCCTTCGTGCTTGGCTCGGTCCTTGCCATCGCGGTCGGCGCACTGAGCGGGCTGATCATGGGGCTCGTCACCGCCTACACCAAGGCTCACCCGATCCTGGTCTCGCTGTCGATGATGATCTTCCTGCGCGGTCTCGGCGAATTCCTGACGCGCGGCGGCGACGTGTCCGGCATTCCCGGCTTCCTGGCGCCGATCGGCTATGGTTCGATTTTTGGCATCCCGGTGCCGTTGCTTATCTTCATCGCTTGCGTGCTGATCTGGCACGTCTTGCTGACGCGCATGAAGCTAGGCTTCAACACCTACATGATAGGCTCCAATATCGAGGCCACGCGCTATTCCGGTATCAATACGCGCAAGGTGCAGGTTCTCGTCTACACATTGTCCGGCGCGATGTGCGCGGTCGCCGGCATCATCATGCTGGCGCGCTTCAATTCGGTGCGTGTCGGCCACGGCGAGTCTTATCTGCTGATCACCGTGCTTGCCTGCTTCCTTGGCGGGGTCAATCCGTTCGGCGGCTTCGGTCGGGTGATCCCGGTCTTCGTTGCGCTGGTCGTGCTCCAGCTTCTGTCCTCGGGACTCAATCTGATGGGCGCAAACCAGCATCTTGCGACGGCAGTCTGGGGTATCCTGATGATCACGGTGATGATCCTGCGCTGGCTTGCCGGGCGCCTCAAATTCCTGAACACAAACAGAGGATGAGTTAGATGCATGGTTTTGGGGTCCACACCTCGATGTGGACGATGAACTGGGACCGGGCCGGCGCGGAGAAGGCGATCGCGGCTTCGGTCAAATACGGGATGGACTTTATCGAGATCGCGCTTCTGAACGCGCCGGCGGTCGATGCCGCGCATACACGCGCCTTGCTCGAAAAGCACAATCTTCCTGCCGTTTGCTCGCTTGGCCTGCCGGAGCGCGCCTGGGCCTCGGTGCGGCCGGATGCCGCCATCGAACATCTCGAAGTGGCGATCGACAAGACCGCCGAGATGGGCGGGCTGGCGCTTTCCGGCGTGATTTTCGGCGGCATCGGCGAACGCACCGGCCTGCCACCGACCGAAAAGGAATACGACAACATCGCCCATGTGCTGACCGTCGCCGCCAGGCACGCCAAGAAGCGCGGCATCGAGCTCGGGATCGAGGCAGTGAACCGCTACGAGAACCATTTGATCAATACCGGCGCGCAGGCCGTCTGGATGGTCGAGAAGGTCGGGGCCGACAACATCTTTGTTCATCTCGACACCTACCATATGAACATCGAGGAGAAGGGGGCCGCCAATGGCATTCTGGCCGCCCGCGACCACCTGAAATACATCCACTTGTCTGAGAGTGATCGCGGCACACCGGGCACCGGCAACTGCCCCTGGGACGAGATCTACGCGACGCTGGCGGCGATCGGTTTCAAGGGCGGACTTGCCATGGAAAGCTTCATCAACATGCCGCCGGAAGTCTCCTACGGCCTTTCGGTCTGGCGACCAGTCGCCAAAGACGAAGCCGAGGTGATGGGCAATGGCTTGCCGTTCCTGCGCAACAAGGCTCGCCAATACGGTCTGATCTGACACGATGGGTGACGGGCAGAAGGCGGACGGCGCGAGGATCGCCGTCTTCGATGTCGGCAAGACCAATGTAAAGCTCTCCGCGATGACGCTCGACGGCGTGCTCGTGGAGAGCCTCTCTGTCCATAACGAAGTGCGGCCCGGTCCACCTTGGCGGCAGCACGATCTCGACGGCATTGGCGACTGGCTGCTTGGCTCGCTCGCCACTTTGTGCCGACATCATCCGTTGGAAAAAGTGGTCGGCACCGGACATGGCTCCGCAGGGGTTCTGGTGAACCAAGATCCCGACGAGACTTGCGCCCTGCCGATGATTGATTATGAGCAGGACCTGCCGTCGGCAATTCGCGATGGCTACGCGCCGCTTTCGGGCGATTTCTTCGATCGCGGCAGCGCGATCATGCTAAAGGCTGCCCACCAGGCGCGCCAGCTGTACTGGATGCAGCACGTTGATCCGGCGCGCGTCGCTCAGGCTCGTTGGTTTCTGGGCCTGCCTCAATATTGGGCCTGGCGGCTGTCAGGCGTGCCAGCGGCCGAAACGACGATCCTCTCGGCGCAGTCACATCTATGGAACAATGTGCGCAAGCAGTGGTCGCCCATTGTGGCGGGGCAGGGATGGCAGCGCCTCATGCCGCCATTCCATCCGGCCTGGGAGACGTTGGGGCTAATCCGGCAGGATCTGGCGCGCCGGCACGGCATACCGGAAAAGCTGTCCGTCCTGACCGGCGGCCACGACAGCAGCCTGAACCTCTACCGCTACCAGGCGGCAGGCATGAGCGACGCCTGCGTGATCTCTACCGGAACCTGGATTGTCGGAATGTGCGCGGCGACACCTCTCGACCAACTCGATGAAAATCGCGGAATGGTGCTGAACAGCGACGTGACAGGACGCCCGGTCGGCGGCGTTTTGAGCATGGGCGGACGAGAGTTCAGTCATGTGGCCGGGCAGGGGGTGGCAGGGCAGGGGCAAGAAGGAACTGCGGCCGACGCTGCGCTGGTCAGCTTGTTGATTGAGCGCGGCACCTTCGCATTGCCGTCGTTCGGCGACGATGACGGCCTGTTTCCAGGTAGCGCTGGGCGCGGCGGGTTTGAGGGGCCGCCTGCAGAAACCCCTGCTGAGCGCAAGGCGCTCGCAGTGCTCTATGCCGCGCTGCTGACGGTGGAATGTATCGATGTGCTGAACGAAGACGGGCTGGTTGCATTGGATGGCACCTTCCTGAGGGATCCGCTCTACGCCACACTGGTTGCCGCGCTGCGGCCAAACGCCGAAACGGTCTACAACCTCGACTCCTATGGCACCGCTTCGGGTGCGGCGTTACTTGGCGAACATGAAACTCGTGACACGCCGGCTCCCATCGCAGTCAGCCTGCCGACTGCCTTTGCCGGCGGTCGTGAGGCGCTCGCAGCCTATGCACAGCGGTGGCGCGAACTGATCAAGCGAAACAACTTGCAACAGCGCAAAACCAGCAAAAGGAACAATCGATGACTGATGACAGCGATCTGCGCCGCGAGATGGTGGATGTTTGCCGCCGGATGAACTCCAGCGGCATCAACCAGGGCAATGCCGGCAACCTGTCGGTGCGCTGCAGCGACGGTTTCCTGATCACACCCTCGTCGCTGCCCTACGAAACGATGACGCCCGAAGACATCGTCGAGATGGGCTTTGACGGTACCTATGTCGGCCGACGGCCCTCCTCGGAATGGCGCTTCCACCGCGACATTTTGAGAGAGCGGCAGGAGATCGAGGTCGTGCTGCATTGCCACTCGCTCTACGCCACGACGCTTGCCTGCCATCACAAGACGATCCCGAGCTTCCACTATATGACGGGAGTGGCTGGCGGCACCACCATCCGCTGCGCGGAATACGCAACCTTTGGCACGCAGGCCTTGTCCGACAATGCCTTGGTTGCACTCAAGGATCGCCTCGCCTGTCTGCTCGGCCAACACGGGCAGATTTCGCTCGGCAAGACCATGGAAGCGGCGTTGTGGCTGGCGAACGAGGTCGAAACCCTGTCGCGCATGTATGTCCAGGCGCTTAGCCTTGGCGAGCCGCCGGTCCTTTCGGACGAGGAGATGGCGCGGGTGATCGAGCAGATGAAGAAGATGAGCTATGGCCAAGCGCCGGATCCGGAGGGAACAAACGATTTGGCGCGGCCGCGCGACGCTGCGGTCTAGCGCCGCTCCGGCCGATTTTCAGTGGAGAGAGAGCCTGTTTTCCCGCTGGGCCGCCTCAAGCTCGACAGTGGCAGGTGAAGACTGAGATGTCCTCCCTTACGGCAAACGGTGAATCAATTCGTTCAGCAAAAGCAGCGACGCCCCGGCGAAGACAGCCGCAGCCGCGTCGTCCAGCATGATGCCGAGTCCACCCCTTACCTTCTCATGCACGACGCCGATGGGCCAAGGCTTGGCGACGTCGAAAAACCGGAAAGCAAGGAAACCTGCTGCCCACCAGACCGGGTCCAGCGGCAGCATGGAAAGCGTTGCGGCGGTGCCGAAGGTCTCGTCGATGACGACGATCTGCGGATCCTCCGTCCTGGTATGGGAGACGACATGCGACGACGCCCATACGCCCACGGCGAACAAGGCCATATAGGCGAGCACGATCAGCCAGGGCGATGCAGGTATCAGGACCGCGGCAACGGCCACTCCGACGCCGGCGCCGACGGTGCCCGGCCATAGCGGAGATAATCCTGCGCCGCCAGAGGTCGCGAGCAAGTAAGCAAGCTTAGGCAGAAATTTACGCATGGCGTTTCGGACGGCTTCCCCGTGAACTTGCGAATAGGCGTTATAACAGTCTTTCCGGTTACTTCCGCCAATGCATGTCGCGCAAAAGCTGCCCTCGCGCCTGACCGGGGGTGCGCAGCGGTTTTTGCGATATCGACTTGCATAACAACAAGAACCTAAAGCGCGTCGCATGAATCCATTCAGCCGCGACGCGCTTTGGACCGCCGGTCGATGGCGACAGCGACACAACGGCAGTTGCGCTGGAACGAACCCACAATTTGCCGGTTAAGCTCCCGGAATGACATCATAAGAGGAGCCAAGTCATCATGATCGCCGGTCTCATGAAACGTCGTATCGACCCGCTATGGGAGCAAGCCGCTTCGCCGCTGATCGGGATCGGCATGACCCCGAACCAGGTCACATCAGGCGGGCTGGCGCTCGTCGCCCTGTCGTGCGCCGCCTATCTGTACCACCAGTCAAGCCTTGCCCTTGGCCTTTGCCTGGCGTTTGCCTTCACCTTCGACGCGCTCGACGGCGCGGTTGCTCGTCGCAGACATATGAGCACCAAGGCGGGTGGCTATTTCGACGCCATGGCCGACCGCTATCAGGAATTTGCCGTATTTGCGGCAATAGGCTGGGTTGCCGATCTGTGGGCGATCGCCATGCTCGCATTCGCCGGCGGTATCCTCACCAGCTACGCCAAGGCGCGGACGGCGATCGAAATCCCTATAGACAACCAGGCATGGCCGGATTTCTTCGAACGGATGGAGCGCCTGGTGTTAATCTGCGTGCTGCTGGTCGCCGATGGATTGGCGACCGCCATGGGCGCCGCTTCGCCCTGGATTCTGACGGGCGGGTTCGCCCTTTACGCATTGCTGGCAAACGCCACAGCGCTGCAACGGATGAATCGCGCATTTGCGATGCTCAAGCGGGCGGACGCGAAGCAGCCGCAAGACGGCGTTAGACCGTTTCGAGCCGGCTGAACCGAACCGGGATGAGTTTGCGGGTCTTCAGTTGTCCTGCCGGATCCTTGTCGATGACCGTCAGCAACTGCCCTTGCTCAGGGCCCACAGGCAGAACCATGCGGCCCCCCGGTTTGAGCTGCTCAAGCAAAGCCGGTGGCGCCCGCCCAGCCGCGACGCTGACCAGGACCTTGTCGAATGGGGCGTGCTCGGGCCAGCCGCGAGACCCGTCCCCGACACGAATGCTGACATTGGACAGACCGAGGTCCTGCAGCAGAGCCTCGGCATGGCTTGCAAATTCCTCGATGATTTCGACACTCCAAACGTGCCCGGCGAGTTCCGCGAGAATTGCGGTTTGGTAGCCCAGCCCGGTGCCGATCTCGAGCACCGCGTCGTGCGGTTGGAGAGCAAGGAGATCGGTCATGAGCGCGACGATGAACGGCTGCGAGATGGTTTTGTCGAAGCCGATCGGCAATGGCATGTCCCGGTAGGCATAAGGCGCGACCGAGCTTGGCACGAACAGATGGCGCGGCACCCGCTGCATTGCTGCCATCACCCGTTCATCGAGCGCCGCCTTGCCGAGCTCTTCGCTTGCAAGGTCGGTATGGATTGCAATCATCTCGACCATGTGCCTGCGCAGCACTGCGAGATGCTCTTCGTTCATTGGCTTCATGACGGTGGGCTTTCCTCAACCAACTTGCTGCCAGACAGGCTTATAGCCTCTTCGTCACAGCAACGCCCGGCATCGTTTCCAGTTGCCGGTGGCACACGGCGGCCGGAGGTGATTTTGGCGTTGCGTCTTGATAGGTATCGTCGGCGGCCCTGGAGATCCGGTGCCATGTCGCCATAATGGTATGTCCCTGGATGCCGGTGATTGAACGATGAACGGCTGAATCGCGTGCATGCGTGGGCAGCCGGCGATCTCGACCTGGCGTTGCATCTCTCCATTAAAATCTGCCGCAGCAGCACTAGACCGCAGCGTCGCGCGGCCGCGCCAAATCGTTCGTTCCCTCCGGATCCGGCGCTTGGCCATAGCTCATCTTCTTCATCTGCTCGATCATCCGCGCCATCTCCTCGTTGGAAACGACCGGCGGCTCGCCAAGGGTAAGCGCCTGGATACGTATCGTCGCAATGTCTCCACAACCAACATCCAAAACACTGCCTCAGATCAACCGGAGGCAATCTGAAGCCCTGTGCGTATTGTGCCGAGCTTGGGGGGCGCTACGCCCAGCAAGTAGTCCACCAATGCCGACGCGACGGCGTGATGGGACCTCCGGCGACGAACCGCGGGAACCACGCGTTTGACCTCTGCCTTGCCGCTCGGCCGTCGTGATTGAATCCTCCATCAGCTAAAGTAGTGAATTCTGATGGAACTACCGGCCCTAATATGCCATTTTACCACGTCGTGAGAGAAGACGAAGGCAAATGAGCCAGCACAATGCCACTGTGATAGGCGTCGTGGTGCCCATGTTCAATGCCGAGAGAACCATTCTTCCGACGCTGACCAGCATCTGCCAGCAGAGCCACCAGGCGCTCGACATTGTCGTAGTGGACGATGGGTCGACGGACCGGTCCGCGTCAATTGTGGCCGCCTATGCCGAGCAAGATCGGCGTATACGCCTTTTCAGGCAGCCGAACGCGGGTGTTGCGCACGCACGCAACAGCGGCGCCGCTGCCACCGATGCGGAGTTTCTAGCGTTCGTGGACGCGGATGATCTTTGGGCTCCATCCAAAATCGCACTGCAACTGCGCGTCCTGCAGGAAGGAGGCTCGTCAGCTGGCCTGGCATATTGCTGGTTTGCGGAGATCGACGAGCACGGTCGGATATTTTCGTTCAAACAGCCCGATGCTGAGGGTCGCGTGCTGCAACGCATGTGCAGAAACAACTTTGTCGGTAACGGAAGTTCGATGCTTGTACGTCGCTCCGCATTCGAGCGGGCAGGACAGTTTGATCCTTCCCTGAGGGCGAGGAACGCACAAGGCTGCGAAGATTTTCTAATGTGCCTCAGAATAGCGGAGAATTACGAGTTTCGTGTCGTGCCACAACATCTAGTGGGTTACCGGAGGACGATCGGCAACATGTCGAGCGATGTCATGCAGATGTTTCGTTCGTATGAAATTGTCATAGCCGAGTTTCGCGAGAAATATCCGCAATTTGGGAGCGATCTCAATGCCCATCTGCTTGACACGATCAATGGGCTTGCCGTGAGAGCTTTGGTTCAAGGGCGGCTTTCCGCAGCCTGGTACCTGTCGAAGAAGCTCTTTGTCCTGGAGCCGCGCACGGCCATTTCACGTCTGCCTCACACGGTCGACGTCTGCTGCCGGGGGCTGGTTCCTCGCTGGATCAAGGTTCGAGTGAAACGGATGCGAAACGCCGAGTCTCGGCCTCTTTATGGAAAGATTTATCTGGAGAGGTGAGCGCGTCCCTGTTCGGGCGTGCCGAGCCCGAACTGTATGAGGCTAGATGCTTGATCCCAGGCTTTGATGGCGCACGCGGCAGTCACGTCATTGCCCGGACCCAGAGCGGCCACCAAAACGATCTTGGCCCGGACCACATTTCCATAGGACACGTGCAACTACGCGCCACCTCTACAAGATTTAATTGTTTAGTTCGCGACCGCTCCTGGTGGGACCTCCAGCGTAATTGTGATGGTGTCACCCGGAGCAAGCAGAGTATCTTCAGTCGCCTCGGTCGTCGCTGCCTGTCCGTCAGTGGAGCGGGTTACACCGATCGTAATTCGGTCCCCTTCGCCTACAAGGTCGCTGCGCATCTGCATCACGTAGGCGATTTGTTTGGTCAGTGAATCCATCTCAGCGCGCATTTGCGTCATCGCCGCGCGTTCAGCCTGCAAGTCAGCCAACAGGTCAATTCGACTCTGGTCGATAAGCTTATCAAGACTGCGCTGCAAATCCCCTTGGTCGCGTTCAAGTCGAGCGATCTCAGAGTTGGTTTGCAAAGCGCGGGTCGCTGACAAGAACACTGCGCGTTGAGCATTGTTGACGCTAGTGATCTGGATCAGACCTTTTTCGAAGAGCTTCTTGAGGCGAACAAGTTCCGCCGCATCTGCGGCTGCGCCCGCTTGATCCGCCTTCTGCTGCTCCTTCAGGTAGCCCATTCGTTCCTCCGCCTTGGTTGCGGCCAACTTAATTGAAGCGCGCTCCTTCTCCTGATCCGCATAGACAGCTTCAAGATGCTTGCCCTCCTGCTGCAAAGCTTCGTCGCGACGATGTTCGAGGCTCGGGTCACGTTCTGCGTCCGGAAGCTCAATCGCTCTGGCGCCGCTCAGCTGCGCCTCTATGCGAGCAGCTTTGATTTCGCTTTCCTGGTACTTGATGCGCAGAATGTGGAGGCGGCCGCCAAGGTCCGCTGCTGTCATTTCAGGGTTTTGAAGCTCACCGCGACCGAGCTGGTAACCGCCGCCAGCCGCCACAGCTTGTCGGACAGTCATGCCTGGTCTGAAGGCCTGAGTCCCAGGAGAGGCAATGTCCCCGTCAATATAGACGGGTCGGTATTCCTCAATATCAACTACAATCTGATCCGGATAAAAACCAGTCCAAGTCTCAGTGCCGTCGGCGGATCGCTGCGGAAGGGATTTTGGTTTTAAAACCTCAACTACCTCCTTGCGAACATCCTCTATTGTCTTCCCGAGAACGTTTAGCGGGCCCAGGACCGGCAACACAATTCCACCGCTTTGGTCGATCACAGCTCGCTTTTGCATCTCGGGATAGCCTATGACAGCGAAGCCGATCACGTCGCCTGTCTGCAGACGGTACTCGCCGGCATTGTGCTCCTCTGCTAGGGCAAGGCCATTCGATAGATTCGCGTTTGCGAACAACAAAAACATGCATGCGAGCGCAGCGCAGCTGCCTGCCCGCATCCAGCGCACCGATCTATTCAACATTCGCGATCACCCCGCAATGCTCGAGCATGACATCGACGTAGACCTTTCTCACAATGCCATTCTTTTGAGGCGAATTTACGCTCTGAACAACCGCAACAAGGCGGCCGATGTTCCGAGACGCCCCACTCTGATCATCATCCGGCTGGAAGAATACAACTATCCGGCGGCCACCGCGATCGCGGCGATCACGCTTTTGCTATCGTTCGAGATGCTCGTGCTCGTCAATCTGGTGCAGTCGTGGAGCCCAAACGCTATGGCTGACGTCGCCGTTGTGTCGCCGATCGGAAGCAACACCGCCGGCCAGCGAGGTCGCGCGCTAACCTGATGGCAGTCGCGTTCTGGTGGCCTGAGCGGCATTGGCCGCCTGAGGCGCGGCCGCCATGTCCGCCGCTCCGCTAAACACGGAAGCTGCGCGGCGACACACCACCGCTGAATGCCACGCCATTTTTTTGCAGAACTTGACGCTCGCAACTTTGGTGTTCTCCCTTACATCGAAGGCGCTCCGGCAGGTTTTGCCCGTTCCCGCACTCGATATAGACTAGCGCGAACGCTTCCCGCTTTGCAGTTAATTCGCTCATATGGGGAAGATTTTCTTTGTTATGATTGTCGTGCTGCTTATTGGGGGACGCAGATGACAAGCCTAAAATTTCATCCGCCGAGGCGAAGTTGCGCCATTTGCGCGACGTGATGAACAACCTATCCCGTATTTCGCGGTCGGAGGTCGAGCGGATATCAGGCGGGCGGGTCATGCTAACGATAGTATCGTCAAGACCCTAATGCTACTCTCCTTCGGAAGGGTGATTTAGGCAGAGCGCGGCCAACTTATTATCTTAGTATCTTGCTTTGCACCTCATCTCCTTAGGAGGGCAACGTGGACCGCGACTTGGTTTATGACGTCGGTATGCATAATGGCGATGATACGGCGTTCTATGTGAGCCAAGGCTATCGTGTGGTGGCGATTGAGGCAGACCCTGCGCAAGCGGAAGCAGGGCGAAAACGGTTTGCTGCTGAGATCGAGAAGGGCCAAGTTCACGTCGTTGAGGCTGCGATTGGGCCAAGTCACGGACAAGCCTCATTTTGGATCAGTAGCAATCCCGAGTTCAACTCATTCGATAGGCAAAATGCGGAGACGTGCAACAACACGTCTCATGAGATCCAGGTCACTTGCCGACCGATGAACGACATCTTGGCCGAGTTTGGAACACCCCATTACCTCAAGGTTGATATCGAGACTGCAGATCATTTCTGCTTGGAGGCACTTGACCCAAATGATCTCCCTCAATTCGTCTCGTTTGAGAAGAGCCGTTTGGAGGATCTGTTCTTGATGCACAATCTCGGCTATTCGCGTTTCAAACTGATTGCGCAGGAGAATCTTCGGCAGCTAAGTTATAGCCCCGATCAGGCCAAAAAATGGTCACGAAATCTAAGACCATTGCGAAGTCGTGTTCGACGTATGCTGGGTCGCCGTGCACCAGAGAATGTTGCAAAGAAACAGTCTGCCTACGGCTCCTCGGGTCCATTCGGTGATGAGACTGATGGCCCGTGGCGGCAAATGAAGGAAGTTGCATTTACGTGGCTTGCCTTTGATCTTGGCCACACCGGTGATCCTGACCCTGTCTGGCATGATTGGTTTGATGTGCATTGCGCACGCTAACAAGGTATGGCCTCGGAGGGGATCCGTATGAAATAGCCCCCGAATGAACCGGACACGATCTCCATCTTGATAAGGGATAGGAGTAATGTCGTGTCTATGACTGGTAGCATTCCGAAGATTGAGATCCTGAACGGCCGCGAGCGACGGCGGCGGTGGTCGACGGCCGAGAAGCCGTGGATGGTCGAACGGGAGTTGGTCGCCTGGAAGCAAGCGTCCTGGCACAGGTTGGGGTGTCTTTATTCGCACCTGCTAATATATCGGTCGCTTTGACCCGATCCGATATGTTATGATGGTTAATGCGCTGAGGCCTGGATAGCCAAGGAGCGCATCACGTCAGCGGCTGCGAGTGGGACGGCGATGTCCTTTTTGCCTTTTTTGCGAGGCCTTATCATAGTACTGTTGGCATTCGCCATCAGTACATATTTGCTCACCGCCTCCCTCTGGAGCACGTTTGTCCAAACGTTAATTTGTGGGATCTTGATACAGATCGGGTACTTTGTTGCTGTCATAGTGCTAGTGTGGCGCTCGGTCTCCAAAAAATCGGTGACTCCGAAATCACGCATCGCGCGATGAGCCGAAAGGGAACAACTGCCGAGCCACTTAGTAAGTGAGGCGGGCCCCCTCCGCCTTTATAGGCTCTGGCTGCTAGAGCAGGACGATCACCAAGATGACACCCCACACCACGAAACAAAATGTGACTGCAGCCTGTCTTATTCTGGTATCGGAGAGGCTTTCCGCGAGGCGCCAGATGCGCGCAGGACCCTTGCGGTGATCGTTATCGCGCGCCTGTGATCGACGAGCCATTCCAATCGACATCCTTGTTTCCCGCAGGACAGGCTCAACCTGAGCCCCGGAATCTCTTGCTCAGATGTTTTGCCATTTGGCAATACGACTCAATTTCTTCCTTCAATTGGAGCTTACGACATGCAGCGGAATTGCGGCAGTCGGAGCATGGGCCGCGTGAGGTTTCGGTTTATTGCATCGAGGTCAGGAGTCGCGCTTTTGGCGAAGAGCGGGCTGATGCCCGCCCCGAGCGGTATGCCTGTGCTCCGCGGGCATCGATACTGAATTTGCAGACATTCAGCCAGACAATGTGGTATGGTGTTTGTCACTGCCAATGCGCTGCCAGTCTCATCCCACGGGTTTGAAGGCTTATGCTCCGCGAAGTTGAAAAGCACCCGGATCCTGCCTTCACATTCGGCGATCCTCCGTGGGGAACGATTGATCTCGAAACGCTCGTGGCGGCAGCGCGACGGCAGTTGAGGTTCGTCCTTACATGCGCGCTCGCAGGACTTGTGCTGGGGCTGGCGTATCTTTGGGCCGAGGTGCCATTGTACGAGTCGACGGCCAGAATCCTGATCGACAAGAACCAGCCATCCATCATAACGAAGTTAACAGAGAGCGGAAGCTCCGCACAGCTCGACCCGATGATGCTGAGTCAGGTCGAATTGTTGCTTTCCGACCGCATCGGGCTAAAGGTCGTTGACAGCCTCGGTCTTGCTACCGATCGCTCTTTCTTGTCGGCGCCATATTCATTGCTCAACAGTCTCACAGGATCGGTCGCTCGGTGGCCATTCATCGGCAGTTCCGAAGCAAGCGGAGCGCCGGTGGAATCGAGTGCCGCGCGAGGACCCGATACTCGATGGCAGGCATTTGGCATTCTGGCTGAGAATATAACGGTAGCTCGTGTAGGGCTTTCTTACATTCTGGAAGTCCAATTTCGGTCGCCTAGCGCCGAAATGGCGCAAAAAATAGCCAGTAAGTATGCAGAAATCTATATTTCTGACCAAGTCGGAGCCAAAGACGAGTCGATTATCCGAGCTCGCGGCGCACTGGCGGAAGAGCTCGAGAGGGTGCGGAAGCGATCGGTCGATGCCGAGCTCGCAATCCACAGGTTTCGAACAGACAATACGCTGACCAAGGAAACGCTGGTTACCTTGCGCCAGCTCGAACTTGAGGCGTCCTCTCTCAAGTCGCAATATGAACAGGTCCTGCAGCAGTACCAAGCGAGCCTGCAGAACCTTTCGATGGCGTTGACGGAGGCGCGGACTATCTCGGAGGCAGCAACCCCCAGCAGACCGAGTTCTCCGAACAGGAGTCTTACGTTGGCGTTCTGCGTCGTAGTCGCCGGCATGGTTGGCGCCGGTGTGGGCGGAATTCGGGAGTACCGTGAGCGCTTTTTCCGCACGACGGCTCAAGTGCGCGATGAGCTCGGACTTCAGACGCTCGGAATGATCCCTTTGCTGGACGGGAAGCCAATTCGCCGAAACAAGCACGATCGTGCTGCCGGAGAGCCGTCATTCATCGAGGTGGGGAACAGCGCTTTCAACTGGGTAGAGCAACATCCGCGCTCGGAATTCGCTGAAGCGATGCGAACGGTGAAAATCGCTGTTGACGTCGAGTTACCAAGGAAGAGCACCAAGGCGCTCGGCATAGTTTCTTGCCTCCCGGGAGAAGGGAAGTCGCTGGTCGCTGCTAATTTAGCGATGGTTCTTGCTATGCAGCGTTGTAAGACGTTGTTGATCGATGCCGATATCCACAATCCGGGCTTGTCCCCTATGTTAGCCAACGGCTGGGAACGAGGCCTGGCCAACTTGTTGGCTGGAGAACTCAATCCGACAGACTTGCTGGCCCATCAGTCATTGCCATTGAGGTTCCTGCCCGGCGTGAACCAGAGCCAACAAAAGCTCGCAAATACCGTGCAGCCTATCGAGAAAATGGGCGACTTTCTGCTCAAGGTGGGCCCCATGTTCAATTACGTCGTCGTTGATTTGCCCCCGTTGGCTCCAGTCGCGGACGTGAGGTCCTTTGTCCAGCACCTCGACGGCCTTGTTCTGGTTGTTGAATGGGGTGTGACCGCTCGTACATTCGTGCGCGAAATCCTCAACAACAACCCGATCCTGGCGGATAAATGCATCGGCGTTCTGCTCAACAAGGTCGATATCAAAGGAATCAAGCGGTACCAAAAGTTCGGCAGTGCCGAATTTTACAGTGAACGTTATAGTCAGTATTACCGGGCCTAGCTGTGGAGCAGGCAGCCCGTCTACAGTATCCCCTCATATCGGCTAAAGGCGAGGCGGGCGGCGTTGGGAGTTCTTGACCCATGATATCTCAGCCTCCGCACGGCATCATCCTGATGACGTACGAATATCATCCATTTCCTGGTGGCATCGGAACATACGCCGGACGGTTGGTCGACATCGTTCGTGCTAGTGGCCACGTTGCGACCGTCATAGCGCCTGCTTATCCTGACTTTCCTGCCGTTCCCCAGGAGCCGGATACCCATCGCATTCTGCGGCATCATCAAATTTCTCCATTCGGGGCGCTACGGGCGCTTTCTATTCTGCGCAACGTTCCTAAGGACAGGTTGTTTTTGGCCGCCGACATACGCAGTGTACTTGTGACATTTGTGCTACGACCGTTCCATCGCAGAGGGTATCGAGCGATGATTCATGGCAGCGAAGTCAGCAAATTCAGGACCGATTCCATCCTTTTTCGGTTTGTACGCCGCGCCTACGAAGGAGCAGAGGTCGTTTTCGCCAACTCACATGCGACGCTGCGGATCTTTTCCGAAAGTTTTGGAATGCCCCGGAAGGGTGTCGTCACGTATCTCGGCGTGGATCCCATGTGGTTTCAGCCAATCCATGGGAATTTTGAACACCCGCAACTTGCAGCTGTACCACAAGCTGCAAGCGTCATTTGCGCAGTCGGACGTATCGAGCCTCGGAAGGGCCAGTTGGAAACTGTCCGGGCTATCGCGAGCGCGCGCGATGAATACGGATTAGACAATCCGATCTTTGTGATGGCTGGACGGGCCGAAGATCAGGCCTATGCCTCAAAGATATTGGATGAAGCGGCACGAGCTCGTGTTCCAGTGATCGCTACCGGTAGGCTGTCCGACGACGACTTAAAGCGCTTATACCGCCGTGCGGCGTGCCACACATTGTTCGCACGAGAGCTACAGGGAAAGATCGAGGGCTTCGGGCTAGTGTTGGTTGAGGCCGGTGCGCAAGGATGTCCTTCGATAGCGACGGCCGTCGGCGGCATACCCGAGGTCATGGGCTCCACTGGTGTGCTGGTGCCCCCGGAGGACGTGAACGCGATGGCCCGCGCGATAGCAACCTATGTGGCCAATGCAGAACTGCGTGAGCGCGACGGTGCTCTTGCCAAATCACGGGCACGCACCTTCGACTGGGCAACCTGTGCAGGCGCGACGTTTCCGGAGCTGAAATGGGGCTGAGCCCGAGGCCAAAGTAGCTGCTCAGCTTTTCCCGGAGTCGGGAACCAATGAATATCGCCAAACGATGAAGGATTGTTGAAGCACCACGGAAGTCCGCCCGGTGTCGTCATCAACCGTAGAGCTCGTGATCCTTGAGCGATTGTTTATCAAGCTCGGCGAGCTGCACCGTGGCACGCCCAATCATGGTCTACACGATCGAATACGTCGCAACGCTGATCGGCGAGAACCTCGAACTCCTCCAGGAAATCGCCAGCAACTCAGACAATATCGCCGTTCCCGTTACTAGCGTTGAGCACCCCGATATTCGTCGACAATGCTGCTTAATGAGATGCTGGTTCCGGTGAGCCTTCCCAGGAAATAGGCCCCATTGCTGCCGTCAATCTTGTGATCCTCTCTGATCATGCCGTCCATGAGCGCGGCCAGCGCGAAGGGAAGACTAAAGACGTCACCAAGCCACCGGCTCCGGGTAAGGCCACGTACGAAATATTTCGCCGCCCAGTAGAGTGACAAGCCGGGTCCACCGAGCGCTCCGCGACTGATCGTTTCGAAATTCCGGAACAGCCAGCGATGTCCGACCTCAGTGAAGCGCGTAAAATCATAAGCGCCCTCATGCACTTGCTGCATGAACGGTGTCTCGGCGTAGACGAGACCGCCGGGCTTGAGCACGCGAGATATCTCTGAAACGACCTGTTCCGGGTTAATCACATGCTCGAGGACCGCCTGAATGCAGACGCCGTCCACCGAGCCGCTGGCAAGCGGAATCTGATGAGCGTCCGCGATGAAATGCGTGTATGCGGACGGGTAGATGTCGAATGCAATCTGTCGAACGGCTTCGGTTTCATAAAGTCCATCGGTCCCAGCCCCCTTGGTTGCGGCGCCGATCATGAGCACGAGGGGGCGCTCAATCCCATGGGAGAGAACGTGATCGCGAAAGCTGACAACGTTGCGCGCGCTGAGATTCGCAGTTCCGAAGAGCCACCCCTTGGTGATCCTCAGCCAGTTCGGCCGCCTCTTTATGGCTGAGATCCCACTTGCCGTCAGCACATCGGCACGCACGAGACTGCAAGAGAAATCGATCAGTGCCGGCTGACCATGCACAACCGGATACTCGGCAGCTCGCGCGCCAGAGAGCTCTGATTTCGCCTCCGTGATGGTCGCGCCGCGGCGGTACAGAATAATCGGTACAGAAGGATTTCCCGGCTGCCGCATGAGATGCTCGACCTCTCCCCATTCCGCCAGCATCTTTAAGAGCCGTCAGCAAAGTCTTTGCGCAAGGCGCGGTAGAACAACAGCTTGGCTGCACGGCGCACCTGCGGATCCATGCCCCTCGGCAGGGCACAAAGAAAAAAATAAACGTACACCCGCCAGGACAATGGATCGTGTCGCATCGCCCGAATGAGTAAGCGCGCTCCGAGTTTCTTTTCGCCTTGAGCCACGCAATCATTGCCGGCTTTCCCATAAAAACGCGCGTTGCGTCGGCGCGCGAGGTGCGCAAGCTCCGGCCGTCGCATGACCCATTCTCGCGTGAGGCCTTCGGCTACCGGCAGAAGCGTGTCGAGTCTGCGGGTTATGTTCGAGCCATGGCGCCGTTTGTAGACGAGTGCGTCGGCCACATGTTGAAATGTCCAACGCTCGGCTGCGCGCATACAAAACTCTGTATCCTCTCCAGCCCTGAATGCCTCGTTGAATAACCCAATATCTTCGACCATCTCCCGCCGCATAACCATACTGGAAGGAATAATCGGCCCATCAAGCAGAAAATATGTCGGCAACGTATCGCATTGGCCCGCGCGATAGCGGCGAACGGCAACGTGTAAAGCATCGGAAAGATCCGGAGCGGAAAAATCGACAAAATCACCGTAGATAAGACCCGCCTTGCAGCCATTGTCAAAGATGGCCAATTGACGCTCAAGCTTGTCCTCAGCCCAGAGATCATCGCCGTCGAGAATTGCAATAAGATCGCCGGCAGCATGTCTGATGGCAAGATTCCTCGCCGATGAAAGCCCGATACCCGCCGTCGTCAGGACATGTACGCGCGGCTCCCTGCGAGCCAGCGCCGCGATGACCTCCGCCGAGCCGTCGGTCGAGCCGTCATTGACAATGATGATCTCTTTGATTCGGCTCGACGCGGTCTGATTGATCACGCTTTCCACTGCCTGCACAATGAAGCGTTCTTCATTGTGGCATGTCAGGATAACCGACACACTCATCTTGTGTTTCCTAGCAAGGGGCTCCCGAGAAATCGAGGATGCCTTATGCTCCTGGGGTGGCTCCTCCGTATCCTGTGTAATGATAGGCAAAGCCCGTGCCGCGTCAATTCAGGCAGGAGCGAGACAAGGATTAGCGTGACGAAAGCTCGTGTGCCGGAGGCTTCTGTTCCAACGTAAAAGGCGCAAGGAACAAGGATCACGAGGGGCAGAAGCCGTGCCTGGGCCGCTCCGATCAATCCGTGAGAAAGGGCCCAGCTTAGAGTACGGCTTAAGCGAAACCATGCAGCAATCCATATGGGAATATAGAGGCTGAGCCCAATGATGCCGTTCTCGGTGAGGATGCGTTGAAACTCGCCATGTATCCCCAGCCGCAACTCGTCAGGAAGTCCGCTGAACTCCGAATCGATAATATTCTTGAATTGGTTCGTGCCCACGCCCATTAGTGGATGTTCGGAGATGAGTTGTCTGGACAGAATGAAAGCAAACGCGCGCTGGACATTGCTCGGGGTGTCTCCAGGGGCATATTTCCCTGTCGCGGCCAGATAGTCGTATTGCCCCATGCTCAGCGGATCGAGGATGGTCTGCATTTGCTTCTCGATATAGGCGTTATCTATCGTGGTCGACAGCACGAAAAGTGCCACGAAGCCGGCGGCGATCGCTGGTACCATCGCAGCGAGCCGTCCTCGCATCAGAAGCGCGGCGGTCAGAAAGAGATAGATCAAAAACGCCTTGCGTTCCCCAGATAGCACGAGCAGGGGAAGTATCCCCGCCCATACAAACCAAAGGGTGCGCCGCTTGCCCCGGTTGACGAAGAGGAGGAGCCCTGCGAGCGCAATTGGAAGGAAGGTGAACGCGAGCCTCGGTTCGACCAGATGCTTCCAACCGACCGAGTAGCCATGGGCGACATGCCAGGTGATCGTATAGGCGAGAATCAGCACCATGCCGAAAAGCAAGATGTTGACGGCCTTCTGCGTCTCGAGCCATCTAGCCTCCTGTGCGATGGCGAACGCAAAGGCGCCCACAATGGACATCTGCAACAGCTCGCGCAGGCCGTTCTCTGCGTCCACGCTGAAGGCCGAGACCATGTGCCAGCCCAGGAAGGGCAGGAGCAGTAGAAAACCGGCTGAAAAAGCCAAATTTCGCCAACGACCCGTCGCCATGCCAATCACGAGCATCAGCAATACGATCAGCTCGAACGGACGCAGCAATACAAGACCCGTCTCGAGCCTGATTGGCAGGAAGAGGCTCAGTATCGCGAATGTGAGGAGATAACGCATCACAGCCCCCTCGCGGCGCGATATTCTTTTAGCATGTTCTCTTTCCCGGAGACAGAACTTGTTGGATGTATCAATGCCAGCGGGCGAAGAAAGACTTCGCCATGCTCCAGCCGACGACCCCATCGTTCCGCCCGCTGTGGCAATCGCATATCGAAGAGGTTTCCGCCTGTTGGCAAAACTCACTCTCCTCGCTTGCGGTTTCGTTGCGGGTAGGATTACTAGTGGCAGAGCCCATCAGGCAGTCCGACGGAGAGTCCCATCAGGCAGTCCGACGGAGAGTGATGACGCATCCTGACGGCGCGCACTCTCAATGACCTAGCCGACGGTCTCGCTCTGCGGGGTCCAGGCTTCTGGCTGGTCGAGCACAGAGACCGCGCGAACATGGCAGCGAATCTTATGCCCGACATCCCGCGAACTGAGCTCATAGCTTGTGCCGGTTTCGCCCACGATCGGAACGCCGTCACGATACCATAGACACTCTATTTGCGACGCAATAACGTTCGGTAAGACGGTCAGCGCCTGGCCCGGTGAAGCCTGGCCCGAGAAGGCCGGCAATGCGCTGAAGCTCGTCGGGACCCTAGCCAGATCCGTTTCCGCCTGCCGGACCCTTATATAGTCAATGACCATGTCATACGTCTGCGACGGGTCCGGTTGAGCGCGCCCCTTTTTTTCATCGTAAGCGAAATCCACCATGATGTATTTTTTCGCTGCGAGTTCCGGTGTCGTCGGAACGCGCGCCACTTCATAGCCGTCGATCACGAAATAAGTATAATCATCTTCGATCTGCGCGTACCAAGTATGAAATTCGCCATCGTATACGTCGATCGTGCTGGGAAAACCACTTGATGGATCGACTTGATCGCCGGCGATTTTCCGGCGCACGTCACGTGGCGTGATATGTGGATCTGCATAGCCGAGTCTGGGTTTGTGCACGTGCTGGCTGATGTTGATATAGGCCCCATTGAGGCCGTCATACTCCCAAAAGTCCGTCTCAAGACGATTGCGTGTCCGCCAGAATAGATGCTCCCTGCCATACGCCCAAAAAGCAGGAAAAAATCCAGGGCGGGGCGCTGCGATCTTCGGCAGTCTGGCGCGGATCTCAAAGATCCCCTTTCCCCAACACCGCCCTTGGCCATTGTTGTTCACGGAAGAGAACGCCCCCGTTCTCCAACGGCCCTTATGCAAGAGCCGGAGCGCCAGCGTCTGGCTGGTGGCGTCGTGCACATAGGAGGAGGGCGACGCCGAGATCCGCTGGGTAATGGCGTCAACACCGACGGTCGTCAGATGGGTCGGCGCATACCAGATGCTGCCTTGCGCGCCTTTGGAATCATCGACTACCGTGTTGGAAACGAAGTCGTCAAAAAAAACCGTTGTGTAACCGTGGATCGGGGGCGCCGCCTCACCACGATGAGCATATCGCTCATTGCCGATGGCCGCCCAGGACGCCCACGAGGCTGAATCGAACTCATAACGTGCCGGTTTGTCATTCGCATCCAACGCTGAAGGAGGGCTCTGGCGATAGGGATGAACGTCGGGTAGCGCGGATTGCCGGCCGACGCGCCACATGCCCCATCCCATCAGCTTGTCGACCTGCGAGTCATTCAGTTCGCTTTGTCCGATGATGACGCAGTCGATCGCGACATCGGCCCTCATCGGATCGTTCACATCGCCCATGAAGCTCTGCGATTTCACACGGTTGGGTGCCAACGCATAAATCGTCTGGCCGGCCGTCTTGACCCCATTCACCACAGCCTGCATCACGAACCCGCGGCGGTACCCGATCATGACATTCCAGTCGTCAAAATCCGTCGAGCATTGCCCCTCCTCACTCTTATACTTGCCGTCATGGAGCTGCGAAACGAATGTGCCTGCCGAGGGCTTGAAACAGACCCGCGGCTGGCGATGCACCAGGCCACCCTCCGCCCCATTGACGCAAAGAACGGAAACGTTTTTCGCGTCGGCGTTGACCGCCGAATTGCACCGGGCGATCACCAACCACCAGCGGTGAAGATACGGGGCATCGTTATCGGCGGGCCAGGTCAATGCCTGTTTTGTGCCCTTCTTGAAGAGAACGCCGCCGTTATTCGGAAGCTTTGTCGGGCGCAGGGAAGGCTCGGCTTGCACCGCAGCCACCGGTTTCACGCCGCCGGATTGCCATGAGGAGACTTCGCCTTCGGCCAGATCCTCCTGAAACCAGGATTTCACAATCATTTCCGGGAACAGACCAGGATGCCAGGAGTGAGTTTTCGGCTGCGAGCCTTGCGCCGGACTGGCGGCGAGGGCATCCCGTCCTGGGCGACCGGAGGCCGCCAGCACAAGGGCGGCGCATGCAGCCCGCGCCAGGTCCCGGCGAGAAAGGCGGTTGGTCATTGTCGTGCGCCAATAATTGCTGGTTTCGGGATGAGACTCCGCATGGACACCCGTTACTTACTATCGCGCTTCTCCTCACAAGCTCCGCAGCATATCATAAGTTTCAGTTTAGCCTTTCAACGACAGCCAGGGAAGTGGGTCGCGCCTGATGCGATAACGGAGAAAGCGGATGCAGACCGCTGACAGGATCGGTGCTTACGGCGTTTGCCGATTGGCCCGGAATAGGCACGGGATAGGCGTAGACAAGTTCACGGTATCCAGTCCTTAGCGCCCGGCAGCCGGTCATTGAAATCGGTTTGTTGCCTCCAACAGCAATCTGCGTATGCCGCTGCCGCGCGCAAAGTCGAATATCAATGAGAGAAAAGGCAATCGCCTGCGAGTGAAGGAGGCCCATCGCCTCAGAATGCGCTCCAGACGGAAGCCCATCCGACCTTGAACAGCGTTGTAGTGGAATTCGATCTCCTTTCTCTTCTCGAGCGCAAGTCCCGGGTAGGGCTGCCACGTGGCCTTGGCCGCATCGAGATCGAGTTGCGGAAAGGGGGGCAGAGAAAACTCCGCCTGTAGCAACTTCATACTTGGTTCCAGCCTTGATAGGAGGTCGGCTCTCTCATCGGGTGAAAGGTATTCGTGATTATTGTCGGGATTCGTCACTCTCTGATCAACCAATGCATAGATCTTGCGTTCCAGCGCCCGCTCAGAAAACAGGATATGCTCGTTTTTGAGGCGCTTATACTCCAAGACATCTCGGCTCAGGCGTTCATTAGCCCGACGATAGGGCCGTACGAATGCGGAGAGATACTCGATCCCGACGACATTCTTCATGAAATCATCGATCAGATTCGGCAGCGCCGACTCGTAGACGCGTACCAAACACGCGCTGCTTCCAAAGACTTCGCGCCAGATGGACAGGCAGTGACGATAATCCAAACTATCCTCGATCGTGTTTAGAAAGTCGATGACATCTCCGGTGAACAGAACACCGCGCTTGACGTTCTGATTATACATTGACTCAAGCCAATGATCCGGTCTTCTCACATAACACAGCACACGGCATTCCATCTTCGCCGGAATGGAAGCACGCAACCGTTCGATCAAGTTGCGCTCCTGTGATAGGGCGTCGGCGCTGGATTTATTGGCCATGAAACGCGCAAGGTATCTGATCAAATAAAGGTTTTCAGAACTTGCAATGATCGTGTGCGCTCCGTCTCGTTCGGCCGCCCTCAGATGATGCAGGAAGAATGCCTGGAAGTTATCCGTGCCGGATAGCAAATAGCTGTTGGTAACACTGTTGAAATTGAACTGGCTTGGAGGTACAGCATAGTAAATTCGTCTCTCGCGTAGCTTCTTTGCATTCGCGGAAAGGAAATATTGTAGCGCAGTTGTTCCTGTCTTGCTCGTGCCAATGTGGAGGATAAGCTTCATCTGGAATTTCCTTGCCTGATAGCCGGCATACATGACGCCGGCTTCACAAACGGTCTCGCCCCTGAGCCGGTTACAGTAAGGGGGCGTCGTGACTGAACTCCGTCGACTGTATCGTCAAGCCTCCGTACCTTCATGATGCATTCCATATCCTCTGATGGTCTGTCGCAAGACACGCCGAGAACGCAGGTATTGTGGGGCTATGCAAATCTAATGCATTCGGTTTGTTTGCTTGGATGTTAGCGTTTGCAGAACTTCCGCGCCATATTTCCCGAAGAGGAGCGACGCTCTCAGATAGACAGTGACAACGGACAATGTACCTGTAACGAAAAGCCCGGTCGCGAGCACAAGATAGTCGGGCGATCCGGCAAGCAGCATTTTGACCGCCGAGCCGGTGGCGAACACCGCAGCGGCGAATGCGACAGGCGGCACATGGACGAGCGCGAAATCCAGAGCTGATAATCCTGTCATCCGACAACCGACCGCCGCATAAAGGATGAAACTCGTCGCGATGGCGCCGGACACTGCAAAGGCCACCGCGTTCACGCCGTAGGGTGCTGAGAGCAATGCGAATGAAGCGACAAGTGACATATAAACGAACGCCATGAAGGCTGTTTGGTAACTTTGGCCTGTCGCAAGCATCACGGCTCCGGAAACTCTATAACCTAGGCGGAAATACATTACTACAGAGAACGCGGTAATAGGAACGACGGCATCCATCCACTTTTCGCCGAGGACAGTCAACACAACCTCTTTTGCAAAACAGCATAGAAACGCGCTGGTAGGTATAGAGAGCGCAGCAGTCAAAGCATACGCCTTGAGCTGAGCGCTGCGTAGTCGCGCCTTGTCGTGATGGACCTTCGACAGAAGTGGGAAAACGACGCTCTTGTTCAGATTGCCGAACAGATTTGCCGGCATTGCGATCAGATAATATGCTCGCGAGTAAATGCCAAGCTCTGCAGTACCGATCAACCGTGCCACAATTATATTGTCTATATATTTGGCAGTGAAGCTCGATATACCAGCCAGCGAATAGCCCAGGCTCTGGCTGCGGATATCGCGGTAGGACTGCATGTCGAAACGGGGACTCACGAGATAGTCCCTGGCAATGAAAAAATAGATGCTGGCCAGGATGAACGCCTCGGCCATGTACGCGACCACCAAGGCCCAATAGCTGAGCCCAAAATAGGCAAGCGGAATGGCTAGGCCGACGTGGGAAGCAATCCATGCGACCAGCCTCGCCATGGAGGATATTTTGAATTTCAGGTGCCGCGACAGAAGGGCCTCGGTGGTCAGATTGAACGCGTTCGCGACCATCATCACCGCAAGGACGCGCGAAACGAGGACCAATTCCGGCACACGAAGAAAATCGGCAATCTGCCGTGCAAACACCCATTGAAGCAAGCCGAGAATGGCAGCCATCATCATGGACAAGGAAACTACGGTTCCGACATGGCGCTCCTCGATCTCCCGTCGCTGGACCACGACTTGCGACATGCCGAGATTGGCAAGGTTATTGCCGATGGCTGCTATGATCATCGCAGCGCCGACAATGCCGTACTCTCGGGGGGAGAGCAGGCGCGCGAGAACGGCCGTGACCAGGACATGCAATAAGATTCGGGCCAGCAGAGTTGTGCCCGACCAGGAAAGTCCCCGGGCAGCCTCGCGTGTCAAATTCCGGTTTTCGTTCACGCGCCTACCACCCCGACTTGAGAACAAGGCGCTCAACTACTTGAGACGGCTCAATGCAACGACAAGCATCCTGTGCATCCCAGTGGCGCGCACCATCTCAAGCGCCAACGACAGAAACGGCAATCGCCGACGCGCTATGGACGCCATCCGCTTGAAAACACGCTCCAGCCGAAGGTCCATCTGCGCCTAAGCCACTTCATGATGGCATTCGCAGCTCACTAGCGCTACGCCCGAAAACATCCCGTCAAACCGACAGATAGCGGTGGCAGTCCGGTGTTGTTCCCGCTTGGGGTACCAATATTGGAGGATGAGCCTCATCTGGTTTGTTCCCTCGGCGGCAGCTCCTTGCCCCCATTCAAACGCAGAGGCGGCAGCCGCTCACTGAACCCGGTCTTGTTGCCTTCAACAACAATCTGCGGATGCCGCTGCCGCGCGCAAAGGATGAGCTTCATGTGCGATTCACACTCTGGACGCGGAGCGAAGAGGTCCCTTCCTTGAGAAGAGCCGCGTAGAGCTTCATTTGCTCTTGGGCAGCCCTCTTCATGCTGAAGCGCATTGCGATGGTGTTCACTGCTTGCTCTCCCATGTCATCGCGCTTGGCCTTCGATAGGCCGAGTGCGCGACGAAGGAGTCCGCAATACTCCACATGCGAGCGAGCCACAAAGCCGCTGCACTCATGCTCCACAACGTCGGACGCACCGCTGACATCGGTGACGATCGGCACCACGCCGCAGCTCATGGCCTCGAGCAGGGCGTTTGACATGCCTTCGGACACCGAGGTGGAAAGATAGAAATCTGCGTCCCACAGAAAAGGAAAGACATCTTCGACCGCGCCGGCGAATGTGACCCTGCCGGAAAGGCCCAACCGGGCCGCCTGTTCCTCGAGCGCGGCGCGGCACTGGCCATCGCCCAGGATGGTGAGTTGCGCCTTTGCGTCGGCGGGAAGTGCCGCGAACGCATCGATCATGTGCTCGAGGCATTTTTCCGGATCGAGGCGGCCAAGGCAGATAAAGCGTCGGCTGCCATCGGCGTTCGGCTCGCGGCGCGGCTTGCGGGGCAGATCGATCCCATTCGGAATCATATGAATGCGATCCGCGCCGATGCCATGTCTCTTCAGATCACTAGCGATTTGGCGGCTATTGGCGATGAAGGCCGTGACGTGATGTTTAATCAAGGCGGACGCCCAGCGACCGATGATTTTCTTTTCGCGCACAGCGTCGAGATCGAAACACCGTCCGCCCCGGCCCAATTTTGCGAGAACCGGTTTGCGCAGGAGGGCCCCTGCCAATGCCGCCGGAACAGCGTGAAGTCGGGCATGGATGATATGTACGACATCGAATTCGTCGCGACGGCGCAGCATCCAGATCACAAGCTGGACACACCACGACAGGAACGACAGCATATGCCGCCCGCCCAAATACGGCGCCGCGCGCAAACGAAGGCGATGGATAGGCACCCCGTCTATGGCGGACCGTTTCGGGGTCGAGTGCGACAGTCTGGGTGCCAGAATGGTTGCGGAAACGCCGCTTTCGATCAGAGCCCGAGCAAATCGCCGCGTCTGTTGCTCGCCGCCGCCATATGACTCAGGAAAATAGGTTGGGAGCACGAGCAGAACACGTGTGCTGGGAAGAGCTTCGGCTCGCGGCGTCTTCATCGGATTAGCGGCGGGAATTTCTGCTAAAATCATATCAATCCGCCGGATAGCGTCCCTGGAGCCAAGGCGGAGATTACAACCCCGTCCAATGTGCAAAAAGAAGATGCCTTCTTTGGCATCTTACCGCCTTCCAGCGCGTCGATCCTCCTATCGTCTAGATCAACGCACTCCACTTCATGCCCGAAATCGGAAAAGCAGGCATCGCTAACCTGCCCGATCACTGTCAAACGCATAGGTCACACCCGTTCATCGCGGAAGCGCCACATTTCGGACAGGAGGCCTTGTTGACACTCCCTTGCTTGCCCGATGCTGGTCAAGAGCCTCGCGGTAAATGGCACCAATGCGCTTGCCCATCAGCTTGACGTCCCAGTTCGAAAGATCCGTCGCCGTGGCACCTTGGGCAAGGCAAGCCAGTCTTTCACGATCCTCCAGGAGGGCGGCAATGGCGTCGGCCATGGCTGCCAAGTCGTCCGCGGGTGTAATCACACCGTTGATACCAGGGCGGAGCACTTCGCGAAGACCTGGCAGATCGCAAGCGACGCAGGGTTTGCCGCCGGCGAGATATTGCATGACCACGCGGGGCAATCCCTCCCGCATGGAACAGAGCAGGCAGAGATCCGCGAGTGCGATCAGCCGCTCGGGGTCGTCCCTATAACCGGTAAAGACCACTTGTCGTTCGAGCCCAAGCCGCTTGGCCCGCGATTCGACGGTCGAGCGAAGCGGCCCGTCGCCCGCGAGTACAAGCACCGCGTCGGGTAACCGGACGGCGACTTTGTTGAAAGCGTCCAGAAATTCCGCGTGTCGCTTGCGTGGCTCGAATGCCGCGATCATCAAGAGCACAGGCGGGCGCGGCGCGCCCGGCGTCAAGCGCAACAAATCGCGCCAATCGTCGGGCGGACCGGCGTTGCGAAAACGATCGAGATCGAATCCGGAACGGACGACATAATGATTGTCTGGATGTCCAACTCCTGCGCTCAAGCACAAGTCACGGATGCCCTCGCTCACGCTGATGAACGCACTGGTGACTGGCGCTGCCAGCTTTTCCAAGGCGAGATAAACAAACCGCTCGGCGACGCCGACATTGACAAAAGGCACGATATGCACGCCATGAACGATCGCTGGAACGCCCGCCGCCCATGCGGCGAGACGCCCGAGAATGCCTGCCTTGCTGGTGTGCGTATGCACGATGTCGGCATTCAAGGCGCGGAATCTCCGGGTGAGCGCCAACAATGCCCGCATGTCGGAGACAGGCGAAATGGACCGAGTCAGGCCCGGGACGCCAATGAGTTCCACCCGCGGGTCCACTTTAGCTATGATTTCCGGCTGGACCGCCTCGCCATGCAGCAGGACAACATCATGCCCCCTTTGCGCAGCCCAATTGCAGGAATGGACAGTATTCTCATCAGCACCGCCATTGATGAGACGGGTGATGACATGAGCGATACGCAGTCGACGCCCCAAGTCAATCTTGCCTTCCGCGTCCTGTACTTTCATATCGCCGCACCGATCGCGCTGAATTTATCCGTTGGGTGCGTTCCCACGCCCAGCCGCGCTTTTGGTCCATGCGTCCCGATATCGGTGCTACTGCATTGGAGTGACATGCCACGCCTCGGTGGGTGCATGCCGTATGGAGATGAACCCCGAATCCTAAGTGTGCCCTTCCTTCTTGGGCCATGACACATGCAGTCCGTAAGGAGGGTTATTCCAACGGCTTCCAGTCGATCAGGTCTAACTTGTTGGATTTAAACGTCTCAGAGAACTGCCGCTGTTACCCCGGGCACAGCGGAGTGATTATTTTGTGGTATACCTTGTACCAATATTTCTACCTCACCGCGTTTGCGCGAATCGGATCGGAACCGGACTCGTTCAAAAAAGTAGTGGAGGCAATGCTTTAAGGGACTTAGGGGAGGGGCCGGACCCGCAGCTTGCGGATTTTTCGCGTGCTCCACGTTACTTGTTGTCGATGTGCGGCGGCAGCTGGTTGGGGCGCGCGAGCGGGCAGTCGATCAAGACGTTGTCCCTTCCCCGAGAAGCCAGCTTGGTTCGATCGCTCTGCAAGTGCCAGCGGAGACTTACTCCTCGGTTACAAACGAGACCACCTCCTCAATCGGCCTGCGCGGCGACCTGGCAAATCTGATGGCAGTACCTGCCATAGGGCCAAGGGCGACGCATGCAATCAATCTCTCGCCTGCTCGAATTCGACCTACGTCACGAATTTGCCGTTCAACTCGACTATCGACCGCAAGATTGAGTGGGCAAGCCACGAGCCGAAGTGCCTCCGCGGCCAACAGGAAATGCATTAGGAACAGCGCACCATCGACATAAATCTGGTTTCGTTGATTGCTTCCTCGCCAGGCCCTTGTGTCTGACGTGACAATGGCCAGGTTTGATATGGACTGTGAAAAGCCTCGCGCCCCGCCCTGCAGGGCGAGTATCCGATCGATTTGATGACGGCCCTGGTAGAGGTATACTCTTGTCGCCTGCCTGTTGCATTGGGATGGCGCACCTTGGGCCAAGCGTACCAACTCCAACAATGTGGTGCGATCTATTAATTGTTCGTCAAAGTATCTAACCGAGCGACGACACTGAAGTCCTTCCAGGAGTGTGAGGGCTGGCCCCCCAATTGGCAGAACGGCGCTTTGAACCCCGCCGGTGAAGGCGACTCCATCAAGCCCATTGAAACGCTCGACGAATTGACGAACTTTCTCAACAAAGGGCTGCTCAGGCTCTCCTGGTGGATGAAGGTCAACATAGGCGCGAAGTGCGCCGACAGCCATTTCAAGCGGAAACGTCCCTAGCGAGATGTCGTAGGAGGACACCTCATTCATAAGTCGCTTGATTTTTTCCTGGCCAAAACCGGGCCTCCTGTCCTTTAGAGAAAGGCCCTTCTCAATCGAGTGAGCGTCCACGATTATTCGGTAATATAGCCGCTCTTTCTTGGGAACCAGCAGCGAATCCCCGTTGTAACGTAGGTAATTTCCAACGTCATATACGTAGGAGATGATTACCTTCGCTTGAGCAGACAGAAGAATTTGCAGCTTTCGAAGCATTTTTATAACATCTTAATTTGTTTTTTACTTGGCCGCCGGCAGGGCCCTGTCCAGAAACGTACGGCCAATCTCAGCTAGTTCCCGGAGTCGGTTGTCTATCTTCATGTAGTCGTGAACAAGTTTTCCGAGATTTTCGCACATGTCCAGCAAATTGTCCCTGGCACCCTTGCGGTGAATACACACGTACTGAGAGGGAATGCCCATCAGCGTCATCAAAGCTTCATTCTTAGTGGGGAAGCCGATGGCGGGTCGCCGACTGTCCAGGCAAATTAACGGGCACCGGTTCCGCAGAGCAAATAGTGCCCCATGCATGCGCTCTGACAAGCAGTAGGAGAATTGTGATGCCAGATTTGCCCACTCGAGGGGATCTATAGGCTTTTCGGTGAGATCGATATCTGCGAGGTGATTGCGATCCGAGACCGACACAATCTGCACGCCGCGCGCCCGCAGAGAGGTCGTAGCCTCTGCATAGAGCTCGTGCTGGCCGGCTATCACCAACGCCCGGGGCCGATTGAAATCCACGCCCCAGGAAGCCAGCTTTACACGCAGGCTTTCATGAGTGGCATTCGAAGTTAGATCGTGAGTGACTGTCGGGTCTGGGGTCAATGTCACACGATCCGCGAGGCTTGGATCTGCCCAGAGGACCATCTCACGCGTCCGCTCGTCCCGCACGCCGATCGCGACAAATTCGTTCAGGCATTTGGCCATCAAGTATCGATTGCGGCGCGGCATTTCGGTCCATTTGGTGCTGCTGCCGGTGCTCGCCGCATATGCTATCTTCGAGCACGCCACTTCTGGCCAGTAGACATTGGGAAATGGGGGACATAGTGGGTTGGTCTGAAGCTTGATCAGCCCACCGAGACGGGAGACGTAATCGATCTTCCAAACCTCATCGCTACCCACCACAACCGCATCATAGCGGTCGCTTACGTAGCGAAACGTTGGTGACCTATCCTCCGAGTAGAACCTCTTGGGGCTGAGCAGCAGTCCATCGGCGAAGGCGGCAAGCGTTCGCTGGCGTGCGTTTGTCGCCGGCCCATAGCCAGTCTCCAGTCGTCTTGGATAGCGGTGGTCCACGATCTCCGCCAGCGAGCCGGGACGCAGGTCCGAAATGCAGCGTTGGAGGGCGAGGCTCTGAAGCTGCGCCCCCTCGTTGTAACCGGTGTGCAAAGTTAGTGTGCCAATCAACATTTAGCAGGTCCGTTGCTATCAACGGCAAGTTCTCCCGTCAAGTAAAGTATCACACCAGCACGTAGGCAACAATTGCCTCCTCGGCCGAATTGTATTTAACGATCTTCAAAGAATAGAGGCTGTTTTCAGGAGCGTTTGACTTTGACATACCTTCCGACACCGAGGTGGAAGGATTGAATTCAGCCTCCCACAGGGATGGAAAGACATTTTCGACCGAGCCAGCGAAAGTGACCCTGCTGGAAAGGCCCAACCGGGCCGCCTGTTCCTCGAGAGTGGCGCGGCATTGGCCATCGCCCAGTATGGTGAGTTGCGCCCTTGCCTCGGCGGGAAGTGCCGCGAACTCGTCGATCATCTGCCCGAGCGTTCCGGACTAAGATGGCCAAGGCAGATAGAGCGTCGACTGCCATCGGCGTTCGGCTCGCGGCGCGGATTGCGGGGCAGTTCGATCCCATTCGGAATCGGCTTTCAATCGGTCAGATTTAGCTGGCTGGATTTAAGCGACTTAGAGACGGGGTCGCTGTTACCTCGGGCACAGCGGAGCGATTTTATCGTGATAAACTTATGTACTGGAACTTCTGCGTTTGCGCGGAACCGGACTCGTTCAAAGAAGTCAAGGCAACGCTCCAAGGACCGGGCACTTTACCCGTCAGGGACGGGCCATGGGAGGGGGGACCAGCAGCTTGCGGATCTTTCGCGTGCCCCAAAGCTACTTCTTGTCGATGTCCGCCGGCAGCTGGTTGAGGCGCGCCAGCGTGCATTGGGCCAAGACATTGTCTCTTCCCTGGTCGGCGGATCCTACGGAGACTGAGTCGAGAAGCATCCTGGCTTGGTTCGCCATAGCCGGCCAGCTGGCCCTCTTCATCGCGCTGGTCTATCTCCTCAGGCTCGAGACTAATGCGCTTGTCCGCGTCCTGCTCGTTGCCCTCGCCGGCTGGTGCGTGCACTACTTCCTGCCACAGCGTTACCGGCTGCCGTTTTTCGTGCTGCTCTCGTTCGCGGCTATCGCCGCAGTCTTCGCGAACCTTGGGCCCAACTGGCACCACTGGAGATTTGAGGGTCTCATCGATGCCGCCTGGATCGCCGCCATTGGGCTCGTACTGATCGGAATTGTCCACCTACCCATCGCTTTTGGATGGAGAGTGCTGGCGCTGGTTGGCGCCGGCTGCGGGCTCGCCGCCGCACGAATGGACTGGATTGCGACCCCCTGGACGCGCGCCGTCTGGCCCGTGCTCGCTTCCATGTTCATGTTCCGTCTCATTGTCTATGCGTATGAAATGCGGCGTGACCAGAGGATGGCGACGGTTTCGGAACGTCTCGCGTATTTTTTCATGTTGCCGAACGTGTGCTTCCCGCTCTTTCCGGTCGTAGATTTTAGAACTTTCCGAAGCAGCTACTACAATGCTGACCGGCACTACATCTATCAAACGGGCATTCAGTGGATGTTCCGCGGCGCTGTCCATTTGATATGCTACCGTATCGTGTACCAGCGGTTTGTGATCGATGCTGCGGACGTACACAATCAGATTGAGCTTTTGCAATTTATTATATGGCCATTTTTACTTTATTTGAAGGTTTCAGGAACTTTTCACATAATCACCGGAATTTTGCATTTATTTGGATTTAATCTTCCAGAAACCCACAATCTGTACTTTCTTTCCTCAAGCTTCACAGATTTTTGGCGTCGAATAAATATATACTGGAAAGATTTCATAATGAAAATTGTATACTATCCATTGTATTTTCGTTTTCGACGCTGGGGAGAGAGCGTAGCGCTGGTCAGCGCGACCCTCCTGGCGTTCGTCGCGACTTGGCTGCTGCACAACTATCAGTGGTTCTGGCTACGTGGCACCTGGGTATTCACCTGGAACGACTTCCTCTTCTGGATGATCCTGGCCGTGCTTGTGACGATCAACGCCCTCTATGAAATGCGGCACGGTCGCACGCGGCGCCTGCGTGGCGGGGCGCTCAGCTGGAACGGTGCGCTGCAAACTGCGGGCCGGACTATTGGCGTATTCGTCGTCATCTGCCTCCTTTGGTCCTTTTGGAGCGCGAGCTCGGTCCCGCAATGGTTCTCGGTCTTCGACACTGTGGGCGTGAAAGGCCCTGGCAAAACGACGCCCGCCCTCGTACTGGTCGCGGTGGCAGCTATCATTGGCATTCCTGCGCTTGCGCTCGCGCGCGGCGGCGCTGACCGCCAGTACAGTTTCCAACGGTCGGTTGCGTCGGTCGCTGTCTGCGGGTTGATCGCGGTTTGCATCTCGCTCCCCGTGGTTCACGATCGCCTCGGCGAGACGGTCAGCACCGCAATGGCCGATATTAGAACGCCGAACCTGAATAGCCGCGACAATGCGAACCTGGAGCGCGGCTACTACGAGAACCTCGTCAATGTCGGCGCATTTAACCCGGAACTGTGGATTGTCTATGGCCAACGACCACCCGACGGATGGGAAGGGTTAAACGAGTCGCCGCTGATCGAGTTCACGGGTGCGCTTCCCACGACCTATCTGCGTCCAATCTCCCAGGCAGACTTTAAGGGAACGCGGGTCCACATCAACCGCTGGGGCATGCGCGATAAGGACTACGAAAAGCTTCCTTCTCCCGGCACCCTGCGAATAGCAATCGTCGGCTCTTCGCACGTCTTCGGTGCGGGCGTCGCGGATGAGGAGACTTTCGAGGGCCTGCTGGAGCAGCGGCTGAATGAACAGGCGGCCGACAGCGGGTATCGACACTACGACGTGTTGAACTTTGCGATCGGGGATTATTCCAGCCTGGACATACTGGCCATCATCGAGGATCGGGTGCTTTCATTCAAACCAAATTACATTTTCTACTTTGAGCACAGCGGGCTTGTTCCGCGAATGATAGAGAAGGTCGTGAAAGCAATCCAGAATGGCTCCGCATATCGCTACGACTTTGTGCGCGACATTGTACGCGAAAGCGGAATAGATACCAGCACCGACCCCGACGTGCTTACAAGAGAGCTCAAGCGCTATGAGGAAAGACTTCTGCGTGTGATCTATTCTCGAATCGTCGAAACCGCGAAGCGAGAAGGTGTTGGGGTCTCTTGGATCTATCTTCCCAGGCCGGACGAGGGGACCAGTCCCGAGCTGGAGAGGCGCCTCGCTGCCGAGGCTGGATTCAACGTTCTCGATCTTTCCGGTGTGTATGACGGGTATGATTGGCGGACCCTTCTTGTGGCACCTTGGGACAAACACCCAAACGCCACCGGCCATAGGCTCATCGCGGAAAAGCTTTACGAGGTCCTGCAGCAACACCAGGATCTAATTCCCCTGAACCTGGCGGTTGCTCCGCCAAAGGAGGACCGATGAACGCGATCCAGATCAGGACGATGGCCAGGGATTTCATATTGAATGAGTTCCTGCCCGGTGAAAGGCCGGAGAATCTGACGGATTCAACGGAGCTGATAACGGACGGCATTCTCGACTCGCTGGCGACGCTTAAGCTCGTTGCCTACCTGGAAAAATCCTGCGGTATCGAAATCGCCCCTGACGAACTCGTGCCGGAGAACCTGAACTCCATCGCCCAAATTGCCAATTTCGTCCAGTCGAAGCAGGCGTCCACATAGAGCTCGCCATGACGGTCGCTGCCTTACACGAGTATCTGGAACAGAGCGCGAGGCGGTATCCCCAGACTTGCGCCGCTGTCGAGGCGAGCTCTGGGCGCCAGATCACCTACGGCGAGCTCGACGCTCTGTCGGACCAAGTCCGCGACCATCTGCGTCGGATCGGCGTCCGGCCGGCGGACCGCGTCGGCATTTGCCTTCCAAAATCGATCGCGTCGCTCGCTGTTCTGTTCGGCATCTTAAAGGTGGGCGCGGCCTATGTGCCCGTCGACTCTCTGGCACCGCCTGCGCGTAACGCGTTCATATTTAACGACTGCGGCGTGCGCGCGATTTTCGTGGAGGCGTCCCGGGCCGAAGCTTTGCGCTGTGAGTTGGCGCGCTTGGCTGCGGAACCTAGTCTCTTGCCGCTCGACTGGTCCGACGGTCCTTCGCCGCTCGCGGCGTACCTGGCTGGCGTAGAGGCCGGCGGCTTGGCGGTGGAGGACGAATCGGCGCGGCCGGGGCCGGACAACCTCGCTTACGTGCTTTACACTTCGGGCTCGACCGGCCAGCCGAAAGGCGTGATGCTGACGCATCGTAATGGCTCGAGCTACGTGGACTGGTGTTCCGAAGTCCTCGCCCCTGACGAGAACGACCGCTTCTCCTCCCATGCGCCTTTCCACTTCGACCTGTCTATTCTCGACATCTTCGTACCGCTGAAGCACGGCGCGACCGTATTCCTCATCGGTGAGGAGCTCGGCAAGAATCCGGCCCGGATGGCGTCGATTATCGCCGAGCGGCGGTTGACCGTCTGGTATTCCACGCCCTCCGTACTCACGCTTCTGGTCGAGCACGGCAGCCTTGATGCTCGCGACGACCACGCTCTTCGGTTCATTCTATTTGCCGGCGAGGTTTTTCCGGTCAAACATCTGCGCAGGCTAAAGGCTGTGGTCCCACGCGCACGCTACCTGAATCTCTACGGCCCAACCGAAACCAACGTCTGCACCTACTACGAAATCCCGCAGACGATCGCCGAAGACCGCTCGGCGCCGTTTCCGATCGGGCGCGCCTGCTCGCATGTTGAGGCGCGGGTGATCGATGCGAACGGTCGCAACGTGCCGCGAGGCCAGGAAGGCGAGCTCGCAATCAGCGGTGCTCCCGTGATGCTGGGCTATTGGAACATGCCTGAGCGAACAAGCGCCGCTTTTCATGTCGATTCAAGCGGTCGCTGGTACCGCACCGGCGATGTAGTGATCGAAGGCGATGGCGGAGTCTACACCTTCCGCGGTCGACGCGACCGGATGGTGAAGAGACGGGGATATCGGATCGAACTCGGCGAGATCGAGACGGCGCTCTATCGCCATCCAGCGATCTCCGAGGTGGCGGCGATCGCTCGCTCGGAGGAGTCGGGCGTCTCCATAAAGGTGTTCTATGCCTCGCGCGACGGCCATGCGCTGTCGCTCATCGAGCTGAAGCGGTTCTGCGCCCACAACTTGCCGGCCTACATGGCTCCGGACTGGTTCTCGCATCAGCAGTTACTTCCCAAGACCTCGACAGATAAAATCGACTACCAGCATCTGATGAGGATGGAGTAGTGGATTTCGCGCTGAACGAGGAGCAGCGTATCCTGCGTGGCCAGATCCTTCGCTTCGCGCAAGATAAGCTCAATAAAGATGTCAGGCAGCGCGACCGAGACCAAATATTCCAGCGCGAGTTGTGGGGGGCTTGCGCGCAGATGGGCCTGACCGGCCTGCCAGTCCCCCAGGCCTACGGGGGACCCGGTCTCGATTCCCTGTCCACGGCCATTGCAATCGATGCGCTTGGCTACGGCTGCGAGGATTCCGGCTTGGTCTTCTCGATTTGCGCCCACCTTCTGGCCTGCGTGGTGCCGATTTGGAAGTTCGGCACTGAAGAGCAGAAGAATCGATATCTTCCGGGGCTCTGTGATGGCACTTTGATCGCAGCCAATGCGATGAGCGAACCGGAGTCGGGCTCCGATGCATTTGCGATGCAAACCCGGGCGGAGCCTCATGGCGACGGCTTTCTAATCAACGGCACGAAGACCTTCGTGAGCAACGGGCCGGTGGCAGATGTTGCCGTCGTCTTTGCTGTCACTGACCGCGCCAAGGGGTATTTCGGCGGCATCACGAGCTTCCTCGTGGACCGCGCGCTGCCCGGCTATCGGGTCGCGCAAAAGTTCGAAAAAATGGGACTGCGGACGTCTCCGATCGGGGAGCTTGTCTTCGAGGACGTATTTGTTTCGAAGGACGCTGTTCTCGGTGGAGTGGGCGGCGGCTCCAGGCTGTTCGCTCATAGCATGGACTGGGAGCGGGCGTGCCTGTTCGCCAGTCATATAGGCACCATGGAGCGGCTTCTGGAAAAGGCAGTGGCCTATACGCGCACCCGACGTCAGTCCGGCCAGGCCATCTCCAAGCACCAGGCGGTCGCCCATAAGATTGCCGACATGAAGATGCAGGTGGAGGCGGCCCGACTGCTCGTCTACAAGGCGGCCTGGGGCCTTGAGCGCTCCCAGTCCGTTTCCCTCGACGCCGCTGTTTCGAAGCTCTTTGTGAGCGAATCGCTAGTTCGCACCACGCTCGATGTCGTCCAGGTCTTCGGCGGCTATGGTTTCTTAAGCGAATTCGAGGTCGAACGTGCCGTGCGTGATGCCATCGGCAGCAAGCTCTATTCCGGAACTTCTGAGATACAGCGCAACATTATTGCTGGCTGGCTGGGGCTTTGATGACGGCTGTGGTCAGAACCTGTCCGTCAAGAGGCGGCGTGTGCTGCCGCTGGGCCTGCCGTCAGTTCGCGAAAAAGGGCGACGCTCGATTTTGGTAGGGCAACCGGAGAGTGGTACTATCGCAACCCATGGAGCCACTGGGGCGAGGGCGCTTTTGTCGTTCGACCTGAGTGCGTCCGCCCAGCCCGTGGTCTCCGAACTTGCGGCTCAGAGGCGAAGAACCAGACCTGCCGCGACGCGTGAAAGGTAGGCTTTGTGGATGCGGCTTCTCTATATACATTCTGCGCACGTCCCGGCGCTGGCCGCCAATGCGGTACAGGTCGCAAAGATGTGCCATGCATTTCGGGTTGCCGGAGCGGAGGTCCTGCTAGCGCTTCCACGCGCCTCCATGAATTCACGGGATCATTATGAAAAGATCGCGCGCGAATACGGATTCGCTACCGAGTTCCCATTCCGCGTTCTCCCTGTACCCTTTTGGCCTGTGCCCGGCCGGGAGCTTTTTTTTGCTGTGCTGGCGCTGCTTGCTGCGGTCTGGCTGCGGCCGCAAGTCGTCTTTACACGCTCGGCTACTGTAGCGCTTGTTTCTGCCGGACTTTTCCGGTTCACGACCGTTTTTGAGCTTCACGACCCGATTGGCAGTTTGAGCAGACGTCAGCGTCAACGCCTTGCCAAACTGATAGGCCTAGAGACATTCCGTATGCTGGTCGTCACGTCGCAACGTCTGCGGGACGACAGCATCCGCCTCTTTCCTCAACATGCGGGAAAATTTCTCATCGCGCCCAATGGCGCGGATCCTGTTCCGCCGAATGTCGAGCCATGCAGCCTCAGCGGCACGTTCAAGGTTGGTTATGTCGGACACCTGTATAAGGGAAAAGGCATGGAGATAATAAGCGCGATTGCGCCTCGATGCGGCTGGGCGACATTTCACATCGTCGGGGGAACACCAGGCGATATAGAGTATTGGACATCGAAGCTGGCCAAATGCCCGAACATAGTGTTTCACGGCTACGTTCCTCACGCCGCGACATGTGCCTACTTGGCCGAAATGGACGTTGTACTCGCGCCCTATCTTAGAGATGTAGAGGGCCAGGGCGGCGGTCGAAATATCGCTGAGGGAATGTCGCCGCTCAAGCTCTTCGAATATATGGCGCATGGCAAACCCATAGTGTCCTCCGACCTGTCAGTTATACGAGAAGTTTTGAGGGATAGCATCAACAGCGTTCTGGTGTCGCCAGACAACCCGTCCGACTGGGTCAAAGCTCTTCAGCGCCTGCGCGAAAACAAGGCGCTTCGGGATCAGATTGGTCAGCAGGCGAAGGCAGACTTTCTGTCCAGGTACAGCCGCATCGCACGCGCAACCAACATTCTAGAGGAAATCAAGAGCCGGATGCCGTCGAGCGGAAGCTCATAGGGCTGAACAATTTCTCGTGTTGAAGTCGGCTGCGCCGCCAGCAAGCCTGCTTTCCGTTCGCCGCAATGAGGCCCGTGGTCCGTCCTGAACCGTTGAATGGCAAGATCCGACCGGCTTTTTGCTGAGGTTCCGTGATGCGTTGCTCCGACCATCTCCCCGCCTCGCTGATCTTCGCATTGAGCTAGCCTGCGAGATGCGCCACTGTCCGGCGACTGAACCGGCGCGAACCGATTGTGAGGCTTGATTTACTCGCTGGCGGCGGGATCGCCCGAAGCACCAGAAATCAAAATTATCCGGTCAATCGGTCGGAAGATGGAATACATATTTAGCTTCCTGAGAAGCTGCTATACATCAATAGACATTACGATCCGAAAACATCAGTATTGCAGTTTTCCAAATTATCTTAATGTCGAGAAGCATGCTCCAGGATTTTATATACCAGAGGTCATGCTCAACGCGTTTTTCCATCCTCCAGAGTTCCTTCGTTTCCCCTCGAAAGCCATTGATCTGAGCCCAGCCTGTCAAGCCGGGTTTTACATGATGGCGATAAGCATAGCTCGCAATGATCACACTGTAGGTATCGTCATGAGCGACGGCGTGAGGTCGGGGCCCAACCAGGGACATCTCCCCGCGAAGCACATTGAACAATTGCGGCAGCTCGTCGATGTTTGAGCGGCGCAATATTCGGCCAAGTCGGGTAACCCGCGCATCATTACGCTGAGCCTGGCGAATTTGTGCACCGTTCTCCTGCACCGTCATAGATCGGAATTTGTAAATATTGAACGGCTTACCGCCAAAACCTCGTCGCATCTGCCGGAACAGCACAGGGCGACCGTTCTCGATCGCTATGGCACATGCGACCAAGGCCATCAACGGACACAGGAACAGCAGTAACAGGGATGCAACAGCAATGTCGAACAACCGCTTGAGCAGGCGTTCGGCAGGCCTCAACGGCACACGCTGGACTTCGAAGGCTCGCTGCCAGCCGGTGTGCAGCGGGCTTCCAGCCAGGATTCTATCTATGTAGGCGTCGGCGAAAAGATAGATCGGCAGCGGGAGGCGGGACATTTCCTCCAGGATGCGTTCGATCAACTTCCGCTGGTCCCAAGAGCAAAAGAGATAAACTGCCCCATACGAGCCATTACGGAACGCAGCTTGTGCAGCTGCGACGGCGGCATGCACCGATCGTGCTGCGATCGTGCCGTCATCGTTCTCGATGTTCGAAACACCACAAACCGCGATGCCTTGTTGCCCAAGCTTGTTGATTATCCCCTGTTCCTTCCCAGGAACGCCGGAGTAAAACAGATAGACTGTGCGCAACACGAGTTTCTCAGCCGTCAGAAGCCGTTTCAGCCCACGCGCTAGAACCGCGTGGCCAGGCAGCAGGATTGGGAATCCGACCGCAAACGCCAGCGTCAAGGAGCCGCGCGAGAACGTCGACGTCGTCTTCGTGAGAAAGGCGAGCCAGAGAATTGAAAAGAAAACAAACAGCCAGCCGCTAATGAGTGTTTTGATCCTGCAGTGATCGTCCAGGATGCCACTAACCGTGTAGGCGCCCCTGGCGGTCATGAATGCGACCAGCAATAGGCCGGCGGTAACACTTAGGCAGATCGAATCCCAGATATCTGGCGGCCTCACGCCGAAGGCCCGATGGTAGAGCTCAATTGACGCAAGAAGTATTGTCTGTCCAAGGAGGAAATCAGCAGTTGCGAGAAACACGCAAACTGCTGCCACGGGGAGCCGTAGCGGCTCTACGCTCCGCTTCCAGAGCGCACGCGACGCTTCGGTTGGTGCATGCCGCATAAGACGACCCCCCGAATCCTATTGCAGCCCTTCTCCTATGGGTCATGGCACACGCCATCCCATAAGGAGGGGGTTATCCCAACGGCTTCCAGTCGGTTAGATTTGATTTAAATGTCCCAGAGACATGTCGCTGTTACCCCGGGCACAGACGAGTCGCTATTTTATCGTATCCTAATGTGTTAATATTATCTGCCTTAACGCGTTCGCGTGAGAACGGACTGGAGGTCGGACTCGTTCTAAGAGGTGGTCAAGGCAACGCTTTAGGGGGCTGGGGCGCTTACCCTATCAGGGAGAGGGAGCCATGACAGAGAATGGCGCTGAGGTTCGAGTCAAACACCTGAACAGCATACGTTTATTTCGGCAATTTGGACAAGATACTCTTAGTGAAATGGCGAAAGCAGCCATCCTACGGAGGGTTCCAAAGAATAAAGTCTTAACCCACCTTGGGGATATACCGCGTTATATTTACTATATAATTCGCGGAAAAGTTCGTCTTAGTGTTCCTCTCTCAGACGGACGAGAATTTATCTTTTCCGATCTTGGTCCCGGTGACACTTTCGACTTGACTAGATTGTTCATCGCGCGACACAGCAACATGAACGCTGCGTCAGTCGTGGACAGCGACTTGCTCCAAATCGAAGCAGCTTTCATGGCTAGCGTCTTCGACAAGCACCCAGATCTCGCACTGAAGGTGATCCCGTACTTATGCCAAGCAACGCACGACGCGCAAGAGCGAGTGATCCACAGTGCGTCCAATGCCCTATCCATTCGATTGGCGAGCACGGTCTTGCGATTGACTGAGACCCCGCACAGCACGGCTACCGTGAATGGAGCTATGCGCATCCACATTTCGCAGACCGACCTGGCGGCAATGATCCCGGCGTCTCGAGCGAAAGTGAATCGTTGCCTGAGAGAATGGGAACGGCGGGATCTGACCCAATACGACCGCGGCTCGCTGACAATTCTCAATCGCACCGCATTAGAGTCTGTTGCACTTGGCTACTCGCGTTTGATCGTTCAATGATGCCTTTCCCGTATGCTCGGGCATCTCCACGCCATCCTCCGGGAAGATAGTGAACCGGACGTGGTGGCGGTCGTGCTCGGATCGCCCGATAAGGTCCTTTACGTCGGCGTCGTAGGTCGGCGCACCGGACATGTGCGCCTTCCCAGGCAACGAGACACCGCTCACTGCCGTGCAGACTGCGTCGACTGCGCCCGAGATTGGACAATGGCACGCATACGAGCACCGCCTCTTTGCTGCGCGCGGTGCGACTTTGCTGTTGGGGAATCCGGGACTATTATCGGCGGCCCATGTACCTCACGTCGGGGGAAGAATGGATCTGCAAGCCTTCAGAAATTCGATTGCGAAATCACAGCCGCCCGCCGGCCTGAGTCCTGCCCTGGAGGCGCTGTGGTGGGATGCAAAGGGCGATTGGGATAAGGCGCACGAGCGCGCGCAGCTGCGCGACGACGCGGCGGGCATGCGCGTGCATGCCTACCTGCATCGCAAGGAAGGCGATCAATCCAATGCGGGATATTGGTATCGTCGCTGCGATGCCACGCCATCGACCTTGACGCTTGAAGAGGAATGGCAAGAGTTGGCGCGTGCGTTTTTGGGGCAAAGCTGACGGCTTCCGCCGAAAGCCCGGCTTTGGCCGCGATCCCGTCGCCGTATGCAGGTTTTTCCCACGAGGCTACCGCCTTATCGACGATTCTGGCTTGCAGGACTAGGCGAGGGCAGGGGCTGCACTAGCTCCTGACTTTGATCAGCAAGCGGCACCGCGAGCACGGCATCTGCGGCGCGGCCGCCGCGGTGGCGCGAAAAGGATATTTGGATCGCTCGCTGTGCAACTTGAACCTCGCGATGTGAGGAGTTCGCCATGTTCCGTACGATTGCGTCGGCCCTGTTCGCCGCGCTGCTCTGCTCGGTGGCCGCGCGTGCCACCGCGGAGGAGATCCGCTACTATCCTGTTCCGGAGGGCGCCGGCCCGCACGATGTCGCTCCGGCGCCGGATGGCTCCGTATGGTACACCGCCCAGGGTCAGGGCGCGCTTGGGCGGCTCGATCCTGATACAGGCGCCGTCGAGCAGATCACCCTCGGCGAAGCCTCGGCGCCGCACGGGGTGATCGTTGGTCCCGACGGCGCCGCCTGGGTGACCGACGGCGGCCTCAACGCCATCGTGCGCGTCGATCCCGAAACGGAAGCGGTGAAGGCCTTTCCGCTCCCCGAGGGGCGCGGCAACGCCAATCTCAACACCGGGTCCTTCGACAAGGACGGGAGACTCTGGTTCACCGGGCAGGAGGGCATTTACGGCAGGCTCGATCCGGCGAGCGGCAAGGTCGACGTCTGGAATGCGCCGCGCGGTCGCGGCCCCTACGGGATCACGACCACGCCGTCCGGCGAGGTCTACTACGCCTCGCTGGCCGGTAACCATATCGCCCGGATCGATGTTTCGACCGGCGAGGCTTCCCCGATCGACCCGCCGACCGCGGACCAGGGCGCCCGCCGCGTCTGGTCCGATTCCAAAGGCCGCATCTGGGTCAGCGAATGGAACTCCGGCCAGGTTAGCGTCTTCGATCCGGCAGCAAATGATTGGCGCAGCTGGAAGCTGCCCGGAGACGCGCCACAGGCCTATGCCGTTTATGTCGATGACCGCGACAAGGTCTGGCTCACCGATTTCAGCGCGAACGCCATCGTCCGCTTCGACCCGGAAACGCAGACCTTCGCGAGCTTCCCGTCCGACCGCGAAGACGCCAATGTGCGCCAGCTCAACGGGCGCTCCGGCGAGGTATGGGGTGCGGAGTCCGGTACCGACCGCCTTGTCGTGATCGAGACCGAAACGGGCAAATAAGCAAAGCGGTCGAGGCAACGACAAAGTGCAATTGCGGAGACCGCATGTCAGCGACTGTCTTTTGATACGGCGCAGGAAGATTCCGCTCTAGACGAAGAGAAAATCGCTGTTCGAGACGCTCGCAACGAGGACACCGTTTAGTGAAAGCATGTCACTGTCGGAGAAGACGACCAGCGTGTCGCTCCCGACCTGCCGGAGTTCGCTAAAATTTTGGTATCCTGAAATCTCCAGCAGATCGTCGCCGGAAAGATCGAAGTCGGCGATGGTGTCGTGGCCGTGGCCGGCGGCGAAGACGAAGCTGTCGTTTCCCGTTCCGCCGGTGAGGTTATCGGCGCCGAGACCACCGACGAGCCGGTCCGAGCCGCCCCGGCCGTCCAGCTGATCGGCGCCGCCGAGGCCTTCGAGCGTGTTCGCTGCGCCGTTGCCCACCATGGTGTTGGCGAGCCCGTTACCTTTTCCCGCCAAATTGGCAGCCGACCTCAGGAAGAGGTTTTCGACGTTTTCGGCCAGGGTCCAGTTTGTATAAGCATGCGTCTCGTCGAAGCCGCCATTGGTCTCTTCGATGGTTTTGTCGCCGGCATTGTCGACATAGTAGACGTCATTACCTGCGCCGCCGACATGCGTGTCGGCGCCCGCTTTTCCGTTCAAGACGTCGCTGCCGCCCATTCCGTAAATGACGTCCGCACCGGAACCGCCGGTAAGCGTATTGTTGCCGTCGTCGCCTACGATCGACCCTGGCGGCGGTTCGTCGAGGGAATCGTTCCAGACGAAATCCGAACTGCTCACGGAGGCGCTGGTCACGTTTTTCAGGAGGACAGTGTCACTGTCGGAGAAGACGACCAGCGTGTCGCTCCCGACCTGCCGGAGTTCGCTAAAACTTTGGTATCCTGAAATCTCCAGGAGATCGTCGCCGGAAAGGTCGAAGTCGGTGACGGTGTCGTGGCCATGGCCGGCGGCGAAGACGAAGCTGTCGTTTCCCGTTCCGCCGGTGAGGATATCGGCCCCAAGACCACCGACGAGCCGGTCCGACCCGCCCCGGCCATCCAGCCGATCGGCGCCGCCAAGACCTTCGAGCGTGTTCGCTGCGCCGTTGCCCACCATGGTGTTGGCGAGCCCGTTGCCTTTTGCCGCCAGATTGGCAGCCGACCTCAGGAAGAGGTTTTCGACGTTTTCGGCCAGGGTCCAGTTTGTATAAGCATGCGTCTCGTCGACGCCGCCATTGTTCGCCTCGATGGTTTTGTCACCGGCATTGTCGACATAGTAGACGTCGTTGCCCGTGCCGCCGACAAGCGTGTCGGCGCCGACCCCGCCAATGAGTTGGTCGGAGCCGCCGCGGCCCTCCAGCAAATCATCGCCGGCCAGCCCATCCAGCAAATTGGCCGCCTCGTTTCCGCCGAGCTGGTCGGCAAAGGCAGAGCCTGTAAGATCTTCAATGCTGGTGAAGGTGTCGCGGTCGCTTCCGATACCGGTCCCGTCCAGATCGAGATGTTGTTCCAGGGCGTCGATCCAATGTGAGGCGATTTTTGCATAGCCCCCGGCAGTCGGATGCAGCCCGCTGTCAAGCGGCGGCGCGGTGATATCATCTGGTGTCAGATCACGCATGTCGACAAAGGCGATCTTACGCCCCTGGGCCGCCAGTTCAGAGATCAGACCGGGCATTGCATCATTATACGCATCGACACGGTCTGCACGCGCTTGCGACTGTTGGCCGACGCGAACGGGAGGCAAGGATCCGACGAAGACGGTCAAGGCGGGATCGCTGGAGGTCAGGCTGAGCAAAAGGGCGCGCAGATCCTGCAACATCGTTGGCACGCTATCGGTCGAACTGTCATTTGTTCCGGCGATCAGCAGCACGGCGTCGGGTTTCGTAGCTGCCACAACATCGTTGTCGATGCCGTTCAGTTGATTGAGCGTCCAGTTGCGGTGACCCTCGTGATTCCGATCGGCCATGCTGGCGGGTCCGTTGGACGACGAACCGACGAAGTCGATCTTCACATTGAGTGCCGCCAACTGTTCCAGCATAAACTTCCGATATCCGCCGCTTTCGGTATCGGAAGAGCTCGCGATCACGCCATATGTAATGGAATCGCCCAGCGGCAGTATCTTCAGCAACTTGTAAGCATGGCCGGAAGCCAAATCGGCGATGACTCCACGCGACGAAGCGCCGTAATTTACCGCGTCACTACCGGCTCCGCCGACGAAAGCGTCTGGACGGCTGCTATCGTAGAACACCGTCATGGTATTTTCTCCACCTGGCAAAGCTTCTCGCGGTTGCCGGCGTAACTGTCCTCGTCCCGGATATTGCTGTTTGCGCCGCGTTCGAGCTGCCGATCATGCGCGTTGTGGCGCCCCCGTTCGAGGACGGGAACGCGAGCTTTCTTCCGTCTGGCGAACTGCTGCTGGAAAAGGCTGAACCGAAGCCAGCGCCGATCACGACGGCACCATGGTGCTCGTCGGCGACCTGATTGGCGGGGGTGTCGAGTACCATTGTCCATGGCCTCTTCAGCCACTGACCCTGCACCTGACGCCGATGCGATCGGCTTCCCGCAGGTCAGCGAGACAAATCTAGTGCTGCATTGCACTCTCAAGTATTGCAGCGCAGCATTAGCTACTATTTTAGCTGGTTATGCAACACTTTTTTAACCTGCACCTTGGCGCGTCACCTGGCACGCTGGCACTGGCCGGGGCGACCATCGTTGCTGTTGTGTGCCTAAATTAGGAGAAACTGACAATTTAACGCGGAGATTTATCGATAATCGGCGCAATTTTGCGCGCACTGGGCCAAGGCATCTTGACACGCGGTCGTTGCCTGCACGGATAACTTGTAGTACGTTGCCTTGTTGCAGTGCAGCAATATGGCGGGCGACATGGCGGCAAGTCCGGCCGCGAGACGGCTCATCCGGGTCACCTAAAAGGTGAGCACCGAACACCGAAAAGGTGACGCGAAAATTCCGGAAGACGGGAGAAGCATGGGATGAGCATCGGAGCGGGCAGCGCCCGGCGTTGGCCGTCAGTCGGCATCGAGCGTTCACCGGTTGAGCGTTATGTCCTTGCAGCCCTGCTTTTTTTCCCGTTCCTGTGCGGGCTCGTTCCGATCCTGCTCTACCAAAAGGCGGCATCCCGTGTGGCGTGGCACGATCCTGCCTTTGCCACGGCCAGCGCCTTCGGGTTGGCTCTACTATGCTGCCTTTTTTCATTCGTGCGCTATCCTGCCGAGGCGCCGCCTGCGCGAATTATCGTCGTCGGCCTGGCGATAACGCTGGGCCTCTTCAGCTTCGGGCTTGGAGACGAACTCGGCATTGCCAACGCGGCTCGCGCCGACGCATTGGGCAATGTACTCATATATTCTCGCCTGATCGCGCTCGTGGCGGCTCTTTTTTCGATCCTGCGGCCCTCCTTTGCCATTTTCCCGATGGTCTATTTCGCCTTCCACAAGGATGTCACACGGGCAGTCTCCGGTGCTGAGGAACTGGGCCGCAACGACTATGCGCCGTTGATTGAGGCCGGTCTCTTTCTGGCCTGTGGCCTGTTGGCCCTTGGCCTGCTGCAGAGTTTGAGCCGGCTGAAGCTCTTCACCAGGAACGTGCCCAGTCTTAACGAACTCGGGACCAGGGATTTCGCGGCCCAGGCTGCCGGCATATTGCTGCTGGCCGGGATCGGCGCCCATTTTGGCAACTACTTCATGTCGGGGATGGCCAAGGTTACGCTTGACGGAGGGCCGTTCAGCTGGATCCTCGAGAACCCGACCAGTTCCATCATGCTGGCCGGGTACGGGTTAGGCGCGGCCCCGCTGGGCTTTTCCGAATCGCTGCTCGCTCTTGCTTATGAAGCAGTCAGGGCGGTCGAGATTCCGATGAATGTCGTTATCCTTGCTGCGCAGCTTTTATGCTTTCTTGCTTTTTTGCGCCGGCGATGGCTCATCGGACTGACCGCGTTCTTCGATATCATGCATATCGGGATATTCCTTCTGAGCGGCGCTCTTTTTCTGCACTGGATCGTGTTGAACAGTCTGATCGTCGCCGCTCTGACGAGAATGAAGGAAAACTCGTTTTCCAAAATTGCCATCGCAACCGGGATTGTTGTCACCATATTCGGTAACGCGGTCTTTTATAACGCGCGGCTCGGGTGGTACGATTCAAGGCAAATCCGGCAAGCACATTTCGAGGCGCTGACGAAGGAAGGTGACTGGGTGCGGGTCGCACCGAGCTTTTTCCGCGACGCCTCCTATTTGCTCTATGCCCGTCACTTCGGCTATCAGGAATATCGTCGTGTATCCGGCCACGTTCCAACCTCAGCCTGGGGCCAGATCGGGGTCAGGAAGGTGCAGCCAAAGTCGTCGGAAATTGCCTCGTCCAACTATGAGGTCATGAAGCTTACCAAAGAGTGCGCCTATCCAGTCGAACTGCCAATCACGCCGCCTGACTACGATGCCGCCCGCCCGGCGCCGTTTATTCTTGGCCAGCACAATCGCGCCGCGAACTTGGCGAACCCGGCTGTTGCGGTCGGTTATAACTTCTATCCACACCATCATTATTCCATGCCGTTCCTGCACCGCGCTTTTGAGGCGTTGGAGCCTGGCGACATCGTCGCGTATCGATACCTGGTCGAAACCGTCTGCCTCGACGTCGCAGATGGCAAGGTCGTGCGGCGGGTAATGACCCAGACATTGGGGCCCAGGATCGATGTCCGCCAGTGAATCCGGCGTGTCAAACGGCGTTGAAGATTGACCCCTTATCGGCGTGCAATATTGACCCCCTAAGGTCGGTGAGCTGATCCGATCCGTCGAGGCTGCTCGGGGTTGCGCACCTGGGCGGTTCAGCGGGTTGGGGTTCAGGCGCGACGAAATCACGAAGCCGCTCGGTGAGGTCTGCCGAAAGGAAGAGCTGTTCGGGGTCGGAGACAGGTGACGAAACGACTCAGGAGATAAAGCCCTTCGACGGCCCGGGCGTGATGGACATCGCGCACGGAGACGATCGAAGCCGTTCGCGCGACGCATTCATGAGTTGCGCGAGGATTCGGTCCGCGTGATCGACGGAACGAAAGGCGATTTCGAGCCGCAGAAGAAACGGGTGCTCGTCATCGTCGTGCCGAACGAGAAGCGCCACCGGCTCCGTTTCGACCGTGAAGAGAAAGAGGCCGTTCGTGGGATACGACAACGGCGCCGCGTGATCATCGGCGAGGCGCTCGAACTCGATCGGCCCGGCCCACCATTCGTCGGCACCCGGGGCAAGTAATTCCGCCAGTGACACCCGTTTACTTCCCTGCCTACCGTACACACTCCGAACGAACATGCGGTATCGGGCTGGGAAGATAGTTGCTCCACCGCCGATTGAATACCCGCGCCGAGCACGAGGAGCTCTTGCGATTTCAGGACGCAAAGCGGTAACCGGCCGAGACTCAGGTGTTCCGAAAGTCGGGTGGGAAGATTGGTCATGCTTGGGCCCCTCGTGTCTCACCACGCGAGGAGGCAAGAGACGTGCCGGTATCACCTGCTCCCGACCCACTGCCGGATCTCGTCAGCCAATTGCTCGAGAACGCCCATCGTCCCGGCGGGGAGCGGGTCCGGAAACCGTTGCTCGGGATACGCGAGCGTTCCCCCCAGATGGACCGGCTGGACGCAGGGCATCTCGTGCTGTTCGAAAAACTTGATCATGTTGTCCGCGCATAGGCGCACACTCGGATCGTCCGCGGGATCGGTGGCGCCGTTGACGATGACCGCTCCGAGTTTTCCTTTGAGCTGTTGTCCGTCGCGCCACAGGGGATCCGATCTGTCGAGCAAGACGACGCCCAGGGCCGGCGGCATTCCGAAGCAGGTGGGAGTAGCCATTAGAATCACGTCCGACTCTTTCATGAGTGACAGAACACGATCGATCCCGTCGCCGTGGTATCCGAACGTTTGATAACACTGCTCGCACCCGAGACAGTCGATACGCTCATCGGCCAGACGCACCTGTTCCACGACCTTCACCCGCCGATCTCTCTCGAGCGAGCGAAGAACCTCGCCGAGCATCCGCGCTGAGTTACTGGACGCGCGTGGGCTGCAGTCTATTCCAATGATGGTCGTCGCTTTGTCCATGTGAGGATCCCTAGTAAGGCGTGACCGCTCGATACCGAATGGCACGGGGCGAAGTTTTGAGTATCCCCACCGATGGCTTCAAAGTCGACGATACTCGCTCTTTGCCTTTGAATTTTCCGGATCACAATATTGACCCCCTAAGGTCGGTGAGCTGATCCGATCCATCGAGGCTGCTCGGGGTTGCGCACCTGGGCGGTTCAGCGGGTTGGGGTTCAGGCGCGGTTCTTGAAGCGCCAGCTTTCGTTGCCGGTCTCGACGATATCGCAGTGGTGAGTGAGCCGGTCGAGGAGCGCGGTGGTCATCTTGGCGTCACCGAAGACCAAGGGCCATTCCCCGAAGGTCAGGTTGGTGGTGACGATGACCGAGGTCTGCTCGTAGAGGCGGCTGACCAGGGTGGAATAGAGTTGGCCACCGGACTGGGCGAATGGCAGATAGCCAAGTTCATCGAGCACGACGAAGTCTTTGCGCCCGAAATAATCGGCCATGCGTCCCTGCCGGCCGGCTCGGGTCTCGGCCTCGAGCTTGTTGACCAGATCGACGACATTGAAGAAGCGGCCGCGGGCACCATTGCGGATAGCGGCGCGGGCAATGGCGATGGCCAGGTGGGTTTTTCCAGTGCCGGTGCCGCCGATCAGCACGACATTGCGTTCATGGGCGAGGAAGTCACCGCCTGCGAGGTCCTGAACCAGGGTCTCGTTGATCCCGGTCTCGGTAAAGCCGAAGTCTTCGACATCCTTGGCGAGCGGCAGCTTGGCGATGGTCATCTGGTACTTGATCGAGCGAGCCTGCTTCTCGGCGATCTCGGAGGTGAGCAGGTCGGTCACGACGCGTTGGGGATCGTGCTGGCGCTTGATGGCGGTGGCTATGATCTCGTCGTAGGCATTCTTCATGCCGTAGAGCTTGAGTTCACTCATCGTGGTCAGGACTTGCACGCCGAAACACATCGGGCGAGGGCGGCTGTGGACGTTTCAGCACGCGATTTTTGACTATAAGGCAGCACCAGTTTCCACGCTCGCAATCCTTGCCCTGACGCTGGTCCAAAATTGCCACGGAAGTTGAATTTCATTCCCTGGGCAGCCCGTCATAATAAGGCCGGCGGCGGCATTACCGGCATGTCTCGAGGAGGAGATGAAAATGCGGCTCAACAGGCCTTTGGTTTTTACGGATAAGGTTTCATCGGCGCTTTCTGCCGCAGCAGGGAGGAGACCGCGTCTGCGTCATATCCTGATATGTTCGACTGTGGCGGCCGGTTCCGCGATCGCAGGTTTTTCGGCACAAGGCGCCGAAAAGGCAGCCTGGATCACCACTTGGGCCGCTACACCTGCTCCGCGCTGGTCGGACGATCTTCCTGCGCCTTTCGGAGTGCCGGAGGTATTGGAGAACCAGACCATCCGCCAGGTCGCCCGCATCAGTGTTGGCGGCAATAGCGTGCGGGTCGTGCTGTCGAATGCTTTCGGCGAAAAGCCGCTGACTATCGGCGCTGGCAGCGTCGCAATAGCAGGCAAGGGCGGCGAGGTCGACCAGGCGACCCTGAAGCCCCTGACCTGGGGCGGCAAGAGCTCTGTGGTCGTTCCGCCGGGAGCTCCGATCGTCAGCGACTCCGTCGCGCTATCGGCAGAAGCGCTTTCCGAACTTTCGGTCAGCATCTTCCTGCCGAAGAAGACGGCGCTGTCGTCGGTACATTGGGATGGTGTGCAAACCGCCTACATTTCCGGCCCGGGTAATTTCGCAAGCGACGCAGCGTTCAAGGCTGACAGCACGCTCAAATCGCGCCTGTTTCTGAGCGACATATGGGTTGATGCCGCGCCGGAATCCCAGGCGATCGTGTTTTTCGGGGATTCCATCACGGATGGGAATTGCTCGACCCCTGACGCCAATAACCGCTGGCCAGACCATATCGCCAAGCGATTGCAGGAGGCCAACCGCAAGGTCGCGGTGGTCAACGAAGCCTTTTCGGGCAATCGCGTGTTGACCGACGGCATGGGTGTCAATGCTCTGGCCCGTTTCGATTCCGATATACTGAGCCATCCCAAGGTCTCGACCGTTGTCCTGATGATGGGCATCAACGATATCGGCTGGCCTGGCGAAAATGCAATCACGCCGGATGACAAGCAACCGACGGCGCAAGACATCATCACCGGATACCAACAGCTCATCGACCGCGCCCACGCCCATGGCATACGAATTGTAGGCGCGACGCTGACCCCCTTCGCCGAAACCTTCAAAGGACTTCCCACCGAGGGTTACTACACGCCCGAGAAAGAAAAGATACGCGTCGCGGTGAACCAATGGATCCGCACCGGCGGCGGCTTCGATGGCGTGATCGACTTCGACAAGGTGATGGAAGACCCGGCCAAGCCCGGCTATCTGCGCGACGACTACGACTGCGGCGATAACCTCCATCCCAACGACGCGGGATACAAGGCAATGGCAGACGCGGTCGATCTCGACGTCCTGTTGGGTCCAGCCAAGTAGCCGGCTGTCGCTGCTGACCTTGCCGCGCTGCTCAGGTATTGCGGCAAGGTCGTTCGCGCATGGCTCAAGTGAGCCCGAGCCGGACAAGATGGCGTACGACCGGTGAGAACATCTCCTGACCGATGTAAGCGCCGGTGTTCGTATTTTCGAAGAGTGGGCCGGCGACTGCCGCATCCTCGATCACCGGAATAGCTGCCTGGCGGGCTTGAGCCGTCATCTCGTCAGCTGCTCGGCCTTGGCCCTTGCCGACGACCGTCGGCACCGGCGTTTCACCTTTGACGTAACGCAATGCCACTGCGCGGTCGCCCGACACGAAGACGATGACCGCGTTTTTCACGCCCAGCTTCGCAGGTTGCATCACCGCCTCACGCCGCTGTCGCTGCTGCTCATGCCGAATCAACGGATCGCCTTCGAGGTCCTTGTGTTCGCGCTTGTATTCAGTCGTCGTCATGCGCATGTCGCGCAGGAACAGCCAGCGCTGAATAGGAACGTCGATCACGCCGATGACGACAAAGGCCAGGGCGGCGGCAATTCCAAGCGGTGTCAGCACCGCTTTGATAATTGGCTCCAGGCATGACGGAGCGCATCCCGGAGCATCGAAGAGCGGCTGCAGCCATGCGATCAACAGGAATGCGAACAGGCCGGCCAGCAACACCACCTTGGCAAGGCCTTTGGCGAACTCGATGACGTTGCGCAGTGACAGGATCTTCTGAAGACCCTTCGCTGGGTTTATGTGATCGAATTGCGGCTTGAGCGGCTCAAACGAGAAGACCGGCCCGAACGTTCCCAGCATGCCGAAGGCGACGGCGAGAACGACAACGATTCCGACCAGCGGCAATGTCGCCAGCATCAGCAATGACAACGAATGGCGGATGGCCAGCAGGCTGACTTCAACGAACGAATCGCCCGGGGCGGTCACGGTCTGCACGAGTTCCGAAAGGTGCTCGACGAGCATCGGCCAGGCAAAATAAAGATAGCCAAGCGCTGCGAAAAGCGTGAAGCCGGAGCCCAGGTCGCGGCTTTGCGAAACCTGGCCTTTGCGGCGAGCGTCGCGAAGCTTCTTGTCGGACGCCGGTAGTTTCTTTTCCTCAGCTTCTTCGGCCATGTTGCAATCTTATCGCACTGTTGTGGTTCCAGTCGGCCAAGGCCGTGTGTAAGGTGCGGCGGGCTTGAATACGGAGAGGTGGATATGCGGCTGCACGTCGTGTTCTTGCCCGTCGTCGCCATGCTGGCGACGGCCGGTTGTCAGACGACCAAAACCGGCACCGAGCAGGCAAAGGCACCGGGCCCGTCGTCGCAATCGGAGCGTCTGATCAAGCTTGCGGACGATATCCATGCGCAGGGAGATAGTGGCACCGCAATCGCGCTCTACCAGCGCGCGGCAGCGATGCCGGATGCCAAGCCGAGCGCCTTCTCCAAGGCGGGCGAGGCCTATATGCGGGCCGGCTATCCCGCCGAGGCGGCTAAAGCCTATCAGGCCGCGCTCGCAAAAGCGCCCAATGACGGAGGGGCAATGCTCGGGCTTGGCTCGGCGATGATGGAAACGGGCGATATCGATGCCGGCATGCGCGCGCTCGCGCAGGCCGCGCCGCTGGTCAATACCAGCAGCGCCTATAACAGGTTGGGCGTGGCGCAGACATTCGCCGGCCAGACCGGGCAGGCGCAGGCCACTTTTGCTCAGGCGTTGAAACTTGCGCCGGGGGATCTCGACCTTGAGAGCAACATGGCGCTGGCCGCGGCGCTCGAGGGCAATTCCACCACAGCACTGCCGCTGGTCCAGAAGATCTCCGCCGCACCCAATGCGCAGTTGCATCACAAGCGCAACGTCGTGGTGGTCTACGGACTGCTTGGCCAGGCCGATCAGGTCAGGGCCTCGCCGCCGATCGGTCTGGCGACCAAGGAGGTGAATACCTTGCTTGCGCGTGCCAGAACCATCCGCTCGAAGGGCAGCACACAGGCCAGGGCGAAAGCGCTCGGCTCTATCCTCGGCTAACCGCATCGGACCGGCAAGCGCAAAGCCGATTTCAGTCGAGCCCGATGCGCAAGCAACCGGACAGATTGGTGGACTGCAGGCCGCATCGGTTCACTCGACCGGGAGCGTTGTTTGCGGCGTTGGCGGCCCGCTATTGGCCCCACCTATCGGAGCCTCTTCGCCATTGAGGTAGCGCCGGGCGGCATTTGCCGTCGGCGCTGCCGCCGCCGCCCCCATGCGCCGACCCTCTACGAGGTCGCGCTGGCTTTCGGCCATGCGTTGAAGATTATAGGCGTTAGCGCAGCCGGGCGGCAGGTGGGAGCCGACGCCGCGGACGATCGTCAGATCGGTCGCAGCGGCAGAACGGTCGTCATCGGCCGGTTCGTTCAGACATGCATTGGGAGCAAGCACGGAGCCGCCGACGCCCTTCTCGGAACCGCCGGTGTCGGTCGACACATAGCTGTAGCCGGGAGAATAGTCCTGCGGCTGTTGCCGGCTGTTCGCGCAGCCGACCAGAAGCAGCACTGGAAGAACAGAGCACAAGGCGATACGAAAAGTCATGTCCGGTTCCCTGCTACTTGATGATCAGGCCCATCGCCGATGCGTCATTGGCGCGCTTCCTGTGGCGCTTGGCTGCCGGACGGTCGAGTGGCGTGGCGAGGCTGTCGCGCACCGGCTCGACCAGATAAGGCGTGATCAGGATCACCAGTTCCGTCTCTTCGCGCTGGAAGCGCTGTGACTGAAAAAGCGGGCCAAGCACCGGCACATCGCCGAGAACCGGAAACTTTTCCAGATTACGCGAGGTCCGCTGCTGGAAAAGGCCCGCGATCGCGAAGGTCTGGCCGCTCGCCACCTCGACCGTGGTGTCAGCCCTGCGCACGACGAAACTCGGCATGGCGAAGCCGTTGGCGCTGACCGAGCCTGCTTCCGACAAGGAACTGACTTCCGGCTGAACATGGAGCGCAATGCGATCGCGGCCGATCAGCGTCGGGGTGAACCCGAGGGAAACGCCGAACGACTTGTATTGAACGGTGACGACGTCGGTCCCTTGCGGAATCGGAACCGGGATTTCGCCGCCGGCAAGAAAGCTCGCGGTCTGACCGGTCATCGCTGTCAGGTTCGGTTCGGCCAGTATCTTGACGACGCCGTTGCGTTGCAACGCTTCGATGAGAATGTCGAAGTTGATGCCATGCGCCTCGTCCAGGCTCAAACCAAGATTACCGGTGCCGGAGGGCACGCCATTGTCCTGGAACATGTTGAATTCAAAACCGCCGCTCCTGTATCCGACAGACCAGTCGACGCCGTAGGACTGAAGCTCAGTGCGTGAGACTTCAGCGAAACGGACCCGGATGTTGACCTGCTGCGACCCCTGCACGGTCATGTTGTTCAGCGGCGGTTGTTCCGGCGGCGAGAACGTGCGGGCGATATTGTCGACATCCGTTGCCTCTTCGACGCCTCGCGCCTCGCCCGTCGCGACAATGCGGGTTCCGAAAATCGAGAGATTTGTCGCCGAGTTCGGCTGCATTGCGTGTTTCGCTTCGTTGGCAGGCGCGACGTCGGGGGTGACGCGGAACTGGGCCGTTGCCTCGATCCGTTCATCTGCTGTCACTGCAATGAGATTGGTCAGGCCGGGCTTCAGACCGAAGACATAGACCATCCCCGGCGACACGACCTGAAGGTCAGCGATCGTGGTGTCGGCGATCAGGACCGATTCAACGGGTTCATTGAAGCGCAGCAGGCGTCCTTGCCCGACCGGCAGGTCGACCGTTGGCCGGCTCGGCAATGGCGACACATCCTGTGCCGTCGCGTCGGCATGTGTGAATAAAAACGCCAGCAAGACGCCAACCATCGCGATAGCGAGCCAGCGCATCCGCCCGGCGAAAGTGGCGGATCGAACGCCTGCTGCGGTATCGTGAATTGTCATGCCGTTCCCCTCTTGAGCATGTAGTTCCCCCAATTGTCCCAATCCGTCCCGCTGGCATCATGAGGCTGCCTCTTGTCCGGCTTTCGCCTCAGCCGATGGCAGCGACCGAGAGACGTTGCGTGCCATGCCCGAGCGGCCGGATATCGTGGTCAGTGGCTGGACGTTGAATTCTTGTGCGAGTTCCTGGAAAGACAGAACCGGAAGTTCGATGGCATTGTGCGTCAGCAGGCTTCGCATGTGACGGCGTACATCCATCGCCGCGAGGACGACCGGTGAGACATCGGTGGCGTTCTGCGACAAGGCTCGTTCGATTTCGGCGATCAAGGCCTGTGCATCGTCATCCGAAAGGTTCAGGAACGTGCCGGTCGATGTGCTTTGCACCGCGTTTCGCAGGATGTCCTCGGCCGAGCGCTGCAGGACATAGGCTGCGATGATGTTGTTGCGGCCGGCGAAGCGGAAGCTGATCTGGCGTTTCAAGGACGCGCGAATATATTCCGTAAGCAGAACGACGTCCTGTTCGCGTTGACCCCATTCAATCAGTGCTTCGAGGATCAGGCGCAGGTTGCGGATCGGCACGTTTTCGCCGACAAGCCGCCGAAGCACCTCCGCGATTTTCTGCAGCGGCACGATCTCCTGCGCCTGTCGGACCAGATCCGCATAGTCCGGCTCCATGTCCGACAAGAGCCTGCGGGTCTCCTGGATCCCGACGAAATGGCCGGCATAGAGCCGAAGTGCATTTCCGGTCCATTTGGCCGCTGTTTGCGCCGGCGTGGAGAAGTCGAAGCCGGCTTCCCTCAACGCCGCAAGGTGGCGATCGTCGACCCACATGAATTTGCGCTGACCGGCAATCGGCGAACCCTTTTCGTAAGTCACATCGAGCAGGTCGAGATGCGTTGGGTCCGCTTCGACAAGAACGCGGTCGGTGGGGATTTCAGCATCCAGGATGGGTGCGCCCTCCAGATCGATGCGCATGCTTCTCGCTGAAAGCTTCTCGTCGACCTGCAGGCCGATAGAAGGAACGTCGACACCGAGATCGCCGAAAAGCTCGCGGCGCACGCCATCGGCAAGCGTGGCGAATTCGGGTTCCGGGACCGAGCGTCCGAGTTCGGTTCCGAAGCGTACGACGATGCGGGATGAAGAAGGCAGTGCTGCAACGGGCGTTGATGAAAGCGACGCCGGTTTTCCAGCTTGTTCGGCCATCGCGGTCTGGCCGACATCCCGAATTTCGGATTCCCGGGCGGTGCGGCGGTTGATGGCGTAGGCGCCCGCGCCGAAGCAGGCGCCAAGGATCAGGAACACAAGGGATGGAAAGCCAGGCACCACGGCAAGGCCGACCATGATCACCGCGGCGAGTGCCAGCGCACGGGAGTCGCGCAGCAACTGGCTGGTTATTTGCTTGCCAAGGTCGCTCGTGCCGTCCGAGCTGCCGACGCGCGTCACCATCGTGCCGGCGGCCACGGCGACGAGCAGTGCCGGTATCTGCGCCACCAGCCCGTCACCCACCGTGAGCAGTGAGTAGGTCACGGCGGCGTCGCCCAGCGACATGTCGTGCTGCAGCGTTCCGATCGCGAAACCACCGATCAGGTTGACCAGAATGATGACAATGCCGGCGATGACGTCGCCCTTGACGAATTTCATGGCGCCATCCATCGCGCCGAACAGCTGGCTTTCACGCTCAAGCTGCTGGCGCAGCCGGCGTGCCTCCGCCTGATCGATGTCTCCGTTGCGCAACTCCGCATCGATGCTCATCTGCTTGCCGGGAAGCGCATCAAGCGTGAAGCGCGCGGCAACTTCGGCCACGCGTTCCGCACCCCGCGCAACCACGATGAACTGCGCGACGGTGATGATCAGGAAGATGACGAGGCCCACGGCAATACTGCCGCCGACGACGAAACTGCCGAAGGCGGAACGATCTCGCCTGCATCGGCCTGGAGCAGGATCAGCCGCGTGGTGGTGATCGTGATCGCCAGCCGGAACAAGGTGGCGATGAGGATGACCGATGGCAGCGACGAGAAATGGAGCGGATGAGAAACGTAAAACGAAGCCAGCAGGATAAGCACGCTGACGGCGATATTGGCGGTGATGAGAATGTCGACGAGGAAGGTCGGCAATGGGATGAGCATCATCACCACTGCAACGAGCATCAGTATGGCAATGACCAGATCGCTGCGGCGTGACAGCTTGGCAAGAAAGTGCAGAAGGCGCTCAGATATCGTCATTCGGCGGCTCGATGTGACAGGAAGCTCCGCAAGGCACTGTGCGCCTCGGCCTTACGGCCGGCCACAAGCAACGCGCGGCTCTTCAGCAACGCCAGTGTCGGGTGATCCATTCCCTCCAGCGTCTCCAGCCTGGCAATGGTGGCAAGCGCCTTGTCCGCTTCGCCATCGAGTATCAGCAGATGCGCCAGCGTGCGCAGAACGCCGGCATTTCCCGGCGACAGCTGCGCCGCGATAAGCAGGTATGCCGCGCCCCGCTTTGCCTGCCCGTGACAGCCGTAGAGATAGCCCAGGACATGCAGCAGATGCACTGTTTCATGCGGATCAGTCAGGCTTAGATTCCTTCCTGTATCCGGCCAAGCAGATCGCGATGACGCTCGATTTCATCCTCCATCAGCGTTCTGGCAAGTGTCTTGAGTTGCTCGCCACCCTCAAGATCGGGCACCAGATGCGCTACAAAATGCTGGAGAATGGGAACCGAGCGACGCAGGATGGCTGGCTCGGGAATAGCGGGCATGACGAAATTGATGAGCGCCTCGTCGAGCGATTCGCCAGCCGTACCCCGAGAGGACTGGAATTCCGCGGTTTCTGGCTTTTGCGTACCAGCGGCCGATGTCGTCCCCTGAGCACGGCTTGCGGCCTTGTCGACGCCATTCATCCGCCGGCGGTTGATTGCCTGACCGTGCACGCCTTCCGCCTGCCGCACCTCGCGGCCGGCTGCGTCCATCCTTGCCGTATCGAACCGCGGCCCTTCAAGCCGGCGGTTCACGGATATTTCAGCGCGACCGTGGCGCCGCCCTTGGTCAGGAGAAGTTCCGTCTCGCCAATGCGCTTGACGGTCCAGCCGTCATTGGTGAATGCGCCTTCATGATAGCGTGCGCCGTCGGTGGCGATGACATAGGGCCGCTCGCCATACCAGATCGCCTGCAGCCTCAGGCGCGGCGCCTGCTCGGCGTTGCCGACCATGACATTGGATGCGAGGGTGATGTGCGCGCCAAACGCCTGGTCGAACCAGGATTGCGTTTCGGTCCAGGCACCATTCTTGTCATTGGCGATCATGCCCGAGACCACGAGCCGTCCAGGTGATTGCTGAACGGCCAATGTGCTGATGCCTGATTGCTCGAGGCGCAGCTTGAGCTGGCGTTCCGCCTCAGTGGCGCTGGGTGCTTGTATCGGCGATGAATCGTCCAGAACACTCTGCCTGGCCTCGCCGGCGAAGGCCACTGTGATCGGTTTACCGACTTGAGCGGATAGCTTTTTGCCACTGTCGGGCTCGGCGAAGGAGAACCCGTTGGCGGCGACGGAAACAGCGAAAACGGCAAAGAGAACGCTGCCCGCGACCAGGAGGGGGCGATTGGAAACAGACCAGCGATTCGGCGGGCGTTCCGGGTTGACCAGCTGGATATGGGCATCGCCGACGCTTATCGTCAGCGGCAGCTTGCAGCGGCTGCCTTGGCCTTCACGGATGATCTCGCCGGTGGCGAGCGTGACATCGCCGCCGACGGCTTCGATTTCAATCTGGCTGCCCTTGCGCCGCAACCTTGCGTGGACCGGCGCGATGCCGGCGTCCCTGAGAACAACGTCCGACTCCGTGCTGGAGCCGACCGTATACAGAGGCGCGACCAGGCTGAGTTGGGCGCCGGCGTGAAATCCGTGCGTTACGCTGAGCGCAACGCAATGTCGCGATGCCGGGGTGCGGGCCGCCGCATCCCGATATTTGCCTATAGCCCAATCCTTGCCGATCATGCCACTTCATCTCCCGCCGATGACAATTCAGACGCAGCCCGACAACGGCATCGAAAGCCGTGGACGTGCGCCGCCGGGTGCTTGCGGCGGCGCATGGTTCGAGGATCCCGCCTTAGGCCTTCTCAGCCGACTGGCCGAGCGTCTTGGCGGTGCTCATCAGCATGTCATGTTGAGACTTCGCGATCTCTTTTGTGATCTCGAGGCCAAACATGCGCTCCTGATGCTTGATCATCTTGTCCAGGTTCTGTTCCGGTGACCCGGCAGAGCCGGACGTAATGGGAGGGGTAGCAGCCATCAATTGTCTCCTTGAGGGATCATTCAAGTTACAAACTCCGGAATCACCTTCAAGCGATCCGGCAGGTTGCGAAACCAGCTTAAGGCAGCATGATCGAAATTGAAAGTCCATTTGGAATATTTGGACCAGTTCAGTTCCAACTGTTGCATTGCCACCATTGGAGGAGTAACCTTGCGATCGGGGTAAATGGGGTATGGCAGAATGGAACAAGGTCCTTTGGCGGAGCTGTTGGTCGAACGGTTCGAGAATATGCCGCCGCAACTGCGGGTCGCGGCACGTTTCGTGCTGGACCATCCCAAGGATGTCGCACTGATGTCGATGCGCGAGCAGGCGCACCAGGCCGGCGTTTCGCACAGCACGATGATGCGTTTGGCGCGATGGCTTGGCCTTGAAGGCTACGAGGACATGCGCAGCCTTTATGCGCGCGCGCTGCGTGAGACAGGCGCCGGTGAGCCGGCGCGAAGGGGTGCCGACCAGGGTGGCGATGCGGGATATTCGACTGCAGGGGTTGTCGCCGACACGCTCGCGGCGCAGGTCTCAAGCCTGGGTGAGTACGGCAATGCCTCGCAATTCATTGCCGCAGCGGACCTCCTTGCACGATCACGCAATCTGTTTGGCCTCGGCTCGCGCTCCTTCTATCCGGTCGCCAACCACTTCGTTCACATCATGTCGTTTCTGGCTGGCGGCGACCGCAAGGTGACGCTTGTCGGCGAGATGGGCGGACATGGTCTGGATGCCTTGCAGGGCGCGGGACGCGGCGATGTGCTGCTTGCTGTCGGCATGTCGCCTTATGAACGTACGACGATCGAGGTGGCGCGCCAGTCGGCCAGGCAGGGTGTCGGCGTGCTGGCAATCACCGACAGCAGCGTGTCGCCGCTGGCCCGGATCGCGCGGGAAACCATCATCGTTACGGCCAATTCGCAGTCGTTCTTCCGCAGCATGGCGCCGGCGTTCGCCGCCGTCGAGATTCTGGCGGCACTGACGGCTGCGCAGTCTGAAGTGAATGCCGCAGAACGAGTAAGACAGTCGGAAGAGCAACTCGCTGCTTTCGGCATTTACTGGAAGCCACCCCGCTAGGCACAGGGCTTCCACTGTCGGGCGCGGGGGCGTTGACGGCAGGCAGACTGCCTGAACCAGGACTGGACCGGCTCCGGAGGTTGTTTGATGATCCGCCCGATTAACACCGTCAAGCCGCCGCCGCCGCCCAGGGTCGATCCAAAGGCCCAAGCCGAGCAGACCACGCGGCTGCAGGCGGAAGCCACGAAATTGCAAAACGAAATCCGGCTCGCCAACAGGATGGGCGAGGTCGACGCGGCCGCGGGCGCCCGCCAGCGGCTGACGCAGGTCAATGCGGAACTGACGACGGCGCAGCCGACTGCCCCGGCGCAGCCGGGACCGGAGCTGCCTGCCGCAGTCACCGTGGCCAACGGCAATGGCGGCGCCACAGCCGCGCCGGCGCTTTTCACGGTCCAGGATCTCGGCGGCGGCGTCGTCCCGCCGGAAGTCAAGGCGCTGGAAGTCAAGACGCCGGACGTCAAGGCGTCCGAAGTCAAGGTTAAGGCGAACGACATCCTCAAGGCGATCGACGGTGGCAAAAGCATCGACAACATCGCCGCCGAGCAGGGCCTGGCTCCCGAGGATGTGGTGGCGGCTCTGAATGCCGGCGGCATGACGGCGGTTGCCACCGAGCATGCCAACGGCGACACCCGCACGGTGGTGATCACTGCCGGAGACCGCACGATCACCGAAAACCAGGATTATCAGCACGGCGGCTACTACACCCAGGAGACCGGCCCCGACATGCAGGCGACGTCATCGCCGATCCGCGACGATCTCGGCCGCAAGGAAACCACCAGCGTCGACGCGCAGACCGGCGCGATCACCACCACGCTGGTGGATGATCTCGGCGACGGCGCGGTCACCGAGCGCACGACCAATCCCCAGACCCGTGAAACCACAACCACCGAAACCAGTGGCAACGGCGCCGTCACCGCCACCAGCAACCTGCCGAATGGGTCGACCGTGCAGACGGTGACGCCCGCCGGCGGCCCCGCATTGCCGGTAACCACGGTTACGGCTCCGGACGGCGAGGTGACCACCCTGGCGCAATCGCAGACGGCGGACGGCTCGGGCGTGCCGGCGATCGAGGAACAGCTTGCCGCCGGCAAAAGCATTGCCGAGATCGCCGAGGCGAGCAATCTCACGCCGGAGCAGGTGATCGCCGAAATGAACGCCGCCGGCCTCGAGGTGACGCAGGGCGGTGACCCTGGCGAGACCCTGCAGATCGTCGTCACCGATCCGAATACCGGCAGGACTGCCACCTACAACAACGACTACCAACATGGTTCGCGCTCGTCGACGACCACCGAAGGAAGCACCGAGACGACCAACATGGTCGACGGCAACGGCGTGACCACGCAGACCGAGCGCAACACCGAAACCGGCGAGCAGACCACGACCATCGTCGACCCCGTCAACAACACCGAGACGAAGATCGTCGTGGACAAGGATGGCCGACGCACCGAGACCGTCGTCGAGACGCTGAACGACGCCGAGCCGATCGACTACGAAGTCAAGCCGGGCGACAATCTGAGCGACATCGCCGAGGCCAACGGCGTGACGCTGGACGATCTCGCCGTAAGCAATCCGGACCTGTTCACCACGCCGCGCGACCCCGACCTTATTCATCCAGGCGAGACGGTGGTGATCGACGGCGCCACCAGGACCACCGTCAATGTGACGTTTAACGGCTACACGATGACCACGTCGCTGGACGGCAAGGTCACGCTGACCAATGCCGCGACCGGCGCCGTCACCGACATCGCCGCCGGCACCGCGCAACAGGCGCTGGCCGAGCTGCTGCTCGACATCAACCCGAACAGCAGTGACCCGCAACAGGCCAAGGAAGACCAGATAGTCAAGACGGCGCTGGATGGCATGTTCGGCGGGGCGACGCCGGAGCTGACCGCGGATGCGCTTGAAAAACAGCAGGCCGTGGTCGCTGCGATGGAAGCCTATGGTGCGCCGGTCCCCGCCACGCCGCAGCTCGAGGGCACACCAACCTCGGTCGGCCCGTTCGGCGATCCGCCGTCGGCAACCGCGCCATCAGGCGGCAAATGGGTGCCGCTGATGGTGGACGGGAACTGGCAGTGGTACGATCCGGAGGTGGCCAAGGCGATCGCCGCCGAGAACGTCGCTGTATCGCGCCTCGGCGAGGCGCAGGCAAATTCCGTGCAAAGCCAGGCGCAGCTCGACGTCTACGCACTGGATCCCGCCTACAAGGAGGCCATGGAAGCCGCCGAAGCGGCGCTCGACGACACATTGGCGCCTTATGGGCTGGAGTTGAAGCCGACCGAACCCAAGGGTACGCTGGCCGAAGCGCAGGAACGGCTGAGCCTCGCCAACAGCGCCCTCGAAGATGCCGCCACGGCCACGGCCGAGTACCAGGCGGGTGAGCAGAGCCTTCTCGACGCCATCGCCAAACAGGTCGACCTGCCGGCGATCAGCGATCCCAACCGGGATTCCGCCAGTAGCCCGGGTGGTCCCAGCGCGGAGGAAGCAAACCAGGACGTCAAGGCCGAGCATGCCGAGGTCGCCCAGCTGCTTATCGATTCGGCGCTGCACACCGCCAATGGCAACAAGGCCACCGTCGATCAGCTGGTCGCCTCGACCGAGCTGGAGCTGAAGCTGACCGATGCCAAGCCCGGACCCCCCCAATACACGGCCATCGAAGAGCGGCTTAAAGGTCTGCAGGCGCTTCAGGGGGGCGCGGCCAATCAGGTGACCTTGGCCGAGGCATATCAGCAGTATGGGATTGCGCAGAAAGCGGCGGCGGATCTTGCCGTGAAAATGGAGCCTCTCAAGCAGCAACTGCTTGCGCAGGCGCGGGAACGAAACCCGCACCATTTTGACTGGAAAGGTTTTACCAATGGCCACGGCGATTTTACCGGCAAGATCCTGTCGCAGGACATCGTCGAGGAGAACGGCCAGCTTTATGTCGTGACCGTCTATGAGAACGCCACGTTCAACGACGAGAACGGCGATGACACGAACGTCCATAAATCGGCCCTGACATACGACCTCAACGACGACGGCATCAGGCAGGATTTCCGCGACGATCCGCTCAACAAGCAGTGGCAGGAGATGCTGGCCTCGACGGACACGTCGTCGGCGCCGGTATGCACAGTCAATGCAAACGGATCGCAATCGGCGCTGGACGCGGCCAGGTCGAAGATTGTCGAGGTCCAGGTCAACAATTTTGATGCCGCACTGAAAGACGCGAAGACGGCGCTCGTCGACGCGACGGCGGCGCGCGACCAGGCGATCACCGACCACGGGCCGGGGACCGTCGAGGCGCCCGCTGGCACGCTCAAGCCGGGCGAGACGGCGGTGAAGGTCACGGTGAGCGGCCGCGACATGTGGGTCGCGCCGGAGGTTGCCGCGGCCTACGAAGCGCAGGGGCCGGGCGCTATCGGCGAAAGCGGCAAGTCGGTCCAGATCGAGATGAACGGCCAGAAGCTGTGGGTGTCCCCCGAGGTCGCCGCCGCGGAAATCAATCGCGACCAGGCGGAAACCCAAAAGGACCGATTGGAGGACTGGGAACAAAACGTGCGGCCGGCGATGGTGGCGGGGCGCGACTGGTACGCTTTTTCGGCAAGCCAACCCAAGCTTCTCGAATATGGTTCGGGGGAGCACGAGGCGAAACTCAAAAACCAGTATTTTGAAGAACGCCAGGGCCAGGCAATGGCTGGCTATCAGGTCCGGTTCGACAATTATTACGAATCCGGTCTCACCGGTGAGTACAAGCCCTATGCGCCCGGCGAACTCAGCGGTACGGTTGCGCAGACCCTCGGCCTCGAGCCATCGAGCGAGGGAGTCGAGAAGGTCGTCGACGAAATCGCCGACCGCGCCGGCGACAACGCCGAAGTCAAGATCGTGCCGATCTTCTCGCTTGATGGCGGGATGGAATCATCGACTGCCCTGTTCGCGATCAAGAGCGGTGGCAACGAGGCCGGCTATGTCGACAGTGCAGGCAAATACTACAGCAGCTTCGACGAATTCCAGCACGAGAATCGCCTGTTCAGCGACAAAGGCAACCTGGTCATGGCAAAGGGCGGCGACATGTCGCTCGGCAAGGATGGCTTTTCGCTCGACGAACTGGAAGTCGCCGACGCGCGCAAAGTGGATTTCTGGGACAAGGCCAGCGACATAGGCTTGGGCCTCCTGGCGGGCGCCGCAACCATTGTCTCGTTCGTGCCGGGCGGCCAATGGGCCATTCCCATCGCCGTCGGCGCCGGTTCAATCCTTGGCGGCAAGGCTCTGTACAAAGAGGCTGATCACCTCCTGCAGGGCGGCGACTTCGACAGCCAGTCGGCCTGGAATGTCGCGACCGGCGTAACCGCTTTCCTGCCAGTGGGCGCCGGCGCTCTGCGCACGTATGGCCTGGCAAAGGCCGGACTGTCCTTGCCCAAGGCGTCGGCGGGCGGCTTCGGGCTGACCCGCACGAATGACGTTTCGGCGTTCATGCAAAGCGGCAACAAGCTGGCGAACGCTGCGTGGGGCCTCGACGCCGCCGCCGTGGTTACCGGTGCTCCGCTGCTCGGCAAGTCGGTGGAAGATCTGGTGGCGCATGGCGGTGATATGGACCTGCTCGAGTTCGCCAACGCAATCGTGGGCATAGGCGTCGGCACTGTCGGCACGGGCCTGGGCGGCCGCTCACTGTTGTACAACATGCCAGGAGGAGCGGGCGGAACTCGCAGTGGTACGCATACGTCGGCCAGTTTTCCTGGCGCAGCGGAATCGGGGCCGCAACCGCGGGCCGTCTACGAGATGGGCCCTGACGGTGTCTACAAGCCGACCGGCGAGCAGGTCATGCCGGATCCGAACGAGATCATCATCGACGGCGATGTGGTGGGCGAAACGTCCGACCAGCAGGGACCTGGTTTCGGTGGCCGGAACGGTTTTGACAACACCGGTGCGGCTAACCGGCCAACCGGTCCACGGGCGCTGCCGGCCGGCGAGTCCGACGGTCCGAATCCACCGCCACCCGCGGGCGGCAAGGGTGATCCCTCAGGCGACGGACAATCGTCGCGGCCGATGGTCGTGCATGAGCAAGGCCCCGACGGCGTCTATCGTGCTACTGATGAGCTGGCTTTCCATGACGCCGATCATCCGGTGATACCGGGCGAAGTGACCCGGACCAGCCACGCCAGCGGCGAGCCTCCGGCGATGGTGACCGGGCGCCATCCGGATGGCTCGACTGGCCGGAATACCACCCGGCCGGCGGATAGCGATCCCATCGTCGTGCCGAACGAGCCGACGGCAACGGATGGTCCGATGCGCCTCGTCTGGGATCCGGAGACGCGCAGCTTCACCGGCATGCCGGAGCCGGATACCAGCGGCTATATCTACAGCAGTGGCAAGGACCCCGAGACACCATCCGCCTATCTCGACGGGCTGACCAGCGAACAGTTGCTGGCCAGGTACGAGGCAGAAAAGAGCTACTATTCGAGCCGCGAGTTGGCCGAGCGCTACGGCCCGGATGGCGTTCAGATACCACGCACGCCGCTGCGCGACATACTGCCCGACTTCCGCATCGGCGTCTCGATCCGGACGCGCTTGAATACCGGCGAGTACTTCGACATCGGCTCGCCGACGGTGGCGGCCGCAGGCGTCGGTATTGGAACCAAGACCGATTTCGGCATGATCGGATGGTCGGTGGTCGACAGCATCAGCCAGCGCAGCATGACGCCGCTCAAGGATGCGCTCTACACTCACGGTGTCGTCTCCTACCGGGCACGGGAATACAGGAACATCACCGGCCTTCAGGCCGGCGTCTGGCCGGTGTCCAACCAGACGGCTTTGCCGGTTCGCGGCAGCGATCTTTCGGCGGCGGCAAGCAAGGCGATATTCAGCGATGCAACCGGCTACAACGCCAGGCCGCTGGATGCCGCCATCGTCGGGATGACGCCGGATGGTGAAGGCATTGCGATCGAAATGACCTACACGCCTTCGCTCGAGGGTAAGGACGCCACGCTCGTTGCTGGCCAGCACGATTTCTTTGGCGTGCCGGCGGAAAACAGCACTGGCCACGTCGAACTGGAGGGCGCGCTTCCGTTCGACCGTGTCATGACCGAATTCAAGGCCGGGCTGCGGCTGCCGATCGTGGCCAACCATGTCGGGCCAGTCGAGCAGATGCCGCGCCTCGGCTTCGAGAAGCGCCCGGAACTGCCTGTCAAGGACACGCTCCAGCCGGGGGACGTCGTGTCGAGGCAGACTTATGACCAGATCCAGTCCGCTCTCGGCTCGACAAACTTGAAGATCCAGTTCGCGGTCAAGGATCCGGCCAAGGCGTCAGAGCTCATTGCGGCGATCGGACAGGGCGATGGCATCGCCTCGATCCGTGACCTCGTCAAATCTGGTCAGATCGACCCGTCGAACACAGTTTCCTTTATCGATGAGCCGACGCTAAGCGGGTTGCGGCTTTCGGCCGTGCCGGGCAAGGCGCCGATTGCGGACATCGTTCTGCTGACCGGTGAGAAGGCGCGCGTTGCAAACCCCGAGGCAATGCTGATCGACGTCATCTTCAATGATCAAAACAGGCTTCCCGGCGTGCTCGGCCTCAATCCCGACCGGATGGCAACGTCGGCGGCCTACAAGGTGAAATCGGCAGTACAGTCGTGGCTTCCAGCGCGTTTCACTCCCGACGGGACGCCGCAGTCCCGTTACATGCCGAGCGCCGGCAACATCTATCGGAACCTGTATGGCGCTGATGGCACGCCGGCGACACGATATACGCTTTCGCTATCGACGCCGCCTCTGCCAGCCGGGGCGGTGGCTTTCAGCGCCGAGGTGAGAATCCAGTACAAGTCCAACGCAGCCAAGGTCGCTCCTTCAATCGCCAAGGGTGAAACAGCAACTCTGGCCTTCGATCGTGCCGATGGCCGGAATGAAACGCTGACGGTCCCGGCCTGGCTTGCTCGCGCCGTGGAAACCTCGCGCGACGGCGCCGCGACTGGCATTCCGAAGGGTGGCAAAGCCTCCCTCGATCAGTTCCTCTCCGAACTGGGAACGACGGCAAGACCCGACCAGCGCGCGGCGATAGAGCAATTCCGGACGGAATTCGGTCCGTCGATCGTCGATGGCGGCTTCATGCGCCAGAACGTTGCCGACGGGGTGCTGACGTTCCTCTCCTCGCAGGTCGGCAGTCGCCGAAGCGGACCGATGCAGCTAAGGGACGAGAATGGGCAGTCGGTGACGGCAACCCGCTACGGGCCGCCGCCCAAGAGCGCTGAGAACGTCTATGTGCCGCCTGCGGATGGTCCGAGCGCACGCGGCGACGAACCGGAGCTGATGCATAAATCGCATATCCTGTTCCGGGATCCCGAAACCGGAGAGCCCTATATCCTGCCATGGACGCGCGGTGCTTCCGATGACCATGTGCCGGGCAGCCTTGGGCATCCCGAGGACGGCAATCTGCCCGTCGAAGGCGCCGGCGACCCCGCAAGACCCTTGCGCGGCAATGTCGGCCCCTATGTTTTCCGTGCTGATACACGCGCGCCGAGCCAGATCAGGGACGCAGGCGGCTTCTCGCCGCCCCCGCCGACAGGAATCTGGGTCGATAACCCGCAAGGCATCGTCCTGAGCAACTATGTGCTGGGCAATACCCATGGCCGTTTCGTCGGCACCAGCCAGTCGGTCTCGGGCGCCAAGACCTTCGTCGCGGAAGAGTCACGGGCCGCGCGGCAGCAGGGCTATACCTATCTCTACACGCTCAATCCGAGCAGCCCGCGCCTCCACGTCCCGACTGAATTCGAGGCGATGGGCCGGCCCGTCAGCGAAAGCATGGCCCGCGTCGACGAGACTGCAATCGACGGCAGTATACCATGGAGCGAGGTCCATGGCTGGCGGATGATGGATCCGGACGGCAATTTCGTCGGTGAGTTCACGCGCAATGAGGATGCCGTCGCGCCCGGCGGATCGACGCAGAAACGCCCGCAGGTGATCTTGCGGCCGGCCGACGAGTTCTGGGATGCGCCAGCGCCGGCCGAAGCACTGCCGCCGCCGGTGGCCGAAGTGGTCGGCAACGAAACCCCGGCCGTGACTGGCGAAAAGCCGCCGACAGAGAATAGTGCTGCCGAAACGCCGGCCGCGACATGGCCGCCGGCGCCTGACCGGGGCAGGGTGGTTTTTGACCCTGCCAGCGAAATGATCATCAGCCTTGAGCTTCCGGTGCGTTCCGCAGCGGAGCCGGGATTTGCCGAACCTGTGCGGGCGCCGACCGGGCCGGAAGTCAGAGCGCTTGCAGCCGATCAGACTTCCGAACTCACCGGCACGCAATTGCACGCCATCAAGCCGGAGCACATTGCCAAGCTGGCGCCTGAACAGGTGGCCGCACTGAGCCCCGAGCAGGTCGGGCAGCTGACGTTCGATCAACTTGCAGCACTTCGGCCGACGCAGTTGCGGGCTCTGGGTGGCGAACAGCTTCAGGCGATCAGGCCAAGCAAATTGCAGGCCGTTGCCCCTGGCCGGATCACCGGCCTGCGGCCGGATCAGGTCGCGGCCTTGTCGCAAGAGCAACTCGCCGGATTGACCATCGAGCAGGTGCGCAAGCTGACGCCCGACCAGATCGCCAGGCTCAGTGACGAGCAGCGCAATGGCCTTACTCCAGAACAGGTCGCCGCCATGCGGCCTGCCCAATTCAGCCATCTCAACGCCACCCAGTTCGCGGCGCTGGACCCAGCTCTCGTCGCAGCACGCAATCCCGCGACAATGGCAAAGCTGTCTCCACGCCACGTCGCAGCACTGACGCGGGAGCAGCTTGACGCTCTGACCATTCACCAGATCGAGGTGCTGACGAAACAACAGATAGCGGCGCTGACGCCGAAGCAGCTTGGCGAATTGAGCCCCGGCCAGTTGCGCAAGTTCACGCCCAGGCAGTTTACCTGGATGTCGACGGAGCAAACGAACGCGCTTTCGGTGCTGCAGATGAACACCTATCGCGCGACCCACAAGAAGGTCATGACGCCGGATCAAACTGCGGCCGTCGATCAGGCGCTGAGCCATGCCCGCTTCAAGGAGAACGCGCAACTGGTCGCGACCTTCGGTCCGATGGCCGGCTCCTCCTACGCGGTATGGCAGATCCTGCCACCGCATTGGGCCGCGACAGCCGCGGGCGTTGCGTTGGGCGTGCGCGGCATCGTCTTCAGCGCGCAATCGGCCTTTCCGACCGCCACGGCAAATCACAAGCCGCTGGGACGCGCCCTCAATGCCGCGAGCGGGGCGTCGTTCATCTTCTCGTCTCCAGGCTCGGCCGCCGGGCTGCTGCGCGGCGACAATGTCGGGGTGAACGGCTCCTTCTCACTGGGCAATGTGGTCTACGGCACGAAATCCGCGCTGCAGTCGATCACCGGACGGCCGGTGTTGCGGAACGTGGCCGAGCATCTGGCCGGTCCCGGTTATGTCTTTGGCTCCCTTCTCTACACGGCACAGAATCTGCACTCGCCGCTGGCCGCGACGGCGGGCGTCTTGTTCACCGTCGGCAGCGCTGAGTTCTGGGTGTCGGCCGCGCGCACGGATCTGCTCAATCGCCGGGCCGTGCCAAGGACGCCAGAGCAGATCGACGCCCGCGCAAAGTCCGACGCGCGCTGGACGATGGCCGATCGCATTTCGCTTGGTGTGACATTCGGCGTCGGCATGCTGCTGTTTGCCTGGGATGCGCTGGACGACCAGCCTTGGAACAACACCGGCAAGACGCCGCCAACCGACCCGACGGCGCCGGGCGACGCACCTTCCGGCGTCGATGGCGCGCCTCCGGACGACACCGAGCAGCCTGAGCCTGAGCCCGGGACGCAAACCCCGCCGCAGGACTTCCCGCAACTCGCGGTGCTGGCCGATGACGGCCTGAACATGCGGACCCAGCCTGACGGGGATTCGACCGTCGAAACGGTTCTGCAACCCGGGAGCTTCATCGAGCAGACCGCCGGGCCTTCGGCAGACCAGTCAGGAGACGCCTGGATACCGGTCGAAGGTTTCGGGCCGGACGGAGAAATGCATAGCGGCTGGGTTTCCGGCGACCATGTCGAGGCGCATGCGGACGGCAGCAGCAACCCTGCGGGCCGCACCAATCCAACGCTGGAGAAAGACGGCTACCAGTGGGTCGAGGTCAAGAACGGCGACAGCATTCGCCTTATCGCCAGGACCCATTCCGCGGATGTGGCAGAAACGGTGGTGCTCAACATGGATCATATCCTGAGCCCCGATGTGATCTTCTCAGGCGATCGCATCTACCTGCCGGCCACCTTGGTCGGCTGAGAAACCGCGGGCCTGAGCTTGTCGGTTCTCGCAGCATAGGCATGCGCGACGCAGCCGGCCAGCTTTGCCGCCCGCTCCGCTATCGGATTGGAGGGTTCGGAAGAGTAGGAGGCGGTGAACTGAAGGTCCGACGGGTGCCATTCGCATTCGACGATGCGCAGTTTGCCGCTTGCGAGATAGTCCTGGACGACTCCCTCGGGCAGCGAGGCAATGCCGATTCCGTTGAGTGTCATGGTGATGGAAGCGGCCAGCGAATTGGCAGGAAAGATGCGCGGCGTCTCTTCGAATTCGCCGGTGAGCTTGCGGTAGAGTTCGCTGTAGGGTCGCGTGGTGCGGGCGTAGCTGATGATCGGAAACTGCATCAGGTCGTTCAGCGTCACCTTGCGTCGGTTGGGCAATTCCAATTGCGGCGAGCAGACCCAGACAAGCGGAAAGGACGGCATCTCGATATTCTCGATGCTGTACTCCAGGACAGGGCCCATCAGCACCGCAAGATCGAGCCGGTGCGACATGAGTTCGTTGCGAAGGGTCGTCGTCGCATCGACGACGATATCGGTATCGACAAGCGGAAAGTTTGCTTTCAGCGCCTTGAGGAAATCCGGCAGCCAGGTGTGCACGATCGTTTCGGCGACGCCAAGCCTCAGCACCCTCGTCGTCTCTGAAGTCTCTGAAAGCGAGCTGGCCATCAGCTGCAGCCGCTCCGCGACGCGCAGAACCCGTTGGGCAGGCGGTAGCAGCCGTTGTCCCTCGGCCGTCAGCCTGACCGTGCTGCTCTGCCGCTCGAACAGCTTGGCGCCAAGCGCTTCCTCCAGCCCGGCAATTCGGGTGGACACCGCCGGCTGCGTGGTGTTCAGGCGTTCAGCCGCCCTGCGAAAGCTTCCGAAGGTCGCCACCAGGAGAAAGGTTTCGAGCTGCTTGATGTTGAAAGGTATCACGACCGGGAATCACTCATCTGCGGCTTTCGGGAACGGCCATCAATGCCGCACAATGATCTGGCTGCCGATCTTCACGCGGTCATAAAGATCGATGACGTCGTCATTGGTCATGCGAATGCAACCGGAGGAGTTGGCCTGTCCAACGGTCCATGGCTGGTTGGTGCCGTGGACGCGATAAAGCGTGTTGCCGATATACAATGCGCGCGCGCCCAGTGGATTGTTCGGTCCTCCCTCGACATGCACAGGCAGGAAGCGGCCATTTGACGCTTCTCTGGATCGCATTTCGGCCGGCGGCCGCCAATCTGGCCAGGTCTTCTTGGCCGAAATCGTGTCGCGGCCGGACCATTCCAATCCCTCCTTTCCAACGCCCACCGCGTATCGCAGCGCCCTGCCGTTGCCCAGGATGTAGTAAAGCCGCCGCTCCGTGGTGTCGATAACGATCGATCCCTTCGGTTGAGCCTCGCTGAAATGCACGATCTGCCTCGGGATTGCCGACCACTCGCGCTGGATGTCTCCAGCGGAAGGCTGGTCGGGAGCGGAAGGGGAGACCAGCACATTTCTTGCCGGATCGTAAGTCCAGCTTCGTGGGTCATAACCACCATTCGATTGGGCCTGCGCCGGCGTCATGGCGGCAATCGACGTGGCAGCTAACAAAACTGATGCACGCAACCTATGGATGAGGCGCAATCCCTGGACGAGGCGCCGGGTGATCCGAACTTTGTGTCCTGCAACCTTGACGGGAACAGGCAAGTTTGCACGCAGGATCATGATTGCCGCCAAGACCGATCTCTTCTGTATCCAGGCGTTCTGCTGGCGATCACCTGATTCCAGCGCGCACCATATCGCTTTGCAGGCGGTTCGCAACATTTGGCACCAAAGCCTCTCGCGCAATCCAATTGGACTTCCAATTCGGCAATGTGCACGATAGAGTGAATCGGCGGGTAAACCATGAAACCAGCGACGCGGGCCATCGCTCGTGCGTCCCTTTGCGATAGGACCAATGTTGACGGGACGCGACACCTGCCATGCGGATCGGTTCTCGGGAGCCAGGGCGGTTTTTGTCGCCTGCGGTCTAGCGATGATCCTGGCGTTCGGACTTGCCTCGTCGCCGGCCAACGCCGCCGAACCGCGCTGGCCTGCCGGCCCGTACAAATACATCACCGTCGATCAGTCGGTGGCCGACGCGCTGGTCGAACTGGGCCGCAACATGCGGGTGCCCATGCGTGTCAGCAAACTCGTAAAGGGGCGTTTAAGCGCCGGCATGCCGGTTGGGACGGCCCGCGAGTTTCTGCAAGAGATCTGCGACCGATACGGGTTGGTCTGGCATTTCGATGGCATCGTCATGAACGTCGCGACCGAAGCCGAGGTCCGGACGGAAATGATCGCGCTTGATGCCAACACGGCTGCCGGTGCGGAAGATCGGCTTTCGCGGCTGGGCGTCATCGACCCGAAGTTTCCAATAAAAGTGTCCACGCAGGACGATGTTGTCTCGGTATCGGGGCCGCCGTCCTATGTTGAACTTGTCAGGAAAACACTGGGAGTTCCTGCGGCGCCGAGCGCCAAGCAGGAGGCTGGCAAAGTTGTTCCGGTCCGCGTTTTCCGCGGCAGGCAGGCGGAGGCGCAGAATGTTCCCTCCGGCAAACCGAATTAAAATTAAGCAAGCAGGAGGGCAGGTTCATGCAAATCGCGCCGATTGGAGCCCTGGAAGCCACGCTGGCAAACTTGACCACCAGCATAGCGTCGCAGCAGCAGATCACCGCCGGCTCGACCGCCCAGCCGGGCAACCGAATGGTGGGTGCCAATCAGGAAAAACATGAGGCCGCGAAGGTTGGCATGCCTGAACGCGGTGATGTCGCCGCGCGGGCAGGCCAGCAGGTGGCGCAGGCGTCTTCGGGAGCCAATCCGGCAATGGCCGGACAATCCTCCAAACTGGAAAAGACCGAGCCGGTCGCCGAACACAAGCTGTTCGACTATCTGGCCGCGGTGGAGAAGGCCGGCGGCGGGGTGCTCACCGATCCGTCTGCATTGTTCGGTTCTGCGGTTCAGTCGCTGGAAGGGACCATGCAGCAGGTCCAGAAGGCGCTTGGCCAGGCAAATGCCCCTGTGAATGCTGAAACGGCCACCATCCAGGATGGCGCCGGCAAGGCCACCCCGTCAGGCAAGGAAGACGAAAACGCCACCGCAAAAAATGCCGAGCAACTGCTCGAACGATCCATTTCGGTGATGTGGGCAGCTGCCAATCTCGAAGTGGTCACCAGCAGCGTAACGGCCGTTACGTCGTCCACCAGCACACTGATCAAGCAACAGTAAGCCTACGGAGTGTTCGTGCACACGATATCCTTGCCGCGGCGGACGCTATTGAATCGATGCGGCGTCCGGTGCCGCGTCGCGCTCGTCGTGGTGAGCATGCTTGTGCTCCAGGCGTGCTCGGTTGAGCTGTATTCCAACCTCAACCAGCGGCAGGCCAACGAGATCGTGGCCACGCTGATGCGTCACGGCATCCCGGCCCAACGCGAGGCGGGCAAGGACGGCAAAATGACGGTTTCGGTGCAGAAGGACCGTTTCGCCGAAGCCATGGCTATTCTCGATGAAAGCGGGTTGCCCAAACAGGAATTCCAGACGCTTGGCGACGTGTTCAAGCGAGACGGCCTTGTGTCCTCGCCGGTCGAAGAGCGTGCGACGATGATTTATGGCTTGAGCCAGGAGCTGTCGCAGACGATTTCGGACATCGACGGCGTGCTTTCCGCGCGCGTTCATCTCGTCCTGCCCGAGAACGATCCGCTGAGACAGCGACTGGTGCCGTCGTCCGCCTCCGTTTTCATCCGGCATCGCGCATCCGTTCCGATGAATGAGCTGATCCCTCAGGTCAAGATGCTGGTGGCCAAAGGCATCGCCGGGCTGACTTACGACAATGTATCCGTCACGCTCATTCCAGTGACTGCGGCAGTTCCCGAGAACGCAACCGGCGAGCCAGGTTTCACAACGTTCCTCGGCCTATGGTTGCATCCCGACAGCGTCGTCGCCGCGATGTGGCTGTTTTACGGCATGACGGCGGCGCTATTCGCGCTGGCTGCCCGCTTGGCCTACGTCCAGTGGTATCGACGGCCCGGCGTCTATGCGCTCGACGCTTCGGCAATGCCGGTGAAGAAGACATGATCCAGACCGGCTCGAATCAAACTGCCAGCCCGGAATGGCAGGCATTCATGGCCAATCCCGCATTCTATGCGGATGCGGCCCGGCTGGCGCAATGCTTTGACGGCACGATCGGCGAGGCTGCCTGCGAGCGTATGTTGCGGTCGCAGCGTCTGCATGAGCGATTGTCGCAGCTTCTGCTCGATCGTTACGGCCTCAGCGGCGCCGTTTCCGACGAACCAGCCGATGAGACAGATCGGGCGATTGCCTTGTCGTCGGCAGAGGAGTTGGAGGAACTTGCGCTTCGTGCCGGCGCGATCCACTGGGCCGGCAGTCTGGCCGCCGTCATCGATGGACGCCAGGCCGCCGCACTGCAGGCGGCGCTCGGCGCGGAAATCTGCGCTTTCGCAGTCGCCAGCCGCGATCTGGCCGGTCCAATGCAGCCGTTGGAGCCGCTGGAAGATATCCATGGTCGTGTCCATGCCGACGGCCTGCGTTGCCTCGGCGCCTGGTGTCAGGCGATGCCGGGCGAAACCAGCATGCGGGTCCGGCTCAAGTTGATGCCGCATGCGCTTGTTGACCAGCCGACAGCCGAACCATTTGCCGAAGCTGGTCCAGCAATCGTTCGACGGGCGATGGGTTAGCCAAAATGGTCGAACCGGGCAAAGCCACCCCTGCCGTGCCGAGGCGCCCGGTCGCCCGCATCCTGCGCGCTGCCGAGGCACGAGCCTGGCAGGATGGGCACGCCTTTCTCGACGAGGCCAAGCGTGATGCGCAGCAGTTGCGTGACGCCGCGCGGCGAGCCTATGCGGCCGAATATGCGCAGGGCTATGAAGATGGCAAGGCGCAAGGCGACTCGGATGCCGCGCGTCTGGTCAGCGAGACCGCGGTAAAGGTCGATCGCTATCTCGGTGGGCTGGAAGCCGAAATCGTCAATCTGGCTCTCGATGTCGTCAGGCGGGTGCTGGGAGAATTCGACGCCAGCATGCTGGTCGCCAAGGCGGCCGCGCAGGCCGTCACTGAAATTCGCCGCGCCAAATATCTGAAGGTCCGAGTTCATCCTGCTTCCGTCAACAGGGTTCGCGACGAACTGAACGCGGTCCTGCGCGAGAGTGACCTGGGCATGACGGTCGAGATCGACGCCGACGATACGCTGGCGACGGGCGCCTGCATCCTCTCGACCGACATTGCCGTCATCGACGCCAGCATCGAGGCACAGCTCGACGCCATTGCCGCTGCGATCTCATCAAAGGCCGAGGCGGCGGCATGACAAGTCCCGCCAGCAAGCTCGAGAGCCGCCTCGCATCGATCGTTCCGAACCTGCGTTCCGGCCTGCGTGACGACGCCAGCCGACCCAGGAAAGGGCGTGTGCGGCGGGTCACCGGCACGGTCATTCACGCGACGGTGGAGGAGGTTCGGATCGGCGAGATCTGCGAACTCCTCGATCCCAGGACCGGCACGGCGACCAGGGCGGAAGTCGTTGGGCTCATGGACGAGATGGCAATCCTTGTTCCGCTTGGCGATCTCACCGGCCTTTCAAGCCTCACGGAGGTCATTGCGACCGGAAAAACCCAAACAGTGCCCGTCGGGCCCGGCCTGCTTGGTCGGGTGATCAGCGCGTTCGGCGAGCCATTGGATGGCAAGCCGCTTGCGCCGGATGGCATTGCCGGCAGCTATCCAGTCAACGCCTATCCGCCGTCGCCGCTGGAGCGCAGCTTGATTTCCGAGCCCATCCAGCTCGGAATCCGCGCCCTCGATGGGCTTCTCACCTGCGCGCGTGGGCAGCGCGTCGGTATCTTCGGCGAGCCTGGCGTCGGCAAGTCGATCCTGCTTTCGGATATCGTCAGCGGCACCGACGCAGATGTTGCCGTGGTTGCGCTTGTCGGCGAACGCGGACGTGAAGTGCGCGAATTCATCGAGCATCAGCTCGGCCCGGAAGGGCTGGCGCGGGCAATCATCGTCGTCGCGACGTCCGACCGGCCGGCGATCGAGCGCGTCAAGGCCGCTTATGTGGCGACCAGCATTGCCGAATATTTTCGCGACCAGGGCAAGCATGTGCTGCTGGCAATGGACAACATCACGCGGTTTGCCCGTGCGCAGCGCGAGATTGGCCTTGCTTCAGGCGAGCCGCCGACGCGTCGCGGTTTTCCGTCTTCGCTTTTTGCAGTTCTGCCACGGTTGCTCGAGCGCTCAGGGCCTGGCCGCGTCGGCTCCATTACAAGCCTTTACAGCGTTCTTCTGGAGGGCGATGGCACGCTGGATCCGGTTGCCGAAGAAATCCAGGCGCTTCTCGACGGCCACGTCTTTCTGTCGAACGAGCTTGCGCAGCGCAATCATTTCCCGGCCATCGACGTGCTGCGCAGCCGTAGTCGCCTCATGGACACGGTGGTGGCGGCTGAGCATCGGTCAGACGCCGGCCGCCTGCGGGAGCTGCTCGCCCGCTACGCCGACGTCGAATTGCTGCTGCGCGTCGGCGAATACGAAAAGGGCAGCGATGCGGTGGCGGACGAGGCGGTGGCGAAAATCGACGCCATCAACGCCTTCCTGCGACAGCCGTCCGCCACCCACGAGACAATCGAGCAGACACGCGAACGCATGCGGGGAATCGTCAATGAAAGATCGTGACATGATCGCACGATTGCGCGACCTCAGGCGCCACGGTGAACAGCGCGCAAACGAAGCGGTGATAAGGCGATACGCCGCTGCGCAGCGGGCCGCCGGAGCGGTTCAGGAGGCGGCCGCCGCGGTCAGCGAACACCTGCAGCACACAGCCGACGCCGAGGATGCCGCATTCGCTTCGCTTGTTGGACAGCCGGTGAAGGCCGCCAGCCTTTACCGGCTTCAGGGACAGTTCGAGACCGCCGCCAGGCAAACCGAGCAGCTGCGGGAAAACCAAAAGATGGCCGGCGTCACCGAGCAGCGAAGCAAAGCCGAGTTATCGGCCGCCCGCAGCGATCATCGCGCCAGCATGAAGGCGGTGACGAAGCTGGACGGACTGTTGCAGCATCTGACCAAACGCACTGCGCGTCGCAACGTGGCGCTTGCCGAGCTTTCCGAGGAAGACGAGCGCGGCCCTCCGCGCCTGCCCACAGAACGATAACCCAATCCGTCATCGTAAATATGGAAGTGTGATGCCTCAGGCCTTGGCGTCGGCAAAAAAGAGAGCGCGCGCAGAACCGGTCAGACGCACGCGCGTTGGCGAGCCGCTGATATTGGAATCTGTTGCGGCTGCGGAAGTCGAGGCATTGAACGCCTTCTACCGCCGCCGTGCTCCCGCGCAGATCACGATTGCCGGAAAAACTATGGCGCTCGCTGCCGTCTGGCCGGCGCCGAACCCTGTGGACCAGCCATTGTGCACGATTGCGTTCACTCTCGGAGACGCGGCGGGCAAATTGCGCCTGCCGTTTTCTGTTGTCGAACTGGCTCTTGCCAGGGCTGACGAGCTAATCGACGTGAAACGACTGGCACCCGCTCACGCCGCACTGCTGCTGGAGTCCGAATTCGAAAAAGATCTCGAATGGATCGAGAGCAAGCTCGGCGAGACGGTCACTATTACGTCCGTCGAACAAGAAGACAGCGTTGTGGACCAAGCCACGCTGGCTTTCGTCGTGACCAGCAAGGACGAAACCATAGGTTGCGCCTTGCACACCGATAGCGTCGGTCTGGCCGTGCGGGTCGGGCGCTTTCTCGACCAGATCGGCAAAGCGAGGCCCCCGCTCCCTGCCGAATTCCCGTTACCCGTCTGCCTCTGGCGTCACGCGCTTACAATCAGTCACGGTGATCTTCAAAGTCTGCAACCTGGCGATGTTGTGCTCTTCGATGACGAAGAGGAAGAGGCGGCATTGGTCATTGCCGAGCGGCTTTATGCCCCGGCCGTGCTGACTGCCAGCGGGCCGCAACTGCTTGCTGCGCCGACTGCAATCGCTGGATCGAAATGGGAGTGGACCATGAATCAAAACCCGCCGCCGCACGCCGATCAGGCATTGGAAGAGGCAACTCTGGACGAGTTGCCGGTTGCGCTTGCCTTCGAACTCGGCCGCACGGCAATGCCGCTCGGCGAGGTAAGGCAGCTGGCGCCCGGCGCCATCGTTCCGCTCGCCAATGTGACCAAGGAGACAGTCGACATCATCGCCAATGGCAAACGCGTCGGCCGTGGCGAGATCGTGCGGATTGGGGAGAGCTTGGGCGTGCGGATCGCCCGCATGTTCGACAATGCTTGACAATTCGCCCAACCTGCTTGGGATCCTGATTGCCGTCGGCTTCGTCGGTCTGCTGCCGCTGGCAGTCGTCACCATGACCGGATTCCTAAAAATCTCGGTGGTGCTGTTCCTCATCCGCAATGCGCTCGGCGTCCAGCAGATGCCGCCCAATCTGGTGCTCTACGGCATAGCGCTGGTGCTCACCGTCTATGTCACGACGCCGTTGCTGAGCGAGATGTCGGGACGGCTTCAGGAAGGGCAGGTTCAGTTCCAGTCGACCGACGACCTCGCCAGGGCGGCGCAACTGGTCAGGGAACCCTTGCAGCAGCACCTCATCAAATTCACGCAACCGGAAGAGCGGCAGTTCTTTCTCGACGGAACGAACCGCCTGTGGCCGGAACAGGCACGACAAAATCTGAAGGACGACGATCTTTCGATACTCATTCCTGCCTTTGTCGCGTCCGAGCTTACGCGGGCGTTTGAAATCGGCTTTCTGCTTTATCTTCCCTTCCTCATCATCGACATCGTCGTTGCCAACATCCTGATGACGCTCGGCATGATCATGGTCTCGCCGGTTCTCATTTCGGTCCCGCTGAAACTGTTCCTTTTCGTCGCCATAGATGGCTGGTCGCGGCTGATGCACGGCCTGATCCTGAGTTACGTCTGACGCCGCCGGGAGATTTGCATGAGCCAAGACTTCATCCTGGCGAAAGTCCAGGGCGCGCTGCTGACGGTGCTGTTCGCGTCAGGCCCGGCGATCGTCGCGGCGCTGGCCGTCGGCATCCTGGTCGGGCTGGCCCAGGCGCTGACGCAAATTCAGGACCAGTCGCTGCCGCAGACGATCAAGCTTGTCGTGATCCTGCTGGTCGTCATCGTCTTCGGTCCGCTGCTTGGCCAGCAGATCGCCGAGCAAGCCTCGACGGCGCTGGACGAATTCCCCGTCGTCACGCGTTGAGGCGCGCGGATGCCGGTCGAACCCTTCTTCGCGTCGGTCAAGGAGCTTCAGTTGTTTCTTCTGGCGGGAGCTTTCGCGCTCGCCCGCATGACCGGGTTCATGCTCTTGATGCCGCTCTTTTCGCGTGTGCCGCTGTCGGGCCTGCTGCGCAACGGCGTTGCCCTGGCGCTGGCGGTTCCGATCTTTCCGATGGTCGTCGACAGACTGACCAACACCGACATCGCGACGACGATGATCGTCGCCTACATGCTCAAGGAGGTGGTCGTCGGGGTAACGCTCGGGCTGGCGATGGGCATTCCGTTCTGGGCGGCCGAGGCCGCCGGCGATATCCTGGACCTGCAGCGCGGCTCGACGATGGGGACGCTGATCGATCCGATGATGACCCATGAGACGAGCGCCACCGGCACCTTGCTCGCCGTCATCATGGTCACGGTCTACCTGGCTGCCGGCGGCCTCGAGCTTTCCCTGACCAGCCTCTACGACAGCTATGGCCTGTGGCCGATCGACCAACTTCTGCCGGTGTTCAGCAAGGATGCAGCTGCAATCTTCCTCGATCTGCTGAACCGCATTCTGCTAATGGCGTTGACCCTGGTTTTCCCGCTCATCATCAGCATGCTGTTGTCCGACCTTGTGCTGGCCTTTTTGGCGCGCGCCTCGCCGCACCTCAATGTTTTTGCGCTTTCGCTGATCGTGAAGACGCTGGTGTTTAGCCTCGTCTTTGTCCTCTACTCTGCTTTCCTGCTCTTCTACATGGAGCGCGACCTTGGCTTTCTGCACGAGGCAGGCCGACAGATAGAAGCGATCGGTTGCCTTAGCTGTCAATGACAGCAGGAAGATTTGGGACAACAGCAAGATTTGCGCAAGCGTCGGTCGCAAGATGAAGCAATCGTTGGCCGGCCAATAAATACAATTTATCGTTGAGGAAAGATTCTGACGATTTGACAAGCAGCCGAGCCGCCAACGATCTTACGCCCTCCCGACTTGTCCTGAAACGCGCTCGGAATCCATGGCTCGCCTGACCACTTCACCGATCTTCGAGGACCTGCGACTGGTCGATGCGGACAGGCTGCGCAGGCTTGTCAGAATGGGCGCCTATGAGGGGCATACAGGGGGGCTGGCGCACGGCAAGCTCCAGGCCAATGTTGTGATTGTGCCCCGCAGCTTTGCCAGTGATTTCCACCAGTTCTGCATCCGCAATCCGAAATCCTGTCCATTGGTCGGCGTCAATATCGCCGGCAGCCCATTGATCCCGGCGTTGGGCGATATCGACATCCGCACCGATGCCCCCCAGTACAACATCTATCATTTCGGCGAGCTGACCCGTCGCAGGACGGACATCATCGACCTGTGGCAGGATGATTTTGCCGCTTTCGCGCTCGGCAGTTCGCTGACCGTCGAAGCTGCACTTGCCGAAAAGAAACTGAGCCGCATCGGCTGCGGCAACGCCTCACCCAAGTTCAAAACCAGGGTCAAGACGTGTCGCGTCGGACCGTTTGGTGGCGAAATGGTCGTCTCGATGCGTCCGATAAGCCGTTGCGATGTCGACAGGGTTCGCGCCGTCACCGCACGCTTCCCGCATGCCCACGGCTCTCCCATCCATGTCGGAGATCCCACGGTCATCGGAATAGCCGACTTGATGGCTCCCGACTGGGGCGATGCGGTGAAAATCATGGACGGGGAGGTCCCGGTATTCTGGGCCAGCAGCATAACCGCGCAGGATGCACTTGCTCGTGCCGAACTGGCGACCTCGATCACGGTATCGCCGGGGCACATGCTGATCACCGATGTGGATGCACGAGCCGATGCGGGCGCTTTCAAGGTCTACTAGCAGTTCTTCATCACCGGTCAGCGGTAATGCTATTCGAGATGCGAAATGCGGTGAGGGTCGGTCTCGATCTGCCTCACCACATCTTCGATCATGTTGCAGTGGCCCAACCTTATGCACTCGAGGCAGTGAAGCTCCCCGGCAAGTGCTCCCACTACGTGATAACCATTTGGTAACCTTCCGAACTGGAAAGTGAAAAAGTACTGGCTCCTTTTACCCTCGATAGCTGTTAGGCTGACATGCTGACATCGGGACAAAACAAGGAGAAAACACTGGGATGGCCACTGTATTGAACGCCAACGGCGTTCCACTTCCCTACAGCGGGTCCTCCGCAAGGTGGTACTCGGCGACGAATTCCGGCCCGACACTTTATGGCAGCACATACAACGACTCGATGTATGGCGACGCTGCCGTCACCGTCACAATGCGTGGCGGCAAGGGCGACGACATCTATTATCTGTATGCCGCGAAGAACAAGGCGGTCGAGCTGTCCGGCGAAGGGGTGGACACCATCTCGACCTGGATGAGCTACAAGCTCCCAGCCAATTTCGAGAACCTGACGGTCACCGGCGACAAACGCTATGCTTTCGGCAACGAGCTGAACAACATCGTTAGCGGCGGCTCCGGCCAACAGACGCTCGACGGCTTGCAGGGCGATGACGTGCTCAAGGGCGGATCAGGGGCGGACATTTTCGTCGTCAACCCCGGCAACGGCAGTGATCTGATCCTGGACCTTGGCGCGACGGATACCGTTCGCGTCGGAAGCTACGGCTTCACCTCCTTCGAGGAGGTGCGCGCCAACATGGTCCAGTCGGGAGCCAACGTCCGGCTAAATCTGTCCGACGACGAGTTTCTCGTCTTCGCCAACAAGACCATCGGCGATTTCACCGCAAGCCAGTTCAAGCTGGCCGTGGACAGGTCGGGTCTGGAACTGACCTTTTCGGACGAATTCGACACGCTGGACCTGTGGAACGGTTCGAGCGGCACCTGGGATTCGAACTACTGGTGGGGGGCCGAGAACGGCAGCACGCTCACCAGCAACAACGATCTTCAATGGTACATCGATACCGACTACGCCCCGACCCGCTCCGTCAATCCGTTCAGCATCGAGGACGGCGTTCTCACCATTACCGCCGCCCGGGCTCCTGAGGCGATCCGTCCCTACATAAATAACTACGAATACACGTCAGGGTTGCTGACGACCTACGAATCCTTCGCGCAGACCTACGGCTATTTTGAAATTCGGGCCGACATGCCCGAAACACAAGGGGCATGGCCGGCCTTCTGGCTTCTCCCGGAGGACGGCTCCTGGCCACCGGAACTGGACGTCATCGAGATGTTCGGTAAAGATCCAAACAAGCTCATCCTGACTGGCCACTCGAACGCGACGGGAACTCATACAACAGTAGGCACGACGGCCTATGCCGCGGACACCGAAGGGTTCCACACATATGGCGTGCTTTGGACAGAAGACGAACTCGTCTGGTATTTCGACGACGTCGAAGTCGCTCGAGCCGCAACGCCTGCCGACATGCATGACCCGATGTATATGCTGGTGAATATGGGGATTGGTGGCCAAGCGGGAGAGCCCGTCGACGAGCTTGCGACGCCTGCGGAAATGCAGATCGACTATATCCATGCCTATGCGTTGCAAGATTGGATTATCTAACATTTGACGATAGGCTCGGCACCGATACGTTCGTCATCAGGCCTGATTTCGGGCGCGGCCATTGCCGCCTGAGACCGAACTGGAACTGATGTGAAGGCGACGACGCAGTCCATTCCACCCGAGCCGCCGCGAACGACACTCGCGGCGGTTCTGGCTTCCTTCCGGCGAGCGTTGGCCGGAATTGCGTTGATGAGCGGCGTCGTCAATGTCCTGGCGCTGACCGGCTCGTTCTTCATGCTGCAGGTCTATGATCGCGTCATTCCTGGCCGCAGCGTGCCGACGCTCGTTGGGCTCGCCGTGTTTGCCGGCACGCTTTTCGTCTTTCAGGGCGTTCTCGAACTCATCCGGTCGCGTTTGCTGGTGCGTATCGGAATGGCACTGGACGCGCGCTTGAGCGGACAGATCTATGCCGCCCTCATGCGTTTGCCGCTGCGCACCAAGCTGGCAGGCGACGGCCTTCAATCGTTGCGCGATCTTGATCAGGTGCGTTCGTTTATGTCGAGCGCCGGTCCGACCGCGCTTTTCGATCTGCCATGGATGCCGCTCTATCTCGCAATCTGTTTCCTGTTCCATTTCTGGATTGGGATGACGGCGCTGGCCGGCGTGGTCATTCTCTTCAGCCTGACATTGCTTGCCGAAATTCGCACGAGAGAGCCCGCCAGAAAGGCAAACAGTCAAGCGGCGGCGCGCAATACACTTGCCGAAGCGACGCGTCGCAATGTCGAGGTTCTGCAGGCCATGGGCTTTGGATCACGTGTCGCCGAGCGCTGGTCAGGGATCAATGCTGACTATCTCGGCACCAATGCAACAGCGAGCGACCTTGCCGGGACACTCGGAACCATCTCGAAAATCCTGCGCATGATGCTGCAATCGGGTATCCTGGCGATCGGCGCGTATCTCGTCATCCATCAGCAAGCGACCGGCGGCATCATGATCGCCAGTTCGATCATGATGAGCAGGGCACTCGCACCAATCGAACTGGCTATCGCGCACTGGAGGGGTTTCGTCACCGCCCGCCAGGCCTGGGGCCGCTTGGCCCAGCTTTTGGTCCTACTTCCCGAAACTACGACAAGTGTCTCGCTGCCCGCGCCGAAATCTGCTCTTTCGGTCGAAAGTATCAGTATTACGCCGCCGGCGGAGCGTCGTATGGTCGTGCAAGACGCCAGCTTTGCACTGGAAAAGGGCGTCGGCCTCGGCATCGTCGGGCCGAGCGCTTCGGGAAAATCATCGCTTGTGCGCGCGATTGCCGGCATATGGCTCCCGGTTCGCGGCACCGTCAGGCTGGATGGCGCAACGCTCGATCAGTGGTCGCCGGAAGAGCTGGGCAAGCATGTCGGCTATCTGCCGCAGGATGTGCAACTGTTCGACGGCACCATTGCCGAGAATATCGCTCGCTTCGAACCGCAAGCACCGTCGGAAAAAATACTGGCGGCTGCGCGCGCGGCCGGTGTTCATGATCTCGTCATCCATCTGCCGGAAGGCTACGAGACGCGGATCGGCGAGGCCGGGTCGAGCCTTTCGGCTGGCCAGAGGCAGCGGGTCGCACTTGCGCGGGCGCTTTACGGCGACCCGTTTCTCGTCATCCTCGACGAGCCCAACTCCAACCTCGATGCGGAAGGCGAGGCCGCGTTGACGATTGCGATCCAAGGTGTTCGCGCTCGGGGCGGTATTGCCATCGTGGTCGCACATCGGCCGAGCGCGCTGGCCAGCCTGGATCAGGTTCTTGTGATGGCGAACGGCCGGATCCAGGCGTTTGGCCCGAAGAACGAGATCTTGAACAAGATAACCCGCCCAGCAGGCGTTCCCTTGAAGGTCGTTTCCGGACTTGAAGAGACGGCATCCTGATGGCGCAACGCACTGCATCCGCGCTTGACCGAACCATTCGGCGCTATCTGCTTGGTGGGGTCGCAGCTTGCATACTTCTGATTGGTGGGGCCGGAAGCTTGGCCGCCGTCACCGAGATTTCCGGGGCCGTGATTGCTTCGGGAAAGCTGGTCGTCGATTCCAGCGTCAAGAAGGTGCAGCATCCGACGGGTGGCGTTGTCGGTCAAATCTTCGTCCGGGAAGGCGATGCCGTCAAGGCGGGCCAGGTTTTGATCCGTCTCGATGAAATCGTCACCCAGGCCAATTTGGCGATCGTTACCAAGAGCCTGGACGAATTCGAGGCCCGCCTGGCGCGCCTCGAGGCCGAGCGCGGCGGCACAGGCAACATCGTCTTTCCAGCTTCGCTTGTGTCACGGCAGCATGCCCCTGAGGTTGGTCGGGCGATGGCCGGAGAGCAATCTCTGTTCGAATTTCGCCGACAGGCACGCGCCGGTCAGAAGGCTCAATTGGCAGAGCGTATTGCGCAGCTTGCCGAAGAAGTCTCCGGCTTGACCGAGCAAAGAGATGCCAAGAGCCAGGAAATCAAGTTGATCGGGTTTGAGCTCGAAGGCATGCGCAAACTTTGGCAGCGCAAGCTGGTTTCAATCGATCGTATTACTGCGCTTGAACGCGATGCGGTGCGGCTTAAAGGTGAGCACGGGCAATTGACTGCATCGATTGCGCAGGCGAAGGGTCGTATCGCGGAAACCCGGTTGCAGGTCATTCAGATCGATCAGGATTTGCGCAGCGAGGTGGCGAGCGATCTGCGAGACGTCCAGGCAAAGATCTCTGAGTTCGTCGAGCGCAAGGTTTCGGCCGAAGATCAGCTCAAGCGGATCGATATACGCAGTCCGCAGACTGGCGTCGTTCATCAGCTCGGCGTGCACACGGTCGGTGGCGTTATATCTGCGGGCGAACTCATCATGCTGATTGTCCCGGTGACAGACGACCTGACCGTCGAGGCGCGCGTGGCTCCGCAAGACATCGATCAATTGACGCCAGGGCAAAGCGCGACCCTGCGGCTGTCGGCATTCCATCAGCAAACAACGCCGGAACTGAATGGTGCCGTCAGCAAGATCTCCGCCGATCTCAACGTCGATGAGAAAACAGGCACCGGCTTTTACACCGTGCATGTTGTTTTACCGCGCACAGAGCTTGCCAGGCTCAAGGGCGTGGCCCTGGCGCCAGGCATGCCTGTCGAGGTGTTCTTTTCGACCGGCAACCGCACCATGCTGTCCTATCTCGTGAAACCTCTGGCGGATCAGATCCAGCGCGCTTTCAGGGAGCAGTAGGCTCTCTCGGCGAGCGAGCTGAATTCCGGAACAACGACGCGATTTTGCCGTTTCGCCTGAAACTGGAAACGGTCCCATGTCCGAGTTGCCGAATGAAGAGATCGAGGGGCGGCTCAATGCCCAGCGAGAGACTCTGGCGCTGGTCGTCGCGCTGCTTGCCGGCCTCGACAAGTCAGAGCGAATATGGGCCGAGCTGGAGGCCCGTTTTCAATTCCAGAACAATCAGGAAGACCCCGGCGCCGTGCCAAGCCGTGCGTTCGCCATTGAGAGCGCGATGATGCGCGAGTTCAAGCTGATCTTCGAGGAAGCGCGGGCACGCAGGGCGGAATGGAACACAGGCAAGCCGTCCACATGAGGCGCCAGTTCCTCTGGATAGGGGATGGTTCTTTGACAGACGGTGGCTGCCGGCCGGCCTGCAGCACCATCTCTGACGCTGGGGATTAGCCACAGGCCACCATGCCTTCGTCATCCCAGGGCGGAGCAAGGAGCGAAGCGACGCGGCGCAGACCTTGGGATCCATGCCGTGACATCAGCCGAAAAATGCAGCGGCTCAGGATAAATGTAGCGATCCTTGGCGCCCCCCTCTGTCCTGCCGGACATCTCCCCCACTTGGGGGGAGAT
>SAQR01000080.1 GCA_004020365.1 Mesorhizobium sp.
TCCCAGGGTCTGCGCCGCGTCGCTTCGCTCCTTGCTTCGCCCTGGGATGACGAAGCGATGTGGCGATCAGGGGCGGCGCCGACCTGAAGCGGTTGCCCGGGCATTTGAACAAGGCCGAGGCACTCTGTTCGGAGCGCCTCTTGCGTCACCGCCTACTCGCCGTAGACGTCAAAAGCAAAATACTTGTCGTTGATTTGCTTGTATTTGCCGTTGGCGCGCAGCGCGTCGATCGCCGCGTCGAGTTTTTGGGCCAGTTCCTTGTTGCCCTTCTGCAGCGCGATGCCGACGCCTGGGCCATGGATGGCCGGGTCGGGGGCCAGGGTGCCGAGCAATTTGCAGCAGGCGCCCTCGGGTTTTTGCAGCCATTCGGTCAGCAGGATCGAGCCGTCCATCACCGCGTCGAGGCGGCCGTTGACCATGTCGGTGCGGGCGTCGTCGCCGGTCGGATACGGTTTTATCGTCGAGCCGGCGTATTTCTGCTCGGCGAAATTCTGATGGATCGTCGCGCTCTGCACGCCAAGCGCCTTGCCTTTCAAATCCTCGGGCGCGGTGGCTGACACGGTCGAATCCTTCGGCACCGCGATGGCCGGCGGCGTCTGGTAGTACTTGTGGGTGAAGTCGACCTTCTCGGCGCGTTCCGGCGTGATGGTGATGTTGATGATGGCGTCGAACTTGCCGGCCTGCAGGGCCGGGATCGAGCCGTCAAAATCCTGCACGACGAATTCGCACTCAGTCTGCATCTCAGCACACAGCGCCTTGCCGAGATCGATGTCGAAGCCGCCAAGCGTGCCGTCGGCATTGGCATAGTTGAAGGGCGGATAGGCGCCCTCGGTGCCGAGCCTGAGTTTCTTGTCCTGGGCGGAGGCAGCGCCGCTGGCGAGCGCCATGGCGACGGAAGCGGCAAGCACGAGACGACCAAAAAGGCGCATGATCGAGATCTCCGTTGAGGGGGCAAGTCTACGGGGTTTTGTCGGCGCGGCGGAGACGGAAACGACATGGCCTGCGGCGATCACGGCGCGGCATGCCGATTGGAGGCTTCGTCGGTCAGCCGGCTGCTCGTGCCCGCTCGGTGGCGGCCTGGTCGATTGCCGACCCGTCCGCGGAAAGGGCGACGCCAAATTTCTCGCTGGCCTGTTCGGCCGTATAGTAGCCCAGCCTGACATCCCGCAGCACCAGTTGCGGATCGCGCTGCAGGGGATCGCCATAGCCGCCGCCGCCCGGCGTGCCGACGCGCACGCGGTCGCCGGTTTTTAGCGCGATGTCCTGCTCCTTGGAGAGGTGCGGCGGCACATGTTCCCTGCCGTCGCGGAAAACCGTCACCGTGTTGACCGCGCCGTCCCTGCCGCCGAGCGCGCCCTGCGGGCCGAAGCGGCCGTGGTCCATGACGAAGGAGGCGCGGGCGTCGCCGCGCAGGATCTCGACCTCATAGGCGAGGCCAAAACCGCCGCGATGCCTGCCGGCGCCGCCCGAGCCTTCACGCAGGGCATAATGGCGGTAGAGCACCGGAAACGCCTGCTCCATGATCTCGACCGGCGGCGATTTTGAAATGCCGATGGTCGAGCAGCCATTGCTCAGGCCGTCATGACCGGCATTGCCGCCATAGCCGCCGCCGGAGATCTGGTACATGACGTAATCGCGGCTGCGGGCCGGATCGTTGCCGCCGAGCGCGAAATTGCCGCTGGAGCCGGCGGGAGCCGCCGTCACCTGGTCGGGCAGCGCCTGCACCATCGCCGCGAACACCGCCTCGGCGATGCGCTGCGACACCTCGGCGGCGCAGCCCGAGACCGGGCGGGGATACTTTGCGTCGAGAAAGGTGCCTTCCGGCCGCTTGACGATCAGCGGCTCGAAGGCGCCGGCGCTGATCGGCACGTCGGGGAAAATGTGGCGCATGGCGAGATAGACCGAGGACAAGGTCGTCGCCAGCACGCTGTTCATCGGCCCGGCGCAGGGCTTTGACGAGCCCGAAAAATCGAAGCTGAGCGTGTCGCCTTGTTTCTCCACCGCAAGCGCGATGGTCAGCGGCTCGTTGACCACCCCGTCGGAATCGACGAAGGCTTTTGAGCGATAGATGCCGTCGGGAATGGCCGATATGTTGGCGCGCATCTGTTCGGCGGCGCGGCGGCGCAATTCGGCGATCGCCTCGACGACTGTTTCCTCACCATACCGGTCCAGGATTCTACTAAGCCGGTCCTGGCCGATCAGCAGCGCCGCCGCCTGCGCGCGAATATCGCCGATGCGCTGGTCGGCAACCCTGATGTTCGAGCAGATGATGGCGTAGATTTCGCGATCGAGCACGCCCTGCTTGAACAGTTTTACGGGCGGCAGCCGCAGGCCTTCCTGTTCGACCGCCGTTGCCGAGGCGGAAAAACCGCCCGGCACCGAGCCGCCGATATCGGGCCAGTGGCCGGTGTTCGACAGCCAGCAGAAGATTTTTCCGCCCCGGTAGACCGGCATGGCGAAGCGCACATCCATCAGATGGGTGCCGCCGAGATAGGGGTCGTTGACGATGTAGATGTCGCCGGGCTCGGGCGGCAGGCAGCGTCCGTCGGCGATCATCTCGATCACCGTTTTGGTCGAATACTGCATGACGCCGACGAACACCGGCAGGCCCTGGCTGCCTTGTGCGATCAGCGCACCATCGACGGCCGAATAGATGCCGTCGGAGCGGTCGTTTGCCTCGGCGATAACAGGCGAAAACGCGGCGCGCGAAAACGTCAGGTCCATCTCGTCGCAGACCTGCTGCAGCGCCGCCTGGATGACCGAAAGTGTGATGGCGTCGAGGTTTTGCATCTCAGGCCTCACCGACGTCGATGATGATGTTGCCGTCGGCGTCCGAGCGCGCCCGGTCGCCGGGCTCGAGCACGGTGGTCGCGTCCATCTGTTCGAGGATCGCCGGCCCTGCGACGACGGCGTCGAGCGGCAGCTTTTCCCTGACGTAGACAGGCGTATCGTGCCAGCGTCCGCCATACCAGACCGGCCGGATTTCGCGGCGCGCCTCATCGAGCGTTTTGGCGCGCCCTGCCGGGTCGATCAATCGTGACAGATCGATCGCCGGCCGCACGCCGGTGACCGAGGTGTTGAGGTTGACCAGATTGGCGCGGATTTCCGGCAGCTCGACCTTGAAGCGGGCGAAATAGGCCTTTTCGAACAGTTGCTGCAGGACCTCCCGCGTTACCGCGGACGACGGCAGCGGCACGTTGATGATATGGGTCTGGCCGACGAACTGCATGTCGGCGGAATGGCTGACGCGGATCGTCTCGGGCTTCACCGCTTCCTTGCCGATCAGCTCTTCGCCTTCGTTTCGGTGCCGATCCAATATCGCGTGAAGCTGGGTTTCATCAAGACTGGCCACCGGCTGGTTGACGGTGTTGACAAAATCGTGCCTGAGATCGGCGACGACGCAGCCGAGCGCATTGGTGATGCCCGGCCGCGCCGGCACCAGCACTTTTGGCAGGCCGAGCTCGCGCGCCAGTGCTGTCGCATGCAGCGGCCCGGCGCCGCCAAAGGCGAACAGCGCGAAATCGCGCGGGTCGTGGCCGCGCGACACCGAGACCATGCGGATGGCGCCGGCCATCTTGATGTTGCCGAGCCGCAGCACCGCGCCCGCCGCCTCGACGCCGGACAGGCCGGTGGGGCGGCCGATCCTGTCCTGAAAAATGCCGGTGACGTGTTCTGATGTGACCGGGTTCTCGACCGCAAGCAGCTTCTTCGGCGCCAGCCGGCCGAGCACCAGATTGGCATCGGTGATGGTCGGTTCAACGCCGCCGCGCCCGTAGCAGATCGGGCCGGGATTGGCGCCGGCGCTTTCCGGGCCGATCTGGATCAGGCCGGCCGCATCGACACGGGCGATCGAGCCGCCGCCGGCGCCGACCGTGTGCACCGCCACCATCGGCACATGGATCGGCATCGCATATTCGATCTCGATCTCGTTCGACACCGCCGGTTCGGCATTGCGGATCAGCGCCACGTCGGTCGAGGTGCCGCCCATGTCGTAGGTGACCAGGTTTTCGAAGCCGGCGCGTTTTCCGGTATAGGCGGCGGCGATGACGCCGGAGGCCGGGCCGGACATCACGGTCTTGGCCGATTCACGGGTGACAAAGCGGGCCGAGATCATGCCGCCATTGCCGTTCATGATCAGGAAGTCGCGGGCGTAGCCTTTCGACCCCAATTCCTTGCGCAGCCGCTCGACATAGCGCTCGAGGATCGGCTGCACCGAGGCGTTGACCGAAGCGGTGACGCCGCGCTCGAATTCGCGCGCTTCCGACAGCAGCGCATGGCCTGTCGTGATGTAGCCGTTCGGCCAAAGCGCGGCGGCGATCTCGGCGGCGCGCCGCTCATGCGCCGGATTGGCGTAGGAATGCAAAAAGTGGATGACGAGGGATTCGCAACCGGCCGCGATCAGCTGCGAAACCGCCGCGCGCATCTCGGCTTCGTCAAGCGGAATGAGCACCGCGCCCGAGGCTTCGACGCGCTCCGACACTTCGAGCCGCAGATTGCGCGGAATGATCGGGACGAAGCTGCCGGTCATGCCATAGGGCTGCGGCCGTGTCCGCCGGCCAAGCTCGATGACATCGCGAAAACCGCGCGTGGTGATCATGCCGGTTTTGGCCAGCCGGCGCTCGAGCACCGCGTTGGTGGTGGTGGTCGTGCCGTGCACGATGAGGTCGATGCCACGGATGGGGAAACCGGTGGCGTCGAGCGCCGAAACGACCCCAAAAGCCTGGTTGTCGATGGTGGTCGGGGTCTTGGCGATATGCACCTTGCCACCGTGACGGCCGTCGATCAGCAGCAGGTCGGTAAAGGTGCCGCCAACATCGATGCCGGCGACGACGCTGCCCGAGGAATCCAGCGTCTGCGCCGAAAAATTCTCTTCCATTGTCGAAACCCGAAATGTCAGGACTACAGATATGTGTCAGTTTGGAAAGCTGTTTCAGGCTGGCATCTTGACGCAAATATCATTTGTATACTAATAAATTCCGGACACAAGAGCTTAGCGTGCAGACGGCACGCCGGAACCTGATCGGTTCGGGCGCGCAGCAGAGAATTTAGCGTCAACGCCCTCGGGTTGGGCCAGAAGGTTAGGTTTGATGAACACCACATCCGCGCTCAACACCGTCGGCGCCCGGCCGCTGCAGTTCCCGATCCCGGGCAATGTCTATGCCGAAACCGTCGTCTCGGTGAAGCATTTTACCGACCGGCTGTTTTCGTTCCGCATCACCCGGCCGCAGTCGCTGCGCTTCCGCTCCGGCGAGTTCGTCATGATCGGCCTGCCCAATGCCGAGAAGCCGGTGTTCCGCGCCTATTCGATCGCCAGCCCGGCCTGGGACGACGAGCTGGAATTCTTTTCGATCAAGGTGCCGGACGGCCCGCTGACCTCTGAGCTACAAAAGATCGAGATCGGCGACACCGTCATCATGCGGCAAAAATCGACCGGCACGCTGGTGGTCGACGCGCTGACCCCGGCCAAGCGCCTGTTCATGATCTCGACCGGCACCGGCATCGCGCCCTTCGCCAGCCTGCTGCGCGACCCTGATACTTATGAGAAGTTCGAGCAGGTCGTGCTGACCCACACCTGCCGCGACAATGCCGAACTGACCTACGGCCAGGAGCTGATTGCAGAGCTGGAGAACGACCCGCTGATCGGCGAGCTGACCGGCGGCCGCGTCACGCTCTACAATTCGACGACACGCGAAACCTCCGAGCGCATGGGCCGCATCACCGCGCTGATCGGCTCGGGAAAATTTTTTACCGATCTCGGCATCGACAAGCTCAACCCGAAGACCGACCGCATCATGATCTGCGGCTCGATGCATATGCTGAGGGACGTCAAGGAACTGGCCGAAAGCCTAGGCTTCGAGGAAGGCTCGCTGCACCATCCGGCAAGCTTCGTCGTCGAGCGCGCGTTTGTCGGCTGAGACGAATCGCAGGCCATGGAAATTTAGCCGAACCATCCCTCCACTTCGTCATCCTAGGGCGGAGCAAGGAGCGAAGCGACGCGGCGCAGACCCTAGGATCCATGCCGTTACGCCAGCCGAGGAATGCTACGGCCCAGAACCGAACGCTACCACCCGGTTCCGCGAAAAAGCTCGAACCATTCTGGGTTGGTCTCCTCGATCAGTTCGATCTTCCACTGGCGCGGCCAGCGCTTCAGCGACTTCTCGCGCTGGATGGCGTCGCGAATGTCGAAATGTTCCTCATACCAGACCAGCCGCTGCACGCCGTAGCGGCTGGTGAAGCGCGAGCCATCGCCGGATTTGTGCTCCGGCATGCGGCGGCCGAGATCATTGGTGACGCCGATATAGATCGTGCCGCGCTTCTGGCTCGCGGTCATGTAGGCATAGCCGGTCATGGTGGAAGGGTAGCTTGCACTGTTGCGGACGCAAGCGCCGTTCTGTGCCGTTGCATTCTTCGGCGGATGTCACGGCATGGATCCCAGGGTCTCCGCGACGTCGCTTCGCTCCTGCTCCGCCCTAGGATGACGAAGGTGTGGTGGCCTGTGGCGTTGGATCGGCGGCTGCAGGCCGGCAGCGACCGACAGTCAAAGAACCAAATCCCCTGTGCAGAGGAACTAGCGGAACAGATATTTTGATACCTCTGGATTGCCTCGTCTCCACATCACGTTATCCAGAAAGTAGTGATGCACGTTGATGAATATCCACGCTATGAAGAGGAACAGCGACGAGCCGAACACCTCTTTGTTGTAAGGAACTAAAACAGACAACGCGATCGGGACCAGCCAGAAACCGAGAATCCCCAGAATTCCACCAACAATTATAAACCCCAGCACCCGCAGCCTGTACATCGGGCCAAGAATGGACAGAACCTTGAATTCGGGTTCTGTAGCAGCATCTGAACGGTCGCGCTCAACATTGGTCTGATAACGCCAGACCACCGCCAGGTACTGCAACGAATGGAGCGCCGGCACCACAAGCAACCAAAGCGGGTTTATCCTCACAAATAGAATCCAGGCGTATAGAGACACGACGTAGGCGACGACGCCGTTGTACGGCAGCGTGCCACCATGCTTGCGCCAGCGATTGATCAACATCACGGCCGTGGCCGCCGTGGAAGCAGCGGCGGCAAAGACGGCAATGTTGGTGACCCACGAGGGGGCGGCAAATGTGTAGTAGTCCAAGCCCCAGTATTGCCTTTCGGTGATCACCGCATTTGTCTGAAGCCATGCGAACAGCCATACGGCATAGCCGTTGAACAACAGCACTTTCTTGTCTTGCTCGTTGAAGAATTTGCGCTTCAGCACGGCGTCCACCATCAGCATGCCGTAGCCTTGCTTGACATAGTGCCAGCCGACAAAAAAGGCCATCGCATTGCTTGCATGTCCCAGCAGACGAGCGTTTCCCGTTATTGAGCCATATGCAAAAAAACCACCCATGATCATCGGGACGACGATGCCGGCAAAAATATAGCGAAGTTGGAGGTTCTTGTCGTACCCGTCTCCGCGCACCTTCCGCCCAAAATTGCGATAGAAGAGTTGGTACGAGTGGGCAAAATGCGGGTGGTTTATCAGATGAGCCAGCAACAACATCGTTGCGCCCACAAAACCTTCGTACTTTAGAGGGACGAAGAATAAAACCGGCAGGATGAGGAACGCGCTCCCGCCAAGCATGAGAAAGTCGGCGACCGGACCAAAAAGATACTTCTGTGGGACCGCCCTCGCAGGAACCGGCGCATCCGCCGAAAGGTGAAGTGCCATATCTATGCCCCCTGGGAAAACTCATTTAACAAGACCGTCGTTTCCGAACGGTTAACGTGAAACGGTGTATGGCGTCATTGCACGGAACGTGCTGCTCATCACCTCAGCACTGGCGTCTGACGCGAGCCGCTTGAGAACATGGACGCCCGAGATGTACAGCCAGGCAGTTGCGGCAATTCCTGTCTGGTCAGATCGCCGGACCGGGATGGGGCATCAAGGTGACGTAGATCATGAACCCGATCGTGCAGATCGCTGCGAGCGAGATCGGCACGCCAAAAGGCACAACGCCTTTGCGGTCCAGGTGCTGAACGTAGAGGCGGAAGGCGCCCGCGGGCAGCATGAACGGATTTTTCACGATCAACGCTGTGGCGAGGGCGAAACCCAGCAGCAGTACGGAGAACACAAGGAGGCCGCTGCCGCCGATCAGCAACGGCACCGCCGCCATCAGCTTGACGTCGCCGGCCCCGACCTTGCGCAGGACCCAGAACGGAAACAGCGCGACAAACAGCAAAAGACCGGCAAGCGCGCTCAGGCCCATGTCCCACCACGACCCGGATTGCATCGACCGGAGCTGCAGCGAGCCCAAACCCAGGCAAAGCAGCAGCAGCACATTCTGGTTGGATATCTTCTGGGTGGTGAAGTCGAGCCAGGCGATCCTTGCCAGCAAAGGAATGGCTAGTCCCTTCAGCAGCACCGATGCGGCGAGCAACATGCTATCGCCTTACCGCTCGAGATTCTTCACGCTGGACGACAGGAGCTGCAGATTGTTGGCCACGGTCGGATCGTTGGGCGCCAGCTCATAAGCCCTAAGGAAACTGCTGCGCGCATCCTGCAGCTTGCCGCGCAGCAGATAGGAATAGCCGACATTGTTGTAATATTCGGGCGTCCCGCCGACCAGCCGGAAGGCTTGGCGATAGGCGTGGTCGGAGAGGTCGAAGCGGCGGATGCGATCGCTGGAGGCGGCCAGACCCATCCAGGCACCGCCATCATTGGGCGCCAGTTGCGTCGCCTTGTAGAACAAGGCGCCGGCATTGCCGTAATTTTCCGCGCGAAACTGGTTCTTGGCTTCGGCGACGGCCTGGTCGGAGGCATAGTATTCGACGTCGCTGACCGTCTTCAGCCCGTCGAAGGCATCGCCAAAGGCTGTCACGTCACCTTTCGAGGGCTCGTTGGTGCGGACGACGCCGTTGGTATCAGCCGTCTGACAGCCGGAAAGCACGATGAGCAGCAGACTGGCTACGGCTGCGAGGCGCATTGGCCCTGTCATTTCGTCCCCCAAAGAGTTCTCTCCGACTCTCTATTTCGACCAAAGCACAGACATGCCTAGAAGAAAACACCCCTCATGCGAATGATCACCGGCAACATGATGACCATCATCACCACTGGGAAGATGCACAGCCCCAACGGAATCATCATTTTGACCGGCAGCGAATTGGCGCGCTCCTCGGCACTCAGAATTCTCTGGCTGCGCATCTCTTCGCTGTAAACGCGCAAAGCCTCGGTCAGGCTGGTCCCGAGTTCTTCCGATTGCCGAAACAGCACAGCCAGCGCCCGCGCCTCGTCAAGCCCAATACGGTCAGCGAGTTCGCGCAGTGCCTCCCTTAGCGGCTTGCCGGCACGCAACTGCAAATTCATGATCGCAAGCTGGATGCCGAGCCATTTATGGGTGCCGGCCAGTTCACTGCTGACACGCTCGACGGCCGCCTCGAGGCTCATACCGGCGTCGGCACATGTGATCATCATATCCATGAAATCGGGAAAGCCGCGGCGATAGATTTCCTTCTGCGCATTCTCGAAGCGATCGAGCATGACGCTTGGAATCACGATGCAGGCGAGCCCGACCAAACCAGCTCCGGCAAAGGCTACGAAACCGGGCAAGGAAGGCGGGAGCACTCGGGCCAGGAGCGCATAGACCGCCAGAAAGCCGACACAGACCGCGCCAAGCCGCGACAAGATGTAAATGAGTGGAGCGCTTGACTGATAAAAGCCGGCGCGAAAGAGTTTCGCCTCCAAGGCGCTGGGCTCGTCCCGCTCCTTTTCTATCGATCGAAAATACGCATCGACCGGCCGCTGCGCTGCGATTTTGGCAAGCTGTTCCTGTCCAACGAGCGAACGGCGATCGGCAATACCTTCGTCCATCAGGCTTTGTGCGACCAGCTTCCGGGTCTGCAGCGCCGGCAATAAGACAAGCGCTCCAAACAGGAATAGCGCGGCTGCCGCCACAAAGACGGCGACGGAGACCAGAGTGCTGAGATCCTGAATAATCGAAAACAAGTTTATGCCTCACTCCCGTCAGAAATCGAAATTGACCATTCGATACATGATGAAATCCCCCAGCAGCGCCCATAGGCCGAAAATCAGGAACACCGGCATGATCAGCGGGTCGTGCCAAACCGTGCCGTAGTAGGCCGGGGAGAGCAGCTGAAGGATCAAGAACATCACGAGCGGGAACAGTGAGATGACCCATGCGGACACGCGGCCTTCGGCCGAAAGCGCCTTGATTTTCCTCTTGAGTTTTTGCCTTTCGCGCAGCACTGACGAAAGATTGGACAGAATTCCGGTCAAATTGCCGCCAGTTTTGGCCTGAATCGACAGCGATACCGAAAGCAGATGAAGGCCCTCGAAGCCTACACGTTGCGACAGCTTTCGCACGGCTTGTTCCATACTGAGGCCAAAGGTAATCTCGTCGGAAACGATGCCAAATTCGGTACCGAGCGGATCGGGCATTTCACGAGCGACGAGACCAACCGCCACCGAAGCTGGATGTCCGGCGCGCAGTGAACGAACGATCATGTCAAGTGCATCCGGGAGCTGGTTTGCGAATTTCTGAATTCGCTTGCTCCGTGCGCGCCGGAGAACGAGAAGCGGCAGCACAAATCCAATCACCAGAAAAACAATGATCGACACCAAGGTCGAAAATCCCAAAAAGAATGACAGCGGCAACGCCAGCGCCAACCCCATCAGGAGGAACTTCGCGGCGAAAGTCAGCGGGTTTCCGGTGATACCGGACTGGGTATAGAGCCTGTTCAGCCCGATCAGACCAAAGAGAAAGTCGCCCGAACCCGTCAGCCCGCGCTCGCGCAGCAATCCTTGCAAGGTCTGTTCGGCCGGAACGTCGTCGGCGAGCCGCCTCAGCCGATGGTTGATCGCGCCAATTCGTGCCCGGCTCTTGGCAAAGGAAAGATACATGGCCTCGCCGGCGAGAATAACCGATGCCGCCGCGAGCACATAAATGAAGTAGAGCAAAGTCTGACCGGTCGGCATCAGAGCGCAACCTGCGGGTTGAACGCGTCCTTGGCGAAATGATGGCCAAGCGTCGCCGCCTCCGGCGCAAAGCGCGGTCGGATGCCGGTGGCGCGAAAATCGCCGATGATCTTGCCTTCCGGCGTCACCTCGCGGCGAACGAAATGATAGATTTCCTGGAGCTGGACGACATTGCCTTCCATGCCAGTCAGCTCCGATATGGAGACGACTCGCCGACCTCCGTCAGAAAGGCGTTGCGTTTGCACGATGATGTCGATTGCCGAGGCAATCTGCGCCCGGATCGACTCGTGAGTCATCGGCATACCGGCCATGCCGACCATCTGCTCGAGCCGTGAGATCGCATCGCGCGGCGTGTTGGCATGGATGGTGGTCATCGAGCCTTCGTGGCCGGTATTCATCGCCTGCAGCATGTCGAAGGCTTCCTCGCCGCGCACCTCGCCGACGATGATGCGGTCGGGGCGCATACGAAGCGCATTCTTGAGCAGTTCGCGCTGACGAACCTCGCCCTTTCCCTCGACATTGGGCGGACGCGTCTCCAGCCGGCCGACATGCGGCTGCTGCAACTGCAGTTCCGCCGCGTCCTCGATGGTGATCAGGCGCTCCCGGGACGGGATGTAGCTCGACAACGCGTTGAGCAATGTCGTCTTGCCGCTGCCTGTGCCGCCCGAAACCAGGATCGACTTGCGCGCCTGCACGGCAATGCGCAGCAGGTCGATCATCGGCTGGCGGATCGAATTGAACACCATCAGTCGTTCGAGCGAGTAGGGATTCTTGGAGAATTTGCGGATCGACACCAGCGGCCCATCCACCGAGATCGGCCGCACCGCGATATTGACGCGCGAGCCGTCTTCCAGGCGCGCATCCACCATCGGCGCCGATTCATCGACGCGCCTGCCGATAGCAGAAACGATCTTGTTGATGACGCGCAGCAGATGCGCCTCGTCGCGGAAGCGGATCGCCGTCTCCTCGATCATGCCGCGCCGCTCGATGAAGACGCGCTTGTGGGTGTTGATCAGGATGTCGGTTATGGAGTCGTCCTTGAGCAGCGGTTCGATCGGCCCCAGCCCAAGCATCTCGTCGGCGGTCTCGCTGGTCAGCCGGTCAAGCTCACGCGCATTCAGCGGCACGGCGCGAGCGCGAACGAACTCGCGCACGATCGGCCGGATCTCGTTCAGGATTTCGTCCTTCGATGCCGTTTCAAGTGCGGCAAGATTGAACCGGTCGATCAGGTGGCGGTGGAGCTCGACCTTGAGCGTCAGGAAATCGTCGCCCTGCGCTTCGATGTCGGCTGCATGGGAAGGCGCCGCGACTGGCAGCATCACGATCGGCTCAACCTTTGGCTTGACCAGCGGTTCGCTTGGCCCCTTGGTGAATCGGCCCAACATGATGCTTCTTCCCCCGCTTAATCCCCACGCTGAAACTAAGCGTTAACCACGCGTGGCACAAGCGCCAGCCGCTCATCATGCAATTTAATACTTCAGACATAGTTAAGATCAAGGATCAGAAAACGCGACGTTTATTTGGTCTAGCGGCGCTGTCCCTAGGGAAACGAGGACTCGCCTTTCAATGCACAGTGCTTTTCTGCCACAAAGGCGTCATGGAGCCCACCTAAGGCCTTAGATATAAAGGGATATGCAGCATCGCTAACGCTGCCCCACTTCCGCCATACCCACGGCCAAATTGTGAACGAATGGTTAAGATGGGTTGAAAAACGAGCCGAATCAATGTTTTGGCCGATCTAAGATCGGCGATATTCTTGCCAAATCATGTATAGGAAAGTTAAGGAACTCTTAATCCCGTTTGACTCTGATTTTAGCCGGGACTTAGATCGAGATGACGGGGGATGCTTGGGTATGGGGTTCATCCTTGGCTCTGTCTCGTCGGGTTCAAACCTCCAAAGGGAGAAATTATCATGAAGAAGCTCATGACGATGGCCCGGCAGTTCCGCGACGACGAAAACGGCGCTGCCATGGTCGAATATTCCATCCTTATCGGCATCATCGCCGTTGCATCGATCTTGATTGTCATCGCCATCGGCGCCTGGGTGAGCGGTCGGTTCACAGATCTTTGCACCGGTCTCGACGGGCACCCGACTGGCACTTGCTCGGCGGCTGGCGGAAGCTGATCGCCTAACAAGCTCAGGTCCGGGTCTCACGACCCGGACCTGAACCGGTCGCACTGGGCGAGTGCGGTTCATTTTTCTGGCCTTTTGGGGTTTAGGCTCATGCGCGCCAATACGCTTATCATGATTGTCCTCGCCGGCGTGTTCGGCGTTCTGGCGGTGGTGCTCGCCAATGTCTGGCTGGCCAGCCAGCGTAGTGCCATGGCGGAAGCCAGCGGAATCCAACGCGACACGGTCGTTGTGGCTGCCGTCGCGCTGAAATTCGGCGACACGCTCACCGCCGACAAGCTGCGCGAAATCGAGTGGCCGGCAAGTGCGGTTCCGGCCGGCGCCTTCAAGACGACGAACGAAGCCTTGGCCGGCGAGGGCACCAAGCAGGCGCTGCAGGCGATCAGCGCAAACGAGCCGGTTCTCGCCACCAGGATCACCGGCCCCGGCCAGCGCGCCACGCTTTCGGCGGTGCTCGGCGAAGGCATGAAGGCCGTTTCCATCAGGGTCAACGATGTACTCGGCGTCGCCGGGTTTGTCTTTCCGGGTGACCGGGTCGATGTGCTGCTGACGCGCACGGTGCGCAGCAATGAAGGCCCGGACAAGAGTTTTGTCGACGTGCTGTTGCAGAGCATGAAGGTACTCGCCGTCGACCAGGTCGCCGATGAGAGCAAGGAGAGCCCGACAGTGGTGAAATCGGTCACGCTCGAGGCCAGCACCAGGGACGCCCAGAAGCTGACTTTGGCCGCCGGCGCCGGCCAGCTCTCACTGGCGCTTCGCCAGGCTGCCGCCGGCGAGGGCGAGACGACCGAACGCATCACGCTTTCCGACTTGACCGGTGATACGCCGGACGATGTCGCCGCCAGGCAGGCCGAACTCGCCAGGCAGGCTGCAGCCGAGGCTGCGGCCGCAGCCGAGCGCAAGCGCGCGGATGACAAGATCAATGGGCTGACCCAGGCCGTGGAACGGGTGGGGAGCAGGCTCGATCTGTTGAGCAGCGCAAAGCCAGCAGTGGCCTCAGCACCCCAGATGCAAGAAGTGGTTAAGGAAGTGATCAAATATGTGCAGCCGGAGCCGCCGGCGCGTGCGACAATCGGCGTGTTTAGGGGAGTAAAACTCGAATCTTACGACGTGCCGCGACAAAAATAACGCTACGGTATTGCCGAACGAATCGGCAAGAGGGGGTAGTCTAGATGCGTATGTTCCGGGGACCACTGGCGGCTGCCGCGCTGGCCTGTTCGGTCATGTTGCTGCCGATCGACCTTGCTGCTCATGCAGCCGACCGCAGGATCGACGTATCGAACCCCAGCGTCCACCGTATTTTCCTGCCCATGTCGCAGTCGGTGACGATCCAGGTGAACGCCACGCTGGGTGACATCGTCGTCGGCGACGAGAAGATCGCCGACGCCCAGCCAATGACCGACCGGACGCTCTATGTCATCGGCAAGAGTGCCGGCACCACCACCGTCAACCTGTTTTCAGAAGACAAGCGCTCGCTTGGCGTGATCCAGATCGAAGTCGGCGTCGACGTGAGCGACATGGCGCAAGCGATCCGGCAGGTCGCGCCCAATTCGCGCATCGATATCGGTTCGATCAACGGCAAGGTCAGGCTTGGCGGCCATGTCAAGGACGGCGCCACGCTGGCGGCGATCATGGAGGTCGCCCAGCAATATGGCCCCGACGCGATCATAAACGCAGTGACCGTCGACGACAGCCAGCAAGTAAACCTCGAAGTGCGGGTGCTGGAGGCCAAGCGCAATGCCGGCCGTGATCTTGGCGTCTCGATCAGGAGCACCAATGGCAGCGGCACGACCCGCACCGGGACGGGCATAGCCGCCGTCGACGAAGACAATGTGGTACTGGGGCCGGGCGGTCTGCTTACCGGCCTTCTTTCGAACACCAATCCATTCGCGGCACTGATCACCCGCGTCATCGACAGCAATATCAAGGTCGACCTGATCATCGAGGCTCTCGAGGCCAAGGGCGTTGTGCGCACCCTTGCCGAACCCAACCTCACCACTCTGTCGGGTGAGATTGCCAGCTTCAACGCCGGTGGCGAAGTACCTATCCGCACCCTGAACGAAGATGGCGAAATCAGCATCGAGTACAAGCAGTTCGGCGTCAATCTGCTGTTCACGCCGGTCGTGCTCGCCAACGACAAGATCAACATCAGGCTGGCTCCGGAAGTCAGCGACCTCACCGGCTTCACCACCGCCGGTGACCCGATCTTCACCAACCGCAAGCTGTCTACCGTCGTCGAGTTGCGCGACGGCCAGAGCTTCGCGGTCGGCGGTCTTTTGTCCAGCAAGAACACCAAGATCCAGAGGCAGGTGCCGTGGCTCGGCCAGGTGCCCATCGTCGGGACGCTGTTCCGGAATTCAAGCAACCAGAAGGAAGAGACCGAACTGGTCGTGATCGTGACGCCGCGTATTGTGCGGCCGGTAAAGCCCGGGGAACAACTGGCGACGCCGTTCGACAAGACGCGGCCCGCCAACGACCCGGAACTCTTCATCCTCGGTCAGCTCGAAGTGACCAAGGACATGGTTCGCAAATATGAACTGGGCCAAGGCGTGGTCGGCCCCTATGGCCACATGCTCGACCTGAAATCCAAGGACAAGATGATCTATGTCAAAAAGAAATAGCGCCTTGATCCTGCTTTTGTGCGCCGGCGGGCTGACGGGCTGCGCCGCCGACTACCTGAACAATTACGAAACGGTGACACTGGCTGCCGGCGACACGCAGAAATACAATTCGCTGCTGCAGACGGTCGATCCGCTCAATCCGGCCTCCAGGAACACGGCGATCGAAGGCGACGGCGCGCGCGCTGCCGCTGTTGCCCAGAGTTACAAATTTCCACCACCACCACCGCCGCCGCCGGCCATAACGGTCAACGTCGGCAACACCGGGGTTGAATAGAAGGGTGCGGGTTTAGCGTCAGGCAAAGCGACTGGCGTCAGGGGAGCAAGAGCCATGCTGCGGATTGTTCGCGCGTTCTGGCACGACCAGAGGGGAATGGCGCTGATACTGGTCAGCATCACGCTGCCGGCGATCATCGGCTTTTCCTTGCTTGTGATCGACATGTCCCGGGCCAACAGCTTACACAACGATCTACAGAAGGGGGCCGATGCCTTCGCGCTGGCCACCGCAGCGGAGCTCGATGGCGGCCCGGACGCCATCATTCGAGGCGATCGTGCGCTGGGTACGCTTGTCTTTAACACCTATCATTTCGGAAACAAAGCTGCTGATGATCCGCCTGGCGCGGAAACTCTGGCGACAGCCGGCGTGACAAGGCGGTACCTCCGTTCGATTCCTGCTGATGACAGCCAGCCCATAGCCGCAGGCAATGTGATCACCGACGAGGTTGGCGATGCTGGCGATGCCAGATTCGTTGAGGTCACTGTGACCCCAGTTGGTTTTTCGGCGATCTTCCCCGCCTCTTTTATTGGTGGCACAAATGGCTTTAACATCGGTGCGAAATCTGTGGCAGGGTTCAATCGCGCCATCTGTGAAACCGTGCCGATGTTCATGTGCAACCCATTCGAGGGCGTTTCGGCTGGAACTGGCAAGACGTTTCAGCAGGCGTTTGCCGAAGGGCTTACCTACAGCCGGGAATTTCGCATCCTGAAGGTTGACTCCAACCCCGGCCCCGGGAATTTTGGGTTGCTCGATAACAACTTGGTGTCATTGCGGGACGCCTTCGCGATAGGGACGGCGGGCACCTGTTACAACCGCGATGCTGTCGAAACCAAGACCGGCGTCACCTTGGGCCAGGTTAATTCCGGGCTGAATGTTCGCTTCGATCTCTACAGCAACTCGCTGAAGCAGGAGGATGAGAACCCGCTTTATCGCCCCGCCACCAATGTGCGAAAGGGCGCCGGCAAGACCAGCAATTGCAACAAGTTCGTCGCCGCTACAGACGGGTCGGCGATGGGATTTCCGCCAGGCGACAACTACGACAACTCGACCGGCATGACCGATTCCACGTGGAATCGCTCCGATTATTGGACCCTAAACCACAGCACACCCTTGCCTCCTATCCCAAGCTCCAGTCATCCCACATCGACGACGCAGCCGCCTTCTCGGTACGATGTCTATAAGTATGAGATCGCCCAGAGCCTGGTCGGCGACAAGTCACCGAATCCCTCGAAGGAATCGGGTGTGCCAGCGTGCTACAAAGGCCCCGAGCCAACAGACATTCCCGATCGCCGTTTGATCACCATGGCGGTGGTGAATTGCCGTGCCGATCAAAGCAAGATCAACGGCCACACCGAACTGCGACCTGATGCGTATGTGAGCGTGTTCCTGACTAATCCGGTTCAAAAACAGGACAACAGCAAAGACGACGAAGATGCCACTTCCAATGAAAAGCCGATAAGTTTTGAGGTCGTCGACGTCGAGGGGCCACTTGGCAACAATACGCTCGACAAGCTTCTCCGCGACGAACCCCAGCTTTACAGGTGATATTGTGTTGACGGCGTTGGGATCGATTTTTCGCAGGTTTGGTCGCGAGGAACGAGGCGCAATTCTTGTCGAAATGACGTTAATTACGCCATTGATGATCAGCCTTTCAGCTGGGGTGTTTGAATTCGGCAATCTTCTCCACCAGAAATTGCTAATTGAAGCCGGCCTGAATGATGGGGCTCGCTATGCCGCACGGTGCAACGCGCCATTCTATAATCCGGTAGTTAATCCGGACGTTGACTGTGCGGTCAATGCTCGCAACATCGCCGCAACAGGGACCTACGATTGCGGTGGAAATTGCACGGTTGCAGGCCGGGTTGCGGGTTGGCTCCCGGCGGCTGTCACGGTCGATCTCAATCACCTCGTCATAGCTGTGACCACTGACCCCACTACTGGCTTGGCGAATTACCACAGCCCGACCACCAACGTTCGGGTAGTCAGGCTGGAGACCTCCTTTACGTATACCGGCACCTCCCTGCTCAACTATCTTGGCCTAGGGCCAATCACCTTTTCCGCCGCCCACGAAGAACGTTACATCGGGTGGTGAGATGCGCACGTTAGCCCCGTTCAGAAAAGACGAGTCTGGCGCCGCGATGGTGGAAGCCGCTATCAGCATTGTCCTGCTTTTGATGCTCACCCTCGGCTTCGTTGACTTTGGATATGCTTGGTACCAATGGAATGCGGCGACCAAAGCCGTCGAGATCGGTGCGCGCCGGGCTTCGATTTCCGCTCCGATTGCGCCGGGGATTGCGGCAGCAGGAATCGCGACGGCGCCAGGCGATCCGATTCCTGTCGGCAATTACGACTACACGTGCAACGGCGCCACGAGCGTGTGCAGTTGTGTCGGCTCGGGGTGCGTGACTGGAACTTTTACTGCCGCTAACTTCAATCGTATTTTTCGCGGTGACGCGACCGGCGTGGGCACCTGCCCGCCGCTTGCTGCCGGGCAACGGCCGGGTATGTGTCATTTCTTCCCGATGCTCCAGCCGGCCAACGTGATCGTCAGATATACGGCCACCGGGCTAGGCTACCAAACCCGACCTGGCGGACCGGTGCCGACGATCACCGTCAGCCTGCAGAACGTGAACTTCCAATTTTTTTTCCTCGGCGGCCTGCTCGGGTTCGGAAATCTCACCATGCCCTCGATGCTGAGCACCGTTACGGGCGAAGACCTGAAGAGTACCTTCCCATGAACGCCATCAACACCAAGGTTCTGCCGACCAAACGAAAGCAGGTGGCGCTGTTCTCGTCGGATCCGCAGTTCAAGCGCGAGGTGGCGACGCGGCTAGACGCGCTGGCGATCTACGATGTCAGGATTTCCGAGACGGTTGACTTCCTCAACGGCCCGCCCGCCGAGACGCGGCCGGGCATCGTCATCCTCGACCTCGCCAATGGCGAGTTGCTCGGCGAGCCCGGCATCGTCGCGGCGCGCGCCTTGTGGGCGACCGTGCCGCTGATCGCGGTCTCCGATGAGCTGACCTCCGAAAAGACACGCATCCTGGTTCGCATGAACGCTTCTGACTGGCTGCACAAGCCGCTCGACGCCAAGGAACTGCTGAACGCGGTCACCTTCCACGACACTGGCAACCAGGGCACCAAGAGCCGCATCATCACTTTCATCAGTGCCAGCGGCGGCGCCGGCGCCACGACGCTCGCTCTGTCGGCGGCGGAATTCCTGGCCTCGAAATCCACCGAAAGGGGGGCTTCGACCTGCCTCGTCGACCTCGATTTCCAGAGCGCCAATTGCGGCGCCTATCTCAACCTGTTCAACCAGTTCGACCTGGCCGGCATCATCGGCCAGCCGGAAAGGCTCGATGTCGAACTGATGGACGTCATCAGGCTTTCGCGTCCGTCCGGCCTGACCCTCTATTCATTCGAGAGGCCGCAGCTGCCGTTTGAGCCGCAGGGCGCCGATTTCGTGTTCCGGCTGCTGGACCTCGTCGCCTACCGGTTCGACGACATCGTCATCGACCTGCCGAATATCGAAACCCCCTGGCAGAATTCCGTGCTTTCGACGAGCGACGAGATCTTCATCGTCTTCGAGCTCAACGTCGCCTCGTTGCGGCAAGGCAAGCGGCTCTACACCAAGATCCGCGAACTGCGCGGCAACTCGGTGAGCATCACGCTGGTCGCCAACAAGCATAAGCGCAAATGGTTCGGCAACCATTTTTCGCGCAGCGAACTCGAGAAGATCTTCAAGGCGCCGCACATCAAGTCGGTCGGCCTGGACAATGCGCTGCTGACCGACGCGCTGAACCGGGCCATCCTGCCTTCCGAAGTGGATGGGCGGGCGCGCTTCAACAAGGACCTGAAGCGGATGTTCAAAGAGCGGCTCGATGACGCTGCACGGTAGATACCGCATCGCCCCGAGGCTCGCCGGCGCCTGCATCATCGGCCTGGCATTGGGGATGCCGGCCTGGGAATTCGCCCAAGCCCGATCCGCGCTGTCGGACCGGCCGCCGCTGCCGGCAATGGGGCCTAGCCTGCGCAAGGCGGTTGCTCTCCAAACCGCGGAACGGGCCGGTACGATCATCATCCGCAAGGACGAGAAGGCGCTTTATCTGGTCACCCGGCAGGGCCAGGCGCTGCGCTACCAGATCAGCGTCGGACGCGACGGCTTTGGCTGGACCGGCATCGTCAAGGTCGGGGCGAAAACGGAATGGCCGGAATGGCGCCCGCCCAGGGAAATGCGCGCCCGCCAGCCGGAGCTGCCGGAAATGGTTCCCGCCGGTCCCTACAATCCGCTCGGCGCCAGGGCGCTCTATCTGCTGCGGGACGGGCGCGACACGCTCTACCGCATCCACGGCACCAACGATCCCAAGGGCATCGGCTTCGACGGAACATCGGGATGTTTCCGTCTTACCAACACTGATGTGATCGATCTTTTCAAGCGCGTCTCGGTCGGCGCAAAGGTGGTGGTCCAATGACGATGATCAGCGACCCGGATATGCCGGCAATCGACATTGGGCCGGCAACCCACATGGAAGAACAAGCTGCAGTGGGGAAACCGAGCAATGCAAGGATGATCGGCGTTGTCGCCGCCGGCGCCTTGCTGATCACGGCGGTGAACATAACGGCCGCGGTCTATTTCTACCGCGGCATCAACGATCTGCGCCTTGTCGAACGGCGCCTGGAACAGCTCGGATCATTCGAGCAACGGATCGCAGCCCGGCTCGATACGGTCAACAACGGCTTCCAGAGCCGGTTCGAAAAACTGGACAGTCAACTGCAGGGCAGCTTCAACGAAGTCAAAGGCAGCATTGCCCGGCTTGAACAGGAGCTGCCCCTGGACAGTGACGACGAGATGTCGAGCATCGCGGAGCCTTCCGTGATCACGACCAGCACCATGGCGGAAGCAGCCACCGATCTCGAAGAAACGATCGAACCCAGTATCGTCGAAGCGCCGCGCCCGCCCAAAAAGAGGATCGCGGCGCCGCCCCCTCCCCCAAACTCGTCCTACCAGCGCATAGTGCAGCCTGACGGCAAGGTCCATTACAAGAAAATCAACTAGTTCCTCTGCACAGAGGATTTGGTTCTTAGCCTGAAAGGGACTGTCGACGGTCGCTGTCGGCCGGCCTGTCTCAAGCGCTGGCGATTGGCATAAGCCACCACGACTTCGTCATCCTAGGGCGGAGCAAGGAGCGAAGCGACGCGGCGCAGACCCTAGG
>SAQR01000081.1 GCA_004020365.1 Mesorhizobium sp.
GATGGGTTAGGCCCTGCCGTTTGAATCGGTCGGCGGCAACGAGCACAGAGCGCCAACTGCAGACGCTTGAAGAGATGTGCGCTCCGTTGGCTCAAAGAACGTTCCGCTCCGCCGGGTTTCGCTCTATCAACTCTGCCACAAGGCGTTGAAGTCGCCAGAGGTTGCGGTCGCGTATCCCCTTGGCTTCGAGGTGAGAAACCGTGTTGAGCAAGTACTCGGCCCCGGTGCCCCAATGACCGCAGGCCCGGGCCAGGACATCGGCAACTGCTTCAAGTGACTGACGACCGGCATAAAGAGGCGAGGCGCGGTTCATAACAAAGGTCAACGCCGGCGTGGCTCCCGAGGCGGTCTCGACCGTGATCCAGCGGGGCATGCTATTGGCCGGCTTGTAGGTGAACTCGCGTCGAAACAATTTGCCGAATTGGCGTTCGAGGTTGTCCTCTGGTAGGTCGTACAGGACGCCCCGGCATTGCCCTCCACGATCGAGGGCCATCATAAGGCCGGGCTGCTCTGGCGTGCCCCGAAAACGGGTCATGCGGAAGCAAAAAGCACGATGCCAACCCCGAGCAGCGCCTAGTTGCTCACCGATGTGCTCGATCTCCGGCTTCCAGATCAACGAGCCGTAAGCGAATAGGCGGGTCGGTGCCTTCGGGGCCGGATGAGCTCGGATCATTTGCTCGACCCAGCGGTCGTAGTCAGCATCGGTGTGTAGCTCGGCACCTGCCGTCAAACCCTGGTCTTGAACGACCTTGTGGACCCGCGCGACATGGTCCGCGGTCAAGGTCAGCTTTCTCATTTGGCTTGGCATCCCGTGCTCCATCGGATCAGGATCGCGTATCCTTGGCAGATGCTACCGGCGTTGCAAGATACGAACCGACGCACGGCTTGAATGCGCCATAACCTGTCATTCGCGGCGCTTCTCCAAACCTGCCGTTCGCGCAATGGCTCAAGCCGACCCTTCTCGGACCTTGGTTCGAGAAAGTTCTATGGCAACTCTGACCCAATGCGGACGTCGACGAACCTCGATAAGCCGCCCCTACCAGCATTTATCTCCTGCATCCCAGCTTCGTGATGTGGAAGTGGTTCCGCGCTCGATGGGTAAAGCGCATCACGTCAGGCCTGCATCAGGCAGTATCGACCCGAACTCGCTGATCGTCGATCGCTGCAAATGGGCTCAGGCCGAACCACGAGCCAAGCTTGGCGCGGAGTTGGCGCGATCCGTGCACTTCGAGCTGACCCGATCCGACCGCTTGCTCTAGCTTCGCATCGCCGGTCCAGACGGCGGTCATCGTGCGTAGGTCCGTCAGAATAAGGAGATCCACCTCATAGCCAGGATCGGTCATGCAAAGGTCGACCTTGTTGCCCTCGCTGATCAGCCACCAACGCCGTCTGCCCTTGACCACACCACGGAACTCGAACTCAACCACCACCCGCCGTGTTGGAAATTGGTTGGGCCTGACTCTGCGGCGCATGTCCCACATGAGGAGACCGACATCGAGTTCATCCGCCACGAGCCGGCTGCGGACCCAACGTGCGCCCCAGTTCCCCATTGTGCTGACCAGCGGCTCGAGTTCGCGTCCAGCAGCCGTCAGATGGTACTCGCAGCCATGGCCGGTTTCCGACGGGCATCGCTCGATCACGCCCTCCGTTTCGAGGCGCTTTAGGCGTTGCGACAGCAGCGACGAAGACATGAGCGGCACGCCGCGTCGCAAATCGTTGAAGTGTGTGCTGCCCGCGAGGAGCTCTCGCAGCACTAGCGGGGTCCAGCGTTCGGCGAAGATCTCCGCCGCCTTAGCGATCGGGCAGAACTGTCCATACCCCTTCATGGTCTTGAGGATATCAACCGGCTCGGCTGCACGCCAGTGCAGATATTGAACTTGAAAGAGGCATGAGAAGACGGGACACTCGCCTTCCACATTGGGACGGGAGTCCAGCCATGACCCACACTCATATAAGTCTAGCGCCGGGAGTGCTGCGGGATCGTAGCGGCGTTGCGTCCTTCGCTGCAGGGATTCGTGGTGAAGTGCTGCGGCCAGGCGATGAAGCCTATGACGAGGCCCGCAGGATCTGGAACGGCATGATCGACCGCCGTCCAGCCCTCATCGCTCGCTGCACCGGAACGGCCGATGTCATCGCCTGCGTGAACTTCGCCCGCGCGGAGGGGCTGCCGCTCGCAGTTCGCGGCGGTGGGCACAATGTTGCGGGCAGTGCGGTCTGTGATGACGGGCTCGTCATAGACTTTTCCGGCATGAAGCGCATTGAAGTCGATCCCGAGCGCCGAAGCGCGCGTGCCGAGCCGGGACTACTCTGGGGCGACTTCGACAGCGCAACGCAGGCGTTCGGCCTTGCCACCACCGGCGGCATCGTCACGCATACGGGGATCGCTGGACTCACACTGGGTGGCGGCATCGGCTGGCTGACGCGCAGGCACGGACTGACCTGTGACAACCTCGCTGCAGCCGACGTTGTGACCGCCGACGGCGGATCCTGCCGCGCGAGCGAGCGCGAGAATACCGATCTTCTTTGGGGGCTGAGAGGCGGAGGCGGCAACTTCGGCATCGTCACCGGCTTCGAGTATCGTCTCCATCCGGTCGGGCCACAAGTGCTCGCAGGCGTGGTGCTGCATGCCGCTGAACGGGCGCCCGAAGTGCTCCGTATCTATCGCGACTACATCGCCACTGCGCCGGACGATTTGACGACGATCGTCAATCTCCGAAAGGCGCCGCCGGCGCCGTACCTGCCCTCGGATCTCCACGGTCGCCCTGTCGTCGTCATCGCCGTCTGTTACGCGGGTTCGCTCGATGACGGAGAGCGCGTTCTCGCGCCGCTGCGGCGTTTCGGCGAGCCCCTCATCGACTTGATCAGGGCGACCCCGTACACCAGCCACCAGGGCATGTTCGATGCGAGCGTGCCCCATGGTCTGCACTACTACTGGAAAGCCGATTATCTCGGGCCGCTCGACGACGCGAAGATCGACGCGCTGATTGGGCACGCCTGGCAGGCGCCGTCGCCGATGTCCTACACCATCCTGTTCCACCTGGGTGGCGCTATCCGTCGAATTGATGGCTCAACGACAGCTTTCGAGGATCGCAACGCCGAACACGCCTTGAATATCAATGCGGTGTGGTCCGATCCGCAAACCACCGAAGGTCATGTCGCATGGGCCCGAACCTTCTGGGAAGCAATGCATCCACTATCGACGGGTGGCGTCTACGTAAATTTCCTCGGCGCAGAGGGGCAGGAGCGGGTGCGGGCCGCCTACGGTCCCGACAAGTATCTCCGGCTCATGGCGCTGAAGAGGAAATATGACCCGACCAACCTGTTCCGTTTCAACCAAAACATTCCGCCTGTGCCCGAGCGGCCATGATCGGCCGAACTCTGGCGAATGGTTGCGCCAGATGACGGAGGCAGCGATGGGCAAGCTTTATGGACACATAACCGATCGGCTCGAGGCCTTCATCGAACGGCAGCATGTCTTTTTCGTTGCCACTGCTCCCTTGGAGGAAGGTGGCCACGTCAACGTGTCGCCCAAGGGCCAGGATACCTTCGCCATCCTTGATCCCCATACCGTCGCTTATCTGGACTTCTCGGGAAGCGGCGCCGAGACCATCGCTCACGTCAAGCAAAACCGGCGGATCACCATTATGTTCTGCGCCTTCGAAGGGCCGCCGTTCATTTTGCGCCTCTACGGCCGGGGCGAGGTGTTGGAACCCGACAATCCAGACTTCGCGGCGATCAACAAGCGCTTCGGCCGCAAGCTCGGCGTGCGCTCCATCATTCGCGTCGGTCTTACGCGCATCCAGGATTCCTGTGGCTTCGGTGTGCCCCTCTATAAATTCGTGAAACCGCGGGACACGCTTCTGAGGTGGGCCGAGAAGAAAGGCGAGCGGGAGATCGTCAAGTTCAAGCGCGAGCACAATGTGCGGAGCATCGATGGCCTGGTCGCTCTTGAGGTCTTCGACCGACCGCAGTGACTGCGAATCCTGCGGCAAGAACGATGGGGCGCCGGAGTTGACCCGTCGCGGTCTCCCCCGATTGATGTCCGCTTCGTGGCGCAAAGCGGCCGTTCCAGCAGCCGCGCCATACGGCAAACTTCCACCCTTCTGCGACGGAGAGCCCTTGATGTTTGCAAAATGCGTGCCTATGCGCCGATTGGCTCGGTCGCGCCAAATCCGGACGTTCAGCGTGATTACAGCTCAGCCGAACGTGCGCTTGAACCCGTCAGATACTCCGCTGCCACTTTACCTCTAACGCCTCCTGGTATGAATGTTGAACTTGCCGACGGGACACGGGCGGCAGTATGCAGTCGAGGTCACCGATGTCGTAGCGCAGGTGTGGCGGAAGTTTCGCAACCACCCCCTCGTATCGGGCAGCCTCGCGGCTGTCGCTGACACGCTTGATCCCGCGCCGCAACGAATTTGAGATCACCTCCAGCAGTGGCTGCAAGGAGTTTCGCAATACAATCGGCCCGCCATGATCCGTATGCATCTCAAACAACCTCTTCGTTAAGTCGAGGATGCCGCGCCTCAGGCGGGAAGGGAAACGAGTTGCGCAAATGCCGGCGATGAGCGACGCTAATGATTATGGGCATGCCGGTGGGTCTTGACGTCGATCTGCTGCGAAGCTTCGTCGCCATCGCAGAGGAGAAGAGCTTCACCCGCGCAGCCGCCCGCGTAGGGCGCACGCAGTCGGCAATCTCCCTACAGATGCAGAGGCTCGAAGGGGTTCTCGGGCAGACAGTGATCGTGCGCGGCAAGGGCGGCAGCGTGGAGCTCAACTCGGAGGGGCACTACCTGCTCGGACGGGCGCGGGAACTGCTGGCGCTCAACGACGACATCATGCGGTCGATGCACGCCACTCCGGTGCACGGCACCGTCCGGTTGGGCATTCCCGCGGAATTGTCGGCGCGCTACCTGCCGCGAATCCTCAATGGCTTCTCGCAGGCCGCGCCGGCGGTCGAGGTGGAGGTCGAAGTCGCGGCGTCCTGCTTCCTGACTCTGAAACTGAAGAACGCCGAGCTCGACCTGGCCTTGCTGAGGGAAGGACTGGAGCCCCGGCAGTGGCCGGCTGCGGAGATCTGGCGCAGCTCGGTGAAGTGGATCACGTCAGACACTCACCGCCAGCATCTGCGCGATCCGCTGCCGCTGTCGATTGCGCCAGCCGACTGTCCCTGGCGTCCGTCTGAGTCCAACGAATGCCTGTGGCATGGGATGGTGATCCGAGCGCTCGAGCAGGCGGGACGCGGCTATCGCGTCGTTTCGACCTCGGCGACGACGCAGGGAATGATGGCCGCCGCGCAGGCTGGGCTGGCGGTGACGAACACGCTCGCCGACGATCGCCTGCCCGAAGGGCTGAGGATCGTACGGGCAGATGAGGGCCTGCCAGCACTGCCAGAGTGCCGTTACCTCATGCTCAAGGCGCGTGAGCCGCGTCAGCCCGCCACGGACATGCTGGCGGCGCAGGTTCACGATGTCTTTGGCGGCATTGCGAACTTGGACCCCTGACCAGAGTTACGAGGCAGTCCCTGCCCGGAGAGGGTGCTCGTGGATACTCAAGGACCCACGCAGTCACGCCACCCTCGGATGACCGCCTTGGGTCACGGATGCTGGTTCCGGTCAATGTCGGCTTCCAAGAAGAGAATTTGACTCCGGAAGGTCTCGAAAGGGTCAGCTTCAGACCTTGGTCCCACTGGGCTGAACGTCCGCTATCGTTCTTCGGACGCCAAAAGCCGCCATTCCGCTTCCGGCCCCATTCCAGACATTTGAAGTTCGGCACCGGAGCCCCGCTCCTAGGCCGAAGCGGCTGACCAATTGGTACCGATTGGTTTGCTTCTGTGTTCTCCGCATAGCGGCGTCGCCGCACACCACTCCAAGTTTGGAACCGAAAAGTCCTGCAAATTTAGAGAGCAAAAGCTCGGGAGTAAAAAGGCGCACTCCTCAGCTTTGGAGAGTATGGGCCAAAAGAGAACAAATGAGTCGCTCTCACCACCACAGCCACTCCACAGCTTTCGGCCGAAGGGCCTGCTGTTCCGCGGGGTTTCGGGGCGACCAAGTCCAAGCAGAGAACATTGTGGAAAAATTAGATGGTAGAGGGAGTGGACCCGAAATCCAACCTTCTCCACGGATCTGCGATCACCTTCGTAGGTGGGGTGTTCGGCTGATGCTGTTCAGTCGACCTGTTCAATCTGTGGACCTGGGTCAACCGGCGGAGCCGGCGTGCAATCTTGCCCCTTGCATTCCTCGACAGGGTCATCAGCTGGTGGAAGGCAGTTTTGGCCCTCGCAATGAACTGCCGGCTCTGACGCTTCTTCGTGGTTAGGCAGAACAAGCTGATCCTCAGCGCGAACGGCCGGCATTGCTACGCTGATCATGCCCGTGCACAAGAGCGCAATCCCAAGCAATTTCATTTCCGCCTCCGTGCCTGGCAGCGAGCTGTACCCTACACTGTCAAGCTTCGGCCGCATCCTCTCACCCGCGAACGACGTTAACAGTGGGTTTCAGTGCTGGCCTGAAGGGAGCAGGCCGAATGATGCCCGAGGGGGCCGCTGCGGAACTCATGAAGTGGACCAAGCGGGGACCCAAGTGGACGAAGGCGGTCGAAGCCTGCATGGCCGTCCATGATGGCGAGGGCACAGCGACGACGTAAGAAAGGCCTTCGAAGCTGCGGCTAAGGAGGAGGGGTTGCTACGCTCCTCCTCTAATAGGCTCACTTTGCGTGGGCGCTGTTGAACACCGGATGCCGCAGAGTCAGCTACACTATTTGCGTGCGAGCACGACGTGAGCCTCTTGGGGGAACATCAGCTCCCCTCCAGTTGAATAGATTGCCAGCGAAGAACTTACATCACCCATGATCGCTGCGATGACTGCGTCGCGATGTCCGGCATCCATTCCGCTGACCAGCCCTGCCTGCGGAGTCGCTGCCAGCTGTAGTCGCACATATTCCTTTGACGAGGGGAACCGGATGTTCTGTGTCGTCGTGTGGATTGTCACCTGACGAAATCCCGCCCCGGCCACCAATCGGTAAAGCTCGTCTGCATCGGCGAGTGAATGCTCGGACCGTTTCGTTGCCGAAGCGCCTGGACCGAGATGCCGATCCAAGGCATTCGCCAGCGCCTTTGCCGCAGGAGTATGCTCAATAGCGCTGAAAACGCTTAAGGCCAGTCGGCCGTTAGGCACCAGAACCCGGAACATCTCACGTAGCGCACTCGATCGGTCCGGAAAAAACTGCAGTCCGAGCTGGCAAAGAACCAGATCGAAGGTGGCGTCAGGGAACGGCATTTCGAGCGCGCTTCCCTCGTGCCAGTCGATGAGCGGTCCAGCGCCTCTCGGGAGGGATCGAGCAACGGCAAGCATGCCCGTGTTGATGTCGAGACCGACGACCTGCCCACTTCCCATACGCTCGGCCGCCAAGCGTGCCACCACGCCGGTGCCGCAAGCTACGTCCAGAACCCGCTCACCAGATTGAGGCGCAGCACGATCCACCAGGTCGGCAGCCCACAGGGCTGTGATTGCCGGGACCAGGTAGCGCTCGTAGAGTTCCGCGGCGTTGCCTTGCAGCTGCCACTGCTCCTGCTCGGCCATAGCGTTCCTTTCCGCACAACGAGCCGCTCGGCAAAAGGCTCGATCGGCACTTTTAAGCAGTCATCATAGGCGCGCGGCTGTCAAACAAGCAACCGCGCCAACCGGCGGTTGGTAGACGCGACGCAGCCGGCGCGCATAGGATTTCGCGCACCGGGCACACCACCCCCGCCCACCCCTCGTGCCTGGTGAACCGACTTGTTGCCCGCCGTGCCGAAAGGTGCGGCGGGCTTTTTTGCTGTCCGGGTGGAACCCGATCTGGCCACAATCGGTCGGTGCGGCAACAAAGCGCCGTGCGTCAAAGTGGGAGGAACAATGCGGGAAAGGCAAGGCTTCACCGATAAAGAAAGACACGACAGGCAGGAGCGCACGTCGAATGCTGCAAGGGCATTCACAGACTTCGAGCGTGTGGCACGAGAAGCAAAGACGGCTCGGCTGCGGCAGCAACTACTAAAGGCCGAAACCGCTCTTCCTGCTGAATTGGCAGCGAAACCGAAGAGGAAAGACAAAAGGTCTAGTAGGCAAGCGGTTAGGCTTTTGCAGCATGTTCTCGCAGACATTGCTGTGGAGATCGCATTGCCCGATCAGCCCGCGCTCTCCGGGCGAGGACGCGGGTTCCCTTTTCGGCCTGGCGCTAAGTGCGACTAGCTCCAGGCACCTCGTCGAGGAGATTTGGACCTTTGCTCACAGGCATTTGGCCGTCGGGAGTAAGCTTGTCCACCGCGTCGGGCAGTTCTCTTGTGAGCCGGTCGAGAAGTTCCTCGCGGGACAATCCGGTTTGCTCCGCGAGATCGCTTAACGTTTGCGGGTCGATCGCTTTCTCGACTTGGTCGCGCTGAACGGGGCGATTTGATCCTGTACCAACCCAGGAATCAACTTGATCGCCCGCACCCGCATTCCTGAGACGATCCAGGATATCGCCGAGCCCGCCGGGGGAGCCAGCGCTTTTGGGATCTGTCGAGTTCCTACCGGCGATTAACTCGCCGATCTTGTCCCTATTCTTGTAGGCAAGCAGGCCAAGCAAGGCTATGGCGACTTTTCCTATGTCAAGGCTCATTTCGCATCTCCTTCCATGAAGAAGGGACAAGGCATGCGGCTTTGAAAGGTTCCACTGTGTTGCTACTGGGGGCTGGTTTACCGTTCGGTGAGCCGAGCGATTGCGGCTTCGCGGTCGGCTTCTGGCGGGACTTCAGCACGCGCGCCCCGCGGAGAATGATGGACGATCCGTGATGCCAATCGTCTCGATCGGTTCGGGCGCTTGAGCTTGCGCCAAATCCCCCCAACGAGGAACTCGACGGGTTCTCCGATCGTTGAATGCCTTTGATCGAGCCGCCGTCCTGCCGTCCACCTCGATACGCAAAACGAAATACGATCCGGAGCGTAGAACCTTCTCGGTGTGGCCAGCGGTAATGCTACCAATTTGACGACGTGCCGCCGGAGGCCTTCGCGTTCAAAGCAAGGGCCGCTGTTTCAACGACTACATCCGCAATCACTTCCGATACCGTGTGGTTACGACCGGCGATGATGCCGGATGACGTCCTATGGACCAGGCCCGTCATTCAGGCTGGTGGCGACGCTATGAGGTGGTAGAAGACTCGTCCGACGACCCCGGCAAACGATCGCGAATGGCTTCCTCGGTTCGCTTTGCGGTCGATTCCACAACTTTGCCGACCTTGCCTGCTAGCGTGTCGGCATCTCCACCCGAGCCTTGCCGGTCGGCCTCTTCCTTGACCGTTTCGTAGGCCTCGGCGGCAACTTGCTTTGCTTGCTCCAGGCCCGTTTCGAGAACCTCCTCCGCACTATCGCGAATTTTGTCGCGGTAGGCGCCAAGTTGCTCGTCCTCTGTGGCTGTGTGGGGCAGCATCACCCCGATAGCAGTGCCCAGCGCAAGGCCGACTGCGGCGATAGCCAGCGGTTCGCGCTCGAAGAGGTCCTGTGCCGATTGGCGCGTCCGAGCCGCTATCTCGCTGGCGCTTGAGCCGAGCTGGCCGGCGGTTGTTGTCATCCTCTCCTTGGCACCCGTCACAGCATTTGTTGCAGCTTCGGCCGCGCCGCTTGCAGCTGATGTAACCGAACCGGCGGTATCGGAGATCATCGCCCCGATTCCGGACCCTTCGTTGCCCTGGCTGAAATCATCGCCGCGCAGGTCGGAGAAAGCGTCAGGAGCCGTTCCTGTCCGATAAGCGGCAGCAGCTGAACTAGACGCTGACGTGCCGTTGCCGAGCATCAGCCAGGCCAGGCCGGCTCCAATCAACGTCAGCGGCAACGGGTTATCCCTGACTTGCGACTTGAGGTTGCCAAGCATGGCGGATCCTTCGCCGGCGAACATTCCGGTAAATTCGTCGATCAATTGACCCGGTGTCATCTTGCTGCGGATCGAATCGGCGGTGTCTGCTACTTTCGCCCGGGCGATGTCGGCATCGCGTTCAAGCTCGGCTGCGGATTTGTCGCTCATCTGATTTGATCCTTGATCACGCGCGCGTCGCGCTTGAGTTGGTCTTGTGTGCGATCGGGCGTCAGCTCGGAAGGAGCCATGCTTTTCGTGCCAGAGCGCAAGAGAATGATTCCCAGTATCGCGACGACGATCCCGACCAGCAGCGAGGACCATCCCGCTCCCAAGCCGGCACTCGCCAGGGCGATTACGAGTGCTTGCAAAAGCACCATCAAGGCCGCGAGAAGGCATATCGCGCCGCCCAGAACCTCGGCGGCGCCTGCGCCGGCCTTGCTAATTTTTTCCGAAATTTCGGCCCGCAACAGCCTACTTTCGGTTTGAAGCAGGGTTGTGACCTGCTGTGCCAGATCGCTGACGAGGGTTGCGAGGCCGCGACTTTCCTGATTGTTGGTCATGGGTTCTGCTCCAGGCTTGCGCCTGCCCAGTCGTCGCCGGCCAGATCATCGCCGGCCAAGTCATCGTCGCGCTGGCTGGAGCGGGCCGGCGTCGGGTCGGAGGCCTCTACCGATCGCGTAGCGGACTCATCCGAGTTCGAAACCGTTTCTGAATCCCTGTGTGTTTGCGATCGACTCTGTGTCTCGGCCCGGGCAGATGGCGGCGAGCTCTTGATAAACCGCCCCAGCGCCAAGCCTGCCAATACTGAACCGGCGATCAGCGCCCCTGAGTTTTCGCGGCCGAACGACCGCATCTCGCCAAGAACATCTTCGAATGGTTTGTCCTTCAACGAAGATGAAAGGCGTTCAAGTGCGCCGGCGGCATCAAGGGTGAACTTTGAAGCGGTCCGTTGATCATTATTGGCCAGATGCTCGCTTGCCGCTCGCAACGCTCCGCTAAAGGCCTTTAGGTTGGAGCTGATATCGCGCTGTGTTCCCTCGGCTTTGTTAAATAACTCCTGCTTCGCTTCCGAAGCGTAATCGCCCGCCTTCCTGGTGAGTTCATCACGAGCGTCATGTAGCGCCTCTGTCGCGGTGTGCGTTTCCTGCTCGAACCGCTCGGACAGTTCGCTTTTGGCTGTTTCGAAATCGGCCGGCTTACGGCCCTGATCGTCTTCGCGCTGCATGGTATCTCCTAATGGAATCCGAGGAAGGAGAGGATCGCAAGCACGACGACGACGAGGCCGATGAGATAGATGACATTGTTCATGGTGGCAATCTCCTCCATTGCCTAACGAACTTGCCTGCGGCAAACAGGTTCCATCATTTGAAGCTAAATTAGCAATAGCGCATCAGCTGTGGACTCTCTTGGAATTCGCACACGCCGTACGGGCGGCCGTGCGGCGCCTCCGCGCTCGGATTTCAAGGGCTCATGGTCAGGAAGTATAATGAAGCACCACGCCTAGGTCACATTAAGATCAAAGCTCACCGGAAGACCGTAGTCTATTGCACGACTAGCGATCATGTTCGCTAGGTCGGAATCAGAGACCGAACATGCCGGAACAATCTGTTTGAGCGCCTTAACGGCGAGCCCCGTCGAGATGAAACTATGCCGCCGCCTCCGAACATCTACATACTGTTCGATGAGGTTTTCGAGTTCACGCATGTGCAATCCTTTTTGGACGTCAACTGTGCCAGTTGAACCCAGCTTTAATAGAGCCGTGGCAAGGGCTCATTCACATTGTTTAATGGACGAGAATCTTGATGCCGCATTGGCGCGCTGGCGCGTCTTGGCCGAGGCGGTCACCGCGGTTCGTGAAAGAGATTTAGGTAGGTCGCATCAAAGTCGGCCAGTAATGCCAATCGCTGGAAATCCAGGATAACAATCCTCCTGTCTTTCCAGCTAACCAGGTCCTTCGCTCGAAGTTCCTGCAGCGTCCGATTCACGTGAACTACTGATAGACCAAGCACGTCGCCCAATTCCGCTTGCGTCAGTGGAATCGCGAACGTCTGGTCAGAGGCCAATCCAACTATTTCTAAGCGGACATACAACTCGCAAATTACATGTGCGAGATGCTGTTTGGCGGAGCGACGCCCGAGACAGGTTATCCAAGTTCGTTGGATTGAGGCATCGATAGTGGTTGAAAGCCAGAGCATCCGGGTGAGATGTGGACTTCCACCCATTGCTGTGAGCAGGTCTTTGTGTCGAATGAAAACTACATCGCACGAGCCCAGGGCGCTCACGCTGTGATCCATCACTTTGAGCAGTAAACTATGCAGATCGACAAAGTCTCCCGGCACGTGAATTGCCGTTATTTGACGCTTACCTTCTCGAATAGCCTGGTTTCGAACTGCGAAACCATTCGCAATAAGACAGCTTTCGGTGGGGCGGGAACCCTCCCTGACAATCTCCTCATCGGGTCCGAAAGTCACCGGCCGGAACGGAAGAGCCTCAATAAGCGCGATTTCGTCTCGCGGCAGGGTGTCGCGGCGGTCGAGCATGCGAACTAAAAGGTCTTTGCCGAACATCGCAGTCCCTGTTGACCAAATCAGGAATCGAGTTCCAGCGGCTCGTGCTGATCGTGCCAGATGACCTGCCGCAGGTCCCGAGCATCTACAACTTGGTCGCCTGTCGGGCACAGATAGAAATGGTCGCTTTCGTGCTCGACCTCTTTGCTATGTAGCTTGCCTGTAATGGGCGGCCCTAGTTGTGAAAGGTTGGTCATTGTTCGAGAATCGTTCTTTTTTGAGTCACGGCGTTCCGAGCCTCCGAGCCTCCCGACACAGGGTCTCGCGATCATTACCGTGCTTGCCGTCGCGGATCCTGCGGTATTGAGAGGCCGAACTTAGTGGCGATAGCAGAACTCATATTTTTCGTCACCCGCGACGCGGTTTCCGCCCCAGAACCTTTATTGCACTTGTCGTCGGCCATTTTGATTTCCTCCCTGGCTGGCCTTCAGATCAAGCGCAACGCGGATCAGCAACATTTGTTGCCGCCTCCCATTAGAATCACGTTATGTTCCGTCTAGCTAATATATACCGCCGACCCAGACTCGATCAGGTGGGCAAGCCTATGAGTGCCGCGCCGGCCGGCTCGAGTTCATTCCGCCGATGCCTACCTGGTAGCCAAGCCGCCCCCAGGTGACGACTGGATTCACGAGGCCAAGTTCGACAGCTACCGCTCGCAGATCGTTATGAGCCGCAAGTTTTGAGTTGCGTCCGCACGAGTAATTGGCTGGGGGTGAGTTCGGGTAATTAGCCATGTGCAGGGTCCGCGATTTCGCCCAGCTTCAACTGTCAGGAGGCGATGGAGCCTGGCTTTCAAGCGATGGTCGATTGCATGCTAGAGGCCGGCTGGACGCGCCGAGAGAGGCGCAACTCGCGATCGCCCGTGCCATAATCCGCGCCGGCCGGCCGCGCTAAGTTAAAACGCAGTCAGCCGACTGCCGCGAATGGCCGACATGGTGGAAATCAACTCGCCGCATGGGAATGGCGCAGTGTTTCTGCAGTCGGCGGATGCTATTACACGTTTGCCCCGCGAAGAAGATGCTCCGGGCCGGCAGCCATGTCGAAGAAAACAACCGACGACGCTTACGATGTTCAAGTGCAACTTGAGCGGCGGGCCGGACGGGAGGGCCGCGGGCGCGATGCCGAATGGCCGTCAGAGATTCCCAGCCGCGGCTGGAAGGACGTGCTGTGGCGGCTCTTTGCTGAGGTAACCGAGGACCGTGTTATGCTGATTGCGGCCGGGGCCGCATTCTATCTGCTCCTTGCCCTCTTTCCAGCGCTTGCCGCGTTCGTGTCCATCTACGGTTTCGTTCGCCGATCCTCAGACCATCGCTGAGCACATTGCGTTCCTTGGCGGCGTACTGCCTTCGGGCGGTCTGGATATTATCAGATCTCAGCTTGCGTCCTTGGCCGCTCAGAAGACTGGCGCGCTTAGCTTCGGCTTCATCTTCGGCCTTGCCGTCGCACTGTGGAGCGCCAGTAACGGCATCAAGACGCTATTCGAAGCCATGAACATCGCCTACGAGGAGAGTGAAAAGCGCGGCTTTATCTATCTGAATCTCCTGGCCTTGGGCTTCACACTTGGCGCCATCCTCATCGGTATTGGGTTTATCGTCTCGGTGGGGATCGTGCCGGCCATGCTTGCGCTGCTGAACCTCGGCGGCTGGACCGAAGCCCTTGTGCGGATCTTTCGGTGGCCGATGATGCTGATCATGGTCGGCCTCGGGATTATGCTGATCTATCGCTACGGCCCCAGCCGCGAAAGGGCAAAGTGGCAATGGGCGACATGGGGCGCCTTCCTCGCGGCTGTGGTCTGGATCGCAGTCTCGATAGGATTCTCCTATTATTTTGAAAACTTCGCCGACTACAACGCGACGTATGGAGCCCTGGGGGCAGTCATCGGCTTGATGATGTGGACCTGGATCTCCGTGATTGTCCTGATTGTGGGTGCGGAGCTGAATGCCGAGATGGAGCATCAGACTGCCAAGGACACCACCACAGGTGCGCAGCAGCCGATGGGTGCGCGAGGTGCCACGGTCGCCGACACGCTGGGCGGATCGGCCGATGCCGCCGACCAGCAGTCGCGTTCGGGCGAGCACAACACTTAGCGCGCAGATCACTTGGAATCTCCGCGCAACTTCGCTTGGCGCAATCACTGACATCAGCATTGGCGACGAGTTTGCAAGGACGGCTCATCATGGGCTATGGCAAGTCAGATCGCGAGCGTATGAATACCTTCAGGCGCAGTCCCCATCCTGCTCAGACCCCGCGGATGGCAAGCGCGACATCGGCGGAGAACGGCGGCACATCAAGCTTCAGCCAGCCGTCCGAATTCGCTTGCCATTCCGCTGTTTGCCTGCCGGCGTTGGTACCCCAGGCGATGACGCGATAGGTGCCGCGAGCCAACCCGGGCAGCTCCAAGGCAGCCGGAACCGGCACAGCGCCGGCACGAAGCATACCGTTTCGCCCGATCGTGTCGCGGCGAACCAGCCAGACCACTGCCTGGGAATCGTCGCCGCAGGCGACAGTAAGTTAGCGGGTCGCCCGCCCAACCAGAAATATTTCAGCCGAAGGGGAACCTCACGGTCGCAGGCAAGTTCGGTACGCAATGTGGGGGAGATTGCGCCATCTCATCGGATGTATCGTTGTCGTGCTTGCGATATTCTCCTTCCTCGGATTCCATTAGGAGAGACCATGCAGCGCGACGACGATCAACGAGGCTCGGCTTGAGAGCGCCAGTCTGTCATCCTGAGGTCGACCTCTGCTCACCGACAATACCTGGACTCGGCTCCGCTCACGCTCGCTTGGTCAACATTCGACGCTTGCACCCGTACCACTCAGGCGACGTGATGGCGGCCCGAATGAAATTGTGGTGGAGGTCGAAACTAGCAATGGCCGATCGCCTAGCGGGAGCGCTGCCGCGAGCCTTGGCCGACGGGTTGCACGTATGAGCAACGAGCCGGCGCGTCTGCCAGGCGAATATCCGTCCGAGTTTGCCAGTTTCTTCATGGCTGGCTTCGAATGTTCCTCGCATCGGCGCGGCGACGGAGTGCGCCTCGATTTGAATCGCGCAACCGCACACGACAAACATGCTCTCGGCGACTATCGCAGCTGTGCTGCCCTTGGGCTTCGCACGATCCGCGACGGCTTGCGCTGGCACCTGATTGAAACAGCGCCAGGAGTCTTCGACTGGTCGGGTTGGATCTCAATGATCGAAGCAGCCCACGCGGCGGGGGTGCAGGTCGTCTGGGATATCTTCCACTATGGCTCACCAGATCACGTAGACCAAGGCGCCCCAGACTTTACAGAAGCCTATGTCCGCTTCGCCGCTGAAGCTGTCCGGGTCCACCGCTCCGTCACGGGGGTAGCTCCCTTGGTGTGCCCGATCAATGAGATCTCATTTTTCGCATGGGCGATAGAGGTCGGCTATTTCCCACGCGTGGGGCCGAAGAAGCGGGGATGGTTCAAGCGACAGCTTGTGAGGGCAGCGGTTGCCGGCGTCAAGGCGATGCGCGATGCCGAACCTGATTGCCGGTTCATATGGGCTGAACCGCTAATTCATGTTGCGCCCCGTGACCATAGTCGTGCCGAGCAGCGGCGCGCGGAAAATGTTCGTCAGGGCCAGTTTGAAGCCTATGACATGCTGACGGGCCGTGCCGAGCCTGAATTGGGCGGCAGCGAGGACTGTGTCGACGTCATCGGACTTAACTTTTATCCGCACAACCAATGGTACTTTCAGGGGCCAACGATACCGATGGGCCACCACGAATATCGGGCGCTTTCCGAAATGTTGGTCGAAGTCGCAGAGCGCTACAGAAAGCCCATGTTCATCGCCGAGACAGGCGCTGAAGGATCAGGCCGGCCGGCATGGCTCCATTATGTTTGCGATGAGGTCCGTGACGCAATGAGCCGTGGTGCCCCGGTTCAGGGTATATGTCTGTACCCGGTGACCGCGTATCCCGGCTGGGACAATTTGCGCCACGCGGAAGTCGGCTTGTTCTCTACGATTCATGCCGACGGTTCGCGCAGTCTTCGCCAGCCGGTTGCCGATGAATTGGATCGCCAGCGCAGATTGTTCGCGGCAGGTGTTTCGTAGCGGTCGAAGAAGGAGCGGGCCACTTAGGTGGGGAACTGCTCCGAATGTTGGCCGAGCATCGTCCGCTGCGTAAGCATCTGCACGGTGCCGGTTGCCGGCAGGCTCTGTTGAATGCGCGCGAACGTCGCCAAAGCTTGACCGACGACCTGATCCATATTGTAGTAGCGGTACGTGGCTAGGCGCCCGACGAACCACACGTCGGAGCACGCCGCTGCCAGTGCTTCATAGCGTTTGTACAGCGCCTCGTTTTCCGCCCGCGGCACCGGGTAATAGGGATCGCCGATATCGGTTGGATATTCGTAAGTCAGGCTGGTCTTCGGGCTCTGCTGACCGGTCAGATGCTTGTACTCGGTAATGCGGGTATAGTTTTCCGTCTGCGGATAGTTGACAACGGCGACCGGCTGAAACTGCTCGCAATCAAGCGTCGCGTGTTCGAACCGCAGTGACCGATAAGGCAGACGACCAAGGCTCCAGTCGAAATATTCATCAATCGGCCCGGTGTAGATCATCCGCTGAAAGGGGATCTTGTCGCGAATTTCGCGATAATCGGTCTGCAGCATGATCTTGATCCTTGGGTTGTCCAGCATGCGCTGGAACATGCGTGTATACCCGCCAGCCGGCATATTCTGGAAAGTGTCGCCAAAGTAGCGATCATCGCGGTTGGTTCGGGTAGGGACCCGCGCAGTCACGGACTTGCTTAGTTGGGCCGGATCGACGCCCCACTGCTTCCTTGTATAGCCGCGAAAAAATTTTTCGTAGAGTTCTCTGCCAACGGTGCTCACAACCACGTCTTCGGCGGTTCGGACGTCCTCGACCGTTTCTCGCCGGGATGCGAAGAACTCCTCCAACTGCTCGGGCGTCAATTCAAGATCGTACAGGCGATTGATCGTGTCGAGGTTGATCGGTATCGGCAGCAGTTTTCCGTCGACCGAAGACAGAACGCGATGTTCGTAAGGCCTCCATTCGGTGAATTGCGAGAGATAGTCGATGATCGATCGGGCGTTGGTGTGGAATATATGCGGCCCATAGCGGTGGACCAGAATTCCCGCTTCGTCGTAACAGTCATAAGCGTTGCCGCCGATGTGATTTCGCCGGTCGATGAGCAGGACGCTTTCATGCCGTTGCGATGCGATGCGTTCGGCGAGCACGCTGCCAGCGAAGCCGGCGCCGACAATCAACCAATCGAACATGGTCAGGCTCCCCGGCGCAAAGGCACAATGCTTTTCATTGCATAGGCGCGCTGAATATGGGCAGCCATTGCTTCCCACGTTCGTTCCCAGGACATGTTAGCGAGGTAGGCATCGACTTCCTTCAGCAGGAAATTCCGGGGACGTGACAGAACGGACCGAAGCTTGGTTTCGATATCTTCGGCGTCGACGATGTCGACCAGGCCTTCAGCACCATAGGTGCGCACGACGTCCACAATCGCCGTGGAGACCACCGGCAGCCCGGCGGCCAGGAACTCAGGAGTTTTGGTCGGGCTGATATAGCGTGTCGCCTCATTGAGCGCGAAGGGCATCCAGCCGGCGCTCCAATGCCCGAGATAGCGAGGCAGGTCGGCGTAGGACTTGGCACCCAACCAATGCAAGTTACTTGCGCGCGGCAGGCTTAGCGGGTCGATCTTGACCACCGGGCCGAGCATGACGAAATGCACTTCGGGCATTGCCGCAGCCGCCTGTGCGATCATTTCAACGTCGAGCCGTTCGTCGATCACGCCGAAGAAGCCCACTCTCGGTTGAGGTATGTCTGCCTGGTCTCCAGGGTCATCGCCGGGCTCTCTTGCCTTGTGGAAATGCGCAACGTCGATGCTGCTGGGGAAGGGAAAAATCGACCTATGGAGGCTTCGTTTGGCCTCGTACAGACTCTGCCCGCCCGTGAACACGACATCAGCGCGCTGGAACAGCGCTTTTTCCATCTGCGTCAACTCTGCCGGTGCGTTCTTGAAGGCGGAGAGTTCATCCATGCAGTCGTAGACGCATACATCGCAGACTAGATGGTCACTGAAACGCAGCGCCATGGGCGTGTAGTACCATATAGTCAGCCGGTCATGCGGAGTTGAGTTGACGATCTGGTCGACGAACCTGCGCTGGATGGCGTCTGCCTTTGTTGCGGAAATGCCGACCGGAAGAACCGGGGTTACGATTGTGATCATTGCAGACGGATCGTTCACCCGCATCGAAGGATAGCGTGTTTCCTCGTAGACCGGCTCCTCAAAGTAAATTAGCTGCTGCTGTTTTGAGGCGTGCGTCAGAATATGCTGCGGGCGTTGGTGTACGAAATCCCACCTGAGGTGAGAAAAGCAAAGTAAAATAGACGATTTTAGGGGGATATTTGGTTTATTTTTTTTGCCGCCCGCTATTTTCATGTAAGAATCCCTTTAGTTATAGTTTACAATTCTCAGATTAACATATGTTAACCGAAGATCGCTCCTGCTGAAGCCTTCATCCGTACATCTAACTTTCATTTGAGTAAGTTGTTCCACGGATTTTAATTGGCTGGAGCCGCCGAGCCGGCCACTAGCGCACTTGTTCGAAGAGAAGCGGCGCTGCTACCAACACCCGACGGACAGCGCCTCGGCCAAGGCGGGGGCCCTTGCAGCTTCAGATCTCCCCAAATGTGGCGCATTGCCACAGAACGGCTGAAATCCGCTCAGTCGTTCAACAACCATTCATGAGCGCAGGTATAAAAGTTAATGAGCTGCGCATGATTTGTTTTGGTCGCCACAAATGGCCCAACGCATGGGCCGATGAAGGCAGCCACCGTGAGAGAGCCGCAAGGAATGAAGTTTAACTTTGAAACCAACGTCTTTCCGTTGTTTCACCCGCAGTCCGTGGATGATCTGAAGGATCCTTGTCCGGTGTTCGACGGCACGCTTTGGCACGTCTTCGGCTCGAGCGGCACCGTCACGACCGAAAGCTGGAGAATACTACATGCCACGGCTCCGGACCTTTATGGGCCGTGGACTGAGCATGAGGCGCTCGACTTGGCGGTAACCGGATCGGGCATAGCGGCACCCGGCGTCATTCATGAATGCGGCGTCTTCCATATGTTTATCCAGACCGAATTCATGAAGTCGGGTGGACGTTGCGAACACGCGGTTTCCAATGATGGCTTCAACTGGGTGGTGCTGAATCCGGCGATATTGTCCCTGCCCGACACCGATGAGGACGGTATCTACGATCCCCATCCGGCGATTATCGGCGGCAAGCGCTACATCGTCTATTCAGGCATGCCTAAATTCACCAGGGTGCCGCAACCTGACGTCTATCTGGCGCGCAGCCAATCCGATTCCTGGTTCGGGCCGTGGAAACGTCTCGGCAAGATATTGGATCATCACGACGTTCCCCACCACAATGCGCGCGAGCATCCGGACTACGAATGGGGGATCGAGGGCGCCCAACTGGTCGAATTGCCTGACGGTCGCGTGCTTCTCAACGCCACCTGCTTCCTTCCCGACGGTCCGCGCGGAAGTCGTCAGCGCGTATTCTTCGCCATCGCCGACGACGTCCAGGGCCCCTATGTCTCGATCGGCCCCGTGCTCGATCCTGGTGAGCCTGGGGAAAACGGCCATTCGACGGTGATGATCGAGGGCGGGAAACTGACCTTGTTCTACCAGAGCAGACGTGAGGCAACGAACCATCGCTGGCGTTTCGGACTGGCTAGATGCGACCTGGATCAGCAAGCCCCTTCGCGAGTCGCCTAGCAGAAACGACCGGCACAAGGCGTAGCGCGCCATGACCTTTCATCCGCGTTCCTGTTGGTCCAAGCAGAGCCACGCAAACATCTGTCACGTGCGATAGCCTCGCCCCAATGGGGCGATGTTTATGGTCAGAATGTTGGCCAGTCGTTGCGGCTCGGGGCAGCGGAAACAGTCCCGCCACATCGGCGTATTGCTCGCGATAATATCGAGCGGATGTCCGCGGCTATAGCCCGCGACCTGGGCACATCGCCAGGCAATCCGCCGGATGCGCTGAGGTCGCTGGCGCCGCATGCGGTGCCGGCCGCGCTGCCAAGATGGTCCCCAGAAGGCACCGGAGTTCGACTTCCCGTTTACGGCCTGCTAATGACGCTGGGTTTGCCTCAACTCCGGGCGCAGAGCATCCTGCTCGCGGTTGGCCGGTCTGCTGGCGAAGTCGAAAATACTTTTCGCCCACTGCATGGTTTCAAGCAACACGAAGTCGATGCTTTTTGCTTCGGCGGCTCAGCGCGGAATATAGAAAAATGACAGCATGTGCGGCCCCAGCATCCTAGTCAGCTAGGTGGTGCGGGCCGGCAGGCTACTGCCTGGCTGGCGCCGAAGTGGCGTCGGCGATCGCCTGGCTTGCCAGTTCCGCCTTGATGTCGCGCGCCAATTTCAGATGCTCGAGCACCGTCGGCAGAGTCTCGGAGGCGAAATGCTGAAGGTCGGCATCCTGTCCCGACCCTATCTCCCATTCAAGCAGCTGCACCGTCTTCTGGTGATCGG
>SAQR01000082.1 GCA_004020365.1 Mesorhizobium sp.
GCCGGAAATTATACCAATGGGCGCTGTCACCCTTTGCTCTTGCCGACGGCCTTGAGCAGATTGGCCTTGAGCGGATTTTCCTTGGCCGCGCCGGCGCCGCCCTTGGCGGATTTCGTTGCCGGTTTCGCCGCTTCATCGGCCTTGCTCTTGCTCTTGGCCGGCGGCTTGGCCGATTGCGACAGGCTGGCCTTCAGCGCATCCATCAAATTGATCACATTGCCGCGCTCGGGCGCGGCGGCGATGATCGGCTTGTGACCCTTGAGCTTCTCGCGGATCATTGCCATCAGCGCGATCTCATAGCGATCCTCATAATTCTTCGGGTCGAAGCTGGTTTCCTTCTGCTTGATCAGCGCTTCGGCGAGCTGCAGCATTTCCGGGTCGGGCTTGCCAGCCGGGATGTTGCCGAAATATTCAGCCGTGCCGCGCACTTCGTTCGGATTCCTCAAGGTGCAGACGAACATGCCGTTCTCGCGGGCGCCGATCGTCACCACGCGCTCGCGGCTGGACAGCACCAGCCGCGCGATCGCCAGCTTGCCGGACTTGCGCATGGCTTCGCGCAGCACGGCGAAGGTTTCCTCCGCCATCGCGCCATCGGGCGCCAGATAGTACGGCGCATCCTGATAGATGACGTCGACCGAATGCTCGTCGACAAAGGCCTCGATATTCATCGTGTGGTTGGATTCGATCCTCACCGCCTCGAGGTCGGCATCTTCGATGATGATGTACTGCTTGTCCTCGTATTCGTAACCCTTGACCAGGTCCGAGCGCTCGACCAACCCGAGCTCGGGATCGACGGGCTTCATGTTGATGCGGTTGTGGGTGTCCTTGTGCAGCTGGTTGAAGCTGATGCGCTCGGCTGTGCTCGTCGCCGGATACAGCCGGACCGGACAGCTGACGAGACTGAGCTTGAGGTAACCTTTCCAACTTGCCCTGGGCGCCATAAAACTCTCCTACGCGGCCGTGCACTGTCGAACTGCTCGCAGCGCTTCGTCCGAAGGACGAACGGCGCTGCGCAAAACCTACATCGCCCTCACAATACCGGCAAATCCCTAGCGAACTCTTCCATGCCTGCCCAGGGATCGCCGGAGGTGGCCAGAAGGCCCGGCAGCGAAGAATAATTCAAATCTTCCGGAGCGTCGATGGATTCCAGATCGGACCAGCTCACCGGCGTCGAGGCCGGCAAATTGGTGCGGGCGCGCAGCGAGTAAGGTGCCGCCGAGGTGTGGCCGCGCGCGTTGCGGTGATAATCGATGAAGATGCGCCGCTTGCGGTTGTCCTTGCCCATCGTGGTGGTGAAGGTGTCAGGCGCGGTGGCGGCCAATGCCGAGGAGATCGCGCTGGTCGCCTGGTGCAGTTTCTTCCAGTTCTGTTTTTGCGTCACCGGCACGGTGATATGGATGCCCTTGCCACCGGAAGTTTTGGCAAACGGCACCAGCCCCATCGCCTCCAGTTCGGCGCGGATATGCACCGCCGCCTCGACCACCTCGCGCCAGCTAACCCCCTCGCCCGGATCGAGGTCGAAGACGATCAGGTCGGGTTTGTCGAGCCGCGTGCGATGGGTGCCCCAGGTGTGGAACTCGACGACGCCGAACTGCGCCAGCGCCAGATAGCCCTTGGCGTCTTCGACCGACAGATAGGATTTGGTCTCGCCCTCGGAATTGGTCGCCTCAAAAGTCGCCACCGATTTCGGCATGCCGGTGAAGGCATGGCGCTGGAAGAAGCAGTCCTGCGGCTTGCCGGTCGGGCAGCGCACCAGTGACACCGGGCGACCCAGAATATGCGGCAGCATGAAGTCGCCGACCAGCGCGTAGTAGACGGCGATATCGAGCTTGGTCGGTCCGGTTCTGCCGAACAGCCGCCGCGTCGGGTTGGTCACCCAGATCGTGGCGAGGTCGGCCTCGGCGATCAGCCGCTTGCGCTTGGCCGACACCGGCGTCGACAGGCCGACGTCGCGCAGCCCGCGGAACACGGCATGGCGCAGCGCATTGTCGGTGGTCCGGTTGGCATAGTGGATATGCGCCGAAAGCAGCGGCCGCACCCAGTTCATCTCGCGCATGATCTCGCGCGGAACGCCTTCGGGTGCAGACGCGCCGGCGCGCAACGGCTCCAACCGGGCCAGCAACTCGGTGGCGGTGGCGGCGTCGAAGCCGGTGCCGACCTTGCCGCGATAGTGCAATTCGCCATCTTCGAATTCGCCGAGGCCGAGTGCGGCCAGCCCCTCGGCTGCAGCGGAGGTGGTGTAGCCGGCGATGACGAAATCGCCGGTCTTCAGCGCCTTGGTCTTGGTCCAGCTCTTGCTGCGGCCGCTCTGGTAGATCGCCGTGGCGCGCTTGGAGACGATGCCTTCCAGCCCCATCTCGGAGGCCTGGTCGTAGAGCGCCTGACCATCGCCTTCGACGTGGTCCGAGAACTGGATGGCGAAGTTGGCGCCCAGACCGGACAGCAATTGCGACAGCAGCGCCTTGCGCCGGCCGAGCGGCGCTTTTCGCAGGTCCCAGCCGTCGAGATGCAACAGGTCGAAGGCATAGAAGTGGAGCTTGTTGCCGGCGCCTTGCGCCAATGCATCCTGCAGCAGCGCGAAGCGGCTGATGCCCTTGGCGTCGAGCACGACGACCTCGCCGTCGATGATTGCATCGCGGCACGGCAACCTGGCAAAGGCGAGCGGCAGGTCGCCATAGCGCCTGGTCCAATCGAGGCCGGCGCGGGTGATCAATTTGACCGCGCCGTCGGCCAGATGCGCCATGGTGCGGTAGCCGTCGAATTTAATCTCGTACAGCCAGATTTCGCGCGTTTTTTCGGCAGGGCTTTCGCCGCCAGGCGGCTTCGGAACTTGCGTGGCCAGCTGCGGCTCGATGCGGGCAGGCAGCGGCGCCTTGACCGCACCCGGCAGCGCACCGGGTTTCAATGCCACCGGTTTCGCAGGCCTTGCGGCAGGCTTTGCCACCAGCTCCTCGATGCGGCGGCCGGATTTGACGCTTTCCGGCCGGGCCTCCAGTATGTCGAGCCTGGCGTCGGCGGCGAGGTCGCGCTCCTTGAACAGCAGCCAGTTCTTTTTGCCCTCATCCTCGCCGGGCTTCGGTTTCAGCCTGGTCAGCATCCAGCCGCCATTCAGCTTCTCGCCGGCGAGACGGAACTTGAAGGAACCGGTGCGCAGGCTCTTTTCGACATCGTCCATCGGCGCCCAGACGCCGCTGTCCCAGACGATCATCGGCCCGCCGCCATATTCGCCCTCGGGAATGACGCCTTCGAAGTCGATATATTCGAGCGGATGGTCCTCGGTCTCGACCGCCAGCCGCTTGTCGGCCGGATTGAGCGACGGGCCGCGAGGCACCGCCCAGCTCTTCAGCACATCGCCGACCTGCAGGCGAAGGTCGTAGTGATCGGCAGTGGAATGATGCTTGTGGACGACGAAGCGATTGCCTTCTGCGGCAACCGGCCCACCGGCGGGTTCCGGCGTCTTGCTGAATTCGCGCTTGGCGCGATAGGCCTTGAGTTTGGAGGGAACTGGCATGGGCTAGGCGGTGGTGGGCAAGAGCAACGAGCGCCTCATTCCTTCGCGCCCCCTCTGTCCTGCCGGACATCTCCCCCACGAGGGGGGAGATTGGCAGCTTCTGCGTGGGCGTCTCTTCTTCGACGTCGGAGATTGGCGAAAGCACTCGCGACATCCGATCTCCCCCCATGTGGGGGAGATGTCCGGCAGGACAGAGAGGGGCGCTGTCCCGCCAGCATCAAAATTCGATCGCAGCGGCGCTCCGATGTCACGGCATGGATCCCAGGGTCTCCGCGACGTCGCTTCGCTCCTGCTCCGCCCTTGGATGACGAAAGGATGGAGGTCACACTCAATCGTCGGTGGCCGGCATCAGTTCGAGCTCGGCCGGCGACAGACCCTGCTGGAGCTGGCTCAACCGGAATTCATCGACCCAGTAGGCCTCACCGTCGACGAGGACACGCGCCTTGTAGGCGCCGGCGGAAAAGCTCTGTGCGGTGATGTAGACCTTGTGGCGGCCGAGCGCCTTGCGCACCGCGGCACGCTTGGAATTCTGGCTGGTGACGGAACTGGCCATGGACTCGCTCATACACACGCCGCCGCAGGAAAAGGCGGCTGGCATAAGGATGGCCGAGACCGGGTGTTCTGTCAATTTTGGCAGTGGGCAGGGAATGGGCAAGGCGCTTAGCGGAAAAGCTCACGCGATCGGGCGATCAGCCTCGACCGAGCGACTGTGGAAATCGAGCGAGCGCTCTATATCGTCCTGACGCCCACGAACCCTGACGCTTATCCGGAGATCTCATCCATGACCTTGAGCACACGCAAGCTGGGCAGCCAAGGGCTGCAGGTATCGGTGATCGGCCTCGGCTGCATGGGCATGAGCCAGTCCTACGGCCCGGCCGACGAGGCGGAATCGATCGCCACCCTGCACCGCGCCATCGAGCTCGGCTGCACCTTCTTCGACACGGCGGAAGTCTATGGCCCGCACACCAATGAGGAACTGCTCGGCCGCGCGCTGAAGGGCCGGCGCGACGAGGTGACGATCGCCACCAAATTCGGCTTCCGTATCGAAAACGGCAAGCAGATCGGAACCGACCGCGACAGCCGGCCCGAGCATATCCGCGAGGCGGTGGACGGTTCGCTCAACCGGCTCGCCACCGATCACATCGACCTGCTCTACCAGCACCGCGTCGACCCGGCGGTGCCGATCGAGGAGGTGGCGGGTGCTGTCAGCAAACTAATCACTGAAGGCAAGGTGCGCTTCTTCGGCTTGTCGGAGGCGGGTGCCGCCAACATCCGCCGCGCGCATGCCGTGCATCCGGTGTCGGCGGTGCAGAGCGAATATTCGCTGTGGGAACGCAACCTGGAGCCGGAGATCATCCCGTTGCTCAACGAACTCGGCATCGGCCTGGTGCCGTTCGCGCCGCTTGGCCGCGGCTTTCTCACCGGCGACGTCAAGCGCGCCGAGGACTATCCGGAAGGCGACTTCCGCCGCGGCGACCCGCGCTACCAGGGCGCCAACTACGACGCCAATGTGCAGGCCGCCGGGATTGTCCGCGACATCGCGGCGGCCAAGGGCGTCAAGCCCGGCCAGATCGCGCTGGCCTGGCTGCTGCACAAGGGCAGTGATTTCGGGCTCGACATCGTGCCGATCCCCGGCACCAAGCGTCGAAAATACCTCGAGGAGAATGTCGCCGCCGCCGCAATCGAGCTCGACGCCGCCGCAATGCAGGCGCTCGACGATGCGCTGGCGCCGGGCAAGGTCGCGGGTGAGCGCTACAACGAACGCATCATGGTGACGATCGACCGGTAGTCTACGGCAGCTTGGCCAGTTCGGCAGCGTGGCGGATGGCAAGCAAGGCGTCCGGGTTGGTCACCGGATAGCCTGCGATAAAGCGTTCGACCGAAAAGCCTGGAAATTCGGCTCTCAAGCGGGTCGCGGCGCGCGCCGCCTCGCCGGCCTCGCCCATGGCCGCATGCGAAAGCGCCAGGAACATCAGCACGTCCAGCGACTCCGGCGAACTCCTGCGGAGCGCCGCGACAGCTTCCCGATGCCTGCCGGCGGCAAACAGGATGCGGCCTTGCATGCCGAAATACCAGGGCGGGGCCAATGGATTGAGGCGCATGGCACGCTCGATGAGCGGGATCGCCTCGGCCGGATCGCCGACGACAAGCGCCTTGCTGCCGGCCAGCAGCGGCAGTATGCCGGCGTGGTTACAGCCGTATTCGAGAGCGCGCCGGTGCGCGCGCTCCGCTCCTTCGAGATCGCCAAGGCATGCCCTGACATTGCCAAGGCATGCGAGAGCGCAGCTGTCCGTCGGGTCGAGGCGCAAGGCGTTTTCGGCCGTGATCCGCCAATTCTCGATCGACGTCAGCAGGTCGTTACCGAAGCCGTTGCAGGCCTCGACCGAATAGGCGTAGGCGAGTTCGGCCCAGCAGTTGGCGAAAGTAGGATCAAGCTCCAGCGCGCGCGAAAACAGGCGGATCGCCTCGGCATTGCCGGCGCGGCTGAACGTGGTGTGCTGTTCGACGCCAAGCAGATAAAAATCATAGGCCCGCAAGTTGGCCGGTGGCTTGCGGCGAGCCGCATTGCGGCCGACGGTGGCCAGCGTTCCATAACTGCCGGCGAACACATTGATGATGCTTTCGGTCAGGCTTTCCTGCAGCGCGAAAATGTCCTCGACCGGGCGGTCGTAACGCTCCCTCCACAGGCTGACGCCGTTGCCCGCGTCGGCAAGCTCTATCGTCAAGCGAATCCTCTGGTCGTCCGCACGCAACTGGCCCGATATGAAATAGGTGACGCCGAGCGCCTTGCCGTCCGCCGCGAAATCGGCCGGCTTGCTGCCCAGCGATTTCATCGTGTGGAAGGCGATGACAGACAAGCCCGCGTATCGCGCCAGGTCGATGGTGATGTCCGAGGACAGGCCGTCGGCAAAGCGGCGCCAGCGCTCTTCGGAATTCAGGCATTCGATCGGAAATATGGCGAGCACCGGCGGAGCGTCCGAAGGGGGTGACAGCCCGTCCGGCCGAGCGCCGGGAGCGGCAAAATACGCCGCGAGCCCGATCTTGGTGCGCACGCCAAGTTTTTCGTAGATGGCCGCAAGGTGGGTGCGAACAGTGGTTGGGGCAATGAAAAGTGCATTGCCGATTTCGCGATAGGTCATACCGGTTGCGAATTTTTCCGCGACCGCGCGCTCGCGACCCGACAAGGCATCGAGCGTCTGCGCCTTCGAAGCGTCATTGACCGTCATGGTGGAACCCGTCCCAGGACAGAATACTACAAATGCAGGACGCCGAATACTGCATCTGCCCGATCCCGTTGCAGGCGCACAAATTGCAAGGTCGTTTGCCGCAACAAGCTGCAATCAGGGGAGGTTTCCATGCGTCCTGTTTCGATAATGCTGGCATGCACGATCTTGAGTTTTTCCGCCGCCCAGTCGCCGTCGTTCGCAAGAGGATGCAGGCAGGTGCTGGAATCGGATGTGAAAATCACGAGCATGCGTCTCTATGCCGACATCCTGGCCAATGCCGCCCGCAACGGCTGGGACTACACGCCTGAATCGATCGTCAGCGGTTCAAAGCGGCATTTCGAGGAGATGAAGCTCCAGTTGAATGACGCCGGCTATGAGATCATGCCCGTCGGCGTCCGCCTGTATTGCAAGCGGTGGGACAAGCTCGCCGCCCGCTAGCAACCAGCGATCCGCCCTTTGCGGCGCAAGCTTTGCCGAGACATCGATATGTCGAAGGTGCAGGCCAACTGTCTGCTTCTGCTTGCTGCTGCCTTTTGGGGCTTCGGCAATGTTGCGCAGAAGACTGTGCTGGATCATCTCGATCCGCTCAGCGCCGTGGGCATGCGCTGCCTGATCGCGGGACTCATGGCCGCGCCGCTGACGGTGCTCGAATGGGGAACGAAATCCGGGCCAGACTACTGGATGAGCCTCGCCAAAGTCAGCGCTCTGTTTTCGATATCCATGATCATCCAGCAGGTCTCCTATCTCGACACCTCGGTTACCAATGCGAGTTTCCTGGTGAGCACCGCAACGGTGATGACACCGCTTGCGGCCTGGTTCCTGATTGGCGAGCGCCCGACTGCTGTTGGCGGACTTGCGGCTGCCATGACATTGGCCGGTGTCCTGCTGCTGTCCGGAGGCTTGATCACCAGCTTCAGCCAGGGCGATCTCGCTGCGATACTTTCGGCCGCATGCTACGCGCTGTGGATGGTGGAGCTTGGCCGCCACATGCAGGCCCACGGCGCGCCGGTCGCGGCGGCTGCCGCGCAATTTCTCGGCGCCGCCGTGATCACGCTGCCACTCGGCGCCCTTGTGGGCAATCTGTCGCTGGCCGCCATCAGCGGTGCTGCCCCGGAACTCGCCGTGCTTGGCATCTTCTCGACCGGGGCCGGCTTCGGCATGCAGACGATCGCTCAACGCTTCACGTCGGCCAGCCATGCCGCGGTGATCGTCAGCGCGGAGAGCGTGTTCGGAGCTATTGGCGCCGCCATATTTCTGGGCGAGCGGCTGTCGCCGACCGGAGCAGCCGGTGCTGCGGTCGTATTTGGATCAATCACCTTGCTGTCGCTGACAACCGACAAATCCGAAATCAGCAAGCCGGCGGTGGTGGACTGAGAGATTGTGGGACCAGCCGCTGCGGCTCCGTTCGATTTCAGCACAATATCAGCATCCGTTCAGGACGCGGAGGCCAGGTCGCGGCGATGCTCCCGGGAGACAAACCCGATGAGCGGCCATGACAATCGCCCTGACAGAAGACCTCCTCGCCAGGATCGATCGCAAGATCGAAGACGCCGGCCCGGCGCCCGGACTGCGCAGCCTGGAGGATCGCGACTATGTCGGCATTCGCAAGCAGCTGCTTGCGGGACGCCCGCGTGACGTCTGGGTTTTCGCCTATGGCTCCTTGCTGTGGAACCCATGCTTCGAATTCGTCGAGGAGCGACCGGCAACCGTGCATGGCTGGCATCGGCGATTTTCGCTGTGGCTGACCCGCTGGCGCGGCACGCGCGAGCGGCCCGGCCTGATGCTTGCGCTCGACCGTGGCGGCAGCTGCCGCGGTGTCGTCTACCGCCTCCCCGACCAGGATATCGACGCGGCAATCGACCGGCTGCTGCGCCGGGAGATGAGCGCCAATCCGCCGACCAACATTCCGCGCTGGGTTTCGGTTCGAGGCGCGGGTGGGAATTTGCGGGCCATCGCCTTCGTCGCCGACCGGAGTGGCCCCGCCTATGCAGCAGACCTGCCCGAGCAGACCACGGTGGAAATCCTGTCGCTCGCCGCCGGCCACATCGGAAGTTGCGCCGACTATCTGCGCCGCACTGTCGTTCAGCTTGAAGCCCGCAACATCCGCGACGCCACGCTATGGCGGCTGCAGGGCAAGGTCGCCGCCTACCTCGGATCATTGCAATCCGGCACGCCCTTGCCGGCACCAACCGTGGAGATCGATTATGCATGCGAAGGCTGAAGGACCATTCTCCCCGTCGGTTCTGGCACGGGAAGCCGTGCACCGGATCCTGTCGACTGGCAGCGTTGAATTCTGTGGCGGCGAAACGGCTCAGATGCTGCACTATCTCGACCGGCTGATGCCGAGTGAGGCAGCCATGATTCCTGCCGAAACGATTCCTGCAGAAACGAGGCCGCGCCTATGGCAGCGCCTTTCTCGCTTCTTTCGGGCTTGACCTTTACCGGCTTATGCGGCTCCGATGATCGTTGCGCAATCAGGCGCAGCGGTGGTGCAGGAGCTTGGCACACCAGGTCGGCAGCTCGGTTCTCGATCTCGACCGCGGCACATTGCGGCGTGACGGCGAGATCGTGCCGGTGCGGCCAAAGACCTTCGACCTGCTGGCCTTCCTGGTGCGCAATCCCGGCCGTGTGCTGAGCAAGGACGAACTGTTCGAAGCGGTCTGGCCCAACACCATCGTGACGGAGGATTCGCTCACGCAATGCATTCGCGATGTGCGCAAATGCATAGGCGACGAGACGCAGTCGCTGGTTCGCACCGTGCCCCGGCGCGGCTACATGTTCCAGGCTGCCGACGACCTGTCCGCTTCGCTGCCGCCGGCCAGCGCTTCGGTTCAGATTGAACGAGCGCCCGAGCCGATGGTCGCCATCCTGCCGTTTCGCGTTAACGTTGACGATGCGATGGCAAAGCCGCTCTTCGACGGCGCGGTCGAGGAGATCATCAACGCGCTTTCCTACTTCAAGACCATCGCGGTGCTGGCGCGCCATTCGGCCTTCGCGCTTGCCGAACATTCCGACCAGGACATCTGGGCGACTGCTGAGCGTCTCGGCGCCGACTATGTTGCGGAAGGCAACGTCGAGAGCGCTGAGGATGGTTACAGCACGCACGTCGTGCTGTCCGAGACAGCGTCCGGTCGCCGCATCTGGGCGCAGGCATTTTCGTTCAGGACCAGCGATCTCTTCGTCTTTCAAAGGATGGTGGCGCAACGGATCGCGACCGCGCTGGTCGCCAACATAGAGAGCGCGGCGATGCGGCGCATGTCCCCCGCGCCCGCCGCCAATATCGAGGCCTATGTCCATATCTTGCGCGGCATGGCACTGCTGCGCAGCTATGGCGAGGGCGTCAACCAGCAGGCCCGCGAACATTTGCTGAAGGCGCTCGAACGCGATCCGGACTCGGGGCTCGCTCACGCCTATCTCGCCTTGGCGGACACGATCATAGGCGGCTATGGCGGTGCGTCCCGCGCCTTGCTCGATCAGGCGCGGGACCGGGCCTTGCACGCCACTGCACTCAGCCCGGACGAGGCACGTTGCCACCGCATCCTGGCGTTGATCCTCATCTACCTGGCCGAATTCGACGCCGCAGCACGCCATTTCGCGCGCGCGTTGGATCTTAATCCCTACGACGCCGACACCTTGGCCCAGACGGGCTTTTTCGAGGTGATACGGGGCCATGGCGAGACCGGCCTGGTGCTGCTGGACCAGGCGATTCAACTCAATCCGATGCATCCCGCCTGGTATTATTACGACCGGGGTGAGGCCCTGCTTGTCGTTGGCCGCTACCCGGAAGCGGCCGCGTCTTTTTCCTGCCTTCCGCGAAAGAGTGCCTGGCAATGGTCGCGGCTGGCGGCTTGTTACGCGCTTGACGGCAATATCGACAAGGCAAGGGCCTGCACCAGGGAGGGCCGTCGCCTAAACCCCGGCCTGACCGTGCAGGAAATCATGGCGGACCTTCATATGATGCGCCCGGAAGATCAGGAGCGGATACGATCCGGTCTCGAGTTGGCCGGATGGGATGAAGCGCAATTGCCGGACGCGCTATTGCCGACAACACCATGAGCAGCATCGGAGCGTCGGGCACATGACGTGGCCCTGTGTCGGATCCGCCCGTTCTTGCGCAAATCTCCGGCCTTGGCTAGCATCCGCCCGCCGGCGCCGAGCGGAGGAGAACGTCGCGGTGGACCGGCTGGAGCGCCATTGCGTCCCCTTGGGCGCTCAAAGGACACTCCATTTCTGGATCGACGCAGGAATTTTCGGAAAACCGGAACCGGTTTTCGGGTTCATGCGCTCATGTGGAGGAGACTAAATTGATCAACAGACGTGAATTCCTGCTGTCGTCCGTGGCGATCGGCACATTGGCGCTGGCCGCTCCGCAACTGGCGGTCGCCCAGGACAAGCTGACCATCCTTGGTTCGGTGCCGAGCCTCGGCTTTCCGTTCTTCGTGCACATGCTGAACCAGATCAAGGCGGAAGCTCAGGCGCAGGGCGTCAATCTTGTCGAAAGCGACGGCCAGAACTCAGCGCCCAAGCAGACCGCCGATATCGAGGCAGCGCTCGTGCAGAAGGTCAACGCCATCGTCATCTCGCCACTCGACGTCAACGCGCTGGCCCCGGCCATCGAGCAAGCGATCCAGGCCGGCGTCCCCGTCGTCACCATCGACCGCCGCGTTGACGGGGTCGAAGGCATCCTCGCCCATGTCGGCGCCGACAACGTCAAGGGCGGCGAGGCCGAAGCGCAGGCCATGGTGGCGGCGTTCCCGAACGGCGCCAAGATATTCCATCTGCAGGGCCAGCCAGGTGCCGGGCCCGCGATCGACCGCAACAAGGGCGTGCACAACGTCCTCGACCCGCTGAAGGACAAGTACCAGATCGTCTTCGAGCAGACCGCGAATTTCGCCCGCGCCGAGGCGCTGTCGGTCACCGAGGCCGGCCTTGCCGCCAACGGCAAGCCCGACGCGATCATCTGCGCCAATGACGACATGGCGCTGGGCGCGGTCGAAGCCTGCGCGGCGCGCAACTTCACCGACGTCAAGATCTACGGCTTCGATGCGCTTCCCGAAGCGCTGGTCGCGGTGCGCGACGGCAAGCTGGCCGGCACCGTCGAACAGTTCCCCGGCGAGCAGTCGCGCACCGCGGTGCAGATCGCCGTCGCCTATGCCAAGGACAAGACCGAGCCGAAGGAAAAGCTCGTCCTGCTGACGCCGATCGTCATCGGCAAGGACAATCTCGACAAGGCGGAAAGGCTTGGCGAGACGAAGTAGCTGATTGGCAAGGCCGGCGGGACAGCACCCCCCTCTGTCCTGCCGGACATCTCCCCCCTTGAGGGGGGAGATTGGCAGCTTCAACGCGTCGCCCTCTCTTCACCGCCGAAGATTAGCGAAAGCGGCCATCACATCCGATCTCCCCCCTTGAGGGGGAGATGTCCGGCAGGACAGAGGGGGGTGTTCAAGCTCGGCGTTCGAGGTGGCATGAACTGCACCCAGGGAGAAGCCTTTGTCCGTGGCTGAAAACGTAGCATCGTCACAGAGTCCCCCCCTCCTCGCCGTCGAAGGCGTGACCAAGCGCTTTGCCGGCGTCACCGCGCTGAGCGATGTCTCGCTCGAGGTTCGGCCCGGCGAAATCCTCGGCCTGCTCGGCGAGAATGGCGCCGGCAAGTCGACGCTGCTCAAGATCCTGTCTGGCGTGATGCCGCCGACCAGCGGCCGCATCGTCTTCGACGGCGTCGAATTCAATCCGCACAATCCGCAGGATGCCAAGCGCCTCGGCATCGTCACCATCTACCAGGAATTGAGCCTGATCCCGACGCTGACCGTGGCGGAGAACATTTTTATCGGCCGCGCGCCGCTCGGGCGCTTCGGCCTGGTCAGCTGGCGGAAGATGGAGGTAGACTCGCGCGCGATCATCGCCCGCGTCGGCCTTGACCTCGACCCGGCGACGCCGGTGTCGGCGCTGTCGGTGGCCGAGCAACAGCTGGTCGAGATCGCCCGTGCGCTGTCGCTGAAGAGCCGTCTCATCATCATGGACGAGCCGACCTCGGCGCTGACCGAAACCGAGGTGCAAAAGCTGATGTCGATCATGGGCCGGCTGCGCAAGGACGGCGTCGCCATCATGTTCGTTACCCACCGGCTGGAAGAGGCCTCTGCGATCTGCGACCGCATGACGGTGCTGCGCGACGGCAGGCTGGCCGGCCATCTCGACCGCGATGGGGGGCCAATCAAGCTGCCGAAAATCATCGAGAAAATGGTCGGCCGCGCCGCGTCCGAGCTTTATGCCAGGCCGACGCTGCGCGATGTCGCCGGCGACGTCAGGCTTTCGGTGCGCGGCCTGCGCACGGTGCGCGATCCGCAGGCGCCGCACGCCATTGTGCTCGAAGGCATCGATCTCGACCTCAAGGCGGGCGAGATCCTCGGCGTCGCCGGCCTCGTCGGCTCCGGCCGCACCGAGCTCGCCCGCGCCATCTTCGGCGCCGACCGCATCGCCGCCGGCACCATCACCCTCGACGGCAAGACGATCGCGCCTGAAACACCCGCCGACGCAATCGCGCTCGGCATCGGCCTGGTTCCGGAAGACCGCAAGCACCAGGCGATCTTCGCCGCGCTTGGCATCCTGACCAACTTTTCCGTCGCGGCACTCGGCCGCTACTCCAACGCTCTCGGCTTCATGGCCGAGCGCCGCGAGCGCCAGGCGCTGGCGAGTTACAGAAAAGCGCTGTCGATCCGCATGGCCTCGCCCGAGCAGCCTATCGAGGGGCTGTCCGGCGGCAACCAGCAGAAGGTCATCCTCGCCCGCTGGCTGGCGCGCGACCCCAAGGTGCTGATCGTCGACGAGCCGACGCGCGGCGTCGATGTCGGCGCCAAGGCCGAGGTGCACCAGATCCTGGTGCAGCTTGCCGGGCGCGGCATCGCCATCATGATGATCTCGTCGGAATTGCCCGAGGTGCTTGCGGTGTCGGACAGGATCGTCACCATGCGGCGCGGCCGCATCACCGGCGAGATGCCAGGCATCGAGGCGACCGAGGAAAAACTGATGGAACTGATGGCGCTCGAGCAAACGCAGGAAGCGACGCAATGACCAGCACGACCGAACAGAGCCAGCGCGGCGGCATCAATGTCGCGCGCCTGCTGATGAGCTTCGGCCCGCTGATGTTCCTGGCGCTGCTGATCGTCGTCTTCACTGTGCTGAAGCCGAGCTTCATCGACCCGATCAACATCTTCAACATCATGCGCCAGATCTCGATCACCGGGCTGATCGCGCTCGGCATGACCTTCGTCATCCTCACCGCCGGCATCGACCTGTCGGTCGGTTCGCTGCTGGCCTTCTGCGGCATGGTCGCGGCGGTGGTGGCCAAGGGCGGCACCGCCAACACGCTGTCGCTGTCGACGTCCGGCGCGCAAGGCTATGGCTGGTTCGCCGCCCTTTTGGCTGCCGTCGTCATCGGCGCGCTGGCCGGCGGCGTCCAGGGCTTTGCCATCACCCGGCTGAAGGTGCCGCCCTTCGTCGTCACGCTTGGCGGCCTCACCGTGTTTCGCGGCCTGACGCTGACCATCTCCAATGGCGGCCCGATCTCCGGCTTCGACGCTTCGATGCGCTGGTTCGGCACCGGCCTGATCGGCCCGGTGCCGGTACCGGCGATCATTTTTGCGGCGGCGGCGATCCTCTGCCACATCGTGCTGCGCTACACGCGCTACGGCCGCGCCGTCTACGCCGTCGGCGGCAATGCCGAGGCGGCACGGCTGTCGGGCCTGCGCGTCGACCGCATCCTGATCTCGGTCTATGTCATCGTCGGATTCTTCGCCGGCCTCGCCGCTTTCGTGCTGTCGGCCAGGCTCAATTCCTCGGAAGCCGTCGCCGGCATCGGCTACGAGCTGACGGTGATCTCGGCGGTGGTCATCGGCGGCACCTCGCTGTTCGGCGGCATCGGCTCGGTCGGCGGCACGGTGGTGGGTGCAGCACTGATCGGCGTGCTGCAGAACGGGCTGCAGTTCAACAACGTCTCGTCCTACACGCAAAGCATCGTCATCGGCCTGATCCTGATCCTCGCCGTGGCCTTCGACCGCTGGCTGAAATCGCGGGTAAGGCGGTGAGGGTTGGGAGGCGGTGCAGCGAGATCTTGCCATCTCCCCTTGTGGGAGAAGGTGGATCGGCGGGCAGCGCCGAGACGGAAGAGGGGTGTTGGACGGAGTGCTGTCGGTGCCAAGCTGGAGCACCCCTCATCCGACCGAGCTTCGCTCGGCCACCTTCTCCCACAAGGGAGAAGGAAAAGCGCGTTCACGCCGGTGCGTTGAGACGCTGCGAACGCGTCGCCCAATCGATGACCGTCCCACCCGCAACGGTAGAACTCGTCTGCGGCGCGAGAAGATCGTTGCGGCGGGCGAACGCCACGAAGGTCGCCCGCGCCGTCTCGGCGTCGATCTCTCCGTCCATCGCCGCCCGGCAGGCTTTGGCGGCGATGTCATGTGCCGCCGTCCGGCTCGCCCGCGGCCAGTCGGCAAGCAGTGCATAGGCCTCGGCCGCGCTTTCTATTCTGGTCGGCGTGCCGAGGCCGGTAAGGATGGTGACCGGCTTTTCAAAAGAAGAACGATCCATGACACTCTCCTTTCGGGATTCAACTGTCTCCAACAGGCGCAGGCATGCGCGCCCGCGCGACCATCATTTACGCTCCTCCTGGCCGGCCCCGACGCGTTGGGCCGACAGGAACATCAGCGTATAGGCCGCCTTGCGGCGATCCCAGCCGGCCTGCTCGGCCATATCCAGCAAGCCGTCGACCACGGGCGCCAGTGCCGCCCTGCAATCGGTTTCGTAGTTGAAATCGTTCTTCGGGCGGGTCGGCGCCGCGATCTTTCCAAAACTGTCCAACAAATCCATGGCACACCTGCTCCGTATTGGTCCCGGACCGGCAAGACCGTGCCCGCTTTGGCGGACACGGTCGATCTGCCGTTCAAAAGCCTCGATTTGGAGGCCTGGCCTTACGACCTTAGAAGTCCATGCCGCCACCGCCTGGCATTGCCGGTGCGGCAGCTTCCTTCTTCGGCTTCTCGGCCACCATCGCCTCGGTGGTGACCAGCAGGCCGGCGACCGACGCGGCGTCCTGGAGAGCGGCGCGCACCACCTTGGCGGGGTCGATCACGCCTTGCGCGTAAAGGTCGCCGAACTCATTGGTCTGGGCGTTCCAGCCATAGCCGAATTCGGTCTTCTCGCGCAGCTTGCCGACGATGATCGAACCTTCCGCACCGGCATTCTCGGCAATCAGGCGCACCGGCTGCTCGATGGCGCGACGCACGATCTCGACGCCGGTCTTCTGGTCGGGATTGTCGACGGCGACATTGTCGAGCGCCTTCGCCGCCCTGAGCAGCGCCACGCCGCCGCCGGGCAGTATGCCTTCCTCGACCGCAGCGCGGGTGGCGTGCATGGCGTCGTCGACGCGGTCCTTGCGCTCCTTGACCTCGACCTCGGTCGAGCCGCCGACGCGGATGACGGCGACGCCGCCGGCGAGCTTGGCCAGCCGCTCCTGCAGCTTCTCGCGGTCATAGTCGGAGGTGGTCTCCTCGATCTGCGCCTTGATCTGGGCGATGCGACCCTGGATCTCGTCCTTGCGGCCGGCGCCGTCGACGATGGTGGTGTTCTCTTTCTCTATCACCACTTTCTTGGCGCGGCCGAGCATCTCCAGCGTGACGTTTTCGAGCTTGATGCCGAGATCCTCGCTGATTGCCGTGCCGCCGGTAAGGATGGCGATATCTTCCAGCATCGCCTTGCGGCGATCACCAAAACCCGGCGCCTTGACGGCTGCAACCTTCAGGCCGCCGCGCAGCTTGTTGACGACCAGCGTCGCCAGCGCCTCGCCTTCGACATCCTCGGCGATGATCAGCAGCGGCTTGCTCGATTGCACTGCCGCTTCGAGCACCGGCAGCATGGCCTGCAGGTTGGAAAGCTTCTTCTCGTGGATCAGCAAATAGGGCTCGTCGAGCTCGACGCGCATCTTGTCCTGGTTGGTGATGAAATAGGGACTAAGATAGCCGCGATCGAACTGCATGCCCTCGACCACTTCCAGCTCGGTCTCGGCGGTCTTGGCCTCCTCGACCGTGATGACGCCCTCATTGCCGACCTTCTCCATCGCTTCGGCGAGGAATCGTCCGATTTCGGCATCGCCATTGGCCGAGATGGCGCCGACCTGGGCGATTTCGTCGTTCCTGGTCACCTTGCGGGCATTGGCCTTGAGTTCGGCGACGATGGCGTCGACCGCCTTGTCGATGCCGCGCTTCAGGTCCATCGGGTTCATGCCGGCGGCAACCGCCTTGGCGCCTTCCTGGACGATCGACTGAGCCAGAACGGTCGCGGTCGTGGTGCCGTCGCCGGCGACGTCGCTGGTCTTCGAAGCGACCTCGCGCACCATCTGCGCGCCCATGTTCTCGAACTTGTCCTCAAGCTCGATTTCCTTGGCGACGGTAACGCCGTCCTTGGTGATGCGTGGGGCGCCGAACGACTTGTCGAGGACGACATTGCGGCCCTTGGGACCGAGCGTTACCTTCACCGCGTCGGCGAGGATGTTGACACCGCGCAACATCTTCTCGCGGGCTTCGGTATGGAATTTCACATCCTTGGCAGCCATTGGATAACTCCTTCAAATAGGCAGCTTTTCGTTGACTGATTGCTTGTTCAGGCCCCGCTCAGGCGGCCTTCTGCATCTTGTCGGTCTGTTCGATCACGCCCAGCACGTCGCTTTCCTTCATGATGAGCAGGTCCTCGCCGTTGAGCTTGATCTCGGTGCCCGACCATTTGCCGAACAGGATGCGGTCGCCGACCTTGACGTCGAGCGGCTGCAACTGGCCGCTATCGTCACGCGCCCCGGGCCCGGCGGCGATCACCTCGCCTTCCTGCGGCTTTTCCTTGGCGGTGTCGGGAATGATGATGCCGCCTGCGGTCTTCTCGTCGACCTCGATGCGGCGGACCAGGATACGGTCATGCAATGGACGGAACGCCATGTCGTTCTCCTCATAGGACAAACAGATTTTCTTGGACCTCCCTTCGCAGCCGACCGGTGCAACGGCCGATGCGACGGTGCGCGACCCCTGCTCAGGCAGCGCGCCTATCGAGTTAGTCTGCCGGTTCAGGCTTTCAAGAGGATGCCGAAAAAATTTTAGCACTCGCCGTGGTCGAGTGCTAACGCACAGTGCCAACGCACTGTAATAATGGCTCTATTCCAGGAATTGACACGTCGGATGCGGCTTGAAATCGCGGCCCAACCTTCCGACATCGTCGTCGAAACCCGGCACCGTCCGGCGGCGGCCGGAACCGATGAGGAAGCGGAGGCGTTTTTGCATGCGGAGGAAAGCGATGGAACGCGATGTCCCAACGATTTCGACGGCGCCGGAAGATCCCGATCTCAGCCGGCTGCTCGACCCGGCGCGGCATTTCGATCATCCACAGGACGTGCTGGCCGATGCGACGCTGGACGTCAATGAAAAGCGCGCCATCCTGTCGTCATGGGCCTCCGATGCCTGCGCGGTCGAATCCATGCCGGCGCTGCGCAAGCCGCCCGGCGCCAAAGCTCCAATCGCTTTTGAAGAGATCATGGACGCACTGCAGGCGCTTGATGGCGCAGGTCCATCTCAAGGCGCCGGAGCCGGCCGAAGCCGCAGCTGCCCCCACCGCGTCGGCGCCTGATTTACGACAGAAAAGGAGACGTGCATGGTCAGCAAAGAGTTCCAGCTCCAGATGCAGGGTTTTGGCCTGACGACGGCAGAGATCCATTACCGTCTTCCCGACTATCGGGACCTGCTGCAGCTCTTCATCTGGCAGGAATACGACATCGCTCCGGATTTCCCGACGCTGAAGCATTTCCTCGACTTTTGGGAACGTGAGATCGAGGGCCCACTGCATTCCGTGCGCGTCGCCCATCACCGTCTGATCCAGCCCTCCGAATGGCGGGCGGTGGACGGCGTCATTACGCTGCAGTGAGAGGTCATTGCGTTGCAGTGAGACAGGGGCGCTCGGAGCAATGGCCGTTCAGGTGGATTTACGTCCCGTGACCAGCAGTCCGGCGGTGCGCGCCGCCTTGACGAAGGCGGTTCGCGCCTCGCGGGCGGTGCGCCAACCGTCGAGCGCGTCGCGGCAGGCGCGATAGGCTGCGCGCCAGCTCCGGCCGCGCGCCCGGTCCGGCCATTGCTGCATACATTCGATGGCCTCCCAGCTGCTGGCGACCTTGCGCTCTCCGATGGATTGGAGCTTGAGCGTGATCGGCTCGGAGAATGGGACGTCGTTCATCACTTCCTCCTTTTTCTTTTTTGAGAGCCAGTACCAGTAACATCTTCGAATAACAGGGAAGGCGGCCCGATCGGCGTCCGACTGACGAGATGGTTCGTCTGGCTGCGCGCTTCAAGACCCCCTCCCCAGCCCTGCTTGTCTCCAGCCTGCTTGCCCCAACCTGCGCCCCCTGCCCCACGTAACGGCCGGCTATATGTCATCGTCCGGCGGTTCGAGAAGCCCGATCAGCGTCGCCACCCTTGCCGACGGCAGGGGGCGGCCCTCGTTGACCAGCGCCTCATCGGCGCCGACCCAGGCAAAGGCCTCGCGCAACTCTTGGATCGTCGCGCCGGTCGAGACGATGTCGGCGATGACGGCGTCGTCGACCGGGCCCAGAACCGAAATGATGTCGTCGCGTGTCATGGTCATGATATCCTCCATACGGCGTGCCGGCGCGACCCTCAAATGACGGTTGAAACCGGCATTGCCAGTACAATCTGGCAACAAAAAATCTGGCTGCGGGACAGAATCTGGGTCTTGATTTCGGCCTGACAATAACCAAATCCAAATTGCCGGTTGCCGGATGGGACCGGCAGAGCCCAGGGAGCGCCAAGCTCTTTGGCGTCCCTCGTACTATGTTGCTCCATGGAGGATGTAGCTATGAGAACCGCATTCGACTTTTCCCCGCTTTATCGGTCGAGCATCGGGTTCGACCGCATTTTCAACCTGCTGGAAAACGCGCCGCAGGCAGTCGAAACTTGGCCGCCTTATGACATAGAGCGAAGCGACGAGAACAGCTATCGCGTGAGGATCGCCGTCGCCGGCTTTTCCGAAGACGATCTCGACATCAGCCAAGAGCCGAACCTTCTCATCGTCTCGGGCGAGCGCAAGGAACAGGACGAGGTGGAATATCTCCATCGCGGCCTTCCGGTGCGACCGTTCACACGGCGCTTCGAGCTTGCCGATCACATGACGGTCACCGGCGCCTCGCTCAACAACGGCCTGCTGACGATCGACCTCGTGCGCGAAGTGCCTGAGGAGATGAAACCGCGTCGCATCACGATCGCCAAGGACGACGGCGCGCGGAAGGCCGGGCAGGTCGAGAAGCCGAAGCAGGCCGCCTGAGCAAGGGCGATCTCTGGTGTTCGCCTTTGACACAACCAGTCGAGAAAGGAGAACAGCAATGGCTATTCGTGATCTCATTCCCTGGGGCCGGGAGACCAGTCCGGTTCCCAGCTTCTATCGTGACGAGGACCGCGACCCGTTCATGGCGTTGCATCGCGAGATGAACCGCCTGATCGACGACGCGTTCCGCGGTTTCGAAACGCGCATGCCGATGCTCAGCGGATTTTCGTCGCCGCGCGCCAACTGGCCGAGCGTCGAAATCTCCGACGGCGAGAAGGAGATCCGCGTGACCGCGGAAATCCCCGGCATGGAAGAGAAGGATATCGAGGTGCTGCTCGACGACGGCGTGCTGACGCTGCGCGGCGAGAAGCGCTCCGAGACCGAGGACAAGGAAAGGCACTTCTCCGAGCGGTTCTATGGCCGCTTCGAGCGTCGTATCCCGCTCGGCTATGAGGTCGAGGAGGACAAGGTGAACGCCGCCTTCCATAACGGCGTGCTCACCGTGACGCTGCCCAAGAGCGAGCGCGCACAGACCAAGGCCAAGCGCATCGCCATCAGCGGCGGTGTCGCCAGCCCCGGCAAGAGCAAGCACTGACGACATCGGCAGCCGGACGCGCAAGCGCCCGGCTGCGCAGCTCGGGCTGCATCCCGATCGGCCCTCGCGCTCCGCCAGAGGCGCGGGCTTCATTTGTTCGGCCGATGCGCCTGACGGCGCGAAGGCCGCATAGTGAGTATCTACGGAGCATTGAGTAGCA
>SAQR01000083.1 GCA_004020365.1 Mesorhizobium sp.
CTCCTTTCGAGGCTTGGCTCGCCAGAAATCCTCCGCGGTCGCCGCTACTGATGCTGCGCGATGCCTCCGCGGTAGCCGCGATCGCTGCGGCTGTGGACTATCTCGTTGTGCCGAAGCGGCTGACCCCGGGCTGGGAGACAGTGCTTTCTAAGCGCTCCATCGCAGCTGCGTATGTAGCGCTCGCTCTGGGTTTGGCTGCCGGCGGACTAGTCGCGCAGGAGATGCGAAAAGGCGAGTTAGGGACACACCGGCGATGATCAGGCCGAGATTTGCGAGGCCGTCCAGGTTGTGTTCACGAACTGAATCGCTGCGCTGCGCCCAGATAGTGCTTAGGCGCGTGCATGGAGTGCGGCAAAGCCGGACCAAGATACCTCGTCGACGGCCCAGATGGTGCCGCTGGCGTCGCTCCATTTCCTACGTGCCAGAAGCATCCAGGTCCATCACTGCGATCTTGTCCGCGCAGTCGCAGATCCGGAGCTTTGACCGGTCGGATTCGGATCAACTCTGGAGCTCTGTATGATCGCTTCCCGTACCTTTTCTTTGATCATCAGTTTTCCCGGATACCAGGTCTCTGGCTACCTATGTGGCCCGCCAGCCCAAGTGGAGGCGCCCGCTGTCTGAACGTGAGTAAGAGCAAAGCCGTTTTTTGGCTTATTCGCGATAGGTCTAGCTGCAAATCCTGTTCGGGCACTTCATAGGACATGTCGCGGGACAGCAGCCGTGTCGCCTCCTTCGTCAGCACCACAGTCAAAGCTTTTCCAGGATAGCGATGCCGAATGCTGCATTTCCGTAGCCTTGCGGGATGAAATCGAATCCGCGAGTCTTCCAGCTAATTCCCGCTCTGGCGAAAAGAGGTCCGGCGACCGGAAGCGGCGGGCAACGTCTGTGCCGTAGAGATCGAGCAGCACCCAGTCCCCCGCATGGAAACTGTAGCCTTGCCAGCGACGCATGGCCGAGAGGCTACGCCTGGTGTTCCATTCCTTCAGCGCCACAATGACCTTGCCATTGTTATAGGCACCTGCACGAGGCCGGCCATGAATATATTTCCCTTTCAGTTCGCGCGGCTTGCCACGGTGATGTCGCTGTTGCCAGCCGCGCAGACCTTCGGGCAAGGGCTGGGGGGCAAGGCGCGTCACCAACAACTACACATAGGCAGGACTCACAAGGGTAGGGTGTGACAGCCATCCGCGTTGCCACGCCCGCCAATTAATTTGCGACGGCAACTGAGAGCGACAACCCGCCAAGCTTTACAGCCAAAAGAAAAGTCGTACGGCCTATAGTTCAATGAGCATTGCCTGACCCGCCGACCTGCGGATTGCCAGTGGCCCCGCAACTCGCAGCTTTGCAGGAAAGAAGGCGCGCCGTCTAGCAATGTACAGTTCCAGGTGCGGAAGTTTTCGAGACTTTTGCCTTAACTCCGGCGAAGCAGGTAAATGAATGCTTGCCCGCTGCCGGGCGACAGCTCGGGCAGTCGCTGTGACTCGCGAGTGAACCATTAGGTCCGGTGGGATGTTTCTCTGGGTATCCAACACCATTGACGGCAGACCGTGGAGGAACCCAAGCTTCAGCCTGCGCTGCAGAAACAACACACCTCCGGTGCCTTGGCGAACTTTCCTTATGACCGAATGACTGTCGAACGATTTCGGGAGGCATTTCCGCGAGCGAGGTGGAGCGACGAGCGCAGGAGCTGGTTTGTACCAGGCAAGACGGCAGCCCGCCGGGTCGACCGCTGGCTGGCGCGTGAGGCCGAGTTGCTGGCGACCCACGCCGACAGCAAGGGGCGCGACGCCTTCGCTTTCGATCCGATTTCCAGTCGCTATCTCGAGATTGCCGAGGATCTGCGCATTCGGACACCCTATTCGATGACGGTCGTTCGGGAACTACGCGAAATTCCCTGGGCAAGTTGGGACGATGAACTGCGGGCGTGGCGCGTGCCGTTCCGGTCATATGAGGAACTGCGGCGCCGGTGGCCGACAATAGAAGAGGCTGCCAGACGCAGCGAACCCGAGGAAAGGAAGCGACGACGAGAGGCCCAGAAGGACTCGGAGGCTCAACGAGCCACACGGTTGCGATATGCGGAACGCCGCCGCCAACGTTATCGTTGTCGGCTGAAGACTTGCCTCCGATGGGCCGCCCCATCGCAACAGAGCAGTACGGTGTTGTCGTCTTTACCGATGTGTCAGGTGAAGTCGTCGAGCCGCCAGAATTGGCTGCCTTCTATCCACATGCGATGCGGGCAGACTTCGACTACGTGTGGGGAACGTGGCGCTCGGCGACGCTGACGGAACTCATCAGGACATGGCCCGCTCGTCGTGAAGCTGGATCGATGGAGCATTCCCTAGGCTGGTGGCAACCAACGCTTGCCGAACTTAGAGTCGCTCGTCGAAATGCGCGCATCATCGAGCGTCGAAGGCGAAACCGATCTCGGTCAAGTGTCATAAAACTCGGAACAGCTCGATCTTAGAGATGTTCGTCGAACCGCGATCATCATGAGGGCCGGTTCCGGCGTGATCATCGATGCGGAGAGGGCTACATTCTCACCAACCACCATGTCGAGGCCGATGCCGGTGAGATATCGGTCACTCTAAGGATCCGCCGCCGCATCACCGCCAAACTGGTCGGCAGCGACAATGAAAGCGACAAGGAAACAGCCATTTACGCGCTCAAGATCGATGGCAGTTCTCTAACGGCCTACACGGCGACTCCGATGCTTCGCGGCGAAACCCGTTGTTGCGATTGGCGACCGTTTCGGACTGGGACAAACGCTAACCTCGGACATCCACAGAGCGCTCGGCCGCAGCGGCATCAACTATCGAACGCTGCGAGGATTTCATCCAAGACCGATGCCTCGATCAATCCGGTAATTCCGGTTATGCGCTTGTCACCGCCTATGGCCGCCTTCTCGACATCAACACTGCCATCATCGCGCCTGCCGGTGGCAGTGTCGGCATCGGCCTGGCGTTGCCGATTGAAATGGCGTCGGCCGTGATGAAGTCACCCATTGAGCACGGCGAGGTGCGCCGAGAACGGATCGGTGTCGCCATTCACGACCTGACACGCGATCTCGCCGATGCGCTCGGCACCGCCGCCAAGTGCGGAGCCTACGTCCCAAGCGCGTGCCAGCAGGCAGTCTGCGGAACGCGCCGAACAGGCAAGCTGTGCGGCGTGGTCGCCTGGATGACTTTGGCGGGCTGAGCTCGGAAGAAAAGGCGACAGGCTACGTCCTGGCGTGCTGCAGCCGCTCGCAAGGCGGGGTTTGCTCGATTTTGGCTCGCCCGGCACTCGAAACAACTTGGCTCCGGGCATATTGTTCTCACCCTGGAACAAAAGAGGGTCCTGCGTTGTTGGATCGGTAGCAAAGTCATGCACCAGCCACAGTTGTGCACCACCAAACAAGGATAAAGCCCATGAAGATTCGAGGCCTTCTTGGCGGCTTAGTTACCGCCACCGCTATCGCCTTCGCCGTACCCTCATTGGCCGCGGACAGCGCACAGGATTTCGTCGACAAAGCTGCTGTCGGCGGAAAGTTCGAAGTCGAATCGAGCCAGAGTGTTCTGAGCAAGCTTGACGACCAGCAGGTCAAGCAATTCGCGCAGAAAATGATCCATGATCATGGTGCGGCTAACGCCAAGCTGGAGAGCGTCGCTGGCGACCAGAAGCTCAAGGTTCCCACGCAACTGGACGCCAAGCACAAGACGGATCTGGAGAAGCTTGAGTCCGCCAAGGCGCCGGTTGATGAGGCTTATGTTGAGATGCAGCGCACAGCACATGCCGACGCCGTCAAACTGTTCGAAAGCTACGCAAGCGACGGAGACAATGCGGCCCTCAAGACGTTCGCGAAAGACACGGTGCCCACGCTTAAGGCGCATCAGAAAACGGTAGAAGACATTGCATCTAAAATGGCTGCCGGGCCTTCCAGTACGAGTTCGACCACACCCGCGGTGAACACAACCGATACCCCGAACACCGGGGCGCTGGTCCCTGGTGCCAACAGCTTCACGGAAGATCAGGCCAGGAGCCGCATTCAGGATGCCGGCTACTCTGACGTATCTGACCTCAAAAAGGACGACCAAGGCATCTGGCGCGGTCAGGCCATGAAGAACGGAAAGAGCACCGCGGTAGGTCTGGATTATCAAGGCAATATCGTTGCCAGCACCAACTGAACAGACACTCAGGAGTTCAACCATGAAAACGGTAACGGGTTTATTTGACGATTACGATGACGCAGCCGACGCCGTGGGTGAATTGGAAGCAATGGGCATTCCAAACTCCGACATCAGCATCGTCGCCAACAATGCAACTGGTTGGTACGACGGTGATCGCTCGGAAGCTGCAGAAGATGCGACGGCTGGCGCGGGAATTGGCGCAGTCATAGGCGGCGCAGGAGGATTGCTCACAGGGTTAGGCATCATGGCCATTCCGGGCGTCGGGCCAGTAGTTGCCGCCGGATGGCTCGCGGCTACAGCAGCCGGTGCAGTTGCTGGTGCCGCGGTAGGGGGAGCAACGGGCGGGATTATCGGCGCAATGACAGATGCTGGGGTACCTGAAGCGGATGCCCATGTTTATGCAGAGGGCGTCCGTCGTGGCGGCACTCTTGTAACGGCCAAGGTCGAGGATCAGCTTGTTCCAGATGTTGAACGGATCCTTGAACAGTCCAGGTCGATCGATCTCGCCGAACGCCGCAGTGAATACCAGGCTGGCGGCTGGACCGGCTTTGATCCCTACGCGGAACCATACCCAGCAGAAGACATCGAGCGCAATCGCATCTGAGGAGCTGAGGTTCCGAGGCCGTAGCAGTCCCGCGAGAACTGTTTCGGCTGTGCTTGCCTTCGCCAATTCTTTGGGCTTTTTCCGGGGTTGGGGCCGGTGGCTCGTCCGCGCTCGTGCTGGCGTGTGGATCGGAGTGGCAGGGTCGCGCCCGACAGGCTCTTTCGCCCCGCTTCTCTCTTGATTGCCCGTCGTCCTCGCTGGTCGTGCCACAAGTGCCGGAAACGCCCGATTCCACGGTATCGCGCCTGCTAGACTTCCTGCCAGCCTCGCGCGCGGCAGCCCCGTCGAGAACGTCCGCAGGCGCTCCGCATTCAATGCTCCCGGGTGCTTGGGCGAATTCGCAGGCCATTCAAGCAGCACGTCGGCGCGGGACATGTTGCGCGATCGGCCACGACAGCCTGGCGAAGACGCCGCAGGTACTTGGGAACAATCGCGCCAGACTGCCGTTTGGCAATGTCGTCGCGGGAGAAGGGTATTGCAGCGGATCGTATCAGGAGCTCTGGCGGGACTTGCGGCCACGATGGCGATGACCATCGCCATGCGGCGCCTTCACCCATTGCTCGACGACCGGGACCGTTATCCTTTGCCACCGCGCGAAATCGTCGAGCGCGTCGCAATCGCCGATGATGAGCAGGACGCGCGAACCAGCACGCTGCTTGCTCATTTTGGCTTCGGAGCCCTGACCGGCTCGATCTTTGCGCTTCTGCCCATGCGCCGTGGCAACGGCATCCTTTATGGCCTGGGCGTGTGGGCGCTCAGCTATCTCGGATGGATTCCCGCTGCCCATATCCTCGCCCCCGCTTGGCGACACCCCGCCTACCGAAACCTTCTGATGCTGGCTGTCCATGTCGTCTGGGGCGCTACCCTCTCCAGATCTCTGAGCGAGCTCGAAGCCGCAAGCACCGAAGTGTTTGGTCGGCCCACCGGTCCAAGGGCGGCTATTTCGGAAACTCGTGAGGAGCCAGGTTGACGGCTCCAAGGCCGATCCCCTTATGGCTCGACTGCGAGCAGGAGGTCTCGTTCCTTGCTGACCAATCCCAGGGTCGACGTCACGATTGTTGGCGTGGGTCGTAAGGACTGCAACCTCGAAGGCGCGAAGCGGGAGCGTTCTGGTTTCCGCCACCAATTTGCCTGATCGGCGGGTGAGAGCAGATCGGGCGTAATTTTCATGCCCGAAGGGAGGCGCGGAGCCGGCGCGAAGAGGTCGAGCGGCGGGGCCATTTTTTTGCCTTTATTCCGGTCGCGGTGCGTCGGGCTTCGAAGGCGGAAGGAGTGGAATTCCATAGGTTTTCAGCAAGCCGTCAATCTCGGCACGGCGTCGCGTCAACGCCTTTTCCAACTCGGCTTGCAACTCCGCATTTCCTCGACGCACGCCGACGGCGATGCCGAAGTCGAAAACAAGCGGGGCAAAACCTTCGGTCCCTCTGATCGGCGTCACCACCAGCCGCACGGCCGAGCTCTTGGCGTACCAGCCGGCCAGGGGACCCCAGGCCGCCGCGACGTCGATGTCGCCACGCGCCACCGCCTCCATAAGCTTTGCCGGAGGATCAGCCTCGCTGTAGTCGCCATAGATCGAATATCCCGAGACGTTCTTCACTATGCCCTGCTCGGCCAGCGCGTGCGCGGGCGGGACGTTGACGCCGTCGTCGCCGATGAGGTGGACGCCTATCTTCAGCGACCGCAGCCGGGGATCGGTCATCGAATGGATGTCGAGATGCCGGTCGGCACGTGTCACGAAGACATAGCCGGAGCGGTAATACGGTGTGGTACTGTCCAGACCCTGCAAGCCCGACGGCATGCCCATGATTACGTCACAAACTCCCGCTTTCACAGTGTTCCGAACAAAGCCGCGCCTTTGCGGCCACCAGAAAAAGGTCAGTTCGCGATCGAGGTCGTGCGCCATCAGCGCGGCCAGCCTGTTCTCGAAGCCTTCACCGGCGCGGTTCGAAAAGGGCATGTTGTTGGGATCGGCACAGACGCGAAGTTCTGTGGAAAATGCCGGCTGGGCGCCGAGCAGGTATGAACAGGCTAGGAGAAAAAGCCCCGCGCACGAGGTCGGCTTCTTCATTATCCTCTCTCCTTTCCGTCCCGCCTCAGGGTCCGCCACCAGCGCTCAAGACACGACTGCTTGAGGGCGCTGAAGCCGTTGCAGGGCTCGTACAAAAATGCCGCCATGTCGCGGGCGTCCTGTTCGGAGACATTCGTGTTCGGCATGGCGGATTTCGGCGCCATATCGCGGCTGCGGCGTATCCAGGCTATTAGGTTCCCCGACGTGTTGGGAAGAACGCCGGCGATGAAGCCGCGCTGCGCGTAACCACCTAGAGAAGGGCCGGTCGTGCCCGTGGCCCCCGGCACGCCGGGGATGACATGGCAGCCGGCGCAGCCATTCGCGATCATCAGGCGCGGTGCGCGGTCCGTGTCGCCGCCGGTGACCGAGCGGACCCAGGCCAGATCGTCATTCATCCCGGAATAGAGGTAGAGGCTATGGGCCAGCACCGCGATCGGCGCTACCGCGACAATGGCCCACCAACGCGCCCTCATCGCAGCGCCTCGCGCGGTTCGGTTCCGAGCCAGTGGGCGGCAAGGAGAAGCGCTGCAGTCAGGTAGGCGAGGTTCACCGGTATCCACATGATCAGGCCCGCCAGTTGCTGGTCCTCCATAGCCGTCAAGCCCCAAAGTCCCGGCGCCACCGGCGGATACCAGGCTCGCCCGGAGAAGGTGAGGAGAGCCCCGAGAATACCGCTGTGGGTAGCCGTCGCAAAAACGTAAAACAGGGAGGCCCCGGGCGCGGCCACGCGTAAAAGCGAAGACCAGAACAGGAGCGCGCTCAGGAGAAAGCTCGCATGTTGCAGCCAGTGCACAGGTTCGAACGCGAGCGCATTGGTGAACGGGCCGGGCAGATGCCACACCCAGATCGCGAGGCCATGCAGCACCGTTGTCACAAGTGGCCGGCGGAGCCAGCGCCATGCCGCGACAACCGGGGCCGAAACGGCGACTGAGCCGAGGCGTTGCCGCCAAATCCGTGAAAAGGCCCACAGCATTGCAAACAGAGGACTGCCTAGCACGATTAGCGGGGCTGCGACCGCCATCAGCAACTCGTGCTCGATCATATGCGCGCTGAAGACCTGACCACTGTAATGGTGGAGCGGCGAGAGCAGCACGCCCGCCAGCACCACAAATCCGGCCACGCCGAATGCGGCCTCGGACCGTTTCAGTCCACGCACAAGGCCGGCGCGGCGCCACAAGCGCGCCGCTCCGACAGCATAAAGACCGAAAGCCAACGTTACGCCGGCGAGCGGAATGAAATGGCTCATGTCTCGCATCCTAAAATCATGCCGGCAGCGGCATGAAGCAGGATGGCTGCGGCAAACAAAGCGGCCAACGCGGCGTTGACCAGCCCGATAAAGCCAGCCGTCGCCGGTTCTTTTTCGTGACGTCCCCGACGCCATGAGATCGCGGACAGGATCCCACCCACTCCGGCGGCTGCGGCGAGAGCGAGACTGATCAAGGGCACGAAGGTCACCGCGTCCCCGCATAGCATCGTCGCCAGCGCATAATTGAGCTGGGTCGACACGCCCCAGGCCAAAGCGCCCAGCATCATGCCGCTCCAGGCGCGCAAATGCGCTTGCGTCGGGCTTTCGCGCGCTACCATCGCGGCACCCAATAGATCACCGCGTAGATCGGCAGCCAACTCCAGACCACGAAATCCCAATATACGCCGTTGTCTTCAACATCGCCAAGGCGGCGCTTCTTATGTCCGTGACGCGTGAAAATGAGGGCCGTCAAAACGATCGTGTCGGCAACGTCGGTGAGCAGGTGAAGGGTGTGAAGTGCAAGCAGGAGCCAGATGATCGAGCCGTAGGCATTGGTATCCCAGCGCACATTCAGGACGGCAAACTCTAAGGCGCGGATGACCAGCAATGCGACGCCGACCACGCTCATCAGCACCAATCCGAGACGCACCGCCTGGACCCGGTGGTTACGGGCGAAGGCTTTGATGAAATGGTTCGGAACGAGGCTCGCCAGCATAGCGAGCGTCAGAATCGTTCCCGGCTCCAGATCGGGCGGAATTACCCCGAGCGGCCATTCGGAGCTGCGCGACTGCAGGTAGAAATAGGCGCCGATCGCCAGCGCAAATCCTGTGGCCTCAAGCAGAATGAAGCCATAGGTTCCCCAGGTGATGGCCGAGCGCGAACCAAAGCCGGCCGTCGGCAAATGGCTTAAATCCAGGTCGGGCCGATCCGGCATCATTCATCCTCCGGCGCGCCTTTGGGCCAAAACCAGCCGATTAGCGTTACCGCGACCGGTCCGAGCCCCCAAATGACCGCCCATGGTGTGAAGATGGAGCCGAAGAACGTCGCCCCCACTGCAACGGCTGCAAGCAATGGCCAGATGGAATCGGCGGGCGAAGGCTCGCGTAGATCCGGCATCGCCTCCGTTAGCGTCGTGACGAGCAGTTCGCGCGCATCAACACGCAGCCCCGATACTTCGCCTGCTGGAGAACCGTTGCCGCGCCACAAAGGCTCTACGTTGTCGATTACGGGAATGCGGGCGAAGTTGTACGGCGGGGGCGGCGATGGCGTCGCCCATTCCAGGGTCCCCGCGGTCCATGGGTTCGGTCCCGCCGGCGTTCCGTGACGGAGGCTCCGCATCATGTTCCAGGCAAGCAGGACGAAGCTGAAGGCGAAGGCGAGGCTGGCGAGGCTGACGACCAGGTTCATCGCACTCCAGCCTGCTTCGGCCGGATAAGTATAGACGCGGCGCGGCATGCCTGCGAGACCCAGAATGTGCATGGGAAAGAAGGCCGCGTTGAAGGTAATGAAGGCGAGCGCGAAATGCCAGCGGCCGAGCCGTTCGCTCATCATTCGGCCGGTGGCCTTCGGGTACCAGTAGTAGATGGCGCCGACCAGCGGGAACACCGCGCCGCCAACCAGCACGTAATGGAAATGCGCGACGATGAAATAGCTGTCGTGGATCTGCGCATCGATCGGAACGGCGGCGGCCATGACGCCGGTCAGCCCGCCGAGTACGAAAATTACTATGAAGCCCAGCACGAACAGCAGGGGCGTTCTGTAAACCGGGCTGCCCAGCCACAGGGTTGCGATCCAACAAAAGATCTGGATGCCGCTTGGGATGGCGATCACCATGCTGGACGCGGTAAAGAAGCTCGATCCGAGCTGCGGCAGCCCGGCGACGAACATGTGATGAACCCAGAGACCAAAGGCGAGAAAGCCGGTGGCTATCAACGACAGCACGATCGCCGTGTAGCCGAAGACCGGGCACCGCGTGAAGGCGGGCAGGATGGCCGAGACCATCCCCGTCGCCGGCAGGAAGATGATGTAGACCTCCGGATGCCCGAAAAACCAGAACAGATGCTGCCAAAGCAGAGCGTCGCCACCCTCGGCGGGGTTGAAAAAGTGCGTGCCGACGAGCCGGTCGAGGATGAGCATGGTGCTCGCCATCATCACGGCTGGCATGGCAAACAGGACGACGAACGAAGTGACGAGTTCCGACCAGACGAAAAGTGGGATCCTATTGAGCGTCATGCCCGGCGCGCGTTGCTTGAACACCGTCACGATGACCACCACGGCGACCGACAGTGCGGCGACCTCCGTGAAGGTGATCATCTGCGCCCAGAAGTCTGTACGCTTGCCCGGCGAGAATTCCGGGCCGGCGAGCGGCACGTAGGAGAACCATCCGGCTTCCGCCCCGGTGTTGAAGGCGAAGGCAATCCACATCATCAGCCCGCCCATGAGAAAGACATAATAGCTGAAGGCGTTCAGCCGCGGGAAAGCTATCGCTCGGGTACCCACCATCAGCGGCACCAGATAAATCGCGAACGCCTCCATCACGGGCACGGCGAAGAGGAACATCATAGTCGTCCCGTGCATCGAGAAGAGCTGGTTGTAGAGATCCGGTCCGACGATCGTGTTCTCGGGGCGGGCGAGCTGCAGCCGCATGATCGCCGCCGCCAGTCCGCCGAGCGCCAGGAAGAACAGCGCAGTAATGATGTATCGCCGGCCGATGACTTTGTGGTCGACGGTTGAAAACCAGCCGACCAGCCCCCTTTTGTGATCCCAGGTTCGCGACAGCCAATCGTGCAGCCGCACAGAGTCCAGTCCGGTGTCGCGTAGTCCCTCGTCGCTGGAGCTCATTTCAGTTGCTCCAGATAAGCGAGGATGGAGTTGAGTTCGTCCGAATCGAGCTCGGTCCGGGGCATATGGGCGCCCGGTTTCACCGCCTGCGGATCGGCGATCCAGGCGGCGAGCGCCCCGCGCGTCATCGGGAGCGTATTGGCCGCGACGCCGCTGCGGCTGGCGATATGCGTCAGGTCGGGCGCAATTTTGCCGCCGGCCGGCGTGCCGCGGACCGTGTGGCACATCACGCAGGACCGCGAAAGGAACGCTTGCTGACCGGCGCGTGCTTCTGCACCTCGCGGAGCTTGCGCCGGTTTGAGTTGGCTGCTGAACCAGCGCTCGAATTCGTCGCGCGGATGCGCCACCAGAACGAGGCCCATATGAGCATGCTGGAAGCCGCAGAACTCAGCGCATTGACCGCGATAGATGCCAGGCTTGTCGATCGTGAAATCAAGATGATTGACCTGGCCAGGAACGAGATCCTGTTTGCCGCCGATGCGCGGAATCCAGAAACTGTGGATCACGTCGTTCGAACGGAGCGACAGCCGTACCGCTTCGCCGACCGGAACGTGGATTTCATTGGCCGTGGCGAGCGTTTCCGCCGGACCGCCGTCGGAATAACGCACCTCCCACCACCATTGATGACCGGTGATCTCGATCGTCCGCACCTGTTCGCCGCGGAGTTGCGCGAGCCCCCGGCCGGTGATGAAAGCGGAGATGGTGAGCGCTACCAGGACAAGCGCGGTGGCGCCAACCAGCGCCGTCACGACGCGTGTCGCGGAGATTCTTCTGGCACTGCCACGATCGAGCGGCGAAGCGCCATCGTCCGCCGGCCGCGCGCGCAGCAGCGATGCTCCAAGACCCAGCACGACCAGCGCCCAGACGGCCGTGCATATCGCGGTGAACCACCAGAATAGCCCGGTGATCATCTCCGCCGCCGGTCCAGCCGGATCGAGTCCAGCGGGCAGGCCCGTGCAGCCGGCGAGAAACAATGCGAGAATGGCGGCGGACAGGCGGGAGCCGGTGCGCATGGCGTCACCGTGGTCCCTGCGCGGCGCCACCTACCGTCGGCAATGGATCGCGCTGCTGCTCCGCCGGTCCAGGATTGAGGGCGTCGTTGCGGCTGGGGCGGGCCGGTTTCGGCGCGTTGCCGCTCATCGAACGGACATAGGCAGCAAGTTGCCATATCTGTTGCTCGGGGATTTTGCCGTCGAAGGACGGCATTCCATTCGGCCGGCCTTGGCGGATTGTTGCGGCGATGTGCTCGATCGAGCCGCCATAGATCCATTTCTCGTCCATCAGCGCAGGCCCGCTGCCGCCGCCGCCATTTGCATGGCAGCCGTTGCAGTTGAACCATCTGAACCAGCGCTTGCCTTCGCTGATGTGGTAGGCGTTCTGGTTGTATTTCCTACCGGTCGGGCTTGGCGTTGCCTGCGGCGCGGACGAGCCCGGTGACAGCGTCGATAGGACGGCTGCTCCGGCATCCCCGCTCTGCGGCGGCGGCGATTGAAACTCACGTTCTTCGCGCTCGCAGCCCGCGATGGCTAGGAGCAATACGAGGCCGGCTACCTTATGGCAGGGCGAACACATAAAGTGTCCCTCCCGGCGTGGTCGCCTGCTTCAGGTCGGGCACCGCGTTGACGAAGCCCAGGGCGGCGGTCGCGTCGCGCGGATCGAGGTCGCCGGCAACGATGGCCCCCGACCAGCCGCCAACGCCCGACAGGACCGCAACATACTGCTTTCCGTCGGGCCCGCGATAGGCCACGGGTTGGCCGATAATCCCGGAGCTGGTCTTGAACTGCCAGAGCAACTCGCCAGAACGCGCGTCGAGCGCCTTGAACCAGCCATCGAGCGTTCCGTAGAAGACCACATCGCCGGCCGTCACCAGAGCGCCACTCCAAACCGGAAACTTCTCGTTAATCGTCCACGCCTCCTTGCGGGCGGCAATGTCCCAGGCCGAGAACTCGCCGCGATGGCCGCCCGGCCCCGCCTTCATCCGCACTTCCATGCCGACATAGGGCGTGCCGGCAATGTAGTTGGCTTCAGTTGCCTCGACATCCATGCAAATATTAATGTGCGGGAGGTAGAGGAGACCAGTGCGGGGAGAAAAGGCGGACGGGTTCCAGTCCTTGGCTCCCGGCGCTGCGGGGCAGATGTCGCGCACCACCCGGCCGACCTTGGGTTCTTTTTCCGGATTGTAGCGAAGCCGGCCGGTCTTGAGGTCGACGCCCAGAGTGCCGGTGATCGCATGGAAAGGATCGGCCGATAAAACCTCTCCGGTGGCCCGGTCCATCACATAGAGATGCCCATTGCGCTCGGGCCGCACGAGGAGCTTTCGCGCCTTCCCATCCCATTGCATGTTGAGCAGGATGTTCTCGTTGACACCGTCATGGTCGTAAAGGTCGTGCGGGCTCCATTGGTAGAACCAGCGCGCTTGGCCGGTATCGGCATCCCGCGCGAAGATGCCGGCGGTCCATTTGTTGTCGCCCGGCCTCAGATCCGCGTTCCACGGCCCTGGATTGCCGGTACCGTAATAGATCAGGTTCAGTTCGGGGTCGTAAGAGATCCAGCCCCAGACATTTCCGCCGCCTTGTTCCCAAGCGTTTGGAGGCCAGGTCGTGACACCAAGGTCCTTGCCCTGATCCATGGCATAGAACGGCTTGAAGTCCGGACCGATAAGCACTTCTGCATCCGGTCCTGTGCTGAATGCTTTCCAGACAGTCGTGCCCGTCGTCGCGTCGAGCGCGGCAATCCAACCCCGCACGCCATATTCGCCGCCCGAATTGCCGACAATTACTTTCCCTTTCACCAGGAGCGGGGCCATGGTCATGGTCTCCCCCTTATTGATGTCGCCAAGCTGAACCCGCCACAGTTCCTTGCCTGTTTCGGCATCGACCGCGATCGTCTGGCTGTCGAGCGTGTTAAAGAAGACGCGGCCGTCGGCATAGGCCGCTCCGCGATTCACGACATCGCAGCAGGCGATCCCCTGCGCGCTTGGGTCAGGATTTGGCTCAAACTTCCATTTGGGGGGCGCTCCCGGTTTGGTCAGGTCGAGCGCATAGAGGTAGTTCGGGAAGGGCGTCACCACATACATCGTGCCGCCAGCGACGATAGGGGCAGCCTCCTGGCCGCGGTTGACGCCGGTGGAGAAGGTGTAGGCGACTTTCAGATCCTTGACGTTCATGGCATTGATTTCGTCGAGGCCGCTAAAGCGCGTGCTTGCATAGTTCTTTGCGGCCATCAGCCATTGGCCGTCTTCCTCCTGCACAGCGGCGGACCGAGGAGAAATCGCGTCGGGTTGTGAGTTGGATTCCTGAGCCGTCGAAGATTGGATCATCAGCCCCAACAGGATGGCTGCAGCTGTCAGGGCAATATTCATGAACATGCTCCGTCCCGGTCGTCACAAACGCCGAAGCCGGGGCGCGGTTCCCTATTCCAGCAAGATTGTTGTTGTCGGTTTGCCCTATTGTAGTGGCATCGTCAGGGTCCTGTGCCGGCGGTCAGGCCCCAAATCACTGGCCTCTCTCTCTGCATCCATGCAACTTGCCAGTGTCGTCTGGTTTGGCAGCAATAACGCTGTGCGCAGACCAGTGATCGTTGGTTCCGATTGGCGAGCAAAGAACTTCGTCCGCGGGGTGATCGGATAGGTGCAGCTCTTGCTCTTATAGGCGTCTGACCACGGCTTAGTTTTTGAGCAGTTCCAAGGAACCAACGGGTTTTCCCGCAGTTTTGTCAGTCAATGGAGGAAATTATGAACAACCAAAACACGGAACGGGATTCCGCGCCCAAGACACCAGATGACAGTGCACAGAAGGACGTTGGGGCAACAGTTAGCGGCGCGTTCTCCAAGGCATCCGATTTGGCTCAAGAGGCAGCCGATACGGTCAAGCAGTCGGCCGCGGATGGTGCGTCAACAGTTGCCAGCCAAGTAAAGGAAATGCTGGATCGTAAGGTCGGCAGCGGTGCCGAGGTGATGGGTCAGCTCGCAAGCTCGACAAAACGCGCTGCCGAGGACCTCGACGAAAGCGCACCGCTAGTCGCCGGTGTGGTCCGTACGTTCGCCAACCGAATCGACGGGTACGCAGACGATCTGCGGGACCAGTCGGTCGATCAGCTGGTCCGCGCCGCCTCCGATTTGACAAGGCGTCAGCCGGCATTGGTGTTCGGACTTGCCGCCCTTGCGGGCTTTTTGACATTTCGAACGCTGAAGAGCGCACCTCCGGCGTCGCCGCTTTCCAACGAGCCTATGCACGAACGTAACCGGCAAGGAGCGAACGAATTCCATGGCACATGAGCAGCTCAAGAATTCCACGCTTCCTCGCGCACTGTCCGACGTCGTTGCCGACCTTGCCGATCTTGTTCAGAAGGAACTGCGACTGGCGCGCGCGGAGTTGTCTGAAAATCTCTTTGCCAAATTTCGGGCGGGTATTTGGATTTCCACTGCTGGCGTGCTGGGGCTGATCGCGGCATTTTTGGCAGTGCAGGCGCTTGTCTTCGGGATAGCGAGCGTTGGGATCGCAGTGCACTGGTCCTGCCTGATTGTTGCCGCCATCACGGCCGGGGCTGGAGCGCTCGCCTATTACAAGGGCCGCATGGACGCACACAAGGAGATAACGCCGACCCGTTCCATCCATCAGATCAAGCAGGACATCTCGACAACCAAGGAGCATCTGTCATGAGCCGCGAATCACGTACGGCCAATCTCGGAACGGCGGAATGGCTCATCGGCGCCGTTAAAAACAACCCGGAAGGTCTTCTCCTCGTTGCGGCCGGCTGCGCATTGTTGATGCGCCGCGGCGGGTCATCGGCCATCAGTAGCTTCGGGCATGCTGAGGAATCCCGCGGAAACAATGGCCACCGAAAGGCTCGGTCAAGGTCTTCGAGCACGCGCCCCGATGGACACGAGGCGGAAACCAAAGAAGGCTCCCCAGCGGCGGTAGAGGCAGCGCGTGAATATGTTTCCGAGGTCGGCGAAAAGGTGGCGGCGACCGCAAGTTCATACGCATCCTCGGCATCGACGTATGCGGACGAGGCGCGACGCAGCGTGTCCCAGACATCGGAAGAATTCGCCCGGCGGGCCCAATCCACGCTCCAGGATACTATGGGCCGTGTGGCGCAAGAGCAGCCACTGACGCTGGCGCTGCTCGGTTTCGCCGCCGGGGCCGTTGTTGCAGCTGCCTTCCGGACCACCGACATTGAGAACCGAACTCTCGGCCCAGCCGCAGAGCGGTTGACGGACACCGCAGAAAGGGCTGGCGAACGGCTGAAGGAATCGACAGGGGAGGCGGGCAAACGTCTCAGGAGGGCAGCCAAGGAGCGCGGCCTTGATGCCGATGGCCTCAAGGAGGTTGCGAGCGACGTGGCTGGTGCGTTCGGCAGCGCCTTGTCGGGCGAGCAGCCAACCGAGTCCGCGCAGGCGCCATCCTCGAGCTCGGGTGGATCGCGCGCTCAATCGGCTCAGCGCGGCATGCCCCAGTCGGGCGGCATGGGCCGCTCGCAAGATAACTCGGCCAAATTGGACCAATCGCCACAAACGGATGCCTCTCGGCCGACCAAATCCGGACGGTCTAGCGGCAAGCGAGGCTCATAATGGGTGAGGCAAGTCTCCGCCAGCTCGAACATGATGTAGAGGCAGCCCGGGCTAGGCTCGCCGAACATCTGTCGATGCTGCGGTCGCCAAATACATTGTCGGAGTTTACCGACGAGCTGAAGCACGAGGCGCTCGAGGCAAAGGACGCGCTGGTCGAGAAAGCAAGATCGACCGCGCAGTCCACGGGGCAGGGAATCGTCGATGATCTCAAGGCAAAGGCGGCAGCCAACCCGAGCGCCGCATTGGTGATTGGGGCTGGTCTTGCTTGGCGGCTCCTACACCGTCCGCCGATCGCAACTGCTTTGATCGGAGCGGGACTATTCAGCCTGTTGCGGACACCTTCAATACCAAACATGGGCGAGCAAGTTGATCATTTCTCGTACGCCACAGAACGCTTGAAGGAGCAAGCCGGCGAGCTGGCGGAGAAGGTCGGCGAACTGGGCGCCGAGACGGCGGAAGCAGTGAAGGAGCAAACAACTGAGCTGGCCGGCGCCGTCAAAGAGAGAGTGCGGGATTGGAGCGCCGGGACGCCGAACATGATCGACGATATGCGGCAGACCTCCGGCGAGGCGGCCCAGCGAGTAGCCGCCACAGCCGGCCGGGCATCATCGGCCGTTCAGGGCGTCATGAGCGATCAGGAGACGCGAGACAAACTCCTGCTGGGCGCCGCGGGAGTAGCCATAGCGGCCGCTATGGCTTTTGCGTATCAGCGACGGGAAGAGGAGAGGACGGCGGACGATTAATACGGAAAGCGGAGCGAACTCGAACAGCAGCCCACTGAAGGCTTGGCACGAGCGACAGTCGTGGGAGACGACGGTCTGGTAAAGATATCGCGCAGGAGCCTGTTGCTGGCCGCCGCCGCGGGACACGCATTTTCCACGGTGCAAACTGTTTCCGCCGAGGACGTGGGGACGATGAACAAGGTTGTGCTACTAGGCGATTCGGTGTTCGACAACAGCGCCTATGTCGCCGATGGAGCAGATCTATTGGCCCACGTTTTGCGTCAGCTCCCGATCGGCTGGTCGGCCAAGCTGCTTGCCGTTGACGGTAGCGTCATGGCGGATGTGGGCCGGCAACTGAACCGACTGCCAGCTGACACCACTCATCTGGTGGTAAGCGTGGGAGGGAACGACGCGCTCGGCGTCTGCTCCGTTTTGAACGCTCCGTCGCGGTCCGTTGCCGACACTCTGCTGAGGCTCGCCGAAATTAGAGAGCAGTTTTGCTTGGAGTATATGTCGACCCTGAATGCCGTTCTGGCGGTAGGGCTGCCGACCGCGATTTGCTCGATCTACGATGTCCGGTATGCCGACCCCGACCAGAGACGCATTGCGGTAACCGCCCTGTCGATCCTCAACGATTGCATCACACGAGCAGCCGCCGTGCGCGGCGTTCCGCTGATCGACCTTCGCATCGTCTGCGGCGAGGACGCCGACTTTGTCAACGCCATCGAGCCTTCGGAACAGGGCGGCAAAAAAGAATCGTGTCGTTCCTTGCCAAGCACGAATTCCGAAGCGGGCGTGCCGAACTGATTGTTCGGTAGCAGCGCTTGCAGTTGACATTCATGGTCGATCGGGCCTTCCTCGGCGTTGCGGAGGACGAGGCAGCCGCTGAGGGGCGTTTGTGGCCCTCCCAAGCGCGGACTTGTTCTCCCCCATCATCGCATCAGATTTGGTCAATGAAAAGCGGTCCTAGCCAAGTGACCGGCGCGAACAAAACAGTTTCTGACCCGGTTCTCTTGCCCTGGTGACGCGCCTTCGGGTTCGGAGAACGAAATTCGCATGGTGCCTCACCAGGATAAGAAGCCAGGCGCCGATTGCACTCACCAGCTTCCATCCTCGACCGTACGAAAGACGCTCAGCGGCCGGATCGCCCCGCCTTCCTCAGCAATGGCGCCGCCAAGCGTCTAAGACTCTCGAAATCACCCGAGTAAATGAGGAGAGCCAATGATTAGACGGCTCCAGTCGGGAACAAAGTCGAATACCCAAGATTTGTACGTTGCCCAGAGTGACAGGACCGATAGCTATCCAACGGGTGTTCCATGGATTCTCCAACGTTGCCTCCGCCACCTCCGACTGAACTCAGCCAAGCACTGAAACGCAATATCCAAGCGATTGAGGAGCGCCGGGCGAAGGAAGCAAGCGAGGCAACTTTGGAAGAGAAAATCGCTGAGGCGATTACTTCTTTTACGGGCAGTATGCGTTTCGTGTACCTTCACTTGGCCGTGTATGGCGGCTGGATCGTCTCGAACTTGGGCTGGGTACCGATCACTCCGCCATTTGATCCGACATTCGTGATATTGGCTATGGTAGCTTCCGTCGAGGCCATATTCCTCTCGACCTTTGTACTGATCAGCCAAAACCGTATGTCAGCTGCCGCAGACAAACGGGCGGACCTGGACCTTCAGGTGAGTCTGCTGACGGAGCACGAACTCACAAAGCTTGCTGAACTTGTCGATTCGATAGCGGATCGGTTGAATGTAAAACCAGCCTTAAGCGATATAGAAGTCGGCGAGATTAAGAGCGACATTGCGCCAGAAGCAGTTCTGGACGAGATCGAATCGAAGCAGCTGGAGGCTGCGGAGAAGCTGGACCAGCGCTGAATCGGCACAACGCCCCTAGTGTCGTGATTTCGAAGTTCGGTTGATTTTGATTTCGGGCTTCGGGCGAACTTCGAAGTCAAAACGACAGTAGAAATCACAGATTGCTACTGTCGGCAACGCCGCTCTACAGGAGCTTCATATCGTCATAGGTGGTGACAAAGGTCGCTGTCGTGTTCAGTATTCCTTCCACCTCGTGAAGCGAGGTCTCTTTACAGCGCGCCCTGGTCTTCAGCCAGAAAATTGCCGCAGTGACTGCCTCCCGACCTTCGCCGGTCGCCTTGCGGTAGAGGCCTTCAGCGACCCGTTCGTTGGCCTTGATGGCGCCGCTCTCGAGCTCATGGTGTAGGTCGACTTGAGGTCCTGCTCGTCTGTAGCGAGCACGCATGCGATGTCGGCCGTGCTAAAGCCCGAGGCCGGCCAGCGCCTCCACCCTGGAGCTCAGTGGCCGCAGAGGAGCTTCGATCGGGGCTCATTCGGCCCGGTCCGCGTCCCGGAGGGGCACGGGAAGTTTGCTGGTGGTGAGCCGGAAGGAGTCATGCCCAAGCTTGCAGGATCCGGAGCGCGAAGAATGATGCGGCGGATCTCATGCACCTGTTCGTGCGTTCAGATCGGCGACACCGAAGGCAGAAAAACCACCCTTAACGGCCCATTCGTTGGCACCGGCTATCATGGCGCCGTTGAAAGCGGAATGGAGATGAGCGGCATGTTCCTTCGATTTGTCACGCAGTTGACGCAGCCGCCTTCGGCCATCATAGCGGCGTGTTCAAAGTCGCCTGTGCTCTTCGCAGAGAACCCGGCTGCTGCGTCGTGCGTTGAAGAACTCGCGCTCGCGGAGCAACTGTCGTGGTTCGAGACCAACATGCAGAACCGACGCGGTTTCGCCATCACATCATCCCCGTGCACAAGAGACGGCGATCTCTTGGGTCAAGGCCAGCGCGGACGAGCATGTTCGGAGGTTACGCCCACTTGTCGCTCTCGTTGAAGAGGCGGGCCGCATCAGGATCGATGAACTACGGACTAAGCGGCCCGGCTACATCGTCTTTGAGGACGACCATCAGGTGGTTGCCCTGCTTTTCGCCGACACGCCGCGCTGAGTCAGCTTTCCACCCCAGCCAGACCTTCAACGCTCATTTCGGGCGTTCTGCGGCTCAGATGTTTGAACCAGCGGGATGCGCCACTTTCGGACCTTCGGGCCCGCCCAGTTAAAGGTGCAGTCCTCGACACCGAAGCGGTCCTTGGATCGGGAGACGGGGCCACATCACCATTCGTTCGTGCAGTCGACCTCAGTCGCAGACCTCTCAGAGGGT
>SAQR01000084.1 GCA_004020365.1 Mesorhizobium sp.
CGACGGTCAGCGGCAGGCCGGCGCCGTCCGCGTGCTCGACGAGAGTTCCAAGCGCCGCCGCGTCGGGCTGCTATCGCAGGCCGAAGCCGACCAGGCGCAGCCGCTTCTGTCGCCGCTGTACTACATCCGCCGCGCGCTGCAGCCCTTCGCCGATCTGGCCGAGCCGTCGAGCGCCGACCTTGCCGACGCCATCCCGCAGCTCCTCGACCAGAAGCCGGCGATGATCGTCATGGCCGATGTCGGCACCATTCCGCAGCAGGTGCGGCAAAGGCTGGTCGACTGGGTCGACAATGGCGGCACGCTGGTGCGGTTCGCCGGCTCGCGGCTGGTCGCCGCCGGCAATGACGACGACCTGCTGCCGGTCAGGCTGCGCACCGGCGAGCGCTCGCTCGGCGGCGCGCTGTCGTGGACGACGCCGCAGCCGGTCACCGATTTTCCGAAGACCGGCCCCTTCGCCGATCTCGCTCCGCCCGCCGAGGTCACCGTCTCCAGGCAGGTGCTGGCCGAGCCGACGCCCGATATCGTCGAGCGCAGCTGGGCCACACTTGCCGACGGCACGCCGCTGGTGACCGGGATGAAGAAGGGCAAGGGCACGCTGGTCCTGTTCCATGTCACGCCGGAGGCGACCTGGTCGAACCTGCCGATCTCCGGCAGCTTCGTCGAGATGCTGCGCCGCATCGTGCAACTGTCGCGCAACCAGGGCGCCGCGGTTGCCAATGCCGAAGCCGCCGCCGCCTCGCTGGCGCCCTACCGCATGATATCGGCCGATGGCACGCTGGTGCCGCCGACGCCGGATGCACGGCCGCTGGTGCCGGGTGCCGGCCCGCTGCCGGTGACGTTTGAAAACCCGCCCGGCCTGTATGGCTCCGACACCGGCGTCGTCGCCCACAATCTGCTCAAGGCCGAAAGCAGCTTCGCACCGTTGGTGCGTCCTCAGATCCCCGTGCCGGTCACCACCATCCAGTACGCTTTCGACGAATCGCACAATTTGAAGGGCCCGCTGGTGGCGGCAGCTCTCGTGCTGATGGTGCTCGATACGCTGGCGGTGTTCTGGATGGGCGGCCTGTTCTCGCGCCGGCCGCGCCGCGCCGGCACGGCTGCCGCAACCACCGCGGCCCTGCTGATTGCGCTAGGCGCCCTGGTCGGTCACACCGACATCGCCCGCGCCGACGACGCCAAACCTGGCGATGAGCGGGCGATCGAGGACATTTCGAAAACCCGGATCGGCTATGTGCAGACCGGCGACCGGAGCGTCGATTCGATCAGCCAGGCCGGGCTGGAGGGCCTGACCCGCTTCCTGATCGATAAAACCGCGCTCGAGCCGGGGGCGCCGGCCAGCGTCGATATCTCGAAGGACCAGCTTGCCTTCTATCCGCTGATCTACTGGCCGATCGATCCTGCCGCCCCAATGCCGAGCCAGGCCGCGATCGCCCGCGTCGACGCTTATATGCAGCAGGGCGGCACGGTGCTGTTCGACACGCGCGACCAGTTCGCCACCGGCATCGGCGCGGAGCAGGCCAGCCCTGCGACGGAGCGGCTGCGCGACATCCTCGGCAACCTCAACGTGCCGGCCCTGGAGCCGGTGCCGGAGGACCATGTGCTGACCAAATCCTTCTACATCCTGCCTGAGTTTCCCGGACGCTTCGCCGGTGGCCCGCTCTGGGTCGCGGCGTCGCTCGAAGCCAGCAACACCGAGAACCGCCCGGTACGCACCGGCGACGGCGTCTCGCCGATCATGATCACCGCCAATGATTTCGCCGGCGCCTGGGCGGTCGACGAGAATGGCGACCCGCTTTTGCCGACCGTGCCGTCGGACCCGATGCAGCGCATTTATGCACTGCGCGCCGGCGTCAACATCATGATGTACATGCTGACCGGCAACTACAAATCCGATCAGGTGCATGTACCGGTGCTGCTCGAACGGCTGGGGCAGTAAGCCATGAACTTGTCGCTCGCCTTCGAACCGCTCATCTCCTGGCCGCTGCTCGGCCTGGTGCTGGCGCCGCTGTTGCTGCTAGCATTGGTCGGCCTGTGGTTCCGCCAGCGCGGCGCGGTCTTCCGTTTTGCCGCCCTGCTGGCGCTGACTGCGGCCCTGCTCAACCCGGTGTTGCTCGACGAAGAGCGCGAGGCGCTGAAAAGCGTCGTCGCCGTCGTCGTCGACCGCAGCCAGAGCCAGGACATTGGCGAACGCACCAAGCAGACCGACGAGGCGCTGGCCGGGCTCCAGCAGCGCCTCGGCCGCTTCAAGCAGTTCGACGTCCGCGTCGTCGAGGCCGGCAAGTCGGAAGCCGCCGAGGAGCGTACCGAAACGCGGCTTTTCGGGGCGCTTGAGAGCGCTTTCCGTGACGTGCCGCCTTCGCGCATCGGCGGCGCCGTCATGATCACCGACGGCGAGGTGCATGACGCCCCAGGCGGCACGCCCGACTTCAACGCCCCGCTGCACGCGCTGATCACCGGCAACGACCAGGAAAAGGATCGCCGCATCCGCTTCGAGAATGCGCCGCGCTTCGGTCTGGTAGGCAAGCCGCTCGAAATGACCTATCGCGTCATCGGCACCAACAACGAGGCCGGCTCGGTTGATGTGCGCGTCTCGGTCAATGGCGAGCAGGTTTCGGTCGAGCGCGCCACCATCGGCCAGGCCATGCCGCTGCAGGTGACCATTCCCGGTGCCGGCCGCAACATCGTCGAACTCGCCATCGATCCCGAGCCCGACGAACTCACCGACACCAACAACCGCGCCATCGCGCTGATCGACGGCATCCGCGAGAATTTGCGCGTGCTGCTGGTCTCCGGCGAGCCGCATGCAGGCGAGCGCACCTGGCGCAATTTGCTTAAATCCGACGCCTCGGTCGATCTGGTCCACTTCACCATTCTGCGGCCGCCGGAAAAGCAGGACGGCACGCCGATCAACGAATTGTCGCTGATCGCCTTCCCGACGCGCGAACTGTTCGTCGAGAAGATCAAGGATTTCGACCTGATCATCTTCGACCGCTACCAGCACCGCGACGTGCTGCCGGTCCTCTATTACGACTACATCGCCGAATATGTCGAAAAGGGCGGCGCGCTGCTGCTCGCGGCAGGACCCGAATATGCCGGCGAAAGTTCCATCGCCCGCACGCCTTTGATGTCGGCGCTGCCGGCGATGCCGACCGGCGAAGTCGTCGAAAAGGCCTTTTATCCGCGCCTCACCGAGCTCGGCCAGCGCCATCCAGTGACGCGCGGGCTTGACGGCTCCGCCACCGAGCCGCCGCACTGGAGCCGCTGGTTCCGCACCATCGGCGTCGAGAACCCCGGGGGCGAGGCGGTGATGAAGGGCGCCGACAACCGTCCGCTGCTGCTGCTCGACCGCAAGGGTGAAGGCCGCGTCGGCATGTTTTTGTCCGACCAGGGCTGGTTGTGGGCGCGCGGCTTCGAGGGCGGCGGCCCGCATGTCCAGCTCTATCGCCGCATCGCCCACTGGCTGATGAAGGAGCCCGAACTCGAGGAGGAGCGCCTGACTGCCGACGGCCGCGGCATGATACTGGAAATCCGCCGCCAGACGATGAGCGACGATCCCGGCCCGGCGCAAATCATCACCCCGTCCGGCAAGGCGATGACCGTGAAGCTCGAGAGAGCCGAACCCGGCGTCTTCCTCGGCAGCATCGAGACCAGCGAGATCGGCCTCTATCAGGTCGGCAATGGCGACCTGAAGGCGCTGGCCCATGTCGGCCCGGTCAACGCACCGGAATTCACCGACGTCGTCTCCACCGAGAACCGACTGAAAGCCCCGGCCGAGGCCACCGGCGGCAGCGTGCGCCGGCTGGCGCCATCTTCGGCGCTTGGCAACCTCGCCGGCGGCGTGACGCTGCCCTCAGTCGTCCCGGTCCGCTCCACCGGCGCGGCCGCCGGCAACGACTGGATCGGCCTGCGCACCACCGACGATAGTGTGCTTAAGGCCGTCTCGCGCGTGCCGCTGTTCGGCGGCTTCCTCGGCCTCGGCCTGCTGCTGCTGGCATTGGGCTCGATGTGGTACCGCGAAGGGCGGTAGCGCAGCCGACTTTCCCTCTCCCCTTGTGGGGAGAAGGGAGAACCGGGCGTTACTCCTCCGGTTCCGTCGTGAACATCAGCGGGTAGCCCTTGGCCTTGCCGGCATCTGTCGCCCGTGTCGCCTTGGTCTCGGCGACGTCCCGGGTGAAGACGGCGACGACGCAGACGCCGCGCTGGTGCGCGGTGATCATCACCCGCCGCGCCTGGTCTTCACTCAGCTTGAATTCGCCCTTGAGCACCGTCACCACGAACTCGCGCGGCGTGAAATCGTCATTGAGGAGGATGACCTTGTAGAGCTTCGGCCGTTCGATTTGCGGCTTCGTCTTGGTGCGGGGTTTGGTGACGATCTCAGGCATCGGAACCGGCAATTGTCCGCGAGAATTTCGCTTCTATTCTGACATGGACGAAAGCGATCGTCCATTTCGGACCGCCCGCGAAACCGCCTTCCCGACCGGCGCGGCCGTTCACAAGTCCGTGCCTATGTGGGACCGCCGCCAAGCCGCGCAGAAACGATACGGGCCGTTTCGTTTAGAAAAAACTACCGCCGCAACACCGCACTCAGCACATCCCTGACGCCAATGGCGCCGACGAAGCGCGACTGGTCGTCGAACAGCGCCACCGGTGCGGTCTGCGAGCGATGCATGGCCAGCATCACCGTCTTCAGCGAGGTGCCGGGATTGGCCCAGAATACCTGCGTCGTCTCCTCCGGCTGCGCCTCGACATCGGCGCACGACACCCAGAACGCTGGCTTGCCGTCGCGCTCGGCCGCCGCCACCAGCCCGTGCTCGTCGATCTTGAAACGCGTCGTCTTGCGGCGGTCGAGCCACACCCAGCCGTCCTCGCCGTGGTCGAGGTCGCGGCGGTCGCGCATCACGTTCCAGGCGGTCAGCACCGACAGCGGATTCACATTGGCGATGAAGTCGCGGACATAGTCGTTGGCGGGGCGCAGCACGATGTCTTCCGGCGCGCCGGTTTGCACGATGCGCCCGCCTTCCATGATGGTGATGTGGCTGCCGATCTTCAGCGCCTCCTCGAGATCGTGGCTGACGAAGATGATGGTCTTCTTCAGCTCGGCCTGAAGCTGCAGCAATTCGTCCTGCAGCTTGGTCCGGATCAGCGGGTCGAGCGCCGAGAAGGGCTCGTCCATCAAAAGAATCGGCGCTTCGGTGGCAAACGCGCGCGCCAGCCCGACGCGCTGCTGCATGCCGCCGGAAAGCTCGTGGGCGTATTTCGACGCCCACTGGTCGAGGCCGACGAGCTTCAACTGGCGCTCGACGCGCGCCTTGCGCTCGGCTTCGGGCACGCCGGAAAGCTCGAGGCCGAAGCCGACATTTTCCGCGACGGTGCGCCAGGGCAGAAGGCCGAACTGCTGGAACACCATGGCGACCCGCGTCTGTCGGATGTGGCGCAGCGTGGCGGCGTCGCAGGCCGCGACATCGATCATGCGCTCGCCGTCCTTGACCATGACGTTGCCGCGCGCCGGCACGTTAAGCAGGTTGACGGCGCGCAGCAGCGTCGATTTGCCGGAGCCGGAGAGACCCATCAGGACGGAAATCTCGCCCTCGTTGACGGTCAAATTGGCACCGGCGCAGCCGAGCACGGCGCCGGTCTTCTCCAGGATTTCCTGACGCGTCGCGCCGCTGTCGACGAGCGCCAGCGCTTCCTTGCGCGCCGCGCCGAAGACAATGTCGACATTCTTGAAATCGACCGCAGCGGTCATTTGGCGGCTCCCGTGCCGATGCGGCTGATGCGGTCGAGGATGATGGCGAGCACGACGATGGCGAGGCCGGCCTCGAGCCCGAGCGGGATGTTGACCGAGTTCAGCGCGCGCACCACCGGCTTGCCGAGGCCGTTGGCGCCGATGAGCGCAGCGATCACGACCATGGAGAGGCAGAGCATGATGCACTGCGTCAGCCCCGCCATGATGGTCGGCAGCGCCGCCGGCAGCTCTACTTTCCACAGCAGCTGGCGTTTTGTCGCGCCGAAGGCTTCGCCGGCCTCGATCATCGGTTTCGGCACCGAGGTGATGCCGAGATGCGTCAGGCGGATCGGCGCCGGAGCGGCGAAGATGACGGTGACGATGAGGCCGGGAGCGATGCCGAGGCCGAACAGAATGAGCACCGGGATCAGGTAGACGAAGGTCGGCATGGTCTGCATCAGGTCGAGGATCGGCTGGAGATAGCGGTAGCCGCGCTCGTTATGCGCCGCCCAGATGCCGATCGGCACGCCGATGGCCATCGAGGCCGCAGCAGCGCCCACGACCAGCACCAGCGTCTCGACGGTTTCCTGCCAGAGATCCTGGTTGACGATAAACAGCAGGCCGAGCGCGACGGCAAGCGCCAGCTTCCATGATTTCTGCAGGTACCAGGCAAGCCCGGCTATGGCGGCAACCAGGAGAACCGGCGGGACGAGCAGCAAAAGATCGACCAGACCGTCGAGAATGACGGTGAGCCCGTCGGCGATACTGTCGAAAAACCACTCGAAATTGGTGGTCAGAAAGTCGAAGAAGGTCTTGCCCCACCGCCCGATCGGGATCTTGAAGCTCGAAATCAGTTGCGAAACCGGATCCATGGCAAATGTCCCCTCATTCTTCTTCACCTCTCCCCTGACGGGGTGAGTCGAACCGCGCAGCCGAGCGGGGTGGGATGGTCACGGCTATGCTCCGTTCTGAACCATCCCAGCCGCGGCACGTGCCGCGCCGAACCTGCCCGCAAGGGGAGTCTGCTACGAACCCAGTGCGGTTTTCACGGCGGCCGCGGCGTCGCCGCCGTCGAAGGTCGTCACGCCGGCGAGCCATGGCGTGATCGCGTCCGGATTGGCCTTGAGCCATTCGGTGGCCGCGGCTTTCGGGTCGGCGCCGTCATTGAGGATCGCACCCATGATCTCGTTTTCCATCTTGAGCGAGAACACCATGTTCTTGAGCAGCGCGCCGACGTTCGGGCATTCGGTGGTGTAGCCGGCCCGGACATTGGTAGCGACGGTCGCGCCGCCGAAATTCGGGCCGAACACCTCGTCGCCGCCCGACAGGTAGGCCATCTTGATGTTGGTGTTCATCGGATGCGGCTCCCAGCCGAGGAAGACCACGTCTTCGCCCGATGCGGCCGCCTTCTGCACCGCCGACAGCATGCCGGCCTCGGAGCTTTCGACAAGCTCGAAATCCTTCAGGCCGAACTTGTCGGCGGCGATCATGTCGAGGATCAGGCGGTTGCCGTCATTGCCGGCTTCGATGCCGTAAATCTTGCCGTCGAGCTTGTCCTTGAATTTGGCGATATCGGCGAAATCCTTGAGACCGGCGTCATAGGTGTGCTGCGGAACGGCGAGCGTATATTTCGCGCCTTCGAGGTTGGTCACGACCGTCTCGACCGACTTGTCTTCGAGATAGGGTTTTATGTCGGCTTCCATGGTCGGCATCCAATTGCCGAGGAAGACGTCGACGTCCTTGTTCTTCAGCGAGGTGTAGGTGACCGGGACCGACAGCACCTGCACGTCCGGCTCGTAGCCGAGCGCTTCGAGGATGACGCTGGCGGTCGCGGTGGTGGCGGTGATGTCGGTCCAGCCGACATCGGCAAAACGCACCGGCTTGCAGCTTTCCGGCTCGGCGGCGAGTGCGCCGCTCGCCGAAAGAAATGCCGCCAGACCGAAGCCGGCGGCGAATAGTTTCATACGCGACATCTGTATTCTCCCATTGCGATCGATCGGCGAAGCGAAATTGCGGTTCTGTCTCCGCCTTGTTTCGTCAGCCAAACACCATTCTGGTGCGGTTTCAAGCGATAAGACAATCGCGAGCAACGGCGCGCGCTGGCCGACCAGCGACACGCCGCCTGCTGCTGCAGGCGCTTTTCTGGTGGTCAGGCGCTTTTCCGGTGGGGCGCTCTTCCGATGGAACGTCGGGACGCCCCGCTCCCCGCGTCGGGACAAAGGCGGGTTTTTGTTTTTAGGTTTTCGGCGCCCTATCAGCCCTAATCTTCCGCCTTTCCTTCCCCCCTTGCCATACATATATTCGCGGCGTTCGCGACACGAACAATTGCCGAAGCGGGAGGCTCCTATGGCGACATTGCAGAATTTCGATGCCGAAATTGCCAAGACCAATCAGGTCGTGCAGGACATGCGCACCAAGATCGAGCAGTCCGGCGCCGTGCTCGACACGCTTGCCAGGACCGACAAGAAGATCGGCGACGCCAATTTCGACCTCGAGAACGCCCGCATCGAGGATGTGCTGAAGCAGCAGAAGGTGATGGAAGGCAACATCGCCGACCTGATCATCGGGCTGGAGGACGCCACCAACGTCTTCGGCGCCGAATTCGAGAGCATGAAGAACTACACCGGCTGGGAAAGTTTCGTCGGCATATTTTCCGACCAGAGCAAGCAGCGGATGCGCACCGACCGCGTCCGCAACATGTCGCTGGCCGGCAATCTGCAGGAGCTTTTGGCGAAATCCGACACCATCGTCGGCATCCTCAAGGCGCAGAAGCAGATCCTCGACCAGCGTTACAAGACCTCCGAGGCCAGCCTGTCGCAGGTGATCGAGCGCCGCAAGGCGACCATGTCGAATCTCGAGATCGTGCAGAAGCGCATCGAGGAGCTCAATCCGATGCTGCTCGACATCGAGAACAGGATCGCCGCCTCGACCAGCCAGAAGGAGCGCACCGAGCTCGAAGGCGAGCGTTCGAAACTGGCCACAGAGTACAACGAGAAGCAGGCCAAGGAGCAGGAACTGCTGGCCGAAAGCCAGACGCTGGAGCGCTACACCTCGATGTTCCAGACCTTCGTCGATTCGCTGAACAACCAGATCGCGGCGCAGTCGACGCTGATCAACAAGCTGACCATCGATACCGAGCAGCGCATCGTGCTCTACAAGGCGCTGGAAGATTCGCTGAAGACCGCCGCCCAGCAGGACGTCGCCCACAAGATCAACACGCTGGGCAGCCAGGTCGACAACACCGCCGAGGAGACCATGGCCGGCATCGGCGCGGCCTCGCAGAAGCACATTGGCGATCTCCTCGAAATGCACGAGAAGAACATGGTGGCGACCGCCGACATCCAGCGCCGCAAGAAGCTGGCCGACGATGCCTTTGCCCGCCGCTTCGATGACGTGCTGAAGAAGCACAATGCGGCAAACTACGTACAGTCGTAATTGCTGCACCCGCATCGCTACCAAGGGTAGGCTGCATGACCCCCGAAAACGAAGCGGCAACGCGTTATTTCTCGGCGATCACCGCGGCGCTCAGCGGCCTCGAAGTGTTCATGCGCGACGATCGCTCGCCGCTCTACCGGCACGGCATCGTGGCCAAGATCGTCGCCGAATACATTGCGCGGCTCGACAACTCGTTTTCCTGCTGGCGCAACCGGCTGGGTTTCATGGAGACGTTCCGCATTTCGCGCGCCGAAAGCGGCTTTCCGGTCTTCCAGAACGTGCTCGAACTGGAGAACGATCGCCGCCAGGCCGACACGCGTCTCGCCAACATACCGCTGGCCGACGAGTTGCGCGAGGAAATGGCCGACTTCATCCTGCGCCACAAGGAATTCCCGGAGGCGCTGCAGAAGTCGATGGCCGAGCGGCTCTATCTGGAGGGCGTCAGGAGCGAGACGACCTTCGGGCCGTTCACCCTGTCGCAGACGGCAAAAGTCTCGGTCAATCCGAAGACCGGGCGGCCTTACTACCTCGTCCATTGGGCAGCCTTCGATGGCAGCGCCAACCTGCCGCTGGTCTACATGGTGACAGTCGAGGATTCCTCCGAAGAGATGATAGGGCAGCTTGTCGACCGCAATGGCAAGCTCAACGACAAGGTCGACATTCCACTTCCCGTTGATGGGCTGCTCAATCCCGAGCTAGCCCACCGCTTCGACGACTTCACCGAGAAGAACTCCGCCTATACGCTGTCGCCGGCTACGATCGCGGTCAACCTCGACAAGGATTTCGAGCCGCTCCACCCCAAGCAGCTGCGCCGCGTCGTGCTCGGTCCGTTCTATTCGGCGGGGATCACCGACAACAATTCGACGGTGAGCAACGTTTTGGACAAGGTGCGCAAGCCGGAAAACGCCTGGCTGCTGACCTGGACCATCCAGGAGGTCTATTCCAAGGCCGAAAAGCCCGGTCGTAAGGGCCTCTTCTCAAGCGAGAAGGCGACGCAGGAATTCTTCATCGACACCGACGATCTGGAGGCGGCGCGCCAAGGCGTGTCGAGCTACGAGAAGCATGCGCTGATCCCGCATGAGGCCTATCAGGCGCTCTACGCCGCCGGCGAGGCGCAAAAAATCTTTTCCGGCTACAAGGTCCACATCCTGTCCAAAGGACAGGTCATCAGTGACGTCTGACCGTCAAACCGCGGAGCATCCTTCATGGACACCGGCCTGACCACGATTTCGGAAGCGGCGATCGAAAAGCACCGCGCCACGGCGCAGAGCTTCATCACCCGGATCGTCGTGCTGGAGGACCCGTCGCGGGAATCCGGGACCGCGCTTGCCGGCACCAACCGCCGCTTCGTCTCGACGGTTTCGGTCGGCTCGGTGCGCCGCACGCGCGAAGTCGATCTTTCGAAAACGGTAGCCGCCGTCCATCCCGACGACCAGTTGCTGAGCATTGCACAGCACATGCTGCTTTATCGCACCCGGCGCGGGCTGGCGATCGCGCTGGCCATATCAGATGTCTTCGCCGAAGGCTCAGATCTCGAGAGCCTGAAGGCGAAAAACGCCCGCGCGCCGCTCGAAGGCGACGAGGCCGCCACCTTCAAGAAGCTGCTGTCGGCTTCGGCCTATATTTCGGCCTTCAGCCTCGCCTCCTATCTGTTCCAGCTGATCGACAGCGACGGCGAGGCGCCGAACGACACACCCGAGCCGGACTTCTTGTTCGACACGCCGCAGGATGCGGTAAAGTCGATCGTCGCCGGCCTCGACAGGGCGATAGCAGGCGCCAAGGACGACGCCGACCTGATGACCCGGGCGCGCGCCTTCGCCCGTCTCGCGATCGACGGGCTTTTGGCGCGAAAGGGCCGCTTCGACGGCATCGGTCCGTTCGAGAACGCGCATATCCGCATCGACGTCGACGACTTCACGCTCGACGGCTTCGACGTCGCGCCGGGCAAACGATCGAAGCCGCTGGTGATGACCTTCAAGAAACCGGAAGAGGTCGTCGGCAACCACCTCGCAAAATACCAGTCGGTCAAGCTCGCCAAGATGCTGATGGCTTACGATTTCGAGCGCGAGCTGAACCCGTTCGTCGAGCTCGGCGGCTTCCTGTTCACCTTCATCGGCGACGGCGCGCCCGGCACCGGCAAGACGACGCTGATCCAGATGATCGCCGGTCTCGTCAACGGCTATTGCCAGGTCGCCGGCTATCCCTTCGCCTACGAGAATTTCGGCGTCGACCAGATCTCCTCCTACCAGGGCAAGTCGGGCCAGAACTGCCGCCAGTTCATCAACAATGTGCTGAACCCGCGCGTCATCGGCTTCGGCACCATCGACGATATCGACCAGGTGGCGGCACGCCGCTCCGACGATCGCGCCTCGGCCGGCCAGCAGGAAATCACCGGCGTCCTGATGGACGCATTCGGGGGTGCGGCCACGGTGGTGCGCGGCAACTGCTCCTTCGGCATGTTCTCCAACTATCCCGAAAACGTCGACGACGCGCTGCGCCAGCGCGCCGGCGCCCGCTGGCTGGTCGATGGACCGCAAACGCGAGACGACTACATCGACATCTTCGTGCTGCTCGCGGGGAAAAACCATAAGATCCCGCTCGGCGATCACAAGCTTTACGCCGCCCAGGAAATCCAGCGGGCGGTGATGGAGGCCTACGAAGAGCACGAGAAGCCCAGGGAAGACGGGCTGATGAAGGTCTATGAGCGCTACATGAAGGAGAACGGCGCGCCGAGGTCGATGGCCGACATCGGCACCTATCTGCACATCATCAAGGAGGCCGAGCCGCGCTTCACCGGCCGCGCCATCAAGAACGTCACCGACGCGATCAAGATGCGCGCCATGGACATCGAGCTGCCGGACGAATGGTTCGAAAAGCCGGAAGTCTTCATGCACAAGAGCTACGACGACAAGAAGGCGATGATCGAGGAACTGCGCGGCCCATTCTCGATGGACATGGTCATGCAGGAGGTCAACCGCTACGCCGACTCGGAGTTCCGCTATTCCGACAGGTCCGACGACGCAGCGGTAACCAAGATGATCCGCGACACCCGCCTGCGCGACCGCGCGATGCGCGAGATCGAGGAGCTGAAGAAGAAGGGCCTGTGGAATGCTTGAGATTCTTCCTTCTCCCCGTTCACGGGGAGAAGGTGCCCGAAGGGCGGATGAGGGGCAGCGCAATGCGTGGTGGAAACGAACCGAAAGTGGCGAGAGCCCGGCAACTGCGGAAAGTCGAAAACGACGCCGAAGACGAACTTTGGAGCGAACTGCGCGGAAGACGGTTGAACGGGTACAAATTTATTCGTCAATTGCCGAACGGTCCATATTTCGCAGACTTTGCCTGCCGAGAGGCCAATCTGGTCGTGGAGATCGATGGGAGCCAACCATGCAGATCGTTCCCAGGATCGATACAGGGATGAAACGATGAATCGGAATGGCTGGTCGGTGCTGCGGGTGTGGCACGCCGATGTCTTGGCAAGCCGCAAGAGCGTATTGGATACAATTGTGGCGATCCTGGGCGGTCGACTGAACGAGAAGATGATAGCCGTCGACGCAAAATATCTGCCTACAGCTATCTCGGAGAAAAGATGATGAGCGCTTGCGCCGCCCCTCATCCGCCCTTCGGGCACCTTCTCCCCGTAAACGGGGAGAAGGAATAATGGCCAAATCATCCGATCTGCTGCGCGAGAACGAGCTGATCTATGGCCGGCTGCTGACCATCGACGAGCCGCATCTGATCCAGCGCTACAACAAGGCTTTGGTCGCCTTCGGCCTGAAGCCGACGAAGCTGAAGAGCTTCGAGATCGACCGCACCGGCTTTTCGCCGCAGGTGGCCGAGGAATGCGGCGACTATAGCTACCTCGATCCCAACGGGATCAACCGTCGCTTCATCATCCTGACGCCGTCGCAGGTCGACCTGCCGGTGGTCCACACTGCCTTTTCCAATACCTCGCAGTTGATGTTCGAGTTCATGTCGACGAACCAGCGCGCCATCGATGCGCTGACGATCAAGGATGTCATCTATGGCGAGATCGAGGATTCGGTCCCCAAGGTCGACGACATCGAGGACCTGCTGTCGATCAACCAGGTCGAGTTCAAGGTGCTGTCGGCGGAGGACGTGCTCGGCAAGGCCGCCGAACTCGGCAAGCTCGTCGACCGGCTGAAGCAGGAACCGGACGCCTGGCGCGACAGCGCCATGCTCACCCGCATGGTCGAGCTGGCCAAGATCTGCGGCGACATCCGCGAGAACGCGCTGGTGCCGGATCAGGTGATCTTTCGCCACAGCGCCTATTGGACCAGCCATTTCGGCGGGCTCTACGTGTTCATCGACCCTGATATGACCACGGTGATCAGCGACCCGGCAGCACCCGGCTTCCGCCGCTCGCGGCCGTGGCAGGTGAGCTACCTCTCGATCAAAGATGCCGACAGGGTGTTCAAGTTCCTCGCCGCGACCGGCCGCATCGAACTGCCGCGCGCCTCGTGGATCGAAACATCAGGCTATCTCGAGCATCGCGCCGAAATGGTGGTGCGGGCGCTGATCCGCGACGCCGAGCCCGACCGCAACCTGACCGACGTCGACAAGGTCTGGCTGCAGACCTGGATCCACAGCCATGCCGACCTGATCACCAGGGACGGCAATTTTCCTTTTCTCAACGCCGCCAAGCGCGAGATCGCTCACCTCGGCTATCTCAAGATCGAGGACGTGTTCCCGCAGCAGCGTTTCCTGGTGATCCGGGCCAAGCCCGGCCATCCCGATGCCTGGCTGACCAACCAGCTGATCTCGGATTTCGTTCCGCAGGATTTCGTCTCGCGCTACGTCTTCAACAAACCGGGTTTTTACAGGGACTATGACGGCTTCAGCGACGCCTGGCGATCGCATGTTGTGGACGTTCTGAAAACCACATATCTGAAAGGTAAGGTGGCGTTTCGCACACGCCTCTACGGCCTTACCGATTGAATGCCTAACCTTATCGAATTCTTGGCTGCTGACGAGGGGTGACATCGCCATGCTTGATCCGATCGTGAATTTCTTCACACGGATGTTCCAGTGGATCGGGCGCGGCATCGGCTTCGCCGTCGGCGTGATCCTGTTGCCGTTCATGTGGGCCGGGCGCTGGTATACGCAGCGCGGCTGGATCCTGAAGGCGGTGCTCGGCCTCGCTCTGTTGGTGCTGATCGGCCTCTACGGCTATTTCATCTGGAACACGCAGGTCTGGAGCAACTTCAATCCCGCCTATGCGGAAGCCTATAAGTTCACGCAGCCGGCCGGAACCGCTCCGGCGCAGCCCACTCCTTCCGCCACCGGAGAAACCGCTGGCGTCGAGGGAGAGGTCAAGACCTGCACCAACTCTGCCATTGTCCAGGTCACGGCCGATCTCATCGATTTCAACGTCAACGAGAACGCCTGGATCTCGTCGATGATACTCTACAAGCTCGGGTTCTTCGGCATGGACTGGGACCGCACGCCGTTTCTCGACAACAAGGCCTCCTTCCAGCGCGGCGTCAATCAGGCCATCCGACGCACCGCGGTCGAGCTTGTCGACACGCTGGGTCGCGTCCGCGGCACCAGCCAGATCGACCAGAACCTGCAGGATGCGCGCGGCGCCATCACCTTCGACGAGGAAACCTGGTATTTCGGCTTCAGGCCGTTTGGTCCGAAAACCCCGACGCCGAGTTTTTATCGCACGGCGGCGAACAGCCTTCGCGCCTTCAACGACCGGCTCATGAAATGCGAGGTGGTCTTCAACGCGCGCGCCGACAATCTGTTGCAGTTCGTCGACCGGATCGCGAGTGACATCGGCTCGACGTCGGACCTGATCCGCGACCGTTCGCAGAACTTCAACAGCGGCTGGTTCGACACGCGGGCTGACGACCGCTTCTGGTTCGCCTATGGCCAGCTCTACGGCTATTACGGCATCCTGACGGCGGCGCATCACGACTTCCAGCAGATCCTCGACAATCGCGGCCTCACACCACTGTGGAACAGCGTGGAAGGCCAGCTCAAGGCAGCGCTCGCCATCCAGCCTCTCATAATCTCCAACGGCCGCGAGGATGGCTGGATCATGCCCACCCACCTCACCACGATGGGTTTTTATGTGCTCAGGGTGCGATCGAACCTCGTCGAGGTCAGGTCCGTTCTGGATCGGTGAAGCAAGCGAAATCACCGCTGGCCCCGGTCGAGAACAGCGACGTATCGAGGCAATGGTTCGGCCGCCAATCGCGGAGAGCGGAACCTGACTGCCTCGTCGTCGTTCACTCGCTGGGCGGCAGCCAGCGAGGACACGAGATGGATCTGCGGGAATTTGCTCGAAATTTCTATGCCACGATCGATGCGCAGGACTGGGACAAACTGGCCAGTCTGGTGTCTCCGGATCTCGCCGTTCATCTTGCCAGCGCCAGTCCGATCGGCTTCGACGACTGGCGAAAATCCCTGACCGAATTCTTTGTTGGATTCCCGGACGGGCATCACGTCATCGACGACTTTGTCAGCGATGCCGACAAGGTGGTCACGCGCGGCCGCTTTCAGGGCACGCACACCGGCGTCTTCCACGGCGTCGAACCGAGCGGAAATTGCGTCTCGGTTGGGGTGATTAACATTGATCGCGCCGAGAACGGCATCGTGGTCGAACATTTCGGCCAGCTTGACGGCTTGGGGCTGATGCACCAGATCGGCGCATTCTAGCACCACCGCTCGACACGCCGACCGGCGCTCGGACCCTGTCGCATTCCGTGCATTCCGCGGCTGTTTTGAGACGGCAGGACGGCGCGTGCTCTGGCTTCTATACGGCGCGACGACCGGGCGTGAAGATCCAGGACACGTCGACCGGGAAACAGACAGCCGTCTTTCTCTAGAGGAAACATAGTTGCATGCAAGTTGACGCCATGGCAGCGACAGGGTTAGAACGTGCCCTCGCCTGCAGCGCCGGGCTGTTTCGAACAGGCTTGCGACCAAACTGATCAAACCCGTCCCCTCCACCGTCCAATCCAGAGGAAAGCCGCCATGGCCGAAGTGAAGTCCGACATCGAGATCGCGCGCGCCGCCGACAAGAAGCAGATCCAGGCGATCGGCCAGAAGATCGGCATTCCAAGCGAGCATCTTTTGCCTTACGGCCACGACAAGGCGAAGATCTCGGCCGAGTTCATCAAGTCGGTGAAGGCAAACCGGGACGGCAAGCTGATCCTCGTCACCGCCATCAACCCGACGCCGGCTGGCGAAGGCAAGACGACGACGACGGTGGGCCTCGGCGACGGTCTCAACCGCATCGGCAGGAAGGCCATCGTCTGCATCCGCGAGGCTTCGCTCGGGCCGAATTTCGGCGTCAAGGGCGGCGCTGCCGGCGGCGGCTATGCGCAGGTCGTGCCGATGGAGGACATGAACCTCCACTTCACCGGCGATTTCCATGCCATCACCACGGCGCATAATTTGCTTTCGGCGCTGATCGACAACCACATCTACTGGGGCAACGAACTCGGCATCGACATCCGCCGCGTCGTCTGGCGCCGCGTCATGGACATGAACGACCGCTCACTGCGCGAGATCATCTGCTCGCTCGGCGGCGTCGCCAACGGCTTTCCGCGCGAGGCCGGCTTCGACATCACCGTTGCCTCGGAAGTCATGGCGATCCTCTGCCTCGCCACCGACCTGAAGGATTTGGAAAAGCGCCTCGGCGACATCATCGTCGCCTATCGCCGCGACAAGTCGGCCGTCTACGCCCGCGACCTCAAGGCCGACGGCGCCATGGCCGTGCTGCTCAAGGACGCCATGCAGCCAAACCTCGTGCAGACGCTGGAGAACAACCCGGCCTTCGTCCATGGCGGCCCCTTCGCCAACATCGCGCATGGCTGCAACTCGGTGGTTGCCACCACGACGGCGCTAAAACTGGCCGACTATGTCGTCACCGAAGCCGGTTTCGGCGCCGATCTCGGTGCCGAAAAGTTCTTCGACATCAAGTGCCGCAAGGCCGGCCTGAAGCCGGCGGCCACGGTTATCGTCGCCACCGTGCGGGCCATGAAGATGAATGGCGGCGTCAAGAAGGAAGATCTCGGCAAGGAGAACGTCGAGGCGGTGAAGAAAGGCTGCGCCAATCTCGGCCGTCACATCGAGAATGTCAGGCAGTTCGGCGTGCCTGCCGTGGTCGCCATCAACCATTTCTATTCCGATACCGACGCTGAAATCAGGGCGATGAAGGACTACGTCGCCTCGATGGGCGAAGAGGCGATCCTGTGCAAGCACTGGGCCCACGGCTCGGCCGGCATCGAGGAACTCGCCAACAAGGTGGTGACGCTGGCCGAATCCGGCTCCTCGCAGTTTGCGCCACTCTATCCCGACGCCATGCCGCTGTTCGAGAAGATCAACACCATCGTCCAGCGCATCTATCGCGGATCCGAAGCGATCGCCGACAAGTCGGTGCGCGACCAGCTCCACGCCTGGGAGCACGCCGGCTACGGCAACCTGCCGGTTTGCATGGCCAAGACGCAATATTCGTTCTCGACCGATCCGAACCTGCGCGGCGCGCCGACCGGCCACACCGTGCCGGTGCGCGAGGTCAGGCTGTCTGCCGGCGCCGGCTTCATCGTCGTCATCTGCGGCGAGGTCATGACCATGCCCGGCCTGCCCAAGGCGCCGTCCTCGGAGAAGATATTCCTGAACGAGATGGGCCAGATCGAAGGCCTATTCTGAGAATTTTGAAGGCGGAATGATAGGGGCGCCGCAGCAATGCGGCGCCCTCTTTTGCATGGCCGCGCCAACCTTCTACGAAACCGTTTCGAAATTCGCTCTGGCGAGTCATATGGTGGTGGTTTCGAGAACCGGCGCGCAGCGGACATTAGAGCGCCGCGCGTCCAAAGGACGCGCGGCGCTGTAGGTAAGCGCAGAAAACGCCATCAGATGGCCGCCAGAGTAGAGTTTCCAAACGGTCTCTAAGCGGCGTTGCGTGCCAGCGCACGCTGGTTGGAGGCGTAGGGGTTATCGCGCTCGGGCAGCACGCCGGTCTTCAGGCAGTCGATCCATTCGGCGGTCTTGAGAACGGCGGCGAAGCGCGACTGCAGGACGACCGTCACCACGCGGTGGATGTCCTCGGCCGAGGCGTAGCCGGCGCTGTTGGCATAGGGCAGCGACCCCGTTGCATCCGACAGGAACTCGACCGCAAAGCCCATATGGACAGCGTGGATGACCGTCGACAGATCGCAATTGTGCGTCATGTAGCCGACGACCGTAATCGTATCGATAGCGTTGGCGCGCAGCCAGGTCTCGAGGTCGGTGCCGGTGAAGGCGCTTGGCAGGCTCTTTTCGATGTAGTGGTCGCGGTTTCGCCTCGCGATCTCGGGATGCAATTCGGCGCCATGGCTGCCCTTGGCGAAGACCGGCGACGTTTCCGGCGCTAACTGCTTGACGACCACCACCTTGACGCCTGCCTCGGCAGCCGCGTCCATGGCGCGCGCCACATTGGCGACGGTGTCGCGGAACGGCGGGTGCTTGATGGCGAGATTGCCGCCATCATAGTCGTTCTGAACGTCGATGACGATGAGCGCACGGCGCGGCGCTGGGGTGGCTGCTTCAGACATGGAGTTTCCTTTCCCGTTGAATTGATTGGTCGAGGATAGACTCGGCATTGGTCCGCAAAAGTGTCCCGATTGACATAGTTCGAAATAATTGGGACATTTTGGTCTAACCCCTCATTGGTGCTCATCATGGCCGATCCGATCGTTGCCGCCATCGCCTTCGACGGCATCAGCCCTTTCCACCTCTCCGTGCCGTGCCTTGTATTCGCAGAGGATCGCACGACGCTCGGCCTGCCGCGCTTCGAGTTCCGGGTCTGCGCGATTGAGGATGGGCCGGTCCGCACCGATGCGGGGCTGACCATCAGCGTCCCGCACGGGCTTTCCGCGCTTGATGGCGCCGACATCGTCATCGTGCCCAGCTGGAAGAACCTCGAAGTCCCACCGCCGACGGCACTGATCGAGGCGCTGCGTCGCGCGCACTGACGCGGCGCGCTGATTGTCGGACTGTGCCTGGGAACGTTCGCTGTTGCGGCGACCGGACTGCTTTCGGGGCGGCGAGCCGCGACGCACTGGGCTTTTTCCGACCAGCTGCAGGCCCTCTATCCCGACATTCTCGTCGAGCCGGAGGTGCTCTACATCGACAACGGCGACGTCGTGACCTCGGCCGGTGTCGCCGCCGGGCTCGACTGCTGTCTCCACATCATACGGGCTCGCTATGGCGCGGAGGGGGCACTCCGGCTTGCCCGGCAGATCGTGCTTTCTCCGCATCGGCAGGGCGGGCAGGCGCAGTTCATAGAACGTCCGATCGCCAGGACCGGCAATGCCGACCGCTTCACCCAGGCGCTCGACACGGTGCGCAGGACGCTTGGCGAAACGCACAGCCTGGACAGTGTCGCCGCTACCGCCGGCCTCACCCGCCGGACATTCACGCGCCGCTTCCAAAAAACAATCGGCACCAGCTTCGGCGACTGGCTGACCGACCAGCGCGTCGCGCTGGCGCAGCGACTGCTGGAAGTAACGGAAAAATCGATGGAGATGATTGCCTTCGAGGCCGGCTTCGGCAGCGCCACCTCGCTGCGCCAGCATTTTGCGGCGCGGCTCAGAACCACGCCCGCGCAGTACCGCCGCGAATTCTCGAAGAACGCTCAGGAGCGCGGGGCTAGATAGCTCCAACTTGTGATGGAACAACCGCTGTCGATGTCGGCGCTGCCCCTCATCTGCCTGCCGGCATCTTCTCCCCGTGAACGGGGAGAAGGGGCTGGCCGCAACCTCGGTACCCCTCTCTGCAACGCTGGAGGTTGGCGAAATCGCCCGACAACGGCATCTTTCTCCCCGTCACTATACGGGGAGAAATGCCCGGCAGGGC
>SAQR01000085.1 GCA_004020365.1 Mesorhizobium sp.
ACAGGTCCAGCCTGCCGTCCTCGGCGATTTCCCGCAGCAACTGGCCGGTGATCAGGTAGCCGGAGATGACGAAGAAGATGTCGACGCCGGTGAAGCCGCCGGGCAGGTCCGACAAACCAAAATGGAACGCGACGACGCCGGCCACCGCCAACGCACGCAGCCCTTCGATATCAGGCCGAAACGATGCTGACACGGCAAAACCTCGCGAAGTCGTTGAAAAGCCTCCCGTGCGAAGACTCGACGCAATGCATTGATATTGCAATGCAACAAATCTAACGCAGTGCAACATAAGTGGAAGTTTGCGGGGTGCAGCGCGGGTGTGCTCGTCGGCGTCTATACCAGGAAGCGCCGCGGCGGCACCCGCAGTGGCGGCGTGTTCTTGAGCACAAAAAGGACATCGCCCGGCCAGCGGGCCTGCATATCAGGCTTAGAAGGAGCCCGCCGCTCGCGCGCCGGACTCCTCCCCTTGGTCGTCACCGATCACGCATGCGCCGGCGGATGGTGACGGGAGTCCCAGACGGCCCAAGCCGATGCCGCAACCACCAGCACGCCGAGGACAACATGGGTCGCCATCGCATTGGCGTTCGCCATGAAGCCGAGCAGCCAGGGCGAGGCGATCAGCCAGAGCCCGACGACAAGGTTCACCCACTCTTCCCATTCGGCAAATACCGAAAGCGCCGCGAGAGCCAGGGCGCCGAGCACGACCGCGGCAATCCAGGCGTTCCACGCAGCAACGGGATCAGCAGCGAAGCCGATAACCCAGGGTGAGATGAACAGGCATGCCGCAAGAATCAGGTTGATCCAATCCTGGGGCTTCTTTCCTTCCATCAGATCGTTTGCCATGACAACCTCCACAGATGAAGCTTGACCAAAGCACTACGTCGCGTGCAACGCACGCTTAGTCATTGATATATCGCAGCTTCGCGCGCTTTCAAGGAGTGGCTCCGGGGCGGCCGGTAATGCCCTGAGTGCCGGGCGCGATCACGCCTTTTTCAGGAACTCGGTCTTCAGGACCAAGCCCTTGACCTGCTTGGTGCTGCACTCGATCTCGCCGGGATTGCCGGTGAGGCGGATGTTCTTCACCAGAGTGCCGCGCTTGATCGTCTCCGACGTGCCCTTGACCTTCAAATCCTTGATCAGGGTGACGGAGTCGCCCTCGTTCAGCTGGGTGCCGTTGCTGTCTCTTACGATCGCGTCTGCCATATCGGGGTCTTTCATCGGAGCCGGACAACCGACTATCCGGCGGATGGCGGCAAGGTCAAGCGATGGCACGTGGCAAACCGTGCCATCGCTTGCTTCGTGGTTGAAGCCGATTTCAAGGGAACGTGGAAAATCATCGAGCCGGTGACGAAGCATTCGTCGTCAGGGTCGGCCGGAGACGAACGGAACAATCCTGTCACGGCCTGGCGCGCCGCCAAGTCTGTTGATCCCGAGGCCTGTCGATCCCATGGCCTGCCGATCCCGGGCACCGCAAGCGGGTGCGGTCGAAATAAAAAGATAGAGCCCTGCCACTAGGGATGGATAGACTCTAGAAATCGAAATAGATCGCCGGCGGATACGGACTGGACACATTCTTGTCGGCCGGCGCTGCCATCGCACCGGGCGACGCGGTGATCCCGCCGGTGGACTTGTTGTCGAGCGGCGGCCGGCTTTTCTCGGCTGTCGCCGCATTGCCATCGGTGGCAACGACTTTCGTTTTAGCCTCCACGGCTTGCGAAAGCACGAGCAGGGCGAGAAGTGCAGACAGAGCAAGTTTCATGACGGCGTCCCTCTATGGTTAACGTAAGGTAAACGCCAGCCGCCGGCCCGAACACGGCCGCTACGCGGAAAGGCGTGGAATTCTGCGGAATTCCTGGAATATGGCTTGTGAAAAGCGCGGCTGCAACGAACCGGCGCGAGTCAGGCTTACAGTCGCATCAAGGCAGCAGGGTGCGCCATGTCGCGCAGAGTTTGACGGTCACTCCATGGTGACCGTCGTCCGTGCATGAGGGCAGGAGCTATTCGCGCGCTTCGTCGCGGCCGCCGGCTGTGAGTTCAATCCTTGAAGCCGGTCGAGTCGAGCAGGGCAACCTGCTTGCCGTCGATGTAAAAGCGTATCACGTGCGCGCCGCCGTCGACTTCGATGCGCGTCGGCTCGATGACCGGCGCCGCAGGAGCCGCCTTGCCATATGTCGCTGCCGCGCGCGAGCCGGCAGCGGCACGCGACGGTCCATCCGGCCCGAAGGTCAGCAGCAGCAGTGCAGCGGATCCAGCCGCAACCGCGGTGAAAGGGATTTTGGGGGAGGCAATCCAGGACATCGAATTATTCCTTCCTTGTTGAGGCAGCATCTACGCTGGTTTGTGCCGGTGCCGAGAGCTCGGCTTCGCCGTCGTTCAAATGACTGAGGAAGGGTGTTGGTATTCAAGCCTAGATAGCGTGAGTTTGATAACTTGCCCTTGCCCTGCGCGACCTTAGCGCCGCCCGGCTGGGCGAAAAGCGCAGGCGCGTGGAGCGGCGTGGAATTCTGCGGATTTCCTGGAATATCGACTTTAGGAGAGTTCCGGCCGGCAATGAATGCGGTGGGAGCAAGTGCTGGCACATGTTATGCCTTGCGGTGGCATAAAGGGGCAGATGGGGATGGCACAGCATATCGCGCAGAAGTTACGGTTGACCGCAGCCTTGCTGGGAACCGTCGCCCGCAAGGATTTGGCGGCGGCGTTCCGGGGCGTCAACCCGAAGACGGCATTCGATCTCGGCCGCGCCGACAAATGGCTGCAGGGCCGCGCCCAGCCACGCGAGCTCAGCGTCTACGACGACTGGTCGAAGCTTCTCAAGCTGGAGCAGCCCGGCGCCTGGATCGCCGAGAGCGCCCTGCCAGACTTCACGGCGGCGATCTGCGCCCGCCACGGCGTCGACAGGGGCGAACTGGAACGCCGCGCCGGTGCGCATTTCGAGACCGCTGCCGGGCATGAGGAGCGGAGCCTTGGATTGGCCCTTGCCGGAACCTATGCCTGTTATTCGCGCGCCTTGTCGCCCTATTATCGCGGCCAGCTGATCAGGGGCAGCCTGTCGATTGAGGCCGGGCCGGGGGCGCACGGCCTGACCGCCGCCTATCGCGAGGCCTTGCCGACCGGGCAGCTGCTGCTCGGTGGGCAGGTGACGTCGGCAAAACGCGGGCTTTATGCGCATCTGAAGGAAGCCAGCGGCGAGGCCCAGTTCTTCTTATGCCTGTTTCCGCACTCGCGGCCCGGAAGCGTGCTTGGCGGCTATATGGTCGGCGGCGCCATCATCGGCCCGGAGCCGCAGCCGTCGCTGACCAGGATGCTGATCGTCCGCTTGCGCCATCGGGCGCCCGAGGCCTGGGGCGGATATCTGCCGCCCGATGCGTCGATCGCCAGGGATCTGGCTTCGCTTGGCGTGGCAATTGAGCAGCCGGAAATGGTCGACCGGCAGCTGGCGCAGTTCCTCGTCGGAGACAGCGACGGCGGCGCCAGCCAGATCCCGCCGGCCGAGTTCCGCGCCATCGTCGATGTGTTCGACCGTCATTGGCTGCGTCATTCGGATTAAGCCTGACCTCGTCTTCTGCCAGTGCGGAACCCGATCACTACGTCAGTGTTGTGGCCGACGACCAAGCGCCGTCCGGCTGTCCATTTGGGCCGCCAAGCCCCTGCCGCTCACGTTTTCGAGCTCGCCGGTGCGAAGAAGCGAAAGTTGCGCGCCGGCTCAATATGCCTGATCATGGTGATTGGCAGGGTGGAGGCATCAAGTGGCGGCCAATCGGCGAAACGGCATGCACCCGTCGGAGCCAGGGCTGGTGGGCGTGGTTTCCGCTGCCATGGCCCTGCCGCGCATGTCGCTGCCCACCGTCGCGACCGTCGTGGCGGCGGTTGCGGCCCTGTATTTCGGGCGCGAGGTTTTCCTGCCGATCGCAATCGCCCTGCTGCTGACCTTTGCGCTTGCACCCTTGGTTTCGGCACTCAAAAGGGTCGGCATTCCCCGTCTGCCCGCGGTCATCGCCAGTGTGCTGGGCGCATTCACGGTCCTTGCGCTGTTCTCCTTCATTGTCGCCACGCAGGTCAGCGAACTGGCGCAGAACATCCCGCTTTACCAGTCAAATATCCTGACCAAAGTCCGATCCCTGAAGGAGTCCGGCGTCGGCGGCGGCGTCATCGCCAGGCTGAGCGAGGCGATCGAACGCGTTGGCCAGGAACTCGACAGGCAGGAAACCTCACCGCCCGCCGCGGATCAGCCACGGCGCGAGCCGGTGCCTGTCGAGATCATCGCACGCGAAAGGCCGCTTCAGGTTCTGCAGAACCTGATCGGACCGCTGATCAGCCCGCTGGCATCGGCCGGTCTGATCGTCGTCGTCGTCATATTCATGCTGCTCGAGCGCGAGGACCTGCGCGACCGTTTCATACGCCTCGTCGGCTACGGCGACCTTCATCGAACCACCGAGGCGCTCCAGGAAGCGGGCAAGCGGGTCGGCCGATATCTGCTCATGCAATTGGTCGTGAATATCGTCTATGCCATACCGGTTACGGCAGGGCTTTGGGTTCTCGGGATACCGAATGCGTTGCTGTGGGGATTGCTGGCGCTGGCGCTGCGCTTTGTGCCCTATATCGGCCCGATCATTGGTGCGCTGCTGCCGCTGTTCCTAGCGCTTGCCGTGGCGCCCGGCTGGTCGCTCGTGCTGTGGACCGCCGGGCTGTTCGTGGCCATGGAAATGATCACCGGCAACGTCGTCGAACCGTGGCTTTACGGCTCGCGCACCGGGCTTTCGCCATTGGCCATCATCGTTGCGGCGATCTTCTGGACCTGGCTCTGGGGCCCGCTGGGCCTGGTCTTGTCGACGCCGCTCACAGTCTGCCTCGTCGTGCTTGGCAGGCACGTGCCGCAGTTCGAATTCCTCGACGTTCTGTTCGGCAACGAACCGGTGCTCGAACCCCACGCCCGGCTCTACCAACGGCTGCTGGCCGGCGATCCAGAGGAAGCCACGGATCACGCCGAGGAGATGCTGGAGGAAAAATATCTGTTCGAATTCTATGACAAGGTCGCCATTCCCGCACTGCTGCTCGGCGAGCAGGATCGCGTGCGGGGCGTCATGGGCGATGAGCAAAGGCGGCGGGTGGCGGCCAGCGCGCAGATGCTGGTGGCGAACCTCGACGACAGCGCACGGGAGGAAGCAGAGGAGGACGATGATCCGGCCACAGTCGAGCCTGCCACGGCGGACAAGTACAAGGACAAGGACAAGGACAGGGACAAGCAGGCTCAAGCGGGGGGCGAAGACGACACTGAGCTGCCGGATGGCACGGACATCTCGGTGCTGTGTGCCGGCGGCCGCGGCGAACTCGACGATGCCGCCGCCGCCATGCTGGCGCAGGTGCTCGAGGTCCAGGGTGCGACGGTCTCGAAGGCGAGCTTTGCCGATATGGATCCGACTGGCGTCCGCCGGCTCGAGCTCGACGCCGTCGACACCGTTGTGGTCGGATTCCTGAACCGCGACTCCGTCAAGCACGCCCGTTTCCTGGTTCGTCGGCTGAAACGTGCTAAGTCGGCGCTGCGGGTAGGCATCGTGTTCTGGTCGAAGGACGGCGACGACAAAGAGACGGCCGTCGAAATGGCCAATGACCTCAACGCCGATTTTGTGGCGTTCGGCATGGTCGAAGCCGTTCTGGGCGCGTTGTCGAGCGACCCGCCGGTGGCGCTGAAGGTCGCTGCCAAGCGCCGCCGCCGGCCGCGCCCGACCAGGAAGGCACCGCTTGCCGCTGCAAAATGAGACCCTAGCTCGCCCTCACGTCCAGAAATAACGCACCGTGTGAAAGAAAATCGGGGCGGCGAAGACCAGGCTGTCGGCGCGGTCCATCATGCCGCCATGGCCCTCGATCAGATGGCCCCAGTCCTTCACCCCCTGGTCGCGCTTGATGGCGGAGGCGACCAGCCCGCCGAGAAAGTTGCGCCGCCTCGGTGGCCTGACCTTATTCAGCCACCTTCGCCACGATGCAATCTAGCGAAGGAAGTGGCGTCAAACCGTCCCTAGTCCTTTCCCTTGACTCGGCGGTTCCGTCCCCTTCAGCAGCACATTTATAGGTCGCTTCAATCACCAAGCCCCGAATTCTCGCGTCAGGAAGCATGGAGTAGTCGAAGTATCCCTCTCTCGTTGGAAACCCTTGCAAGTAATCAAGTGCCGCATGGACGCATCGGTCAAGCGTTTCCGTGCCATTTTCGCGGAAGTTGAGCTCGTTTATCAATATGACACCTACAGATGCCCAAGTGTCTCTGCTTGTAAATTTATACGCCGTACATCCGTCCAAACTGAGCTCCGCCTTCGCAGCGAAATTTTTGTACCATGGCAGCAGGCGCGAACTGGTTAAGGCCGACGCTACGTCCTTTTGCCAGTTCGCGCCGTCGGCAGCGATTATGGAAATCTGGGCCGTGCCAATGGCCGGGAGAAGACCGTTCAGATCGCCTCTGAGAGCTTTGTATCGCTCGATCGAGCTGCGTACGTTCAGACGTTTGGCCACAGTTTCGTAAGGCCGATGCCATGACGGCCAAACATGAATTTTCCTATCATGTGACAGCGACCGCAAATAGTTAACGGCGGCGTCTTTGGTGGCCTGCGCTTGAACAACTTCTTTTTCAGTTGGCCAAGCATGATTGCTCAATAGCATCACCGACAGCGACGCGTATAACCATATCTGGAGCGCCTTATAGGTCATCATCCCCACGCGACAAGGAAAGTGCCAGAACTCTCTGGCTGGAAGAGGCTTAACAGACCTCTGAGCGAAACGGCCAGCCAGATTGCTGAATTTAGGTCGATGCATTAATGACTAGGGGTGCCGGCCCTTGCAGCTGGAGCGCCCTCACACCGTCCAGAAGTAACGCACCGTGTGAAAGAAAATCGGAGCGGCGAAGACCAGGCTGTCGGCGCGGTCCATCATGCCGCCATGGCCCTCGATCAGATGGCCCCAGTCCTTCACCCCCTGGTCGCGCTTGATGGCTGAGGCGACCAGCCCGCCGAGGAATCCCATCAGGCAGGCGATGAAGGCGACGCCCGCCGCCTGGAGCGGCGAAAACGGCGTCAGGAACGACAGCAGCGCGCCAAGCAGGCTCGACGTCGCCAGCCCGCCGACCAGCCCTTCCCAGGTCTTCGACGGCGAAACCTTCGGCGAGATCAGGTGCCTGCCGAACAGCTTGCCGAAGATGTATTGCAGCACGTCGCTGCCTTGCACGGTGATGATCAGGAAAGCGATCAGCAACAAATTGCGGCCTTCGAAGTCGGGCACCTCGAGCGTCAGCAGCGCCGGCACGTGGCTGACGCAGTAGACCGAGATCATGACCGCCCATTGCTGCGCCGAGACACGCTCGAGAAAGCGCTCGGTGTCGCCGTGAAGCGCGGTGATCGCCGGCATCAGCAGGAAGCAGTAGACCGGGATGAAAATGGTGAAGAGGCCGTACCAGGCGGTCCACACCAGCCAGTACTGGAACGGGATGATGATGCCGAACATGCCGAGCAGCACCCAATGATCGCTGCGGCGGCTGTGCGTCAGCGTCACGAATTCGCGCAAGGCGGCAAACGAGATCAGCGCGAACAGGTTGGTCATGCCGGAGCGGCCGAAGAAGAAGGCGACGGTGATCGCCACCACCATCACCCACCAGGCGTTGATGCGCTGGTTGAGGTTGACCAGCGTCGAAGACAGCGGCTTCGGCGCGCGCCACGACAGGATGCCGGCGACCAGGCTTGCCGTGGTCAGCACCGCAGCGAGGCCGACAACCAGAATGAAGGTCTCGTGCATCATTGGCATCGTGTTCTAATCGCCTCTTAGCGGGCGTGGGTTCAGCGCCAGCAGCGTCTCGCGGGCGCGGTCGAGAAAGGCGCGGCGTTCCTCATCCGGCGCAATGGTGATCGGCGCGCCGAAAACCACACGGCAGAGCAGCGGCACCGGCACGAACTGGCCCTTGGGCAGCACCCGCGACATGTTCTCGATCCAGCAGGGGATGAGTTCGACGTCGGGCCGCGCCATCGACAGATTGTAGAGGCCGGAGCGGAACGGCAGCAGCGGCTCGTCGGTCATGTTGCGCGTGCCTTCGGGAAAGATGATCAGCGAATGGCCCTCATCGAGCACCGATAGCATGATCGAGATCGGATTCTGCGCCTCATCGGTCCACTGCCGCTGGATCAGCACGGAGGACAGCATGTCCTGCGCGATGAACCGGCGCAGCCGCGATTTTCCCCAATAGTCGGCGGCAGCGACGGCATGGGTGCGGGCACGCTGCTTCTCGCTGAGGCAGGCCGACAGCAGGATGAAGTCGCCGTGGCTCGCATGATTGGCGAAGTAGATGCGCTGCCGGTCCGACGGCTGGCTGCCGTTCCAGATCGGCCGCACGCCGGTCACCGCCCAGGCCAGCGCCGACAGGCCGACCGAGGTCACGGTCTGCAGCAGGGTGAAGGTCCTTGTGCCGAGCTTGCTCATCGTCCGGCTCAGAAGGACAAGGCGACGAGGGATGCCGCCACGAACAGGCCGAGTGCGATGCGCTGCTTCATCAGCAGGCGCTGCGTGCCCGCGATGCGCCGGTCGAGCGAGCGGATGCCGGCAACGGCCGGTTTGACGCGCATGCGCGCCAGCACATCGTCGACCGCGGCACCGCCGGCGGCCTCGCTGATGTGGCTCGCCATCAGCCAGAACAGCAGTGCGTCGAAGACAAGCAGGGCCGAGACGGCGAGGGTGACCACGCCGCTCGCTGCCGTGACCAGCCAGGCCGCCGCCGACAGCATCGTTGTCTGCGGCTGCGCCGCCACGGCAATGACCGGCGCGGCCATCAACGCGGCGAGCACCAGCAGCAGCGGCCACACTGCCTGCGTCATCAAGCTGGCGGCGAAGGCCTCGGCTTTGTCTCGATGGGCGCTCATGCCGGCTCGTCCGCCGCGATCCGAAGATGCACCGGCCGGCCCGATGCGGCGAGCCGCGCATGCGCCTGCGCCGGCGTTGGCGAGCGGCCTGTGGCAACCAGCCAGGCGGCGACGGCGCCGGCGCTGCGCTGGAAGCCGAGCGCGCAGCAGACAAGGACGGTGCCGTGGCTGCGCGCGTCCTCGATCGCCGCCACCGCTTGCGCCTGCGCCTCGGGCGGGGGCGGCAAAAGATCGACCATGGCGACAGCCGTCCAGCGGCAGGTGACGCCGCGCGGCCGCTCCAGCTCGCCGGCAAGGTCGATCACCGAGCCGAAGGCGCCGGCCTCGGCGACGGTGGGAAAGCGGCCGAGGAAGACACCGTCGGCAATGGCGACATGCGGCGGCAGCTTGCGCGTCCATATCCATGCATTGATCCTGGCGCCTAGCCGGTGGGGCAGCAGCAAGACGCGGCTGGCCAGCGAGACGCTGCCATCGGCCGTTTTCTGGAACACTTTGGCGCCGGCCCCGGCATAGGCGAAGGCGACGATTGCCAGCGCCAGCGCCGGCCACAGCAGGATCAGCCACAGCGCCGAGACGAAGGCGCCGGCAGCGGCGCCGGCCAGCGCCAGCGCGGCGACCAGCGCGTAGAACAGCGCCAGCCGCCGCGCGCTGGCATCAGCGGTCAGCCGGAAGCCGGCGAACGGCAATGCACCGTGGCGCGGGAACAGCCACAGGGCGAAAAAGCCGAGCAAAGCGCCGGTCGGGATATCGATGGCATGGTGCTGCCACGTCGTCAGCACCGAGGCTCCGATCAGCAAGCACCAGGCATGCCAGACGGCGCCGGCCATGCCTTTGACCCGATCGCGCCAATGATCCCAGATGATGACCAGCAGCGCGATGTGCAGTGACGGCGCCTGGTTGAACGGCTTGTCGAAGCCGCCGAGCACCGCGAACATGAAGCCTGGCAGGCCTGATGTCTGCGGCCGCACGAAGGTCGCCGTCAGCGGGAACAGGATGAAGCAGGCGACGGCGACGATCTGCGCCGTGAGATAGCGGCCGGCGAGACGGTCGACGCCGCGCTTGGTATCGTTGAGCAGCAGCGACAGGCCGTAGAACAGGTTGATCGACCAATAGGGCACGATCGTCCAGGCGATGAACGGGACGTTGCGCTCCCAGGCGAAGACGATGCTGCCGACATCGTCGCGCTGCGACGCCAGCCAGTTGGCGAAGCCGTAGCTTGCGTAGAAGAACGGCGCCAGAAAGGCCAGCCACAGCGCCGCCCGCAGCGCGATTGCGGCGTACGGCTCGCGCGCAGGGGCAGAAGGGGCGGCAGGGCCAAGGACAGGCAAGACCATGCTCAGACGCGCCGCGCGACCGATACGGTGAAGATGCCCCACTGGTCGATGCGCTGGTCGAGCTTCTCGAAGCCGGCCGCCGCCACCAGGTGGTCCATCTCGCCTTGCGTACGCCGGCGCATCACCCAGGCCTGGCCGCCGCGATGCGAAGTCAGACTGCGCGCGATCATTTCGAGCTGCGGATGCCAGGGCTGGTTGGTGTAGACAAGTAGGCTGCCGGGCCGCATCGCCCTGGCCAGCCCGCCCAGCGAGCCGGCGATCATGGCGTTGTCGGAAAACAATTCGTAAAGCCCGGAGACGATGGCCAGGTCCGGCGCCGGCTCGAGCGCGGAAAGCATCTCGGCGTCGAAGGCGTCGGCCTGGTGGAACGAGACACTGGTCGGCAGGCGTCGCTCGGCGATCAGCTTACGGCCGAGCGAAACGTTGAGCTCGGAGAAATCCTGCAACCGCACGCTGGCCGGCGGCTCGGCGCATTTGGCGACGGCATCGAGCACGTAGCGGCCATGGCCGGCAGCGATATCGACGATATGGACCGGGCGGCCGGCGGCCTTCAGCGTCGCAGTGGCGCTGCCGATCAGCTCCTCGAGATGCAGCTTGCGCTGGCGGATGCCGCGCCAGCCGATGGCGTCGAGAAAGGTGCGATCGATCATACGGCCGAGCGGACCGGTGCCGCGCGCCTGGTTCTCATAGACATAGTCAAGCGTCGAGCCAGAATCGAAGCCGGTGGCAATCCCGGTTTTCATGCCTGACGACAGCCAGGCGCCGATGCGGATCGAGGCGCGGCTCATCGCCCAGTAGAGGCCTTTCGGCGACAGCAAGGCGAGCGGCGAGGCCAGCCGGTCGGCCTCGTCGCGTGTATAGCCGGCGCGGTCGGCCGTGGTCAGGTCGAGCGGCTTCTCCGGCGTTGCGAATTGTCTTTCGAGGAACGGCTTGATCAGGTCGAGTGCCTTGCGGCGGTCGCGTTCGCCGAGCGTGTCGTGGAAGAAGCCGGGCAGCACATGCCGCTCCTTGGCCGGGCTGGCGAGATTGATGAAGAGCTCGTGCTGCGGTCCATGCCGCACCACCCAGTCGCTGCCGGAGATCAGCAATTGCGTCGGCACGGTGATGGCGCGGGCGTCGGCGACGATACGCGCGGCGTGGTCGTAGAGCTCGATCAGGATGTTGGAGGCGATCGGCCGCGTGATCAGCGGATCGGCCTCGAAGGAAGCGATGCGCTCGGAGTCATGCGTCAGGAACTTGGCCTTGACGTAGGAATTGACGAAGAAGCGGCCCTTGATCTTCTGCCACAGCGCAATGCCTTGCTTGGCGAAGGGCACGTAGAGCTTGACCGAGAAGGCCGGCGAGGCCAGCACCAAAGCGCGAATCTGCGGTGCATAATCATGCACCCAGGCGGCGGCGAGCACGGCGCCGAAGGATTGCGCGATCAGCGCGATGTCGCGTTGGCCGAACCCGTCTCTGCCGATCTCGCGCACGAAACAATCGATGTCGCGCACAAGTGCGGCAAAGGACGGCGCATAGCCGCGTTCGCCGGCCGAGCGGCCATTGCCACGCGCGTCCCAGGCGTAGAAGGCATGGCCGGGCATATCGAGTTCGTCGACCAGATGCGCCATGCGGCCGCCATGCTCGTGGCCGCGGTGGAACAGCACAACCGCGCCCCTGGCGGGTTGCCCGACTGCCGGCCAGTAGCGGTAGAAGATCTCGGTGCCGTCATGAGTGCGGAAGGTGCGCTCCTGCGCCACCCGCTGCTCAACTGCGCCAGCAGCAATCGTCGGTTCATGAAGCATGTTTTTCCCCAGGCGGATGCGATCGGAATTTCAGCCGCCGCTCCCGTTAAGGCCGCTGCGTATCCGGTTGATGGCGGTCACCAGCGAGAGTGTAGCCATTGCCGGAAACACAAACGGCGTGATCGCTTCCACCCACAGGCCGCAGGCGATGAGAAAGGCGACGATGCCGAGCGCCAGCGCCCGATCGCTCTTGCCGAACGGCCCGGCATAATTGCGCCCGGTGCCCGCCGCGATGCCGAGCACGCCGGCAAACTCCACAAGCACTGCTGTGACGGCAAAGGCGACGACGCCCCAGGCAGGAAAGAGAGCGGCAAAGGCCAGGATCAGCGCCAGGTCGGAGACGGCGTCGCAGAGCTCGTTGAGATACATGCCGAGTTTTGAGGCCTGACCATGTTCCCGCGCAAGCATGCCGTCGATGGCGTTGAGCGCCATGCGCGCAAACAGCACCACCGGCATCAGCAGGAAGACCGCGCGATGGCCGGCGAGGGCCGCGACGACAACGCCGGTGGCAAGCGACAGCGCGGCAGCCAGCAGCGTGATCTGGTTGGCGGTGACGCCGGCCGCGGCCAGCCGGTCGGCAAGCGGCCGCAGCCTGGCCTGAAAGGCCGGTTTGAGCGCATAAAGCGTGGGCATGTGCGAACCCCCCGGCCGCGGTGCAACTCCGGCGAGGATGATCAATTGGCGCGCAAGACGCAAGGGCGACGAGCGGTTGTACATGGTTGCGATCAGCAGCGCTGCCCGGAACCTTTATGCACAGGACCTACGGCTTCGGCGCGGCCGCCACGTCTTCAAGGTGGAATTCGCTAGGGTCTCTTTCCAGCTTTCGAATAGCGCGGGCCAGCGCCGGCAGGACGGTTTCGCGCGTGCCGTGGTCAATCTGGGACAGTGTCTTGCGTATGGCTTCCTTCCAGGCCGCACCGCGGCCATATGCCTCCATGAAAGCATCGGCCAGATCTTCCGACTGCCGTTGTTCGATCATGGCTTCCATGATGGTTGCAGCCTGCATCTTGTCCTTGCGGCTCTTGGCGGTGCCGTCGCTGTCCGTCCGGCGGCGGCTGGCGATGATGAGCTTATGGATCGCGTACCGTTCGGGCGAAGGCACGGTCACCGGCACGCCGGCGCCGTGCAGGAGAACGGCCCGGATCGGTTCGAATATCAGGAAATCGAGAAAGCGCAGGGGCTGCGCCGACGCGCCACCAAGCGCGGGCATGGTTGTAGGATGACCCTCGTAGTCGGCCGAACCGGTGTTCGGAGTCAGGAATTCGACCCTGTATCCGGAGCGGGACGTGTATTGCGTCGTGAAGCGGCGGTCATCCTGGTGCGGAATCTCTCGGAAAGTCGGGTCGACTTGCCTCAGCGTATCGAGCACGGGTGGCATTTTGTCATCGACGGCCGTCGAGATCGAATGAAACTGCGCAAAATCGGCATCGCCGGTGACCATTGACGTGCTAGGTAGGCGAACGCCAAGGACGGCTGGATAGCATTGGTAAGCGACGGTACCGACCAGGACGCCACGAAGCCTGAAGAAGCCAGCTTCGGCGAGTGCCTGGACAATGTCGCCGGTCTTCCTTTCCGGCCGTGGCAGGTAGGCTTCGCGAACGAGTGTCGAAACCAGTTTTCGCCGCTCTTTGATGTCGGCTTTCAGGTCTTTGAAGTTTTCGACCCTCCTGGTGATTTCAGGATCGTCGACGGGGCCGACATATCTGCGTGTTTTGCCGCCGTCAGGGCTAGGTAGGTCGAGATACCAGTAGCGGCGGCCTTTCACCTCGGCTGTGACAAAGCGGCCGCCGATGTTGAATTCCGTCGAAAACGCGGCGTCCAGCGACCGCTGCGCCAACTCGGAATAGAGCGTCTGGTATGTGTGGGGTATTTGCTGCATGGGCGTTGTTACCGTTTTCGCGAAAAGGGTAATAACACAACTTCGCTGCCACGGCCATCATTGAGTTATTACCGTTTTTGCGAAAACGGTAACAACTGCGCTTAAAGCATCATGAACGCGGATCAAATCGTGCGTCAGCAGTTCGTCTCTTCGTGGCCGCCTGCTCCTCTCTATGTACACTTCTTGAATCAAACCGCACATCCTACTTTACAAATAAACTACAGTATGTGAAGTTATGTCCACGAAAGGGTCATCCATGACAGCCAATCGTTTCGCCACACGCCTCAATTCTTTTGCCTCGCGGCCGCAGGCCGAATGGCCGGAGCTTGTCGGCAAGCCGTCCATGCTGCAGATGGCAGCGCGTGCGGCGAAAGTTGCGGGGCTGACCGACCTTGACCTCAACTTTCCCGATCATGTCGGTGAAAAACCTGCGGAAATAGCGCGAAAACTCGGCGATCTCGGGCTTTCCATCAATGGTTTCGCCATGCGCTACTACTCCAATCCGGCCTTCAAGCTCGGCGCCTTCACCAATCCGGATCCGGCAGTTCGCCGCGAAGCCATCGACCTGACCAAGGCCGGCATCGACGCCGCGCGTGAGGCGGGCGCCAATCTGATGACGCTGTGGCTCGGCCAGGATGGTTTTGACTATGCCTTCCAGGCCGATTACGCGACGCTGTGGCAACATGAAATAGATGGAATTCGTGAAGTTACTGCGCATGATCCCGACTGCCAGATCAGCCTGGAGTACAAGCCCAACGAGCCGCGCTCCTACAGCCTGATGCCCGACGCAGCGACGACTTTGCTGGCGATCCGCGATGTCGGCCTGGCCAATCTCGGCGTGACGCTTGATTTCGCCCATGTGCTCTATGCCGACGAGCAGCCGGCCTTTGCCGCCGCACTCGTGGCGCGCCACAGCAAACTCTTGGGCGTGCATCTCAACGACGGCTACGCCAAGCGCGACGACGGCCTGATGGTCGGCGCGGTGCATACGCTGCAGACGGTCGAGCTGCTCCGCCAGATCCGCCGCGACGGCTACGCCGGCGCCATCTACTTCGACACCTTCCCCGACATGACCGGGCTCGATCCGGTCCACGAATGCGAAGTCAACATCGCCACTGTCAAGCGCATGCTGCGCGTCGTCGACCGGCTGGAGAAGGACAATCGCCTGTCCACCGCCATCGACGGCCAGGACGCGGTCGCGTCGCAAGCCATCATCCAGGAAGCCATGCTCGGGCCGGACAGCTGAGGCTCGGCTTCAAAATCGTTCAACAAGGGAGGAAAGACCATGAAATTTCTGCTTGCCACCGCCACCGCTGCGCTGATGGCGCTGTCCATCGGCTCGGCCTATTCGAGCGAACTCGCGCCGCTCAATTCCGACACCGAGAAGGACCGCATCGACTGGTCGCAGCTCGAGGCCAAGTTCGGCGCGTTTCCCAAGCTGCCCGACGGCACCAGGGCGGGCGCCGTCTCCAAGACGCTGACCAACGAATACTGGCGCTCGCTGGGTGAGGGCTACAAGTCGTTCGGCGATCGCGTCGGCGTTCCGGTCGTCTACCAGGCGGCGCAGAGCGAGGGCGACCAGCTCGGCCAGCTGACAATCGCCGAAGGCCTGGCCACGCAAGGCTACAACGTGCTGCTCGTATCGCCGCAGACCGACTCCAACCTGCAGCCGATCATGGAACAGGCCAAGGCGGCCAACGTGCCGGTGGTCAACGTCAACGACGCGGTCATCCCGCAGGCCGAGCACTATGTCGGCAATGTCCAGCGCGACAATGGCGTGCGCGTCGCCAAATGGTTCATCAAGAACCGGCCGGATGGCGGCAAGGTCGCCATCGTCGAAGGCCAGGCCGGCGTCTATGCCGCCGTGCAGCGCACCGATGGCTTCAAGACTACGATCACCGAGGCCGGCAAGTTCGAGGTCGTCGCCAGCGTGCCCGGCAATTGGGATCGCCAGACCTCCTACGACGCGGCCACCAACATCCTGCAGCAGCACCCCGACCTGATCGGCTTCTATGCCAACAATGACGGCATGGCGCTGGGCATCGTCGAGGCGGTCAAGGCCGCCGGCTTGCAGGACAAGGTCGCCGTCTTCGGCACCGACGGCATTTCCGACGCCTATGCCTCGATCCGCGCCGGCGAGCTGACCGGCACCGTCGATAGTTTCCCGGTGCTGACCGGCGAGGTGGCGCTGGAATCGGCGCTGCGGCTGGTGGCCGGGCAGAAGCTGCCGCGTGTCGTCGCCACACCGCAGGCGCTGATCACCAAGGACAATGCCGACCGCTATTCCGGCGCCGGCGACGCCGTGCGCAAGGCGCTGCTCGAGGACGCGGCAGCGGGCAATTAAGACAGGACTGCGGGTGCCGGCCCTTCGGCTGGCGCCCTTTGCCTGGAGAATCGAACCAATGTCTGTGCCGCGGCTGCAATTCGAGGGCATTTCCAAGGTGTTTCCGGCCGTGCGGGCGCTAAGCGATGTGTCCTTTTCGGTCGGCGCCGGAGAAATCCATGGCCTGCTCGGTGAGAACGGCGCCGGCAAATCGACGCTGCTGCGCATCCTGTCGGGGATCTACAGGCCGACCGCCGGAAGCGTGCTGATCGACGGCAAACCGGTGGCGCTGAACAACCCGGTCGCGGCGCGCGCCGCGGGCGTTGCCATGATCCATCAGGAATTGCAGCAGGTGCCGCAGCTCAGCGTCGCCCAGAACATGTTCCTCGGCCATCCGCTGACGCGCGGCGGCATCTTCGTCGCCCGGCGCGAGCAGGAGCGTCGCGCTGCGGAAGCCCTCGCCGCCCTCGATCCGACGATCGATCCGGCAGTCCCGCTCGGCAGCCTGAAGGTCGCGCAGCGGCAGATCGTCGAGATCGCCCGGGCGCTGCTCGATCGGGCGCGCATCGTGGCGATGGACGAGCCGACATCGAGCCTGACGCCGAGCGAGTTCGAGCGGCTGGCCGAAGTCATTTCCGCACTGGCGCGCGACGGTGTCGCGGTCGTCTATGTCTCGCACAAGCTGGACGAGGTGTTCGGCATCTGCCAGCGCGCCACAATCATGCGCGACGGTGTCGTGGTCGGATCCGTCGATCTGGCGCAGGTGTCGGAAAAATCCGTCGTTTCGATGATGGTCGGCCGCGAGCTTGCCCAGGAACAGCACCGCTCGCACGCCTCCAGCGAAGTAAGGCTGAGCGTGCATGGCCTCGCCTCGGCAACCAAGGTCCGTGAGGTCTCGTTCGATCTGCACCGCGGCGAGGTGCTGGGCATTGCCGGCTTGGTCGGCTCGGGCCGCACCGAACTGCTGCGGCTGCTGGCCGGCGCCGACCGCGCCTCGTCGGGCAGGGTCGAGATCGACGGCAAGGCCACAAAACTTTCCAGTCCGCGCGACGCCATCGCCGCCGGCATCGGCCTGGTGCCGGAGGAGCGCAAGCGCGAAGGCATCGTGCCGTTGCGGTCGATCTCCAGCAATATGGCGCTGGCCTCGATGGGCGTGTTCGCGCCGCGCGGCGTCATCGATCACGCCAGGCTGAAACGGATCGCGGCCGAGAAGATGAAGCGGGTCAATTTGCGCCCGTTCCTGCTCGACCGGCCGATCCGGCTGTTCAGTGGCGGCAACCAGCAGAAGGCGATCATCGGCCGCTGGCTGGCGGCGGGAACGCGCATCCTTTTGTTCGACGAGCCGACCCGCGGCATCGATGTCGGCGCCAAGGCGGAGATCTACCATTTGATCGAGGAACTCGCTGCCGAAGGCCATTCGGTCGTCGTCGTGTCGTCCGAGCTTCCCGAGGTGATCCGGCTCGCCGACCGCGTGCTGGTCATGCGCGACGGCACGGTCGCCGCCGAACTCGACCGGGCTGATCTCAGCGAACAGGCGATCGCGGCGCACGCCATACCCCAATCGGAGACTCAAGGCCGGCAAGGCCATCGGGCCGGCGCATAACGGACAGGACGAGCAGATGACTGATGTAGCCGAACACTCAGCAGCGCGCCCAAGGGCTGAATTCCTGCACCGGTTTTCCCTGCGCGACGCAGGCACGCTGATCGGCCTGATCGTGATCCTCGCCGTCTTCGGCGCGCTGGTCCCTGGCTTCTTTGCCGAGCGCAACTTGATCAACATCCTGCAGCAGTCGAGCATCAACGCCTGCCTGGCGTTGGGCATGACGCTTGTGATCATCTCGGGCGGCATCGATCTGTCCGTCGGGCCGACGGCAGCGCTTTCGGCGGTCATCTCGGCCTCGATGCTGGTTGCCGGCGTGCCGTTTCCGCTGGCCATCGCCGCCGGCTTCGCCATCGGCCTTGTCTGCGGGCTGCTCAACGGCATGCTGGTCGCTTATGTCGGGCTGCAGCCTTTCATCGTCACGCTGGGAACGCTCAGCACCTACCGGGCGCTGGCGCTGATCTATACAGGCGGCAATCCGGTGCTCGGCCTGCCTGCCGGCTTCCGCGCCATCTTCAACGGCTCGCTGTTCGGATTGCCATTGGCGGTCATCATCGTGGCCGTGGTCGCGCTGATCGCCTGGATCATCCTCAAGAAGACGCCTTTCGGCGAATATCTGCTCGCCGTCGGCGGCAATGAGGAGGCGGCCCACATAGCCGGCGTGCCGATCGCCCGCACCAAGATCGCCGCCTACATGATCTCGGGTCTGCTGGCGGCCCTTGCCGCGCAGATCCTGATCGGCCGGCTGGGTGCCGCCGAACCCATTCTCGGCAATCTCTGGGAACTCGATGCCATCGCTGCGGCCGCCATCGGCGGCGCCTCGCTGATGGGCGGCAAGGGCAGCGTGGTCGGCACCATCCTGGGCGCCGTCATCCTCGGCACCATGCGCAACGGCCTGACGCTGATGAATGTCCAGTCCTTCTATCAGCTGCTGGCAACTGGCCTTATAATCCTCGCCGCGATGCTCATCGATCGCGTGACGAGGGGACGTGGATGACCTTGACCAGCCTGGATCTGAAAGCGGTAGGACCGCGCATCCGCATGATGATGCCGCATCTGACGCCACTCGAGGCGAAGGTGGTGGAAACCGTTTTCGGGAGGCGCGGCTTCGACGAGACAATTCCGCTCAAGCAGATCGCCGAAGAGGCCGGCGTATCGGAGGCGATGGTGGTCAAGATCGCCAAAAAGCTGGGCTTTTCCGGCTATCGCGACTTCCGCACCGCGGTCTATGAATACAGCCGCCTGCCGACCGCCGAAATGCACCAGGAGCTGTCGGCCGACGACAGTTCGGCCGAGATCGTCCAAAAAGTGTTCCGCACCTCGATCCAGGCGCTGGAGGAAACGCTGGCCATCCTCGACATGGACGATTTCGACCGCGCCGCCGATCTTCTGTACCGCGCCAGGCACCGCGATTTCTATGGCGTCGGCGGCTCGGCGCAGATCGCGCGCGACGTCTCGCACAAATTCCTGCGCATCGGCATCCGCGCTTCAGTCTATGACGATTCGCACATGATGTTGATGTCGGCCTCGCTGCTCGGCGCCGACGACATCGCCGTCGGCTTCTCGCATTCCGGCAACACCAGCGCAGTGATCGATGCCATCCATCTCGCCCGCAAGAGCGGCGCACGGACGCTGGCGATCACCAACTACGACAACTCGCCGCTGGCCGCCGTTGCCGACATCGTGCTGTGCTCGACAGCGCAGGGCTCGCCGCTGATGGGCGAGAACGCTGCGGCGCGCATCGCCCAGCTCAACATTCTCGACGCGCTGTTCGTCGCGGTGGCGCAGCGTGACTACCAGGCGGCGGAGCGCAATCTCGGCCGCACCATGTCGGCGGTGACGTCGAAACGCCGGGACAAGGGCGGCTCATGAAGGATTGGGGCGCATGAAAGATTGGGGCACATGACGGCGCCGCTGGTCACCGTGTTCGGCAGCCTGCATTACGACATCATGGTCGAAGCGCCTGACCGCCCGCGCAAGGGCGAAACCGTGACCGGCCATGCCTGGCAGCCGAAATGCGGCGGCAAGGGCGGCAACCAGGCGGTCTCGGCGGCGCGGGCCGGCGTGCGCTCGGCAATGATCGGCGCCGTCGGCGATGACGATTTCGGCCGCGCGCTTGTCGACAATCTCGCGTGCCGCGGCGTCGACAGCCGCTTCGTGCGGGTCGCGCCTGGCGCC
>SAQR01000086.1 GCA_004020365.1 Mesorhizobium sp.
GGGCCAGATCTACCATCATGTGACGGAATACCGGTTCCGACTGCCTGGCGCCTGAGCCCGGGAGCCAGTACCGGCTTTTGCTGTGCCGACCTTCGGTCCGGAAAAGGATCATGCGCAAAGTTCAATGAGCGTCCTTTTGCGCTTCCGTTGGACGCGTAACGCTCTCGGATCGGAACCCAATCACTGTCAGTGATCGAGTTCGGACCCTTCTCGGACATTTGAATGCCGATTGCCGGGATGACGCAAGCTGACCCGTAGGTGATCTTCATAGGGAGGCCGGAATGTCTGCGAGGGGGACAATTCGGCTCGTCGCAAGAGGCAAGATCTACCGTTCAGTCACCGATTTTGTTGAGAGCTCAGCAAGCCAGCGCTTCAGCCAGTCATCAGGAATTTCGTACCGCACAAGGCCAGATGGCGAATGGTCCCTGGTCGCTCGTGCAGAAAAGAGCCGGGTGCGCGCCGCAGAACCCGCCGAGGTATCCGCGCTTGCGGAAAGGACTGTCGGCGCCAGCTGGATTAGCGTAAGCTAAAGTTTGGGATGCAGTCATGCACCGCGTGGTCACCATTGCTATCGCCGCGCTCGCGGCCCTGTTCATCTGCCCGGCGCGGGCGGAGGTGCTGATCGGTGTTGCGGGCCCGATGACCGGAAAGCTCGAATGGACCGGCACGCAGTTGAAGCGCGGCGCAGAGGTGGCTGTGGCCGACATCAATGCGGCGGGCGGCGTCCTCGGCGAGCAGGTGCGGCTCATCACGGTCGACGACTTCTGCGATCCCGAGCAAGCGGTGGCTGCTGCCCAAAAGCTGGTGGCTGACGGTGTAGTGTTCGTCGTCGGGCACTACTGCTCTGGAGCCTCGATTCCGGCATCCGAGGTGTACGAGGCGGCGGGAATTCTGCAGATTTCGCCGTCCTCGACCAATCCGCTGCTGACCGAGCAGGGCCGCGCCAACGTTTTTCGGGTCTGCAGTCGCGACGATGCGCAAGGCTTCGAAGCCGGCAACTTCTTGGCCGATCATTGGGGCGGCAAGAAGATCGCGATCCTCCACGACAACACGACCTACGGGAAAGGTCTCGCCGATGAAACCAGGAAGCAGCTGAACAAGCGCGGCACGACCGAATCGATCTATGAAGCCTACGCTCCCGGGAAAGACGATTACTCGGCCGAGATCGCCTCGCTGCAGGCTGAGGATATCGCCGTGCTCTATCTGGGCGGGTATCATACCGAGGCTGCGCTCATGGTTCGCGCGGCGCGCGACCGGGGCTACCCGGTTCAACTGATCTCGGGCGATGATACGGCGACCGAGGCATTCGGGCTCATTGCCGGCTCTGCCGCCGAGGGCACGCTCTTCACCTTTGTCCCCGACCCGCGCCGAAATTCCGAAGCTGCTGATGTCGTCGAACGGTTCCGCGCCGAGAACTTCGAGCCTGATTCCTGGACGCTGCACAGCTACGGAGCCGCCCAGACCTGGGCGCAGGCGGTCGAGAAGGCGGGCTCGCTGGAACCCCAGGCCGTGATCGCGTCGCTGCGCAACAATCAATTCGACACTGTGTTGGGCCGTATCGACTTTGACGACAAGGGCGATCTCACGACCCAAAGCTGGGTTTGGTACGTCTGGCGGAGTGGAGAGTACGTGCCGGTCGAGTGAGAATCCGCCGGCGCGCTGCTCGAGGGCATCTGATGCAGGGCAAATCAGCGCGATCGTTGAGATCAAGCGTCGCTGCAATGCTTGAACGCCTGGGCATACGCGGCCGCCTGTTGCTGGCCTTTTTCGGTATCAGCGCCTTCGCGGTGCTCGCGACAGCAGCAGCTCTTTTTGCCTTTCTAGAGGTAGGAGAGGTCGTCGACCGGATCACCAGGGATCGGGTGCCGTCGGCACTCGCGTCCCTCCAGCTGTCGCGCCAGGCCGAGCGGGTCGCCGCCAGTGCGCCCGCCGTGCTGACTTCGACCAGCAAGGCTCAGCACAACGAGGTATCGACTGCGATCGGGGTCGAGATGACGCGCCTCGAGGAACTGCTTGCCGCTTTCAAAGGCGCCAGGCCTAGCACGGCGGTGGTGGCTGAGATCGAGGCCGCGGTGCTTGGTCTGCGGCACAATCTGAACGCTCTCGACGACCTTGTCGCCGCACGCCTCACCGTGGTCGCGCGCAAGGAGGAACTGTTACGCCGCCTGTCGGCTATGACAAGTGCAAGCCAGCGCCTTGTGGCGCCCGGTATCCTTGTGATGAACTCCAAGCTTCAGCAATGGCGGACGGTCACGGCCGACGCGTCGCTAGCGTCGGATCGAGGCGCTGCGGCGACGGTCGACCTGGTCGAGGCGATTGCGGCCTACATCCCGCAGCAGAAGGCGCAGGAGGAGATCTCGCAGGTCAATGACGCACTGGCGAGGACGGCGGACGCGCCGACACCAGGCGATCTTGCGTTGCTGCTGTTCCCGCTGCGCCGGTCGCTCGCCGCGCTCGAAACGATTTCCACCGAGATCGACGAGAGGCTGCGGGCCCGGTTCCGACAGCTGGTGGACGAGTTGAAGGTGCTGATCGATGGTGAGAACAGTGTCCCGAAGGCGCGACAGGACGAGTTCGCCGTCCTGGCGCAGGGCGAAGAGCTTCTGGCCGAAAACAATCAGCTGTCGCGCACTCTTACCGCTGCCGTCGATCGCCTGGTCGCCAAGGCAGACCACGAGATCACCGCGTCCGGTCTCGAAGCTGCGGTCGTCCAGCGCTACGGGACCGGGGTTGTCCTTGGTTCCGCCTTTCTCAGCCTCTTGAGCTCGGTTCTGATCGCCTGGCTCTATGTCGACCGCAGCCTTCTCGCCCGCCTGGGCAGCGTTAGCCAGGGCATGCTCGCGATCGCCGGCGGCAATCTTCGCGCGCCGCTTCCTGAGGCGGGCCGCGATGAAATCGGCCGCATGGCCGAGGCGCTCAGGCTCTTCCGGGACACCGCGGTCGAGGTGGAGGAAAAGAATCTGCGCGAGGTCGCCGAGGCCCGCCAGCGACTCATCGATGCCATCGAGAGCATCTCCGAGGGATTTGCTCTCTACGACGGGGAGGACCGGCTGGTCCTAAGCAACAGCCGCTACCGAGAACTGCTTTACAGCGACCTTGCGATCGAACTGACGCCCGGCACGACATTCGAGCACATCATTCGCCGATCCGCTGAGCGCGGCTACATCAAGGATGCCGAGGGGCGGTTCGAGGAATGGGTCGCAGAGCGGCTCTCCCGGCATCGCAACCCTGCCGAACCGTGGGTGCAGCAGCGAGGCGACGGGCGGTGGGTCCTGATAAGCGAGCGGCGGATCACCGGCGGCGGCACGGTCGCGGTTTACTCGGACATCACCGAGCTGAAGCAACGGGAGGAGAACCTAGCCGAGAAATCCGCGGCCCTCGAGGCACTTTCCAGCAAACTGGCGAAGTATCTAGCGCCCCAAGTGTACAACTCGATATTCACGGGCCGCCAGGACGTCAGGATCGCCAGCCAGCGGAAGAAGCTGACGATATGCTTCACGGATATCGCCGGCTTTACCGAGACCACCGACAAGATGGAGTCGGAGGACCTCACCCAGCTCCTCAATCACTATCTGACGGAGATGTCGAAAATCGCATTAGATCACGGCGCGACAATCGACAAGTATGTCGGCGACGCGATCCTGATGTTTTTCGGCGACCCCGAGACTCGCGGCGTCAAGGAGGACGCGCTCGCCTGCGTTAAAATGGCTCTCGCCATGCAGAAGCGGATGAGCGAACTCGCCGAAATCTGGCGCGACATCGGCATAGAAACGCCACTGCGCTGCCGCATCGGCATCCACACCGACTACTGCACTGTCGGCAACTTCGGCAGCGAAGACCGGATGGACTACACGATAATCGGCGGCGCCGTGAATCTCGCCTCACGTCTTGAGCAGGAGGCGCAGCCAGGGACCGTGCTCATTTCCTATGAAACGTATGCGCAAGTGAAGGACACAATTGACTGCGACGAGCTGGGGCGCATCCACGTCAAAGGGATCGCCTATCCCGTCGCCACTTATCGCGTCATCGATGTGAAGGCCAATCTTGTCGCTGCCCGTCGCGCCGTTCGAACCGAACTGCCGCATCTCAGACTAGAAGCTGAGCCCGAGCTGATGTCTGCTGACGAGCGTGACCAAGCCGCAACTGCGCTTCGAGACGTGCTCGATCGACTTTATCACAAGCCTGGGAAATCCCTATAGCGGGCGATGCCTCAGCGACATCAGACCGGTGCGCGCGGAATGGCCGGAGGTCCGCTCATGGCCGCGCGATACAGACGTTCCTGTTTTCTGATATCCATCGAGGCTGTGAAAAATGCCCGTGCAATGATGTGGCTTGGTGTGTTGATACTTCCTGCGCTTGATCAGCTCTGTTAGGCGTCGGAAGGATTTTATCGGAGCACAACGGCATGCCGACGGCCTTCTTTATCACGCACTCGGAAGTTTTCGTTGATCCCGCCGTGCCGGTTCCAGCCTGGCGGCTTTCGGACCGGGGCGTCACCCGGATGAGGGCTTTCGCGGGCTGTGCGGTGCTGTCCGGCCTGACGTCCATCTGGTCGAGCTCCGAGGCCAAGGCTATTGAAGCGGCTGGCCTGCTGGCGGCGGGATTTGGCTTGCCCGTCCAAGTGGATGAGCACCTTGGCGAGAACGACCGCTCCGCGACCGGTTTCCTTCCACCCGTCGATTTCGAACGAGTTGCTGATGCCTTCTTCGCCAATCCCCATGAGAGCGTTCGCGGGTGGGAGCGCGCGCTCGATGCCCAGGATCGCGTAGCGCGGGCCGTGTTTCGCATTCTTGCGACTCATCACGACGGCGACATTGCTTTCGTCTCGCATGGCGGCGTTGGCACGCTCCTGCTTTGCAAGCTTTTAAATGCGCCGGTTTCGCGCAGTCGGGATCAACCGTTCCAAGGTCACTTCTTCGCTTTCGACTTGCCAGGTTGCAAGATCATCCACGAATGGCAGCCGATCGCCGAGCTTTAACCTCAACCTTTCCTGCAGAATTGCGGGCTTGAATACAAAGAGCCAGGGAACGAATGGAACCAGAAACAATGACGGAATTCACTGGTGAATGGTGACGACAACGATCGGATGCTGTTTGCGACTGCGCTGGCGCGGCGCGGCGGCGAGCTCGGCCTGCAATATTTCCGACAACTGGAGACACTCACAATCGAGAGCAAGGGTCATCAGGACCTGGTCTCCGAGGCCGACCGGAATGTCGAGACGTTCATCCGCCGCGAGCTTGCGGGGCAATATCCCGAAGACGGTGTTATCGGAGAGGAACACGCTGCACTCGCCGGCGGATCGGGTTACACATGGGTGATAGATCCAATCGACGGCACTGCCAACTTTCTGCGCGGCATCCCGGCCTGGACCGTCGTCATCGCCTGCGTCAGGGAGGGTGTTGCGGTCGTGGGCGTTATCCATGAACCCTCTACCGGCGAGACATTTTACGGACGCCGCGGCGGCGGCGCTTTCCTCAACGACCGGCCCATCAAGACAAGCCCGACGACGAGCCTGACGCAAGGCTCGGTCGGAACCGGCTTCTCCAATCGTCGTGAAGCACGCACCGTCGCCAAGCTGATCGATCTCCTGCTTCAGGAGGGCGGCGTGTTTTTCCGCAATGCATCCGGTGCGCTTATGCTTGCCTACGTCGCCTCGGGCAGGCTGCTCGCCTATGTCGAGGAGCATATGAACGCTTGGGACTGCCTCGCCGGCATGCTTCTGGTCGAAGAGGCCGGCGGATTGGTCGTCCCGCCCGACCCGAAAACGGTTCTCGAGGAAGGAACACTGGTCATCGCGGGCGGCAAGGGCGTGTTCGACAAAGTCCACGCGCTCTGCAAAGAGGCGTTCAGTCTGTGATCAGCACGGGTCCGCGTTCGGGAAAGCCGATGCTCACCGGCTGCCCCGCTCGAAACGCGGTATCGACATCCGGCGAGACCACGAAGACTTCGCCGAATTGCGTGGCAATTACGAACTCGAGGTGGCTGCCGACATAGGTCACTTTCTCAAGCGTGCCGGGCAAGGCGCCAGGCGCATTCGGCTCGCCAATCTCGAGGCGGCTCGGTCGCGCCGCCAGCTTGGCCGGCCCCGGTTTGCGGCCGCGAGCCGGCAGCTTCAGCACGGCCGGTCCCAGATGCACAATGGCGCTGTCGCCCTCGACCGACACGACCTCGCATTGGAACATGTTGGCTTCGCCGATGAAGTCGGCCACGAAAGCGTTCGCGGGCTGCTCGTAGAGGTCGCGTGGCGTGCCGTCTTGGGCAATCACCGCATTGTTCATGACAATGATGCGATCGGAGACGGCGAGCGCTTCCTCCTGGTCGTGGGTGACATAGACGACCGTCAGGCCGAGTTTCTGCTGAATCTCGCGGATTTCCTCGCGCACGCGCCGGCGCAGCTTGGCATCCAGGTTCGACAAAGGCTCGTCGAAGAGCAGCACCTGCGGCTCCAGAACCAGCGCCCGCGCCACCGCGACACGCTGTTGCTGTCCGCCCGAAAGCTGGCTCGGCAGGCGGTCGCCGAAATTGGAGAGGCCGACCAGTTCAAGCCCGGCCCTGGCCCTCTCGGCCGTCTCCTTCCTGCCGAAGCCGGAAAAGCCCAGGCCGTATTCGACGTTCTGGGTCACGGTCATGTGCGGGAAAAGCGCGTAGGATTGAAACACCATGGAGACATCACGATCAGTGGCCGGCAGCCGGGTGACGTCGGCGCCGCCGATCAGGATCTGGCCGTTCGTTGCCATTTCCAGTCCGGCGATCATGCGCAGGGTGGTCGTCTTGCCGCAGCCCGACGGTCCAAGCAGGGTGACCAGCTTCCCGGCCTCGATGAACAGCGAGATGTCATTGACGGCCGGCACCTTGCTCTTGCCGTAGATCTTGGTGACATTCCTGAATTCGACTGAGGCGGCATTGCCCCGAATTTCGGCCATCACCCGCCTCCCGAGATCGCCGGCTGTGGATGCGCCACGACCGCCTGGCTGACATTGGTGCGCGACTGCGCCAGATCGCCGTCGAGACCGCGCCGGCCGATCATGCGGCTGCCAACCGCAAGTTGCATCAGGCCGATCACCGCCAGCATGACGCCGATCAGGACGGCGGAATAAGCGATGGCGACGCCATATTCGTTGTTCTCGACGCGGCCGACGATGTAGCTGGTCGACATGTCGTACTGGGCGCTGACTAGAAAGATAATGGCGCTGATGGCGGTCATGGCGCGAACGAAGGAATAGACCAGCGCGGCAAGGATGGCCGGCCGCAGCAGCGGCAGCACCACCTTGCGGAAGGTCTGCCAGGAGTTGGCCCCCAGAGTGAGGGACGACTCGTCAAGGCTGCGGTCGATCTGCGACATCGATGCGACACCCGCACGGACCCCGACCGGCATGTTGCGGAAGATGAAGGAGAGCACCAGGATGATGCCGGTGCCGGTGAGCTCGATCGGCGGCACGTTGAATGCGATCACATAGGACACGCCGATCACAGTGCCGGGAATGGCGAAGGATAGCATCGTTGCAAATTCGAAAGTGTCCTTGCCGGCAAAATTCTGGCGGACCAGCAAATAGGCGGTCAAGAGCCCGATGGCCGCGGTCAGCGGCGCGGAGATGACAGCTATTTCCATTGTCGTCCAGAACGAACTCCAGGCTGAGCCGCGCCAGTGGATGCCGAACTCGTTCCAGCCGATGGAGAACGCCGTCGCGTAGTGTTCAAAAGTCAGAGAGAAATCGACGCCCCACAGCTTGACGAAGCTGCCGTAGAAGATCGTCACGTAAATCAGCAAGGTAAAAAGCGTCCAGACGGCGGCGACCGCGAAGACGACGTTGCGCAATTTTGCCGGCAGATGCGGGTGGACGCCGGCGTCGCCTTTGCCGGAGACGGTCGTGTAGGACTTCTTCCCAAGCCAGAATCGCTGGGCGTAGAACGCCCCGAGCGTGAAGAACAGGAGCACGAGGGCGAGGATCGCCGCCTGCGCCTGGTCGTATTGCGCGCCGACGATGGCGAAAAAGATCTCGGTGGACAGCACATCGAAATTGCCGCCGAGCACCAGCGGATTGCCGAAATCAGCCATGCTCTCGATAAAGGCGAGCAGAAAGGCATTGGCCAGACCCGGCCGCATCAACGGCAGGGAGACGGTGATGAAGGTCTGCCAGCGATTGGCGCGCAAGGTCTGCGCGGCCTCCTCCATGGATGGGCTGACACCCTCGACCACACCGATCATCACCAGAAAAGCGATCGGCGTGAAAGCGAGCACCTGGGCGATCAGCAGCCCAGGCAGGCCGTAGACCCATCGCGTCGGTTGGACGCCGATCAGTTCGGCGAAACCCAGATTGATGGCGCCCGAGAGGCCGAACAGAAGGATGATGGCAAGGCCGATGACAAAGGGTGGTGTGATGATCGGCAGCACGGTCAGAGCGCGCAACAGCGCACCGTAGCGAAAGCCGGTGCGGGTCACCACCAGGGCAAAGACAAGGCCGAGCGCGGTGGTCGTCACGCCGACGAGCACGGCGAGAACGAGCGAATTCCAGGCGACGCCGCAGCGCGGGCCGCCGGTGACGCAACCGAGGCTCCAGAGCCGGTCGCTGGAGAGTTTCGCGAGGAAGACGGGAAGCGAATAGTCGCCCTCCTGCGTGAGCAGCGCGCTCCCCAGCATTTGACCGATCGGCATGAAGATGAAGATGGCGACAACAGCGACAACCAAGCCGATCGAGCCGGCGACGAATTCGTCGCCGGCCACCGCGCCGCGCGCCGCAAGCCCGAGGGTGAACAGGAACAAGAACGCGCCGCCTACCAGCAGTGCTCCCCAGCCCATGCCAAACTGGCGGTCGTCAAGTTCGCCAAAGAGCGAGCTCAGCCATTGCCACTGGAAGCCACCCAGGCCGATACCGAAACCTTGAAGCAGGAAATAGGCGCCGCCGGTCGCGCCGACGGCGATCAGCAAATATCCAAACACAGGATCGGACTTCCGCCGCCCCGATAGCAGGAGCGGCGCGAGAAGCAGCGGGCCGATGGGGGCGAGCCAGAGTTTGTCGCCTTGCAGCACAAGGAAAAGCGCCGGCGCTACGTCATCGTCAAGCGGATAGCCGTCCAACAGCCAAGACAAGGTGAAGAGATTGCTGTCCAACCCGTACCAAGGCAGCAGCGCATAGCCGAGCAAGCCGACCGCCGTCCACAGGACGACGGTCGGGTGAAGCGCGCTCGTGGCAGTGCGGACGCGCATGATCACTGCGGCAGGGTCGAAACCTCCGTATCCCACTTCTGCAGCAGGCGCTTGCGCTCGGCGCTCGATCCATACTTCTTGAAGTCGTAGTCGATGAGCTTGATGGTCGACAGGTCAGGCGACAGTTCGGACGCGGTGGCGTTCTTGTTCGACGGCAACTGGAACGACTTCGCGTCCTTGGCCTTCGACTGCATCTCGGCAGTCAGCGCCCAGTCGTAGAACTGCTTCGCCGCTTCCGGGTTGCGGGCGCCCTTGATCAGCGACATCGAGCCGATCTCATAGCCGGTGCCTTCGCAGGGCGCCACCGTGACGATCGGGAAGCCGGCTGCCGTCTGAGTCACCGCATCATGCATGAAAACGATGCCGATGGTCGTTTCGCCGAGACCCGCGGCCTTAATCGGAGCGGAGCCGGACTTGGTGTACTGGTTGATGTTGGCGTGGAGCGCCTTCAGGTACTCAAAACCCTTGTCCTCGCCCATCAGCTGAACCATCGTTGCGAGCATTGTATAGGCGGTACCCGACGAGTTCGGGTTGGCCATCTGGATGTGGCCCTTGTATTCCGGCTTGGTCAGATCGGCCCAGCATTTGGGCTCCGGCAGGTTGCTCTTGGCCAACAGATCCTTGTTGTAGCCGAAGCCGAGCGCACCGGAGTAAACGCCGATCGTCTTGTTGTTGGCGGCTTCCGCCTGCTTGATCGCCCAATCGTGCAGTTCGCCGCGCATCGGCGACATATATTCCTCGGTCAGTCCTTCCTCGGCGGCCTGGAGATGAGGATCGCCGGTGCCGCCCCACCAGACGTCGCCCTTCGGGTTTCCGGCCTCGGCGCGCACCTGGGCGTATGTCTCGCCGGAGCTCTTGCGGGTCATGTCGACGCTGATGCCGGTCTTTTCCTCGAAGCTAGTCTTGATTTGCTGGCACCAGGCCTCGTCGGCGGCGCAATAGAGGGTGAGGTTGTCGGCGTAAGCCGAGCTGACGGCAGAGACAAGCATTACTGCCGTTGCCGCCAGACGGACACAGGTCTTTTTCATGTGCGAATCTCCTCCCATTGTTTCGCCGTCTAACAAGTATCGAGCCTTGCTGCGGCGGCAACAAGATTGGGAGCTTTTGCGCCAATTTGCAAATCGAGTCGGCGGCGGCTGGAACAGGGCTGTCCAAATATCCTCCCGCAGCGGACCGTCCAATCCGGAGTGGTTTTTCGCGGGTGGTAGCCGTCGGATTCTTCGGCAGATGTAACGGCATAGATCAAAGGGTCTGCGCCGCGTCGCTTCGACGTCCGCTGCCGATCGGCCCCGACCTCTCAAATCTACTGTGCTAGTTCGCGTTTCCGGCAATGACTGTCAGCGGCTGGCCCTTTAACATCGCCGCACGGTATTCAGGCGCGCGCAGGTCCAGTCGCGCGATCATGTCGTCGACGTCGTTGATTGCGTCTGTCGGCCACCCGAAGAGCTGCAGCGCGACGATCTCATTTGAGCTTGAAACGTTGTCCGACAGCAGCTGCCTGTAGGTCGTCATCATGTCGCGTCTGGCGTTGTTGTGTTCGTCGTCCGTGGGTCCGTCAGCCAGGAACCTGCTTATGGACTGCTCGATCAGCTGAATGGTCTCGCGTGCGCAATTGGCGTCAATCAGCCCGAAGACCACAAAAACGCCTGCCGGGGCAAAGAAATCGAACCGATGCCGCAGACCGTAGGTCTTCCCGGTCCTGTCGCGTATCTCGCGGAACAGCCGTGAGTTTTGGTCCCCGGCAAGGACATGGGCAAGGGCGCGCGCGGCGAGCCAGGTCTTCGGTTCAGCCGTCGACACGGACCTGCCGCCGACCAGAATTTCTGCCTTGCCCCGACGCGCGGGCCGCTCAAGCTGGCATCATGGACGCAAGGCGCGACTTCCGGCGTCGAGATGGAGCTGTGGATCACGGAACCGGGCGTCCAGCTCTATACCGGCCAGTATTTGGCGCCGCCTTCGCCGGGGCTCGAACGACGTCATTACAAGTCTGCCTGGAGCCGCAGGTCTGGCCGGACGCACCGAACCGGCCGTATTTCCCGCAGGCGACGCTATGGCCGGGCCAGATCTACCATCATGTGACGGAATACCGGTTCCGACTGCCTGGCGCCTGACGCACGGAAGCCGGTTCTGCTGCGCTACCTTCGGTTCGGACAGGATCGTGAGCAAGTTCGAAGAACGTCCTTTGCGCTTGCGTTGGACGCGTAACGCTCTCGGATCGGAACCCAATCACTGCCAGCGATCGAGTTCCGACCCTTCTCGGACATTTGAAGGCCGATAGCCGGGATGACGCAAGTTGACTCGAAGGCGACTTTCGTGGGTCCGGCCGGAAGGTCTGCAAACGGAACAATTTGGTGCTCTCAGCGCGAGGCGAACAACCGCGATAAGCACCCGATTGTGAGGAGGTGCTTACCAAGCGATTGCTTTAGCCGGTCATCGAGAATTTCATTCCCGCACGGGGCCGGATCGCGAAACGTCCCGGTCAACGCACGGCTGCCGGCGACCAAAGCTACATCCGCGCTCGGGATATAGCTGCTCCCGCGACGAGATTGGCGCAAGCTTATTTTAGTGGGGGTGCATATATGCACGTTGCCACGGGCGAACGCGAGGCGTAATCTTCCAACTATGCCGATAGCGGCCGGCCCTTATGAGCGGGGCCGCACGTGCCGCATGTGACGAGAGCACAAATCTCCCACCGCCTCTGCCGCCGGCTGATGCTGCTCACGTCAAGGGAGTTGACGTCAATGAACAGGCGCGATGCGTTGGCCGTCCTGATCGGACTGTCTGGCGCTTTGTCTTTCGCTTTCGACACCGCTGCCCATAGCGAGGAGGACCGCCTCGCCATCAAGGGCTACGACCCTGTAGCCTATTTCACCGAGGCCAAGCCGATGATCGGCGATCCGCAGTATCAGTATGAATTGGATGGCGCCTTGTATCGCTTCGCCTCGACGCGCCACCTCGATCTCTTCAAGGCCGACCCTGATCGATATCTGCCGCAATACCAAAATTGGTGCACTGCGGCATTGTCGAGGGGCTACAGGTTGGTTGCGGATCCGAACAATTGGGTGATTCACGAAGGCCGCCTGTACGTTTTCGGAGGGCCGGCCGGTCCAGGGAAGTTTGCTGCCGATCCGGGGGCTATGGCGCGCAAGGCAGACGCGAACTATCCGCGATTGCCGGATCTTCCTGATTGGCCACCGCAATAGCGCCTCACAAGCCCGCCCGCCTGAGTCCCTCCTTCAGATACGCCGGATAGGCCGGATCTCTGAAGCGCGAGCCAAGAAAGTCAAAGCTCATATCGAGCTGCGGCAGGCGTCGCCGGATCTCGCTAACGTAGAGGACCGCCTGCTCCTGGCGCCCAAGCTGTGCCGCTGCGGCTGCGGCCGGGACATTGAACATCGGGAAATTCGGAAACCGGGAGATCCCGCGTTCGGCGACACGCAGGGCATCTTCGTGCCGGCGTGCGAGATAGTAGCTGATGGCGAGATCGAAATGGTAGTTCGGCTGGAGCATCGGATCATATTTCAAAGCCAGTTCAAGCGACTCGATGGCGCCGGGAAGGTCCCCATCAAACGATCGGAGGGTTCCCCGCACCGCCAACGCATTGGCATCACTCGGATTGAGGTCGATCGCACGCTGCAGCGCGTTGCGCGCCTGATCGTATTCGGTGCGGATAAGCAGGATGCGACCAAGGGTGCGGTGCCCATCAGGCTCATCGGGAGCGAGCGCGATCGCGCGGCGGGCGAATTCCTCGGCACGGGCAAGCTCGCGGTCGGGGAACTCCGTCCAGCCCAGAACCACCTGCGAGTAGATGGCTTCGCCCAGAAGAGCATGGGTGGTGGCATACTTCGGATCCAGTTCGATCGCCTTGGTCATCAACTCTCGGACCTGTCGGTTGGCGGTTCGAGAAGTGGCATGGCCGACAGCTCGGGCGCGCAACAAGAGGTCGAATGCATTCTGGTCCGGCCTGGCTTCCTTGAAATGGCGCCGCACCTCCACCTGAGTGATATTGGCTGCCAGCGTGCCAGCAATGTGCTGTGCGATGCTGTCCTGAAATTCGAATATGTCTGACAGATCGCCATCATATCGATCAGACCACAACACGGTAGCGGCGTCCGCGTCAGTCAGCTGCGCGGAAATCCGCACGCGCTCCTTGGATGCTTTGATGCTGCCGTCAACCATGTATGCTGCGCCAAGTTCGGAGGCGATTTCGGCCTGCCGCGCCTGCCCACCCTTGTACCGCAAGACGGCATTGCGGCCGATCACCCGCAAGTTCTTGAAGCGGCCGAGGGCATTGATCACCTCCTCGGTGACACCGTCGGCGAAGTACTCCTGAGCCTCGTCGCCGGTCTGGTTTGTAAATGGCAGCACGGCGACGATGGGAAGTGTAGGGCCGCTGTCTGGTTTGATTGTCGCCGAACTCGCGGCTTGCTGTTCTGGGGCAGGGGCTCGGCCCAGACCGGACCAGGTGGCCAGGGCTGCGATGGCGATGAGGATCACGGCCAGACCGGCTATCGCCAGCCGGAGTCTGCTCGCCCTGCCGCCCCGAATACCGGAAACCCGTTTGATCCCTGTTGCTGATGAAGCCGGGTCGATTCGGTAGATCCTGACGGGGTTGGCGATGTTCTTCAGGTGCTGCTCGCCGGCGTCGAGCGCCTCAATGTCGAGCTTGTCCCGCACCTGCCGGTAGGCATCGTCGGAGAGGCAGATGCCGCCCGGCTCCGAGATCTGTTCGAGACGCGCAGCGACGTTCACGCCATTGCCGAAAATATCGCCGTCTTCGATGATGACGTCGCCGATGTTGATGCCGACGCGCAGCTCGATGCGCCGTCCTTCCGGAACGGCCCTGTTTCGCTCGATCATGGCGCGCTGCACGGCAACGGCGCAGGCCACCGCCTCAACGACAGAGGGAAACTCCAGCAGCAGACCGTCGCCGGTCGTCTTGATGATATGGCCCTTGTGCTCGGCGATGAGAGGGTCGATCAGCTCCTTGCGGTGCGCCTTGAGGGCGGCCAGCGTCTGCGTCTCGTCCTCGCCCATCAGGCGCGAGTAACCTACGACATCGGTCGCGACGATGGCGGCAAGGCGACGTTCTGCTGTGGAGCTTGGCACCTCGGCTCCCCGGTCGATCTGGATCTCTCGCCATTGTAACCCACGACGCCGGAACCGTCGTGGCGAATCGCCGGTCTCTCTCCGTCGGTCGCACGCCGATCGGGGTTACCCGCATTGTGGATCAGAACCGAAAGTCGACCCCCTAGCGAGCGGAGGGCAAGTCGTTGATTTGCAAAGGAGTGGGGCCATGATCGGCGCCGATGATGAGCCCATCGAACCTATGAATTTGCCTGCAAAGTCGTGCGCTTGGTGCCACCAATCGGCCCGGTGGTCTCAACTTTCGGGGCTAATTCACAGTCTCGCCTCGCGAAGGTCCGCAAGGAGATCAACGTGACGATGTTTGTCGGATGTCACCGTGTAGGTCCGGAAATGGCGCAACCAAGCCGGCCGCCGCATTGGGCTCGACTGAATAGCCGTTGGGCGTTCTACGTCGTGGTCGGGTGGTGAGTCGACGCTCCACGCGAACTCACGGAATGGCCGGGATGCGTACAAAATGGACATTGACGATGAAACGTCAGAGCGAGTCGGACCGCGCCCCGGGCCTGTTGTCACCGACAGCCTTATTGTTTGCCAAGTGGTGAACTGAATGCTATAGTTCACCACATGGAAAACTGTAGCTTCTCTTTGGACACTGCATTTCACGCGCTCGCGGACTCGACCAGAAGGGCGGTGATCAGTCGTTTGATGAAGGGGCCGGCCCCGGTCAAGGAACTCGCTGAACCCTTCGACATGGGTCTCCCTGCATTCCTGAAGCATCTACGCGTGCTTGAGGAAAGCGGGTTGATAGCGACCGAAAAGAGCGGCCGTGTTCGAACTTGCCGGATACGGCCCAAGCACTTGTCGGAAGCAGAGACATGGCTTTCTGAGCAACGTGCACTCTGGCAGGCAGGCGCCGATCGGCTTGCCACCTATGTGGAAAACCAAATGACAGAGGACGAAGACGAATGACTGCCGTTAACAATGAGCTATCCATCTCGCGCCTCATCAATGCCGCGCCGAGCAAGGTCTGGAAGGCGTGGAGCAAGCCCGAACATCTGGCGAGGTGGTGGATACCCCATCCAATCGAGTGCAAGGTCGTCAAGTTGGATCTGCGCCCTGGAGGTGGCTTCGAGACGCGGATGCGCGAGGGCGACGGAGACTTCAAGCCCCATGTCGAAGCCTGTTTCCTCGACATTGTTCCTGAGCAGCGTCTGGTGTGGACGACGACTCTCGCCGAGGGCTGGCGGCCGACAGAACCCTGGCTGGCACTGACAGCGATCATCACATTTGCAGCCGAAGGTAACGGCACCCACTATTCAGCCCGCGTGATGCACAAGAACGCCGCTGACAGCCGCAAGCACGAAGAAATGGGCTTTCAGGAGGGTTGGGGCACAACGATCGACCAGTTGGCGGCCTTCGTGGAGCATCTGGAATAAATCTGTCCTGAAGACCGCAAAGTGCGACCCATCCCGGAAAGACCGAGACGGGGCTCAATCAAGTCATTCATTGCGGCTGTCGCGAATGACGGCAAGGGGTCGGCTCCGGCCGGTGGCTGAAAGGTCGGCTAACGAGGCGCGCTGCGAATTACCGGTTGTGGCGCAACCTTCCCGTTCGCGAACGCGTAAGAATGACCCCAATGCCGAACTATCGGCGTCTTGGGGAACGTCGGGAGTGGCGAACGACAACGTGGTGCAGTGCCTGACTGCTATGCCTCGGCCCGAGTGGAAAGCGGCGCGGTCCGCCAATGGATCGTTCTTTTTCAAGGCTTACCAAATTACAGAGCGGTCGATCTCGGCAATAGAGCGGCGGCCGACAAGTGCTTTGCGGCTTCAAACTCCTCGCGCAGCAAACATACGCATTGCTTCACGCCGTCGGCTCCGCCGACGGCAAGTGCGAACCTGTAGGAACGTCCGATCATGACCGCCGTCGCTCCCAAGGCCACATTGTTCGACCCCCAAAGCCTCTCTGTGGAAATGGCTAAGGGTCGACGCGTCTGCTGCCGTCTAGGTTGCCCTTGGGGCTGTGGGTCCGTCCTGCCGGTGCTGATTAGTGCCCGGACCTTCAGTTACGTACGCACTCCGGAAGGCGCTCCGGCTGGTCGAACTTCGTCAGCAAATCGGGCATGGCGCAGGGCGGAAAACCGGCAAAGCGCATGGTTTCGATGAGACGCTTGCGCTCCGCATCAGTATAGCGGCGGCTGTTGACAAATCCCTCGATGGTCAGATCGGGGAACAATTTGAGTGCTGCCTTGACTGAAAGCTTGGCCTCTTCGGCATTTCCCAAGGCCGCCATGGCGGCGGAGCGAAATGTCCACATCCTCGGATTATAATTTTTTGGTTCCAGCCGGTCGATCAAGCGCAGCGCCTCGTCATAGCGGCCCACCATAAAATAGGCATCGGCGAAAATCCTAGCGCTCCATAGCGGGTAACTCGGGTTGAGGAGGATTGCCTGGTCGACCAGTTGGGCGCCGCGCTCGGGTTCGCCAAAGCTTGAAGCCGAGGAGGCATAAAAAGTCAGGATCTCGAATTGATTAGGGGCCAGACGCAGGGCCGCGTCGAATTCCGCCTTGGAGCGCTCGATATCGTTCATGTCGGCAAGGCTCATGGCGTAGACAGCATGCGCCTCGGCGTCACTCGGATCGAGCCTGACGGCGCGCTGGGCGGCATCGGCGGCGAGCCTTCTGTTGCTTTCGGGATCAACGCCGAAACCGGCCGCTACGCAGTGGGAATGGTAAAGTTCAACCCAGGCACGGGCGAGGCCGGGGTCGAGCTCAACTGCGCGATTGAGCAGCCTGATCGCTTCCTTGACATCTGCGCGGTTGATTTGTTCCAGCTTCTCGGTGCCGAGAAGGTAAAGTTCGTAGGCGTTGAGATTGCTAGGTGGTTTGCGATGCGCTGCGACCCGACCCACCTCTTGGATCAGGCCAGCGCCGCCGCCAAGCCGGTTCGAAACCTGTTCGGATATCTCGGTCTGGATGGCGAACAGATCCTTGTCCGGCCGATCCCACCGGTCTGACCATAAATGCTTGCCGGTTTTGGCGTCGATGAGTTGGGCCGTTATGCGAATCTGATCGGCCTGGAGCTGGATCGAGCCGCCGACCACAAAGCCAGCACCGATCGCCGCGCCGACCTCGGTAGTGTTGGCTGGCTGGCTCTCATAGACGTCCGGCGAGTTACGGGCGATTACCCGAAATTCTGGAAACCGTGCAAGATCGGTGATGATGTCCTCGGTGAGGCCACCTGCCAGACGCTGGACGTCTGCTTCGCCGCCGATCGCCTGGAACGGCAGCACGGCGACTGACGGCAGAACTCCGTCAGATGGATCCTCTACGGCCGGACTGACGAAGCGCCAGACGGCGCCCGCCGCGAATAAAACCACCAGGCCCAGCACGCCAGCCGCCGCAGTCCACTTCCACCTTGCCGGCTCCGAAGGAGTATCTGCGGCTCCAATGTCCAGCCTGTATCCGCGTTTCGGCACAGCCTTGAGTATGGACTGGCTATCGTCGCCAATTGCACGTCGGATGTCGCGAACGCATTGCACCATACTGTCGTCGGTGACGAAAACCCCAGGCCACACCGCCTGCATTAACTCGTCCTTGGTCACCACTCGGCCGGCGTTTTCCAGAAGATACTTCAGGAGGTCAAATGCCTGAGGTCTAAGAGCGATTTCGCGCCCCTCCCGATCACGCAGAAATCCCCCGGCAACATCAACGATGACACCGTTAACGGCGAAAGTGCGGAAAAGCCCGGGGTCCATCTTCCATCTCCCCGCGCGTCCAGCTGGGGGAACTTTATCTATTATAGCAGACCGCTGCAGAAGCCGAAATGCGGGCGTAGAAGCTTCGCTTTTCGGCAATTTTTCGCCGGATGATCACCGGTCATTCGTTACGTTGCCGCGGCCACGATGCACTGTTTCAGCCGTTCGGACGAAGAAGAATTGGTTCGATGCTGAGACTTCGTCTTGTTCCGCATCACAGTGGAGGTCTCAAATGAAAAAGTTCTTGGCGATAGCGGGCTTGATCGCGTTCTCACTCCCGGCGATGGCGCAAGACACGCCAACGCGGGTTACTGCTGATGAACTCGCGTGGAAGGAGAACCCGGCCTTCCCAAAAGGCGTACAGATCGCAACTCTCGTGGGCGACCCGACGAAAGCAGGGGACGTGGTTGTCTTACGGATCAAGTTTCCCCCTAACTTTCAAATGCCGCCGCATACTCACCCCTATTCCGAGGTTGTGACCGTCATCAGCGGCAACATCGGGACTAGCCACGGCGAAACGCTTGAGAAGAAACGCGAGTTGTTAAAGCCGGGCTCCTTGTGGGTATATCCGGCAAAGCACCCTCACTTTGCTTGGACCGAAAATGAGGAGGGTATTCTCCAAGTTCAGTTCGTCGGGCCTGGGGGCATCGATTACATCAACCCAGCGGACGATCCGCGCAAGAAGTAATCGCAGCCCGGATCGGCATTGAATTGCCGCTGCCGACGAATGATGGAATAAACACGGGCTCGCTGCGGTGCATGAGTCCGGAGTTGGGGGCGACGGAGCCGTCCGAAGGTTTCGGCTCTGCCACACTGCCACGGAGCTCTCTAGGTCGCGGTTGGTTGGTGGGCAGACGACTTAGGGCCGGGCCTCAAAAAGCAGCTCGCACTCTTTGAAATTGGGCGCGAGGGCCCGATCAATGCATATGGTCTGGTCGTGTCCCATCGCATGGTGTAGGTCGGCGGTAGCGAAGCCGCTCGCGAG
>SAQR01000087.1:0-5138 GCA_004020365.1 Mesorhizobium sp.
CTGCCAATCTCCCCCCAAGTGGGGGAGATGTCCGGCAGGACAGAGGGGGGCGCCATAGAACGCCAACTTTCGAGTCTGGCAAACAGCAAACGCTTCCCCTTCCGCGCCGCGACCTTCGGCAACATCACCGTGGCACTCGCCCCCGATCGCGGCCGCTCCACGAACCGCCGCGCCGACTATCACGACCCGACCTTGCCGCCGCGCCATGCGCTGATCGCCTTTGGCCTGTGGCTGCGCAAGTCGCTTGATGTCCATGCCCTCGTCCATGTCGGCGCCCATGGCACGCTGGAATGGCTGCCCGGCAAGACAGTGGCGCTGAGCGAAACCTGTTTTCCCGAGATCGTCACCGGCGCATTACCCGTTGTCTATCCGTTCATCGTCTCCAACCCGGGAGAGGCGGCACAGGCCAAGCGGCGTATTGCCGCCGTCACCCTCGGCCATTTGCCGCCGCCGCTGACCGGCGCCGGGCTGGACGAGAACCAGCAGCAGCTTGAACGGCTGGTCGACGAATATGCCCAGGCTGACGGGCTCGACCGCCGCCGCCGCGATCGCCTGGCGAGGCTGATCGTCGAAACCGCGGAAAAGACCGGTCTCGCCTCCGAGGCGGGCGTCGCCAGAACCGACGCGCCCGACGAAGCGCTGCGCCGCATCGACGCCTGGCTCTGCGACCTGAAGGATTTCGCCATCAAGGACGGGCTGCACATCTTTGGCCGCTCAGCCGAGGGCGAGACCGATCCGCTGCGCCAGCAAAGTGCGGCGGCCGAGAAGTCAGCATTGATCGCAGCCCTCGACGGCCGCCATGTCGCAGCCGGTCCGGCCGGCGCGCCGGCGCGTGGCCGGCGCGATGTCCTGCCGACCGGCCGCAACCTGTTCACATCAGATCCACGCACCATGCCGACGCCGACATCCTTCGATCTCGGCAGGGCGGCGGCCGACGAGGTCTTGCGCAGCTACATGCAATCGCATGGCGACTGGCCGCGCTCGCTGGTCATCGACCTCTGGGGCTCGGCCTCACTGCGCACCGGCGGCGAGGAAATCGCGCAAGGCCTGGCGCTGATGGGTTGCCGGCCGCAATGGGATGGCGCCACCGGCCGCGTCACCGGCATCGAGGTGCTGCCGCCGGCCACGCTTGGCCGCCCGCGCGTCGATGTCACCTGGCGCATTTCAGGCCTGTTCCGCGACATGTTCCCGACCCAGATCGCCCTGATCGATGCGGCCGCCAACGCCGTCGCCGCCCGCGACGAGGACGCCTTGGAAAACCCGCTTGCGGCAAGGAGCCGCGCTGACGGTAAGATCAGCCCGCGCGTTTTCGGCACCTCACCCGGCACCTACGGCGCCGGTGTCGAGGGTTTGCTGTCGAGCGGCGACTGGGCCGCGCGCGAAGAAATCGGTCGCGCCTATCTCGACGCCACCTCGCATGCCTATGGCGGCGCCGAGGGCGAAGGGATTTCAGCGCCCGGCGCGTTCGAGGATCGTGTCGCCGAGGCCGACCTTCTCGTCCACACCGGAGACGACCCCGGCCGCGACATTTTGGAAGGCTCCGCCGAAGTCGCCTTCATCGGCGGTTTTTCGGCGGCGCTTGCTGCCCTCGGCAAGAACGCCGACGTCATCGTCATCGATACCACCGATCCGCAAAAGCCGAAGCCGCGCTCGGTTGGAGAAGCCGTGTCGCGCGTCGTGCGGGCACGCGCGGTCAACCCGCGCTTCATTGCCGGCCAGATGCGGCACGGGCCGCGTGGCGCTTCGGAATTCGCCGAGACGGTCGACCGTCTCGTCGGTTTCGCCGAAACCACCCATGCCGTATCGGGCACGCTGATCGAGGCCGTGCACGACGCCTATCTCGGCGATCCCGAGGTGCGCGCCTTCATCCTGCGCGAAAATCCGGCGGCCGCGAAAATAATCGCCGAGCGTTTTTTATCGGCGCGGCGTCGCGGTCTCTGGCACCCGCTGCGCAATTCCGTCGACGACGACCTCGCCGCCCTGATCGCCGAAGCCCAGGGGGTGGCGGCATGAACGCCTTCTCCCGACGCGGCGCCTGCCCCGCTTTGTCCGCGCCGATGCAGACCGGCGACGGGCTTCTGGTGCGGCTCAACCCGGTCGCTGGAGGACTCTCGCCGAAGTGGCTGATCGGACTCGGTGAATCCGCCTTGCGGCACGGCAACGGAATCATGGAGGTGACCGCGCGCGGCAGCCTGCAGATCCGCGGCCTGACGCCGGCCAGCGCCCGGCTGCTGGCAATGGAGGTCGATGCGCTCGGCATCGCCGTGCGCACCGGCGTGCCGGTCGAGCACGGACCGCTGGCGGGGCTGGATCCCCAGGAGATCGCCGACCCGTGCCCGCTGGCGGAGCGGATTCGGGCGGCGATTGAGGAAGCCGGGCTGGCACAGCGCCTTGGCCCGAAGGTTTCGGTGATTGTCGACGGCGGCGGACTGCTGACCATGGATGCGGTTACGACCGATGTCAGGCTGGCTGCGGTGCGGATGGACGCGGGAGTTCAGTGGCTAGTAGCCGTTGCTGGCGACAGAGAAAATGCGGCGCCGCTCGTTATGGTCGAAGAAGATGCGGCCTGTGACATCGCCATCGCAATTCTAAGGATGATTGCCGAAAAGGGCCGCGAAGCACATGCAAGGGATTTGACGGCGAGACAACTCACGTCCCTCGCAAGTTGGCGCTCCACGGCCCCCTCTGTCCTGCCGGACATCTCCCCCACGAGGGGGGAGATTGCGCCGTCGTCTCCACTTTCGCCAATCGCTAAAGGTGCTAAGGGGGAGCCGCCGGCGAAGCTGCCGATCTCCCCCCTCGTGGGGGAGATGTCCGGCAGGACAGAGGGGGGCGCCGTGGAGCGCCTTGCTGTGCCGACTCGCTTGCCTATTAGCATTTTCAATCTGACAGATGGTACCGCCCTCGGCATCGGCCTGCCCTTCGGCAGCATTCCGGCGCAAAAGCTCATCGGCCTCACGCAACACGCCCTCACCCTCGGCGCGACCGAAATTCGCCTCGCGCCACACCGCGCGCTGCTTCTCATCGGCCTCTCCCCGACCGCCTGCCTCTCGCTCCAGCAGACCGCCACCACCCTCGGCTTCGTTACCGATGCAGCCGACCCGCGCGCGAAAATCGCCGCTTGCCCCGGTGCGCCGGCCTGCGCCTCCGGCCGGATCGCGACGCGCGACATCGCCGAGAGCATCGCCGCAGAAAACCGCGACCTCTTCGATGCCGTCACCCTCCACATTTCCGGCTGTGCCAAGGGCTGCGCCCATCCAGGCCGGGCGGCGCTGACACTGGTCGGCGGCGATAACGGAGCCGGACTTGTCGTGGACGGGACGGCAAAGGCCCTTCCTGCCGGATACAGGCCGGGCTATGACGCCGCGCGCGGCGTTGGCCGCATTGCCGCAGCGATCCGCGAAGCACGATTTCGAGGCGAGACCACCGCCGCCTGCCTGAAAAGGCTTGGCGCGGCCGGTGTCACCGAACTCTACCGACAGGAATGAACATGCCCGTCCCTTACGACTACATCCATGACGGCACGGCGATCTATGAGCGCTCCTTCGCCATCATTCGTGCCGAGGCCGACCTGTCGCGCTTTTCCAATGCCGAAGCCGATGTCGCCATCCGCATGATCCATGCCTGCGGCCAGGTCGAGGCCGCGCAGAACTTTGTTTTTTCGCAAGCTTTTGTTGCCGCCGCCCGCGCGGCACTGGCGGCCGGCGCGCCGATCTTCTGCGATGCCGAGATGGTCTCGCACGGCGTGACCCGCGCCCGGTTGCCGGCCGGTAACGAGGTGATCTGCACGCTGCGCGACCCGCGGACGTCCGACATAGCGAACAAGATCGGCAACACCCGTTCGGCCGCAGCCATCGACCTGTGGGGCGAGCGCATGGCCGGTTCGGTCGTCGCCATCGGCAATGCGCCGACCGCACTTTTTTACCTGCTGGAAAACCTGCGCGATGGCGCGCCCAAACCGGCTGTTATCATCGGCATGCCGGTCGGGTTCGTCGGCGCGGCCGAATCGAAGGACGCGCTAGCCGAGAATTCCTATGGCGTGCCCTACGCGATCGTGCGTGGCAGGCTGGGCGGCAGCGCCATGACCGCTGCAGCACTCAACGCATTGGCGAGGCCGGGCCTGTGAACGCGATTATAAAAGGCCGGCTTGTCGGCGTCGGCACCGGTCCTGGCGACCCCGAACTGCTGACGCTCAAGGCCGTGCGTGCGCTGGCCGAGGCCGACGTGGTCGCGCATTTCGCCAAGCGCGGCAACAACAGCAACGCGCGCGCCATCGTCGACGCGCATTTTCGTCATGATTTGATCGAGTTGCCGCTGCTCTATCCCGTGACCACCGAAATCGACAAGGATCACAGCGATTACCGGTCGCAGATAACAGATTTCTACGAGGAGTCGGCCGAGAAGGTCGCCGAGCACCTCAGCGCCGGCAGGACGGTCGCGGTGCTTTCGGAGGGCGACCCGCTTTTCTACGGCTCCTACATGCACCTGCATGTCAGGCTGGCGCATCGCTTCCCGACAGAGGTCATTCCCGGCGTGACCGCCATGTCCGGCTGCTGGTCGGCGACCGGAACGCCGATCGTCCAAGGCGATGACGTGCTGACGGTGCTGCCGGGCACGATGAGCGAATTCGAGCTGACCCGCCGCCTTGCCGACACCGACGCCGCCGTCATCATGAAGGTTGGCCGCAACCTGCCAAAAATCAGGCGCGCGCTGGCGGCGACCGCCAAGCTGGCACGTGCCGTCTATGTCGAGCGCGGCACCATGCCGGGCGGCGTCTCGATGCGGCTGGCCGACAAGCAGGACGACAAGGCGCCCTACTTCGCCATCGTGCTGGTCGCCGGCTGGTCATGCCGGCCCGCCGCATTGGGAGCCGAAGCATGAGCGGCCGCCTGACCGTCATCGGCCTTGGGCCCGGCAATGCCGACCAGGTGACGCCGGAGGCAAGCCGCGCCGTCGCCGAGGCAAAATTCTTCTACGGCTACAAACCGTATCTTGACCGGCTCGATCTGCGACCCGACCAGGCCCGCGTCGCCTCCGATAATCGTGAGGAGCTGTCCCGCGCCAAGGACGCGCTGACAAAGGCTGCGCAAGGCCATGATGTCGCCGTCGTCTCGGGCGGCGACCCCGGCGTCTTTGCC
>SAQR01000087.1:5148-18917 GCA_004020365.1 Mesorhizobium sp.
CGGCATCACCGCCATGCTCGCGGTCGCTGCCCGCATCGGCGCACCGCTCGGCCATGATTTCTGCGCCATCTCGCTGTCCGACAATTTGAAGCCATGGGAGTTGATCGAGTTGCGCCTGCTGGCGGCGGCCGGCGCCGGCTTCGTCATCGCGCTTTACAATCCGATCAGCAAGGCGCGCCCCTGGCAGCTTGGCCGCGCTTTCGAATGCCTCACAGCGATCCTGCCCGGCACCACGCCGGTCGTCTTCGGCCGCGCCGCCGGCCGCCCCGACGAGCGCATCGAGGTGTTTTTGCTGGCCGACGCCGACGCGGAAAAGGCCGACATGGCGACCTGCATCATCATCGGCTCGCCAGAAACCAGGATCATCAAGCGCGGCGAAAAACCAGCGCTGGTCTATACGCCGCGTTCGGCGGCGGGCCCAAGAAAATGACCGACAAGAAGATGATCGACCATCGCGGCAAGGGTTTCGACGGATTCTGCCGACGCAACGTCGGGCAGCGTCGGCCTGCCGATCATGACCACCTCGATGCCGAGTGCCCGCGCTGCGGCGATCTTGCCGTAGGTCGCCTCGCCGCCGCTGTTCTTGGAGACGACGGCGTCGATGCGGTGTTCCAGAAGCAGTGCCTGCTCGTCGGCTTCCCGGAACGGCCCGCGCGCCAAGAGATAGGTCGCATCGGGCACGGCGAGCCTTGGCTCGACCGGATCCACGCTGCGGATGAGATAGTGATGTTGGGGCACCGCCTCGAAGGCGGCGACCTCCTGCCGGCCAAGCGCCAGGAAAACGCGACGCGGCGCAGCGGCCAGCGCCGTCACCGCGCCGGCAACGCTGTCGACCAGCGTCCAGCGGTCGCCTTCGGCAGGCTCCCAGCCCGGGCGCCTGAGCGCGGCGATCGGCACGCCGGCCTCTTGGGCCGCTTCCGCGGCATTGGCGGAGATTTGCGCCGCATAGGGATGCGTGGCGTCGATCAGCAGTTCGATGCGGGTCCTGCGGAGATACGCCGCCAGCCCGTCGGCGCCGCCGAAACCGCCTACCCTCGTCGGCACACCTTGCGCGACGGGATTTTCGGTGCGGCCGGCCAGCGACAGCGTGAGCGAGACATCGGTGCGCGCGGCCAGCTTTCCCGCCAGTTGCCGGGCTTCGGTGGTTCCGCCGAGGATCAGAATGCGGTGGGTCATCATGCCTGCTGAAGGTCCGCGCGGCGCCAAGCTCAACTCAAGATGGCTAACAATCGTCGGCATCGGCGAGGACGGTGTAGCCGGTCTCGGCGACGAGGCCAAGCGGCTGATCGCCGAGGCCGAATTCGTCTTCGGCGGCACGCGCCACCTTGCGCTCGTCGGATCGCTCGCCAAAGGCGAGGTCCGTGCCTGGCCGTCCCCTTTCGATGCCAAGATGCGCGACGTGCTGGCGCTTTCCGGCAGGCGCGTCTGCGTGATGGCGTCGGGCGATCCGTTCTTCCACGGTGTCGGCGTCACTCTTGTGCGAAAAATTCCTCCCCAGGAGATGCAGGTGATTCCCGCCGCTTCTGCGTTCTCGCTGGCCGCCGCCCGCCTCGGCTGGGCGCTGCAGCATATCGAAACCATTTCGCTGCACGGCCGCTCGCTCGACCTGATCCGGCCGCTGCTGCATCCGGGAACCCGCATCCTTGCGCTGACCTCGGACGGCGATGCGCCAGCAGCGATTGCGCGCCTGCTGACCGAACTCGATTTCAGCGCCTCGCAGCTGACGATTCTTGAGGCACTGGGCGGCGCGAACGAAAGGCTGCACTCGGCCAGAGCAGACGCCTTCGACCTGCAAAAAATCAATCCGCTCAATGTGCTGGCAATCGAAGTTGACTCAACTTCAGAAGCACGCATCCTGCCGCTGACATCGGGCCTTGCCGATCATTTGTTCGAGCATGACGGCCAGATCACCAAGCGCGAAGTGCGCGCCATCACCCTGTCCGCCCTCGCCCCCAGGCGCGGCGAATTGCTGTGGGACATCGGCGCCGGCTCCGGTGCGATCGGCATCGAATGGCTGCTCGCCCATCCCACGATGCGCGCCATTGCCATCGAGGCCAATCCAACCCGCGCCGCCCGCATCCGCCGCAACGGTTGCGGCTGCGGCGTGCCCGGTCTTGCCGTCGTCGAGGGTTCGGCGCCGCAGGCGCTCGCCGGATTGGAGACGCCGGACGCGATCTTCATCGGCGGTGGTGGCAGCGACACCGGCGTGCTGGAAACCGCCATCGACGCTCTGCGTGCTGGCGGCCGGCTGGTCGCCAATGCGGTGACGCTGGAGATGGAGGCGCTGCTGCTCGCCCGTCACGCGTCGCTCGGCGGCGATCTCACCCGCATCGCACTGTCCCGCGCTGCGCCGATCGGCTCGATGCAGGGCTGGCGGCCGGCCATGCCGGTCACCCAATGGAGCTGGGTCAAGCCATGATGGTCGCGGGCATCGGCAGTCGCAAGGATGTCAGCGCAAGGGATGTGCTTGCCGCGATAGAAACCGCTCTGGAAGCGCATGGGCTGGCGATGACGGCGCTTTCGGCGCTCGCCACCGCTTCTCTGAAACAGGACGAAGAGGCAATCTTCTCTGCCGGCCGCGAACTCGCTCTGCCAGTGATCGTTGTCGAGGAAGATGCGCTCGAGGCCGCGTCGTCGCGCACGATCAGCCGTTCCAACCTGTCGCAGGCGCGTGCCGGCACGCCGTCGGTTTCCGAAGCGTCCGCGCTTGCTGCCGCCGGCAAAGGCGCAAAACTGCTCGGGCCGCGCACCGTGCTTGGCCCGGTCACCTGCGCCATCGCAATCAGCGGAGACGCGGCATGATCGTCCACTTCATCGGCGCCGGACCGGGCGCGGCCGACCTCATCACCTTGCGCGGCAGCAGGCTGCTGGCAAGCTGCCCGGTCTGCCTCTATGCCGGCTCGATCGTCGCCCCGGAATTGTTGCAGCACTGCGCGCCCGGCACGAAGCTGATCGATACCGCGCCGATGTCGCTCGACGAGATCGAAGCGGAATATTTGGCGGCCCACCAGGCCGGCCACGATGTCTCCCGCCTGCATTCCGGCGACCTGTCGGTGTGGAGCGCCGTCGCCGAGCAGATCCGCCGGCTGGAGAAGCACGGCATCGCCTATACGCTGACGCCGGGCGTGCCCTCCTTCGCGGCTGCTGCGGCAGCGCTTCGCCGCGAGCTGACCATTCCCGAAGTCGCGCAAAGCCTGGTGCTGACCCGCATCTCCGGCCGCGCGTCCAAAATGCCGCCCGGCGAAACCCTGGCCGGCTTCGGCCGCACCGGCGCGACGCTGGCCATCCATCTTGCCATCCACGCCATCGACCGCATCGTCGCAGAGCTGACGCCGTTCTATGGCGCCGATTGCCCGGTAGCGGTCGTCTTCCGTGCGTCCTGGCCGGACGAGCGCGTGCTGATCGGCACACTGGCGACGATCGAGGCGCAATTGGCCGCCGATCCGATGGAGCGCACGGCCATCATCTTTGTCGGCCGCTCACTGGCGGCGGAAGGCTTTGGCGAGAGCTCACTTTACGACGCCCACTATCAGCGGCGTTTTCGCGGACGGGACGGACTGTGAACACCGGAAACAGAGGTGGAAACGCCACGATCGAACAGGCTTTGGCCAGGCTGAACTTCAAGCCGCGCCAGCTTGAGCCGGGCCATGTCTGGCTGGCCGGCGCCGGCCCCGGCGATCCCGGCAGCCTGACGCTGGAGGTGCTGGCGGCGCTTGGGCAGTGCGACGCCCTCGTCTACGACGCGCTGGTCTCTCCCGATGTCGTCGCAGTGGCGTCGGGCGCCGAGCTTTTTTACGCCGGCAAGCGCGGCGGCCAGCCGTCGATGAAACAGGACGACATCACCGCTTTGCTGGTGCGGCTGGCGCGCGAAGGCCGACGCGTCGTCAGGCTGAAAGGCGGCGACCCTTATATCTTCGGCCGCGGCGGCGAAGAGGCGCTGGCGCTGGCGCGCGAAAACATTCCGTTCCGCGTCCTCTCCGGCCTGACTTCGGGCCTCAGCGCACTTGCCGGGGCCGCCATCCCGGCCACCATGCGCGGCATCAACAAGGCGGTGATCCTGGCCACCGGCCACGCCGCCGGCACCGACGACGATCTCGACTGGGCGGCAATCGCCCGCACCGGCCAGCCGGTCGTCGTCTATATGGGCATGGCCAATCTGCCGCTGATATCAGCCTCGCTGTTGGAGGGCGGCCTGCCGCCTTCGACGCCTGCTGCGGTGATCGTCGCCGCGACGACGCCGCAGGAGCACATCGTCGTCGCCACCCTCGCCACCATCGCCGAGGAGGCGGCCGCCGCCGGGTTGACCGCGCCGGCGCTGATCGTCGTCGGCGGCATCGTCGCGTTGCGCGCGGCATTGGCGGGCGAGCCATGACCCGCGCGATCATCATCGGCGCGCCGCGCTCAGGCTCGGGCAAGACCAGCGTCACCATCGGTATTTTGCGCGCGCTCGCCCGGCGCGGCCTGAAGGTGCGCGGCGCCAAGTCTGGCCCCGACTATATCGACCCCGGCTTCCACACCGCCGCGACAGGCCTTTCCGGCGTCAATCTCGACAGCTGGGCGATGCCGCCTGCTTTGCTCAACGCGCTGGCCGGCGACGCAACTGAAGATGCCGATTTCATCTTCCTGGAAAGCGCCATGGGCCTGTTCGACGGGATTCCGGCGGCTCCGGGCCGCACCGGCTCGGCGGCCGATCTTGCCCGGCTCTACGGCCTGCCGGTGCTGCTGGTGCTCGACGTTTCCGGCCAGTCGACCACGGCGGCGGCCGTCGCCAAGGGTTTTGCCAGCTACGACCCTGATGTGCGCATGGCCGGCGTCGTGCTCAACCGGCTGGGCAGCGAACGTCACCGCCGTCTCTGCGGCGACGCGATCGAGGCGATCGGCTTGCCGGTGGTCGGCGCCATATTGCGCGACCCAACGCTCAACCTGCCTGAGCGGCATCTCGGCCTCGTCCAGGCCGGCGAACATGAGAATTTGATGGCGCATCTCGACCGGCTGGCCGACATGGTCGAGCGCTCGCTCGACCTCGACGCCATCATGGCGCTGGCGGCGCCATTCGCACCCGCGTCCGGCAGCTTCGACGACGCGCTGCCACCGCCCGGCCAGCGCGTCGCATTGGCGCAGGATGCTGCCTTCACCTTCCTCTATCCGCATGTCGCCGCGCATTGGCGCAAGGCAGGGGCTGAAATCGTCGCCTTCTCGCCGCTCGCCGACGAAGCGCCCAGCGAAAGTTGCGATGTCTGCTGGCTGCCCGGCGGTTATCCCGAGCTTCACGCCGGCCGCCTCGCGGCGGCTGCGAATTTCAGGGCCGGCATCGAGGCGTTTTCGGCAACACGGCCGGTGCATGGCGAGTGCGGCGGCTTCATGGTTCTAGGCGAGGCGCTGGAGGACGCATCGGGAGAGACGCACAGGATGCTCGGACTGCTCGGCCACTCGACCAGTTTTGCCAAGCGAAAAATGAATCTGGGTTATCGCGAGGCGAGGCTGCGCGCCGATTGTCCGCTGGGGGCTCAAGGCGCGCTGATCCGCGGCCACGAATTCCACTACGCGCAGATGATTGCCACCGGCAGTGACGAACCCTTGGCCGACCTCGCTGATGGCCAGGGTAATCCGCTCGGCGCGTCCGGTTACCGGCGCGGCCATGTCAGCGGCACGTTCTTCCATGCCATTGCGAGAGGCTAGAGCATGATCCCGAACCGGAGGACCGCGACAGCGAAAAGTGGGCCCGGTTTTCGGAATAGATCATGCTCAAACTCCAGAACATGACCCTCTCGACTCGGCAAATCCTCGATGACATCGCGCTCTGCCTCGTCTTCTTCACACGGCTGCCGCTGCCGGTCGTCGATTTTCGCGAACGCAGCCTTGCGGCCGCGATCTGGGCGGCGCCGGTCGCCGGGCTTGCCGTCGCTCTGATCGGCGGCCTGGTTTTTGCGGTCGGGACCTGGCTCGGCCTTGCCGCCGGCCCGGCAGCAGCCCTTGCCCTTGCCGCGACCTTGCTCGCCACCGGTTGCATGCATGAGGACGGGCTTTCGGATGTCGTCGACGGCTTTGGCGGCGGCAGGACACGCGAGAAAAAACTGGAGATCATGCGCGACAGCCGCATCGGCGCCTATGGCGCCTGCGCGCTCGCTCTGTCGCTGCTTGTCCGCTGGAGCGTGCTTTCGGAATTCGCCGGCCCGGCCCAAATATTCTGGGCTCTGATTGCCGCGCATGCCGCCTCGCGCGGCTTGTTCGGCGCTTTCATGCATCTTTTGCCGGCGGCTCGCAGCGACGGCCTCTCGGCCGATGCAGGCATCGTGTCGGCCGAAACCGCCATTGCCGGCGCCGTGCTCGGCGCCGTGGCGCTGCTGGCGCTAGGGTTCGGTGGCGCGGTCGCCGCGCTTATCCTGGTCGGTGTGTTGTTTGCAGCCTTCCGTACACTGTGCCGCAACCAGATCGGCGGCCAGACCGGCGACACGATCGGCGCCCTGCAGCAGTTTGGCGAAATCGCAATCCTGCTCGTCGCTTCCGTTTGCCTTTCCTGACTCTGTTTCGGAGATTTTTCCCCCATGCCTTTCAAATCGCTCGATGAATTGCGCGCAGCCTGCCTCGACATGCCCAATGGCAGCGACGCCGCGGCCAGTGCGGTCGCCCGCCGCCAGGACACGCTGACCAAGCCGCAAGGCAGCCTTGGCCGATTGGAATCCATAGCCGCATGGCTGGCCCGATGGCAGGGCCGCGACATGCCGCAGCTCGATCGCGTAAAAATCTTGGTCTTTGCCGGCAACCACGGCGTCACCGCACAGGGCGTGTCGGCCTTCCCGCCGGAGGTCACCGTGCAGATGGTGGCGAATTTCGCCGGCGGCGGCGCGGCCATCAACCAGCTTGCCCGCATCGCCGGTGCCGAGCTCGACGTCATTGCGCTCGACCTCGACCGTCCGACCGGCGATTTCACGCAAGTGCCGGCAATGGATGACGAGGCCTTCCTCGCCGCCGTCTCGACCGGCTACGGCGCGGTGACGAAAGACCTCGATCTCGTGTGTTTCGGCGAGATGGGCATCGGCAACACCACGCCGGCGGCGGCCATTTCGGCCGCTTTGTTCGGCGGCGGCGCGGAAAAATGGACCGGGCGCGGCACCGGCGTCGACGATGCCGGCCTGGTGCGCAAGATCACCGCCATCGAGGCCGGCCTCAAGCGCCACGCCGAAGCCTTTGCCGACCCGCTGGGGATCGCAGCAGCACTCGGCGGGCGCGAACTCGCCGCCATCCTTGGCGCGACGCTGGCGGCGCGCCATTTAGGCGTGCCGGTGCTGCTCGACGGCTTCGTCTGCACCGCCGCCGCCGCACCGCTGGCAAGATTGCACCCCGCCGGCCTCGCCCACACGCTTGCCGCCCATGTCTCGGCCGAATCCGGCCATCGCCGCCTGCTCGAGGCGCTCGGCCTGCCGCCGCTGCTCGATCTCGGCATGCGGCTCGGCGAAGGCTCCGGCGCCTGCCTCGCCGTCAACATCGTCCGCTCGGCGCTCGAATGCCATGCCCGCATGGCAAGCTTTGCCGAGGCCGGCGTGTCGGAGAAGTAATCTCCTCAACCTGGAACCTTGATCGATTGCTCGATCGATCACGGCGTCCCTGGGAACCTGGCCGGCCCGCGCACGTTGTGGCCGGTCAGCCCGGGTTACGCATGCAACAGCTTTTCCAGGAATTCGGCCATCCGACATACGTCCCGTTTCCCGTTATTGCGGCGAGGCTTCTACTGGCGTCGATCTTCGGTGCGGCAATCGGGTTCGAACGCGAATGGCGACATCGGCCTGCCGGGCTTCGCACCCATATCCTGGTCTGCGTGGCAGCGGCGACTTTCGGTATTCTGACGATTGAAATCATTCACGCGCCGATGTTTCAGCAGGACTCCGTGAGGGTCGATCCGATTCGTGTTGTCGAAGCGGTTACCGCCGGCGTCGCGTTCCTTGCTGCGGGAACGATTTTGTTTTCGAAAGGCGAGGTTCACGGGCTGACCACCGGTGCAGGCATGTGGCTATCCGGGGCAATTGGCGTGGCCTGCGGGCTCGGTCTGTGGCAAGTGGCGGCGCTCGGCACGCTTTTGGTGCTGGTCGCGGCAGGCCTTCTCTACAGTTTTGCCGCCAAGTCCGGTATTGGCGAGAAAGCCGGACCAGAAAAGCCCATGTCGGAAGAAGACGTGTCCAAGCCGCCCAAAGGCTGAGGTTGCAACTGGAACCGAACGCGAACTGGAATCCAACCGACAGGATTGGAAACCGCTATGTTCGCACTCATTCCAGGTAGCGAAAATCAAGTAATATCAACGGATTAATGGGTGAGTGCGACAGCGGATCGAACCTGTGACCCGCTGATTAAGAGTTAACGGTGTTTTTCGGGCCCCAAATCCTTGAAGAGCCTCATGTTTCCGATCGCCAAAGAGCGTCAAAGTCGGAAATAGCGGGTGTGTTCGGCAACACGATGCCGAACACACCTCACGGCAACGAGGAAAAATGTCTATCGGGCCTCAGGCCGGCGTGTTCGGCGTTGTGGCTTTTGAGGCAGCAGGTCCTGACCGTAGCTGTAGACGGACGCCGCAAGGAACCCTTCGTGTCTGTGAGCGTTTCCCATTTATCCCTTATTTCGAACAGGAACAATCTCAGATTGGAGATTCACATGTCCATACGCATCGCATTGGCATCGGCACTCGCCCTTGTGCTCGCTTCGCCGGCATTTGCTGACTGCAGCCAAGAACTGGAAGTGCTCGAACAGAAGGTCGTCTCCGCAGAGACGGGCGCAAGCACCAGCAAATCAGGCGCGCCGGTAACCAAGCACCAGGAGGAGCTTCTGCCCGGCAAGCAACAGGGCGGCGCCCCTGAAATCACCGGATCAACGGCCGGGAAAGTGGAACCTACTTCGCCTCATCAGGAGCAGGTGACGGGCAAGACTCGTACTCAAAGCGCGGATCCCAGCCAAATGATGGCCGACGCCCGCAAGATGTCCGAGGCTGGCGACGAACAAGGATGCATGAAGAAGGTGGCAGAACTCAAGGAGATCCTGGGAGCCAAGTGAGGCGCCGGACTAGTTCCCGCCCTTGATCGATGTACCCATTGGGACCAAGGCGTTTGTGCTTCTCGCCAACTATGGCGTGGACGCTTGGCGCAAGCGGGTCGAAGACCCCGAAGTTAATGTCGCGATCCGAACCGGCGTCAGCCTGGACGGGCCGGCAGACATGCAGGGTGACACATAGTTCGTCCTGGCTGACGGGCGAATTATCATTCTGGATCCGGACACCTATGAGATTGTCGTGATCTTGGCTTAAAGCTATACAACCTCATCCGGCAAGGGCGCGGGAATCCAGCGGTGCCTTTGATCCTGGTCGGCGTAGCGCCTTAGCGCCGGGGCCGGCCAAAGACGCGCAAGAGCCCCTCGCCGCTCGCATACACACAATTTCCAGCAACAAACGGTTCAAAGAACCTTAGGTGATCGGCTGACCTAGCTGCAAAAGCAGCCGGCCGCTCCTAGGGTTTGAACGCGGGCCCAGCCCGCTAGTCGGGATACTTCAAACGTTTGTGGGCTGGCGTGGCGTGGTGAAGCGCCTCGCCAAGGTCGCGCATATCCATTTCTTGCCCGCAAACGGGGCAAATCTGGAAATGCTCGCGCTCATCCTTCACCTGGCCGTCGTGGCGCTTCCCCTTGAAGCCAGTCGCTTCGTTGTTCGTCAGCGGCCGGCTTCGCATGGCCTTCACAGCCTCGGTGATGCCAAAGCTTCATATTCACGATCTGCGCCATACGTTTGCAAGCTGGCTGCTGCAGTCCGGCGTGGCAGACAAAACGACCCAGGATCTGATGGGACACAAGACGGACTCGATGACCCGTCGCTATTCCCACAACAGCCTGAAGTCGCTCAAGAAGGCGATCGATCAAATGGAAGCCGACACACTTTGAAACACAGTGCCTGCTGATTTTATTTTGGTGTTTTTGAAATATGACGTTTTTTCAAGGACTTAAGTGGTGGGTGCGACAGGGATCGAACCTGTGACCCGCTGATTAAGAGTCAGCTGCTCTACCAACTGAGCTACGCACCCACTCGCCGGTAAAACCAGCGTCGGCGGGCATATAGCCGCCGCCATCCGCCATGTCCAGCCCTGCCGGATTCATTTCCCGACAAATCGCTGAAGTGCCGCACATCGTCAGACGAACAGCTTGCCTTCCGCCACCTTGACGGCATGGCCGCCGATGCGGGCGGCGGCGAGTTTGCCGCCTTCGACATTCAGTTCGAGGCGGATGCGCGAAGGCCGGCCCATCTCCAGCCCCTGCTCGATCCAACGCTGGGAAACACCCTCTCTCGGACCGTCGAAATGCATGATCGCGCCGGCGAAGGCGGCGGCCGCCGAACCGGTCGCCGGATCTTCATAGGAAGGATTGCCCGGCACGATCATGCGGACATGAAAGGCGCTGTCGTGGTTCACAGTCTCGCGGCAATAGACATACGGGCTGGCGAGGGCCCAATCGCTCTTGCGGGGCGCCAGTTCCGACCACGCCTGGTTGTCCAGCCTTATCCGCGCCGCCGCCTCCAGATCGGCGACCGGAATGGTCACGTAGGGCACGCCGGCCGACCAGAACGAGACGCGGTGATTTTCGAAGCCGATTTCGTGCGGCCCCAGGCCAAGTGCCGCCCCGATCGCCTCCGGGTCGGCGGACAATTCCAGCCGCTCCGGCAGCTTGGCCAGGTCGAACTCGGCAAAGATGGCGCCAGCGTGCTTGCTGACGGCGCAGCGCACCGGGCCGATGTTTTCTTCCAGGACAAAGATGCCGGCGGTGCCGCCATTGCCAGCCATTTCGGCAAGCGCAATCGCAGCGCCCACCGTCGGATGGCCGGCGAACGGCATCTCATAGTCGGGCGTGAAGATGCGGATGCGGGCGCGGTGCTTGGGATTGTCAGGCGGCAGCACGAAAACGGTTTCCGACAGGTTGAATTCGCCCGCAATAGCCTGCATCGCCGCCGTGTCCAGCCCTTTGCTGTCGAGCACGACGGCAAGCGGATTCCCGGCCAGCCGGTCGGTGGTGAACACGTCGTAAAGTAAGTAATTCCGGGTCAGCATTGTAGAAAGCCTTCTGCCTCGATCCAACATGGGCCCAAACATGGGCGAAATTTAATTTGATATTTGAACCATTCGGCCTGATCAGTGGCACCGATTGGGACATCACTGGTATTATAGGGGTCCGGCGTGGACCAGATTGTCAATCTGCCAAAGACGGAATCGACTTCCGACATAGAGACGGCACTCGGGCTTGACCAACCGGGTCTGAAGAAGAAACGGCGTCGCGGCTGGCTTTATGGCCTGCTTTTGCTGGTCGTCGCCGCCTCAAGCCTGGCAGGCTACCAATGGTATGCCGCATCTCCCGCCGAGATCGACTACACCACTGTGCCGGCCGCTGTCGCCGATCTCACGGTCGAAGTATCGGCGACCGGCACGCTGCAACCCCTCACCCAGGTCGACATTTCGAGCGAACTGTCCGGCGTCGTCCGCTCGGTCGCGGTCAATGAGAACCAGCAGGTGAAGAAGGGCGATGTGCTTGCGGCGCTCGATACGGCCAAACTGGAGGTGCAGATCGAGCGCGCCGAGGCTTCCGCCAAGGCCGCGGCCGCCAATGTCGAGACCGCCACCGTAACCCTCACCGAAAACGAAAGGGCGCTTGTGCGCGCGGCGGCGCTCACCAAGCGCGGCATGGCCACGGACCAGTCGCTTGAAGCGGCGACAGCGACGCGCAACCGCTCCAAGGCAGCGCTCGACAGCGCCAAAGCCAGTCTGGCCATCGCCAATGCCGATCTCAAGGCGCAGCAGACGGACTTCGCCAAGAGCACCATCTATGCGCCCATCGACGGCATCGTGCTGACGCGCTCGGTCGATCCAGGCCAGACGGTTGCCTCCTCGCTGCAAGCGCCGGTGCTGTTCGTCATCGCCGCCGACCTCAGGAACATGGAGTTAAAGGCAGCGGTCGACGAGGCCGACATCGGCGCAGTCAAGCCCGGCCAGCATGCCCGCTTCACCGTCGACGCCTTTCCCGAGCGGCCGTTCGATGCCGAGATCCGCGACATCTCCTATGCTTCGGTCACCACCGACGGCGTCGTCAGCTACGACGCGCGGTTCGAGGTCGACAACAGCGAGCTTCTGTTGCGGCCCGGGATGACTGCCACGGTTTCGGTCGTCACCAGGCAGGCCAAGGGCGTGCTCACGGTGCCGTCGACAGCTTTCCGTTACCGGCCGGCGGCATCTACTGCCCGAGCGTGGAGCCTGAGCGACCTGTTCACGGGCCGTATGGGCCGCCCACGTGGCAACCGCCAGCGCCAGGCGACGGCGCAGCCCACCGACGGCTCGCGCACGCTCTACGTGCTGGAGAATGGCCGGCCTCGGCCGGTCAACGTCAAAGTCGGCTCCACCGATGGCGAACTGACCGAGATCACCTCCGGTCTCGCAGAAGGTGCGCAAGTTGTCACCGCAGCGCAGCAGCGGAGCTGAAATCATGTCAGGCTCGCTGCTCATCAGCTTCGACAAGGTCTGGAAAAGCTATGGCCAGGGCGAGGCCACGGTCCATGCGCTGGCCGGCGTCGATCTTTCCATCCGCAGCGGTGAATTCGTCGCAATCATGGGTCCGTCGGGCTCGGGCAAGTCGACGGCGATGAACATTATCGGCTGCCTCGACACACCGACGGCCGGAACCTACAGCTTCAAGGGCATCGATGCCGGCCGCCTCGACCGCAACCGCCGCGCCATGTTGCGCAATCTCTATGTCGGCTTCGTCTTCCAGGGCTATAATCTCCTGCCGCGCACCACCGCGGTGGAGAATGTCGAACTGCCGCTGATCTATCGCGGTGTCGCCGCCCGCGAGCGTCACGACCTCGCCATGAAGGCGCTGGCCGAAGTCGGCCTCGTCGGCCGCGAGCACCACACGCCGGCCGAGCTCTCCGGTGGCCAGCAGCAGCGCGTGGCGATCGCGCGCGCCATCGTCACCAGGCCGACGCTGCTCGTCGCCGACGAACCGACCGGCAATCTCGACACCGCACGCACGCACGAGATCATGGAGCTCCTGACGCGGCTGAACACCGAGCTTGGCCTGACCATCGCCATGGTCACACACGAGGCCGATGTCGCGGCCTATGCCGAGCGCACGATCCGCTTCCTCGACGGCCACGTCGCCTCCGACGCCGTGAATCTCGAGGTGGCCTAGCCATGATCCCGAAACGTGGAATCCGGTTTTCGGAAGAGATCATGGCTAAACACAGAGATAGAGCTCCATCCCGGTTCTATCGGGATGGATCAGGCTCTAGACCATGATCTGGGAAACCGTCCGCCTCTCGCTGCTTTCGGTGCGCCGCAATGTGCTGCGCTCGTTTCTGACGTTGCTCGGCATCGTCATCGGTGTTGCCGCCGTCATCGCCATGCTCACCATCGGCTCGGGCACCACCGAAAAGGTCAAGGCCGACATTTCCAAGCTCGGCAGCAATTTGCTCGTTGTCCGCCCCGGCCGCCCGGCCGGGCCCGGCGGATCGGGAGGGCTCGACCAGGCCACACGTCCGCTCGGCAGCAAGGAACTTGCCGCGCTTGTCGCACATTTGAACGGCGCCCGCGCCATCTCGCCCGCCTCGCAAAAGCAGGTCCGCGTCATCTTCGGCACCGAAAGCCTGACGTCGGGTGTCACCGGCACCGACAGCGCCTATCTCGATGCGCGCGACTGGAAGCTGGTCTCGGGCCGCCCGTTCAGCGATTCGGAAATCCGCTCGGGCACCGGCGTCTGCC
>SAQR01000088.1 GCA_004020365.1 Mesorhizobium sp.
CTGTCGCAGCAATTTGCGCAGATGCCGCCCGAACAGCGCCGCGCCGCAGCCCTTTCGGCGGCGATCGAAATCAAGGTCATGGCCGCCCAGGCGGTCACCACCGGCCTCGACAAGGATCCCGACTTCCAGCGTCGCATGGCATTCCTGCAGCAGCGCGCCCTGCATGGCGAAATGGTCGAGAAGGATGTTGTCGGCAAGATCACGGAGGCCGAGGTTCGCGCTCGCTACGACCAGGAAATCGCCAACACGCCGCCGGCCAACGAGGTGCATGCCCGTCATATCCTGGTGAAGACGAAGGAAGAGGCCGATGCGATTATCAAGCAGCTCGATGGCGGCGCCGATTTCCAGAAACTCGCCAACGAGCACACCAGCGATCCGAGCGGCAAGACCAGCGGCGGCGATCTCGGCTGGTTCGGGCCCGGCCAGATGGTGCCGGAATTCGACAAGGCGGTTTTTGCGCTGGCGGTCGGCAAATACACCGAGCAGCCGGTGCAGTCGCAGTTCGGCTGGCACGTCATCCAGGTCGAGGACAAGCGCGCCAAGCAGCCGCCGGCCTTCGACCAGGTCAAGGACCAGGCCCGTCAGGCAGTCATCCGCGACAAGTATATCGCGCTGGTCAAGTCGCTGCGCGCCCAGGCCAAGGTCGAGATCCCGGACGAGAAGCTGAAGAAGACGGTCGACGCGCTGGAAAACACCAAGTAGGCGGTCTTTCCTTCTCCCACACGGGGAGAAGGAAGAAGCGCCCTATCCTACGATGCGTCGACGCCTTGAACGCTGCCAGATCGCCGGCGGCGAGCTCGCCGGTGGAGCGATGCCCTTCACCACGTAGCCAACCGTCTTGCGCAGCGTCGTTTCGTCTTCGTCGAGGCGATTGGTCAAAAGATGCGTCCAGGCAAAAGAGGCGACCAGGTCGGCGACGAGCGTGGAATCGACGTCGGCCGCGACTTCGCCTCTTGCCTTGGCGCGTTCGATCATCTGGCCGGTATGGGCATGGCGTCCTTTGGTGTATTCGGCAAGCACGGCGGCCACGGTTGCGTCCGACTGCGCCTCGGCGATCAGCGATCTGAAGATGCTGCCTGACGATGTTTCGCGCCAGTGCGAGAACAGGCTTTTGAGGAAGCCGACGAGATCGTCCTCGAGGTTTCCAGTATCGGGATGGTCGACGCGCTTCAGCCGCTGATAGACGTCGAACAGCAAAGCGGCCTTGCTCGGCCACCAGCGATAGATCGTCGGCTTTCCCGCACGCGCCCGCCGCGCCACCGCTTCGATCGAGAAGCCGGAATAACCGGCCTCGACCAGCACTGCCTCGGCGGCGTCGAGAATGGCGTCGGCGCTGTCGGGGTTGCGCCGCGCGCCGATCGACCTGCGCCCCTGATCCAGACCCATCCGTTTTCCTTCGATGCTTTTTTCGTCGGCAAATCGTACACGCTTTCTCTTCGAAACGAAACGGCCCGTTTCGTACAACTGAGCGTGTCGTTGCGATGAGAAAGGACATGTGTCCGACCATCAAACGCCCTTGCGCCGGCGCCCGCTATCGGGCAAACCGGCGTTCCCCTTGCGTTTTTCCCGCCCGAGGTCTTCATGTCAGCCACGATTTCGCCGCTTGCGCCGAAGAAATATCCCAACATGCCTGATATCGAGGGCGTCCGCATCGCCACCGCCGAGGCTGGGATAAAGTACAGGAACCGCACCGACCTGCTGACCATGGTCTTCGATGCCGGCACCACGGTCGCCGGCGTGTTCACCAAATCGAAATGCCCGTCGGCACCGGTCGATTTCTGCCGGCAGAATCTCGGGCAGGGCAAGGCACGCGTCCTGGTCGTCAATTCCGGCAATGCCAACGCCTTCACCGGCAACAAGGGCCGAGCCTCCACGGCAATGACCGGCGAGGCTGCCGCCAAGGCTGCCGGCTGCACGCCGGACGAGGTGTTTCTGGCCTCGACCGGCGTCATCGGCGAGCCGCTGGATGCCGGCAAGTTCAGCCATCTGCTCGCCGGACTGATCAAGGACGGCAGGCCGGATCTGTGGACCGAAGCCGCCAAGGCGATCATGACCACCGACACCTATCCGAAACTGGCGACCGTGACGGTAAAACTCGGCGACGCCGACGTCACCATCAACGGCATTGCCAAGGGCGCTGGCATGATCGCGCCCGACATGGCAACGATGCTCTCCTTCATCGCCACCGACGCGCCGATCGCAGCCCCCGTGCTGCAGGATCTTTTGTCGCGCGGCACCGCCAAGACCTTCAATGCGGTCACCGTCGACAGCGACACCTCGACCAGCGACACGCTGCTGATGTTCGCCACCGGCACGGCCGCCCGGCGCGGCGCGCCTGATATCACAGATGCCGGCGATGCGCGCCTCGGCGCCTTCCGCCGCGCGCTCGGCAAGGTGCTGAGATCGCTGGCGCTACAAGTGGTGCGCGATGGCGAGGGCGCGCGCAAACAGGTCGAGGTCACCGTCACCGGCGCGAAATCGGCCCGCTCGGCCAAGCGCATCGCGCTGTCGATCGCCAATTCGCCGCTGGTCAAGACGGCGGTCGCCGGCGAAGACGCCAATTGGGGCCGCGTCGTCATGGCCGTCGGCAAGGCCGGCGAACCGGCCGACCGTGACCTTTTGTCGATCTGGTTCGGCGACATCAGGCTGGCGCATCAGGGCGAGCGCGACGCCGCCTACTCCGAGGAGGCGACATCGGCCTACATGAAGCGCGACGAGATCCGCATCCGTGCCGATATCGGCATCGGACGCGGCAAGGCGACGGTGTGGACTTGCGACCTCACCAAGGAGTATGTCGCCATCAACGGCGATTATCGGAGCTGAGGCGTTGGTTTCCAGACATCCGGCAAGCGTGCTTGCCATCGTGCGCCGCTACGAGGCGGCCGGCTTTCGCGCCTGGCCGGCGGCGGCCGTGCATTATGACGGCACCTGGGTGGTGCGGCTGACGGCGGGTCATCCGGCCAAGCGGCTGAATTCGGTCAACCCGCTCGATCCGGGCGACATCCAGCACATTGCCGATCGCATCGGCCGCGCCAGCCGCCGTTTCGACGCCTATGGCCGGCCGCTGACCTTCCGCATATCGCCGCTGTCGGGGCCGATCCTTGCCAAACATCTCGACAGCGAAGGCTGGAGCATGTTCGACGAATCGCTGGTGATGCGGCTGCCGCTGGCGGACGCCCAGCTCGATGCCGCCATGGACCAGATCCCGCTGAAGGACATCAGCCGCTTCATCGGCGCGGCGCTCAAGGTAAGCGGCTCGGATGTGTCGCTGCGGCCGGGCCTGTCGGAGATCATCGGCGCCATCCAGCCGGAAGCCGGGCTGTTCGCGCTCGAAGACGGCACCGAACCGCTGGCGACGCTGATCTGTGTCCATGACGGCGATCTTGCCGGGCTGTTCGAGATCGCCACCGACAGACCGGTGCGCAACCAGGGCCATGGCCGCCACCTCATCCTGTCGGCGCTGAAATGGGCACGGCTGCGCGGCGCCCGGGAAGCCTGGCTGCAGGTCGAGGCCGACAACGCGCCGGCGCTGGCGCTTTATCGTTCGCTCGGGTTCGACGAAGTCTATCGTTACCATTATCGCCGGCCGCCCGGCGCATGACCGGCGTGAACCCTGTCGGCAAGCGCCTGCTCCTGGTCGCAGCCTGCGCGCTGGTCGATACCGACGGCCGCGTGCTTCTGGCGCAGCGCCCCGAGGGCAAGCAGCTGGCCGGGCTGTGGGAGTTTCCGGGCGGCAAGGTCGAGCCCGGCGAGACGCCGGAAGAATGCCTCATCCGCGAGTTGTACGAGGAGATCGGCATCGAAACCGATATTCCCTGCCTGGCGCCGTTCACCTTTGCCAGCCATTCCTACGATGATTTTCACCTGCTGATGCCGCTGTTCGTCTGCCGTCGCTTCCGCGGCATCGCGCAGCCGAAGGAGGCGCAGGCGCTGAAATGGGTGCGGCCGCGCCAGATGCGCGATTTTCCGATGCCGCCGGCCGACGCGCCGTTGATCCAGTTCCTCATCGACCTTCTGTGATCTTGCCTTCCGAGACTTAGACAACGTTAATGGAAGATTTATCTGGCCGTGAAAAAATGACGGCAGAAATGGAAGGAAGGTCGTGTCCAGGCCTTCGCGGAGCGGTTGCATGAGCCTCGACAGGGACTGGGATTCGATCCGACCCGACCGCAGCTTTAGGACTGCCGGCATGGGAATATTGCGAATCACGCTGTTGTTCGGCTCGGCGGCGGTGGCGCTGGCCTTGATCGCGACGCCCTTCCTCGACAGCCGGACGCGATCCGGCCACGCCGATTTTGCCGGCGGCCTCGACAGGATGAGCACAGGGTCGGTTGGAAGCACGGGCTCAACCGGCCGTCGTGATACCTACACGCTGCGCAGGAGCGTGCTGCAGCCGCTGCCCACTTCGATCTGCGTGATACGCGACAATGGCCAGCGCAGCGGCGACTGCTGACACCGGCCAAAACGGTGCTTTCATCGCCTGTTAAGCCTGTGTCATTAACCTTTCTTAACAGGTTCGCGCTAGGGTTTCCGGCAAGCGGGATCGGCGGCCATGAAAACATTGCTTCAACGATTTTGGGAAGATAAGACCGGCGCGACGGCTGTCGAATATGGGCTGATCGTGGCCGTCCTGTCGCTTACCATCGTAGGCGGTGTCGGCAAGGCCGCCGACGCAATCACGTGGCTGTTCAGCGACAATTCCAGCAAGCTTGTGAACGCTTTCGCGCAGTAACCGGCCAGCCGCATCCATAATAATCCGGTCAACGCCGGCCGGGATTTTCGAGAATCGTCTTCAGCGAAATTTTCGCCGAGCCCGGCTTCAGCGGTTTTTGCTGCGAGTCGTCGGGCGCCCAGCCTGACATCCAGACGATGGGAAAACTCGCCCTGACGCGGCCATCGGCATCCGAAAATTTTTCGGCATAGATTTCGGCGGCGCGGGCAAACAGCTTTCGTGTGCCCGGTCGCCTGCTGCGGTCGATCAGAGCGCTGGTCTCGCCCATCGCCCGCAGATCCGCCATCAGGCCGAACAGGGAATCGTAGCGCACCGTCACCGTCTCGACGTCGGCGACGGGCAAGGCCAGGCCGGCGCGTTGCAAAAGCGCGCCGGCGTCGCGCACGTCGGTGAACGGGATGACGCGCGGGCTGGCGCCGCCATAAAACTCGGTCTCGGCGGCGAGCAGGCATTCGCGCAGCTCGGAAAGCGTGCCGGCGCCGGCAAAAGCGCCGAGGAAAAGACCGTCCGGTTTCAGAGCGCGGCGGATCTGCACCAGCATGCCCGGAATGTCGTTCATTGCCTGAAGCGACAAAAGCGACACGGCGAGGTCGAGGCTTTCCGGCTCGAACGGTACGGTCTCCAGCGGCGCCACCAGTCCCGCGGCATCGCCCCCCGCTCCATCGCCCAGGAAGGTCGCATCCGCCTCGACGCGCACGATTTCCGCCACCTTGCCGCTTGTCGCGAGCACGTCGACTGCCGCCGGCGTCTGGCAAAACAGGACGGCCGCCCTGTCGAATTTGCGTTCCACGGCGCCCAGCCGGTCGGCGAGTTCTTCGGCGGCCCGCCGCATCAGGAAGTCCGCGCCGGCAGCCGGGCTGGCGAGCGCCCGGCGCTTGTGCGCCAGCCAGAGAGAGGTATCGACTATAGGTTGCAACTGACAGTTCCTGGTTTCCGCACTCTGATATAGGGTGGCGGACAAAGAACCACGTGGCCGATCCAATGCCGGATATCAAGGGTGTCGCTCGAAAGGCGTTGGACTGGCCGGCGCGCATACTGTTTCCGCCGGTTTGCGCCGGCTGCCGACGGCATGTCTCGCAGCCAGGCGTGCTGTGCGGTGCCTGCTGGCCGAAACTCAGGCTTCTGGAGCGGCCATGGTGCCCGGTGATGGGCACGCCGTTCACCCATCACATGGGCGAGGGGTTCCTGTCGGCCGAGGCGATCGCCGACCCGCCGCCCTTCGAGCGGGCACGGGCCGCGGTCGCTTACTCAGGTGTCGCCCGCCAGATGGTGCAAGGGTTGAAATACCAGGACCGCACCGATCTGGCGCCGTGGATGGCGCGCTGGATGCTGCGCGCCGGTGCCGAACTGATCGCCGAAGCCGATGTGGTCGTGCCGGTGCCGCTGCACTGGCGGCGCTTCTTCAGGCGCCAGTTCAACCAGTCGGCGGAACTGGCAAGGGCGGTCTCGCAGCTTGGCGGCCTGCCTTTCGCGCCCTCCGCGGTCAGGCGCGTCAAACTCACCCGCCAGCAGGTCGGGCTTGAGCGGCGGGAACGCGAGGAAAATGTGCGTGCCGCCTTCAGAGTGCCGGAGGAGGCCGAGATCGAGATCGCCGGCCGCCGGGTGCTGCTGATCGACGATGTCTATACCACCGGCGCCACTGTCCGCGCGGTCGCCAGGGCGCTGAAGAAGGGCGGTGCCGGGACGGTCGACGTGCTGACCTTTGCGCGCGTGCTGCCGGGGGACTTTCGGGCCGACGAGTCCGCGACTATATAGATTGGGAAAAGGCAGGATTGCTGACCGATGGTCGACGTGACGATTTATACGCGGATGATGTGCGGCTATTGCACAGCGGCCAAGCGGCTGCTCGAGCGCAAGGGTGTCGCCTACACCGAGCACGACGCCTCCTTCTCGCCGGAACTGCGCCGGGAAATGATTTTCCGCGCAAACGGCCGCTCGACCTTTCCGCAGATTTTCATCGGCGACACCCATGTCGGCGGCTGTGACGATCTCCATGACCTTGAGGCGGAGGGCCGGCTCGACCGTCTGCTCGCCAATGGCTCGACGAATTGAGGACATGACGATGGGTGTTTTCAAGGCGGCGGCGATCCAGATGCGTTCGGGCACCAGCCCCGAGCGCAACGCGGTCGATCTGGAGCGGCTGGTGCGCCAGGCCGCGGGCCAGGGTGCGACCTATATCCAGTCACCGGAAATGACCGGTGCGCTGGTCCGCGACAGCCAGGCGCGGGCCGCCGCCTTCACATCCGAGGACAAGGACATCATCGTCTCGACCTCGCGCAAGCTGGCGAAGGAGCTTGGCATCTTCCTGCATATCGGCTCGACCGCCATCCTGCGCGCCGACTGCAAGCTCGCCAACCGCGCGCTTCTGTTCGGGCCGGATGGCGCCACCATTGCCACCTACGACAAGATCCACATGTTCGACGTCGATCTCGACAATGGCGAGAGCTGGCGCGAGTCCGCCGCCTATGAGCCCGGCACCGAGGCCGTCGTCACCGAGATCGGCGGCGCCGGGATCGATGGGGCGAAGCTGGGTTTCGCCGTCTGCTACGATTTGCGCTTTCCGCAGCTGTTCCGCGCCGAGGCGATGGCCGGCGCCGACCTGCTTTCGGTGCCCGCCGCCTTCACCCGTCAGACCGGCGAGGCGCACTGGCATGTGCTGCTGCGGGCGCGCGCCATCGAGAACGGCGCCTATGTCGTTGCCGCGGCGCAAGGCGGCCTGCACGAGGACGGCCGCGAGACCTATGGCCATTCGCTGATCGTCGATCCGTGGGGCCGCATCGTCGCCGAGGCGGCGCATGACAAGCCCGCGGTGATCGTCGCCGAGATCGACCCGGCGCAGTCGGCCGCCGCGCGCAAGAAGATCCCAAATCTGAAAAATTCACGCGACTTCGCCGTGAACGCCACTCCGGTCGAGGCGCGAAGTCTCAGGGGTGCAGCATCTTGATCCGGTTTTCCCTGATCTGCGAGCATGAGCACGAATTCGAGGGCTGGTTTCGCAGCAACGACGATTTCGACACCCAGAGGAAGCGTGGCTTCGTCGACTGCCCGACCTGCGGCTCGCACAAGATCGAAAAGGCGTTGATGGCGCCGGCCGTCTCCACCGGGCGCAGCCGAGAAAAGATCGCGCTCGCCATGGGCGAGGCCCAGAAGCAGGCGCTGGCGCAATTGAAGGCGATGGCCGAGAAGGTGCGCGAGAACGCCGACTATGTCGGCGACAAGTTTGCCGAGGAAGCGCGCAAGATCCATTTCGGCGAGAGCGATCCGCGCGGCATCTATGGCGAGGCGACCCTGGAGGAGGCCAAGAGCCTGGCCGAGGACGGCGTCGAATTCATGCCGATCCCAAGTTTCCCCGACGACCGCAACTGACTGACTAGGTTACGCTGCCGATCAATTTCTCAAGCAGGCGAGCAAGTGTGTCCTGTTCGGCGCGCGTCAGGCCGGAAAGTATCTCGTGTTCGTTGGCGACATGGGCGGCAACCGCTTCATCGACCAGTGCCAGCCCTTTATCGGTCAGCTGCACGACAACCCCACGCCGGTCGTTGGGATGCGGCCCACGCTTGATCAATCCGGATTTCTCAAGTCGGTCGAGCCGGTTGGTCATGGCGCCCGACGTCACCATCGTCGCCTCATAGAGGGCGGTTGGCGTCAGCGCGTAAGGTGATCCGGAACGGCGCAGCGTCGCCAGCACGTCGAATTCCCCGGATTGCAGCCCGAACCGGGCAAACAGCGGAGCGAGGCGTTCTCGTGCAATCAGCGACGAGGCTTCGTTCAGCCGTCCAAGCACGGCCATCGGCGAGACGTCGAGGTCCGGCCGTTCCCGTTTCCACTGCTCGATCGCTTTCGCGGCGCGATCCATCTATCTCACCGTTAAATATCTTGACATTAAGAATCTTTCCATTATCATAGCTTGAGTCACAGTGCTGGCCAAGGGCCGCAAAGACAAGGTTCGTCATGAAATTTCTCTGGGATTCAGCGCTCGGTCTTTTGCTCGTCACCGGCGGCCTGCTCGGCCTGACGCTGCCGTTCGGCAAGATCGCCACGGCAGCCGGCGTTTCGGCCATGGTCTGGGCGCTTGTCATCTCGCTCGGCGCCGGCGGCGTGCTTTTGTGCGTCCTGCTGCTGCGCGGGCAGCGCGTCCGGCTCACCCCGCACAGGCTGCGTTATTTCTTCGTCACCGCAGCGGTGTCCTACGCCTTTCCCAATCTGTTGATGTTCTCGGCCATTCCGCACCTCGGTGCCGGTTACACCGGCATCATGTTCACGCTGTCGCCGGTGGTCACACTGGTGTTTTCGATCCTGCTGGGCGTCCGGCGCCCCAATCTGCCTGGCGTCGTCGGAATTGTCGTCGGCTTCGTGGGTGCGGTCATGGTGGCGGTGACGCGTGGCGAGGCCGGCCAGCCGGCCGAATTTTTCTGGGTGGCGGTGGGGCTGCTCATCCCGGTCAGCCTTGCCGCCGGCAATATCTACCGCACGGCCGACTGGCCCTTAGGGACCGGACCGATCGAGCTTGCCGTCGGCAGCCATCTGGCATCGGCTGCACTGCTTTTTTGCGGCATCCTCACGCTGCAGGGCGGCGGTTCGCTCGCCCTGCTAGCCGGCGTGCCGCTGGTGGTCGTCGGGCAGGTCGCGTCAGCCGCGGCGATGTTCGCATTCTTCTTCCGGCTACAGGCGGTCGGCGGCCCGGTTTATCTCAGCCAGATCGGCTATGTCGCGGCGGCGGTCGGATTGTTTGCCGGGACGATGCTTCTCGGCGAGCACTATCAATTGCTGACCTGGGCCGGCGCTGCCATCATTGTCGCCGGCGTGTTCATCACCACCAAGGCGCAAAGCCAGATCGCCACGAAGGCGCAAAATCAGACGGGCGAGAAGGTGGCGGCGTGAGAAGGTTCAGGCGGGTGCCTTCTCCGCCAGGACCATGTAGTTGACGTCCATGTCCTTCGACCGCTGCCAGCGGTCGGCGAGCGGATTGTAGGTGACGCCGGTGCGGTCGATGATGGTCAGGCCAGTGCCGGCAAGCGCCTTTTCCAGCTCGTCCGGCCGCACCAGCTTGCCGAACTGGTGGGTGCCGCGCGGCAACCAGCGCAACACATATTCGGCGCCGATAATGGCCAGGCCGAGCGCCTTCAGCGTGCGGTTGATGGTGGCGACGAACATGATGCCGCCGGGCTTGAGCATCTCGCCGCATTTGGCCACGAACAGGTCGATGTCGGCAACATGCTCGACCACTTCCATGTTGAGGATGACGTCGAATTTCTCACCGGCGTCAGCCAGGTCCTCTGCTGTCGTGGCACGGTAATCCACCGTCACGCCGACCTCCGCCGCATGCAGCCTGGCCACTTCGATGTTGGTGGCGGATGCGTCGGCTCCGACCACTTCGGCGCCAAGCCGAGCCATCGGCTCGCACAACAATCCACCGCCGCAGCCGATGTCGAGGATGCGCAAGCCCTCGAACGGCCGCGCCGCGCGTGGGTCGCGGCCGAAGCGCGCCGCCACCTGGTCGCGTATATAGGCAAGCCGGATCGGATTGAACTTGTGCAGCGGGCGGAATTTGCCGTTCGGATTCCACCATTCGGCGGCAAGCGCGGAAAAACGCTCCACTTCTCCGGCATCGATCGTCGATCGTCGGGGTTCTGGCATCGTGTGGTCTCCCGCAGACTCAAAAATTCAGAGCGCGATCGGACGCAAAACCGGACACCACTTTTGCTGATCGCGCTCTGGTGCGCTAGGAAGTCGGTCGAGAGCCGGCGAATGTCAAGGCAGCAAATTTCGGCTGCTGCCCGCTGCGCCTATGCGACGGGCATTCGGGCACACGCATTGCGCTCGTATGTCGCCTTCGTCGCCCCAGGGCAAGCGGGGGGCAAGCGGGGCAAGCGGTGGCACGCCTTGCGAAACCCAAAGCATTTGGCTAAGGAGGCCGCGAATTCAGCGGCTCGCCCAGCCCGACGCTCGCTTTCCGTTTTTCGGCCGCCGCTCCGGCACCCAGTCAAAGGCATTTCGCTTCCATGGCGCGCATCGTGATGAAATTCGGCGGGACCTCCGTCGCCGACATCGCCCGCATCCGCAATGTGGCGCGCCATGTCAAACGCGAGGTCGATGCCGGCCATGAGGTAGCGGTGGTCGTCTCGGCGATGGCCGGCAAGACCAACGAGCTCGTGCTGTGGACGCGCGAAGCCTCGCCGATGCACGACGCGCGCGAATATGACGCTGTCGTTGCCTCCGGCGAGCAGGTGACCGCCGGTCTGCTGGCAATCACGCTGCAAAACATGGGCGTCCATGCCCGTTCCTGGCAAGGCTGGCAGATCCCGATCAAGACCGACAATGCGCATGGCGCGGCGCGCATTCTCGACATCGACGGCGCATTCCTGATCAAGCGCTTCGGCGAGGGTCAGGTTGCGGTGGTCGCCGGCTTCCAAGGCATCGGGCCGGACAATCGCATCGCGACGCTCGGCCGCGGCGGCTCCGACACCAGTGCCGTCGCCATCGCGGCGGCGGTCAAGGCCGACCGCTGCGACATCTACACCGACGTCGACGGAGTCTACACCACCGATCCGCGCATCGAGCCGAAAGCGCGGCGGCTGGCCAAGATTTCCTTCGAGGAAATGCTCGAAATGGCTTCTCTCGGCGCCAAGGTCCTGCAGGTGCGCTCGGTCGAGCTTGCCATGGTGCACAGGGTGCGTACTTTCGTGCGGTCGTCCTTCGATGATCCCGACGCGCCCGGAATGGGGGATTTGCTCAATCCGCCCGGAACGCTTATTTGCGACGAGGAAGAGATCGTGGAACAGCAGGTCGTCACCGGAATTGCCTACGCCAAGGACGAAGCGCAGATCTCGTTGCGCCGCGTCGGCGACCGGCCGGGGGTTGCCGCCGGCATTTTTGGGCCGCTGGCCGAAGCCAACATCAATGTCGACATGATCGTCCAGAACATCTCCGAGGACGGCAAGTTCACCGACATGACCTTCACCGTGCCGTCCGGCGATGTCGACAAGGCGCTTGCCGTGCTCGAGCGGCTGAAAACCACGATCGGCTACGACGTCGTGCAGTCGGAAGCCGGCATGTCGAAAGTCTCGGTCATCGGCATCGGCATGAGGAGCCATGCCGGCGTTGCCGCCACCGCCTTCAAGGCGCTCGCCGACAAATCGATCAACATCCGTGCGATCACGACATCCGAGATCAAGATTTCGATCCTGATCGACGGTCCCTACACAGAACTTGCGGTTCGCACTTTGCATTCCATCTATGGTCTGGATAAGCAGTAGCAGATTGCTCGGTCAGTGAGCGCCGGCCGCGGGAGAAACGCGGCGGGCAAAATGTCGATTGGAGAACAAGCCGCGATGCGTGATTCGGCCAGTGGCCCGCGCGTTTTGCTGAAACGGCTCCGCGAGCTCATGCAGGAGCCGCTGGAGCCGCAGGAGCGGCTCGACCGCATCGTGCGCGACATCGCCGCCAATATGGTCGCCGAAGTGTGCTCGCTCTACGTGCTGCGCGCCGATTCGGTGCTCGAACTCTATGCCACCGAGGGCCTGAATCCGAAGGCCGTCCATTTGGCGCAGCTCAGGCTGGGGGAAGGCCTCGTCGGCACGATCGCGGCCTCGGCACGGCCGCTCAACCTCTCCAACGCGCAGGAACATCCAGCCTTCGCCTACCTGCCGGAGACGGGGGAGGAGATCTACAATTCCTTCCTCGGCGTGCCGGTGCTCAGGGCAGGGCGCACGCTCGGTGTGCTGGTCGTCCAGAACAAGACCATGCGCCACTATCGCGACGACGAGGTCGAGGCGCTGGAAACGACGGCAATGGTGATCGCCGAGATGATCGCCACCGGCGACCTTGCCCGGCTGACCCGGCCCGGCCTGGAACTCGACCTGCGCCGCCCGGTGAGCTTTACCGGCCTGTCCTTCAACGAGGGCGTCGGACTTGGCCATGTCGTGCTGCACGAGCCGCGCATCGTCGTCACCAATCTGTTCAACGAGGACAGCGATGAGGAGATCAGGCGGCTCGATGCGTCGCTCGGTTCGCTCCGGCTCTCCATCGACGACATGCTGGAACGCCGCGAAGTCGCCTTCGAGGGCGAGCACCGCCAGGTGCTCGAAGCCTATCGCATGTTCGCCAACGACAGCGGCTGGGTGCGCCGGCTGGAAGAGGCGGTCCGCAACGGCCTGACCGCGGAAGCGGCGGTGGAAAAAGTGCAGAGCGACATGCGTGCCCGCATGCTGCACATGACCGATCCTTATCTGCGCGAGCGGATGAGCGATTTCGACGATCTCGCCAACCGGCTGCTGCGCCAGCTGATGGGGCGCGGGCCGGACGATGTCGCGGCCTCGCTGCCGAAGGACGCCATCATCGTCGCCCGCTCGATGGGGGCCGCCGAACTGCTCGATTATCCCAGAGACAAGCTGCGCGGGCTGGTGCTGGAGGACGGCGCAGCGACCAGCCACGTCGTTATCGTGGCGCGGGCCATGGGCATCCCGGTTGCAGGCCAGATGAAGGGTGCCGTTTCCATGGCGGAAAACGGCGACGCCATCATTGTCGACGGCGAAGAAGGCGCGATCCACCTGCGCCCCCAGCCGGACCTCGAAGCCGCCTATGCCGAAAAGGTCCGCTTCCGAGCGCGGCGGCAGGAGGTCTATCGCGAGCTGCGCAAGAAGCCGTCGATGACCAAGGACGGCGTCCAGGTCGACCTTTTGATGAATGCGGGCCTGGCCGTCGATCTGCCGCAGCTTGCCGAGGCCGGCGCCGCCGGCATCGGCCTGTTCCGCACCGAGCTGCAATTCATGGTCGCCTCGACCTTTCCACGGGCGGAAGCCCAGGAACGGCTCTATCGTGACGTGCTCGACGCGGCGCGCGGCAAGCCGGTGACCTTCCGCACCATCGATATCGGTGGCGACAAGGTGCTGCCCTACTTCAAGGACACGATCCAGGAAGAGAACCCGGCGCTCGGCTGGCGCGCCATCCGCCTGACGCTCGACCGGCCGGGCCTGTTGCGCACCCAGATCCGCGCGCTTCTGAAGGCTTGCGGCGGGCGTGAACTGAAGCTGATGCTGCCGATGGTGACGGAACTCGGCGAGATCGCCCAGGCGCGCGAAATCATCGATCGCGAAGTGCGGCATCTGTCGCGTTTTGCCCATCATCTGCCGACCAGCCTGAAGCTCGGGGCCATGCTGGAAGTGCCTTCGCTGCTGTTCCAGCTCGATGAGTTGATGCAGGCCGTCGATTTCGTCTCGGTCGGCTCAAACGATCTGTTCCAGTTCGTCATGGCGGTCGATCGCGGCAACACGCAGCTCGCCGACCGCTTCGATGTGCTGTCGACGCCGTTCCTGCGCGCGCTGAAGCAGATTGCCGACGCCGGCGTGCGCAATCAAACCCCGGTGACCTTGTGCGGCGAACTGGCCGGCAAGCCGATCTCGGCGATGGCGCTGATCGGCCTTGGCTACCGATCGATCTCGATGTCGCCGGCCTCGATCGGTCCGGTCAAGGCGATGCTGACGGAACTGCCGCTGGCCGAGCTGGAAGCGTTCTTCGACGACAATCTTATGGCGCCGGCCCAGGGGTTGCCGATGCGGGCGCTGCTGCAGGCCTTTGCCGACGACCGCTCCATTCCGTTGTAGACTTTGCAATGATCAACCTGCCCCGCGACCGTATGGATCAAGTCGTCAAGCGTTTCGACATGCTCGAAGCGCAGATGTCGGCCGGGCCGGCGGCGGACGCCTATGTCAGGATGGCGTCGGAATATGCCGACATGCAGGAGATGGTGGCAAAGATCAGGGCGCTGCGCTTCGCCGAGCGTGAACAGGCCGATCTGCAGGCGATGCTCGCCGACAAAAGCACCGATGCCGAAATGCGGGCATTGGCCGAGGCCGATCTGCCGCAGGTCAGGGAGCGCATCGACGCGCTGCAGCATGATATCCAGATCCTGCTTCTGCCCAAGGATGCCGCCGACGACAAGAACGCCATCCTCGAAATCCGCGCCGGCACCGGCGGCGATGAGGCGGCTCTCTTTGCCGGCGACCTGTTCCGCATGTACGAACGCTACGCCGCGGCACATGGCTGGCGTTTCGAGACGGTGTCGGCCAGCGAGGGCGAGGTCGGCGGCTACAAGGAAATCATCGCCACCATTTCAGGCAAGGGGGTTTTTGCCCATCTGAAATTCGAGTCCGGCGTGCATCGCGTGCAGCGCGTGCCGGCGACCGAGGCCGGCGGGCGCATCCACACCTCGGCGGCGACGGTTGCCGTGCTGCCCGAAGCGGAAGAGGTCGACATCGACATCAGGGCCGAAGACATCCGCATCGACACGATGCGCGCCTCGGGTTCGGGCGGCCAGCACGTCAATACCACCGATTCGGCAGTGCGCATCACCCATCTGCCGACCGGCATCATGGTGGTGCAGGCGGAGAAGTCGCAGCACCAGAACCGGGCCAAAGCCATGCAGATCCTGCGCGCCAGGCTTTACGACCTTGAGCGCAGCAAGGCTGACGAGGAACGCTCCGAATCGCGCAAATCGCAGGTCGGCTCGGGCGATCGCTCGGAGCGTATCCGCACCTATAATTTCCCACAGGGCCGCGTCACCGACCATCGCATCAATCTGACGCTCTATAAGCTCGACCGGGTGATGATGGGCGAACTCGACGAGATCATCGACGCGCTGATCGCCGATCACCAGTCAAAGCTGCTCGCCGATATCGGCCTCGATGGCTGACGGTCTGCCCGGGACGCTAGGTTCGCTGCTGAAAGCGGCGCGGGCACGCCTTGCCGCGGCCGCAGTCGCCGACCCGGCGCTGGATGCGAGGCTGATCGTCGAACATTTTTCCGGCACGACCCGCACACAAGCCATCGCCGATCCCGAATACGGTGTCGATGCCGGCGCAATTGCCGCGATCGATGCAGCGGTGAGACGGCGGGTTGCCGGTGAGCCGGTGCATCGCATCCTGGGCTATCGCGATTTCTACGGCTTGCGCCTGTCGCTGTCACCGGAAACGCTGGAGCCGCGACCGGACACCGAAACGCTGGTCGAAGCGGTGCTGCCCTTCGTAAGGACGACTGCGGAACGGCAAGGCGAGTGCCGCATCCTCGATCTCGGCACCGGCACCGGCGCCATCAGCCTGGCGCTGCTCAGCGCCGTTCCGGCGGCGGTTGCTACCGGCGTCGATATTTCGCCAGGCGCGCTGGCGACCGCAATGCGCAATGCCAGGGAATTGGAGTTGGCCGACCGGTTCCACGTGCTCGAATCCGACTGGTTCGAAAAAGTTTTTGGCCGATACCATGTAATTGCCGCTAACCCGCCCTATATAGCGTCCATAGACATTGAAAATCTGCAGGACGAAGTCCGCGATTTCGATCCGCGCCAAGCCCTCGATGGCGGCGTGGACGGTCTGAGTCCTTACAGGATCATCGCCGCCGTGGCGGCAGGGTTTTTGGAAGCCGAGGGCAGGATTGCGGTCGAGATCGGCCACACCCAACGCAAAGAGGTCACTGACATATTCTCTGCATCCGGCTATGTGCCGGCGGGGGTATTTCGCGACTTTGGCGGAAACGACAGGGTTCTGATCTTTGCACCGACAAAGCCGTGATGCAGTGCGAAAAAAGCGCTTGGCAATGCCGGGGAATGCGGCTAGGGTCGCCTTAACCGGATGAGACGAAGCAGGCAGTGCTCTTAGCGATTCGGTTTCCTTGGAAATAGCTGCCTTCTTGCGCAAACGACGCCCAAGCTTCGTGCGGGAATCGTCCGACAAGTGATGTAACCGGAACAGGATGAGACGTGGCGCCAACGCAATCGATGCGGGCGAACGCCGGTGAAGAGACGAAACGGCTGGCTGCATGAGCGCCTCCGTTCGTGGAAAAGTTTTCGAAAATTTCAAAATGAAGAGAGTCGAATGAGGCCACAACAGCAGAACAGGCGCATGCGCGGTCGCAACAACAGCGGCGGCGGCAATAACAATAACAACAACCGCAAGGGGCCAAATCCCCTGACGCGCAATTACGAGAGCAACGGTCCGGACGTGAAGATCCGCGGATCGGCTCAGCAGATCGCCGAAAAATACGCAACCCTTGCCCGTGATGCGCAGAGCTCCGGCGACCGGGTGATGGCGGAAAATTATCTTCAGCACGCCGAGCACTACAATCGCATCATCGCTGCCGCGCAGGCGCAGCAACCGATCCAGAGCGCTCAGCAGAACCGCGACGATTTCGACGATGACGGCGACGAAGATCGTGACGAGTTCGACAATGCCGGCAACAGCAATGTCCGCGAGACTTCGGCTCCGGTGGTCAACCATGGCGCCGGCCCGCAGCCGGTCATCGACGGCACGCCGACCGAATTGACGTTCAACCAGGAAAACGGCCGCGACAATCGCGATAACGGCCGCGATGCCGGTGGGCGCGATAACAGTGGGCGCGATAATGGCGGCCGCCATCGCGACCGTCGCCCAAATGGCGGCTACGGCCAGAACGGCCAGCGCGGCGAATTTGGTGCGCGCGGCGAGCAGGGTGGACAGCGCGGCGATCAAAACCGGCGCAATGAGGCACCGGTTCAGAACGAGGCGCCCGTTCAGGCGGAAGCTGTGTCTTCGAACGAGCCTGCGGCTGAACCCGCACCGCAGTTCGAAAGCTTTTCGCCGGCGGCTCTGGCTGCCCAGGCCGAGATGAACGAAGCCGCCGCCGAAAGCGGCGCTGCCCGCCGCCCCAGGCGTCCGCGCCGTCCGCGCGTCAATGCTGATCAGGTGGATGGCGGTAACGACAATGCTGGCGGCGATAACGCGAACGCAGCGCCGGCCGAAGACGCCGGTGGCGAGCCCGCCATCGTCGACGTCGACAACTGATCGAGCAACACCCAGACATTTCTGGACGGCGGAGAGAAATCTCCGCCGTTTCGCATTGTGCGCCCGCGGAATATTATGAGTCCGCTGTCATCGGGACGACTTGAGGGTCCGTGCCTTGCGCCCCATATCTCGCGTGAACAGGACCCGGCTCGAACGGGCGGGTCCGTCACCGCAATCTGATCCGGTGCCGCAAAGCGGGCCGGTGACGGAAGGAGACAGATATGAACCTTGAGAAATATTCCGAGCGCGTGCGCGGCTTCATCCAGTCGGCGCAGACCTTGGCGCTCTCGCGCAACCACCAGCAGTTCACCCCCGAACATATATTGAAAGTGCTCGTCGATGACGACGAGGGCCTGGCAGCGTCGTTGATCGAGCGCGCCGGCGGCAGCGTCCGCGACGTCAAGCTGGGCGTCGAGACGGCACTTGAGGCAATGCCGAAGGTGGAGGGCGGCAACGGCCAGCTCTATCTGGCGCAGCCGCTGGCCAAGGTGTTCTCGACCACCGAGGAACTGGCCAAGAAGGCCGGCGACAGCTTCGTCACGGTCGAGCGGCTGCTGACGGCGCTGGCGGTCGAGAAATCGGCCAAGACCGCTGACATTCTGACTAAGGCCGGCGTGACGCCACAGGCGCTGAACCAGGTGATCAACGACGTCCGCAAGGGTCGCACCGCCGATTCGGCGAGCGCCGAGCAGGGCTATGATGCGCTGAAGAAATACGCGCGCGATCTGACCGCCGACGGCCGCGCCGGCAGGCTCGACCCGGTCATCGGCCGCGACGACGAGATCCGCCGCACCATCCAGGTGCTGTCGCGCCGCACCAAGAACAATCCGGTGTTGATCGGTGAACCCGGCGTCGGCAAAACGGCGATCGCCGAAGGGCTGGCGTTGCGCATCGTCAATGGCGACGTGCCGGAATCGCTCAAGGACAAGCAGTTGATGGCGCTCGATATGGGATCGCTGATCGCCGGCGCCAAATATCGCGGCGAATTCGAGGAGCGGCTGAAAGCTGTCCTTTCGGAAGTCACCGCTGCCGCCGGCGGCATCATCCTGTTCATCGATGAGATGCACACGCTCGTCGGCGCCGGCAAGGCGGATGGCGCCATGGATGCGTCGAACCTGCTGAAGCCGGCACTGGCACGCGGCGAACTCCATTGCGTCGGCGCAACGACGCTCGATGAATACCGCAAGCATGTCGAGAAGGACGCTGCCCTTGCCCGCCGCTTCCAGCCGGTCTTCGTCAATGAGCCGACGGTGGAAGACACCGTCTCCATCCTGCGCGGCCTGAAGGAAAAATACGAGCAGCACCACAAGGTACGTATTTCGGATTCGGCGCTGGTCGCGGC
>SAQR01000089.1 GCA_004020365.1 Mesorhizobium sp.
GCCGATCTCCCCCTTGTGGGGGAGATGGCCGGCAGGCCAGAATGGGGGCGCTGTCCCGCCGGCGCCCCAAAAAAAAACCCGGCGCGAGGCCGGGTTTTCAGTGTCTGCTCTGCAGCCTCGTCAGCTCACCTTGACCTTGCTGGCGGCCTGGTCCTCGGCCAGCTTCTGCTGGAACATCTGCGCAAAATCGATCGGATCGAGCATCAGCGGCGGGAAGCCGCCATTGCGGGTCGCCTCGGCGATGATCTGCCTGGCGAACGGGAACAGCAGCCGTGGGCATTCGATGAACAGCAGCGGCAGCATGTGCTCCTGCGGGAAGCCGCTGATGGCGAACACGCCGCCATAGACCAGCTCGACGTTGAACAGCACTTCCTTGTCGAAGGACGCCTTGGCGTTCAGCGTCAGATTGACGTCGAACTGCTTGTCTGAAAGCGGGTTGGCGTTGACATTGACGTTGATGGCGATGCCGGGAGCCTTGTCGCGGCCGCGCAGCGAGTTCGGCGCGCCGGGGCTTTCGAAGGAAAGGTCCTTCACATATTGGGCGAGCACGCTGAGCGAGGGCTGCGTCGCGTCGCCGTTGCCACTGGCCGCGCCGGTCGGCGCGTCGTCTTTGCTGGCCATAAGCCTTTGTCCTTTTGCCTCGGCAGCGTTGCTGACCGGATTGAAATCGGGCGTTCGCTACCATGGCCGGCATGACAAGACAAGGTTTGCCCGGCTCTCCCTTCTCCCCTTCTTGTAGGAGAAGGTGTCGCCGAAGGCGACGGATGAGGGGTGTTCCAGCTTGGCTGCGACGCACTCCGTCCAACACCCCTCTTCCGTCTCGGCGCTGCGCGCCGATCCACCTTCTCCCACAACAAGGGAGAAGGAAAGAAGGCGCCGCGCCTACTCGTCCTTGAGGCGGCGCCAGGGGGAATTGTGATCGGGGCCGCGCTCGTCGCCGCGCGAATAGTCGCTGTCGTCGAGGTCGATGGTCTTCTCGCGCGGCCGCGCCCGGAATCCGCCGGTGCCGAAACTGGTCGCCATCACGATGCGGCCTTTCAGCCGGCGCCAGGCGAGGTCGCGGACCGGCGGCAGCAGTAGCAGAATGCCGAAAATGTCAGTGATGAAGCCGGGAACGATGAGCAGGATCGCCGCCAGCACGATCATGGCGCCATGCGCGAGCTGACGGCTTGGATCACGTCCGGCGTCCATTTCGGCACGGACCCGGGTCATAACGCCGAATCCCTGGTATCGCAACAACAGCGCGCCTGCGATGCTCGAAGCCAGCACCAGGCCGACCGTCGCCAGGGCGCCGACCTGGCGGCCGACAACGACGAAACCGGCGATCTCCAACAGCGGAAGCGCCAGGATGAACAGGGGAAGCAGCGAAATGCGCAAATCTTGACCGATCGTTTCGATGTTTTGCCGGCAGGCGGGCAATCGCCGCTGGCACTGAAGCTTTTAGATAGGTATGGCTGCCTTTAATTTGAATGATTGCAGCTTGCGTTCTATATGCTTTGGATGTTGAACGCTATGCGACCGCAGCCATTGCCTGGCCGGGCGGTCCGGCCGGAGTAGGGATTGATTGGCGGAAGATATGGGATTCTTCGACTTCGGCACGATTTTCTTTTTGGTTGCGGCGGTTGTGATCTTTTTCCAGCTGCGCAATGTGCTCGGCCGCCGCACCGGCAGCGAGCGGCCGCCCTTCGATCCCTATACGGCGGGCCGCACCCGCGACGACGCCCAGAAGCCCGAGAATGTGGTCTCGCTGCCGCGCAAGCGAGCGCCGGGAGAGCCGGCAATCGACGCCTATGCGGCGATCGACGCCTTCGCCAAGCCTGACACCGATCTCAACAAGGGTCTGCGCGCGATCAAGGACAATGATCCCGCATTCGACCCCAAAACCTTCGTCGACGGCGCCAAGATGGCCTATGAGATGATCGTCATGGCCTATGCCGATGGCGATCGCAAGACGCTGAAGAACCTGTTGTCGCGCGAGGTCTATGACGGCTTTGTCGCGGCGATCGGCGACCGCGAGGCGAAGTCGGAAAAGATCCAGTCCTCCTTCGTCGGCATCGACAAGGCCGACATCGTTTCCGCCGAGATGAAGGGCAGCGAGGCGCATATCACGCTGCGCATCGTCAGCGAACTGATTTCGGCAACGCGCGACAAGGCCGGCGCCGTCATCGACGGCGATCCCGAAACCGTCGCCGAGGTCAAGGATGTCTGGACCTTTGCCCGCGATACGCGCTCGCGCGACCCGAACTGGAAGCTCGTCGCCACCGAAGAAGAAGACTGAGCCCGGACCACGGCGGGGTCTGTCGTGTCGCTTTCTCAGGCGTTCCGCGAAAAATCCTTTGACGATCTGCCCGGCTGGGACGAGGACGACCATCTGGCCGCGTTCGCCGCTTTCCGGCGTTCGGCTTTTCACATCCTGGCGAAACCCTATCGCTCCGGCGGGCTCGGTGTCGATTCCAATGCCTTCACCGAGGCCTATGCTGCAGCCCGCAGCGTTTCGCCAACCGACCGGCGCGAAGCCCGCGCCTTCTTCGAGCGTCATTTCATCCCGGCACACATTGCAGCGGATAGCGGCGGTGCCGGTCTCGTCACCGGCTTCTATGAGCCGGTGGTCGACGCTTCGCCGGTGCGAACCGAACGATTTACGGTGCCGCTGCTGTCGCGTCCGGCCGATCTCGTCGACATCGATGACGCCAACCGGCCCGACGGCATGGATCCCTATCTCGCCTTCGGCCGCGCCACGCCGGACGGACCGGTCGAGTATTTCGACCGCGGCGAGATCGAGCGCGGCGCGCTCGTCAAGGGTTTGGCCGGCAAGGGTATGGCGGGCAGGGGATTGGAAATCGCCTGGCTCGCCGACAAGGTCGATGCCTTCTTCATCCACGTACAGGGTTCTGCGCGGCTCACCATGACCGACGGCCGAATTTGCCGCGTCACCTATGCCGCCAAATCCGGCCAGCGCTTTACCGGACCGGGCAAGATCCTGAGTGAGCTAGGCGAAATCCCGCTGGAAGCGGTAACCATGCAGTCGGTCCGCGCCTGGTTCAAGGCGCATCCTGAGCGCATCGACGAGATCCTGTGGCGCAACCGCTCCTATATTTTTTTCCGCGAGATTTCCGCCAGCGAGGCGGCGGTCGATGACCCGGAACTCGGGCCGATCGCTGCCGCAAAAGTGCCGCTGACGCCGGGCCGCTCCGTCGCTGTCGACCGTCTTTTGCATACATTCGGCACGCCGTTCTATATCGATGGGCCGTCGTTGACCGCTTTCGACAACAAGCCGTTCCGACGGCTGATGATCGCGCAGGACACCGGCTCGGCGATAACCGGCCCGGCCCGTGGCGACCTGTTCACTGGTACGGGAGATGCGGCCGGCGAGATCGCCGGCGTTATCCGCAATCCTGCCGATTTCTACACGCTGATTCCTCGTCGGCTTGTGCCGGGAGCGGGGCGATGACACGGCGCATCGACAGGCTGAGCGAGGACGACCGGGTCCTGTGGAACCTGGTGGCGCGCACCGCCAAGCCGCTGAAGGGCAAGTCCGTCATCGGCATCCCGGCGGACATCGCTGATGACACCAAGCCACCACTGCGTGTCCAGGCGATGGCTCCTGCTGTGGCCACGAAAGCCAGGACGCAGCATGTTTCGCATGCGCTCGACGAGCCGACGCTGGAAAAACTGTCGAAGGGTCGGCTGCCGATCGAAGGCCGCGTCGACCTGCATGGCCTGAGCCAGGACGAAGCCTATTCGCTCTTGTTCTCCTTCCTGCACCGGGCGCATGCCGGTGGCATCCGCTATGTGCTGGTGATCACCGGCAAGGGCTCCTCGTCCGGCGGCGACGGCATCTTGCGGCGCGCCGTGCCGGCCTGGCTGTCGACACCCGCATTCAGGCCGCTGGTTTCCAGCCACGACCACGCCGCCCGCAAGCATGGCGGCTCGGGCGCGCTCTATGTCCGCCTGCGGCGTGCGCGCTGATGCGGATGCGCGCATGAGGATGCACCCCACGAGGATGGAGTTTTGACTCCGTTCGGCGAAAAGCTTCGCGCCCTGCGGAGCGAACGCGGCGTCAGCCAAAAGGCCATGGCCAGGGCGATCGGCGTCAGCGCCGCCTATCTGTCGGCGCTGGAGCACGGCCGCCGCGGCGCGCCGACCTGGACGCTGATCCAGAAGATCATCGGCTATTTCAATGTCATCTGGGACGATGCCGAAGAACTGGCGCGGCTGGCCGAGACCTCGCACCCGCGGGTGAAGCTCGACACGTCGGGCCTCAGCCCCGCCGCCACCGAGCTTGCCAATGTCCTGGCCGAAAACATCGAAAAACTGGACGAGGCGGAGCTTCGCCGCATCACTGCATCGATCCGCGCCGCGCTGGGGCGGCCGTAGGACTTGCCCGAATCGTGTGGAGGTGGCCAATTGTCGATGTTGGCGCCGCCCCTCATTGCCCTGCCGGGCATTTCTCCCCGTAAACGGGGAGAAAGAGGCTGGCCGTAGCCTCGGCATCCGCCCGGCAACGCCGGCGATTGGCGAAATCGTCGATGACAGCGCCCTCTCCCCGTCCCTATACGGGGAGAGGATGCCGGCAGGCAGGTGAGGGGCAGCGCAAACACCTGGAAGAGGGAACGCGAAACTCAGCGATCCAGTGGTCGCTTGCAAAAAACCTTACTGGACCGCGCCGACCAGAACCTGCTGGCCATCACGGATCGAGACCCAGCGACCGGTATTGTCGATCGCCTGCCGCTTGAGGAAGCGGTAGCCGGTCCGGTCCCATGAGCGGACCTTTCCGTCCAGATTGTCGAGGACGTAGTCGCCCTTGCTTGTGCGCACGGTCAGCACGGCATGGCCCTCGCCGTCCGGCTTGCGCACGACGGTCATCAGAAGATTGGCGTAGGACACGCCCAAACGGTTCAATTCGCGGCGCTTTTCCAGGACATAGTCCTCACAGTCGCCAACGCCCCTGACGGGGTAGGCCCAGACCTCGTCCTTGCCATAAACGTCGATGTCGCTTATCGGCTTGACGGTGTTGTTAACCTTGGCATTGACGCTGAGAATCTTGCGCCAGAGCGCGCCGGTCATGGTGGCGGGGGTGAGATTGCCCGGGTGGATCGAGCACTCGGCCGGACTGGTCTTGCAGAAATCGTAGTGGCCGATCGGCTGCGATGTCGGGCCGCCGGTTGTCATTGGTCCGGCCGCCGAAGCCGCCGTAGACCAGCCTGTCGCAAGAGCCAGCCCTAACAGGGCGCACACGCGCAGCCCACTCGCCATTGGTGAGGAAATCATCGTCCCCCTCGTCCCTTGTTGTTAATGAAACGTTAAGGGCGATCTACAGTCCCTGTCAATTATACCAACGGCCAGTTTTGCGATATGGTTACCCGCGCGGCCGAAACCGCGGCTATTGTGCAACAGGTCGACTTGAACAGCGGCTGCCATCCGGGAAGGCTACATCTTTACTTCTTGGCGGTGCGAACCAGCCTCGGCTTCACCGCAACGCGGGTCTGGCGGCCATAGCTGGTAATGAAGTCGACGATGCGCGGCACGATTTCGGAGCGGAAGCGCGAGCCGTTGAAGACGCCGTAATGGCCGACCGCCGGCTGCATGTAGTGAGCGTGCCTGTCCGCGGGGATGTTGATGCACAGGTCGTGCGCGGCCTTGGTCTGGCCGAGGCCGGAAATGTCGTCATTCTCGCCCTCGACCGTGAACAGCGCGACATTGCGGATATCGGCGGGATCGATGGTGACGCCGCGATGCATCATTTCGCCCTTGGGCAGAGCATGGCGGACGAACACGGTGTCGACCGTCTGCAGGTAGAACTCCGCGGTCAGATCCATCACCGCCATATATTCGTCGTAGAAGTCGCGGTGCTTCTCGGCATTGTCGCCGTCATTCTTCACCAGGTGCATGAAGAAGTCCTTGTGGGCGATGATGTGGCGGTCGAGATTCATGCTCATGAAGCCCGAAAGCTGCAGGAAGCCGGGATAGACCTCGCGGCCGAAGCCTGGCACCGGCCACGGCGCCTGCATGGTGACGTTGTCGCGGAACCAGCCGGTGCCCTTTTCTTCGGCCAGAAGGTTGACCGCGGTCGGATTGCGGCGGGTGTCGATCGGCCCGCCCATCAGCGTCATCGTCGAGGGAACGAACGGGTCGCCCCGCGTTTCCATCAGCGCCACCGCCGCCAGCACCGGGACCGACGGCTGGCACACCGCCATGACATGGGTGTCGGGGCCCAGCGCATGCAGCATGTCGACGATGTAGTCGATATAGTCGTCGAGGTCGAAGCTGCCCTCGCTGAGCGGCACCATGCGGGCGTCGACCCAGTCGGTGATGTGAACGTCGGCATGCGGCAGCATCGCCTCGACCGTGCCGCGCAGCAGCGTCGCGTAGTGGCCGGACATCGGCGCCACGATCAGCAGCTTCGGATCAGGCCGGCGACCGGCGGGAACCGCCCGCTCGAAACGGAGCAGATTGCAGAACGGCCGCGACCACACCGTCTTTTCGGTGACATCGACGCTTTTCCAGTCGACCACGGTCTTGGTCAGGCCGAACTGCGGCTTGCTGTAGCGGCGCGTCGTGCGCTCGAACAATTCGGCCGTCGCCGCGACCGAGCGACCCCAGGACGTGTGCGCAAACGGATTGAGCGGATTGGTGTAGAACATCCGCACCGCATCGGCATAAACGCGGGCCGGCTGCACGGCGGCGTGGTTCAATTCGTAGAGCTGGTAGAACATTGAGAACTCCGCTGCTGCGACCGAAGGGACGACAGCAGTGCCGAGCCTTGAATCTCTCGCGCAAAGGTTAACAACAAACTGCTGCGATGCAATACGTCAATTGAATTGATTTATGCTTATACTTTTGTCTAAGGCGTTGAAAATCGGTTTGAACGGCGGCAGCCGGCTTATTGTGCAACTGCGAAAGGTGCCGGCAACGGGCAAACGTCAGGTTGCGGCGACCCTCATTCGCCTGCCTTCCGGGGTTGATGGTTCGCGAAAGCCGAAGCGACGTCCAAATCGCCGAGACAGAGGGAAAAATCGCGGCTTTATTCCAGCCTGGGTTCCTCCCCACTTTCGTGGGGGCGAGGAACCCAGGCTCGGCCGTGAGACCGGATCTCAGACGGGTGGCATTACACGCGGTTGGTGCACACAGCAGCATGGCCCGAGCTGATGAAGCCGAGCCGCCCCGCGGCGCCTTTCGACAGGTCGATCACGCGACCCCTGATAAACGGGCCGCGGTCGTTGATGCGCACGACGACGCTGCGGCCGTTGTTGCGGTTGGTGACCCTAAGCCTGGTGCCAAAAGGCAAGGTGCGGTGCGCAGCGGTCAGCGCCGACGGGTTCATCCGCTCGCCGGAAGCGGTCTTCGAGGTCAGCGCGTACCAGGAGGCGCGGCCGCATTGCGCGGCGGCAGGGGAGGTGGATGCGCCGACCATCAGGCCAGCCGCAATCGTCGCCGCGACAAGCGCGGTCTGGTTGGGTTTCTTCATCTGTGCCAAGGGGCTCCGTTTGACAGACCCGGCCGTTACGGATGGAATGTGGCACCAAATGCGGCAGTCGTCTGGCGGTTCCATGACTACAGTACACGTTTGGAGTCGGCGGGAAACAGTCTGTCATGGGATGTCGGGATTGCGCCGATGTATGTCTGGTGGTCTTCGCACCAGCATTGGGGTTTTTCCGGCAAGATCCGGGTTTATCATGCAAGTAGATGTGAGAGCGATCGGGCGGCTTCCTTTCGCCTTGCCATCGCGGTCATGGCGGAATTGACGAATCGACTTGGGAAGGGAATTCCGACGATGAGATTGATCAAAAATCTGCTGGCGTTGATTGTGCTCGCCATCGGTGCGCTGTGGTCGCTGCAAGGCATCGGCCTCGTCGGCGGCAGCTTCATGACCGGCCAGTCGCAATGGCTCTATATCGGCATCGTCACTGCGCTGGTCGGCCTGGGCGGGCTGGTGTGGGCGAACCGTTCGCCTCCCTGACACTTGAACGCCTCAGGCCTGGCGGCGTTCGGTGGACCGGCGAATTCGCGGCCTGCCGCAAACAAGCATTTCCTGTTTTGCGCGCAGCTTCGGCAAATGAATGCTGCGAATGGCCGACGATTTGAAAACCAGTCCCTGTATCGCGCCTAAGTATAGTAGTCTTATCGACATTACAGGAATTGGGAGAACGATGAGCATCCATGTCGCTCGACACCCATGGGTGTCGAGCGCTGGCTGTCCCCAACCTCGCGGCTTCAGGAGGAAAGAACGTCCGGCAAGTAGTCGCAGCGGCTTGAAAATCAAGCAAAGTCAATGGTGACCGTCTTGTATATCATGTCACTAGAATTTATTTGTCTTGAAAGCCTGGACGCGGACGCGGTGGGGACGCACGCCAGGCGTTTCGCAACCGGTGGCTCTGCGCCATCGCATGACAGAGAACCGTTCGGTCTATGCTCACAAAAAAGGGCAAGTACGGCCTCAAGGCGCTCGTCCATCTGGCGCGGCTGCCGGTTGGTCAGCTCGCCTTCGTTGGCGATATCGCCACCGGAAACAACATCCCAAAGAAATTTCTCGACGCCATCCTCGGCGAACTGCGCAATGCCGGTTTCGTCCAGAGCCGCAAGGGCAAGGAGGGCGGTTACCGCCTGGCGCGGCCGGCGGATGAAATCAAGATTGGTCACGTCGTGCGCGTGCTCGACGGTCCGCTTGCCCCGATTCCCTGCGCCAGCCGCACCCGGTACCAGCGCTGTGACGACTGCAACGAGGCGACATGCCAAGTCCGACATCTGATGCTGGAGGTCCGGCAAGCGATCGCCGAGGTGCTGGATCAGCGCAGCCTCGCCGAGATGCGCGATATCGCCGGCGACGACGACCTTTCGGCTGCGCTGAAAATCCAGGCCTGAGCCGGAACCGACGGCTCCTCAGGCACTTGGTGCGCGCATGACCGGCCGCGCAAATTCGACCCTCCCGAATTCGATCATTATTGTCGGCGGCGGCGCCAGCGGCGTCGTCCTTGCCGCGCATCTGTTGAAGGCGCCCAATCCCGATCTCCGTGTCACGCTGATCGAAAAGCGCCCGCATTTCGGCCAGGGCATCGCCTATTCCACGCTGCTGTCGGCGCATGTGCTGAATGTCAGCGCGGCCGGCATGAGCGCCTATGCCGACGACCCCGGCAATTTCTGGCGCTGGCTGCTTGAGCGCGGCCTGGCAACCCCAGAGCAGGCGCCGGTCTACGCGCCGCGCAGCGTCTATGCCCGCTATCTGAAGGAACTGCTGGACGAGCTCGAGGCGCGCGAGACGGGGCGTCTTCGCCTGATCCGCGAGGAGAGCCTGTCGATCGCGCCGACCGGGTCCGGGGTCGAGGTGGCGCTGGCCAACGGCACCAGCGTCGTCGCCCACCTTGCCGTGCTGGCGACCGGACATGACGAGGAGCCGGGCGCCGGCCACGGCCATGCGATCAGGATGGGATCGGAGGCCGACACCGTGCTCGACCCGGAAGACCGCGTCCTGGTGCTGGGCACGGGGTTGAGCATGGTCGATTCCTTCCTGTCGCTCGAACAACGCGGCCATCGCGGCGAGATTATTGCGGTGTCGCGGCGCGGCCTGCTGCCTTCGCCGCATCGCAAGGGCAATCCGATCAAGCTCGACGTCGCCGACATTCCGCTCGGCACCCAGCTCTCCTATTTCGTCGGCTGGTTCCGCGGCCTGATCCGGGAACACCAGAAGGCCGGCATCGACTGGCGCGACGTCGTCGACGGTCTCAGGCCGTTCAACCAGAAGATCTGGCAAAACTGGCCGTCTTCGGCCAAGCGCCGATTCGTCGAGCACACCAAGGCGTGGTGGGACATCCACCGCCATCGCATGGCGCCGGAGGTCTATGGCCGTGTCACCGAGGCGGTCCAGTCGGGCCGCATCCGGCTTGTCGCCGGGCGCGTCGTCGGCATCACGGCGGGCGACGAATTCAGCGTGCAGGTCCAGTCGCGCCACACGCAAAACATCGAGACGTTCAACGTCGCCCGCATCTACGATTGCACCGGCATCGCCAGGGACATCTCGACAACGTCGAACAGCGTGGTGCGGTCGCTGGTCGATCGCGGGCTGGCCCGGCCGGATCCGCTGCGACTTGGCCTCGACGTATCGGACAATTGCGAGGTCATCGCCGGCGATGGCACCGTCTCGGCCAATATCCTCGCGGTCGGACCACTGACCCGCGGCACCTTCTTCGAGATCGACGCCATTCCGGATATTCGCATGCAATGTGCAAGGCTGGGGAAGCGGTTGCTGGGGTAGGTCATGTGACATGCGTAAAACAGGGGAGTTATCCTTCAGGCAGGTAAACCGCCACGGACTCGAACTTCAGTCAAAAACGTGATGAGATCACGGCATGCATGCCGATCTCAGTATTCTCTACTCTGCCCAAAAAACATTCCCATTCCGGTCAAAATGGCAATTTCGCGACGCGGAATGGATGGTTCTCACGTCGCCAATTGATATTGATGGCGTGACGGTTGAGGGCCTTAAATTCCGAGCCATGGCCATGCGCCAGCGGCCGGATGAACATGTCTCGTTCCAGCTTGAATATTATCCACCGCGCCGCCAGCCTAGAGGCGGGCCTTTCGCCCGTATCGAATGGCGTCCCCTTCGAGGCCACAACAACAAAATGATCGGGCCGCCGGAGCTTCGAAACAAACTCCAGAAGTGCACGCATCACCATGAATTCTGGGTGAACTGGAACCACAGCCAAAACAGTGTCCGGAAGGGTGCTCTGGATATCTCTGTGCCTATCGAACCGGAACCGTCATATGACCAGATCGTTGCGTTTGTAGGCAAAGAGTTTAGAATCTCCAATATAGACTGGTTGCCATCGCCTGATTGGTCGGCAACCATGTTTTGAGTATGCCCATGATCGAGCTAGTAAACGAAACCGCCTATGCTGCGATTGATGTGGCGATCAGGGAGATCACTTCCGCCGCTCATCGTCCTGAAGGCTCATATGTGAGTCTCCCCCTGCTTTATCCCAGCGGGTCGACAGTTGTCGTTCGCGTGGCCGGCGGGCCATCAACATTCTTTGTGACTGACTTCGGTATGGGCTTTACAGAAGCCGAGATGATGGGCTGTGATCGAATTTATCTTCGACAGGCTAGGGCAATCAGCGAACGGACCGGTGTGGGGTTTGACGAGCATGCCTTTTTTGCAATCCGGGTTGGCGGGGACCAGCTTGCCGGCGCTATAGTAACGATTGCCAATTGTTCCGCCGAGGCGGTCACGATAAGCGCGTTCAAAGCGGCGGAAAAGGCGGCCGTAGATGCATCGGAATTCCTTATCGCGAAACTGGAGACGGTCTTTGGCGCAAACCGAGTGGCGCGGAAGGAAAAGCTAGTCGGAGCATCAAATCATGAATGGGAATTTGCGGCCGCTGTAAAAGACGGTCGACGTACGAGCCTGTTTGAATTTGCTACCAAACATCCAAATTCAGTTGCCAACGTGGCTATGAAAATGGGGGACATTGCCCTTCTAGACCATGCGCCACGCCGCATCGTCATGGTTCATAGTAAGATGGAGATGGGGACCTATCTGGGAGTTCTTTCCCACACCGCGAGCATCGTTGAGGAAACAATTTCCGGGGACCAGATGCGGAAGCTGGCTGAGGCAGCATAGCGATCCCATGTTTTTGGCCGGTGCGTGGATGTGGGCCGAGCGCACCGACGTCTTAACTCCCTAAAACAAAAATCTCTAACGAGCCGTACATTATCCCGCAGGGTTGTCGGCAACGACCGGCCAAAAGACTGGAATCCCATTCCCCGTCTGGCCAATGGATTGGCACGATCTATCTTCTTTCAGACTGCAAACGGCTGGAAAAGAAGATAGGCTGACAGCCTGCCCAAGGCGGTCGCTTGACCATGGAGCATCAGCATGAGCGTGCACAAGATCGCCCTCCCGGACAGGGCAATGTCCCGCCTGCGTCCGCCCTATGCATCAGTTCTCGACCTGATCGGGCAGACGCCGGTTGTCGAGCTGAGCAAATTTGACATCGGCAAGTGCCGGCTGTTCGTCAAGCTCGAAAGCCAGAATCCGGGCGGCTCGATCAAGGACCGCATTGCGCTGTCGATGATCGCCGACGCCGAAAAGCAGGGCAGGCTGAAGCGCGGCGGCACCATTGTCGAGGCGACCGCCGGCAACACCGGCCTTGGCCTGGCCCAGGTCGGCATCCCAAAAGGCTATCGCATCATCCTCGTCGTGCCCGACAAGATGTCGCGCGAAAAGATCCAGCATCTGCGGGCGCTCGGCGCGGAAGTCCGCATGACCCGTTCCGATGTCGGCAAGGGCCACGCCGAATACTATCAGGACATGGCCGAAAAGATCGCCGCCGAGCTGCCCGGCGCTTTTTATGCCAACCAGTTCGCCAATCCGGCCAATCCGGACGCCCATGAAACCACGACCGGTCCGGAAATCTTTCAACAACTCGACGGTGACGTCGATGCAGTGGTCGTCGGCGTCGGCTCGGGCGGCACACTGACCGGGCTTGGCCGCTATTTCGCAAAAATCTCGCCGAAGACCGAGATGATTCTCGCCGATCCGGTCGGCTCGGTGCTGGCGCCCCTGATCAAGACCGGCAAGATGCAAGAGGCCGGCAGCTGGACGGTGGAAGGCATCGGCGAGGATTTCGTCCCGCCCAATGCCGATCTGTCGCTGGTCAAGAAGGCATACTCGATTCCCGACAAGCAGAGCATGCTGGCGGTGCGCGACCTGCTTTCAAGGGAGGGCATCCTCGCCGGCTCGTCCTCCGGCACGCTGCTTTCGGCAGCGCAGCGCTATTGCCGCGAGCAGACCGTGCCGAAGCGGGTCGTCACCTTCGTCTGCGACAGCGGCAACAAATATCTGTCGAAAGTGTTCGACGATTTCTGGCTGATCGAGCAGGGCCTCGCCGAGCACGAGCAGCATGGCGATTTGCGCGACCTGGTGATGCGCACGCACCGCACCGGCGACATCGTGTCTGTCGGCCCTGACGAAAGCCTGCTCAACGCCTATGGCCGCATGCGCCGTTCGGATGTCTCGCAACTGCCGGTGCTGGACGACGGCAAGCTGGTCGGCATCGTCGACGAAAGCGATATTCTCGCCCACGTCGAAGGCCCCTATGACAGCCGCTGGGACCGTTTCAAGGCCCCGGTGCGCACGGCGATGACCGCCAATCTGCACACGCTGCAGGCCAGCCAGACGCTGGACGCGCTGCTGCCGGTGTTCGACCGCAACGAAGTCGCCATCGTCTTCGACGGCGACGAATTCATCGGCCTGATAACCCGCATCGACCTGATCAACCATCTGAGGCGCCGCGCAAGATGACCATCAAAGCCACCGTATCGGGCAGCAACCGCCTGGCCTTCTCGACGCGCACCATCCATGGCGGCCAGAGCCACGACCCGACGACCGGCGCGGTGATGGTGCCGATCTATGCGACCTCGACCTACGGCCAGCAGAGCCCGGGCGTGCACAAGGGTTTTGAATATGCCCGCAGCCAGAACCCGACCCGCTTTGCCTTCGAGCGCGCGGTAGCCGATCTCGAAAGCGGCGCAGCCGCCTTCGCTTTCGCCTCGGGGCTGGCGGCGATCGCCACGATCTTCGAACTGCTCGATTCCGGCGCCCATGTCGTCGCCACCGACGATATCTATGGCGGCACGTTCCGGCTGCTGGAGCGGGTGCGCAAGCGCTCGGCCAACCTCCAGGTCGACTTCGTCGACTTCACCGATCTTGACGCGGTCGAAGCGGCGATCCGCCCGGAAACCAAAATGCTCTGGGTCGAGACGCCGACCAATCCGCTGCTGCGCGTCGTCGATCTCGAAGCGGTCGCCGCCCTGGCCAGGCGCAAAGGCGTGCTCTCGGTCGCCGACAACACCTTTTGCAGCCCCTATCTGCAGCGGCCGCTGGAGCTCGGCATCGACATATCTGTGCATTCGACGACCAAATACCTCAATGGCCATTCCGACATGGTCGGCGGCATCGCCGTAGTCGGCGACAACAAGGACCTCGCCGACCGGCTGAAATTCCTGCAGAACGCCATCGGCGCCATTTCCGGACCGTTCGACAGTTTTCTGGCGCTGCGCGGCCTCAAGACGCTGGCGCTGAGGATGGAGCGCCATTCGTCGAACGGCCAGAAGATCGCGCACTGGCTGGAGCGCCGCCCCGACATCCGCCGCGTCATCTATCCCGGTCTCCCCAGCCATCCGCAGCACGCCATTGCCAGAAAGCAGATGCACGCCTTCGGCGGCATGATCACGGTCGAGCTCGACCGCGACCTCGCCGGCACAAAACGCTTCCTCGAGCACACGCAACTGTTCACGCTGGCCGAAAGCCTCGGCGGCGTCGAAAGCCTGATCGAGCACCCGGCGCTGATGACGCATGGCTCGATCCCGGCCGGGAAGCGGGCCGAGATCGGCATTTCCGATTCGCTGGTGCGATTGTCGGCCGGCATCGAGGACGGCGATGATTTGATCGCGGATCTGGACCAGGCGCTGGGGGGTTGAGCGGGAACTCGTGCGGCTAGCCCGTTGAGCTGCGCCGCATGTCAAGCAACTGAACTTCGCCGGCGCCTGTCATTGATCGGGTTTATCACTGTCAGCGCCATTCGCTTTGCCTTGGCTGATTGTGCTGCCGGTCCGCGGCAAGCCGGCGCACTCGATTATCTTTGCCGACAACCAATCCAGGCCAATATCTGATGCCGATCTTACATGCCGCACGAGGCTAAACGTGAAGGGATCGACGGCGAGCGGCGGTTCAAGCACCGCAAGCCCGAATTGATTGGCGTATTTGGCGGCGAGTCTGGTCGGAACCGTTGACGAGAGATCGCTATTCGCGACAACGCCCATGGCGGTCATGAACATTGGAACGCTCGCGACGACCCGCCGCCGGAGCCGGCGCTTTTTCAAAGCCTGATCGACCATACCATGAAAGCCGCCCCTGAATGAGACAAGCACGTGATCGAGTGCCAGGTAGTGGTCGAGCGATATCGGGCCGTGCGCAACGGGATGGTCTTTCCTGACCACGACGACAAAGTCCTCCTCAATGACCGGCATCGCCTGGAATTCATCCGGCAAATCCCAGAAGCGCCCGATCGCCATCTCCATTTCGTTCGTGCGCAGGGCGTTCAGGCTTTCGGCTCCGACAGCGAATTGAAACGCGACCCGGCAGCCGGGTGCTTCGGCGCGCAGCATCCCTATCAGCGGAGGGGCAATCACGGCGCCGACCAGGTCGTTGCCCGCGAGCCTGAAGGTGCGCGATGATGTTTCAGGTTCGAAATGCGTGGGAACGTCGAGCGCCGCGTGGGCAAGCCGAAGAATGATTTCAATCTGCGGAAGAAGCTGTGAGGCGCGAGGCGTCGGCTCCAGCCCGTTCGGGCGCCTGATGAACAGGGGATCGTCGAACAGCTCCCGCAGCCGCGCGAGCGCATGGCTGACGGCGGACTGACTTACGCCCAGCGCTGCCGCGACAAGCGTGGTTTTCTGCAGTCGTACGAGATCGCGGAAGATTGCTAGCATGGTGAAGTCCAGCCGGCGCAGCTTCAGCTGATCGGTATTGGCTTTGCGCATCAAACTCTCCTCCTCGCCACGCGATCACCTGTTTCGGCGAAATGATATCAAGTTCATTCATATCGCATATCTAGAGATTTCAGTTGATCGAATAATGGCAAATCCTATGATCGATGGCTAGAGGCCGGTACTGGCATGGCCTGTGGAGCTTGGAAGGGAATTGCTGAACATGATGTGCACCCCAGTTGCGACAACGCCCGGATCACTGGATCGAAGGCAGTTCCTGGGCATGGCCGGTGCGCTAGTCTTATCGGCGAACTTGACCGTGAAAGCGCAGGCCGCATCCCCGGACAAATTCGTGAATGCCTGGCTGCGCATCGATCCGGACGATCAAGTGACGATAGTGCTGTCCCAGTCGGAAATGGGACAGGGCATCCAAACCACCCTTCCCCTGGCGCTCGCGGACGAGCTCGGCGCCGACTGGTCGCGGGTCAGGCTGGAATGGTCCGATTTCGATCCCGCATACCGGCATCCGCAATATCAGTGGATGTTTACCGGCAACAGCGAATCGATCTCGACCTTCTTCCCGATCATGCGGACCGTCGGCGCGGCCGCGCGCGAGATGCTCGTCGAGGCAGCCGCGGCGCGTCTGAGTGTTGCGGCCGCCAGCCTTCGCGTCGACAAGGGCCGCATCCACCATGATACGACAGGCCGGATGCTGACCTTTGGCTCGGTTGCTGCGGACGCGGCGAGGCTTGAGGTCCCGAAAGATCCTCAGATCAAGCCGGCAAGCAGCTCGGACCTGATCGGCAAGCCGCAGCCGCGCGTCGACATACCCCCGAAGGTCGATGGATCAGCCATCTTCGGCATCGATGTGAAAGTGCCTGGTATGGTGGTGGCCGCCATCCGCCGGGCCCCTTCGCAAGGAGGATCGCTCGCGGCATTCGATGCAGCGGCGATCAAGGCCGAACGTGGCGTGCTTGCCGTCGTCGAAATTCCATCCGGCCTCGCCGTCGTTGCCAATGACTACTGGACGGCGAAGCAGGCTCTCGATCGGGCCAATCTTTCATTCACGCCCGGTCCGCTCGCCGGATATTCAACCGATGGCCAGAAGGCCGAATATATCGCGCTGCTGAAATCCGCCCCGTTCGACACAATGGTCAAAGTGGGTGATACCGCTGCCGCTCTTGCGGCTGCGAACGACGTGCTGGAGGTCACATTCGAAATTCCCGCCCAGGCGCATGCGACAATGGAGCCGATGAACTGCACGGCCCATGTGACGCAGGACCGGTGCGAGTTATGGATTCCGACACAAGGCGTCGAGATCACCCATGCCGTCGCCAGGCAGGTGACGGGCCTGGCGGACGACCAGATCATTATCCACAGGACGTTGCTCGGAGGCGGCTTCGGCCGGCGGCTGCTCGCGGATTTCGCCAAGATCGCCATTATGGTTGCAAAGGCCGCTGGCCGCCCTGTCAAGGTCATCTGGAGCCGGGAAGAAGATTTTCGCTACGACGCCTACCGCCCGCCAATGCTTCATGCGGTGAAGGCGTCTCTCGGCAATGACGGCCTGCCGGTGGCGATGACGCATCGTGTCGTCTCGCCTTCCCACATGCTCTACATATTCCCGCGCGGCGCCATCAAGGCAGAGGGCGACTGGGCGCGGCCGATCATGCCGCCGGCAGCCTATGACGGCATGGCGGTCGAAGGTCTGACAAAGACGCCTTATGCCATTCAAAGCTATGCCGTCGAGCAGCATCGCGTCGACACGCCGCTTGCCGTTTCCGTTTGGCGCACAACCGGCCACGGGCCGAACAACTTTGTCCTGGAAAGTGTTGTCGACGAATTGGCGCGCCGCGCCAAGGACGACCCGCTTTCCTATCGGCTGAAGCTTACCGCTTCCGACCCTCGTGCGGTCGCGGTGCTGAAAGCTGTCGGCACCTTGTGCGGCTGGTCGAATGCTCTGCCCGCCGGACGGTTCCGCGGCCTGGCGCTCGCCAAGGCATTCGGCGGCTATATCGCGCAAGTCGTCGAAATCTCCGTCAAGGACAGGGACATCAGGTGTCACCATGTCTGGAGCGCCGTAGATATCAGCCAGACACTCGACCCGGGCATTGCCACGTCCAACATCGAAGGCGGCGTGGTTTGGGGCCTTTCCGGACTGCGCACGGAAGTCACCTTCGCGGACGGTGAGATCGAGCAGACGAACTTCGATCAATTCGATCCGCTGCACCTGTCGGAAACCCCTGTCATCACGACACAATTCGTGGAGAGCGGCGGCAAGCCAACCGGTGTCGGCGAGATTGGTCCGGTGCCGACGCATGCCGCTTTCTGCAATGCCGTGTTCGCCGCGACTGGCGAGCGCATCCGGACCCTGCCGATTTCGCGCAGTGGTTATCAGCTGGTCTGACGGGAGCCATACAATGACGAGATTTTCAGTCAATGGGATTGCGGTCACGGGCGACGCCGATCCGGACATGCCGCTGCTATGGGTGTTGCGCGACCGCCTCGGGCTGACCGGCACCAAATTCGGCTGCGGCATCGCTGTCTGCGGCGCCTGTACAGTGCACGTCGACGGCCAGCCGGTACGTTCCTGTTCCTTTTCGCTCGCCGACGCGGAAGACAAGCAGGTCAGGACGATCGAGGGACTATCGGACGACCGCTCGGATCCCTTGCAGCAGGCCTGGATTGCCGAACAGGTTCCACAATGCGGCTATTGTCAATCCGGCATGATCATGGCCGCCGCCGCGCTGCTCAAAGACAAGCCGCATCCAACCGATGACGACATCGATGCGGCAATTACCAATCTGTGCCGCTGCGGCACCTATGCCCGCATCCGCGCCGCGGTGCATCGTGCTGTGCGCGGTGCGTGATGATTGGCCGTCCGCTTCAGGCGCGAGCACTCGCCGGCGTGATGCTCGGCTCGATGGCAGCCTTGCTGAAGTCACAGACAAGCCGGTGACGCATCTGGTCTACAGTCACGAACATGTCGACCATTTTGCCGGTGCGCATCTGTTCGCAAAGGCGCATTCGACGCTGATGGTGCGCGACGTGGCGCTGGCCTGCGGTTTGCTTCGATGTCGAGCTTTGCGCGGGCATTTCGGGAGGAGCATGGCCATGCGCCGAAGGTGGCGCGCAGGCATTAGGCGTTTGCGCGCTGACGCGGCGCAACGTCGGCGGGACAGCGCCCCCCTCTGCCCTGCCGGGCATCTCCCCCACGGGGGGGAGATCGGCTGTCATCGCTGATTTCGCCAATCGCCAACGTTGCAGGAATGAGCGGAACGCCGAAGCTGCCAATCTCCCCCCAAGTGGGGGAGATGTCCGGCAGGACAGAGGG
>SAQR01000008.1:0-149781 GCA_004020365.1 Mesorhizobium sp.
GTCTTGGGATGGTCCGGTGCACCGAAGCGCAGCGCGTTCATTGCCGCGATTGGCCGCGCGCCCATGGTGAAGACATCGCGCAGGATGCCGCCGACGCCGGTCGCCGCGCCCTGATAGGGCTCGATGAAGGAGGGGTGGTTATGGCTCTCCATCTTGAAGACGACGCAGTCGCCGTCGCCGATATCGACCACGCCGGCATTCTCGCCCGGACCCTGGATGACCTGCGGCCCGGTGGTCGGCAGCGTGCGCAGCCATTTTTTCGAGGATTTGTAGGAGCAGTGCTCGTTCCACATCGCCGAAAAGATGCCGAGCTCGGTAAAGCTCGGCTCGCGCCCGACCAGGTCGAGGATGCGCTGATACTCGTCGGGCTTCAACCCGTGCGCGGCAATGAGTTCCGGAGTGATCGGCACGGAATTGGAAATGGTCATGGGCGGCAATTTTTGTCCTTGGGATCGAGTCCCGTCTTATCGCAAGCTTTGCAGCCGATACACCCATCAAGCAACAAAAACGATGGAAAGGGTGCAGTCGCGAAAGATCGCCACTCGGCCCGCCGGTTTCAAGCCGGTTCAGGAGAAGCTGTCGTAGCCGGCGCGGCCCTCGTCGAGAAGCCGCCGGATCACCCCGACGCCGCCCGCGATGTCCTCTCGTCGCTCCGGCTGTGAAACGCCAAACCGCACGCCATGAAAAACCTGCTCGGAACGGCCGGCCTTGAACTCGTCCTCATCGTCGATGAGCACCCCATGTTCGAGACAGGCGTTCTTGAAGGTGCCGGAAAGCCATGGATCGGGCAGCGTGAGCCAGACGAAGGGCACATTGTCTAGTGCGTTGAAGTCGAATCCCGCCAGCGTCTCGCGCACGATCGCCACGCGCGCGTTGATCTCGACGATGCTGCGCTTGCGCATTTCGCTCGCTTGGCCGGAAAGAACCAGCCGGCTACACAGTTCCGCCAGCAGGAAGGGGAGGCCGCCCGTCAGCATCTTGTGAGCGACCCGGATCCGGTGACGATAGGCCGGAGGACAGGCGAGCCAGCCGCCGCGAACACCCGCCGCAACCGATTTCGACAGGCCGCCGGCAACGATGGTCCGTTCGGGGGCATATTCGGCCAGGAGCGGCGTCGGGTCGTCGGTCAGATCGCCATAGAGATCGTCCTCGATCAGGATGACATTGTATTCGCGCGCGACGCGGGCGATGGCCTCGCGGCGCGCTGCCGACAGCGTCACCAATGTGGGGTTCTTGGCCGTCGGCATCAAAAACATCATTTTCGGGTGTTTTTGCGCGCAGACGCGCTCGAAATCCTCTGGATCGATGCCTTCCGCGTCCGACGTCACCAGCGCGGTGCGGCGGCCGATCAGGCCGGCGCTGCGTGAAATCTGCGAATAGGTGAGGTGCTCGAAGACGATATAGTCGCCGGGCGTGGTCAGCGCGGCAACCGCCGCCATAACCGCGGCATGGGTACCGAGCGTCGGAACGATGCCATCGGGGCAAGGGTGAAACGAATTTCGCGACAGCCAGCTGCTGCCGGCCTTTAACCAGCGGTCGGGAAAATCCCGCGTATAGCTTGAAATCTCGTACGGATGCTCCTGCGCCGTGCGCGAGAGCACATCGGCGACAATGGCGCCCTGGCCGGTATCAGGCGCAGCCGTGCTGTCGAAGCGCAGTTTGCCGCGAGGCGCATCGATAGAACGTGTGCCTTCCACGTGCGGGTCGGGCGCCAGCAGATCGGTCTTGGTGTCATGCCGGCCAAGCACATAGGTTCCGCGTCCGACCTCGCCGCTCACCAGCCCCCGCTCGCGCAACAATTGGTAGGCCCTGCCGACCGTGCCGACGGTCGTCGCGATGTCGTATGCAAGATCGCGCTGCGGCGGCAGTTTTGCCCCGGCGGCGATCACGCCACGGTCGATGTCCGTTTCGATGGAATCTGCAAGCCGCTGATAGAGGGGCCCGGAGCCGGCGGAAAGATCGGGAAGCCAATTTGTCATGGTGACAATTTTCTATATTGCACCGTTTTGAGAGTCAATAGATATGTGACTGCGCAACAAAATAGGTACAATCCCGAATTCAGGTAGCAAGAAAATGGCTGCAATCGATACAATCCGTGACACGAGAGCTGAATTGCCCGGAGCCCGCTCGTCAGGCCGGCAAGGCTATGTCCGTCGCCTGGTGCGAATGGTCAGGTCACTCGCAAACCGGATCGGCAGCCTGCTGGATCGCCGGCGCAGCCGGCTGGCACTGCTGGAGATGACCGACGACCAGCTTAGGGATATCGGCATCTCGCGCAGCGACGCCCATCGTGAGGGTCTGAGGCCGTTCTGGGATTGAGGGTTCGTCTCCCGTGCCCCCGTTAGGCCCCGATGAATAGCTAATGCTGAAAACAGCTAATTCGCCTATTCTCGGGGTAATGAGGAGGGCTTTATGGCGAGTTTCACGCTGACAGATCTCGGCAACAAATCCGGCGAGGTTGTAGAGGCCGCGTTCCGGGGCCCTGTCGACATCACCAAGCGCGGCAAGCGCAAGTTCGTTCTCCTGACGGCGGAACAGTTCGACCGTCTCGCCGGCCGTAGCGCCCAGCGGGCACACCGCCTCGAGGACCTGTCAGCCGAGGAACGCGAAGAGCTTCTCGCCGGCCTCGATACCGTCGCCCGCGACGATGACCTGACGAGCCGGACCGCGGACAGATCATCCTCTATTCCTATCAGTGGGCGCGGGAATATGACGGGAAGCGGACGCAGGCGCGGCCGACCTGCGTGATGCTGATTCTGCAGCAAACCATGACGCTATGCAGCCGCACCGCAGGCCGGATTGCCAGCCTGCCAGCGCGCAATGTCCGAGCCGATGCGTGCGCCGAGCGCCTCGTTCATCAGCGGACCGTACACGTCCACCCGGCGTGAATTGCCTTGCGCCTGCACGACCAGCAACGGCTTTCCGCCATAATGCTTGACCGGGACCAGCAGGAAGCGCGGCGTGCCGGTGAACGAGTTCAGCTCATTGGCCATCTGATAGGGCTTGAAAGCGGGATCCTTGCTGGCGATCCAGCATTTGTGGGCGGCGATCGCCACCTGTTCCATAGCAAGCAGCGCCGCACTCTTGCCAGAAGGCTCGGGCGCGCTCTTCGGCTTCGACTGGCAGGAGGCGAGCACAAGGCCGGCGGCGACGACGAGAGCGAGGCGGGCGATCGTCTGTCTCGGGCTCATGCGGCGCCTATGTCGAGTTCGGGAAGAGGATGAACGCTGAAGAATCAAGCAGCGATGCCAAGGGCGCTTTCGAACAGTGCCCGGCCGTCGCTGCCGCCATGCGCTGTTTCGATCAGGTTCTCGGGATGCGGCATCAGGCCGAGCACATTGCCCTGGCCGTTGATGATGCCGGCAATGTCGTTGATCGAGCCGTTGGGATTGGTGCCTTCGGCATAGCGGAAGACGACCTGGCCTTCGCCTTCGAGCCTGCGCAGCGTCTCGGCGTCGGCAAAGTAATTGCCGTCATGATGCGCCACCGGCGAGCGGATGATCTGTCCCGGCTGATAGCGGCGGGTGAACATCGTGTTGGCGTTGGCGATCTGCAGCTTGACTTGCCGGCAGACGAATTTCAGCGACGTGTTGCGCATCAAGGCGCCCGGCAAGAGGCCGGCCTCGACCAGGATCTGGAAGCCGTTGCAGACGCCGATGACCATGACACCCTTGGCCGCCTTTTCGGCGACCGCCCGCATCACCGGCATGCGCGCGGCAATAGCGCCGCAGCGCAGATAGTCGCCGAAGGAGAAGCCGCCCGGAATGGTGATCAGGTCGACATCGGGGATTTCGGTGTCGGTCTGCCAGACCGTGACCGGCGGCGTTCCCGAAATCTTGGTCAGCGCCGCGATCATGTCGCGGTCACGGTTGAGGCCTGGCAGGAGGACGACGGCTGATTTCATTTCGGTTCGAAAGGCCTCTGGGCTTCGGCGAGTTCACGCAGGTCTAAGCGGCGTTCAATATGTTCCAGGCGCTCGTCCTGTCGAGCCAGCACGCCATAGATGTTTTTCACGTCACCCTCGGTGGCGATGAGATGGCCGCGGATAGAGCCAAGCTCAGACTTTACCTCACCGAGCGTCAAATCCATCCTGTCCAGCCGCGACTGAATGGACTTGAGGACTTCAAATATCAAGCTTCCATCAATTTCGGCCATCTGCCCTCCGGCACAACCTCAGGTAATGGCCACACTATAGTTCTCAATCACCGTATTCGCCAGAAGCCTGTCGCACATGGCCTTGAGATCGGCTTCGGCCTTCGCCTTGTCGCTCTCAGCAAGCTCGACGTCGAAAACCTTGCCCTGCCGCACCTGGCCGACGCCGTCAAAGCCCATCCCGGACAATGCGTGTTCGATCGCCTTGCCTTGCGGGTCGAGCACGCCGTTCTTGAGGGTGACGGTAATGCGGGCCTTGATCACGCTGGACATGCTCCTGTTCGAAGTATTGAGCGGCAAAAAACTCAGTGCGGCTTGCCTTTGAGGCCATCGGTCGAGGCGACGAGCACTGGTCCGGCGGGACGCGGCGGCTCGTTCTCGTTCATGATGCCGAGGCGGCGGGCGACTTCTTGATAGGCTTCGACCAGACCGCCCATGTCGCGGCGGAAACGATCCTTGTCGAGCTTGTCCTGGGTCGCCACGTCCCACAGACGGCACGAGTCCGGCGAGATCTCGTCGGCAACGACGATGCGCATCATGTCGCCTTCGAACAGCCGGCCGCATTCGATCTTGAAGTCGACAAGCTGGATGCCGACGCCCATGAACAAGCCGGAGAGGAAGTCGTTGACGCGGATGGCCAGCGCCATGACGTCGTCGATCTCCTGCGGGCTTGCCCAGCCGAAAGCGGTGATGTGCTCTTCCGACACCATCGGATCGTCGAGCGCGTCGGCCTTGTAATAGAATTCGATGATCGAGCGCGGCAGCACGGTGCCTTCCTCGATGCCGAGACGCTTGGCCAGCGAGCCGGCGGCGACGTTGCGCACGACCACCTCGAGCGGGATGATCTCGACTTCCTTGATCAGCTGCTCGCGCATGTTGAGCCGGCGGATGAAATGGGTCGGAATGCCCATCCGGTTGAGATGGTTGAAGATGTGCTCGGAAATGCGGTTGTTGAGGACGCCCTTGCCATCGACGATTTCGTGCTTCTTCTTGTTGAAAGCGGTCGCGTCGTCCTTGAAGAATTGGATCAGTGTTCCCGGCTCAGGGCCCTCATAGAGGATCTTGGCCTTGCCTTCATAAATGCGGCGGCGATTTTTCATCTGATCTTTTCTCTGGATTTCCGGGCAGGCGGCAAGCGACCAGTTCCTGTCCGTCCGCCTAAATTAGTGCGGCAACGGTAGGGGTTCAATGCCGGTGTCTATCCCAATCGCAGGGTTTGCTCAATCGGCAAATCCTTTCGATCACCGCTTTCCGGAATGAAATGCCGCAGCGCAGCAAGTGACGTAGCATATTGACCGGCCCCCGGCCTTTTGGTTTGTGCAAGGCGATACACATATTTCGACTGCCAACCAAATCGGATTTGACCGGAGGGATGCCATGAGCAGCATGAAAGATCGCGAGGAGGGCTTCGAGCGCAAGTTCGTAATCGACGAGGAACTCCGGTTCAAAGCCGCGGCCCGCCGCAACAAGGCGCTCGGCCTGTGGGCCGCCGAAAAGCTCGGCAAGGCCGGGGCCGACGCCGAAGCCTATGCCAGCCAAGTCGTCCTCGCCGATATCGAGGAAGCCGGCGACCACGACGTTTTCCGCAAGATCCGCAAGGATTTCGACGAAGCCGGGGTCGTCCAGTCGGACCACCAGATTCGCCGCACCATGGACGATCTGATGGCGCAGGCAATCGAGCAGATCAAGAACACCTGACCCTTTGCTCTGAGCCGATCGACACGCTGGACCAATCGACCGCCTCGCCCCTCCGGGCGGTTTTTCTTTGCCTTTGCAGCTGTTTCCGGCTGAACTGCATTGGAGCGACGTGCATCCATTCGGAAAGTACGCTCTAAAACTTTGACTCCTCGCGTCGGGCCGTCGCATCGGGCCGATTTTGGGCCGATGCGAGGTTGAATAAGGAAGGCGCCCATGTCCCTCAAATCACGCCTTGCGGCCGATGAAACCTTATGCACCGCATGGTCCGGCGTGCCTGATACCCTGACGGTCGAGATTCTTGCCAGACAGGGGTTCGATGCCGTCACCCTCGACATGCAGCATGGCGGACATCATGAGGACAGCGTGCTGCGCGGCCTTGGGCCAGTGCTGGCCGCCAACAAACCGGCGCTGGTGCGCATTCCGGTCGGTCGCTTCGACATGGCCAGCCGCGCGCTTGATTTCGGCGCCGAGGCGGTGATTGCGCCGATGGTGAATTCGGTGGCAGACGCGCGGCTGTTTGCCGCCGCCATGAAGTATCCGCCGCTCGGCGAGCGTTCCTGGGGTCCAACCTATGCCTTTCCGCGTCATGGCAAGGGCGACTATGCCGACTGGCTGCGCGACAGCAATGAGCGCACCATGGCCTTCGCCATGGTCGAGACGCGCGCCGCGCTCGATGCGCTTGACGGCATCCTCGACACGCCGGGTATCGATGGCATCTTCCTCGGCCCATCGGATTTTTCGATTGCCTGGTCGAACGGCGCCGCCGTCAACTCGACGCTCGAAAGCATGATGGAAACGGTCGCCTCGATCGCCGAGCGGACCCGCAAGGCCGGCAAGCATGCCGCGATCTACGTCATCGAGCCGGCCATCGCCGGCCGTGTGGTGTCGATGGGTTATCGGCTGCTGGCGATGGGCTCCGAGCATGCGCTGATCGGTCTGGGGGCAAAGACCCTGCTGAAGAGCGTGAAGGACTCAATCAGCGCCTAAAGGTCCGTCAGGAATTTGGCAAAAGTCATCGAGCCTTCGGGCCATGGGCCGAAGCCGGCATCGGCATTGAGATGGCCAGCATCGCCGGCATCGATGAACAGTGAACCCCAGGCGCCGGCAATGTCCTCGGCCACCTCGAACGTGCAGAACGGGTCGTTGCGGCTGGCGATCACCACCGAGGGAAATGCCAGCGGCTCGCGGGGATAAGGGCCGAAGGTCATCAGGTGCCTGGGTTTTATCTCTGGATTGGCGACGTCGGGCGGCGCCACGAAGAAGGCTCCGGCGACCCGACGCTGGAACTGCGGCATTGCCTGGATCACGGCGGCGACGCCGAGTGAGTGCGCGACGACAACGACCGGTCGCTCGGCCTCGTTGACCGCCTTCGCCACGCTCGCCGTCCAGTCTTCGCGCACTGGCTTCGACCATTCCGCCTGCTCGACGCGCCGCGCCGTCGACAATTTCGATTGCCAGCGGCTCTGCCAATGGTCGGGGCCGGAATTGGTGTAGCCCGGCACGATGAGAATGTCTGCATCCCTGACTTTCATGGCGCGCATGTAGCGAGGGACACGGTTTCGTGCAACCGCGCATGATCCCAAAAAGTGTGAACCGGTTTTTGGACAAGACCATGCGCAAATGGTCTGATCATTGGCGATTGCTCACAATAGTGAACACCATGTTCGCTTCTTGACGTCTTGTGTGAACGATCGCGATCGACGATCTGTCGTCGGGAAAGAAACAGCCGTGTACATGAGAACCAGGATTTGGAACTGACACGACGTACGATGGTAGGTGGCGCCGGGCTCCTGGCTTTGGGGATCTCGTCGAAGGCCGGCCAAACGGAGATTTTGATGAGCGAATTGCCTTTTGCCGCCACGACCCCGGTCAGCGTTGCCCGCGTCGGGTTGCGCGCGCGAGATGCCGAAAGCCTGGCCGCTTACTATCGCAACGTCGTCGGTCTGCGGGAACTGAGCCGCGCCGGCGGCACGATTACGCTTGGCGCCGCCAATCGTCCCTTGCTCAACATCGAGGCGGATGCAGCGGCGAAGCCCGACGATCCGCGCAGCGCCGGCCTCTTCCACACTGCCTTCCTGCTGCCCAGTCGGGCCGACCTCGGGCGCTGGATCAACCACGCCATCGCCAACAATATCGGCATCGACGGCGCTTCCGACCATCTGGTCAGCGAGGCGCTCTACCTGACCGATCCTGAAGGCAACGGCATCGAGATCTATGCCGATCGCCGCCACGAGGACTGGAAGTGGAATGGTGACAACATAGCGATGGCGACCGAAAGGCTGAATATTTCGTCGGTCGTCGCCGAAGTGCCGGCCGGCGATGCCGGCTGGCAGGGAATGCCGGACAACAGCATCGTGGGCCATGTCCATCTGCGCGTCGGCCGTCCGGAAGACGCCGAGGCCTGGTGGCATCAGGAGTTCGGCTTCGACACCGTGGCGAAATATGGCAGCGCGGCGGTGTTCCTGTCATCAGGCGGCTATCACCACCACATCGGCGCCAATTCGTGGCAGAGCGCCGGCGCCGGCCGTCGCGATCCTTCCCGGTCCGGCCTCGCCTGGGTCGAAATGCGTTCCGACAATGTGACTGATGCAACGACCCGCGAGGATCCATGGGGAACGGTGATCAGGACCGTTCCCGGCAAGGCTTGATTCTTCGAACCTGACGGTGCGCGGGCTGCGAGCCTGCCTTTTGCGCCTCGGCAATCTCGCAGTTGATGGCGGCGGCGAGGTCGTGTTCCAGCCTGGCGCCGGCTGGGATCGGTCAAATCCGCGTGGCCTCACGCTTCCCCGAACACCCGCTTGAAGACCGTGTCGACATGCTTGGTATGATAGCCAAGGTCGAATTTTTCACGAATCTCGGCTTCGGGCAAGGCTGCGGTTACCTCCTTGTCGGCCAAAAGTTCCTCAAGGAAATCAGCGCCTTGCTCCCATACTTTCATGGCATTTCGCTGCACCAGCCGGTAGGCGTCCTCACGGCTGACGCCGGCCTGGGTCAGCGCCAGCAGCACACGCTGCGAATGCACAAGGCCGCGGAACTTGTTCATGTTCTTCAGCATGTTGTCGGGATAGACGAGCAATCTGTCGATGACACTGGTCAGCCGCGACAACGCGAAATCGAGCGTGACAGTCGCATCCGGGCCGATCATGCGCTCGACCGACGAATGCGAGATATCGCGCTCGTGCCAGAGTGCCACGTTCTCCATCGCCGGCAGCGCGAACGAACGCACCATGCGGGCAAGCCCGGTGAGGTTTTCGGTCAGCACCGGGTTACGCTTGTGCGGCATCGCTGACGAGCCCTTTTGCCCGGGCGAAAAATACTCTTCGGCCTCCAGCACCTCGGTGCGCTGCAGATGGCGGATTTCTGTCGCCAGCCGTTCGATCGACGAGGCGATGACACCGAGCGTCGCAAAGAACATCGCATGGCGGTCGCGCGGGATCACCTGCGTCGACACCGGCTCTGGCTTCAATCCGAGTTTCTTCGCCACATGCTCTTCGACATAGGGGTCGATATTGGCGAAGGTGCCGACAGCACCTGATATGGCGCAGGTCGCAATATCCTCGCGCGCGTGCACCAGCCGCTCGCGGCAGCGTGAAAATTCGGCATAGGCCTGCGCCAGCTTCACGCCGAAGGTGGTCGGCTCGGCATGGATGCCGTGGCTGCGGCCGATGGTGACGGTGTCCTTGTGTTCGAAGGCGCGGCGCTTGAGCGCCGCAAGCAGACCGTCGATGTCGGCCAGAAGGATGTCGCTGGCGCGGGTGAGCTGCACGGCAAAGCAGGTGTCGAGGACGTCCGATGAGGTCATGCCCTGATGAATGAAGCGGGCGTCCGGCCCGACGAATTCGCTGAGGTGGGTGAGGAAGGCGATGACGTCGTGCTTGGTGACGCGCTCGATCTCGTCGATCGCCTCGACGTCGAACTTCGCAGCCCCGCCTTTTTCCCAAATGGTTTTGGCGGCCTGCTTCGGGATCACGCCGAGCTCGGCCAGCGCGTCGCAAGCGTAGGCCTCGATCTCGAACCAGATGCGAAACCGGGTTTCGGGCGACCAGATGGCCACCATTTCCGGCCGGGAGTAGCGAGGGATCATCGGTTAGTCCTGACTTGCGAGGGCGTTCGCCCGCGTCGTAACAGAGGCGGACAAAATGCTCAACGCTGCTGCCGCGCAAACCAGATGCTGGCGAGGGCGAAGCGGATATTTGCCGGGGTCACCCAGTCGTCCAGCAGCAGATTGACAAGCGCGCTGGCGCCCATCGCTGCGGCCCATAGCAGGGCGCCGCAAACAGCGGCGCGCGGCGACGGCAAGGCGTTGCGGATGCGATCCAGGACCCGGTTGTGATGAGGGGAAGCGGCGTCACAGCCGGCCGGTCACCGCGATCCAGCGAAAATCCGGCCCTTCGAAGCCGTAGTGGCGCACCGCGATCAGCACGGCATAGGCGCTGAGGCCCTGCATGGAAAATGTCTGCACCGCGCCGATCCGATAGCCGTTTGGGCAGCCCCTGCTTTTGGGGATCGACTTGTCCTCGTGCAGGAGCTCAGTCCTGCCGCCGGGTTTCGCCTCGATGCGCAACAGGCGAAAGCCGTTGATCTCGCCAAGGCTCTGGCAGGTTTCGGTATCGTTCATGCCGATCTCGTCGAGCCGGAACTCGAGCGGATCATCGACCGGCGAAAAGATCGGCCGCGGGTTGACCATCATGCGGAACGGATCGGCCGAAAGCTCGGTTACCGGGTTGAAGCCGGCGGTGATGCCGCGATTGGCGGTCAATTCCGCCTGTTTGATGATAGCTTCACCTTTCTGCCGGGCTGTAAGGCGTGCCGCATCGAGCGTTGCGTTCTCGTCGTCAAGCCGCACCCTGATCGGCGTGCCCTTGAGAAAACTGTCGTCGGCGGTGTTGATGTAATAGCGATTGGCATAGGGAAATCCCGATCCGTCCTGGATGCCATATTCCTCGAAGGCGAAGGCGCCGCCATCCCCAGTGAAGCCGAGGATTTCAAGCTCGGCAACATCGCCGGCATGCGCGGCGAGCGAAGTCGCAAATTGGGCAAGGAGGGACACAGCAAACAGGACAAGGGTGCGCATCGGATTTCCGTTTAGGCAGCCAGAGTTGTTTCGATCACTATCACGACATCATCAAAACGTCGTGCCCTCTGAAACGCAAACCCGATGCATCCAATCGTGCCGTCATTTGTTTAGGTTGGCAGCTTGAAATGGAGAACCCACAATGACCGATGCAGCCAGCATTCGCGAACATATGGAAGTGATCGGCGCCGACGGCGTCCATGTCGGCACCGTCGACAAAGTTGAGGGACAACGAATCAAGCTGACCAGGCGCGACAGCGGCGAGGGCGCCCACAGGGGACATCATCACTTCATTCCGCTCAGCCTCGTAGCCGAAGTCGAGGGCCAGAAAGTGCGGCTGTCGGCAAATTCGGATGTTGCGGTCAGATTCGAGGAAGAACAATCCGACCCCACCTGATCACGGGCCACGGCATTGCGCATCAGCGCGACGACCAGACCGGCAACAGGTCGCCGTCGGCGGGCGTCGCGGCGAAGACGCCGCGGCTGATGGCGCGCGCCATGGTGGCGCCGGCCGCTGCATAGAGGTCGATGACGTCGTCGGGCGCGAGCTCGATGCCGCTCTTGCCGGTCACCAGCGCGAAAACCAGATCGCCGTCGGCCGGGGTATGTGTCGGCCAGATGGCGCGCACGAAGCCGTCATGCGCTGCTATCGCCAGGCGTTTGGCGGCGGCCTTGGTGAGGACGGCGTCCGTGGCGATGACCGCGATGGTTGTGTTGCCGCCCACTTGCATATCGCGAAATTTCAGCAGGATTCTTTTTGCGTCCTCCGGCATCGGCGAGGGATAACCAAGCCCCCCGAACTCGTCGCCGATCTCGAAAGGCGCTGCCCAGAAGTGCCTGCTACGGGCGATCGTCACCGAACCGATCGGATTGACGGCGGCGAGTGCGCCGATGGTGACGCCGCTGTCGAGCACCGTCGAGGCCGATCCGAGGCCGCCCTTGAGGCCGGAACTCAGGGCACCGGTGCCCGCGCCGACCGTGCCGAGCGGAAAATCGATGCCGACTGCCTGTGCCGCCTCATAGCCAAGATCGCGGTAGGGCGGATAGCGGCCCCAGTCCTTGTCGCCGCCATTGCGCAGGTCGAACAGGATCGCCGCCGGCACGATCGGCACGCGAAAGCCGCCGACCTCCACGCCGATGCCCCTTTCGCCCAGTGCCGCCTGTACGCCGGAGGCGGCATCGAGACCGAACGCCGAGCCGCCCGAAAGTACCACGGCATGGATCGCCTCGATCGAATTGTGCGGCTCGAGCAGGTCGGTCTCGCGGGTGCCCGGCGCGCCGCCCAGGATCTGCACACCGGCCACCGCCGGTTCGTCGCAGAGCACGACGGTCACACCGGACTTCACCATCGCATCTGAAGCGTTGCCGACACGCAGGCCGGCGACATCAGTGATGAGATTGCGCCGCCCTGTGCGAAACATCATTCGGCCTCCGCCGGCACGAAATTTGCGCCGTTGAAACGGAACACCCGATAAAGGTTTTCGGTCAAGTCGCCCTTGCCGTCAAAGCGGAACGGTCCGATCGCGGTGCTGAAGTCATGCGCAGTGAGCGCACCGGCCAGTGGCTTGCCGGAGGATTCCGCCAGCGCCGTCGCCGCCTTGGCGATCTCGACCGCCGCATAGGCCGGCAGCGTGTAGCCGTCCGGCACGATCTTTTGCGCGGCAAAGCTTTCGAGTACTCTGGAGTCGGCCACATCGGCCCATTCGGGCGGCGCAATCATCAGCGTGCCCGTGGCATAAGGCACGTCGCCGGGCGCGGTGCGCAGCGCTTCGCCGCCGGCAAAAATGATGCCGGCATCGAGCTGTCCGGCGTCGCGGCCCATGATGGCGATGTCTTCGCCGTCGCCACCGGCGAAGACATGCGTTGCGCCGGCCTTCCTCAGTCGCCCGATCAGCCCGATCTGGTTGTCGAGCTGCGGCCTGAATGTGTCGACGAACACCGGTTTCAGCGCCGCCTGCTCGGCCGCCGCCCGAAGCGTCTCGGCGATTTCGCGGCCGTAAATCGTGCCGTCGTCGATGATGGCGAACAACTCGTTGTGCCATTGGCGGGTGAGGTTGGAGGCGACGGCGTTGCGTTCGTCATCGCCGCGCGGCCCGAGCCGAAAGATCGGCCAGCCGGTCTTGGCGCGCCGGTCGGTCAGGCTTTCGGTGCGCACGCCGACGGTGATAACCGGTATGTTGGCGTCCTTCAGGATCGGCAGCGCCGCCTCGATCGCCTCGGTGCAGAGGAAGCCGACGACCACGCCGACTTTCGCCGCAACGAATTCCCTCGCCGCGGCAGCCCCGCCACTGGCCGTGCAGGCGTCGTCTGCAACCTTGAGTTGAGCGTCGTTTGCCGCGGCCGCCAGGCCGGCGCCCGCCTCGATCTGTTTGCCAAGGATCGCCGACGGCCCGGACAGTGGTGCTGCGACGCCGACCAGCAGCGTCTCAGCGTTCGCATCACCGGCGAGAGACAGCCATGCCAGCACCGCTATTGTCGTTGTCGTGGCTGTTGTCCGGGGTCGCATGCGGGCGAAGATTTCCTCCGCGCCGGTCGCGTGTTTGCCGGCGCCACTTCCTGCGAAGACCTAAAGGCTGGTCAGCTTTCACGCAACACGCGAAATTCAGGATGCATGTCAACCACTTCGCTTGTGCATGCAATATGCCGCCATATATAACGGTTGGGTTCATCCCGCTTCAAACCAATGGAAATCGCCGGTGCTGCAGAAGAACGACATAGGGCCGCAGGCCTATCGCGACGCGATGGCCCATTTTGCCGGCCATGTCCATGTGGTCACCACCGATGGTTCCGCCGGCCGGCGCGGTGCGACTGTCATTGCAGCCTGTTCGGTCTCGGACACGCCGCCGACCATCCTGGTCTGCCTCAATCGCGAAAATCCCAAGAATGAGCCGTTCGTGAAGAATGGCAGGTTCGCCTTGAACACGCTGGCTTCGGACCAGGAGGCGCTGTCGGTCGGCTTTTCTGGCCTCGCTGGCCTGCCGGTCGAGGAACGCTTCGCGCTCGGCGAGTGGGATATGATCTCGACCGGCGCGCCGACGCTGAAGGGCGCGCTCGCCGTGTTCGACTGCGAACTGATCGATACCAAGGATCTGGCCACCCACCGTGTGCTTTTTGGCACGGTGACAGGCCTGCGTATCGGCGATAATTTGCGGCCGCTGATCTATCACGACCGCGGCTATCACGCTCTGTAGAGGCTCTGGATGGGCCGCACCCATGGAGAGAGAATGACCGGGTTGAAACCACGCCCTGCGCCGCGGACGATCGACGAGACGCTCGATCTGCTGACCGGTGCGGACTATGTGGCGGACCGGTCGCTGGCGACCGTGCTGTTCTTGTCGCTGCGCATGAAACGGCCGCTGTTCCTCGAGGGCGAGGCCGGCGTCGGCAAGACCGAGATCGCCAAGGTGCTGGCGCAAGCGCTCGGCCGCCGGCTGATCCGCCTGCAATGCTATGAAGGCCTCGATGTCTCCTCGGCCGTCTACGAGTGGAATTACGCCGCACAGATGATCGAGATCCGCATGGAGGAGGCGGCAGGCAAGGTCGACCGCTCCGACTTGGAGCGCAACGTCTTTTCCGAAAAGTACCTGATCCGCCGCCCGGTGCTCGACGCGCTGACCGGCAAGGCGGGCGCCGCCCCGGTCTTCCTGATCGACGAGCTCGACCGCACCGACGAGGCCTTCGAGGCGTTCCTGCTCGAAATCCTCTCCGACTTCCAGGTCACGGTGCCCGAGCTCGGCACGATCAAGGCGCAGGAGCCGCCGATCGTCATCATCACCACCAACCGCACCCGCGAGATCCACGACGCGCTGAAGCGCCGCTGCCTCTATCACTGGGTCGACTATCCCAATGCCGAGCGCGAGCTGGAAATCGTGCGCCGGAAAGTGCCGCAGGCCAACAGCCGGCTGTCGGCAGAGGTGGTTTCGTTCATCCAGAAGCTGCGGCAGATCGAGCTGTTCAAGGTGCCGGGTGTTGCCGAGACCATCGACTGGGCCGGCGCGCTGACCGAACTCGACAAGGTGGCGCTCGATCCGGAAACCGTTTCCGACACGATCGGCGTGCTGCTGAAATACCAGGACGACATTGCCCGTATCGAGCAGGGCGAAAGCCGGCGCATCCTCAACGAGGTGAAAGCCGAGCTTTCGGCGGCGGAGTAGGGCGATGGCAACGCCGCATCCCGAACCGAAAGAGGCCACAGCGGACGGGCGGATCGCCGATAACATTGTTTACTTCGCCCGCACCTTGCGCAAGGCCGGCATGCGGGTCGGCCCGGCCTCGGTCAAGGACGCGATCGAGGCGGTGCTGGCCGCCGGTATCGGCTCTCGCGACGATTTCTACTGGACGTTGCACGCCGTGCTGGTGTCGCGGCACGAGGACCACCCGACCTTCGACGAGACCTTCCGGCTGTTCTGGAAATCGCACGAGCTGATCGAAAAGATGCTGGCGATGTTTTCGCCAGTTGCGCCGAACAGTCGTGAGAAGCAAAAGCCGCGGGTTGCGGAAAACCGCGTAAGCCAGGCGATGTTCGAGGGCCACCGGAAGAACCAGCCGGTGCAGGAAATCCCCGAGATCGAGGTTGACGCCCGCTACACATTTTCCGGTAACGAGGTGCTGAGGGGCAAGGATTTTGCCCAGATGAACGCCGCCGAGATGATCGACGCCAAGAAGGCGATCGCCGAGTTGCGGCTGCCCTTCGACATGGTCAGGACACGCCGCTTCAAATCCAATGCGCATGGTCGCCGTATCGATCCGCGCGCCATGATGCGTTCCGCTGCGCGCACTGGCGGCGAACTGATCCTGCCGAAATTCCGGTCACAGCGCGAGGTTCACCCGCCGCTGGTCGTGCTTGCCGATATTTCCGGTTCGATGAGCCAGTACACGCGCATTTTTCTGCATTTCCTGCATGCGCTGTCCGAAAAGCGCCGGCGCGTGCACGCCTTCGTTTTCGGCACCAGGCTGACAAATCTGACGCGGCAGATGCGCCATCGCGATCCAGACGCAGCACTCGCCGACTGTTCGGCGGCGGTGATGGACTGGTCGGGCGGCACCCGCATCGGCGATACGATGGCCGAATTCAACCGGCTGTGGTCGCGGCGTGTGCTGGGGCAGGGTGCAGTGGTTCTCCTGATCACCGACGGGCTGGAGCGCGACGACGTTGCCGGCCTGTCTGAGGAAATGGAGCGCCTGCGCAAATCCTGCCGGCGGCTGATCTGGCTGAACCCGCTGCTGCGCTTCGACGGCTTCGAAGCGCGCGCCCGCGGCGTCAAGGCGATGCTGCCGCATGTCGACGAATTCCGCTCGGTGCACAACCTCGATGCGCTCGCGGATCTCTGCGCGTCGCTGGACAAGACTTCGGCGCGCTCCGTCGACCCACGCAGATGGATTGAGGGTGGCGCGAGAGACGCAGCATAGTCATATGTTTTTTTGCGGGAGAAACGGTGATGGAAAACAGCATTTATCTCGATGAGGCCCGCGATCCGCTGATCATCGCGGAAGGCTGGATGAAAGACGGCAAGGATGTCGCCATTGCCACCGTGGTCGAGACCTGGGGTTCGGCGCCACGCCCGGTCGGCAGCCATCTTGTCATCGACGCGGACGGCAATTTCCACGGCTCGGTCTCTGGCGGCTGCGTCGAAGGCGCGGTGGTCACCGAGGCGGTCGACGTCATCGACAGCGGCAAGGCCAGGATGCTGGAATTCGGCGTCGCCGACGAGACCGCCTGGCAGGTCGGCCTGTCCTGCGGTGGCCGCATCAGAGTCTATGTCGAGCGTTTAGGTTAGGCACGATGGATCCTTATGCGCTGAAGACGCTGAACGCCGAACGCCGCGCCCGCCGCGCGGTAATCCTGGTCACCGATCTCGGCGATGGCCGCGATCGAATCGTGCGGGAGGGCGATCAGGTCGCCGGCGAATTGGGCGCTGCGATTGCCAAGGCGTTTCGGTCAGGCAATTCCGGGTCGGTCGAGGCGGAAGGGCGAACCTTCTTCCTGAACGCCTATCTGCCGCAGCCGCGCGTGATGGTGATCGGTGCCGTCCATATCAGCCAGGCACTGGCGCCGATGGCCAAGATCGCCGGCTACCCCGTCGAGATCGTCGATCCGCGCACGGCCTTTGCCACCGCAGACCGCTTTCCCGATGTCGCGCTGCATGCCGAATGGCCGGAGGATGTGCTTTCGCGCCAGCCGCTCGACAGCTTTACGGCGCTGGCCGCCGTCACCCATGATCCGAAAATCGATGATTTCGCGTTAAAAGCGGCGCTCGACGCCAACTGCTTCTATGTCGGTGCGCTCGGCAGCCGCAAGACTCATGCGAAGCGGGTTGAACGCCTGCTGGCAATGGGCGCGACCGCCGACCAGATCGCCCGCATCCACGCGCCGATCGGCTTGGACATTGGCGCCGCGAGCCCGGCCGAGATCGCGGTCGCTATTCTAGCGCAGGCGATCCAGGCATTTCGTTCGCGTGGCCTCGAATCCAGGGACACCGCGGCGTGAAGTTTGGGCCAATCCCCATCGACACAGCCGAAGGCGCAGTGCTGGCGCACGCCACCACGGCCGGAGAACGGCGCTTGCGCAAGGCACACAGGCTGAGCGCCGAGGATGTGTCTTTGCTCAAGGCGGCGGGGTTTTCGGAGGTAGTTGCCGCTGTCTTGGCTTCGGATGATCTCAGCGAGGACGCTGCCGCCGAAAAGATCGCTGAAAGCATGATCCATCGGAACATCGAGGCGAAGGCCGCTGCGACCGGCCGGGTTAATCTCCACGCTCAGGCGGCCGGCATCTTCACCGTCGATGCCGCGATGATCAACGCCATCAACGCCGTCGATCCGACCATCACCATCGCAACGCTGGCGCAGCACGCGTCGGTTGAAAACGGCCAGATGATCGCAACCGTGAAGATCATTCCCTTCGCCGTTGCTTCCGCCCTGGTCGATGCGGTGGCAAGAATCTGCGCCCGCGGCGAGATCTTTGCCGTCAATGCCTATCAGCCGGTGCGTGTCGGCGTCATCCAGACGGTTCTGCCGGGTATCAAGCCGAGTGTGCTCGACAAGACGTTGCGGGTCACCGAAGCCCGTCTGGCGCGCTCAGGTGGGCGGCTGACGGCCGAGCGCCGCACGCCGCACGAAATTGGCGCCGTTGCGGAGGCTGCGGGCTCGCTGGCGCGGGACAACGATATTGTGGTGATCTTCGGCGCATCGGCGATGAGCGATTTTGGCGACGTTATCCCGGCAGCGATCGAGAAGGCCGGCGGCACCGTCATCCGCGCCGGCATGCCGGTCGATCCCGGCAATCTCCTGGTGCTCGGCGCGCTTGCCGGCAAGCACGTCATCGGTGCGCCTGGCTGCGCCCGCAGCCCCAAGGAGAACGGCTTCGACTGGGTTCTTGACCGGTTGATCGCCGGCCTCGAAGTGACGGCTGGGGATATTGCCGGCATGGGTGTCGGCGGGCTGTTGATGGAAATCCCCACCCGGCCGCAGCCGCGCGAGCCGCTGCCGGCGGCAAAGTCGGAGAGTGCCGAGTTGAAGGTCGATATCGTGCTGCTGGCCGCCGGCCGCTCCAGCCGCATGGGCGGCCCGAACAAGCTGCTGGCGCTGTTCGACGGCAAGCCGCTGGTGCGCCGCAGCGCCGAGCGCGCGCTCGGCTCCAAAGCTTCTGACATCATCGTCGTCACTGGCCATCAGCGTGAGCGTGTACGCGCCGCATTGTCGGGACTGGATGTGACTTTCGCCGATAATCCGGATTTCGCCGACGGTCTGTCTTCATCGCTGAAGGCCGGCATCGCGAGGGTTGCTGGCGATGCTGCCGGCGCCATGATCGTGCTTGGCGACATGCCTGGCATCGCGTCAGCCGACCTCGACAGGCTGATCGATGCATTCCGCAAATCCGAGGGCCGATCGGTCGTGCGCGCCTCGCATGAGGGAAAGCGAGGCAACCCGGTGTTGCTGCCGCGTTCGCTGTTTACGGCGATCGCTCATCTCGAAGGTGATACCGGCGCGCGCCATCTGGTCGAGGCCGAGGGGCTCGATGTCATCGATGTCGAGATCGGCAAGGCAGCGTCCATCGATGTCGACACCCGCGAGGCGCTGGAAGGCGCCGGCGGCGTGCTGCAGGATTGACAAACCGAAGCCGAGAAACGCATGGCTGGGGCATGGCTATTCGTACCGTCGCACCCCTTGGGGTATTCGTAAATCTCTACGCCCTTTTGACTGCAACGTTTGTTTTTTATGCCGCCGTCCATGCCAATGCTCTCGAACTAAAGTCCTTCAAGGACGATCTGTTCGCCTATCCGGCCATCCTCTCTTCCGAGGGCGCCTATACCGTCGTCGACTATCGCGAACTGCGCGATATCAACGCCCGCGACCAAGTGCCGGAGCGCCGCGCGCAGGCGCAGTATGTCGACACCGGTGTGCGAAAGGTGCAGCAGGATCTGCTGCTGAAGACCGACGCCGGCAATATCCGCCACATCGCCGTCGGTCGCACGCAAGGCGCCGGCATCATCGTGCTCTATTTGCACGGGCGGGGCGGCAGCCGTAAGCAGGGCGTCGACGACTTCACCTTTGGCGGCAATTTCAACCGCATCAAGAACCTGATGGCCGGCAATGGCGGCCTCTATCTGTCACCGGATTTTTCCGATTTCGGCGACACAGGTGCTGCCCAAATCGCCGCGCTGATTGGCCACTATGCCGAACGCTCGCCGGACGCGAAGATCTTTGTTGCCTGCGGCTCGATGGGCGGCGCACTGTGCTGGAAGCTTGCCGCCCGCAAGAATGCGAGTGGCCGCATCGACGGGCTGCTGCTGCTTGGTTCGCTGTGGGATGAAAGTTTCTTCTCGAGCCCGGCCTTCAAGCGCCGTGTTCCGGTCTTCTTTGGCCAGGGCAGCAAGGACCCGGTGTTTCCAGTCGAGAAACAGGAAGCCTTCTTCCGTTCGATCCTGGCCAAATCGAAAACCTATCCGGCCCGCTTTGTGCGCTTCGAGACCGGCACGCACGGTACGCCGATCCGTATGACCGACTGGCGCGGCACGCTCAACTGGATGCTGTCGAAGGCCCCTTAAGGCGGTGTGTTGTAGTCCACCACCGTCTGCGGGTTGATCTCGCCGTCATAGGAGGCGTCGACATCGTACTGCACCAGCGAGAAATTGCCGTTGCGAAACAGATAGGTCCCGACTGACGAGGCATCGCCGACACCGCGCCACTTGTAGAACGACGAGATCGTCTTGGTGGCGTCGTCATATTCGGAATTGACCAGCTGGTCGTCCGTCTGGAAGCCGATGACGTTGATCGCCTCGACCTTGCCTTCGCTATTGTTGTTCTCATAGTGGATATCGAGTTCCGGCGAGGCGAACTGCAACTGCCGGACACCCGATTCTTTGTCGTAGACATAGTAGACGACACTCACATTATAGGCGGCCATCGAGCAGAAAAAGCGGAACAGCCGCGTCTCGAGTTCCGGCTCGTTGGCCTCGGCGCCCGGATACTTGTAGCGGAGGGAGTAGGCGTCCGGCTCTGCCAAGGGCTCGCCGCCTGGCATTTCCTTGTCGCATTGTTCGCCGTAGGTGGCTGCAAACGCCTTCTTGACCTGCTGCAGCGCCGCGTCTTTCTTCGGCGGCGGCGGTCCGTCGCCGCAGCTTGCCGGCACGGCGTCCTCGAATTCGGCCGTGGACGGTTTCAGTGCGCCCTTGTCGATGAAGATCGGGCGGAATGGCGGTTCCTGGATCTGGGCATTGACCTGGCGCAGCGTGTAACAGCCGGCAAAGACATTTTCGGTGCCGTCCTTGGCTGTCGCCCGGATGGCGACCGGAACATTGTAATAGATGCTGCCGGCCGCACCGTCTTCGGACACGCCGCCGGTTTTGACTTCGACCCTTTCGGTGCCGGCATAGCCCTTGACGAAGCCTTCGAAATCCTTGACCGGCTTGGTGTCGCCGAAATAGTCCCAGGCGCGCGCGAATTCTTGCCGGTTGATGGCGCTGTAGAACGAGCGGATGACCGCTTCGGCGTCCGACCGGTCGTCGACATAAGGCGCTTCGGCGGCGAGCACTGGCTGGCCCACGGCAAGAGAGAAAAAAGCGGTCGCTGCAAAAAGGGCGCTTCTCATCGGGAATCTCCACCGGCTGGCAAATCCTATCATAGCGATTGCGGCGACGCGGTGACGCTTGAAGAATCGCCGGCGGAGGCGCTAGGTCACCGCCGTCGGCGTTCCCGCCGGGATAGGAGAGTCTCGTGACCATATCGATGTACGAAGCGTCCGTGCCGGTGTTTTCGGCCAGGTTGAAGGCGCTATCCAACGTGCTGAACATCGCCGAGCAGAATGCGCTCGACCGCAAGATCGATCCGCAGGTATTTTTGACGTCGAGGCTGGCGCCGGACATGTACGCGTTGATCAGGCAGGTGCAGATCGCCACCGATCACGCCAAGGGGGCGCCGTCGCGGCTTGCCAGTCGCGAGGTGCCGAAATACGAAGATAACGAGGCGAGCTTTGCCGATCTCCAGGCGCGCATCGCCAAGACCGTCGACCTTCTGGCGACATTCTCGGCTGCCGATATGGACGGCTCCGATGACAGAATGATCGAGCTGAAGCTTGGCCAGCGCGAATTCTCGATGGCCGGCATGCAGTATCTGCTGCATCTCGCCATGCCCAATTTCTATTTCCACGTGACCACGGCCTACGACATCCTGCGCCATAATGGCGTGCCGTTGAGCAAGGCGATTTTCATGGGATCGCGTTGAAGATTTTCATGGGATCGCTTTGAAGAATGGCGAGGAGATATCCCGGTCGAGCCGGGATATCCGTGACTAACGTGAGGACATTTCGCGAGCAACGCGCGGAAAATCGGCTGGTTTGATGCCGATGTCGGCACGGTCGGCATTGCTCATCGAGTGAAGCAGCGCCAGAGCCGCGCGGTAGCGCAGATGTTCCTGCGGACGCGGACGGGCGAACATTTCAGTGAGGAAACCCATGATCGAAGCCCCTGGTTGGTCCTCCCCGAGCTTCAATATAGGCAAATAATGACAATTGTGCAGTGCAGCATTTGCATGGCAGCCATGCCGCACTGAACTTTTTGAGTTCGCCGAGCGCCCTGCTTCGGCCTGTCGGAAAAGTCGCTGAGCCACTGGCGGCGGGGTTGGAGACAGCCCGGGCATTCCTGTATGCTGCGGCTTCCTTCCCGCGCAGCCGCGCAAAAGAGTTCCCGCCGGAGAAAATTCCATGCAAAAACGCCGCCTTGGTCGGACCGATCTTCTTGTTTCCCAGATTTGCCTGGGATCGATGACCTGGGGCCAGCAGAACACCCAAGCGGATGGCCACGCCCAGATGGATCTGGCATTTTCGCGCGGCGTCAACTTCATCGACACCGCCGAGCTCTACCCGATCCCGCCCAAGGCGGAGACGCAAGGCTGGACCGAAAAAATCATCGGCAGCTGGATGAGGGCAAAGGGCAACCGCGACCAGGTGATCCTCGCCTCGAAGGTGGTTGGCCGCACCGCCAACACATGGTTTCGCGGCGATCGCCCGTCGAAGCTGGTGCGCGCCGACATCTTCGATGCCGTCGAAAAATCGCTGACCAGGCTCAACACCGATTATCTCGATCTCTACCAGATCCATTGGCCGGAACGGGACGTGCCATGGGGCGCCAATCCGAACCGGGTCGGTGCCGTGCCGCTGCGGGCCGATTCCGCCGGTGCACCGGGCGGCGAGACGCCGATTGCCGAGACGCTCGCCGTCTTCGATGAATTGGTGAAGGCCGGGAAAATCCGCCATTTCGGCCTGTCGAACGAGAGTTCCTGGGGCGTCATGCGGTTCGTCGGCGAAGCCGACAAAGGCGTCGGCCCGCGCCTGGCGTCACTGCAGAACGCCTATAATTTCGTCAACCGCGGCTTCGAGGTAAACCTTGCCGAGGTCTGCGAGCGCGAACAGGTTTCCCTGCTCGCCTATTCGCCGCTGGCGCAAGGCTACCTGACCGGAAAGTACGACCATGGCGCGCGGCCGCTGGGCTCGCGCTCTCAGCTTTTCAACCGTGGCCAGCGCTACGAGACGCCCAATGCCGCGGAGGCGCAACTCGAGTATAACGAACTGGCGCTCTCTTTCGGCATGGAGCCGGCATTGTTTGCCAACGCCTATGTCACGAGCCGGCCCTTCGTCACCTCGAGTATCATCGGCGCGACGACCCTTCCGCAGCTCGATATGGCGCTGTCTTCCGCCGATGTCGTCTGGACCGAGGATATGCAGAAGGCGGTCGATGCAATCCACCAGCGTGTCGGCAACCCGTGTCCGTGAGCTGCTTTCCGGCGCTGTAAGGCGTGATTGCCAAACGATTACAACAGAGAGGGAGAAAAAGTGAATTTTCCGATTGAGGTCGTGCGCGAGAAATTTCCGGCACTGTCGCTGACCGACAAGGGCCGTCGCCGCATCTATCTCGACAACCCTGCCGGCACGCAGGTGCCGCAAGCGGTCGCCGACGCGGTGTCGCGTTGCCTGCTGACAACAAACGCCAATCTCGGCGGCTTCTTCGAAACCACGGCTGCGGCGCAACACATCGTTAACGAGGCCCATGCGGCGATGGCCGATTTCCTCGGTGCCGCAAGCCCGCAGGAAATCATCATCGGCGCCAATATGACGACGCTGACCTACCACATGTCACGCACCCTCGGCCGCACGATGAAACCCGGTGACGAGATCGTCCTCACCCGTATGGACCACGAGGGCAACGTATCGCCCTGGCTGCAACTCGCTGAAGACCTTGGCCTTGTCGTGCGCTGGCTGGCTTTCGATGAGCAGAGCTGGCAGATCGAGGAGGCGGCGCTGGCTGCGCTGCTCACCGACAGGACGCGGCTGGTCGCCTTGAGCTACGCCAGCAATCTGACCGGCTCGATCAACCGGGTGAGGGCGCTGACCGATATCGCCAAGCAGGCCGGTGCGCTGGTTTATGTCGACGCCGTGCAGTTCGCGCCGCACGGCCTCATCGACGTCAGGGATCTCGGCTGCGATTTCCTGGTCTGCTCGGCCTATAAATTCTTCGGGCCGCATATGGGCATAGTGTGGGGCAGGCTCGATGTCATCGACGCGCTGAAACCGTACAAATGCCGCTGTTCATCTAATGATCTGCCGGAGCGGTTTGAACTCGGCACGCCGCAGATCGAGTTGATGGCCGGATTGAGCGCCGCGGTCGGTTATTTTGCGGACTTGGGCGCCGCCGCCGGTAAGGAGGGTTCGCGACGTGCCAGGATAGTAAAGGCGTTTGAAATTTCAACTGCTTACGAGAACACGCTGACACAAAAGCTGATCGACGGGTTGTCAGATATTTCGGGCCTGACCATCCACGGCATCACCGATCCGGCGCGTGTCGGCGAGCGCGTGCCGACGGTGTCGTTCACTGTCGACGGCATCGTGCCGGAGACGATCGTGCGGCAGATGAATGCGGAGAACATCTTCCTGTGGTCCGGCCACAACTATGCCTGGGAGGTCGTCCACCAGCTTGGCATTCCGGCCGCGCAGGGTGTCGTGCGCATCGGCATCGCCCATTACAATACGGCGGCCGAGATCGACGAGACGCTGGAGAGCGTGCATCGGGTCATCGCCATGCTGCGGCGGGAGCGATCCTGACGCGGCATCCGGCTGATATCACCGTTTCCTGCCGCCGCCGAAGCCGGTGAGGAACGCAATAAGATTGTCGCCGAGCTCGTCGCAGAGGTAGCCGCCTTCCTGGACGATCACCGTCGGCAGGCCGAGCCCGGCGACAGCCTCGCCGATGCGCGAGAAGCCCGGTGTTGTTACCGATAGTCCGCCGAACGGATCGCCCTCGAAGGCGTCGAGGCCAAGCGCCACGACTAGCGCATCGGGTGCGAAGGCGCGGATGCGCTGGAAAGCCACGTCGAGTGCTTCCAGGAACGCGGCATCGCCGGATTTGCGCGCCAGCGGCAGGTTGAAATTGTAACCGAGACCAGGCCCTTCGCCGCGCTCGTCGGCATGACCCCAGAAGAACGGATAGAAGCGCACCGGATCGGCATGCAGCGAGACGGTAAGCACGTCCGGCCGGGCATAGAAAATGCCTTGCGTGCCGTTGCCGTGATGCAGGTCGACGTCGAGGATCGCCACCCGCGCTGCTTGCTTGCGGAGCGTCTGTGCCGCGACCGCCGAATTGTTGATGAAGCAGAAGCCGCCGGCGACGTCGGCAAAGGCGTGATGACCGGGCGGGCGGCACAGCGCATAGGCAGCCGGTGCGCCCGCTATCACCGCGTCGGCGGCCTCGACCGCGCTCCAGGCGCTCCACAGCGCGCTCCGCCAGGTCTCGCCGGAGATCGGGCAAGCGGTGTCGGCCATGTGGTAGCCGGCCTGGCCGACCGCCGAGGCCGGATAGGAGCCGCCCCGCGCGATCGGATGGATGTTGGGGATCACCTCCGCCGAAGCGCCTTCTATGCGCTGCCAGCGCGCAAAAATATGCTCAAGAAAATCGAGATATTCTGGCGTATGCACCGCCGCAAGCGGACCAAGCCCGTGATCTCTCGGCCGTTCGATCGTGCAGCCGGCAGCCCTGGCGCCGGTGAGCAGCCGTTCGACGCGTTCCGGCTTTTCCGGATTGGGCTGTTGGGCGCCGCTGGAGAGGAACGCCTTGGGATCGTGGCGCTTCTGTTCTTCGGCATGAAAGGCTTTCATGATTTCCCTCATTCCTCGGGCGCATCGGCGAAGGCGAAGAACGCGTCGCCGACAATTTTCTGCACCTGCTCGTGGCTCGACCACGCAATGCCCAGCCTTTCGTAAAAGGCCTTGGCGGTTTCATTGTCGCTATCGACGGACAGTCTGAGATAGGCGCCGCCGTCCTTCCGGCATTCTTGCGCGACCCGCCGCAGCAGGCGTTCGCCGATCCTGCGGCCGCGAAACCGGTCCTCGACATAGAGGTCCTGCACATAGACGCCGGGCCGCCCCATCCAGGTCGAGAAGATCGGGAAATGCAGGCAGAGGCCGGCAAACTCGCCGCCGGCTTCGGCGATCAGCGTCGAGAAGGCAGGGTTTTCGCCAAAGCCGTAGGTGCGCAGGTCGTTGGGCGTTGAGGTGATTTCCTGGTGTGCGCCGGTATGGGCGCCAAACCGCAGGAGTGCGGCATGGATGGTTTCGACGTCCTCGATGCGGCCGGGGCGGATGAGGACGTTTGTTGATGACGTACTCACGACAGGCAGGGCGCCCAGGCACCCCCCTCTGGCCTGCCGGCCATCTCCCCCTCAAGGGGGGAGATTGGCAGCTTCGATCTTGTCGCCCATCCTGCAACGTCGGTAATTGGCGAAGGCCGCAGTGACATCCAATCTCCCCCCTTGAGGGGGAGATGTCCGGCAGGACAGAGGGGGGTGGGACGGAACGCAAGCATCTCAGGCCATAACCATCTCAAAAAGCCACCCGATCGCCACCCTTGAGCGCCAGCATCTCGCGCGCCTCGGTGGGCGTGGCGACGTCGAGCGACAGCCCGTCGAGCACGCTACGGATGCGGCGCACCTGATCGGCATTGGACTTTGCCAGCTGGCGGCCGTCGTAAAGGCTGTCCTCCAGCCCGACGCGGACATTGCCGCCCATCGCCGCCGCAATCGAGATCATCGGCATCTGGTGGCGCCCGGCGGCCAGCACCGAAAACTGGTAGCTGTCGCCGAACAGTTTGTCGGCGATGCGCTTCATATGGACCAGATTGTCGGGATCGGCGCCGATACCGCCGAGAATGCCGAACACGAACTGGATGAACAGAGGTCCCGACACCAGACCTCGATCGCGAAAATGCGCCAGTGAATAGAGGTGGCCGACATCGTAGCATTCAAATTCGAAGCGTGTGCCGCAGCCCTTTCCCAGTCTTTCGAGCACGGTCTCCATATCGGCAAAGGTGTTCTTGAAGATCGTGTCTCGCGTCGCCTCCAGCAGCTTGGGCTCCCACTCGTGCCGCCACTCTCTCGGCCGGTCGAGCATCGGGAACAGCGCGAAATTCATCGAGCCCATGTTGAGCGAGCACATTTCGGGCTCGGCCCTCAGCGGTGCGGCCAGACGCTGGTCGAGCGTCATCAGCGAGGAGCCGCCGGTGGTGATGTTGATCACCGCTGATGTCGCCTGCTTGATGCGCGGCAGGAACTGCATGAACACATCAGGATCGGCGGTCGGGCGCCCGTCACTGGGATCGCGGGCGTGAAGATGCAGGATCGAGGCGCCGGCTTCGGCGGCGGCGATCGCCTCTGCGGCGATCTGGTCCGGCGTCACCGGCAGATGCGGCGACATCGACGGCGTGTGCACCGAGCCGGTGACGGCGCAGGTGATGATGACTTTTCGCGGTGCCATTTTCAGCCTTCGACCGGCAGGTCGAGTTCGCCGGCCAGCACCTGCAGTGAGTCACCGATGATGGCGACGATCTCGCCGATCTGCTCGGCCGCGACGATCATCGGCGGCGCCACCATGAAATTGTCGCCGTCGACACCACCCTTGACCTTTCGCCCATAGATGATCAGGCCGCGCTCATAGGCGAGGTCGAGCAGCCGCTGGGTGGCCTGCTTCGCCGGTGCGATCGGCCTCAGCGTTTCGGGGTCGGCGACCATCTCGGCACCTAGCAGCAGGCCCTTGCCGCGTACGTCGGCGATGAACGGAAACCGCTTGGCCAAGCCCTTCAACTCGGCCATCAAAAGATCGCCCATCTCAGCCGCATTGGCGATCAGGTCGAGACGATCCATTTCGCCAAGCACGGCGAGCCCGGCGGCGCAGGCGAGCGGATTGCCGGCATAGGTATGGCCATGCTGGAAGCCGCCGGAGGCGAGCAGCGGCTGCACCAGCCGCATGGATGCGGCCAGCGCGCCGAGCGGCGCATAGCCCGAGCCCAGTCCCTTCGACAGCGCGACGATGTCGGGCTTGCAGTCAAAATGGTCGCCACCGAGGAATTTGCCGGTGCGGCCGGCACCGCTCATCACTTCGTCGTGGATGAGCAGGATGCCGTAGCGGTCGCAGATTTCGCGGATGCGCGGATAGTAGCTGTCCGGCGCCACCAGCGCTGCGGTGGCGGCGCCGCCGACCGGCTCTATGATGAAGGCGAGCACGCTTTGCGGCCCCTCGGCGAGGATCTTCTCCTCCAGCATGTCGGCGTAGCGGATGCCGCGCCGTTCCATCGAGAGATTGTCGCGGTCGCGCCAGGCGGCCGGCGCCGGCACGGTCGGCATGACCTGCATCATCGGCGCAAAAGTTTCGGCCAGTGCATCGTCGCCGGTGACGGCGAGCGCCCCGAGCGTGCCGCCATGATAGGATGGAAAGCGCGTGATCACCTTCCAGCGGCTGGCCTGTCCGGTGGCGACAGCCCATTGCCGCGCCAGCTTGACGCAGGATTCCGTCGCTTCCGAACCGCCCGAGACGAAGAAGATCCGGTCCAGGCCTTCGGGCAGCTTTCCGGCCAATTCCCGTGCCAGGTCCTCGGCCGGTTCGTTCTCGAAATGCAGCCGGTAGGCGAAGGTGGCGCGGTCCATCTGCCGCTTCATCGCATCGAGCACGTTGCGGTTGGAATGACCGATATTGGCGACCATCGGACCGCTCGACCCGTCGATGAAGCGGCGGCCGTCCTGCGTCCAGATGTAGATGCCTTCGGCGCGGTCGACCAGCGGCCGGCGCAAGCTGGACAGATAGAACAGATGCGACGGCAGCCGCGTCTCGGTGTCCGGGGCAGGAGTCTGGGACTTCAGCATGTCAGGGCTTTCCGAGGTAGCGGTCGAGGACATTCCTGGTGACGCGCTCGACCATAGAATCCTGCCTTAGCAGGCCGGCCACCCATTCGCAGCTTCCGGCGTGGAACACCTCGCCCTTGCCGCGCGGAAAATTGACGATCATGCCGTTGCCGCGCTTGACCTTGTCGAGATTGGCGTCGCTCGCCTCGCCGAACAGCGTTTCCGCGGTGAAGCGTCCGTCCTCGTCGCCGAGAAACTGGTGTTCGAATGCGATGTCGGCGCTCTCCTCGACTTGGGCAGCCATGCCGACCGCGAGAATTTCCAGCCTATCCGGCGCGCCGCTGTCGGGCGTCGGGTAGGGCAGGCCGCCGCGGATCTCGTGGTCGAGCCCGTCGACCTCGTAGCCATAGACGTGGCTGTCGGCGCCGAGCAGGTCGCCGTAATAGATACCTGTGCCGGCGAACGCCCAATGCTCAGGCCGGTAGACCGGAAAGCCGCGCACGCCGCGCGGCGCGCAACCGCCCCAGCCGGCGTAGAGGCCCCTGGTCGCATTGAGCCCGAAGGTCGTCGCACCCGGCCGGCCGATTTCCGGTGCTTCCCAGCAGTTGGTGGCGCGGGTCACGTCGCCGCCACGATAGGCCGGATCCTCGGCACGGGCGCGGTATTTGTAGCAGACCTGCCGGCGGCCCTCGTCCTCCAGCCTGGTCTGCCACATGAAATTGCCGGCGAAGCGTGCCGCATGGCCGCCGCGTTCGACATAGGCGTCGACAGCGTCGCGCATCTCCCAGGTCCAGTATTCGTCATGGCCGACGAAGACGACGCAGTCATAGCCGTCGAGGATTTCGGGCGAGAAATGCAATTCGTGCTGGCTGGCAAGGTCGACCCCATAGCCGGCGCGTTCGGCAAAACGAAAAAAGTGGCTGTCATAGCTTGCCCAGCCGGACGAGGCGTATTTCTTCGAATGGCCGGTGGCGAAAGCCCATTCCATATGCGGATAGCGCGGCACGGTCTTCGGCGGCACGGCGACCTCGAGCGGCACGCGTGGCGCCTCCTTCGGCAGAACAACAAAGCCGCGGCACCATGGCCGCTGCGTCGACACCATTGGGGCATACTGGTCGCGGTTCGGGCCGGTGATGCCTTCGTAATGATTGGAGCCGCCCCAGGTGTTGTAGGCAAGCCAGGTGCCGGTGGCCGCGACCTGCAGCACACGACCGCGTTTTTTGCCGGGCTGCGGGCTGACGATGAAAAGATGATGGCAGCGGACCGGCTTGGCATCGCGGCCATCCGCCGTCAGCGTGACGCGGTAGGCGCCGGACGGCCACTCGTCGCCGACGCGGAATTCAAACGAAGCGTCCCAGCCGCAGCCCACGACCGAACATTGATCGGGCGTATCCTGCCAGCGCGCCGCGATCCCGGCCTTCTCGAGCAACTGCGTCTCGGTGCCGCCGTCGCGGACGATCGACATGCTGAAGCTGGAGGCCGTCGAGCTGACATGCAGCGTCACCGTCTCGCCCCGGCGGTATGAAAAACGGTCGCTGTAGCACCAGATCTCGCCGCGTTCGCCATCCATGCCCGGCCATTCCCAGTAGTGACCGCGCACCGCTTGCCGGCGCTGGTGGGGCGTCAGTCCGAAATCGGGAAATTCGGTCGGCAAGTCAGTCATGGCTACCGGCATGATCGAAGATCGTCATTTCGACCATCTGCCGGGCAAGCGTCAATTGGAAACGATCGGGCCAGCGATAGCTGGCAGCCGGCCTTGGCCTTGCCTGTCAAACCGACTATCTCACAGAGGGCGGCCTTTTCCGCCGCGGGAGCCGACATGCTGAGAGTGCAAAAGGTCAGGGTGGACGACATCTACGTGCCGACCGCGCGCAGGAAGACGCTGCATCCCGAGACCGTTCGGCATCTGGCCGAGGATATTCTGGAAAACGGCATGAAGACGCCGATCCAGGTGCGCCACGACGGCAAGCGCCATATCCTGGTCGAAGGCCTGCACCGGCTGGAAGCGGCGAAGTGGCTCGGCGAGACCGAGATCGATGCCTATCTGGTGCAAGCCAAGCGCCACTAGGTTCACGCTGCGTCCGCCTAAATCGGCCTGCCGGATTTTTTCGTTGCCGGTGTCGGCCCGCGCTCTCGTGGCTCGTCCTTGGCACGAAGCCAATCAACAGTGAGGAGACCATCATGACCACCAAGCTCGACATCCCCCCCAGCTCCGATCGTGAACTGGTTCTCGCCCGCATCATCGATGCACCGCGCGAGAACGTCTATCGCTGCTGGACCGAGCCTAAGCTCGTGACGCAATGGTTCGCGCCAAAGCCGTGGACGACGCCGCGCGCCGAAATGGACGTGCGCACCGGCGGCTCCAGCCTGGTTGTCATGGCCGGTCCCGACGGCAACGAATTCCCGAACCCCGGCGTCTTCCTCGAAGTCGTGCCGGGCAAAAAGATCGTTCTCACCGACGCCTACACAAAGGCCTGGGAGCCGTCCGAAAAGCCGTTCATGACGGTCGTGCTGACCTTCGAGGACGAGGGCGAGGGCAAGACCCGCTACATCGCCCGGGTTGGGCATTGGTCGGTCACTGACCGCGAAGAGCACGAGAAGATGGGCTTTCACCAGGGCTGGGGCCAGTGCGCCGATCAGCTCGAAGAAGTCGCCAAGCGGCTTTGATATCGGCGGGACGCAAGGAGACCGACATGTCCAGATCGATGTTTTTCGCCATTTTCGCCTCGGCTGCGGCGCTCTTCGCCGCGCCGGCCTCCGCCAAAGCCGAGGAGGCAAAGCCCGCCATGGCCTCCGAAACGAAAGCAATGCCGAAGCCGGCGAAATCCGGCCTGCTGCCGATTAACGGCCTGAATTACTATTACGCCGTCTATGGCCAGGGCGAGCCGCTGGTTCTCTTGCATGGTGGGCTCGGCACGACCGGCATGTTCGCGCCGATCCTGCCGAAGCTTGCCGAGAACCGCGCTGTCATCGGCGTCGACCTGCATGGTCACGGTCGCACCGAGCTTGGCGATCGGCCGTTGAGCCTTGAGGCGATGGGCGACGACATGGCGGCGATCGTCAAGGCGCTCGGCTACGAGCACGTCGACGTCATGGGTTATTCGCTGGGCGGCGGCGTCGCCTTCCGCATGGCCGTCCAGCATCCCGAGACAGTGCGCCGGCTGGTGCTGGTCTCGACCGGCTATGCCTCGGACGGCTTCTATGCCGACATGCGAACCCAGCAGGCGCAGGTCGGCGCGGCGATGGCCGGCATGATGAAGGACACGCCGATGTACAAATCCTACGTGGCGGTCGCGCCGCGCCCGCAAGATTTTCCAAAACTGCTCGACCAGCTCGGCGCCCATATGCGCAAGGACTACGACTACTCCGCCGACGTGGCGAAGCTGAAGATGCCGGTCATGCTGGTGTTCGGCGACAGCGACATGTATCGGCCCGAGCATGAGATCAAGTTCTATCAGATGCTCGGCGGCGGGTTGAAGGACGCAGGCTGGATGCGCGAGAACCTGTCGCAGAACCGCTTGGCCATCCTGCCGAACCGCACCCATTACGACGTGTTCTTCGCGCCGGAACTGGTGGCCGCCGCGCTGCCCTTCCTCAATGGCGAGACCAAGGTCAAGACCTGGGACGAGATCGTCAGCGAAACGAACTGACAGCCTGACAACTGCCTGCCGGCCGTCTCCCGCGAGATGGCTGGCGACGCTCGTTGCGCATCGCGCCTGATCGCACGTTTGGCCTGCCGCATCACGCCAACAGATGGCGCCATCAAAGCTTTTCAATTGACGCTCCTATCCCGGCAGCTACCTTCCCGCCAATTTTCAGAAAAAGGGGCTCAGGCAATGACGAAATATCAGGGTGGCTGCCTGTGCGGGGCGGTGCGCTACCGCACTGAGGCCGCGCCGATCAACGAACGCGTCTGCCATTGCCGGCTCTGCCAGAAGGCGCTTGGCGCGGCATTCAACGCCCGCGTGCTGTTTCGCATCGACGACGTAACCATCGACGGGCCGGTGGCAACGGTGAATTCCTCGCCCGATCTCAAGCGCGGCTTTTGCCCGGGCTGCGGCACGACGATATTTTTCCGGCGCGACTCCGCCGGCATCATCGGCATCACCTCCGGCTCGCTCGACGATCCTTCCATGTTCAAGCCGCAGATGCATATATGGACAGCCTCGAAGCAGCCTTGGGTACAGCTCGACGACGGACTGCCGCAATATGAAGGCGCTCCACCCCCAAGTTGAAGCACAGGCGAACTGAAGTACAGGCGAACCGAAGTACAGGCGAACCGAAGCACAGGCGAACTCAAGCACAGGGCGTGCCCAAAATTTTTTTCTTCCGGGTCACGAGATAGTCGGCAAAGCGTCATTGGCGAGCCATCATTGCCGCCTATCTATTGCTTGCGGGTCGGCAGTCGAAGGAGGCGACGGATGAACGACAGAATTAACACCTTGGATGAGCTTTTGAGTGATCCGATGGTCAAGCTGGTGATGGAGCGTGACCGCGTACAGCCGGCCGAGCTTCGCTCGCTGCTTGAAGAAAAGGTTCGCCGGGATGACGATGCGTCGGTCAATCCGGTCACCGATCGCCCCGGCGCTGACCACCCCGGCACTGACCGCTCCGTCCCGTCCGCTCATATGGTAGCCGAGAGCTGCCACAATCTATGGTTGTGCGGCTAGGCAGCGGGCCTGCAGGCGTCGGCGATCCTTCGCGCCCTCCTGCGGCATTTCCAGGCTCTCACCGCTACGGTGATAGAGCAAGCGCCTTGCCCAGCCCCTCTGCCCTAACAATTTGATTCAAACTTTGTTGGTAATTTCTCGTTAGTAATCCGGACTGGTTTGTCCGGCGGCGTTGTCTTGCCCTCGGTCTGTTGTGTTCTGCGTACAGGTCCAGATGCGGTTATCAGGCGTCGTCATCTTCTCGATCGCGTCACTTTGCCTTGCCGGCTGCACATCCACGTCCGGCGTCGACGCGTTGCAAGTGCCATCCAGCGAGACGACCAGCTCGGTTGTGCGGCCACCCGCGCCGGTGGCGTCGGTCGGCGCTGCCGATGCCGAACCCGACTTCGCGCCGGAGGAGGCGGCGGAGCAGACTGTGGCGATGGCCACTCCGGAGCCTGCCGAAAGCATCGAACCACCCGTCGAGCCGATTGCCCTGGTGGCGCCGAAGCGGCTGGCACGGGCAGCACCGATGCTCGCCGAGCCGGTCCAGCGCTATCGTTTTCGTGACGCCAAGCCGATCAATTTCGGCAAGGCGGCGTCGCCCAGACGCCTCGCCGTTCACGGCGTCGACGTCTCGCGCTGGCAGGGCAATGTGAACTGGGCGAAGCTGCGCGCGCAGGGCGCGAACTTTGCCTATATCAAGGCGACCGACGGCGGCGATCATCTCGACCCGATGTTCAGGAAGAACTGGCGCAATGCCGACGCCGCCGGCCTCAAGCGCGGCGCCTACCATTTTTTCTATTGGTGCCGCACCGCTGGCGAGCAGGCCGACTGGTTTATCCGCAACGTGCCGAGGGTCGAGGGCGCCTTGCCGCCGGTGATCGATGTCGAGTGGAACGGCGAATCCAGCTGCAAGCGGCAGCCGTCGCGGCAAAAGGTGCTGGAGAAGATGCAGGTCTTCATGGACAAGCTCGAGCGCCACTACGGCCAGCGGCCCATCATCTACACCGCGCCTGACTTCTACCGCGACAATCTCAGAGGCGCATTTCTGGATTATCCATTCTGGCTGCGCGCGGTGGCACAGCACCCGTCAAAGGTCTATCCCGGCCGCAAATGGGTGTTCTGGCAGTATTCCGGCTCCGGCCTGTCGCACGGGGTGAGGGGGCGCATCGACCTCAACGTGTTCCACGGCGACGAGAGGGCCTGGCGGAACTGGGTTGGCGGGCGGCAGATGGTGGCCGAGGCGGAGTAGGGAGCCGAAGAAAGCGTCCAATTGCGGACCAGCATGAGGTGAGTATCGACGGACCTGACCGCCTGTCGCGGAAGTGTTATCGAACCGTCATCGCATTGAAATGTCGTTCCCGCAAAGCAGGTGGCTTCCATTCGAACAGGAGACGCCACCCGTGCCCCGCCATTCCGCGCTTTTCGTCCTGACGGCAGCGCTTGCTGCCTCCGTTTCGCTGCCAGCCCATGCCGACATGATGTTCAACCGGGTTGCGAGCTTCGCAGTCGGCGGAAACCTGCCGGCGGACGTCGAGAAGACCACGCCGACTTCGTCCGAGATCATCACGGCGAGCGAAGACGGCACGACGCTGGTTTATTCCGATAGCCCGCTTGGCGCGGTCGGCTTTATCGACATCGCCGATCCCAAGGCGCCCAAGGCCGGCGGCATCGTCAAGATAGCAGGCGAGCCGAACTCGGTCGTGGTCATCGGCGGCAAGGTGCTGGCCGGCGTCAACACGTCCCAGAGCAAAGCCAGGCCTTCGGGCAATCTCACCGTTATCGACCTTGCCTCGAAGGCGATCGAAAGCACCTGCGACCTCGGCGGCCAACCGGACTCACTGGCGTTCAGCAAGGACGGCAAGTTTTTGGCCATCGCCATCGAGAACGAGCGCGACGAGGAGATGAACGACGGAGAAATTCCGCAGATGCCTGCGGGCGACCTTAGGATTTTCACGCTTGCCGAAGGCCAGCCTGATTGCGCGACGATGAAGACGGTCAACCTGGCGGGCATTGCCAAAGTCGCGGCGGAAGATCCGGAGCCGGAATTCGTCGCCTTCAACGAGGACGGCGAGATCGCGGTCACGCTGCAGGAAAATAACCACATCGCCATCGTCAACGCCGAAACCGGCGCGATCGTCACGCACTTCTCCGCAGGCTCCGCCACGCTGGACAAGATCGACACCAGGAAGAACGGCGCCTTGTCGTTCGACGGCAAAATCGAAAACGCCGCGCGCGAACCCGACGCCGTGAAATGGCTCGACAATGACCGTCTCGTCGTCGCCAACGAAGGCGACTACAAGGGCGGCACGCGCGGCTTCACCATCTTCAGCAAGAAGGGCGATGTCCTCTACGATTCCGGTTCGTCGTTCGAGTACCAGGTCGCCAATGCCGGCCATTATCCCGACGACCGCAACAAGAAGGGCGTCGAGCCGGAAGGTCTCGAGACCGGCACGTTCGGCGAGGACAGACTGATTTTCGTCGCTTCGGAGCGTGGCTCCGTAGTCGGCGTCTACAAGGACACGGGTACTGAGCCTCAGTTTGTCCAGATCCTGCCGTCCGGCATCGGTCCGGAAGGTCTGGTCGCGATCTCGTCGCGCAATCTCCTGGTCACCGCCAACGAGGCCGACCTGGTCGAGGACGGGCTCGCCCGCTCGCACGTGATGATCTACGAGCGCTCCGAAGGCCCCGCCATTTACCCGATGATCACGGCAAAACCCACGGCAGACGGCACGCCGCTCGGCTGGGGCGCGCTTTCGGCGCTCGCTGCCGGCGACACTGCCGGCAAGCTGTTCGCTGCCTCGGACTCGTTCTACGCCAACGCGCCGTCGATCTTCGAGATCGATGCCACCCAGACGCCGGCGCTGATCACCGGCAAGACCATCGTCACGCGTGGCGGCCATCCTGCGCAGAAGCTCGACATCGAGGGTCTTGTCGCCGACGGTGAAGGCGGCTTCTGGCTGGCCAATGAAGGCGATCCGGCAAAGCTCGTCCCGCATGCCATACTGCGCGTCGACGACAAGGGCGAGATCAAGCAGGAAATCGGCTTCCCGATGGAACTGCTCGCCCACCAGAGCCGCTTCGGTCTCGAAGGCATCACCGCGGTCGGCGAAGGCGACGACCTGACTCTGGTGATGACCGTGCAGCGCGAATGGGCCGATGATCCGAAGGGCCAGGTCAAGCTCTTGGCCTACAAGCCGAAGGCCAAGGAATGGTCGGCGGTGCGCTACCCGCTCGAGGCGACCGAAGCCGGCTGGATGGGCTTGTCCGAGATCACCACGCATGACGGCAAGCTCTTCATCCTCGATCGCGACAACCAGATCGGCGACCTGGCCAAGGTGAAGCGCATCTATTCGGTGGCGCTCGACGCCTTCAAACCGGCCAAGCTCGGCGGCGACCTGCCACTGGTCGAAAAGACGCTGGTGCGCGACATCATCAGTGACCTGAAATCGGCCACCAACGGCTATGTCATCGACAAGGTCGAAGGTTTCACCATCGACAAGAACGGCGATATCTTCGTCGCTACCGACAATGACGGCGTCGACGATTCTTCCGGCGAAACGCTGTTTTTACGTCTGGGCAACGTAAGCGCAGTGAATTGAGGTGTTATATGGAGTGTCCCGCTCATCGGGCCGCGGAGCCTGTCCTCGGGCTTGCCGGAGGCAAGACCCGTGGCGGCCACCTTCTCCCCGCTGGGGAGAAGGGGCTGGCATCAACGCTGGCGAGCTCCTCTCCCCTTCAGCGCTGTGCATAAACCCGGCTAGATTGGATTGAATCGGACGCTTGGTACCCGCCCGAGACCGTCCTCACAGATCGGGGAAGAGCGGCGTGGCCCTGCTCGTTGCAGACGTTCGGAAGATCGCCACAGGTGGGAGGCGGCCGTTGCCGCGAGGTAGTTGCTGCCTGCGCGAGCCGGGACCTAGATCGCCATCAAGGCTTCCAGATGTCATTCTACTATCTGAGCGGTTTCGACATCGATTTCGTCGTGAATCTTCTCATCATGACGGAAACTGATCCAACTCATCGGAATGGAGGCGAGATAAAGTACAGTCAGAGCAACCAGAAACTCGCTGGGGTAGAGCACGACGGCCGCAACCAGCCCTGCGACTACTAAGAACGACGCAATCGTCACCCTCTTGGGGACTTGGCAAGCCCACTTCTTCCCGGAAAAAGTCGGGATCGTCGAAACCATCAGGAAAGCGATCAGAGCTGCGTGCAGCCCCGCAATCTGAACAGTTGCAGGTGTCGGCGGAGCCAGCGATATTGGCAACAACACCGTTAGGGCAGCGGCCGGTGTCGGCATCCCAGTGAAATACGCTTTCTGCCATGCCGCTGTTGCCGAATTTGACTGCGCATTGAAGCGCGCCAGGCGCGCGGCCGAAGCAAGAGCGAATGCCATTAGGCACAGGCTGAACGGGCCGGTCATCAATGCCTCGCCCCAAAAGAAAAGCAGGACGATCGGCGCTACGCCGAAGCTAAGAAAATCTGCGAGACTGTCAAATTCGGCTCCGAACTGTGACGACGCATGCAACCGTCTCGCCAGACGGCCATCAAGACCGTCGAGCACTGCTGCCACGACGATCGCCAACAGTGCGAATTCGAACTCGTTTTCGATCGAAAAGCGAACGGAAGCCAAGCCCGAGCAAAGCGCCAACGCTGTTATGGCATTGGGTATCTGCAGGACAAGTCGAGAATGTGTTTTGTGGCCGTCCGATATCGTGCTCTTGCTGTCGTTCAATGCCGCGTCAGCCGACTTGCGTTCATTCGCCATTGTCGCTCTTCCTTGTTGTCTGCCATCCCCTGCAATTCGCTCGAGATTGTTTCCGGACCTGTGACGCAGCCAATGTCGCCCTTGCAAATATTCGGATGCGAGTTCGTCAGCGTCAGGAGGTCAGGCCGCTGGCGACCCTTTTGAATCGTTGGATCGACTGAGTGCCAAGCGGGACGATTGGAGAACAATCCGAGGATATCGTCTGTTACGAATTGAGGCTGCGATGTAAGGCCGTGAAGGAGGGAGCTTTCGTATCGGGCCGATATTTCGGATGGTCGGTACCCCATCAACTCCAACAGCGTTGGCGCTATCGCAAAATGACTGGCCATGTTCGGATATTGCTTGGCGACTTTCTCAAAGCGGGCCCGAAGCTCCTCATCCCCGGTTGAAACTAACATTGGAACTATGGCTTCGTTCGGGTCTACATTGGTATATGAACTGCAGTGCGTGAGATGGCCGACGCTGAAATTTTGTCCATGGTCCGACGTGTAAATCATCGTTGCGTCCCGCCAGTCGGCCTCATCGATCAAACGAGACAAAGTGCGGTCTGTCGACCAGCGCACCGCGTTTGCATAGGATTGAAGCGTCCCTGAGGTGCCGGCGTCGGATGTGAACTCCGCAGGCGACCCGTCAGTGTAGGGAAAATGCGCGCCATTCTTGTTCGCGTATATAAAAACAGGATCGCCGACGCTCATTTCCTTGAGCACGATACTAACGAGTTCATCGTCGAGATCATGCGTTCGAATTGCATTGTCCAACTTGTAGAATCGGTCGATCGAAATCGCTTCGGCGGGCGTCATGTAGTTTTGCAGTTTGCCATAGACGGTGACGAAACCTGCCTGGGCGTCTATGAACACGGTGCGATAACCTGCCCTCTTTGCATACTGCCAGACTGTCGGGCTCGCCTTGACTGATTGAATTAGATCTCGAGGATAGGCCATGAAGCGAAGCAATGCGTTCGATTGAAGAGAGCAATTTGAACCGGACACAGCCGGGCCAAAATCAATCAATCGGCTTCTGAGTTCGGCCAGTTGCGGAGTGACGAGGTTATGGGGCTCAAGGCTTACGAAGTCGGACCGAATGCTTTCGTCGACCAGCAGCACGATAGCCCGCGCCTGTTTTCGTTCCGGCGTCATGGATACGATTTCCCGCTCCGGGAACGCTCCACTGTTCAGCTTGTAAGCTGCGATCGCTACCTGGGACAGCGGCGAGAACTGCTTCGGCAGCGCTTCTGAACCTTTGCCCTCTCGATAAATAACCACGCCCGCAATGAGGACGATCGGCAACATGGGCACTAGTGGTGACCAGTATCTGGTCTTGCGTGTCGCCAGTGGCGGAAGGGAGGGGGGCATGGCGATTGCGATAACACCCAATATCGCGACAGCGACTGACCACCAAATCGCATTGGAATAAAATTCGGACGCCCTGTGAGCCTCGTGGCGGACCGTCCAGAAAGTGAGAACGTCGAAGATGAAGAACTCGGACCCTTGGACTAGGTAATAGCCATAGGCTGCGGCGCTTGATATCGCGAGGGGGACAGCCCACAAGAGCCGAATGATCCAGTTGGGATGAAAGGCAGCGGCCAACACTGCCAACACAGAGATGACCCAGATGATGCTGAAGATCATCAAGGTCAGCTGGCGCTGATCGTCAATGAGCAACCGGATGCGGTCGATAAAGCCATGATTGGTAAGGAGGATCACTGCGAGCAGCAACACGCATTTCAGGGCAAGAAGTGACCTCCCTTCTCGCATTTGACGCCTCCTTGCCTCCCACTTCCTTGTCGCATCGGCATTGGCCACGCTTTGGGGTGTTCAGGCAGGGAGTTTATCGTCGGCTAAGTTTTCGGGAAGTTCACAATATGACAGATAGATGACGTGGTTGGACAGTAGAAAGGCGGTGCCTCATAGGCCATGCACCAAGCAAAGGGAGTAGAAGCAGGCCTAGCATCAGCCCGATGGGGAACAGGATTCCTGCGCAACGTCCTCGGACGCCTCTCTGACGGACGCGTCGTCTTCCAATTCAGTGCCTGCAGAGCTTTCGACCACGTACGGACGGAAATCATGCTGGCGAAGACATTACGATTCAAAGTCTGGAGCGTAGTAGGCACACCCTGCGATCGTGATGCAATTGCTTGATTGTAAACTGGCTAATACGGTTCGGATATTTCAGCAGCACGTTAAAAGCAATGGTCTCACGCCGACACAAATGAAAGAGGCAACCGCCAAACAGTTAAATGATGGACACGCTGCTCGCATCCTGCTGTTCGTAAAGCTGTTCTACAGATATCCGAGGAGTGGGAACGGACTGAGAGAAGGAGGCTGGATCGACTTCGAGGATATGGTCATTCAAGCAGGACGGTATATCGAAGCCGGGACGTATCAGAATCCCTACAAAATGGTTCTCGCTGACGAATTTCAGGATTCTTCCCGAGCCCGCAGACCGTTCGACAGCTTCAGGTCTACCGTGAGGGGCACGTGATCGCTCAATCCGGCTGCGACAAAGTCATCGTAAGTACCCAGCCTTGCTGACGAAATCGCGAATCCTCGCGGCACAAACGCGTAATCGATGTGGGAGCCATGCCCTTTTTGCCAGCGATGGAAGTAGCTGGACGATGTCTCCGAACCGAATTTCTCGTCGCGAGTATGATGCCACGCGCTGATAACGCCGAGGCTTTCGAGGACATCCAGGACCCGACCGAAATGTCCGGCAGGACCTCTCTTTGCATCGAATTTGACCGATTGATTGAAATCACCCGCCAGGATCGCGCCTTTTTCGGAGATGAAGGCTGACAGCCTGGACAGCGCCCGAAGCGTCGGTGCAACGTAGTCGCCATCCTTCTTGGCACAGAGCCCGACCAGATATAGCTGGTCCGAACCTCGAACGGCCCTGACGGGGAGAAAGAGCGACTCCTCGACAGCAATGTCCATGGTCTCGATTTTCCATCCGTTCATGCCTATCACTGCCAAGCCATATCCGGGATGTGATCCGATCCAGACACCAGTAGCATCGCCACCGACAAGAGGTACGCAGTCCTTCGATGCCTCGGAGAGAACGACGATATCAGGCGCATAAGCTTTCAGGACTTTTGCTTTTCGATGAAACCCTCCAGCACAATTCCACGCTACCAGCCGCATGCTCTCGTTCGCCATTAGACGCGCCTCTTGCCCCAAATCACACCCTTCCGACCTCTGAACCAGCGGACGCTCATTGACAACAACGGATACGCATGATGTCGCTTCGACATCGGTTGCGGGGGTTCAAAATTGGTTGCAATGTTGGTCGAAAGCGACGGGCAACGCTCGTCGTCCTTCAGGCGACTGCTGGCGGCGCTTTGCGCTTGCCTTCTTTCATTCCATACCTACGCTGCCGCGGCTGGCTCCGGCCTTGCAGTTGCAAGATGTGCTCCAACGGCAAGGCCTACGGAGACAAGACAGCTGCACCGCTGTGCATCCGATGAGAACGCTAATGGTCCCCGTCTCTGGCGAGAAACCGTTTGAGCCGCGGATTCTCCGGCGTGCCGAAAACAAGACCTGGCGCACCGCTTTCCGCAATCTTGCCCTCGTCCATGAACCAGACGGTGTTCGCCACCTCACGGGCAAACCCCATTTCGTGGGTGACAACGATCATGGTCATCCCGCTTTTTGCGAGTGCCTTCATGACTTGCAAGACCTCGCCCACCTTCTCTGGATCAAGTGCGCTGGTCGGCTCGTCGAACAGCATGATCTCCGGGTCCATCGCCAGGGCACGCGCGATCGCAACTCTTTGGCGTTGCCCTCCCGATAGCTTGGCTGGCACCGTGTTGGCCTTGTCAGCCAGGCCTACCCGGGCGAGTTCCTGGATGGCCCTCTCCTTGGCTTGCGCTTTCGGAATCCTTCTCAACCGTTCCAAGCCCAGGGTGATGTTGCCGAGCGCAGTCAGGTGAGGGAACAGATTGAAGGCCTGGAACACGAAGCCGATCCGCTGCCGCAACCGATTGATGTTGATTTCCCTGGAGGCGACATCGACATCCCCGATAAGGATTCTCCCGCGTTGGATTGGCTCCAGGCGGGTGACGGCACGGATCAGGGTTGATTTGCCCGAACCGGACGGCCCGAGAACGACGGTCACTTCGCCTCGCTTGACTTCGCCTGATACGCCAGCGAGGACGTGGAGTGAACCGAACCACTTCTCGACGTTTTCGAACCTGATCATGCGGGTGCCGCAGCCAAGCTGAGCCCACCGCCCCGTTCGGAAGCGATCCGACGTTCAAGCAAGCGCGCTGCCGAGGTCAGCGCGAAGCACAGGGCGAAATACGTGAGCGCGAGCAGCCCATAGACCTCGAACGGCCGCGTCATCAATTGGTTGTTCACCTGGGCAGCCGCGAAGGTTAATTCGTTGGCGCTGATGACGTAACCAAGCGACGTCTCCTTGATGGTCGAGACGAACTGGCTGACCATGCTCGGCAGCATATTGTGCAGGGCTTGGGGCAGCACGACTCGAAATGTCGTGGGGAAATAACCCAGCCCGAGCGCTTTGGCCGCCTCCACTTGGCCCTTCGGAAGTCCCAGAATGCCTGCGCGGATGATCTCCGAAAGATAGCTCGCTTCATACACAACGAGGGTGATGACCAACGTCTCGACACCGCCGACCGGACGGCCGATCACAAGCGGAACGACGAAATACACCCAGAAGATAAACATGATCAGCGGCAGCCCACGCACGACGTGCACGATTGCAGTCGCTGGCAAGCGCAGCCAGCGATAAGGGCTGAGCCGGGCAAGTGCCAACGCGACAGCGAAAGGAAAGCTGAGCGAAAGGCCGACCGCCGCCATGAAGAGCGTCATAGCGAGCCCCCCGATCGGCCCATGCGGGTATTGGCCGACGAGAAAAAGGAGCCAGTAGTCTTGGAGAATCTGGACCATCATCGGATCTCCAGCTTCAGCTTCCGGTCAGCAAAACTGCCAAGCGCCATGATGGCGAAAGAAATCGCGAGGTAGATGATCGTGGCAACTGCAAAGGCTTCGAAAGTCTTGAAGGTATAGCTGTCGACCTCCCGTGTGCGGTAGGTCAGTTCGGCGACACCAATCGCCATGGCCAGGCTGGTGTTCTTGAAGAGCAGCAAGGTCTGGTTGACCAGGGGCGGAATGACGATGCGGAATGCTTGCGGTAGAACGACCCAGCTCATTGCCTGCATGTAATTGAAACCGATCGAGCGAGCTGCTTCATATTGGGTTGACGGAATCGATTGGATGCCGCTGCGCAGGTCTTCAGAGACGTAGGCTCCGTTCGCGAGGCCGAGCGCAATCGTTGCAAGGACGAATTCGCTGTTATGGCTGTTGACCCAGTCCCGCAGGACGTCGGGCAGAAGTTCCGGCATGCCGAAGTACCAGACGAAAATCTGGACGAGCAGCGGCACGTTGCGGTGGTATTCTACATAGAGCGCCACGAACCATTCGCATGGCCGAAAGGGTGCCATGCGAATGAGTGTCAAGATGATGCCTGTCGTCATGCCGACGAGCCAGGCGGCGGCTGTCAGCGCGATCGTTGTTGCGATGCCCCAGAGAAACCAATCCAGGTATTGACCGGAAAGGACGGCTGCCGGATCGAACACGTAGCCCATTACATCGGCTCCCAAACAAAATGGTAGGGCCAGCGCCCTACCATTTCCTGTCAACCCTTGATTTCTTCAATCTTGAAGTCGCGCTTCATGCTGTAGACGGTCTCGGCTCCGAACCATTTGCCAAAAATCTTGTCCGCTTCACCCGAGGCATCGAGCGCTGCGAGCGCCTTGTTCACCTCATCCTTGAAGGCCGTCTCGCCCTTGCGGATGCCGAGCCCCCATGGTTCGACGAAGACGGACTTCTCGATGATGCTCAATGGCGAGGCCTCCGCCGCTTGCTTGCGCAGCTTCACGAGGATCAGTTCCGATGCGCAGAAGCCGTTGACCTTGCCCTGCACCACCGCCAGAAACGCTGACGAGGTATCCTGAAACGTTACCGTGTCGGCCGAGGGAATTTCACGTTGCACTCCTTGAGCCGACGATGACCCCTTGAGCGCGCTTACCTTCTTGCCAGCAAGCTGCTCAAGAGTCGTGATTCCGGAGTCGGCTGCCACCACGACCTTCTGCTGGCTGACAAAATACGAGTAGCTGTAGTCGATCTGCTGGGCGCGGTCTTTGGTCCAACCCAGATTGGCGGCGAGAATATCGACGCGACCCTGCGAGAGCTCAGGGATGCGGGCTTCAACGGACATCGGCTTCAATTCGAGCTTGACGCCGAGGTGATCGGCAACCTTGCTGCACATGTCGATATCATAGCCCACGATTTCGCGCGTCTTCGGGTCCTGAAAGCTGAATGGTTCGGCGGTTCCCAACGTGCCGCAAACCAAAGTGCCGCGCTCCTTGACGTCAGCAAGCTGGTCGGCGCGAGCTGTTGCAGTGGCAGCGAAAAAGGCGAAGCCAAGTGTCAGAATTCTGATCAGGTTCATAAGGTTCTCCTCTGGTTTATTGTATTATTTAACTGAGGGCCGCACATGATTTTGCGAGGCGCGTGCAGGCTTCATCGATGTTGGCGAGGGATGTGGCGATGGAAAGCCGCAGATAGGGCGACAAGCCATAGGCGGCTCCATCCACCGTGGCCACTCCAGCAGCATCGAGGAAATACATCACTACGTCGAAATCGTTGGCTAGGGTCTTGCCGTCGGGTGTCCTCCTGCCGATCAGACCTGCGCAGGATGGATATACGTAGAAGGCTCCGTCCGGCGCTCGGCAACTCAAGCCTGGAATTTTGTTCAGGAGTTCGACCGCGCGATCGCGCCGCTCGCGATAGGCCGTCAGCGCCTCCGCTACGAAGCTCTGGTCACCGTTCAGGGCGGCAACTGCGGCAGCTTGGCTGAGGGACGACACGCACGAGGTCGATTGCGATTGGACGGTATTGATGGCGGCAATCAAGGCATGGGGACCCGCGCCGTAGCCGATCCGAAACCCTGTCATGGCGTAGGTCTTCGAAACACCGTTCACGAGCAGGGTTCTGCCGACAAGCCTGGGTTCGATTGCCGTAGGGCAGACCGATGCGCCACCGTCAAACCGGATTTGATCGTAGATGTCGTCCGTCATCAAGGCGATGTGCGGATTTCGCAGAAGCACTTCGATCAACGCGCGCATCTCGTCTTCGGAATAGAACGCACCTGTCGGATTGCACGGTGAGTTCAGAATCACCCATCGCGTCTTCGAAGTAACTGCTTTTTCGAGCGCGTTCGCCGTGAGCTTGAAGTCGGTCGCCTCGCTGCACGGAACGACGACCGGTGTGCCATCGCACGCAAGAACCATATCGGGATAGGAGACCCAGTAAGGCGCGGGAATGATGATCTCGTCTCCTTCGCCGATCGTGGCGGCGAGGGCATTATAGATCACTTGCTTGGCCCCGCAGCCCACCGCGATCTGGTCGGGTTCGTAACGAACGCCGTATGCGCGGGCCAATTTGTCAACAATGGCCTTTCGCAGGGTAATGGTGCCGTTCACAGGCGTGTAGCGAGTCTCGCCTGCAGCGAGGGCTGCGGCGACGGCCTCGGAGATGTGTCTCGGCGTGTCGAAATCCGGCTCCCCGGCAGTAAGGTCGATGATGTCGCGGCCCTCCGCTTGCAGTCGCCGCGCTCGGTCTCGCGCCACCATGCTGGGGGAAGGCTTGATGCGTCGAACGCGCGCTGAGAGGACAAAGGAGTCTTCAACGGCGTTCATTCGTCGCCTCCTTGGAGATACCGTGCAGACCGATATAGGAATTGTCGAAGCGCCCCTCCCGAATTGCTGCCAGGGCATTGGCTTCCCGCTCTTCCTGGCGATGGACCAGTGCAAGCAGTTCCTCGGCGATCGAGGGAGGGAAGGCAACAACACCGTCGTTGTCGCCGAGAACGACGTCACCCGGCATAACCACCATGCCGTCGATGCTTACAGGAACGTTGATCTCGCCCGGGCCGGACTTGTATGGCCCGCGGTGAGTAACACCGCGGGCGAAACACGGAAAATCGCTGTCTTTGAAGGCAGCCACGTCTCGGATTGCGCCGTCTATGACGAAGCCAGCAACGCCCATAGCCTTGGCGCGAGCCATCATAATCTCGCCGACGAGCGCCTGCTCCATATCGCCGCCGCCGTCGACCACGAGCACGTCGCCCGGCCGCAAAACCTCATAGGCTTGATGGATTGTCATGTTGTCCCCGGCGCGTGTCTTGACCGTCACTGCAGTGCCGACGAGACCCACGGCACCAAAGGGCTTGAGTACGCGCGTGCCATGGAGGCGATTCATGTTGTCGGATACGACTGCAACGGCAACGCCGCGGAGCCTGTCCAATATGTCCTGCGGGACGGCAGGGGAGGACGGATAGGAGCGGTGACCTGGTATGAGCATGGGATGATGAGCTCTGGATTTGTAGATTGCGGAAACGTAGAGAGTTGCCAGAATGAAGGAAAGTGAATAACTTTCGCGATCTGCATCGCTTTTATTCATGAATGACAGATGATCACCCTGAAGCAGGCAGAGGCTTTCTACTGGATCGCGATGCTCGGCAGCGTCGTCGAAGCGGCCGACCGGTTGCATCTGGCGCAATCGACGTTGTCCAAACGCGTTGTAGAACTCGAGACCTTCCTTGGCGCGGCTCTTTTTGACCGAAGCAACCGGACAGTAAGCTTGACTCGCGTCGGCGAGAATCTCGTTCCCATCGCCGCCGATCTCCTGAAACTGGAGGTGCGCTTTCGTGAAACCGCGACCGGCCCCCGTGCGTTCAGCGGTCCGTTTCGTTTCGGCGTGACCGAACTCGTTGCCCTGACGTGGCTGCCGAAACTTATCGTGGCGATGAAGGAAGCGTACCCAAAGCTTGTGCCAGAGCCTGAAGTCGACGCGAGTGTGTCGCTGTTCACCAAACTCGCCGAGCGCCGCCTCGATCTCGTGATCGGGCTCGATCCTCCATCTACCGAAGCATTCAAGATGGTGCCGCTGGACAGCGTGCGACTGCAATGGATGTGCGCCCCAGGTGCTGGGCCGCCTGAAGCCAACGTGGTTCCGCTGTCGGAGCTGGCTCGGTATCCGGTCCTCACACAGGGGGAGGGATCGGGATTGCAGAAGCTCGTGATCGACAGATTGCATGCAAGCGGCATCACGTTCGATCGAATCGTGAAGTGTAACAGCCTCAGCGTGCTGGCGGCGCTCGCAGCGGCTGGCTTGGGTATCACATTCTTGAACGAGCACTTTTCTCAGGCCGAGCTCAGAAGCGGGCGACTACGAATAATTCGAACGACACCGGAAATACCGCCGATCCAGTATTTCGCGGTCTACCGTACAGACGCGCTGGATCCGCTCGCTGACCGGATTTCCCAGATTGCGAAGCGATGTTGCGATTTCTCTAACGGCTCAAATCCGAGCTGAAGCCTGTTGGCAAGTCACCGTTTCCTGGCCCACAAGCTGTTCGGCTGTCGGGCATGTCGCTGCCTTACGCTATTGGAATGCTGGTGACCGGCGCGCATCCCGCTTGGCAGTAATACCTGGTGCCTCCGCCCGGAAGCCTTCAAGAAGTGCAACGATGACGATAGAAGAAGTCTTGCAAATAGCTCCGTACATCCAACGCGAGCTCGCCGCGTATCGGGTGTTTCTACGTTGCCAAAATCCTCCAAAAGATATCATTGGGCAGTGCTTGAGCACGTCAAGAAACATGGCCGTTGCTCCGCTCGATGAAGCGGTCCATTCGGGTCAGGATGGAAAGGAGGGCCATGCCTATGGTCAGATCTCCCTTATAGGCATGCGCGGCCAAGGTCGTCAGGATCACCGAGATCGGCCGCTCGTCGTAGCGATCCTCGAACATCTGATCGCGATGCCGTTTCAGGATCATTATCGCTGACTGGAGGGGCGTACGGATTCGATAGGTCGGCATGCTCTCAACCTCGGCGCGAAAGCCCTCCGCTCTCCTGCGCTTCTCCACTTCCACGACTTTGCTTCTGAACCAGTCGGAGTAGCCCTTTGGATTTGAGCGAGGCCACTGCTCGCTGATCACTCGATAGGCATGATGCTCGCGGTCGGTGATGGCGATCGCCGTGTTCGCCCACTTCGGGTCGAGACCGTGCCGATCGAGCAGCATCCTCTGTTCGATATGGTTTGGAACCGCCGGGACGATGTCCATGTGGAACTGCGCGCCATCGGCATACTCAAGCACCCAGCAGCGGCGGCCTTCCTGGACGGGTTTTGTCATGTTCTTGGCGCGTGCGTACGCCTTAACCTCCTCGCCGAGGCGCTGCTTCAGAGCGAATTGGCTGAGGGATGATTTCTGTAGGAGACGGAACTCGCATACCGAGTCGACGTCGTACTCCTCGGTCTCGTTGAGAGGCTTGATCGCAGGTGCCCAGGCGGAAGGACCCTTGGACATAGACCTGCGGATCGTACGCCAGGACGGTCGACTCCTTTCTGTGGAGTCACTCGCCGAGTGAGAGGTAGCTACTCTCCGCTTGCTCGTATCGCGTAGAAGGGATTTCGAGTTCATCCGCAAGCGCCTGGAGGTATCGCTCCGCTTGAGGGGTTATGACAAACCTAGTTCGCCCTCCCAACAGGACCGTGCCGTTCGCTGTCGCAGCTCGCTCGTGCCACCACACATGTCGCATTTACGTCATCCGCCATTTGTCACCATGAGCTTCCGATCCTGGATGGTCGGAAGCCTTTGATTTTCAATGTTCACGGCGTTGGGACAGACCTTAACTCCCCTCCGGGACATTTATGCGATTCCTGGGCCAGACCTTAGATGCCGAACCAGTTGCAACCAGATCAGTCCTCAGCTGCACCCGCTCGTCGCCCCACAAGTATCGCACTTCTCGCAGGTGCCGTTCCGCACCATGGTAAAATTGTGGCATTCGGAGCATTCGTTGCCGGTGTAGCCTTGCATCAAGGATTGCTGACGCCTTGTAGCGGCAAGCGCCTTGGCCTCGGCCGCTTCTTTCGCGGCATCGTCAGTGAACAGCCCAGTCGGGTCGGTTGCTTCTTCGTAGGCGATGTCCTCGACCAGTTCCCTGGCCCGCTCCTCGTAGTCTCGCTTATAGGCGATCGCTTCGTCGCTGGCCGGCTTCAGCGCCAGCACGTTGGAGCCTGAGAACGCGGTCGGCGCCGAGCGAGTAGGGGCGGGAGAGGCACTTGAACCGCCAAAACCCTTGGGGTCGGTACCCATGCCCGATACCAGCTTGACCGGCGAGACGCCGCGGGTCAGGCCCTTGGAGAACGGCGTCGCCTTGCCTTCGTTGATGCCGCGGCCGAGTGCGGTCTTGTCGAAATCCGACTGGTCGACATGGGCGAGGTCGTGACGGGCAAGATAGGACACGGCAAGCTCGCGGAACACATAGTCGAGGATCGACGTGGCGTTCTTGATCGCGTCGTTGCCCTGCACCATGCCGGCCGGTTCGAATTTGGTGAAGGTGAAGGCTTCGACATATTCCTCGAGCGGCACGCCATATTGCAGGCCGAGCGAGATAGCGATGGCGAAGTTGTTCATCATCGCCCGGAAGGCCGCACCCTCCTTGTGCATGTCGATGAAGATCTCGCCAAGCCGACCGTCGTCGAATTCGCCGGTGCGCAGATAGACTTTATGGCCGCCGACGACCGCTTTCTGGGTATAGCCCTTGCGGCGGTTCGGCAGCTTTTCGCGGTCGCGGTAGAGGCGTTCGACGACGCGTTCGACGATCTTTTCGGTCACCTGCACGGCGCGCTGTGAAGCCGGCGCCGCGATCAGCTGCTCGACGGCATCGTCCTCGTCGTCTTCGACGTCGGCAAGCAGCGAGGCGTTGAGCGGCTGCGAGAGTTTCGAGCCGTCGCGATAGAGCGCGTTGGCCTTCAGCGCCAGCTTCCACGACAGCATGTAGGCGCCCTTGGCGTCTTCCACCGTCGCGTCGTTCGGCATGTTGATGGTCTTGGAAATGGCGCCGGAGATGAAGGGCTGGGCTGCCGCCATCATCTGGATGTGGCTGTTGATCGACAGCGAACGCTTGCCAATCTTGCCGCACGGGCTGGCGCAGTCGAACACCGGCAAATGTTGGTCTTTCAGAAATGGTGCTCCCTCCAGCGTCATCGCACCGCAGACATGGATGTTGGCGGCCTCGATGTCCTTCTTCGAGAAGCCGAGCGCCGGCAGCATCTCGAACGAGAAATCGTTGAGCTGCTCGTCGGTGAAGCCAAACGTCTCCTTCACCCAGTCGGCACCCAGCGTCCACTGGTTGAAGACGAACTTGATGTCGAAGGCCGACTTCAACGCCGCATTGAGAGCCGCGATCTTGTCGTCGGTAAAGCCCTTTGCCCTAAGCGAGCCGGGGTTGATGGCAGGCGCCTGGTTCAGATTGCCGTGGCCGACCGCATAGGCCTCGATCTCGGCGATCTGGCTTTCCGAATAGCCGAGCGTGCGCAGCGCTTCAGGGACGGCGCGGTTGATGATCTTGAAGTAGCCGCCGCCGGCCAGCTTCTTGAACTTGACCAGCGCGAAGTCGGGCTCGATGCCGGTGGTGTCGCAATCCATGACCAGGCCGATCGTGCCGGTCGGCGCGATCACGGTCGCCTGCGCATTGCGGTAGCCATGCTCCTCGCCGAGCTCGATGGCGCGGTCCCAGGCAGCCTTGGCATGGGCGGCAAGCTCCGGCTGCTTCAGGTCGGAGGCGACCAGCGGCACCGGATTGACGGCGAGCTTTTCGTAGCCGTCCTTGTCGCCATAAGCGGCACGGCGGTGGTTGCGCATGACACGCAGCATGTTCTGGGCATTGCGGTCGTAATCGGGGAAGGCGCCGAGCTCGGCGGCCATTTCGGCCGAGGTGGCATAGGCGGTGCCGGTCATGATTGCGGTGAGTGCGGCGCAGATGGCGCGGCCCTCGTCGGAATCATAGGGAATGCCCGAGGTCATCAGCAGGCCGCCAATATTGGCGTAGCCGAGGCCGAGCGTGCGGTATTCGTAGGAGAGCTTGGCGATCTCCTTCGACGGGAACTGCGCCATCATGACGGAAATTTCCAGCACCATGGTCCACAACCGAACCGTGTGCTCGTAGGCAGCGATGTCGATGGTGCCGTCGGCGTTGCGATAGGGCAGCAGGTTGATCGAAGCCAGGTTGCAGGCGGTGTCGTCGAGGAACATGTATTCCGAGCACGGGTTGGATGCCCGGATCGCACCGGCCGCGGCGCAGGTGTGCCAGTCGTTCATCGTCGTGTTGAAGTGCAGGCCCGGATCGGCCGACGCCCAGGCGGCATAGCCGATCTTTTCCCACAGATCCCTGGCCTTCAGCGTCTTCATCACCTTGCCGTCCTTGCGGGCGGTGAGATGCCAATCGCCGTCCTGCTCTACGGCGCGCAGGAAATCGTCCTTCAGCGACACCGAATTGTTGGAATTCTGGCCCGAAACGGTGAGGTAGGCATCCGAATCCCAGTCGGTGTCGTAGGTCTTGAACGACATCGAGGTGTAGCCCTGCCTGGCGAACTGGATGACGCGGTAGATGTAGTTCTCCGGCACGCCGTCCTTCTTGGCCGCCTTGATCTCGCGCTTCAGCGCGGTGTTGATCGCCGGGTCGAAGCAATCGTCGTCCTGGCCTTCGCAGTTGATGCAGGCCTTCATGATCGCTTCGAGGTGCTTCTTGACGATCTTCGAGCCGGTGACCAGCGAGGCGACCTTCTGCTCCTCATTGACCTTCCAGTCGATGAATTCCTCGATATCGGGATGGTCGGCATCGACGATGACCATCTTTGCGGCGCGGCGCGTCGTGCCGCCCGACTTGATGGCGCCCGCCGCGCGGTCGCCGATCTTGAGGAAGCTCATCAGGCCGGACGAGCGGCCGCCGCCGGACAGTTTTTCGCCTTCACCGCGCAGGAACGAGAAGTTGGAGCCGGTGCCGGAGCCATATTTGAACAGCCGCGCTTCACGCACCCACAAATCCATGATGCCGCCTTCGTTGACGAGATCGTCCTGCACGCCCTGGATGAAGCAGGCATGCGGCTGCGGATGCTCGTAGGAAGATTTCGACTTGGTCAGCTTGCCGGTGAACGGGTCGACATAGAAGTGGCCCTGGCTCGGGCCGTCGATGCCATAGGCCCAGTGCAGGCCGGTGTTGAACCATTGCGGCGAATTCGGCGCAACGCGCTGGGTGGCCAGCATATAGGCGAGCTCGTCGCGGAAGGCGCGCGCATCTTCCTCCGAGTTGAAGTAGCCGCCCTTCCAGCCCCAATAGGTCCAGGTGCCGGCAAGACGGTCGAAGACCTGGCGGGCGTCGGTCTCGGAGCCGTAGCGCTCGGCCTCCGGCAGCTTTGCCAGCGCGGCCTCGTCGGCGACGGAGCGCCACAGGAAGGAGGGGACGTCGTTCTCCTCGACCTTCTTCAGCCGTGCCGGCACGCCTGCCTTGCGGAAATATTTTTGCGCCAGGATGTCGGCGGCAACCTGGCTGAACTGCGCCGGCACATCGATATTGTCCAAGCGGAACACCACCGAGCCATCCGGATTCTTGATCTCCGAAAGTGCTTTGCGGAATTCGATCTCCGAATAAGCTGACTGCCCCTGCTTGGTGAAACGACGCTCGATGCGCATTTGTCCGATCCCTTGCTTGTCTAGATATAGCGCCTTTCCCAGGGGATTTCTGCCCCCATTGCGAAACGCGCATGTCCGCCGTCTACCGGCGTTCGAAAACGGCCGGCTCCTTTTCACGAGGCTCCGCCCGCCCTGCTGGTCGAACTCCTTGCGAAGTAGCCGTCCAACGCGCCGACGGACCCTGCGGGTCCCTCAAAACTGAAACTTTTTTGCGACTCCCTCAATCGAGGGAACTTCACACTATCTAGCGTCGAACCTACCTGCAAACACTAAATATAGCATTAACAGACAATTTATTCCAGTCCGACATTTTTCCCTTTCGTCCCCAGAAGACCCCATAAAAACCCAACGCCTTCGCCGGCCTCGTAAACGGGCGGAAGGCGGCCAAAACGCACATAGTCCGGGAAAAAGACCGGGCTCAGAACTTTCCGGTCGCACACTCTACAGGAGCGCATGGCCTATAAAAGGCGACTCGTTTTGCGCCGTCAAGGATTCGTTTGCGTAGCTTTTGTGACCCCAACATCTTGTGTGTCACATATGTGGATAACGGGGATAGAAGTGGCCCGCAGGATTTCGATTTTTCCCCAGGTGCAGGCCATCAGCCGGACAACGCATGCCAAAGCCGCGGTGGCGAAATCGATTCTCTTCGCCAAAGAGCATCGCCGGCGATGCGCGGCAGATGCGCGGCTTTGGCCGGTGAGTCTATGCTTGCTCAGGAGAATTGGTGCGGGTCGGCACAGAAATAGGCGATGATCTGGCCCAGGTCCGGCTCGTTGACCATGCGCGCGGCCTCGGCTGGGCTGACCCATTTGCGGATGCGCGACCGCTTTTCCTTCCACCGGTCCGCGACCTTTTCGACCCGCAGCGGAAACACCAGGACTTCGCAAGGCACTTCCTCGCCGGTAGCCAACGCCTTGGCATAGAAATAGCGGCCGGCCTCGTGGTGGGAGACCGTGCCGCGCAATCCGGCTTCCTCGCCGGCCTCGCGCGCCGCCGCTTCGCAAAGCGGTTCCTTGGCCTCAGGCCAGCCCTTGGGAAGCACCCAGCGACCGGTATCGCGGCTGGTGATCAGCATGATCTCGACGCCATGCCCGGTATCGCGCCAAGGCAATGCTGCAACCTGCAGACGGCACGGCGCTGCGCCGAAGAGCCGCTGGACCCTTTCGGCCAAATGGTTGTGCGTTGCTGGCCTCGTCAACATCGTAGAAGCTTGCCCCAGCCTCCAGAATCACTTGTCGTCTCGTGAATCTTACGGCCAATCATAAGCAATAAAAGTAAAAAACCTCATACGCACGGGTTAACCACACTAACAGGCATATTGTGCGCCGCGGCACTCTTTCAAGAAGTGCTCGCCGGCCAGCAGTGCTCGCCGGCAAGACGTGCTCCGGCATGTTCCGGGAGTAAAAGGCAGTCGCCGCGAATCAGCCGGCGTGATCGTCGGCAATGGGCTTCTGGTAGGTGAAGCCCATATCCCAGGGAAAATAGATCCAGGTGTCCTGGCTGACCTCGGTGATGAAGGTGTCGACCAGCGGCCTGCCTTTCGGCTTGGCGTAGACGGTGGCGAAATGCGCCTTGGGCATCATGGCTCGCACGATGCCCGCGGTCTTGCCGGTGTCGGTGAGGTCGTCGATGATCAGCACGCCGGCGCCGTCATCGGCGAGCAGTGCCGGCGTGACCTCCTTCAGCACCTGCAACTGCCCCTGGCTGGCGTAGTCGTGATAGGAGGCGACGCATACCGTCTCGATGACCCGGATGCCGAGTTCACGCGAGATGATGGCGGCCGGAACCAGGCCGCCGCGCGTGATGCAGACGATCGCCTTCCATTGGCCTTTGTTGGCGCCGGCAAGCCGCCAGGCGAGCGCACGCGCGTCGCGGTGGAACTGATCCCACGAGACAGGAAAGGCCTTTTCGGGAAGGGACATTTTTTCTGCGCACTCCGCAGCGCGCGAAAAAACCGCGCGCAGACACTTGAAGGAACGCGCGGAATTAACTGGAAAGCCTTGGCCCTGGCAAGGGGCGATGCAAGACGGGGCGGCGGCAAGCGATCCCTGTGGACTTGCCGCCTGTGGACTTGCCGCTTGTCGATTTACCGCGACAGGAAAGCTGCCACCGGCAGGGTGCGCAGCACCGTGCGCGTGACCCCGCCGAACAGAAGCTGGCGCAGCCAGGAATGGCTGTAGGCGCCGAGCACGAGCAGGTCGGCGCCGGTTTCGGCAACCCTGGTCTGGATCACGTCGTCGACCGAATGTCCGGCCGATTGCAGCACCGAGACGCTGACGGTGGCGCCATGCCGGGACAGGGCGGCGGCGATATCGGCGCCGGCCGCCTCCGGGGCCTCGTCGAGCGAATCCGGCGGGTCGATGACGAGAATATCGGTTCTTTCGGCCTCGATGATGAAGGGCAGGGCGTCGAAGGCGGCGCGCGCGGCTTCCTTGCTGCCGTTCCAGGCGAGCAGCACATGCTTGAAGCTGGTGATGAGCGGGCCTGAGTGCGGCACGACCAGCACCGGCCGGCCGGCGTCATAGACCAGCGTGTCGACATCGGCGCTCGGATCGCCGCCCGACTCGCGCTGCGCGGCGATGATCAGGTCCGCGGTGCGAACGGTCGGGATGCCGGTCAGCGCGCTGTCTCCGGAAAAGCTCTCGAGGCTGCGCCACTCGAACGACAGGCCGGATTCTTCGACATGGCTGAGGAAAACCGCCCGCAACTTTTCAGCACGCTCCTTGTTCATGTCGGCCGAAACCTGCAGGAATTCGGTGTCGGGAAAGCCGGTGGCCGAGGTGTAGGGGACGGGAAGCGCTTCGGCATGAATGCCGATGAGATGGCTCTCGAACTTGTCGGCAAGCGGAATGGCGCATTCGAGCACGCGCTCCGCGTCCGGTTCGTTCTGCAGTATGGCGACGATGGTCTTGAATCGCATGGCAACCCCTCAATTTACGGCGATCGAAAACTCGCCCGCAGGGGAACGTTACAGCACGACGCTTGGTTCCGGCCTGGATCAGCTGGCCGCGCTGGTGAGGCTTGCGACCATCGCCTCGACATCGGCGCGGGCGGCGTCCAGCGCTTCCTGGCTGCGGGCACGGACGACCAGCTCGGTCCAGAATTTGCCGTCGCCATATTTTGGATAGGAGCCGATAATCGTGTCCGGATGCGCCTTCTGGATGTCGCCCAGCGGTCCGCCGACCAGGCCTTCGCCGAACGGACAGTGCACCGTGGCCGACAGCATTTTGGTGCCGGCCTTCAGCGTCGGCACCACATTGTCGAGCATCGCTTGGAAAATCGCCGGCACGCCGGCCATGACATGCACGTTGCCGATGCGAAAGCCCGGCGCGATCGACACCGGATTGTCGATATGGTCGGCACCGCGCGGCATCCGCGCCATGCGCTTGCGCGCCTCGGTATATTCGATGCCGCGCGCCGCGTAGCTCGCTTCCAGCATGGCATAGGCTTTCGCGTCGTAGCCGCAGGGCACGCCAAACGCCTTGGCAATGGCATCCGCGGTGATGTCGTCATGCGTCGGACCGATGCCGCCGGTGGTGAAGACGTAGGTGTAGCGGGCACGCAGGGCGTTCACCGCGGCGACGATCTCGTCTTCCTCGTCGGCAACGATGCGCACCTCCTTCAGGTCGATGCCGATCGCCGTCATGATGTCGGCGAGGTGGCCGATGTTCTTGTCCTTGGTGCGGCCGGACAGTATTTCGTCGCCGATGACCAGCATGGCGGCGGTGACGATTTCAGGCATGGGAGGCTCCGGCAGAAGGTCGCCTTAAGCAGGCAGGTCGCCTGAGATAACGCGGCGGATGGTTGGCGGCAATGCGCCTCTTCTTCCTTCTCCCCTTGTGGGGCCCGAAGGGCGGGCGAGGCCCGTGACTCGCCCCGGGCGGTGGATTGGCGCGCAGCGCCAAGACGGTTGAGGGGTGTTGGCCGGAGTGCCGTCGGTGCCAAGCTGGAACACCCCTCATCCGACCGAGCTTCGCTCGGCCACCTTCTCCCACAAGAGGAGAAGGAAGAGGCGCGCCCACAGGCGCTATTCCTTCACCGCTCCGGTCATCGAGGAAACGTAGTGCTCGACGAAGAACGAATAGAGCACCACCACCGGCAGCGAGCCGATCAGGGCCCCGGCCATCAGCGCTCCCCACTCATAGACGTCGGAGCGGACAAGCTCCGTGAGCACCCCGACCGGCACAGTCTTGTTTTCGGATGACTGGATGAACGTCAGCGCATAGATGAATTCGTTCCATGACAGGGTGAATGCGAATATGCCGGCGGAAATCAGGCCGGGCACCGACAGCGGCAGCACGATCTTGGTGAGAATCTGCCAGCGGCTCGCCCCGTCAATGAGCGCGCATTCTTCCAGTTCGAACGGGATGGAGCGGAAGTAACCCATCAGCAGCCAGGTGCAGAACGGGATCAGGAAGGTCGGGTAAGTAAGAATGAGCGCGAAGGGTGTGTCGTAAAGCCCAAGGTTGAACACCATCACCGACAGCGGGATAAACAGGATCGAGGGCGGCACGAGATAGGCGAGGAAGATCGTGAGCCCGACGTGCCGCGCCCCGGAGAACCTCAGCCGTTCGATCGCATAGGCGGCGAACACCGCAGCCAGCAGCGACAGAAACGTGGCGGCGGTGGAGATGATGATCGTGTTGAGCAGCCAGCCCGGATAGGACGTGTCGAACAACAGATAGCGGATATGCTCGAAGGTCGGATGCACGACCCAGAACGGATTGAAATTGGCGTAGTCGGTCATCTCGTGATTCGGCTTGATCGCCGTGATTGTCATCCAGTAGAACGGGAACAACAGCACGATGACGAACACCAGCAACGGCAGATAGACCGTCACCACGCGCCGCGGCAGGCTCTGAAGGTAGCCCATGCCGCCTTCGTCGAGTTCCGGACGTTTGGTTTTTTTGATCGCGGCGCTCTTGATCTCAGCCCTCTTGATCTCAGCCATGTCAGTCTCCTCCGCCCTGCTGCCATTTGCGGCGTTGCAGGCCGAAATAGCTGAACAGGATCGCCGCAAGCAGGAACGGGATCATGGCGACCGCGATTGCGGCGCCCTCGCCAAGCTGGCCTCCCGAAATGCCGCGCTGGAACGACAATGTCGCCATCAGATGGGTGGCATTGACCGGTCCGCCCCGGGTCAGCACATAGATCAGCTGGAAATCGGTGAAGGTGAACAGCACCGAAAACGTCATGGTGATGGCGATGATCGGCGTCAGCAGCGGCAGTGTCACAAAACGGAACAATTGCGAGCGGCTGGCGCCGTCGAGCGTGGCGGCCTCGTAAAGCGACTGGGGAATCGTCTGCAAGCCGGCAAGCAGCGTGATGGCGACGAACGGAATGCCGCGCCACACATTGGCCGCGATAACCGAAGCGCGCGCGTTCTCCGGATCGCCGAGGAAATTGATGCGATTGTCGATCAGCCCCATTTCCATAAGTGCCCAGGACAGGATGGAGAACTGCGAATCGTAGATCCACCAGAAGGCGATGGCCGACAGCACCGTCGGCACCACAAACGGCAGCAGGATGATCGCGCGGAAGAACGATTTGATGGGAAGGTTCTGATTGAGAATAAGCGCCAGCCAGAGGCCGAGCGCGAACTTCAGGATCGAGGCGCTTATCGTGTAGAGCAAGGTGTTGAAGACGGAGAGCCAGAAGACGGCGTCATCCGACAGGTATTGGTAGTTTTCGATGCCTATGAAGATACCGGGGCGGCCGATTCGGGCATCGGTGAAGCCGAGCCAGATGCCGAGCCCCAGCGGATAGGTCAAGAAGACCAGCAGCAGCGCCGCCGCCGGCAGCATGAAGCCGAAGCCAAGCGCGTTCCGGCTGTCGGCCAGGAGCGACAATATCCGCGACGGGATCGACGGACGCGGCTGAACGGCAGCGGACGACACGGCCATGGGACGGCTCCTCATGAGGTCTGGTGGCATGGCGGCCTGAGTGGTTGCCACGCGATTCCGGGAACCAGACCGGGCAGCGCGGTCGCGGCTGCCCGGTTCGGCTGTGATCAAACGCGATAGTAGCGGTTGGCGCGTTTCTCCGCCTCTTCCATCGCCTCCTGGGCCGTGGCCTGGCCCGTCACCGCCTTGGCGAACATGTCGACCAGGACGTAGTCGGCCATGGTCGCCGCCGAGGCGTAGCCGAGCGGCCCGGCATAGCCGTTCGGACGCAGCGTCGCCGAGGCCTTGGCGTAAGCGGCATTGTTCGGGTCGGCCGTCCACACCGGATTGTTGTCGAAGGCTTTTAGTGTCTGGCAGCAGTAGCCGGCCGAGGAGGTGATCCACTCCGCCATCTGCTGTTCCTCGAACATGAACTGCAGATAGGCCTTGGCCGCATTGGGGTAGGGCGTGTAGTCGAAGATCACGGCCGTGGTCACCTGGAACAGCTCGACGGATTTTCCGACAGGACCGATTGGCAGGCTGGTCGTGCGCATGTCCTTGGCGATTTCAGCCAGTTTCGGATCATTGTCCTTGTTGGTCTTGGCCGTGTTATACACGGAAATGCCGTTGGCGATGACACTGAGCTCGCCGGCCAGAAAGGCGCGGTTGTTGTTCACGTCGAGCCAGCTTTCGGTGCCGGGGATGAAGGTCTTGTAAAGTTCCTGCGCGTATTCGATCGCCTTGAGCGTCTCGGGGCTGTTGATCGTCACCTTTCCGCTCTCGTCGACCATCTGGCCGCCATGGCTCCACAGCAGCCAGTGAGCATAGTTGTTGCCGTCGCCGACGCCATGGCCGTGTGTGAAACCGGCCGGATGGCCCTTCGCCTGCAAGGCCTTGCAAAGCTCGAGGAAGCTCGCCGTGTCCTTTGGAAATTCCGAGAAGCCAGCCTCCTTGACCCAGCTTTCCCGATAGACGATGGCATTGCCGATGGTGGCCAGGGGCAGGCCGAGGAATTTTCCCTCGCGCGTCGCATATTGCTTTGGTCCGTCGTGCCAGCCGCCGTATTTCGTGCCGAGATACTCACCCAGTTCCGTCACGTCGTGCAGCTTATCTGGATATTGATGCGGATCGTCGAACCAGACCAACATCAGATCTGGACCAGAGCCGACATTGGCGGCGACCGCCGCCTTGGGGCGAATGTCCTCCCAGCTTTCCTTGTCGACGCGGACCTCGACGCCTGTCGCCTCGGTGAACCGCTTGGTGTTGGCCAGCCATTGATCCTCATCGCCCTGTACGAAAGGCGACCAGCGCAGCATGCGCAGCTTTGCGCCGTCTTCGGGCTTGTATGTCAACCCCTCCTGGGCAAAGGCGGAAGAACCGACGAAGCGGCTTCCCAAGGCTCCCGCCGCCACGCCGGCGGTCGTGCGGATCACGTCGCGTCTGGTGAATTTCATACTCGTCTCCTCCTGTTTATTGCCACGCTGTGGTTTTTACTGTCGGGCGCGCATTTCAAAACGCTGCCCGGTTTCGCCATGAAAGAGATGGATGAGGCCGGGCTCGGCCGTGAGCCGTACGGTCTCGCCCGGCGTGAAGGAATGGCGCTCGCGGAAATTGGCGACGATCTCTTCGCCGCCGGCCGTCCGGCCGATGAGCTGCACTTCCGATCCGGTCGGCTCGACCACCGCGACGGTGACCGGAATACCCTGGTCATCGGACAGCTGCAGATGCTCGGGCCGTATCCCCAGCACCACCTGTTCGCCGCTGCCGATCGACGGTATTGCGGCCAGGGGCAGGGAAATCCCGCCGGAGCCGCGAAAAGACGGTGAGCCGCCATCCGTCCCGATTTCGCCCCTCAGCATGTTCATGGCGGGCGAGCCGATAAAGCTGGCGACGAAAAGGTTGTTGGGCCGGTCGTAGAGTTCCAATGGCGGCCCGATCTGCTCGACGATGCCGTCATGCATGACGACGATCTTGTCGGCCATGGTCATGGCCTCGATCTGGTCGTGGGTGACATATACCGTCGTGGTCTTCAGGCGCTGGTGCAGTTCCTTGATCTCGGCGCGCATCTGCACCCTGAGCTTGGCGTCGAGATTGGACAGTGGCTCGTCGAACAGGAAGACCGCCGGATCACGCACGATCGCCCGGCCCATGGCGACGCGCTGGCGCTGGCCGCCGGAAAGCTGCCTGGGATAGCGCTCCAGCAATGGCACCAGCCCGAGGATTTCGGCGGCGCGCTTGACGCTGGCAGCGCTTTCGGCTTTCGCAACGCCTTTGAGCATCAGCGAGAACGCCATGTTCTCGGCGACGGTCATGTGCGGGTAGAGCGCGTAGTTCTGGAAGACCATGGCGACGTCGCGCTCTTTTGGCGCAACGTTGTTGACGACGCGCTCGCCAATCGCGATCTGGCCGCGCGAAATCTTTTCCAGGCCGGCGATCATCCTGAGAAGGGTCGATTTTCCGCAGCCCGACGGCCCGACCAGCGTGACGAACTCGCCATCCTCTATATCGACGCTGACACCGTGCAGAATCTCGACGGTTCCGAATGATTTGTAGACATCGCCAATCGCGACAGACGCCATCGATTTCCTCCCGAATGCTTCCTGCGACGTCTTCGAAGGAAACCGCTTTCCTGACTGGCCGCGGCAGTTCCCAAAGCTCCTCCCTGGTCACGCGCGATGATGAAACGGTAGCGCTACCAGACTGCCCTGTAAAGCTGCTGCGTGGCAATCACCCGTCTTCGTCGCTCGTGATTGTGGACATCCCGGCGGGCTGAAATTCGCCATGTCCGGGATCATGGCAAGAGCATGACTTGTCAAGCCCCAGTTCTTAAAACCAGAGACGAGAAATGCCATCTGCAAACGACACCTGCCTAGTCGGAAACTTCGGTTTGCGGCCGGTCCCGGCCGTCGGCAAGCTCGTCGTGCCATTTGCCTTCAGCATCCTCGTACTGGATGCCGTCGGTGGTGCCGGCGACCTGCTGTTCGGCCGAAGCGATCTCGGCGGCGCGCAGCGCGTCCTCGTGCGTGGGGAAGGTCTCCGAGAATGTCTCGCCGACCTTGTAGGCCCAGCCCCCGTCATGCTCGACGATCTTGTAGGTCAGCTTGGCCATGAAATCCTCCAGTGGAAAAAACTCGGTTGGCTCAATGCAGTTTGCGGTCGGGCAATTTGCCTTCGGGCAGTTTGCCTTGGGGCAATCTCTCGTCGGGAACCAGCACGTCCGATTCCTTGGCTGCCTCGACCAATGCCCGGCGCGCATCCGCTGTCGAACGATACCCTTCCAGCACTTTTAGGCAAGTGTCGAGAGCATCGCGATGCCGAGGGCCACGATTGAGCGGCCAGGCCGTCATCAGGCACTCCGCCGCTTCCTGGGTGCTGCGGATCTCACGGTATTTGCCGACATGGCCAAGTTCGACCACGACCGGCTTTTCAAAAGGCTTGCTGTCCATCATCGCCGCCAACGCGGAGCCGCCGATTTGGTTGCACGCCCCTCGGCGTAAGGGTCTCAAGAGCGCAGTCATTGGGGTCGCGGTCAACGGGGCCATGAAATGGCCCAGTCAGCTGGCCGCCTTCATCCAGTGCTGCATCGTCGTCACCGAGCGGGCAAGCTGCGGCGCCGGCTGGATTTTTTCGCCGAAGGTAGCCGCGGCGCGCCACGCCCAGCGCGGATCGGCGAGAAAGGCGCGGGCCAGGGCCACCATGTCGGCACGGCCCTCGGCGACGATCGCCTCGGCCTGCTTCGGATCGTCGATCAGGCCGACGGCCCGTGTCGGGATGTCGGCGCCGTTGCGAACGGCTTCCGCCAGATGCACCTGGTAGCCGCGACCTGCCGGCAGCTTCTGCAGGGGCGAATTGCCGCCGCTCGAGCAGCAGAGATAGGCGACATCAGCTGCCTTCAGCGCCTTGGCCACTTCGATTGCGTCCTCGATGTCGAAGCCGCCATCGACCCATTCCTTGACCGATAAACGCGCCCCGAGCATCAGCCTGGGCACTGCCTTTCTCACCGCCTTGGCGATCTCGACGACAAAACGCATGCGGTTTTCCAGCGACCCGCCCCAGCGGTCGGTGCGCTGGTTCGAGAGCGGCGACAGGAACTGGAAGATCAGATAGCCATGGGCCGCATGCAATTCGATGAAGTCGAAGCCGGCCCGTTCGGCCCGCCTTGCCGCCTCGGCGAAGCGTTCGATGATTTGCAGGATCTCCTCCTCCTCCAGCGCCCGCGGCACCTGCCAGCCCGTGTCGTAGGCGATTGCCGAGGCCGACACGATCGGCCAAGGGTCCTGATCGGCGTTCAGCGGGCCGCCGCCTTCCCAAGGTTTTTGGTTGGAGGCCTTGCGGCCGGCATGGGCAAGCTGCGTTCCGAACCTGGTGCCGGGGGCGGCGACGCGCTTGGCCGCATCGAGCGCGCGCCGGGCGGCCGCCTCGTTGTCGTCGGAATAAAGGCCGAGGCAGCCATGCGAGATGCGGCCGCGCCGCTCGACGTCGGTCATCTCGACGGTGACCATGCCGGCGCCGGACATCGCCAGGTTCATCCAGTGATACAGGTGCCAGTCGCTGGCCGAGCCGTCTTCGGCGGAATACTGGCACATCGGCGCCACCGCGATGCGGTTGGGAAAGGTGAGGCCGTCAAGCGTGATCGGCTGGAAAAGGGAAGGGGTCATCAGGAAACTCCGGGGAGGGGCTGTCGCTATTTAGGCAATGGATTGCGCCTGCGCCATACACGAGGCGGTGAAGCACGCCTCTGCCTGCCGGGCACCTCAATGTTCCGAGCAGGCGCCGTCGGCAAAACTGCCGATCTCCCCCCTCGTGGGGGAGATGCCCGGCAGGGCAGAGGGGGGCGCTGTCCCGCCGACCTGTCAGTAAAATCGAAAGACGCTTCTGCAAATCTCGGCAGATAGCATCAAAGGCCGGCGTTCTGTGGCGCCCCTCTCTGTCCTGCCGGATATCTCTCCCTCGAGGGGGGAGATCGGATGCTGCTTCGGCTTCGCGAGTCACCAGCGGGCAAGGAGCGAATTCAGACCTGAAGTGATTGCCCCCGCAGGCTGTCGGGATTGCGCGAAGGCCGGATCACCGCTACGCCACCGGCAACACGGAGTTCACCATGGAAGACCGCATTCGCATCCGATCGGAGGAAGTCCTTTCCGACGACTGGGCCGTCCTGAAAAAGACCGTCCTCGATTACCGCCGGCGCGACGGGCAATGGGAGACGCAGATCCGCCAGACCTACGATCGCGGCGACGGCGCGGTGATTCTGCCTTACGACCCCGAGCGCTCGACGGTTCTGCTGGTGCGGCAGTTCCGCTACCCAGCCTACGTCACCGGCCACCGCGAGCCGCTGATCGAAGCCTGCGCCGGCCTGCTCGATGAACACGACCCCGAAACCTGCATCCGCAAGGAGGCGGAAGAGGAACTCGGCTATCGGTTGAAGGACGTCGAACGTCTGTTTTCGCCCTTCATGAGCCCTGGCAGCGTGACCGAGCGGCTCTGGTTCTTCGTCGCCCGCTATTCGCCGACCGACCGCATCTCGGATGGCGGCGGCGCACCGGGCGAAGGCGAAGACATCGAGGTTCTAGAGATGCCGCTCGACGAGGCGCTGGCCGGCATCTACGACGGCAGCATCATCGACGCCAAGACCATCATCCTGATCCAGCATCTGAAGCTGAACCCGATCCGGGTGTGAGGGCTTTAATTCCTTTCAGTAACGGGCTGAGATGCAACTAGAGGGGAGCAGATCCATGATTGTCAAAAACTTGTCGAAGTTGTTCGGCGCGACCTCGATGGCTGTCTTTTTCCTGGCATCGACTACCCCATCACACGCTGAATCCTAGACGGATCCGAGCTCGTCGGGATCGAGCACTGGGGTTACAACGGCTCAATGGTGTATGAGGAAGGCGCCGGCGGATTGGGAACCTATGCCAGCGGGCCACAGGCAAGCCGCAGAGCGCGCCTGGCAGGAATGGCGAGCAAAGCAGCCGCCGGCAGAGTCGCGCGCTGGCGAACGCTCCTACCTAAGCTGCTAGGCCAAGGTCTTAGATGCTGAGGCAAAGGTCTGATCGGCCCTGTTTGGTCCATCCGAAGCCGCGTGAGAGGACGATTAGAACTCCAGATCGCTACTGGCAATGACGAGCGTGGGAGCAAGCGCGCCGGCACCACAACCACGCCCTCGAATACCCCTCCGACGCTGGACGAGGCACGGAATTTGCGACTGCATCATCATATCAGGAAGAGGAGTCAAAATGATGCGTCAAGATGGAACAACAGCGCGAAAAGCAGCAACACGGTACGTGCCAGAATGGCGCCTCAACAAGAGAACGTTTGAGGTTCCGTACCTCATGAAGCTCGGCAACATTGGCCGCGAGGAAGCGCTGGCTTTGATCGCCAAGCATAATGGGGACAGGGACGAAATCACTGCCGAGCTGTTTTCGCAGAGAGGTCGATCACAATAGCTTACACAATAGGGCTGGACCCATGACCCGCCGGGCGTTCGCCGAGAGACTCGAGGATGCTGCCGCGCATATTTCGGAGGTCTCGCGCGCGCGGACCTGCAAGTCATGTTGATGAACGCAGCCTTGCGGCTGAGGAACACCTCGGGCCTTGCCTTGGAAGCCGAGGTTGACGAGGCGATCGACTTGTTGGCAGCGCAGTTGAAGCAGTTGCGGGCTGAAGTGTTGCAAACGATCGTGCGAGATTGGTTGGCCATTGCTGGCCGGCTGGGTGCCGATACCTTTGATGAGGAGAGCGAGACTGAGGGAATGGCCTAGGCTCGGAACGCGTCGCTGACTCTATCGCCACTCTTCGAGCCCCGGCAACTTCGCGCGCTTCGATCAGCCGGCGGGACCGGCAAAACGCGCCGCGGCCACAGGCGGGCGCCAGGACGCCAAGCGCTTCGCCGGTGTAGGGAGAAATCTGCCAGCCGAAACACACGCTCAGCGCGCGCTCACGCGCCGCGCGGAGGCCGGCCCAGGGCCGCGCATGTAGTAGAGCTCTGGCCGGTAACGCGGTGCAACGAATTCGCGAAAGGCTGATGCCAACCGAGTGATCAAAGCCCAATGTTCCATGACCCAAACTTTCCCTTTCAGGAATGCTATGCGCGACCAAATCCAGAGGCTCGCGTCCATCGAGGCGCTCCCTATGACCTTGTGTCGGCCGGCGGACATGATGGCAAAGTCCGCGACGCGACGCCGATACGGTCTCGGGTGATGGACCGCTTGAACAAAACACCGAGTCGGATTGGGCCGCAGTCAGAAATCCCCATGAGGTCTCGGACGACAAGAGAGCCGGCCCTAGGGCCGCGGCCAAGAACACTGCGGGAAGGCCGACCAGAAGCTTGCGCGACATCATTGTCCCAACCTCACACGCCGGTGTTGATATGGAACAGGTCTTTGCGCCCGGCATACCTGACGCTACGGAAGCAAGAACCGTGCCACGCTTGCCCCGCGCACGATTTCCCGCCGGACTAATCTTAGCCGATGCCGCCTAAGCCGGGGCACGTAGGCGTCCTGTAATGGGTCAATACGCCTTGGCACCGCGATTGCTTGGTCAGCTACGCCGGGTGTTGGGACCGGCATTGGGCGATGGGGCCTCGCCGCTTCGCGAATGGAGCGGCGAGGTTTTTCATTCAGCCATCAGCCTCTAAGGCGGCTCGACAGCCGATCCGGAGTGACGAGAGACCGCCAAGATAATCGTGCACATCGATCCTAAGAAAAGACCCCGAGCAGGGGCGGCTGTCTTCCCCGAGTTCTCCCGCTACCGGTTGACCAGCCACAGAATAATCGAGAGCACGATGCTGATCAGGATCCGGTGGCGATCGGAACATAGAACGTGAAGTTCTCACGCTCGATCACGATGTCACCAGGCAGTCGGCCAAGGCCGATCCGTAACAACCACGGCCACAATAGGCCACCGCAACTATGATGAGACCAACGACAATCAGGGTTCGCGACATGGGGCTGCGTCATGCCAGAAACAATTAGCGCGGGGACAGAGCACTAGCAGAATCCCGTTATGTTCACTGAAACAAAAGCCAAGGGTCGGGCCGTTTGCAATCTGACGTCCCACACTCTGGCGACTCCAGTAGACCCTCCCGCTGGCTTCGGCCGGCGGGCTTTTTGTTCCGCCTGAGGGACATTTCTGCCGCCGCGCTGTGGCCAGCGCGGCGGCAGAGTGAAGGTCTTCGAAAAGAGCACGGGCGAGCTGCCCTTCAGTGGTGATGGGCGGAAACGCTCTTGACGTATTCGGACACCAGTTCCGTCGGTGCCGACTGACTGACGTCGCCGACGCTAAGGATGCCGACCATCCGCATATTCTTGTTGATCACCGGCAACCTGCGGATTTTCAGTTCTTCCATGTGCCGAACGGCCTTGGCCAGATCGTCGTCTTCGCGGCAGCAGTGAATGCCGGCCGTCATGACATCGCGTGCCGTTGCGGTGCGGCTGTCGAAACCATCCTCCGCAAGTCCTTTGCAGACAATATCGCGGTCGGTCACCATTCCGATCAGTCGGTCGTTCTCTCCGATGGGAATCGACCCGATATCCTGGGCTCGCATCATTTTCGCCAGTTCGGTTACAGCGATTTCGGGGCTGACCCAGTCGACACCCTTATGCATTGCGTCTTTGACTTTCATGGCGGACCTCCCTTGCTGGGGTTGGAGAATGTCCCTCTGTCCCATGTTACCGCGGACGGGGCTTGGCTGCCAGAGTTCGTTCCTCCTGCCGACAGAACAGCGAGTACGAACGAATGTTCCGCTTGGCATTTCAGCAAGAGCTAACGGAACGGAAACGGCTCTCCGCTATTGAATCAAATTCGAGTTTTGCGTGGGGCGTTCCGATGAGTAAGCGCGCCGGGGACCGGCTGGAGCTTATCGAGCCGTTACTGCCGACCCTGGTCGAGAAGCCGCCCGAGGGAGGCGACTGGATCCACGAGGTCAAGTTCGACGGCTACCGCTCGCAGATCGTCATCGACGAAGACGGGGTGCGCATCTTCACCCGGCGCGGCCTCGACTGGACCTCAAAGTATCCTTGCCAAGGCAGCCGGCAAGCTTGACGTCGAGGGCGCCATCATCGATGGGGAGGTGATCGTCACCAATGAGACGGGCTGTCCGACTTCAAGGCGCTGCGCAAAGCCATCACCCGCCGCCAGCACGACCTCTATTTCGTCGCCTTCGATCTGCTGCACCTCAACGGGCATGATCTGCGCGACATGCCGCTGGAGGACCGGCGAGAGATCCTGGCCGAGATGATCCCGGAAGGTGGTCGCATCCAGTTCAGTCAAGCGTTGCCGGGCGACGCAAAGGCGATCTTCCATCTACCAGGCAGGGCTCGAAGGCATGGTTTCGAAGCGCAAGGGCAGCAAATATCGCAGTGGCAACTCCACGGCTTGGCTGAAGACCAAGGCCTATTCATGCCTCACGGCGGCGGGCTTTTTCATTGCCTTCCGACTACCCCTACGGCTGCCCAGAGTCGACTTTTCCAGGGTATCGCGAGATCCTAAAAAACCAGATTATCATTTGATTTCAATATGGTGCGGACGACGGGAGTCGAACCCGTACGATCAGAGATCGAGGGATTTTAAGTCCCTTGCGTCTACCAATTCCGCCACGTCCGCAGGTCAGTCCTTTTCAGACGCCAGCCAAAGGCCGTCAAGCCATCTTCTGCCATCGAAAAATCTGATCCTGGAAGCACGCCTTTGTCGCTGCGCTGCAAACACCCCTCCACTTCGTCATTCCTAAGGTCTGCGCCGCGTCGCTTCGCTCCTTGCTCCGCCCTGGGATTGAACGAAGGCGCAGGGGCTATGGCTGATCGTAGACCTTGGAGATTGGTGGTTGCAGGCCGGTCGTCAGCGACCGTCAGTCGAAGAACCAAATCCTCTGTGTAGAGGAACTGGTACAAAAACCGGCTTCGGCAGGTCCGTGGCGCAAATCAGCGCCGTGCTGAAATCCACAGCATAGCTGCCGCGATCCGGCCAGCGGCAATCCCCTCGCCGGCGAGGGGCCGTTTACCGCCGAGATTCAAAAAAGATCGCCGGAACCATTTCGTAGCGGCTGAGTTTCGGACTGAAGCTACTGGAACCCCTGACATGGCAGAGTTTGACACAGGACAAGGGAAGTCTGTTGCCAACGCCGTACGGCAATTGCTCCGTTCCGAAGACTATCGCCGGCACCTGCATGGCGTGCTGAATCTTGCCGTCGACCCACGACTGCCCAGCACCTTTGTCCCATTGCTTGAGGCGATCGATCGGGCCGGGCGGGAACCGTTTCGGCGGAGCCCAAACCAGCGATAACCGCGTCAAGGCGCCAACTTCTCCTGCACCCGCATCTTCTCCTGCACCCCATGACTCAACGCTACGACATTGAGAAGACCCCTGAAGGCACGTGGGACATCATCGATGTGTTCACGGGGCTGCCTGTTGTCGAGGTGGGCGTCCCCTTGATCGACATGCCTATTGAAGAGGCCGACCATCTGGTCGACCTTCTCAACAGCCGCGACAGGGAACAGAGGGACGATACTTAAGCGGCCGCTTCCCAAGCCGCTGCGAAGCGCGTCCCCCGTTCGGAGGATGCGTTCGGGCGTTCTGCGTTGGTAAGCTCCAATTGGTAAGTGGTTCGACGTTGATACTTGACGTCGTCCTCTGCGAACCATTTGGAGAGATTGTCATGCTCAAGCTCGCCTCTGTTCTGGCGCTGCTGCTTGTCGGGACAGCGCCTCTGTTTGCCGATGACATGCCGATGAATGCCGGCACTATCAAATGGGGCCCGGCTCCTGCTGTCCTTCCGGCTGGCGCGGAACTGGCCGTTATGGCTGGAGATCCCTCAAAGGACGACGCTTTTGTGCTGCGGTTGAAGATGCCAGCCGGCTACAAGGTTGCCGCACACAACCATCCCACCTCGGAATTTGTAACGGTGCTTTCCGGTAACTTCCACATTGGAATGGGCGATAAGCTCGATGAGACGAAAGGCACCGAACTGACTGCTGGCGGCTTCGGGATTGCGCCGGCCGGAATGAATCACTTTGCATGGACGACAAGCGATACGATTATCCAGGTTCATGGCGACGGGCCGTTCACAATCTCCTACGTCAATCCGGCGGACGATCCGAGCAAAAAGTGACAATTTCTGGTAGTGCAAGCCCTCTGAACGGCCGGATCAGGCAAATCGAGTTTCTGATCTAAGTTTTCCCCGAACGTCGATTCAGAAAGATCCACAGCGGATCTTTTATCGAGGGGCAACCTGGTTTGCCCAAACGGAAGCGTATTCCGATTGGGGCACTTTGCCGTGGACGGCGCCTGAAACAAAAACCCGCCATCGTGGCGGCTCGTTGGCGCAAACCATGCCGAAATCAACAGCATAAATGCCGTCACAAAGTAACGAATCGCGGGCTCGCGACGAGGCTCGAAATCGCGGTCGATGTTGAGGCCGAGGAGCGAACAAGCATCGGCTGATCTTGCTGGTCAAAACGCCATCGGCTTGGCACAGTCGGGAAAACAGGAGTCTCTTTATGGCCAAGACCGCGCGTGCCACGAAACCAAAACCCTGGGCAGAGGCGGCGACGCATCTGGTCGACGTCGCCATGGGCAGGCGGCCCGCCGATCTCGTCATCCGCAACGGGCGCTGGGTCAACGTTCATTCCGGCGAGATCATTGCCGGCACCGACATTGCCATTGCCGGCGGCCGTTTTGCCTATTGCGGGCCGAATGCCGGCCACGCCATCGGCCAGGGCACCAAGGTGGTCGACGCCGGCGGGCGCTATCTGGTGCCGGGCCTTTGCGACGCGCACATGCATGTCGAGAGCGGCATGGTGACGGTGACGGAGTTTTGCCGCGCGGTCATCCCGCATGGCACCACCTCGATGTTCATCGACCCGCACGAGATCGCCAATGTGCTCGGCATGCCGGGTGTGCGGCTGATGCATGACGAGGCCGTCGCCATGCCGATCAACGTGCTTGTGCAGATGCCGTCCTGCGTGCCTTCCGCACCTGGGCTGGAGCATGCCGGCGCCGAGCTGACGGTCGCCGATGTGACCGAGGCGATGGGCTGGGAAAACATCATCGGACTTGGCGAGGTGATGAATTTTCCCGGTGTGGCGGCCAACGATCCGGTGATGGCGGGCGAGATCGCCGCGACGGTTAGGGCCGGCAAGACCGTCGGCGGCCATTATGCCTCGCGCGATCTCGGCCTGCCGTTCCACGGCTACGTCGCCGGCGGCCCCGAGGACGACCACGAAGGCACGCGCGCCGAGGACGCCATCGCCCGCGTCCGCCAGGGCATGAAGGCGATGCTTAGGTTGGGCTCGGCCTGGTACGACGTTGCCTCGCAGATCAAGGCGGTGACGGAGAGCGGGCTCGATCCGCGCAACTTCATCCTGTGCACCGACGACAGCCATTCCGGCACGCTTGTCCATGAAGGCCATATGGACCGGGTGGTCCGCCACGCCATCAGCCAGGGGCTGAAGCCGGTGACCGCGATCCAGATGGCGACGCTCAACACCGCCCAGCATTTCAGGCTGGAGCGCGAACTGGGTTCGATCGCGCCGGGACGGCTTGCCGATCTGCTGATCGTTTCCGATCTGGCCGCAATGACCATCGACGAGGTCTATGGCCGCGGCGTCAGGCTGGCCAGGGGCGGCAAGCTCGACATCGACATTCCGGCCCATGACTATCCGAAGACGGCAAAGAACACCGTCAAGCTCGGCAAGAAGCTCAGACCGGGGGATTTCGACATCGTGGCGCCCATCGGCGCCAACGAGGTGCGGGTGCGGGTCATCGGCGTGATCGAGAACCAGGCGCCGACGCGGGCGCTCGAAGCCGACCTTCCGGTCGAGGACGGGCTGGTCGCCATGGACCGTCGCAACGACGTCTGCCAGATCGCGCTGGTCGAGCGCCACCGCGGCACGGGCGGCGTCACCAACGCCTTCGTCTCCGGCTTCGGCTATATGAGCGACTGCGCCATGGCCTCCAGCGTGGCGCATGATGCGCACCACATCATCGTCGTCGGCACCAACAAGCAGGACATGGCATTGGCGGTCAACCGGCTGGGCGAGGTCGGCGGTGGCGTCGTGCTGTTCTCCAGGGGCAAGGAACTGGCGCTGGTCGAAATGCCGATTGCCGGGCTGATGTCGGACGAGCGCGCCGAAATCGTCGCGGCCAAGGCCGACAAGCTGACCGAGGTGATGCGCCAGATGGGCTGTTCGCTGAACAATGCCTACATGCAGCACTCGCTGCTGGCGCTGGTCGTCATCCCGGAACTGAGAATTTCCGATGTCGGCCTGATCGACGTGACGACGTTCCAGAAAGTCGATCTGTTCGTTTAGTCCAAGAGCGGGCCAGCGCCACTAGCTCGCCTCACCGGCGGCGTGCCAGCAAGCCGTTGAGGACGAGATCGATATGGGCCTCGATAAAGGTCGCCTCATCGATAGGATTTCTGTCTGCGAAGATCAGTTTCCAGATGGTGAGGTGAACAGCCGAGCTGATCACCACTTCCGGGATGCTTGCAGCGGCGCCCTGGTGAAACTCGCCCGAAGCCACGCCTTGCTCGATAAGCGCGCGAACTGCGTCGAGCAGGGGTGCGATGAACTCGCTGTAATGCCGGTCGATGATGTTGGGGAAGCGCGAACCTTCAGCCAATTGAAGGCGCAACAATTCTCTCGTCTTCCTGTCGCCGGAGAGCTTGTCGTAGCCCAGGAGAAGCAATTGGCGCAAACGGTCGGAATGAGAGCCTTGCAGCGCATCGATAGAAGCTCGAACGTCTTCGAACGGCGCCGAGACATGTCCGATCGTGGCCTCGAACAAAGCCTCCTTCGTCGGAAAATACAGATAGACCGTGCCCTTTGTGACGCCAAGGCGTGCGGCGACGTCTTCCACGCGCGTGGCTGCATATCCCTTTTCGACAAACTCCTCGAACGCCGCATCGAGGATCTCGTGCGGGCGCCTGGCTTTCTGTTCTGCTCGAGAAAGTTTCTTTTCCATAGCTGACATCCTTCGTTGGACCGGTCACACGATTCCGTCTAAAAATCCATTGACTAACTCGTAAGTCAGCGATATCTAGCCCACCGTTTCCTCTGATGCAACGGTGCCTGGAGCAATGAACACATTTCGCCCGATCATTCTGGGTCTCGCCTGTGCCGCCCTGGTCGGCTGCCAAGACCATACCTCAAGCCAAACGGCACCGCAGCCGGTGCTAGCAATTCCCGCCTCGCTGGCTCAATACCAACCGGGCGCCGCGGTCACCGGGGAAGTGAAGGCTCGGGTTCAATCCGAGCTGTCTTTCCGGACCGGCGGCAGGGTGAGAGAGCGGCGTGTGGATGTCGGATCACGGGTGCGTGCGGGCGACGTCCTGATGCGCATCGATGACACCGAGCAGCGTGCCGATGTCGATTCCGCCCGGGCGGGCCTGCGGTCGGCACAAGCCACCGTCAAGCAGAAGGCGCTTGCCTTCGAACGCTACGAGACATTGCTGAAATCGCGAGCAATCGCTCAGTCGACCTATGATGCGGCGCGAGAGGCGCTGACGACAGCGCAGGGCTCTCTGGAAGTCGCCCAGGCGAGTTTAGAAACGGCGCTGGATGCTCTTTCCCATACCGAGTTGAAAGCCGACGCAGATGGCGTCATCACCTCGCGCAGCGTCGAAGCAGGCCAGGTGGTCTCTGCGGCGCAGCCGGCGCTGACGCTTGCGCGCGATGGCCCGCGCGACGCCTCATTCGACGTGTTCGAAGCCTTCTTCCTCCCTGGCCGGCCGACGAGCGAGGTCGAGGTTGCTCCGGTGGGTGATCGGGCGCGCAGGGCACTGGGGAGCATCCGGGAAGTCTCTCCAGTCATCGATACGAGTACCGGGACCATCCGCGTCAAGGTGGCGCTTCCGCAAGAGGCGCAATGGTCGCTCGGAACGTCGGTGGTGGGTGAATTCCATTCACCGGCTCGTCAAGGTGTGATCCTGCCGTGGAGCGCCATGGCCTCCGCCAGGGGCGAGCCGGCCGTATGGGTCATCGACGCGGCAAGCAAATCGGTCTCGCTGCGGAAGGTCGCGGTCGCCCGCTATCGAACAGCCGATTTCATCGTGACCGGTGGGATTGCTCCACAGGAGCTGATCGTCACCGACGGCGGAAAATTTCTCAAGCAAGGCCAGGCTGTGGCCTGGCAGGAGAAGTGACATGACCAACTTCCGTTCGCGCATCTCACGTCGGTTCGTTCAGGTGATAACGATTCTTGTCTTGCTTCAGGCCGTCCTGGTGCTGTTGCTTGTTTCGGGCTGCGACCAAAGCCCAGCCGCAAAAGCGGCTTCACCACGACCGGTCAACGTCATCATTGCGAAACCGGAGCAGCCCCCTGTTTTGGGTTTCGCCGGCGTCGTGCAGGCGCGGGTTGAAACAGATCTGGCATTCCGGGCATTGGGCCGCGTCATATCGCGCAGCGTCGATGTCGGCGATCTGGTGCACAGGGGCGATGTTGTGGCCGAGCTCGATCCTCTGGCGCTGCAGCTTGCTGTGACGAGCGCCGAGGCTGATTTGCGCAATGCCCAGGCGCAACTTGAGAACGCTACAGCCACCGAAAAGCGCAAGCGCAATCTCGCGTCTGCAAATACCGGCAGCGTTGCCGATTCCGAAGTCGCGGAGCAGGGCCTCAAGTCGGCCGAGGCGGATGTCGGACAGGCGCAGGCTCGTCTCGACAAGGCACGCGAGCAGCTTGGGTACACGCGCTTGAAAGCCGAATTCGATGGCGTGGTGACCGCCACTTCGGTCCAGGTCGGACAGACGGTCACGGCTGGTCAGACGGTCCTGAGACTCGCGGGCCTCGATCGACGTGATGTTGTGGTCGATGTGCCCGAAGCCCAGGTCGGTTCACTGCGCCTTGGGACGCGCTTCGACATCGCTCTTCAGCTTGACGACACGGTTCGGACGGCGGGCGTTCTGCGAGAGATCGGCCCCGAAGCCGACGCCAACACCCGCAGCCACAGGTTGAAGATCGCCTTGAACGAGGCGTCCGAGGTTTTCCGTCTCGGTTCCGTCGTCACGGCGACCGCGGCAAGCGAAGCGACGACCAGCGCGATCGCGCTGCCGGCCTCCGCGATCCTTGAGCGGGATGGCGCCGACCATGTTTGGGTGATCGATCGGGCCAAACTCACAATCTCCCTGAGACCGGTCCGGCTCGAAGCCCGGCCCGCCGGGGCTGCTCGTGTCCGGGTCCTGTCGGGGCTGCAGAACGGAGAAGAAGTTGCCGTCGCCGGCGCCAATGAACTCGCGGACGGCCAAAGCATAAGACCTGCACAGGAGCTACCCCAGTGAACAAATTCAACCTTTCTGACTGGGCGCTCGAGCATCGCTCCCTTGTTTGGTACTTTATGATCGCCTTTGCCTTGGCGGGCATCTTTGCCTATGTCGGGCTCGGCCGCGAGGAAGACCCATCCTTTACCATCAAGACGATGGTGATCCAGGCGCAATGGCCGGGTGCATCGGCACAGGAAGTAACGCAGCAGGTCAGCGACCGTATCGAAAAGAAGCTGCAGGAGCTCGAGTCTGTCGAGCATACCCGCAGCCTGACCACGGCCGGCCAGACGATTGTCTTCGTCGATCTCCTGCCATCGACGAAGGCCCGGGATGTCGAGCCAACCTGGCTGCGCGTCCGCAACATGATTGCCGATATCCAGGCTGATTTTCCTCCGGGTGTCGTCGGGCCTTTCTTCAACGACCGCTTCGGCGATGTCTACGGCAACATCTTCGCCTTCACCGGCGATGGGCTGAGCCAGAGGCAATTGCGCGATCTCGTCGAGGGCGCCCGCACGAAGGTACTGACGGTTCCAGATGTCGGCAAGGTCGAGATCGCAGGGGCGCAGGATGAAGCGATCTTTCTCGAATTCTCGACCCGCAAGATCGCTGCCCTTGGCATCGACCGGTCTTCGATCATTTCCACCCTTCAGGCGCAGAACGCCGTCACCCAATCAGGATTCATCGAGGCAGGACCGGAACGCATCGCGCTCCGTGTCGGCGGCCGCTTCATCTCCGAGGAGAGCCTGCGAGCGATCAATCTGCGGGTCAACGACAGGTTCTTTCCCTTGACCGACGTCGCAACCATCACCCGCGGCTATGTCGATCCGCCGACCTCCCTGTTTCGCTTCAACGGCAAGCCGGCGATCGCCCTGACTGTCGGGATGAAAGCCGGCGGCAATCTCGTCGACTTCGGCAAGGCGCTGGAAAAGATGATCGCCGAAATTACCCAGGATCTTCCGGTCGGCGCGGCGGTAGAGCGTGTGTCCGACCAGCCGGCAGTCGTCGATGAGGCGGTATCGAGCTTCACGCATGCCTTGTTCGAAGCAATCGCCATCGTGCTTGCCATAAGCTTCGTCAGTCTCGGGATGAGGGCCGGACTGGTGGTGGCGATTTCGATTCCGTTGGTCCTCGCCATCACGTTTCTGGTGATGCAATACACCGGCATTTCGCTGCAGCGAATCTCGCTGGGTGCACTGATCATCGCGCTTGGTCTTCTCGTCGACGACGCCATGATCGCCGTCGAGATGATGGTAGCCCGGCTCGAGGTCGGCGACAGTCTCGAAAAAGCCGCCACCCACGTCTACACCTCGACCGCCTTTCCGATGCTGACCGGCACGCTTGTCACTGTCGCGAGCTTTATCCCGGTCGGCTTCAACAGCAGCAGCGCGGGCGAGTTCGTCTTCTCGCTTTTCGTCGTGATTGCCGTGTCGCTCATCGTTTCCTGGGTGGTCGCGGTTCTGTTCACGCCGTTGCTCGGCGTGACGATACTGCCGAAAACGATGAAAAAGCATGCGGATCACAAGGGCTGGTTTGCAGCCGGCTTTGCTCGCATTCTTCATCTTTGCCTGCGCTGGCGATGGGTGACGATCGCCGTCACGGTCGCTGTCTTCGCCTTGTCCATTGCCGGCATGTCGCTGGTCCAGCAACAGTTCTTCCCCAGTTCCGATCGGCCGGAACTGATTGTCGACTGGAACCTTCCGCATAACAGCTCGATCAGCGAAACCAGCCGGCAAATGGCACGGTTCGAACAGGAGAAGCTCGCCGGCAATCCCGATATCGATCATTGGTCGACCTATGTCGGAAGCGGCGCACCGCGCTTCATCCTCTCCTTCGATCCGCAGCCCAACGACATCACCTTTGGGCAGACCATCATTGTGACCAAGGGGCTGGACGTCCGCGACAAGCTTAGAAAGGACCTGCAGGATTACCTGCATCAGACGTTTCCAGGCACCGACGCCTTCGTGAAACTGCTCGATATCGGTCCTCCAGTCGGCAAGCCGGTTCAATATCGGGTATCGGGCCCGGATATCCAGACGGTTCGCGATCTCGCTGGCAAGCTGGGCTCGATCGTCGATTCCCAACCATCGCTGACCAATCTTGCCTTCGACTGGAACGAACCGGCGCGCGTGGTGAAGATCGACGTCTTGCAGGACAAGGCGCGGCAATTGGGCGTTTCCTCGGAGGATATCGCCACAGCGCTGAACAGCATCGTCGAGGGAGCAACCGCGACGCAGGTCAGGGATGACATCTATCTCGTGAACGTGATCGGCCGTGCCGAAGCCGAGGAGCGCGGCTCCGTCGACACGTTGCTCGATCTTCAACTCTCGAGCAGCAGTGGCAAGGTCATCCCGCTATCATCCGTGGCGACGTTCCGCTACGAACTCGAACAGCCGACGATCTGGCGGCGCGACCGGATCCCGACCATCACGATCAAGGCCGGCATCAAGGATGCGACGCAGCCAGCAACCATTGTGGCAGCACTTGCCGAAAAGGTCGAGGCGTTCAAATCAACACTGCCCGCCGGATACTCAGTCGCGGTCGGCGGGTCTGTGGAGGAAAGCGCCAAGTCCCAAGGTCCTATCCTGGCGGTGGCGCCGGTCATGCTGTTTGCCATGGCAACGCTCCTGATGATCCAGCTCCAGAGCTTCCACCGGCTGTTCCTCGTCTTCTCCGTGGCGCCGCTAGCCTTGATCGGCGTTGTCGCAGCGCTGCTTCTCAGCAACGCGCCGCTCGGCTTCGTCGCCCTTTTGGGTGTGCTGGCCCTCATCGGCATTCTCATCCGCAATTCGGTCATCCTGGTCGTGCAAATCGAGGAATTGCGTGGATCTGGAATGTCTCCATGGAAAGCAGTCGTGGAGGCAACGGAGCACCGCATGAGGCCGATCATGCTGACGGCCGCAGCCGCCACGCTTGCCCTGATCCCGATATCGCGGCAGATTTTCTGGGGTCCGATGGCTTATTCAATGATGGGCGGCATCATCGTCGGGACAGTGCTGACCCTGCTCTTCCTGCCTTCGCTTTACGTCGTATGGTTCCGGATTCGCCCCGATGTCGAGGAGGCATGACGTGACGGCATTTCGCTCCTGGTGCCGTGCATTGCTTTTGCCGCCACTTATCCTGTGCGTGCTGGCTGGCTGCGCGACGCGGCCACAGACCGTGCTCAAGCCGCTTGCGCTCGCCCCCGGCGGCGATGCCGCCCAGGTCGACATGCTGGTCGCGACGACCCGCAAGCCGGTCGAGGATCCCGCGCAGCTCTATTCTGGCGACAGAGGAACGGCGATCTCATTCAACAGCATCGTTGTCTCCATTCCTCCAGATCGAAATCGCAAAATCGGCGAGGTCCAGTGGCCCTCGCAGGTGCCGGCCAATCCCAAGAAGGAGTTTGCGGTCCTCAAGGTCGGCAAAGTCGCATCGGAACAGAATGTCCTGCGGTGGTTTCGCAAGAACCGGAACGCCAAACGGCAGGCCGTCATCTTCGTCCACGGTTTCAACAGCAGCTATTCTGATGCGGTCTTCCGCTTTGCTCAGATCGTTCATGATTCCGGAACGGATGCAGCGCCTATACTCTTCACCTGGCCTTCGCGCGCCAGCGTGTCCGGCTATCTCTACGACAAGGACAGCACCAACTATTCGCGTCGGGCTTTGGAAGACATGATCCTTCAAGCCGCCGAAAGCCCCGACGTCGGCGAAGTCACGATACTCGCCCATTCTATGGGAGCCTGGCTTACGGCGGAGGCGCTGCGTGGCGTCGGCATGCGCAACGGGACAATTCCAGCCAAAATCAACAATGTCATCCTGGCGTCACCGGACATCGACGTGGACGTGTTTCGTCGCCAGGTCATTGAGATGGGGCCAAAGCTGCCGCATTTCACGATCTTCACCTCGACTGAGGACAAGGCGCTAGGGATTTCACGATTGATCTCGGGCGGCATCAATCGCGTCGGAGCTCTCGGCGACGTCGATCTCGCTCCTCACTCGGCCGATCTCAAGCGGCTCGGGATCACCGTAATCGACACGAGCTCTGTCGATCCACGCGATCCGCTCGGTCATAATGCGTTTGCGGACAGCCCCGAAATGATTCGTCTTCTCGGGCGGGGCTTGGCCGGCCAGTCTTTGGAAGCAGGGCAGGCCACCTTCGCAGGTCAAGTGAGCATGGCGGCGACCAGGACGGCTAGTTTCGCCGGTTCCGCGGCGCGAGCGGCAGTTGCGGCTCCAATGTCCGTAATCAGCGGCGAACGGGTTTTCAAGCGCGACCCCTACCGTGAACGACAGATAGTGGATGGCGAGATAGCCTACTGAGCCGGCCAGCCCGGCACAGCCTGGTCCTGTTGTCCGCTCCTCATCCGCCGGTGGCGATGGTCAGCACCTTGAACGGCGTGGTGATGACGATCTCGGCGACGGAGCCGACCGCCTTGCCAATGCCCTGGCCGAGATTGTCGATCGGCTGCGATGGATCGAGCTCGTCTGATGCCAGGCCGGCCGGGGCGCGCAGCCGGTCGCCGAGCAACTGCACCAGGAACGGGTTGTCGGCGAATTTGGCGTGGTTCAGGCGGTCGCCGCCTTTGGTCTTGCTCAGGTCGACTACCGAAACGCCATAGCTGGCGAGGTCGGCCGCATCGCCATAGTCGCCGACGCGCGGCTTGTCGCCGGAGATCAGTGAGGACAGTTTCAGGGCGCGATCGTCGCCCGAAAGCAGGATGGCGAAGGGCTTGTCGGGCTTGCCGTATCGGATCATCTGCTTCTTGAACACATCGACATCGATGTCGGGCGAGGCCAGGATGACATAGCCGAGCTTGTCGCTGAGATCACGGTCGCCGGTGATGGCGAGCTGGCGCAGCGCCTCCATCGTCACCCAGGTGCCCATCGAATGGGCGATGATGTCGATGCTCTTGGCCTTCGTCTTGGCCAGCATCCGCAACGTCTCTTCGAGATCGTCGCGCGCCGCGTTGGCGCTTTCCTTGTCGTAGATATACCCGGTGGTCTTGCCGCTCGACGCCCATGAGAACAGCACCGGCGTGCCGGAGTATTTTGTGTCGTGCGCGATCTGCGTCAACCGGTAGATGCCGTCGTCGAAACCGTTGTTGAAGCCGTGCACGAAAACCAGCGCGCGGTCGCCGCGCATGGCGATATCGGCGCCGACCGCCTTGGCGAATTGCGGGGCGCCTTCGTAGAATTCGACCTCAGTTGCCGTGAAATCCTTCGCCGGATTGCTGTTGGCGGAGCCCCTGACCCGCTCGATGGCGCCGACCTGATGGATTTTCGGGACGGTGACCTCGACACTGGCAAAACTGGTGGTCGGTGAACGGTCACCGTCGAACACCTGCCGCGGGTCCTTCGTCGCCTTTTTTCGGGTGGTGGCGACGAAGATCTCATGCGTGGCGGCGATGTCGGAGGCAGGCACCGTCACGGTAGTCGTGTTGAGAAGGTCGTGTGTCTTGCGGCCGGCGCAGCCGGTCACGGCGAGCCCAAACGCTACGACGAGAAAAATCTTCGAACGCACCTCACTGCCCGAGCAGGCTGATGCGGTCGGTCACCTCGCGGTCGCTGGCAAATCCGTCGTCCTCGCGCAGCCGCTGGCCGATCATCTTCACCAGCTCGGGGTTGTCGGCGAATTTGGTGTGGTTGAAGCGATCCGATCCCTTGACGCTGGAGAGATCGACGACGCTCACGCCATAGTCGGCGAGATCGGCGGCGTCCTTGTAGTCGCCGACGCGCGGCCGCGAGCCGGCGATCAGGCCGGAGAGCCGCAGAGCCCGGTCGTCGTCGGACAAAAGCAGGATGAAGGGCTTGTTCGGCTTGCCGTAGCGGCGCATCTGGCTCTTGAACACGTCGACATCGATGTCGGGAGAGGCCAGCACGACGTCGCCGAGCTTGCCGCCGAGATCGCGGTTGCCGTTGATGGCGAGCTGGCGCAGCGCTTCCATGGTGACCCAGGTTCCCAGCGAGTGGGCGACGATGTCGATGCGTCGCGCGCCGGTCTGCGCGAGCATTCTCAGCGTCACTTCCAGCTGGTCGCGGGCAGCACTGGCGCTTTCCCTGTCGTAGACATAGTCCCTGGTCTTGGCGCCCGACGCCCAGGAAAACAGCACCGGCGTGCCCGGGTAGCCGGAATCATGGGCGATCTGGGTGACGCGGTAGACGGCGGCGTCGAAGCCGGTGTTGTAGCCATGAACGAAGACCATGACGCGGCCGCCGCGCGCGGCGATGTCGGCGCTGAGCGCGCTGGAGAATTTCGGCGCGGTGTCGTAGCCGACGACGTCGGAGGCCATGAAATATTTGGCCGGGTCGTTCGACTTGCCGCGCGAGCGCCGCTCGATCTGACCGGTTTCATGGGTCCCCGGCACGGTGACGTTGGCGCGGGCATAGTTCAATGTCGCCGAGCGCTCACGGTCGAAAACCTTGCTGGGATCGTCGGAGCGCTTGCGCGTCGTGGCGATGAAGATGCTGTGGTTGCCGGCGATTTCGGTCACCGGCGCAGACACCATGGCGCTGCCGAGCAGTTCCTCGGTCTGCCGGCCGCCACAGCCGGCAACGAGCAAGGCAAGGGCAAGGATACAAATCTTCTTCAACGCTAGAATTCCACTCCGGCCGAAAGGCAACCTCCGCGAACCCCTCCCGGACAGCCGAAGTGCGGCAGAAGTAAGTCGTTTCCTGCCGAAATGCGCTCAGCGGCTTGCGACAGTCATCGCACTGTTGCACGAAAGCCAGAACGGCGGCAGGCGCCACTATTCAGGGTTGCGCTGCCCTCATTGCCCTGCCCGTATAGTGACGCGGAGAAGGGGGGCTGGCCGCAACCCCGGCAGCCTTTCTGCAACGCCTGTGATTGGCGAAATCTTTTGCGAAGGCGTCTTTCTCCCCGTCGCTATACTGGGAGAAATGCCCGGCAGGGCAATGAGGGGCGGCGCCGACATCGATGAGTTTATCTTAAGCGATTGTCCTGATCAAACCCGTACGGCGTGTGCTAGCGTCGCGACCATCATAGACGATCCGGGGTAATTTTTTCGATGACCAGTTTCTCTTCCCGCGTCGCGGTCGCCGCTGCCGCGATCCGCCAGATTTTCCCGGAAACGCCGCTGCAGGAAAACGACTATCTGTCGAAGAAGACCGGCGCGCGCGTGCTGCTGAAGCGCGAGGACCTGTCGCCGGTGCGCTCCTACAAGATCAGGGGTGCCTTCAATTTCTTCCGCAAGGCGCTCGACGCCGGCAACGATGCCGAGATGTTCGTCTGCGCTTCCGCCGGCAACCATGCGCAGGGCTTTGCCTTCGTCTGCCGTCATTTCGGCAAGCGAGGCGTGGTGTTCATGCCGGTGACGACGCCGCAGCAGAAGATCGACAAGACGCGGCTGTTCGGCGGCGAATTCGTCGAGATCAGGCTGGTCGGCGACTTTTTCGACGATTGTTACCGCGCCGCCTCCGAATTCACCGAAAGCGCCGGCGCGCACATGGTGCCGCCGTTCGACCACAAGGACATCATCGAGGGGCAGGCGACCGTCGCCTACGAGATATCGGGCCAGATGACAGGCGCCCGCATGCCCGACATCGTCATGCTGCCGGTCGGCGGCGGCGGTCTGGCAGCGGGTGTGACGCATTATTTCGCCGACCAGCGCCGCGACACGCGCTTCGTCTTCTGCGAGCCGGCCGGCGCGCCAAGCCTGCGCGAGAGCCTTGCCACCGGTAAGCGCATCAAGCTCGCCAGGGTCGACAATTTCGTCGACGGCGCCGCGGTGGCCGAGATCGGCCGCGAGCCGCTGCGGCATCTCAGGGCGTTTGCCACTGAGGCGGTGCGGCTGATCCCGGAAAACCGGCTCTGCGCGACCATGATCGAGATGCTGAACGTCGAAGGCGTGGTGCTGGAGCCGGCCGGCGCACTGGCGATCGACGCGCTGAAGGATTTTTCGAAGAAGGAAATCAGGGGCAAGACCATCGTCGCGGTGGTTTCGGGCGGCAATTTCGATTTCGAGCGGCTGCCGGATGTGAAGGAAAGGGCGCTGCGTTTCGAGGGGCTGAAGAAGTACTTCATCATCCGCTTTCCACAGCGGCCGGGCGCGCTGCGCGACTTCCTCGAATTGCTCGGGCCTGACGATGACATTGCACGCTTCGAATACCTGAAGAAATCGGCGCGCAATTTCGGTTCGGTGCTGATCGGCATCGAAACCAAGGACCGCCGCAATTTCGAGCTGCTCAACGCCAATTTCGAGGCCGAGGGCGTCCAGTATCAGGATATCACCGACAACGAGACGCTGGCCGGGTTCATCATATGAGCGCCCGAGTATGAGTGCCCAGGCGAAGATATTCGTTGCGTTGTTTTCCGGCATCAATGTCGGCGGCAACCGCATCGTCAAGATGGCCGAACTCCGGTCGTTCTTCGAGGAGCTCGGCTTTGGCGACGTCGCCACCTACGTGCAGAGCGGCAACGTCGTGTTCCGTTCGGCAAAGGGCGATGCGGCCACGCTGACCAAACAGCTGGAAACGGCCTTCGAGAAGAAATGGGGATTTTTTTCGCGGATCATGGTGCGCGATCTCGGCTGGTTCGAGCGGCTGGTGGCGGAAAATCCCTATCCGGAAGTCGCCGGGGAGCCGACCAAGCTTCACGCCTATGTGCTGGAGCGCTCGCCGACCGCCGACGAGGTCGCGCGGCTGGCCGAAAAATGCACCGGTCCCGAACGGTTCGAGATCAGGGGCGACGTGCTATACCTTCATGCACCGGAAGGCCTCGGCAAATCGGTGTTTGCCAACCTCATACCGCGCACGCTGAAAGTGCCCTGCACCGCGCGCAACTGGCGCACGGTGCTGATGCTGCTGGAGATGGCCGGCCGAGGCGGCTGAACGGGGTCGCTTACGCTGCCGGCATCTTTTTCCAATCGAATGTCAGCTCTTCGCGGAAAGCAAAGCGCTTGATGTGGTCGGCGACGACCGTCTCCAGGCGCTCCAGCGAGCCGGCTTCGTCAGCGGTCAGCGCGATGTGCAGCGCTGCCGGATCGGCATCGAGAACCGTGCGGCCCAGCGAGAGATCGATGGTGCCGTGGTTCGGATCGAACTCGACCGGAAACTTGTGCGCCCAGTGCTTGCAGAGCTGCTGCAGATAGCGGCTTGCATGTTCAGTGACGACATCGGCATGGCTGGTCGGCATCAATGGCTTCTTCCCCAATGTGGCCGGTTACCAGCTTCCGGTATTGGGCATCGACGCCCACGGCTCGGCCTTGGCCTTGGCCGGGCCTTTCTGCAGAAGCTCGATCGAGATGCCGTCCGGCGATTTGACGAAGGCCATGTTGCCGTCGCGCGGCGGCCGGTTGATGGTGACGCCCTTGTCCATCAGCTGCTGGCAGGTGGCGTAGATGTCGTCGACCTCGTAGGCGAGGTGGCCGAAATTGCGGCCGCCCTTGTAGTCTTCCGGATCCCAATTGTAGGTGAGCTCGATCAGCGGCGCCTTGTCGGTGATGGCGCTTTGCTCGTCTTCGTCCGCGGCGAGGAAGATCAGCGTGTAGCGCCCCTGTTCGTTTTCGTGGCGGCGCACTTCCTTGAGGCCAAGCTTGTTGCAGTAGAAATCGAGCGATGCATCGATGTCCGCGACACGGACCATGGTGTGGAGATAGCGCATGGGGTTTCCCTCGAGATGTTGCGTTGCGGCGGAACATAGGGGCCACCCGGCCAAAGGGCAATTCCCGATAGCCGGTCGTGCCGGCAAACAACAAAACCGGTATTCCTGCAATGAGCCGTGAAAAAAGGCACGTCAGGACTTGCATATACCGGAAGCGGAAGTGTTAATCTAACGTCAAGAATCAGTTGCGGTATTCTTGGAAAAAGGGGGGCGTTCTTATGGGGGAAAAAGCCTCTTTCATGGGGCGGGACGGAACCGGTCACGACGCCTTGCGAAGAGACGAGAGCGGCGACACGGCCGATCTTGTCGAGGTCGCCGGCGCTATCAAATGGTTCGACGTGGCCAAGGGTTATGGTTTCATTCTTCCCGATGACGGCTATTCCGGCGATATTCTCCTCCATGTGACATGTCTTCGAAAAGACGGTTTCCAGACCGCCCTGGAAGGTGCGCGCGTCGTCTGCCTGGTCAAGCAAGGTGAGCGCGGCTTGCAGGCGTTCCGCGTGCTCTCCATGGATCTCACCACGGCGACCCATCCGGCGGAGATGCAGGAGCAGCGCACCCACGTCTCGGTGACGCCGGAAAGCGGCCTCGAACGGGCGCTGGTGAAATGGTTCAACCGTACCAAGGGGTTCGGTTTCCTGACCCGGGGCGAGGGCACCGAGGACATTTTCGTCCACATGGAGACGCTGCGCCGTTACGGCATTACCGAGCTCAGGCCGGGGCAGGTCGTGCTGGTCCGCTTCGGGCGCGGCGACAAAGGCCTTATGGCTGCCGAAATTCACCCGGATATGGGTACCTTGCCGGTCTCGCATTAGGATGAATTCCGGCCAAGGATTTTGAATGACTCACAGGAACTGGCTGACAACGGGCGTACTCTGCGCCGCGATCGCCTTTGTCATCGCCACAGGCGCTTTCTTCCAGCAATCGGCTTCGGCAGACAGCCGGGTGATGATCCTTGCCGTCGACCCGCAGCCGCTGGTCGCGGTGACGAAAGCCGGCGAACGCTCGTTCTCCGTCGAGATCGCCGACACCTCGGCCGAGCGCGAGGCCGGGCTGATGTTTCGCCAGGAGATGGCCGACGATCATGGCATGCTGTTCGTGTTCGAGGAGCCTCGGGATGTCAGCTTCTGGATGAAGAACACGCCGATGCCGCTCGACCTGATCTTTGTCGGTCAGGACGGCAGGATCCGGGCGATCAAGCAAGGCGAGCCGCAATCCGAGGCGATGATCTCGCCCGGCGAGCCGGTTCGCTTCGTACTCGAGCTCAAGGCGGGCACCGCCGCCAGGAGCGGCATCGAGGACGGCGACCTGTTGCGTCACCCGGCAATCGGCACTGCGCACAACTGAACGCGCAGGATCGATCGCAGATGCAGTTTTTCTCCCATGACGGTTTTGACCTTGCCTTCCTCGACCGCCAGCCGGCATCGGGGCAGGGCGATCCGGTGCTCATGATCCATGGCTTTGCCTCGACCCATTACGTCAACTGGGTGTCGCCCGGCTGGTTCAAGGCGCTGAACGATGCCGGCTACCGCGCCATCGCCTTCGACAATCGCGGCCATGGCGCCTCGTCGAAGAGCTATGAAGAGGCCGACTATACGCCGGCAAGAATGGCTTCCGACGGGGCAGCCTTGCTGAACCATCTCGGCATCGAACGCGCCCATGTCATGGGCTACTCGATGGGCGCGCGGATTTCCGCCTTCCTGGCGCTTTCGGATCCGGACAAGGTGGCGACGCTGGTCTTCGGCGGTCTCGGCGTCGGTATGGTCGACGGCGTCGGCGACTGGGATCCGATCGCCGCCGCCCTTCTGGCCGACGATCCCGATACCACCAGCCATCCGCGCGGCCGCTCGTTTCGCGCCTTCGCCGACCAGACCCGCAGCGACCGCCGCGCGCTGGCCGCCTGCATCGCCACTTCACGGGAATTGCTGGCCGAGGCCGACATTGCGCGCATTGCCCAGCCGACGTTGATTGCCGTCGGCACCAAGGACGATATTGGCGGTTCGCCCGACGAGCTGGCCGCCCTGATGCCGAACGCCAGGGCTTTCCACATCGAGGGCCGCGACCACATGCTGGCCGTCGGCGACAAGACCTTCAAGCAGCGTGTGCTGGAGTTCTATGCCGAAAATCCGCTGTAAACGAGTGGCCGCCCGCGCATGATCCGGCGCTGATCTAGCCAGGCGGCAAGTCTCAGTCCTCAAACCTTGCGCGACTTGCCATGGTCGACCTTCTCGTCACCTATCTGGAGATGACGGAGCCGCCGTCCAGCGACGCTTTTGCCGCCCCGGTATTACACGCGATGGTGACGCGTGAAACGCTTGGCATAGCCGATTACATCAGCCTCTACCGCGCCGTTGGCCAGTCTGTGCAATGGGATCAGCGGCTGCGGATGTCTTCAAGCGACCTTGAAGACCTTCTCGCCAGCCCGTCGACGCATATTCACGTCTTGCGCATCGACCACGAGGTCGCCGGCCTGTGCGAATTCACAGGCGTTGGCCAACCGGTCGTCGAACTGACCCATTTTGGGCTGATTCCCGCTTTCCAGGGCCGCAAGCTGGGACCCTATTTGCTTGACCAATCGTTACGCGCCGTCTGGTCGCATGGGCCCGAAAAACTCTGGCTGCACACCGACACCCACGACCATCCCAGCGCGCAATCGGTCTACAGGCGTGCCGGATTCAAGGCCTATGCGCAACGAATGGAGACGTTTCCGGACTAGAACCTGCCCGGGTCATGCCTCAAGCGCTTCGAGCGAACGCGCCATGTTTTGCCGAGCCTGAGCTTCGAACCGCTGCCGGAACTCCTCGGTGTGGAAGATGTGCGGGCGGGCGAGGAAATTCTTCAGAACAGCACTGCGGCCGGCACGCCACATCGGCTCCTCCACCCAGCCATATTCGCGGCGAACCGCCTGTTCATAGGCGTCGAACGCATCAGGCGGCGCCCCCAGGATCGCCAGGTCCATGTCGAGGAACAGCGCTGCGTCGCGGGCGGCATTCTCGTCGTCAAACTGCGGCAATTCATGCGTGGCGGTGGCCGATATCATCGCCGTGATGCGGCCAAGGCGCTGCGCATCGGTGCGACCGGCTAGCTTTTTCTCGGCAAGGGCGGCACTCCTCGCCTCGTTGTCCTTGGCCCGGCTGTCATAGATGGCGTCGTGAAACCAGATCGCCGCCTCGACCGCTTCACGATCATGCAGCGATGCCTTGTAATCATTGGCCAGCGCCAGCATCGCCTCGATGTGGCCAAGGTCGTGATAATGGCGACCCTCGACTTCATAGAGCGCGGAAAGCTCGCGCTTCAGCGGTTCGTCGATCAAGGCTTGGTTTTCCATAGCCGCTTGAATGTCCGTGAACCAAATCCATTTGATAAAGCACTAAGGAAAATTGAGTTCAACCGTGCTATGATCTGGCTTATAGAGCATGTCGCGCAAAAGTGCGCAGCGGTTTTGGTGCCAAGCCGGAAACACCAGATGGCCGGAGACCATTGATGAACAGCGTTACGATTGCCCGCCCCACCATGGTGAAGCCGATCGACCCGATCTGGCGCTCGATCCGCGACGAAGCGATGGAGGCGGTCAACCGCGATCCGTTGCTGGCGGCGTTCCTCTATTCGACCATCCTCAACCAGGAAAGCCTGGAGGAAGCGGTCATCCATCGGCTGGCCGAGCGGCTCGCCCATCAGGATATCGGTTCCGATCTCATCCGCCAGACGTTCAAGGCGATGGCAGCCGACGACAGGGATTGGGCGTCGACGGTGCGTGTCGACATTCAGGCCTATTACGACCGCGATCCGGCCTGCGACCGCTTCATCATGCCGGTGCTTTATTTCAAGGGTTTTCACGCCATCCAGACGCACCGGTTGGCGCATTGGCTGTGGAACCAGGGCCGCCAGGATTTCGCGCTCTACCTGCAGAGCCGGTCGTCCTCGGTGTTCCAGACCGACATCAATCCGGCCGCCCGCATCGGCAAGGGCATCTTCCTCGACCACGCCACCGGCCTCGTCGTCGGCCAGACGGCGGTGATCGAGGACGACGTGTCGATCCTGCACGGCGTGACGCTGGGCGGCACCGGCAAGGCCGGCGGCGACCGCCATCCAAAAATCCGCTACGGCGTGCTGATCGGCGCCGGTGCAAAGATCCTCGGAAACATCGAAGTCGGCCACTGCTCCAAGATCGCGGCTGGCTCGGTGGTGCTGTCGCCGGTGCCGCACAACAAGACGGTTGCCGGCGTGCCGGCCCGCGTCGTCGGCGAGACCGGCTGCGACCGGCCCTCGCGGCAGATGGATCAGCTTTTGCCGTCGCAGTCGATGGACCACGTCGTCAGCTTCGATATCTGAAAGCCTCGATCTCGGCACTCTTTCCGCAGCGCTAGAGGTTGGCGAAATCGTTTCCAAAAGCGTCTTTCTCCCCGTCACTATACGGGGAGAAATGCCCGGCAGGGCAATGAGGGGCAGCGCAAAGCACAAGCGATTGCGTTGGTTCTCTCGCCGGCTTGCCTTTACATCGCCATTGTCGACGTGCCAGAAGCGCGCTCAAACGAGCAAGACCGACGATCGGAGAAGACTTTTGAAGCCGGACGAAATCAGAAAGCTGGACGCCTATTTCAAGCGCGTCTTCCAGAACCCCAAGCTTGAAGTGAAGGCGCGGCCGCGCAAGGACGATTCGGCCGAGGTCTATGTCGGCGACGAATTCCTCGGCATCGTCTTCAAGGACGAGGACGACGGCGACTATAATTTCTCGATGGCGATCCTCGACATCGATCTGGCCTGAGCCCACGGATGGTCGGTGCTGACCGGCCTTCAACCTTGGCGATTGGAGAAAGAAGAACGAACAGCCGATCTCCCCCCTTGAGGGGGAGATGCCCGGCAGGGCCGAGGGGGGTGCTGTCCCGCCGACGTCGCGCAACTTAATGCACTGCTGCGCGCTCAAAAGTCACTGAGCGGATTCTCGCACGGTTGGCTTCACCATCATCCTAATGCCCAGCCTTCAGCATACGCGCAGCCTTGGCGGCGATCGCTGCGTCGAGCGCCTGCCAGTCGCTCAGAAATTCCATGGGAAAGCGGTAGGTGAGGCTGAGATTGTCGCCCACCAGAATGTCGCGTTCGCAGGGCGCCAGCGATTGCGCAGCACTTGGGCCGCTCAGGCAGCGGGCCACGAACGGGTCCTTGCCCCGCCGATTGCCGACCGTCAGCACCTCATTGAAATAGCCTGATTTTTCACTGAAGCCGTAAAGCGCCGTGCCGCCCGGACCGGGCGTGCCGGGCTCGACGATCAGGGCGCTGTAGATCGGCGCGAAGCGGCCGCTCATGTCACGCGACATGACCTGTCGTTCGAACGACAGAAAGATGATGCTTTTGCTCTGTCCAGTGTGGTTGAAATCGTCGCGGGCGGCCTCGCTGTAGCCGTCCATTTCGGGATAACGCAGATAGAGGTCGAGGCGCGAGGCGATGCCGTCGCGCCGCGCCTGGTCGAAGCGGATGACATTGGCCGGCACGGCGATGACGTTGTTGCCGATCACGACCTCGTGGACTGTCGTGTCGTCGGTATATCCGGCCATGGCGATCGAGCGGCCCAACCATTTGCCGCCAAGGCTGATCGTCATCGAAAGCACTGCCAGCGCCGCGAACACGTAGAACACCCGCTTCATCAGTTTGGAATCGACGACGGTGAGTTGCGGGCCGCTGGCGGTGGTTGCCTGCTTCATCGCGATCCCCGATTATCGGCAGCCTGTCCCAATGTGTCTGTTCCCCCGATATGTCTGTTCGCTTGGGCTGTCCTTGAGCGACCCATGTGCGTGGCACGGCTCTTGCGGCACGCCTGTCGAAACACGACTGTGCAATTTCATGGTAAATGGAAGGTAAAGATGGGTCCGGTCGGACACACTCGTTGCTTTCATAGTTGCCTGGCGGCGCTGATCTCTTGCGGTTGAACCGCGACGATCTTTCGGCGTCGTGCTGATCGACATTGCGTCCCAGGCAGGCACTCTCCTAGGGTCGACCGATCTTTCAGCCCTAAGACGATTCGGAGGAGAAAAATGCCGCTCTATGCGATCGACGGAAAAGCTCCCGGTTTCGAGGACGCCGACAGCAATTGGATCGCGCCCGACGCTACCCTGATCGGCGACATACAGATCGGCCGCAACGCGGGCTTCTGGTTCGGCGTCGTCATCCGCGGCGACGACGAGCCGATCATCATCGGTGCCGATACCAATGTCCAGGAACACACCGTCATGCATACCGATGTCGGTTTTCCCCTGACCATCGGGCAAGGCTGCACGATCGGCCATCGCGCGTTGCTGCATGGCTGCACGATCGGCGACAACAGTCTGATCGGCATGGGCGCCATCGTGCTGAACGGCGCGAAGATCGGCAGGAACTCGCTGGTCGGCGCCGGCGCCCTGGTCACCGAAGGCAAGGAATTCCCCGACAATTCGCTGATCATCGGCTCGCCCGCCCGTTTGGTGCGGGAACTGGACGATGCCGCGGTGGCAAGCCTGCGCGCTTCGGCCGCCCACTACGTCGCCAACGGCAAACGCTTCAAAGCGGGACTGACGAAGGCCTGAGGCCAGCCTTGCTCAAATCTTCGGCTATGGTTTCACCGGCATCGTCGCCCAAGTCACCGTCCATTCGAGCCGCGCCTGGTCATCGCATCGCGCAGCAACGAAGCGCCGGCTTCAAAGCCGCCATTGTCAGCGTCCTCGAGGGCCGTCGTATAGTCGTCGACGCGGGTTTCGAGCGATGGGTCGGCGCCCGCCGCCAACAGTAGGCGGATGGCATCGACGCTACGGATGGCGACCGCATAGTGAAGCGGCGTCCAGTCGTTTACGCCCCGCATGTTGAGGTCTGCGCCACCATCGATCAGGATTCGGACGATTTCCAGTCTGTCAGCCCGGTTGGTGGAGAGTGCCGCAATGATTGCTGGAAAACCGCCGTGGTGATGATAGTTCGGGTCCGAGCCCGCATCCAGTAAGATCGAGATGAAAGCGGCGGGGCTCCAATAGATCGCATACTCCAGTGGATGCCCAAGGCCGAGTTCAAAGGGCATCTGCTCGTCGAACCAGCAAGGTGAGCCGCCGAGAGCCACACCGAGGCCCTCGAAGTCGCCCGCCTTGAACGCGTCGTCGATGGCCTTGAACAGGCGGTGGCGCTCGCATCGATCTTCCGGGATTTCCAACATCGCAGCGATCCGGAGGTTGAATTGGCCTGGCTGCCATATTGCTCCCATCCGCAGTTGCCTGAAAGCCTCATGGCGGTTGCGATTGGAGAGCAGTTCTTGCGGCTGCGTTTGTTGGAATCTCATCCCGCCTTAGTCTCGTAAGCTGCCGAGAAAACCTCCCGGACTGGCGCGCCCAAAGCTGCGCATACAGCCCATTTTTCAAAAGCAGCTCGTTATGGGTGCCGAGTTCCACGATGCGGTCAGTAGTACCCCGATCTTACCGCAGCGACATCAAGTTCGTGATCAGACCTGCCTTGATGTCGAGCACGGGTCGATGCGCCTCCGGATGACCGATGTCGTTCAGCTGATCGGCCGTCAAGTCGGCCAGTGCCCTGCGTCTTGCGACGGTGCGCCGCCACCCCCTGAAGGCGGCAATCATCATTGCTATGCTTTTCAGGCTAGGTCCAAACAAATGTCTTTTCGAGGTGCGGGCGGCGCGAGTTTGCGTGTCAGCCATTTTTAGTCTCCCATTTTCGAGACTTGCGGATGAGAGCGTGCCATGCGGCTGTTTTCTGGCTGTTCGGCTGTGTGTGAAAAAAACGGATAAGCCCGACGAACTGCCGTTAAATCGGTGTTAAATCCATTTGCCGGAATGCTATTCTGACGCGGCGGTCAAAGTCTGGAGACGGATCTGTGCGCATCAGGTTGCTGGGCGGCCTCGAGATTACCTCCCCGGAGCGCCGGCCCGTCCGCTTCGCCACGCGCAAGACTTCTCTGCTTTTTGCTGCCTTGGTGCTGGCGGGCCGCCGCGGCCATCGTCGCGAGTTGCTTTCCGAAGCCTTTTGGCCGGGACGAAGCAATGGTCAGGCGCGCAATAGTTTGCGGCAAGCGCTGGTCGACATCCGGCGCTCGTTCCCGACCAGCAAGGAAGCCACCGTCTACATCGACGGGGATCAGGAAGTCATCGCGCTGATTGCCGGTCCGGATGACGCGGACATTTCGATCTTCGACCGGAAACTGGAGCAGGGCGGGGCGGCCGATCTCGCCTTCGCCGCCGACCTCTACCGCGGTGGGGTGCTTGCGGGGGAAGCCATTCCTGAGGAACTGGATGAGTGGTTTGGGCCCTATCTGGACAGGTATCAGCGCAAGGCGCTGCAATTGGTCGATCGGCTGAGCCTCGCGTTGCCGATACCCGGCTCAGCGGAAGTGACGGCCTGCGAAGGGCTGGCGGAGAGATTGCTTGCCTCAGATCCTACCGCGGAGGCCGCCCATCGGGCGCTGATCCGGATCCACGCTCATCGCGGGCACGAAAACGCTGCCTTGCGCCAGTTCGAGCTCTGTCGCAATGCCCTGAAAAAGCAGCTGGATGCGGAGCCGGAGGCGCAGACAAGCTCGCTGGCGGCTTCTCTGAAGTCGCGCGAACGAACTGGGGATCGGCGGCCCGGGCCAGGCTCTGGCGTCGCGGCGCCGGCGCAGATGCTGGCAGTCCCAACGAGGCACGACGACCAGCCGTCAATTGCGGTGCTGCCGTTTCACAATCTAAGCGGTGATATCGAGCAGGAATATTTTGCCGACGGTATGGTCGAAGACATCGTCACCGCCCTGGCTCACTTTCGTCACCTGTTCGTAGTCGCACGGAATTCGAGTTTTACCTACAAGGGACGCTCGATAGACATAAAGCAGGTCGGGCGTGAACTGGGCGTGCGCTATGTGGTCGAGGGAAGTGTGCGCCGGGCGGGCGACCGCCTGCGCATCGCCGGGCAACTCATCGACGCTTCGAGCGGCCTCCACCTGTGGGCTGACCGTTTTGAAGGTACTCTAGCCGAGGTTTTTGATTTTCAGGACCAGATCGCCTCGAGCATAGTCGGCGCGATCACCCCAAAGGTCGAGGAGGCGGAAATTGAGCGCGCCAAGCGCAAGCCGACTGAGGACCTCGACGCCTACGACTATTATCTGCGCGGGTTGGCGTCCCACGACCGAGCGGTCAACACCAAGGAAACCATGGATGACGCTCTGCGGTTCTTCATGAAGGCGATCGGCTGTGACTCGGTGTTCGCTGCCGCCTATGCCCGGGCGGCGCGCTGCTATGCGGCGCGAAAGAGCAACCGCTGGATGATCGATCGCTTAGAAGAGACTGCCGAGGCGACCCGACTGGCAAAGAGAGCGATCGAACTTGGATGGGACGATGCAATAGCCCTTTCGTACGGCGGATACGTGCTCGGCTATGTAGGCGGCGATGTGGAGGAAAGCGCGGCTTGCATCGAACGTGCGCTTGGCCTGAACCCGAACTTGGCTGCGGCGTGGGGTTACAGCGCCTGGGTTCAAGCGTGCTTAGGTGAGCCGGAGAAAGCCGTCGAGCGCGCCGCGCAGGCAATGCGCCTCAGTCCGTTCGATCCTCGCTTTTTTGTTTGGGAATTTTGCACCGCGCTCGCTCACTTTTGTGCCGGGCGCTACAACGATGCTGCTGAGTGGGCGAAAAGGTCTTTGCGTTCGCAACCAAACTACGCGAGTGCGACGCGTGTGGCGACGGCAAGTTACGTCTTGGCCGGTCGGCTTTCGGAAGCCGAGAAGATGATGGCTCGCCTGCGCGAACTCGATCCTACGTTGCGGCTTTCGAATCTCGCCGAGGTGCTGCCGCCGTTTTATCGACCGGACGATCGAAGCAGATATATCGAAGGTCTCCGCAAGGCGGGCCTGCCGGATTAACGCTGCGTCAGCGTGAAGTGAGGCAGACGGCTTCGACACCGGATGGCCGACGTGCTGCCGATGGAGCTTAATACAAGGTGACGGTTGACCGTGGAGGCCTATGACCTAGCTTAAAGCTTAGCCGGACCGTCCAGAGCCGGAAATGGCGGGATGGTACGCTACCGTGGGAGAACTCTCGGGACGTTGAGATGCAGAGGTGCAAGTCGGCTTTTCAGAGCCTGTGCGCCCTTGGCGGCCGACAATCGGCGGCCACGGCATGTCAAGCTTCGTTTCAAACAAAAGTCATCTGCGCCGGCACGCCTATCAACGCGCGACCGCCGCTCCGCCATGCAGCAACAATTCGAGTACTGGAGGGCCCTCGAAGCAAGTGACAGCTTCGAACGCGATCAAAGGCTTTAGCCAGCACCAGGACGAGGGGCCAAACACCGCTTCACGAACTTGAGAATACACCCAAGACCGCACAGGCACGGCAATGTCAAATCCTCTTGCCGAAATTTACGCAAACGGCGCAGATCTCGCCATCCTGGGCGGGATAGCAGCATTTGCCTCGGTGGGCCTCTATCTTGTGCTCCGGCGTATCCTTATCGCGGTGCAACGGCGTCGCCTCAAATCAGATGTGGGCGAAGGCGGATCTGACCTCCCCGAGGAGGAGGTTTCTTGGGATTGGGAAAGCCCGGTCGACCTTGCAACCGAGTCTGCTTCTTCTTCTCAGGTTGCTGTGCCCTCAGACACGGCAGACCTGGATATTCGGCGTCAGGATGCCAACTGCCTTCGGTTCGGGGTGCGAATCGAGTATTTCGACGTGATCTCCGAAGCTTGCGAGAGCTCGTCTGTGACCCAGACCAACGCTTTCGCTTCCGCGACGAACATGTCGCAATCCGGCCGACTTGCGACATCGATCAGGGAAATCGCTGGCTATGTCCATAGGCAGGTGGCGGCTAATCTTGCCGCCCTAACCAGTCCAGTATTTAGGGCTCTGAGCCGTATGCCGACACAACTCGCCCTCGCGAAGGATCCCGACCCCACAGCGATGGCCTCACCTCCTCGCGTTCGCAGGCCGATCGGCTTTGTGCCCCGCTTTGGCGTCGCCGCAATCTGCCTGGCCGTGCCGCTTAGCTATGCGATGACGAGACAAAACTGGGTCGAAAGCGCCCCCGCCATTTCGCGGGTCCAGGGCAGCGCCAACCCTTCGCGGCCCATCGAGCTTCCGGCGAGTGCTGCATCGGATGTGCGTGGGCCAGCCCAGGGAGACGAGCGCGCGAGCGTCGAACCGCTCAGCCCGGATCTCACGGCTGCCCGGGCGCAAGTCGGAGCAGCTGCTGCTCAGGCAGCCGCAGCGAGGGAATTGGCCGGCCAGGAGCACCAGGCGGCGGAAGGCGAGCGCGCCAGGAGCGCCGCTCTGCAGCGAGCGCTGCTCGAGTCGCGCAAGGAGATCGACGCGCTGAGGACAAGCATGGCAGCCGCCGACAACCTACGCCAGGAGCAATTGCGCAACGAGCTCGCGGCAGCCCGCACGCTTGACGCATTGCGGCGCATAGCGGGAGATGCCCGCACAATGCTGAGCGAGGCCACCAACTATGTCTTTACGGAGATGCCCGCTGCTCACCTGGAGCGTCAGCGAGCCGGATGGGTGGCGCGCGATCTATCGCGAGCGCAGGCGCAAATTGAGCGGCTTGAGGCCGAGGGCGCGGAGGATCGCGCCAAGGCCAAGGCTTCGCTGGCGCAAGCGAGCGGAATGCTCGATGACGAGCGCCGGAAGTCGGAGGAACTTCGTGGCGAGCTCTCCAAAGTGAAACTGTCCAATGCCGCGCTCATGGAGCGCGCCGACGCGGCTGAGCAGGAACGGACCAATGCAGTCACAGCGAGAGAACGAGTGGAGCAGACCGCAGCCGAGACGGAGGGCGCGCTGGCTCGAGAACGCGCTGCAGCAGCGTCGATTCGTGAGGAGCTGAAAAAAGCTCGCCTGGAGCGCGATGCGGCTGAACAGGAACGAGCCGGAGCAGTCTCAGCGAGAAAGCGTGCCGAGCAGACTGCAACCGAGACAGCGCAGGCTCTGGCAAGAGAACGCGCTGCAGCAGTCTCGGCGCGTGAGGAGCTGAAAAAAGCTCGCCTCGAGCGCGACGCGGCTGAACAGGAACGAGCCAGGGCAGTCACAGCGAGAGAACGAGTGGAGCAGACTGCAACCGAGACGGCGCACGCTCTGGCACGAGAACGCGCTGCGGCAGTCTCGACCCATGAGGACCTCGATAAAGCTCGCCTCGAGCGCGACGCCGCCCGAGCACTTTTGGTACAGGTCGCCAGGCTGAAGGAGGCTTTGGACAAGCAACGTGAAGTCACGGTTTCTCTTTCCCGCGACCTGGCCGCCGCGCGCGCAGACAATGACAGGCTCAGGGCTGAGCGTCGCAGCGCCAAGATTGAGCCGCCGCTGAAGCGGCGCGCTGGCCGCGCAGCGGCCGCTGCCGGCGGGGTGAAGGCTGTCAGCCAGAAGACAGCACGCAGCAAGGTTAGCAACCCGGCGCGGATTGCCGGAGTGCGTTCTCTCACACTTCCCTATCCCCTCAGGCCAAGACAGGCGACATTGGAGTGATTTCCAAAACGACTGCGCGGTCCTCCTGTTGAAGGGTCCAGGGTCTTTGAGATCATTGCCTCACGTGTGTATTGCGAGAGTAGGCTAGGATGAATCGAATCACCCCATTCGAATTCATTCTGCTCTCGTCGGCGAGGAGTTCTGCGCGACACGCTATGTCAGCCCGATCACCCTGCCTGTAGCATTCAATTCGCATTTGATCGGCGCCTGCCGCGTCTCCACCTTGCCTTGCCGTCCATAGTCGATGCTGACCTCAACGGGAGCCGAGATCGTATCCGGGCTCAACCGACGTATGGAACCTGCGCTGCTAACACGCACACTGGTCGCGCCAAACGGGGCGGCGGCCGACTCGATTGCATCACGGCAGGCGCGAACGACTTCATCCGGGACGCCCGGCAGCGCTTTGATTGGACTGACCGTTGATGGACTGTCGACGTCACCGGGAGGCTGGAGGCTGGACGGAAGGTCGAGCGACCGCCCGGTCCCTGCGGACCGGGCGACACTGACGGCAGTGGCGGCCGTAGTTGCCGCCGCTGCCGCCGTGCTGGTCCCATCGTCGTCCACCGATGACCTGCTGGAGCCGCCAGGTCCTTTGTGCGCGCCGCCTTTGCGGCCTTCGCCGTGATCGCTGCCAGCGCTATTGCCTCCGCCACCGTGGCTGCCAGCGCTATTGCCTCCGCCACCATGGTTGCCACCGCTATTGCCTCCGCCGCGCTCGCCGCCGGCGGCAGCTCCTGCGCAAGCTACCGCGATCGAGCAAACGAATGCGAAATATGCCCAGCTGGATTCAGAGGACTGACGCACGACCACCTCCATAAAGTGCGTCGGTCGAACCGTCTTTCCGCGCCATGCAGTCAGAAAGGCGCAACCGCCGCCGCCCCCAGGCAAACCTCGCGACTAGGCGCCCACGGAGGGTAACTAGGGGATCAATCCGGTGTATCAAGGACGCGGTACGCGGTACGTGCGTCGTCCCGGCTACCGGCGGGAGGGGAGGCCACCATCTGGCCACGTCGTGCCGCTTGAAAAAAGTGGAGCCGGCCCGGGGACGTGGGCCGGCTCCTAAACCCGGTCGTTGGGGACGGGGAGGTGGGGCTCGACCGGGTTTTTGCGTCGCGTCCTTAGCGGACGCTGGCAACCGCGCCGGAGCGGCCGTCGTTGATCGTTATCCAAGCGCCCGAATTCTGGCTCGATTGGCGCTTCAGGTAGGTGTAGTCGGTGTTGGTCCAGGACAGCACCCTGGTTTCGAGATTGTCGAGGATGAACTCTCCGAGGCTGGTGCGAACGGTCAGCACCGCGTGGCCGTCTCCGTTCGGCTGGCGCGCAACCGTCATCAGCAGGTCGCCGGCCGGAACGCCGATGTTCATCAACGCGCGGCGCTTTTCCAGCGCATAGTCCTCGCAGTCGCCGAATTCGCTGTTGGAATAGGACCAGACCTCTTCCCTGCCCCACAGTTCCATATCGGTGCGCGGCGCGATCCTGCTGTTGACCGAATTGTTGATGCTCACGATTTTCGCCCACAGCTTGCGGGTCAGCTCGATTGGCGCCTGCTTCGGCGTCCGCTGATTGCATTCCTGCGGAATCTTCTGGCAGAACTCGTAATGGCCAACCGGCTGTGTGGTGCGGCCGCCGGTGTGCATGAAAGCAGGTCCCGCTGCATACGCTGTTCCCCAGGCGGTAAGCTGCGTCGCCATTGCCAAGAGCAACAGCTTGCCCCTCGTCTTCTTCATCGTCCAGTCTCCCCGTTTGAGGAGACAATGACACGATTGGATTTATTCGGCGCAAAGGCTCGAAGTAGACATTAAGTAAAACGCCTATAGAATAAACATAAAATTTGAATCATTTCAGTATAAAATTGTTGAGGCGTTTTCGCGGGGGATCACATCGGCGCGGCGCGGCGGCTTGGCGCGGCATCGGTGGCACGCCGCGTTGACCGGCGCACCAACAAAAAACCGGCCGAAATGGGCCGGTCGATTGCGGTAATGTGCGCTGTTGTCAGGTGCCGGATGCGTTGAATTCGGAATCGAGCGTTTCTGGCCTCTGGATAACCGCGAACTCGATGGCGATGCCGTCCTCGAAATGACGCACCACCTGGCCGCGCATGGTGCCCAGCATGACCTGGATGCCGATTGCCGGCTTGACGTCGATCTCGACCGCGGCGCCCGAAAGCGACAGGTCGATGATGCGGCACTGGTACTGGCGCCCGTCGCCGAGCTGAAGCACGCTAGTCGGATTGCGTGGCGCCACGCGTTCGTGGCGGCGGTCTTCCGGCAGATCGAGCTCGTGCTTGTTGGCAAGCCAGGTCAATTGCGCTGCAAGCTTGTCCTTCTTGCGTTCCGACGCGATGACCGTCATCGCGAAACCGTCCTGCAAGATACGGGTGACGACGCCTTCGATGCGGCCGATGTGATCGATATAGGCGATGACTTTCTCGCCCGGCATGCCGATGCGCTCGGTGCGAAGCGCTACATTGCCCGGCGACATGTCGACCACCTGGCACGGATGTTCGGTGCGATCCTCCAGCATGAAGCGTCCATAGATCTTCACGCGGACACGCTGAAAGTTGCGCCTTTCAGCTTGGGACGGCGCGGTGTCGACCGCCGCTGACCTCATGACTGGCTACACCCCGTTTGGCATTCCGCGCGTTGATGCGAGGAACTTCGTCGGAAAGCTACAGCGAAGCGGGTTAACAAAGGGAAAAGCCTGACATCGCTAGTTTAGGGTTTTGGGCTACCTTAGGGTTTTGGATTATTCCCCGCGCCCGCCGTCGAATACGACCAGATGACGGATGCGGCGCGCCTGGCCGAGCGCCGAAATCGTCTGCGACGGATCGAGTTCCGACGGGACAAGCGAGGGAACGTCGATGGCCGGCCGGTTCTTGAGGAATATCGGTTCCTTGTCCGGATCGACGATACGGATCGAATCGATCAGGGCGTCGGCGATCGGATCCGCGCCCAGCCAGAAGGGTTTTTCAGCGGCGCTTATCACGCCGAGGCAGCGCGGATTGTCGACGCCGCCGTCGAGCGGCAGGGCGAGCAGCTCGAACTTGCTGGAACGGCCGGTGCAGCTGAACCCTTCGTAGGTGATGAGCACTACGGATTTCTGATCGAAGACGCCTTGGATCAGTTTCGAGATAAGCCGCTGGTCCTTCTCGCGCCACAGCGAGGGAAAGGAAAACCCCTTGAGTTCACGGCCATAGACCGCGCAAAGCCTGGTGCCGGCGAGCCGGAATACCGCTTCGCCGCGCGTATCCTTTTCCAGGATGAATGTATCGGCCAGCAGCGACTTGATATCGGCCGGCTCGACTTCCGAACGCTTCGGGGCAGGGCGCCCATCACGCAGCCGGTTCCAATAATGGAACAGCGTGATCGATCCGTTCTGGTTCATGTTATGCTGCTCCGCGCAATCTGTCGTCTGATGTCCCATCGGTGAACAGAAGGGCGCCCTCCGAGGACCTACATGCGTTGCGGAGCAGGATGCGTGCCAGCATCGTTAACACTTGTTCACGGGTCGGAGCCGTTAAGCTTAACAAGTGGTTTACGTTGCGCTCCGCCCAGGCCCGTGGCACGTTAAAACCACTCCAGAAGCGGTCGTTTCGCAGCGATCGGCAGCATTTCAGTCAAGAGTTTGGGGGAGCATGGGGGCTCGACCGGCCGTTCAAGGGCAACCTTGGACGGCTTCTTTTTGATTCGCGCCAATTTCGATTCGCGCCATTTTGATTTGCGTGGGGCGATTCGCCCCTTTGTGAATCGGGCGACCGTGATCTACATGCTCGCCAAGTCGAATCCAGCGACCGAGTGCGAGCCAAATGAGCGAACCAGCAAGCCCCTCGGAAATCGAACAGGGCGAGGGCGGATCTGCCGGCCGCGAGCCGGAGCCGCGCCGCGAGCCGGTATTCAACATGCCGCCCGTCGTGCTGGCGCTGATCGGCATCTGCGTCGTCGTTCACCTGATCCGGTTCTACTGGCTCACCGACGACCAGGATTTCTCCCTGCTGATCCGGACCGCCTTCATTCCGATCCGCTATTCCGGTCGCTTCGACCTCGATTTCTACGCGTTTTCGAGCCCCTTCACCTATGCCTTCCTGCATGGCGGCTTTGCTCATCTTGCCGTCAACATGGTGTGGCTGGCGGCTTTCGGCTCACCGCTGGCGAACCGCTTCGGCGCGCTTCGTTTCAGCCTGTTCTTCGCGGCGACGGGGCTGGCGGCGGTATTTTTGTTCTGGGCCGTGCATCCGCTCGGCCAGACGCCGCTGGTCGGCGCATCGGGGGCGATTTCAGGCATGATGGGGGCCGCCGCGCGCTTCGGCTTCCGCACCGATCGCTCGTCCGGCAAAGCCGCCTTCGCCGGCGCGCCGCTGCCGATGGCGGCGGTGTTCCGCTCGCGCGGCGTTGTGACTTTTCTTGCCATCTGGATGGTGATCAATCTCGCCACCGGCCTCGTTGCCTTCGCGCCCGGCATCGACAGCCAGATCGCCTGGGAGGCTCATATTGGCGGTTTCGTCGCCGGCTTCTTCGGCCTGCGCGCTTTCGATCGGCACCAGCAGGCGGATGAGTTCACGGCTTAAGCCTCGCCGCACTTGAAAAGAAATCGATCGCGGCGCACGATGTCTGGCACTATCGAAAGCCGGTCAGGGCAGGAAACCGGCAAGTAAAACTGAGGAGGACGCCATGACTGTTAAGGCAATTCTCGAGGAGAAGGGCCACGACGTGTTGACGCTCGGGCCGAACGAAAAGCTGAGCGAGGCCATTCGCATCCTGGCCGAGCACAGGGTCGGTGCGCTGGTCATCACCAATGGCGATCACAAGATCGTCGGCATTCTTTCCGAGCGCGACGTCGTGCGGGTCCTCGCCAGGGAAGGAGCCGCAGCACTGGATATTGCGGTGCGTTCGGCAATGACGCCCAAGGTGAAGATCTGCAATGAGAACCACACCGTCAACGAGGTCATGGAGATCATGACCAGTGGCCGTTTCCGCCATCTGCCGGTGGAAAAGGACGGCCTGCTCGACGGCATCGTGTCGATAGGCGACGTGGTCAAGCGGCGCATCGAGGATGTCGAGCGCGAGGCCGCGGAAATCAGGGCCTATATCGCCACGGCGTGAGATCGCCAGCAAGTTTTGTCGAAGTCGGCGCCGCCCCTCATCGCCCTGCCCCTGTTTTCGCGACACTGGTGATTGGCGCAACCGTCGATGACAGCGCCCCTCTCCCCGTCACTATACGGGAAAGGATGCCGGCAGGCAGGTGAGGGGCAGCGCAAACTTTTCCGATCGCCGTTGCCCTACGGCCGGCGGCTTCACGCTTGTCTCCTTTTGCGGTTTGCATTAGCGGATGACTTCACTTTAAACGTCGAATTCACGTGAATTCCGTCACCGATAAATCGCAGGCCATTATGACCCTCATCGACACCCGCACACCCGACGCCAAGCGCCTGATATCAGGCGCCACCGGCGACTGGGAGATCATCATCGGCCTCGAGGTTCATGCGCAGGTGACCTCGCAAGCAAAACTGTTCTCCGGCGCCTCGACGGCTTTCGGTGCGCCGCCCAACGCCAATGTCAGCCTCGTCGATGCGGCGATGCCGGGCATGCTGCCGGTCATCAACGAGGAATGCGTCAAGCAGGCGATCCGCACCGGCCTCGGGCTGAAGGCCGAGATCAACCACAAGTCGGTCTTCGACCGGAAGAACTATTTTTATCCCGATCTGCCGCAGGGCTATCAGATCTCGCAGTTCAAGCAGCCGATCGTCGGCGAGGGCAAGGTGATCGTCTCCGTCGGCCCGGACCGGCAGGGCGAGTTCGAGGACATCGAGGTCGGCATCGAGCGCCTGCATCTGGAGCAGGATGCCGGCAAGTCGATGCACGACCAGCATGCAACCATGTCCTACGTCGACCTCAACCGCTCCGGCGTGGCGCTGATGGAGATCGTCTCCAAGCCCGATATGCGCTCCGCCGACGAGGCCAAGGCCTATGTCACCAAGCTGCGCACCATCGTGCGCTATCTCGGCACTTGCGACGGCAATATGGACGAAGGCTCGCTGCGCGCCGACGTCAACGTTTCGGTGCGCCGGCCCGGCGGCGAATTCGGCACGCGCTGCGAGATCAAGAACGTCAACTCGATCCGCTTCATCGGTCAGGCCATCGACTACGAGGCGCGCCGCCAGATCGCCATCCTCGAGGACGGCGGCAAGATCGACCAGGAAACGCGGCTGTTCGATCCCAACAAGGGCGAGACGCGCTCGATGCGGTCCAAGGAGGAAGCGCACGACTACCGCTATTTCCCCGATCCCGACCTTCTGCCGCTGGAATTCGACCAGGCCTATGTCGATGCGTTGGCAAAGGATCTGCCTGAACTGCCCGACGCCAAGAAGGCGCGGCTGATCTCCTCGCTCGGCCTGTCGACCTACGACGCCTCGATCCTGGTGTCGGAAAAGGCGGTCGCCGACTATTTCGAGAAGGTGGCCGCTGGCCGCGATGGCAAGCTTGCCGCCAACTGGGTCATCAACGATCTGCTGGGTGCGTTGAACAGAGCCGGCAAGGGTATTGAAAATGCTCCGGTTTCGCCCGATCAGCTCGGCGCCGTCATTGACCTGATAAAAGAGGGCACCATCTCCGGCAAGATCGCCAAGGATCTGTTCGAGATCGTCTGGAACGAAGGCGGCGATCCGCGCCAGCTGGTCGAAAGCCGCGGCATGAAACAGGTCACCGACACCGGTGCCATCGAAAAGGCGGTCGATGAGGTGATTTCAGCCAATCCGGACAAGGTCGAGCAGGCGCGCGCCAAGCCGAGCATGGCCGGCTGGTTCGTCGGCCAGGTGATGAAGGCGACAGGCGGCAAGGCCAACCCGCAGGCCGTCAACGACCTCGTCAAGACCAAGCTCGGGATCGAATAGGATGATGTTCGTTCGCACCGCTGGCGAGCGCGATCTTGCCGCCGTCCGGGCGCTGCTGGTCGAAACGTGGCATGCCACCTATGACGTTATCTATGGTGCTGCCAAAGTCACCGAGATCACGGATGAATGGCATTCGATCGCCTCGCTCAAGGCGCGGCTGACACGGCCGAACTCCGAATTCCTGGTCGCGGACGACGGCCAGCGCATTGGTGGGATGGCTTTCGCCGCAGCCACCACGGATGCCAAGATCGTCATGCTGAACCAGCTCTACGTGAATCCGGCCTGCCAGAGGCAAGGGATCGGCGAGGCGCTGCTGGAAGAGGTCGAGGTGAGCTTTCCGGAGGCACGGACGCTGCGTGTCGAAGTGGAAGAGGCAAACGCTCCGGCCGTCGCCTTCTACCGCTCGAAAGGGTTTTTGCCCGCCGGCAACACCGCTGACTGTGGCGGTGGCTCAGGGCTGCCGGCGCTGATTTTGGAAAAGGCGATCGGATAGATTTGCCTGGCCTGACAGGTCGCAGTCAGTTGCGTTTCTTGAGCAGCTGCGACGGTCGGTTGCGGGCAGCCGCCCGAATTGAATTACGGTGAATTCAGCAGCGGCTAACGCTGAGGCAAAAAAGCATGGTGCGGCGCACAAAAATATTGCAATGCACTGCAGATGCCGTAACGTCATGGTCCTAGATGAACGAGACGGCTTTTCAAAAAGGCCGCCCACCGCAAAGGATGGAAACTATGACCAAGACCGCCGATAAAACTGCTGAAATCACCGAGAACGCAAAAGTCCCGACCGAGGCAACCGATCAGATCCTCGCTGTCGCCGAAAAGGGAGTCGAGCAGTCGAAAGAAGCCTTGTCGAAATTGGCGACCGGCGCCGAGGCGACCCAGAAGGCTCTTGAGTCGTCCTTCGAAACAGCCAGGACCGCTAGCAATGAGCTGTCGCTGAAGACGCTCGCCGCTGTGCGCGAAAATGTTGAGGCCAGCTTTTCTCACCTCGAAGCCCTGGTTGCCGTGAAATCGCCCTCCGAATTCGTCGAACTGCAGACGGCCTTCTTGCGCCAGCAAATGGAAAAGACGGTCGAGCAGGGCAAGGAGCTTCAGGTGGCGGCGACGAAAGCCGCAGAAGACGTATCCAAGCCGATCAAGGATGTCTACGAGAAGGCGTTGAAGGATCTCAAGGTCGCCTGATTGGCCCTAATGCACGGTCGCGCAAAAGCACGCCCTCGGGCTTGAACCGAGGGTGCGAAGCGGTTTTGCGATAGCGACATGCATAAAAACAAGAACTTAAAGCGCGTCGCATGAATCCATCCAAACGGCACGCGCTTTAGGCAGCGGGAACTTCCACATTGTCGATCAGCCTGGTCTTGCCCAGCCAGGCGGCTGCGAGCAGGCGTCCGTCGCGGTTTGGCCGCCACGGGGCGAGCGTCAGGCTCTCGCGCGCCGCGACATAATCGACTTTGTCGAAGCCGGCCTCGACCAGCGCGCGGCTGGCATCGGCGGTCGCGCTGTCTTCATCCGCGCCTGCTGCGAGTGCGGTCGCCGCCCGGCGCAAGATGGCGTTGAGCTGGCGCGCCACCGCAAGCTCGGCATCGCCGAGATAGGCGTTGCGTGACGACATGGCGAGCCCATGCGCGTCGCGTATTGTTGGCGCGCCGATGATGTCCACCGGCAGATCAAGATCGCTGCAGAGCTGCCTGACGACGCAAAGCTGCTGGTAGTCCTTTTCGCCAAAAACCGCGCAGTCGGGCGACGCCTGCAGGAAGAGTTTTGCCACGACCGTTGCGACGCCGTCGAAGAAGGTCGGCCGAAAATCCGATTCTAGCCCTGCGGCTGGCCCACCGACCGCGATCCTTGTGGCGAAGCCGGCCGGGTACATCTGCGACACACCAGGGGTGAAGGCAAGTTGTGCGCCGGCCTCGGCCAGCCGATCGAGATCGCGGCCGAGCTGGCGCGGATATTTGTCGAGATCTTCGCTCGGCGCGAACTGGGCAGGGTTGACGAAGATCGAGACAATGCAGCGATCGGCCTTCTCCAGCGCGATCCTGATCAGCGAGACATGGCCGTCATGCAGCGCACCCATGGTCGGCACCATGGCAAGGCTTAGGCCATCGCGACGCCAGTCGCGGATTTGTGCGCGAAGGGCGGCGACGCTGTCGACGACGAGAAGCCGGCTCATTCTTTGTTCTTGTCGGCTGTGGCGGAAAAGACGTGGTCCGGGCTCGGAAAAGTCCGGCTGCGCACTTCCGCTGCATAGCTGGCTGCTGCCTGCGATATGACGCTGCGCAGGTCGGCATATTGCTTGACGAATTTCGGCACCCGGTCAACGGTCAGGCCGACCATGTCGTCGATGACCAGGATCTGGCCGTCGCAGTCGCCGCTGGCGCCGATACCGATGGTTGGAATGGAAATGTGCCGGGTGAGGTCGGCGGCGACGGTCTCGACGGTGCCTTCGATGACCACCGAGAACGCGCCGGCCTTTTCGACCGCTTCGGCGTCGCGATAAAGGGCAGCCACATTCTCGTCGGTCCGGCCCTTGATCCTGTAGCCGCCATCGCTTTCCACCGATTGCGGCTGCAAGCCGATATGTCCCATGACCGGAATGCCGGCAGCGACAATCGCCGCAATCTGTCGGGCAACTGTGACGCCACCCTCCAGCTTGACGGCCTGGCAACCGGTTTCGTCGATGATCCGCTGCGCCGAGGCAACGGCTTGGCGCGGCGTTGCCTCATAGCTCCCGGCCGGCATGTCGACCACCACACAGGCCTTGGCTGACCCTCGCATCACCGCTTGTCCGTGGGCGATCATCATCTCCAGCGAGGCGCCCAGCGTGGTCTTGTGGCCATGGAGAACCATGGCGACGCTGTCGCCGACCAGAAGCAGGTCGACATGATCGTCGAGCAGGCGAGCGATGGGATAGGTATAGGCGGTGAGGCAGACGACCGGCACGCCGCCCTTGCGCAGGCGAATGGAGCTGGCACTGATCCGCGGATCCGCGCCGGATGCGTCTGTGGCCATCATTCCCTCCCTCGACCGTCAGTCAGGCTGGGTACCTGCATGCGGCGCGCTGAGCTTTAGAAAGACCGGGCAGCCTTGGCAAGGCATGCCTCGACAGGATGCGAAAGGCTTGCCACGGTGCGTCGGTTTCCGACGGCCATTTGCGCGGCTCGTGCGGCAAAACCCTTGCCTTGGTGATGGCCTGACGCCATAAGCAGGAAACAGGCGCCGCCGCGACGACTGCCGCGAGGATTTGGGCACGAGGATTTGGATGAAGACTTTTCTTCTGCAATTTTTCACCTGGTGGAACAGCCAGACGCTGGGCACGCGCTTCCACACCTGGCGGCATGGCAAGAAAGTCGGGCAGGACGAGGCTGGCAACGTCTACTACGAGGGTGGTGTCGATTCGGAAGGCCGCACACGCCGCTGGGTCATCTATCGCGACTATTCGGAAGCCTCGATGATTCCGCCCGGCTGGCATGGCTGGATGCATCACCGCGTCGACACGCCGCCGCCGAGCGAAAACTACAAGCCACGCGACTGGCAGAAGCCGCATCAGCCGAACCTTACCGGAAGTGCCGCCGCCTATCGCCCCAAGGGCTCCATACTCAGCAATCAGCACCGCCCGCAGGTGACCGGCGATTACGACGCCTGGACGCCGGGATCGTAACCGCTCGTCGAGACGGATCGGTCCTTTATCGCCACAATTGGCGTTTAGCTGCTTGTCGATCTGACAGCAGCGACTAGCCTTGGGCGCGATAGAATCGACCCGGGCGCAAACCACCGGATCCCTACATGAGCATTTTCAGCCGAATTTCGATGGGCGGACTGACGGTGGCCGCCGCTTTTGTCGCTTGCACCATTGCCGCCGCACAGACGCTGGAGGCGCCAGTGGACCCGGGGGCACCGATGGAGTTGGAGCCGCCAATGGACCCGGGGGCGCCGACGGAATTTGAGGCACCAGTGGATCCGGGGGCGCCGACGGAATTTGAGGCACCAGTGGATCCGGATGCGCCAATGGAACCGGATGCGGCCGTGGAACCGGATATGACAGCTCCTGCGGCACCGGCGGCACCGCAACGCATCACCAATCCTGTCGCCGAATTCGCCGGCATCGACAAGATCACCGGCCGCATTATCACCTTCGATGTCTATATCGACGAGACGGTGCAGTTCGGCGCTTTGCAGGTGACGCCGCGCATCTGCTATTCGCGGCCGCAAACCGAAGAGCCAAAGACCGATTCCTTCGTCGAGGTCGATGAGATCACGCTGGATCGCAAGATCCGCCGCATCTTCACCGGCTGGATGTTTGCCGAAAGCCCTGGCCTCAACGCCGTCGAGCACGCGGTCTACGACGTCTGGCTGAAGGGCTGCAAGCAGAAGTCGCAGGTGCCGGCACCCGACGCGGCCAAAACCAATTAGAAGCTTGGGGCCGGGATCGCCTGTTCGGGATCCCTACTGAGCCTTCCGGAACCGCCTTATTCTCCGTGCGTTGGTCATGGCTGGCGTTACGGAGATGTTCCCATGATGGCCAACAAGAACGAACTCCTCGATCTCGAAAAAGGATTCTGGACCGGCGACGCTGCCTATTTCAAAGCCAATGCCGATACCAAATGCCTCGTGGCTTTCCCAAACATGGCGCAAGCGATGAGCAACGCCGATCTGGCCGAAACCGCGACGGAACCGAATCGCTGGCGCGATCTCGACATCGACCTCAAGGGCATCGTCGAGCCGGGCAGCGACATTGTCATGCTGACCTATGAGGCCCATGCCACTCGCGAGAATGGCGAGCCTTATGCGGCGCTGGTCAGCACCGGCTACGTCCATCGCGTCAATGGCTGGAAGATGATGTTCCACGCGCAGACGCCGCTTGAGCCTGCCGCAAAAACCTGACCAAGAACCCGACCTTTGGCGCAGATCATGGGAAAAACACCGCCTCGCCCTTCAGCGCGTCGGCCAGCATCTTTTCGTATTTGCCCCTTGGCACGTCGACCGCGCCGAAGCGTTTGAGGTGCTCGGTGGTGAACTGCGTGTCGAGCAAGGCGAAGTGTCGTTGCTTCAGGCGTTCGACCAGGTGCACCAAACAGACCTTCGACGCGTCCGTTTCCCTGGCGAACATGCTTTCGCCGAAGAACACCCGGCCGAGCGACACGCCGTAGAGGCCGCCAACCAGCCGACCTTCGCGCCAGGCTTCGACCGAATGGCAATGGCCCATCCGATGGAGTTCGACATAGGCCTCACGGATCGGCGCATTGATCCAGGTCGACCGGCGTTCCTCGCGCCGCTCGGCGCAGCCGTCGATGGTCGCCTCGAAATCAAAATCGAAACGGATATTGAACAGGTTTTTCCGGATCGCCTTCCTCAGGCTTTTGGGCGTGTGAAAACCATCCAGCGGGATGATGCCGCGCGTCTCCGGCCGCACCCAGAACACTTCGGGATCGGTGGCGCTTTCGGCCATCGGAAAGACGCCCGAGGCGTAGGCCTTGAGCAACAGGTCGGTCGGGATGCGATAGCCTGGCGCGTAGGGACGGGTCATCGCGCCATTATATTCTATAAGTTCACGTCCTAATCCTCATCGGCCAGATATTTTTCCAGCCAGTGGATGTCATACTCGCCATTGGCGATATCGGCATTGCCGACGAGATCGCGAAACAGCGGCAGCGTCGTCTTGATGCCGTCGACGACGAATTCGTCGAGCGCCCGCCGCAGCCGCATCATGCATTCGACGCGATTGCGGCCGTGCACGATCAGCTTGCCGATCAAGCTGTCGTAGTAGGGCGGGATCTTGTAGCCGGAATAGACGCCGGAATCGACACGGATGCCGAGGCCGCCCGGCGTGTGGAAGTGGGTGATCGTGCCGGGCGAGGGGGTGAATGTGCGCGGATCCTCGGCATTGATGCGGCATTCGATGGCGTGGCCCTGAAAGCGGATCTCTTCCTGGCGCATGGAAAGCCCGCCGCCCGAGGCGACGCGGATCTGCTCGTGCACGAGGTCGATGCCGGTGATTGCCTCCGTCACTGGATGCTCGACCTGCAGGCGCGTATTCATCTCGATGAAATAGAACTCGCCGTTCTCATAGAGGAATTCGATGGTGCCGGCGCCGGAGTAGCCGAGATCGGCGATCGCCCTGGCACAGACGCCGCCGATATGCGCGCGCTCCTCGGCATTGAGCGCCGGCGAGGGCGCCTCTTCCCAGACTTTTTGGTGGCGGCGCTGCAGCGAGCAGTCGCGTTCGCCGAAATGCACGCCGTGGCCGGCACCGTCGCCGAACACCTGGACCTCGATGTGGCGCGGCTTTTCGAGGTATTTTTCGATGTAGACGGCGTCGTCGCCGAAGGCAGCACCGGCTTCCGAGCGCGCCGTCTGCAGCGCGACGACAAGATCGGCTTCGCTGCGCGCCACCTTCATGCCGCGTCCGCCGCCGCCGGCCGACGCCTTGATGATCACGGGATAGCCGATCTCGGCGGCGATGCGTCTGGCTTCCTTTTCCTCGGTGACCGCCCCGTCGGAGCCGGGCACTACCGGAATGCCGAGGCGCTTTGCGGTGCGCTTGGCTTCGATCTTGTCGCCCATGACGCGGATGTGATCGCCGGACGGGCCGATGAAGGTGATGTTGTGAGCGGCGAGGATATCGGCGAATTTGGCATTCTCCGACAGGAATCCGTAGCCCGGATGCACCGCGTCGGCGCCGGTGATCTCGCACGCCGCGACGATCTGGTGGATGTTGAGATAGCTGTCGCGCGACGGCGGCGGGCCAATGCAGACGCTCTCGTCGGCGAGCCGCACATGCATGGCGTCGGCGTCGGCGGTGGAATGCACCACCACCGTCTGGATGCCGAGCTCCTTGCAGGCGCGCAGCACCCTCAGAGCGATTTCGCCGCGATTGGCGATAAGGATTTTCTGGAACATTTTTCGGCTGTTCCCGGCTCTATTCGATCACGACGAGCGGCATGCCATATTCGACCGGCTGCGCATCCTCGAACAGGATCGCCGTCACCGTTCCGGCACGGGGCGAGGGGATCTGGTTCATCGTCTTCATCGCTTCGATGATCAGCAGCGTCTGGCCTTCCTTGACCTGTTGGCCGACCTCGATGAACGCCTTGGCGTCGGGCGATGGCGCCAGGTAGGCGGTGCCGACCATGGGCGAGGCCACTGCGTTCTTGGACACGTCGGCTGCTGCCGGGGCGGCTGCCGCCGACGGCTGCGCTGCCGGCGGCGCATAGGCGGGCTGCGGTGCGGCGACCGCATGGACGGCCGGCGCCTGTCGCGACACGCGCACCTTCAAGTCGCCCAGCTCGACCTCGATCTCGGTGAGGTTGGTGTCGTTCAGTATGCCCGCCAGATCGCGGATAAGCTGCTGGTCAACACCATTCTTCTTTATCGACATTTTCGAGCCTTCTGTTTGTTGGCCGGTCATAGGCGTGCGGCCAGCGCCTGCAGCGCCAGTGTGTAGCCGAGCGGCCCGAACCCACAGATCACGCCGACGGCGACCGGCGAGACCATGGAAACGTGGCGGAATGCTTCCCGCGCATGGATGTTGGAAAGATGAACTTCGGCGACGGGCAATGGCGCGACGGAGCGGATGGCGTCGTGAATGGCGATCGAGGTGTGGCTGTAGGCGCCCGGATTGATGACGATGCCGACAGCCTTGTCGGCGGCTTCCTGTATCCAGTCGACGAGGTCGCCCTCATGGTTCGACTGACGGAAATCGATCTCGAGCCCAAGTGCCGCACCTGCCTGTTTGCAATCGTCGGCGATCGCGGCCAGCGTCTTGCCGCCATAGATGCCAGGCTCGCGCTTGCCGAGCGCGTTGAGGTTGGGACCGTTCAGGACGAAAACCGTTTTCAAAATGCCGACCTTTCCCACGCCGGCATCAGTCGGCGCGCCGGACCTCTATAATGGGCTTAGACGCCTGCGAAAAGAGCGCAAGTGGGTTCTTTCGCTGTCCACAACAGGCGAAAAATGGCTTGCGGAAAGCCAGCGGCCGATCAGAGTGCGGCCTTGGCCGCCGCGATCTTCTCCGCCAGCACGTCCTGGCCGAGCGCACCGAACACCACCTCATTTCCGACCACATAGGAGGGCGTTCCGGTGATGGCCAGCTTGTTGGCAAGATCATAGGTCTTGGAGAGGGCCTCGGCGATCGACGGATCCTTCATCTTCTCGCGCAACGTCGCTTCGTTGGCGCCGAGCGAAAGCGCTACCTTGATGGCCGCTGCTTCGGTGGCGCGTCCCTGGCCGCCGAGCAACGCGTTGTGGAACTCGCCGTATTTCTCCGGCATCATCAGGTGGAAGGCCATCGACACGACGCTCGCCTTCTGCGAATCCGGGCCGAGGATCGGGAACTCCTTGAGCACGAAGCGCAGCTCCGGATCGGCTGTCGTCAGCGTCTGCATGTCCTCCAAAGCGCGTTTGCAGTAGCCGCAATTGTAATCGTAGAACTCGACGATGGTGACCTTGCCGTTCGGATTGCCGACGACGCCATCGAAGGCCGAGTTGAAGATCTGGTCCTTGGCACCTTTGATGACCTCGAGACTGGCGACGCGCTGCGCCTCCTTCTGCTTGGCCTCGAGCGCTTCCTGAGCTTCCAGCAGCACTTCCGGGTTCTTCAGGAGATAGTCGCGGATGATGCCTTCGACTTCAGCCCGGTCGATCTTGGTGTCGGCGGAGGCTGCCTGGGCGATCTGCGCGGCATCGGCCTTTGCCGTCTGCGGACTCCCGGTCACGAACCCAAAACCCAGCATGGCAAGAGCGACCGCCACGCCCGTGGTGCCCAGCAAAATTGCCTTGTTCATCATCGCTGATCCTCTTGCCTGGTTTCCGACCCGATTGGTCCGACTATCCGATTGGTTCGACTACCCGATTGGTTCGACTACTTGTCGCCGCGCACGGCCGGAAGGTTCACTTTTTCTTGCCTGATGGTGCGTAGTTTATGATGTCCTGCGCGCGGATCCAGCCCGGCTCGCCGCGCTTCATTTTCATCTGCGCGCGCATTGCGAAGATCTTGGCGTCCTTGTAGGCGCCGGAATAGAAATGGCCTTCGGCGGTCGCAAGGTCGGCGGCCGGAATGTTGCCAAGCTCGCCATAGGCCTGCGCAAGATGGCGGTAACCGACGGCGTTTTCTCGGTCGCGCGCGAGACCCTTGTTGATCTGCACCACCGCTTTCTCCAGGGAATCGGGCGTGCCGACGGCCATCAGCGCCTGGCCGTAGGAAACCGGCAGCAGCCCGGATCGCGCTGGATCGAGGCTGACCGCCTTGGCATAGGCTTCCGCGGCAGCCTTCGGTTTGTTCGCCTTCATCAGGATGTCGCCGCGCAATTCCTGGAAATAGGGGTTCTTCGGCTGTGCCTTGATCAGCGCGTTGGTTTTGGCGAGCGCCCCGGCCAGATTGCCGAAAAGATAGCTCGTCTGCGCGTCGCCATATTGCGAGGCGAGGCTGCCCGGCATCTTGCGCATCAGCCGCGATGCGGCGGCCTGGCCTCCCATATAGGCAGCGATCTTGATGCGCATCATGTCGTGCCGCTGCTGCAGCGCCGGCGGATCGACCTTTTCGACGTAGGGGCTTTTCTTGACCAGGACTTCGAGGTTGGCGATGCGTTCGCGCGGCAGCGGATGACTGATCCGGTAGGGGTCGACCTGCGCCCCTGACAGCGAAAGCGCGCTTTGAAAGCGGCCGAAGGTCTTCAGCATGCCCAGGCCGGACTGGCCGGTGGCATTGAGATAGGTTACCGCCGAGCGGTCGGCGGTCATTTCTTCGGTGCGCTGATAAGCGAGGATACTGCGCTGCGCCATCTCGCCGCCGCCAGCTGCAACCCCCATGCCGGCGCCGGCCAGGCCCCGGCTTTTGCTGGTGGCGCCGGCAACCATGGCACCGGCGCCAAGCAGCGTCGCGATGATGGCCATCGTCTTGGCGCGTTCGAGCTGGTTGCGCAATTTTTGCTGGTGGCCGCCGGCGATGTGACCGGCTTCATGGGCGATGACGCCGATGATCTCGTTGGGCGTCTCCGCCGACATCAGGGCGCCGGTGTTGATGAACAGGCGGGAGCCGGCAACGAAGGCGTTGAAACTCTGGTCGTTGACCAGCACGATGTCGACGCCGTCTTCCGGCAGGCCCGCGGCCCTGAAGATCGGCCGCGCATAGGCGCGCACCAGCGCCTCGATCTCGGCATCGCGCACCACCGGCACGTTTTGCGCGAAGGCGCTGACCGTGCTGGTCACAGCCACCGTCGCGGCAAGCGAAAGCGTCGCGAAGGCGCGCGCTGCCCTGGCTATTGTCGATTTGGGTCGGCTCAACATGGCAGGTCCACTGGTAGACGAGCGGGTGAAGGATGAAAAGTCGGCACTGAAACTTTACTGAACTTGTGATCCTCACATCAATCGGGCATTTGTGCGGCGCGGGACGCCAAAGCCCGGCGCCGGCAGCCGGCAAGCGCCGGCCCAAAGGGCCGATCTCAAAGGGCTGGCCCAAAGGGCTGACCCAAGGGCGAAGAAGGAAATGAGGTCAAATGGTTGTATCGCTTTCGCGTCGCGGCGACGTCGAGCCGTTTCACGCCATGGACGTCCTGGCGGAAGCGAATCGGCTGAAGGCCAAGGGCGTGCCGGTTGTTTCCATGGCCGTTGGCCAGCCGTCCGATCCGGCGCCGGCCGGAGTCAGGCAAGCTGCGACGCTCGCATTGAAGATGGGGCGCATCGGCTACACCGACGCATTGGGTCTGGCGGGCCTGCGCGAGGCAATCGCGCAGCACTATGCCGACCACTACGATCGCGCCGTTTCACCCGGCCGGATCGCCGTCACCACCGGATCGTCGGCCGCCTTCAATCTGGCATTTCTGGCGATGTTCGACCCAGGCGACCGTGTCGCCATCGCCGCACCCGGTTATCCGGCCTATCGCAACATCATGGCCGCGCTCGGCATCGAGATCGTCGAGATCGAGCTCGACGGTGATGCCTATCTCCACGCTGAACATCTGAAGGCTGCGCACCGCGAAAAGCAGCTGAAGGGCGTGTTGTTTGCCAGCCCCGCCAATCCGACCGGGGCGATTATCCCCGCCGACGAGTTGTCGGCGCTGGTGACGACGGCACAAGAGCTCGGCATCGCCGTAATCTCCGACGAGATCTACCACCGGCTGGCCTACGCTGCGCCGGACACCACGGCACTTGCCTGCGGCCCTGACGTGACGGTGATCAATTCCTTCTCGAAATACTACTGCATGACCGGTTGGCGCATCGGCTGGATGGTGCTGCCGGAACCATTGGTGCGGCCGGTCGAGCGCATCGCCCAGAGCCTCTACATCTCACCGCCGGAATTGTCCCAAATCGCCGCGATCGAGGCGTTCAAGGCAACCGGGGAATTGGAGGCGGTGAAGGCGCGCTACGCGGGCAATCGCGAGCTTTTGATGAAACGCCTGCCCGAACTCGGCTTTACCCTGGCGGCACCGATGGACGGGGCGTTCTACGCCTTCTGCGACGTCACCAGGCACACCAACGACAGCATGGCCTTCGCGCGCAAGATGTTGGCCGAGGCGCATGTGGCGGCGACGCCCGGCCGCGATTTCGATCCGCTTCAAGGCCATCGAGCCATGCGCTTTTCCTACGCCGGCAGCCACGACGAGATGGTCGAGGCGATGACGCGCCTCGAAAACTGGCTGAAGTAGCGCGATGCCGGACCTCGAGCAGGCTTTGACCGAGATTGCCGCCGAAATGGCGGAGCGCACGGATCGCGGCGACGTCGCGAGCTACATTCCGCAACTCGGCAAGGTCGATCCGAAAAAGTTCGGCATTGCAGCCGTGACCAATGACGGTCGCGTGCTGATGGCGGGCGACGCCGATGAGCCGTTTTCGATCCAGAGCATTTCGAAGGTGTTCACGCTGACATTGGCGCTCGGCAATGTCGGCGACGCGCTGTGGCAGCGTGTCGGGCGCGAGCCTTCGGGCAACCCGTTCAATTCGATCGTCCAGCTCGAGCACGAGAACGGCATTCCGCGCAATCCGTTCATTAATGCCGGCGCCATCGTCATCTCCGACATCCTGCTCGCCGGCCATCAGCCACGCGAGGCGATCGGCGAGATCCTGCGCTTCATCCAGTTCCTGGCCGACGACGAGACCATCATCGTCGACCGCGAAGTCGCGGCTTCGGAACGCGCCACCGGTTTTCGCAACCTGGCGCTCGCCAACTACATGAAATCCTTTGGCAATCTCAACCACGCGCCGGACCTGGCGCTGGGCGTCTATTTCCACCATTGCGCCATCGCGATGAGCTGCCGGCAACTGGCTCTGGCCGGCCGCTTCCTCGCCAATGGCGGCAAGAACCCGGCGACCGGCCATTCCGTTGTGTCGGCCGAGCGCGCGCGCCGCATCGGCGCGATGATGCTGACCTGCGGCCATTATGACGGCTCAGGCGATTTCGCCTTTCGCGTCGGCATCCCGGGCAAGAGCGGCGTCGGCGGCGGCATTTTGGCGATCGTGCCGGGCGTGGCCTCGCTTGCCGTCTGGTCGCCTGGCCTCAACGCCAACGGCAATTCCCGGCTGGGGTCGATTGCGCTGGAAAGGCTGGCGAAGATGATGAACTGGTCAGTGTTCGCGCCATGAGGATTTGGGGGCCCTAAAGATTTGGGGGCGCCATAAGATTTGGGGCGCCATAGAGATGCGGCGCTTCGGACCAAGAAAAATCCCGCGCTGTCGACAGGACAGCGCGGGATTCTTTTGGTCAAGAGATCAGGATAAACTACCGAAAAGCTTAGAAAAAGCCCTTCCGCTGCCACCAGCCTGCACGCTTCGGCTTCTCCTCGGTCTTTTCCTCTTCGGCAACAGTCGAGGACACGATCGGCTCAACCGGAGCATCGACCGGTACGGGCTTGCGTCGCGATGGTCGGACCTTTTTTTCGTCGACGGCGGACACGGCTGTTTCCTCCGAAACAGCTGCGGGAGCCTCGGCGGAGGCTTCCGGCTCGGCAACCGGCGTCTCGGCGACGATGTCCGCTATAACCTTCTTCGGCTTGGCGGCGCGGCGCGGCTTCTTCGGCTTTTCGGCGCTTGGCATGTCGTCATTGGCCGGAGCAAGGTCGACAAGCTCTTCGACTGGCGTTGCATCGATCGGCGTTGCCGCTGCCGGTTCGCCGGAGACGGACTCCAAGACCTCGGGACGATCAGCCGACTCGGCAGTGCCTGCATCGAACTCGCCTTCGCCGCCTTCACGGCGATTGCGCTTGCCGCCGCGCTTGCCGCGCCGACGCTTCTTGCCCAGACCGTCATCGCGACCTTCATCAGGCTCCCGATCTTCACCAGGCTCTTGGCCGTCATCGGACGCTTCCACCGCCTCGGCGACGCCGACCTGGTCCTCGAGGTCTGCTTCGGCGCCTTCATCGCTTGCGGCTTCGGAGACGCCATCGGCAGCGGTGGAGATGGACGCGCCTTCCACTGGGGCGCCATGCTCGCGGTCGCGATCCTTGCCGCCGCGCCGTCTGCGGCGCTTGCGGCGCTTGCGGTCGCGGCCTTCGCCATCCTCGCTGGGCCTTGGCTGCTGCGGCTGCTGGGCCTGGCGCGGTTGCTCCGCCGGTGCAACGACTTCGTCTTCCTCCTCCTCGATGACGATTTCGTCGGCGGGCTCTTCCGGCTCGACATAGGCGGGCAAGGTCCGCACCTCGACGAAGCCTTCAGGCTTTTCGGCCAGCGCGCCGCGGAAGATCGCATAGTGCTGGGCGCCGACCGTGTCGTCGGCCTCGACGGTGATGGTCAGGCCGAAGCGGTTTTCGAGCTCCACCAGAGTGCCGCGCTTGTGGTTGAGCACATAGAGCGCGGTGGCCGCCGGCGTCCGCACCGTGATGTGGCTGCGCGAATCCTTGAGCAGGAATTCCTCGATCGCCCGCACCACCATCAGCGCGACGGACGAATCGGACCGCACATGGCCGGTGCCGCCACAATGCGGGCAAGGCTTCATCGTCGATTCCAGCACGCTGGCGCGGATGCGCTGGCGCGACATTTCCATCAGGCCGAAATGCGAGATGCGGCCGACCTGGATGCGGGCGCGATCGTTCTTGAGGTGATCTTTCAGCCGCTTCTCGACGGAGCGGTTGTTGCGGTTCTCCTCCATGTCGATGAAGTCGATGACGATCAGGCCGGCGAGATCGCGCAGCCTCAGCTGCCGTGCCACCTCCTCGGCCGCTTCCAGATTGGTGTGAAGCGCTGTGTCCTCGATCGAGTGCTCCTTGGTGGAGCGGCCCGAATTGACGTCGATGGCGACCAGCGCTTCGGTCTGGTTGATGATGATGTAGCCGCCGCTCTTCAGCGTCACCTGCGGCTGCAGCATGCGGTCGAGTTGCGCCTCGATGCCGTTGCGCACGAAGATCGGCGTCGTGTCGCGGAACGGCTGCACGACCTTGGCGTGGCTCGGCATCAGCATGCGCATGAAGTCCTTGGCCTCGCGATAGCCCTCTTCGCCGGAGACCAGGATCTCGTCAATGTCCTTGTTGTAGAGGTCGCGCACCGAGCGCTTGATCAGGCTGCCTTCCTCGTAGACCAGGGCAGGGGCCGTCGACTGCAACGTCAGGTTGCGGACGTTTTCCCAAAGCCGCATCAGATATTCATAGTCGCGCTTGATCTCGGCCTTGGTGCGGCTTTCGCCGGCGGTGCGCAGGATGACGCCCATGCCCTGCGGCACTTCGAGATCGGCGACGACCTCCTTCAGCCGCTTGCGGTCCTGCGCGTTGGTGATCTTGCGCGAGATGCCGCCACCGCGCGCCGTGTTCGGCATCAGCACCGAATAGCGACCGGCAAGCGACAGGTAGGTGGTGAGCGCCGCGCCCTTGTTGCCGCGCTCTTCCTTGACGACCTGCACCAGAAGGATCTGCCGGCGCTTGATCACTTCCTGGATCTTGTACTGGCGGCGCACCGGCTTGCGGCGGTTGCGCGCTTCTTCCAGCGCATCCTCGGCGCCGACCGATTCGACCTCATGGTCATCCGAATGCGATGACTGCACCTCTTCCAGCATGCCGCGATCATTGTCGGTGGACGTGGCTTCGCCGGCCGCCTCAGCCTGCGGCACGGCTTCGGAAATCACATCCGATTCGATGCTGGCGGCGATGGAATTCGGACCGCCTTCGGAAGGCCCAGTCTGGTCATCGCCAGTCTGGTCATGGCCAGTGACGTCACGGCTCGTCTCGGCATGGCCAGTCTCGGCATGGCTCGTCTCATTGTGGCTCGCCTCGCTATGACTGGCGACATCCTCGCCATGTTCCGAAGGTGCGGACGGTGTGTCGACTTTTTCGGAAACGGCATCGACGTTCTGCGCGACCGCATCCTCGCCGTGTTCGCCACCCTCATTGGAACGGCTGTCGCTGGATCCGCTGTCGCTGGAATCGACAGAATCGTCCGAATCGGCCGCACCAGCATCACGCTTGTGTTCGCCTCGGTCGCGGCTCTTGCCGCCGCGGCGGCGTCCGCGCCGGCCGCGATCACGGTTCTGGCGATCGTCGCCATCGCTGTCCTCATCGTCCTCGTCCTCAGCTTCCTGCGCTTCCGCGCGCAGCAGCGCCTGACGGTCGGCGACCGGAATCTGGTAGTAGTCGGGATGAATTTCACTGAAGGCGAGGAAACCGTGACGGTTGCCGCCATATTCGACAAAGGCTGCCTGAAGCGAGGGTTCGACGCGGGTTACGCGGGCGAGGTAGATATTTCCTTTGAGCTGCTTCTTGTCCTGGGATTCAAAGTCGAATTCTTCAATACGGTTACCGCGAACGACGACAACTCGTGTTTCCTCCGGGTGGGAGGCGTCTATCAGCATTTTGTTGGGCATTATTTCGTTTCCCCCCGGCAGCCGTCAGCCGCAGCTTGCGGGGCAAAGCCCGCCGCTGTGAGTGTGGATGAACATGGGTGCCGGGCAATTGAATGTCCGCCGGCCGCTGCCTGAGCGCCATGGCGGTGCCGCCCGCAGCCATAATGGCGCGGTTTGCTGCGGACCTTTCCATGATTGCGCTTGAAGCCATCGTAACCAGCAGAACCTTTTTGAACCAAAGCCCGGGAAAACCGGACCAGCTTGTTTGCTCGTACAGAGCCGGCGCGGGACAATCCCGGCCGTTTTCCTCACGCAGGCGCTTCCCCCGCCACGGGTTTACACCTGCGAAATTCGTCGCGATCACCTGTTGCCTTTTCGCCTGACGCGAAAGGAGCCGTCGTTCATCTCACCTGTAGCAGGAAGCTGCGGAGAAGGACGGTTCCAGGATTGCAGTGATCCACCATCGCTTTTATGATTTGGCGGGTTGGAAGGCAACCCCGATTTCCGATGCCGGCAAAATGCAGTTCCGCAACGGAAGCACGGCTTTATGCGTTGCATGAAAAGGCTTGGTTAACCTTCTCTGGATACCAACCGTTAATCGAGTTCGCGGCCTGACCGGCGTTTCGACAAGACGACGACACGCCGACAAACAAGATTGGCCCACACGCAGGATTGGGCGCCTGGCGCCAAACCGGAGCAACTGGAAAGAGATGGGACTGGCAGTCTTCACGCACAAAAGTGGTCGCGCCGGAGGCATTTTTTTCTACCCCGCCTATTTCCGGGCCGCACATTTCTTCCGCGCTGCTCGTCTGCTGTTGCTGGTTGTCGCTTGCCTGGCTCTTTCGCCAGTTTCCTTTGCCGCCGACGCGCCGCTCGCCGTGACGAGCTACAAAATGGCGGGTGACGCCACCAAGATGCGTATCGTCATAAATTTCGATCGCGAGCCCGACGTCAAATGGTTCCTGCTGCGCGGCCCCCACCGTCTGGTCGTTGACCTGCCAAGCACGAGATTCGCCATCAATGCCAAGGACGTGAAGGCGCGCGGACTGGTCAGGAGCGTGCGTTACGGCGATCTCGGCCAGGGGGTGTCGCGGCTGATTCTCACCGGCAAGGGTCCGTTCGCCGTCGACAGGCTCGACGTGCTCAAGAACGATGACGGCAACGGCTACCGCATCGCCATCGACATGTCGGCGGCGTCCGTGCGGGAGTTCGACGCCGCTCTTGCCAATCAGGCGCTGACCACCGGCTCGACGGTCTCCTCCGACAAGGGCGGCAGGGTCGGCACCGGCCCGGTCTCCAATCCAGGCCATCGCTTCACCGTCGTCATCGATCCAGGCCATGGCGGCATCGACGGCGGCGCCGAGGGCCTGAACGGCACGCGCGAGAAGAACGTCACGCTCGCTTTCGCCACCGAATTGCGGGACAAACTCGCCGCAGTCGGCAAATACGACGTGTTCATGACGCGAGAGACGGACCAGTTCCTGCGGCTGGACGACCGCGTGCGCATTGCCCGCCAGCACGAGGCCGATCTGCTCATTTCGATCCACGCCGACACGATCAGGGTCAAGGGCCTTCGTGGCGCAACCGTCTACACCGTCTCCGACAAGGCTTCCGATCCTGAAGCGCAGGCGCTCGCCGACCGTGAAAACCTTTCCGACCAATTCGCCGGCATGGAAATCATGGATGACAACAAGGAAGTAACCGACATCCTGATCGAGCTGATTCGCCGCGAGACGCACAGTTTCTCGATGAGTTTTGCCCAAACGCTGGTCGGCCAGCTTTCCACCAGTGTCGGCCTCATCAACAATCCGCAGCGTTCGGCCAGCTTCAAGGTGTTGAAGGCGCCGGATGTTCCCTCCGTGCTGGTCGAACTCGGCTATCTGTCGAATGCCAAGGACGAGGCGCAAATGCTCAGCGCCGATTGGCGCAGCAAGGCGGCCCAGAGCATAACCAATGCCATCGCCCTGTTCGCTTCAGCCAAGGCCGGAGCTGGGACCGGAGGCTGAGGCGCTCGCGCCGCCCACAACCAGAGGCAGCGTTGCACGACGACAACACCTTGCACTTATATTTTCCGCCATTCGAAGCCGAAATTCCATGTTGCCGTATTTTCCCCACATGGTGGCGACATGGATTTTCGATTACCGGTCGGGATCGTCTCGAAAGCTTGCGCGAAGGCGGCTTCGTTTAGGCAATTCCCGAACCAAGGACTTGGAGCGGGCATGATTCGTCTTATTGGCTATTTCTTCGGCATCGGCACCGCGCTGGCCCTTTTGGTCGCGGCCGGCGTGGCGATCTATATCAGCCATTTGTCGAAGGATTTGCCCGACTACGAGGTCCTGGCCAAGTATGAACCGCCGGTGACGACCCGCATCCATGCGTCCGACGGTGCCCTGATGGCCGAATATGCGCGCGAGCGGCGCCTGTATTTGCCGATCCAGGCGGTGCCGGATCGTGTCAAGGCGGCCTTCCTGTCTGCCGAGGACAAAAACTTCTACAATCACCCCGGCATCGATATGACCGGCCTTGGCCGCGCAGTCATGGTGAATCTGCAGAATTTTGGCTCGGGCAAGCGCCAGGTCGGCGCCTCGACGATCACCCAGCAGGTGGCGAAAAACTTCCTGTTGTCCTCGGACCAGACCTACGAGCGCAAGATCAAGGAGATGATCCTGGCCTTCCGCATCGAGCAGGCCTATTCGAAGGACCGCATTCTCGAGCTCTACCTTAACGAGATTTTCTTCGGGCTCGGCGCCTATGGCGTCGCTGGCGCAGCGCTCACCTATTTCGACAAGGCGGTGAATGAACTCACCGTGGCGGAGGCGGCCTATCTGGCGGCTTTGCCGAAGGGGCCCTCCAACTATCACCCCTTCAAATATGCCGACCGCGCCATCGAGCGCCGCAACTGGGTCATCGACCAGATGGTCGGCAACGGCTACGTCACGCAAGAGGAAGGCGCCAAGGCCAGGGCCGAGCCGCTCGGCGTCAAGCCACGCCGCTCCGGCACCTATCTGTTCGCTGGCGAATATTTCACCGAGGAAGTGCGTCGCCAGATCAGCGCGCGCTACGGCGAGAATGCGCTCTACGAGGGCGGCCTGTCCGTCCGCACGACGCTCGATCCGAAGATGCAGCTCATCGCCCGCAAAGCCATGCAGAACGGCCTGATGAAGTTCGATACGCTGCGCGGCTATCGCGGGCCGGTGAAGACCATCGACGTATCCGGCGACTGGGGCGTGCCTTTGAGCGAAGTCAAGGGACTGGACGACGTGCCCGAATGGTCACTCGCCGTCGTGCTCGACAGTTCGGAGAGCGGCCTGTTGATCGGCCTTCGGCCGACCCGGCAGATCTCGGGCGAACTCGTCAAGGATCGCATCGAAGGCACTGTTAGCCGCGAGGACATGAGCTTCGCCATGCGTCATGTGGTCGGCGGCAGGACCGTCAAGGCCAAATCGCCGGCGGACGTGCTGAAGCCTGGCGACGTCATTCTCGTGCAGAAGAAGGAAGGTACGGATGGGGCCTATAGCTTGCGCCAGGCCCCCGAAGTGGAAGGCGGCCTGATCGCCATGGATCCGCATACCGGCCGCGTTCTGGCTATGGTCGGCGGGTTCTCTTATTCGCAATCCGAATTCAACCGTGCCACGCAGGCGATGCGGCAGCCGGGTTCGTCGTTCAAGCCGATCGTCTATGCGGCCGCTCTCGACAATGGCTATACGCCGGCTTCGGTGATCATGGACGGCCCGATCACCATCAAGAGCGGCAACACGACCTGGACGCCGAAAAACTACGATGGAAGGACTGCGGGCCCGGCGACCTTGCGGTCCGGCATCGAGAGGTCGCGCAATCTGATGACTGTGCGCCTGGCCAATGACATGGGCATGAAGCTGGTCGCCGAATATGCCGAGCGCTTCGGCGTCTACGATCGACTGGCGCCGTATCTGCCGATGGCGCTGGGGTCGGGCGAGACGACCGTGATGCGCATGGTATCGGCTTACTCGATCATGGCCAACGGCGGCAAGTCGATCAAGCCGACGCTGATCGACCGGATCCAGGACCGCTACGGCAAGACGGTATACAGGCAGGACGAGCGCGGCTGCGAAAATTGCAATGCCGCCGAATGGCAGGGCCAGCCCGAGCCGGAACTGGTCGACAATTCCGAGCAGGTGCTCGATCCGATGACCGCCTATCAGATCACCTCGATGATGGAGGGCGTCGTCGAGCGCGGTACCGGCGCTACCGTCGCCGAACTCGGCCGCCACATCGCCGGCAAGACCGGAACGACAAACGACGAGAAGGATACCTGGTTCATCGGCTATACGCCCAACCTCGTTGTCGGCCTTTATATGGGCTATGATCAGCCGAAAGGTCTTGGCAAGGGCGCGACCGGCGGCGGCCTCGCCGCGCCGATCTTCAAGGACTTCATGCGCGTGGCGCTGGACGGCACGCCCAATGTCGATTTCCAGGTTCCCGAAGGCATGAAGCTGATCGCCATCAATCGCAAAACCGGTATGCGGGCCAACCCGGACGACGCCGGCGCCTTTATCGAAGCCTTCAAGCCGGGCACCGGCCCCGCCGACAGCTATTGGGTGATCGGCATGGGTGCGGACGGCTCCAACGCCTCCGGCGGCGCGCTGTCGCCACAGGCCAACCAAGCCATCCAGTCCGGCGGCGGCGGGCTCTACTGACATAACTTTAGGGTAAATGGGCCGGCCTTCGAGCCGGCCCATTTCGCTTTACAGGCGGCGGTGCCGTCCCTATGTATCGCGCCAACCCAGGCTCTGCTTAAGCAACAGGGCACCATTTCAGCACAGGACAGAACGGCCAGCCATGCGCGCGGAAACGCAGAATATTGTCGACGAAATCAGGCAGGCGATAACCCTGCTGAGGAGGCATCTTTGACTGGGATCAAGCCATAAAGCGGCTTGAATACCTGAATGTGCGTGCCGAGGATTCGAGCCTCTGGAACGAGCCGCTGGAGGCGCAGAAGCTGATGCGTGAGCGCCAGAGCCTCGAGGAAGGCATCGCCGCGGTCAAAGGCCTCACCCAGGCGCTGGAAGACAATATCGGCTTGATCGAGCTTGGCGAGGAAGAAGGCGATGAGAGCGTCGTCGCCGAGGCGGAAGCGGCGATCCGCTCGATGCGCGGCGAAGCAAAGGCCCGCCAGATCGAGACGCTGCTTTCGGGCGAGGCCGACGCCAACGACAGCTATCTCGAAATCCATGCCGGCGCCGGCGGCACCGAAAGCCAGGACTGGGCCTCGATGCTTCTGCGCATGTACACGCGTTGGGCCGAGCGGCGCCGCTTCAAGGTCGAGGTGCTGGAAGTGCATGACGGCGAAGAGGCCGGCATCAAGTCCGCCACGCTGCTGATCAAGGGCCACAATGCCTATGGTTGGCTGAAGACGGAATCCGGCGTTCACCGGCTCGTGCGTATTTCGCCCTATGACAGCAATGCGCGCCGTCACACCTCCTTCGCCAGCGTCTGGGTTTATCCCGTGATCGACGACACGATCGAGATCGACGTTTCCGAATCGGATGTCCGCATCGACACCTATCGTTCGTCCGGATCGGGCGGCCAGCACGTCAACACCACCGATTCAGCGGTCCGCATCACCCATCTCGCCACCGGCATCGCGGTCGCCTGCCAGGCCGAGCGCTCCCAGCACAAGAACAAGGCGAAGGCCTGGGAGATGCTGCGTTCGCGGCTCTATGAGGAAGAACTGAAGAAGCGCGAGGCGGTGGCCAACGCCACCGAAGCGTCGAAGAGCGATATCGGCTGGGGCCATCAGATCCGCTCCTACGTTCTGCAGCCTTATCAGTTGGTGAAGGATCTGCGCACTGGTGTCGAGAGCACAAGCCCGTCGAGCGTGCTGGACGGCGACCTCGACGATTTCATGGAGGCCTCGCTGTCGCAGCGCATCGAGGGCGGCGCCGGCGAAGTGGTGGCCGATATCGACTGAAGCTTCTATCACTAAAGCAACAGGAAACATCACGCTGGAGTAACAGGCTCTAACGCTAATTGAGCGGTCGCTTGATGGCTTTGTTTTTTCATCGAATTTTCCACAACGACTTCCACCTTCGGGTTCTTTGTTGCAGGCCTTGCGGGGCTTGGCCCGGAACCACTGCGAGCTGATTCTCGTTATCCGCGCGATCCCACTGCCGGGGTTGATGAAGTCACTCTCGTCAACCCCGGCAGGTTGGTTCCGGCTGCAGATGTCGGCGCTCGGTTGCACAGCAATTTCTTGCGCCAGCAAAGGAATCAGGCCAGCATCCGAACGCTGGGGGAAAAAGCATTTATGGCCGGACGCGGCGTATCTGCGAGCTGACGATCCGGCCACTGGGAAGATACGTTCCAAGAACGGGCAAGCGAAACGCTTGATAACTCGGTGATAGGAATTGCGCCCATGCCTGCTTCCACAACCCGACTGGCCTCAGCCGTCAAGACGGCGCGCCGCCTCCTGAATTCGATCATTGCTGTGGTGGCTCTGACGGCCGCCATCACTACATTTGCAGCATCCGCCTTGGCGCACGACGCCACGCCGACTGCAGCGAAGCCGCAAGGCTGGAGTTACCCATTCTCCTGTTGTTCCGGCTATGATTGCCGCGCGGTCTCGCAGACGTCGATCAGCGAGCGTCCGGAGGGCTATGTCATCAAGGGAACAGGCGAGGTCGTGGGCTACAGCGATGCACGGATCAAGAATTCGCCCGACGGCGAGTATCACTGGTGTTCGGTCGCCGGCGCCAATGACGGAAAGACCATCTGCCTGTTCGTGCCACCGTCGTCGTTTTGATGAATGTCGCCTAAAGGCTTTGCTCCAAGGGCCATGGCCTGACCCGAGGGTGCGCAGCGGTTTGGGATAACGACATCCATCAAAGGATTGAAGCGCGCCACGCGTCCGACGTAGGCAAGCCGAGTCTACTGACAGACGGTTGTCAACAGCGCCTCTTTATGTTGCCTTACCGCGCTGGCGCGAAGCAATCGCGAGGGAGGCGTTATGACCATAAAGGCAAGCTGCCACTGCAGGGCGACGACGTTCGAGGTTTCGGAAGCGCCGCTAACCGTGACGCAATGCACCTGCTCCTTCTGCTCGAAACGCGGCTCGTTGTGGGCCTATTACCTCCCGTCGCAATTCAAGCTCACCAGCCCGCTCAAGAATGTCTCTTTCTATCAATGGGGCTCGAAAACGGTAAAGCATGGTTTCTGCGCCACCTGCGGCTGCGGCACCTTCACCGAAACGCCGGACTGGTCGACCGGCAAGCCGGACTTCGACAATCCGAAAATCAGCGTGAATTCGCGCCTGTTCGACGATTTCGACCTCGATCAGGTCGAGGTCGTCGTCATCGACGGCAAGAATCTCTGGTAGCCGACAGTCTCTGCCAGCCGATCGAAATTGCGCAATATAGCGGCCGTTGATTTGACCGGGAAAAGCCATGGCCGACCGCTTTTCTCCTTCCATTTTTCGCCGCATTTCATGTTACAAGACATAGAGCGACGTGCGTCCACTTCGACGCACAAAGTACGCTCTAAGACTTTGAATCCATGCATCGTGCTTTCCGAAAATCGATGATTTGATGCGGCGCGCCAGTGGCGGGACCGCGGACTGGAGAGGGACTACCTAATGAAAAAGACTGTGCTCGTCGCCGTGGCGACGGCTGTGCTCGTGAGCGCCTGCACCACAACCGACCCGTATACCGGAGAACAGAAAGTTTCCAACACTGCGGCCGGCGCCGGCATCGGCGCGCTGGCAGGTGCAGGGCTCGGCCTGCTTGCCGGCGGCAACGATCGCCGCAATGCGCTGATCGGCGCTGGCGTCGGCGCTCTCGCTGGCGGCGCCATCGGCGCCACAATGGACCAGAACGAGGCCGAACTGCGTCGGCAGCTTCAGGGTTCCGGCGTCAGCGTCACCCGCAGCGGCGACCAGATCATCCTCAACATGCCGTCCGACATCACCTTCAACGTCGACCAGGACGCGGTGAAGCCCGGCTTCTATCCAGTGCTGAATTCGGTAGCACTTGTGCTGAACAAGTTTCGCCAGACCACGGTCGACGTGTTCGGCCACACCGACTCGAGCGGTGGCGACGAACACAATTTCGACCTGTCGCAGCGCCGCGCGCTGGCGGTCGCCAACTATCTGTCCGGGCAGGGCGTCGATACCCGCCGCTTCGCCGTCACCGGCTTCGGCGAGACGCGTCCGATCGCTTCCAATGCGTCGACCGCCGGCCGCGCCCAGAACCGCCGCGTCGAAATCCAGCTCTCGCCGCTCACCTGAGCAAGGCAGACAGAGACGGCATCGAACATGAAAACGGCCCCGCAAGGGGCCGTTTTTGCTCGTCTTTGAGAATTTCTGCTGTGATCAGCCCAATTTCTGCTGTTAGCCCTTGGCGACGATGCGCATGAACGCGGGCATGTCGTCACCGAATCCGACGGTCCCATCGTTATCTTCCTGGCGATGGCGGGCCGGGCGATTGCCGTCGCGCTGCGGCCTGGTGTCGCCACGCTCCGGCGCGCGCTGTTCGTTGCGATTGCGATCGGGCGAAGCCTTGCGTTCGGGTGAAGCTTGGCGCTCGGTGTTTTCCGAGCGGATCGCTTCCTTGCGGGCGCGCCGCTCACCGGCATCGGCGACCGCGGTCTCGGCCGCCACGGGCTGTTCTTCGCGCGCCGCATCCAGTGCTACAGCTTCGCTTTGCTTGGCGTGGCGTTCGCGTGGTCTGCGTTCGCCCCTCCCCTTGCCATCGTCCTTGCGGCCGGCGCGGCGCGGGGCGCCGCGGCCACGACGGGGAGCATCGTCCTCTCCGCTCTCGCTGGCGACGACCGTCGACAGATCGCCGTCATGCCACTCGATCTTGTTGCCGATCAGCCGTTCGATCGCGTCGATGTATTTGGTGTCGGACTTGGTGGCGATGGTGAAGGATTTGCCCGAGCGGCCGGCACGGCCGGTGCGGCCGATGCGGTGGACATAGTCCTCGGCATGGATCGGCACGTCGTAATTGAAGACGTGGCTGACATCGGGGATGTCGAGGCCGCGCGCCGCGACGTCCGACGCAACGAGATAGCGCAGTTTGCCGTCACGGAAATTGGCCAGCATCTGCATGCGCGCGCGCTGGTCCATGTCGCCATGCAGCGCGCCGGCGTCGAAATCATGTTTCAGCAGCGAGCGGAAAAGCTCCGAGACCTCGATCTTGCGGTTGCAGAAGATGATGGCGTTCTTCAGCTCCGCATCCTCGGCCTTTATCAGATTGCGCAGCGTCTCGCGCTTGTCCCAGGGTTTCGAGCCGGATTTCACCAACCGCTGGATGATGTTGGTCGCGGCGGACGCGGCCTTCGAAACCTCGACGCGCACCGGCGCGTGCAGGAATTTCTCGGTGAGCTTGGTTATCTCAGGCGGCATCGTCGCCGAGAAGAACAGCGTCTGCCTGGTGAACGGGATCATCTCGCAGATGCGCTCGATGTCGGGAATGAAGCCCATGTCGAGCATGCGGTCGGCCTCATCGATGACCAAGATCTCGACGCCGTTGAGCAGAAGCTTTCCGCGCTCGCGATGATCGAGCAGGCGGCCTGGCGTCGCGATCAGCACGTCGGCGCCGCGCTCCAGCTTCTTGTCCTGCTCGTCGAAGGACACGCCGCCGATCAGCAGCGCGATGTTGAGCTTGTGGTTCTTGCCGTATCTGATGAAGTTCTCTTCGACCTGCGCGGCAAGCTCGCGCGTTGGCTCGAGGATCAGCGTGCGTGGCATGCGGGCGCGGGCACGGCCTTTTTCGAGGCGGGTCAGCATCGGCAGCACGAACGAGGCCGTCTTGCCGGTGCCGGTCTGGGCGATGCCCAAAATGTCCTTGCCGAGCAAGGCGTGCGGAATGGCGCCGGCCTGGATCGGCGTCGGTTCGGTGTAACCGGCGTCGGTAACTGCGGAAAGGACCTTTGGCGACAGGCCGAGGTCTGCGAAGGTCAACACTTCTTGAGCGATCTGGGTGTCTGAGGACAAGTTTGGCTGTCTTTGGCTGGTTCGGGGGCGCAACGCAAGCGGTCGCGGCAAGCGCCGCGCGCCTGCAAGATTGGTATTGCAGGTAGGCGCAAGCCTACGATTTGTCAACACAAACAGGCGGGGACGCCACGATTGTGAAGTCGTAACCTTAATCGCGATGCTTAATTCGCGTGTCTGTCGCTGCGCCGGCTCAATAGCGGAACTGTTCGGCGAGAATGCGCTCGTTCCACGAGTGGCTCGGATCGAACAGCAGCGTCGCCGTCACCGTTGGCGATTCTTGCACCGTAACCGAGGTTACGGCCTTCACCTCGGTGTGGTCGGCGGCGGCGTTCACCGGCCGCTTTTCCGGCTCCAGGATGTCGAAGCGAACGGTCGCCTTGTCGGACAGCAGCGCGCCGCGCCAGCGGCGCGGGCGGAACGGACTGACCGGGGTCAGCGCCAGCAGCGGCGCGTCGAGCGGCAGGATCGGTCCGTGCGCGGATAGGTTGTAGGCGGTCGAGCCGGCCGGCGTCGCGACCATCACGCCGTCGCAGTGCAATTCCTCTAGCCGCACTTGCCCATCCACGGTGATACGGATCTTGGCCGTCTGGTAGGACTGGCGCCACAGCGCAACCTCATTGATCGCCAACGCCGAGATCGTTTCGCCCTCTGCGGTGACCGCCTGCATCTCCAGCGGACGGATCGTTTCGGCAACGGCCGCTGCGATGCGCCCGGTCAAACCGCTGGCGCGATATTCGTTCATCAGGAAGCCGATGGTGCCACGGTTCATGCCGTAGACCTTTTTTCCCGTGCTCATCGTGTCGCGCAAGGTCTGCAACAGGAAGCCGTCGCCGCCCAGCGCCACGACGATCTCTGCATCCTCGATGGGTGCCTGGCCATAGCGCGCCGAAAGGCTCTCCAGCGCCGCCTTGGCGTCGGCGGTGTCGGACGAGACGAAGGCGAAGCGGTTGGCGGCTTTGTTCATGGCTCCCCAATGGCGATGTTGATGGCGACCGGTCGGTGGCGACCGGTTGCTTGGGCCGCGCCAGCGCCGGGTTAGCATGGGCGGGCAGATCTGCAAAGCAAGACATCTGGCGCCGCTCGACACAGCGCCGGGAGGAGCCGCCGGTCTGCTGCTCGCCCATCGTGTCGAGTGACAAGCGAATGTGATGGTTAAGACGGGAATTAAACTCTCGTAAAGCCGGATCGACCATGTTAGCCGGCAGTGGATGGGCGGCGTGGGGGCCAGCTAGTCGGACCGATCTATTGCCGGTAACACGCCTGATTGTCATCGTCTTGATGCTGGGAAGTTTTGCGCTTGCCTTTGCCCAACTGGTGCGCCAGTCGGAAGAGACGAGTTTGAGACCCCAGCCGACGGCTTCACGCTGTGGCGATGCCGCCGGCACGCCGTGCCCGCAAAGGGCGTTGTGAATTGGCCGGGCATTTCTTCCGATACGAAAGGCCAGTGCTTAGCGCGCCTGCAGCAGATGGCAGCCGGCCCGCCGCTTTTGTGCGAGATACTCGTCGATAAGCTGGCGGTAGCGCACCTTGCCGAAGCTCGGGAAGTGCCCGCCATGCACGACCGCAACTTCGAGTTCGCGCATCCGCAGCAGCGTCTCGACATAGTCGTCGACAGCGGAATGATAGACGTCGTCGATCAGCGGGCCGTCATAGACGATGTCGCCGGAAAGCAGGATACCGGTCTTCCTCTCGTAGAGCGCGATGCCGCCGGGTGAATGGCCCGGCGTGTGGATCACCTCGAAGGCACGGTCGCCGAGATCGACGAAATCGCCTTCTCCAAGCAAACGATCGGCCGGCGCCGGCCGGATCCGGTAGCGCGTGGCATCCCAGCCCTGCGGCATTGCGTCGAACATTGCGTCGGTCGCGTAGCGGTCGGCGACCGTCCATTCATTGCGCGGGTCGGCGAGGATTCCTGCTTCGGCCGCATGCACGCAACGGTCCGGGAATTCGTGATGGCAGCCGATATGATCGAAATGCGTGTGGCTGGCCACGCAAACGAGCTTTCGCTCCGTCACCAGCGGGACGTGGCGCCGCAGGCTGAAATGGCCAAGGCCGGTGTCGAACAGAAGATCGCGATCGCGGCCGCGCACATGCCAGATGTTGCAGCGGAAGAACGGCTTGATCCACGGCTCGTGGATAAGCGTCACGCCATCGCCCATGCGGATAGCTTCGTACCAGTTCGCAGCGTCGATAACCGGAAGCGTGCCCATGGCTCAGCCCGCCAGAAGGATGATGTCGCCAGCGTCGCACGAAACCGCAACGATGTCGCCCGGCTGGACGGCCGCAGCAGCGGGAACCCTGGCGATGAAGTGCAGCGCCGGGTCTTTCTCGGAGACAGCCAGCACGCGCTTGAAGCTGCCTTGAAACACCACGCCGCTCACCCTGGCCGTGCCGAGCCCTACAGCGCCGCCGGCCGCGCCGAGGACAAGATGCTCCGGACGGACGGCGAGTGCGACAGAAGCGCCAGCCGGCACTGTACCGGGCAGCGAAAGCGCTCCGACCTGCGTCGCGACAGTGATTGTTCCATGCTTCGCCGCCGTCACCGTTCCCGATATCAGCGTGCTCTCACCCATGAAGGTTGCGGAAAAGCGCGTCGCCGGCCGCGCATAGACGCGCTCCGGCGGGCCTTCGTCCTCGATGCGCCCGTCATTCATCACCACGCAATGGTCGGCCAGGGCCATCGCCTCTTCCTGGTCGTGGGTGACATGGATGAAGGCGGTGCCGACGCGTTTCTGGATCGCTTTCAACTCGTCCTGCATCTGCCGGCGCAGTTTTAGGTCGAGCGCGCCGAGCGGTTCGTCGAGCAGCAGCACCGCAGGTTCGATGACAAGCGCGCGGGCCAGCGCGACGCGCTGCCGCTGGCCGCCGGAAAGCTGGTGCGGCTTCTTGTCGAAGGCGGTGGCCAGCCCGACCAGCGCCAGCGCGTCGCGCGCCCGCGTGGTCCGTGTCGCGGCATCGACGCCTTGCATGCGCAGGCCGAAGCCGACATTGCTGCCGACGCTCATATGCGGAAACAGCGCATAGTCCTGGAACACCGTCGTTGTCGGCCGCTTCGCCGGTGGCACGGCGGTGCAGTCCTCGCCGCGGATCAGTACCTTGCCTTGGCTCGGCGTGACGAAGCCGCCGAGAATGGACAAAAGCGTCGTCTTGCCGGAGCCCGACGGCCCGAGCAGGATGGTGTAGCTGCCCGGCTCGATTTGCAGCGACACATTCTTCAGCACGGTGTGCTGGCCGAAGCGATGCGAGACAGCGCGGATGTCGACCAGTGGCGCGGTCATGCCGGCTTCCTCCGCAACAGCATCAGCTCAAAAAACACCACCAGCACGATGGAGACGGCGAAGACCAGCGAGCCGACGGCGTTGGTCTTGGGATTGAGGCCGGAGCGCAGCAGGTTCCAGATCTCGACCGGCAGCGTCGTGTCGAAGCGCGTCAGCAGGAATGAGATCACGAACTCGTCCCAGGAGAAGGTCATCGACAGGAAGAAACCGGCAAAGATCGCCGGCGCCATGACAGGCACGGTGATCAATAGCAGCACCTTCCATTCGGGCGCGCCGAGGTCGCGCGCGGCACGCTCGATGTTGATCTGGTGGTCGCCCATCTGGCTGTAGATGATGGCGAAGCACAGCGGCAGGTTGATCACGACATGGCCGATGCCGGCAGCAAGCAGCGATTTCGGTATGCCGGCCCAGTTGAACAGCACCAGCAGCCCCATGCCGATGATCAGATAGCTCACGGTCAGCGGCAGCGTGATCAGCCCGCGCAGCAGCGCCGAGCCCGGCAGGGCGAAACGCGCAAAACCCCAGGCAGAGAGGAATCCGAGCGTGACGGCGGCAGCCGAGGAGAGGGCCGCAACCAGAAGCGAATTGACCAGCGCCGAGGTCAGCCGCGTGTCGGCGAGCACGGCGTCGTACCAGCGCAGCGACGGCCCGGTGAAGGGCGGGATCGGAAACGATGTCGCCTGCAGCGAAAACAGCACCAGCACGACCACTGGCAGGAAGATGAAGCCATAGATGGCGACGGCGTAAAACCAGGAGACGATCCGGACAAGGGCGCGCACGGTCAGGCCCGCTCGATCTTGAGCCAGCGGGCGCAGGCAAGATAGGCAATGGTGACGACCGCCATCAGAATGATCGACAGCGCCGAGGCGAGCGGAAAATCGCCGCGCCGGCCGATCTGCATCATCACCAATTGCGGCATCAAAAGCTCGTTGTTGCCGCCGAGGATCTGCGGCGTGATGTAGTCGCCGATGCACAGCACGAAGGTGAGGAAGGCGCCGACCATGATGCCCGGCAAGGTCAGCGGCAGGACGACATGCAGGAACGTGCGCACCGGCCCGGCGCCGAGATCGGCGGCTGCCTTGCGGTAGCTCGGGCTGAGCTGCTTCAGATTGGCGAAGATCGTCAGCGTCAACAGCATGACGAAGAAATGCACGAAGCCGATGACCGTGGCCAGCCTGGTGTTGGCGAGTTGCAGCGGCTCGCTGAACAGGCCGGAGCCGGTCAACGCGCGGTTGATCACGCCGTTCTGCGCCAGCACCAGCAGCCAGGAATAGGAGCGCACGACATAGGAGGTCCAGAACGGCAGCACCGCCAGCATCAGCGCCAGCCGCTGCCAGCGTTCCGGCACCTGTTCGGCCAGGATCCAGGCGAAGGGGTAGGCGAGCAGCACCGAAATCACGGTGACGATCGCTGTCACCTGCAGCGAATTCACCATCGCCTGCCAATAGGCCTGGTTGGTGAAGAACTGGCTGTAGTTGGCGAGCGTGAAGCCGCCGCCGTCATGCGCCGTCAGGCTGGAAAACCCCATGGCGACGAACGGCAGCACGAAGAACAGCAGCGTCCAGCCGAGCGCCGGCGTGACCAGCGCCCAGGGCAGGGCACGGCCCGCCCGGGGCAGGGCAGAGCCCGCCCGGGGCAGGGCACGCCCGCTGTTCGTGGCAGAGTTCACGACCGGCGACCGGTCACTGCGCCTGCAGCATTTCGGTCCAGACGTCCTGCATCTTCTTGTCGAGATCGGCATCCGGCGCCGGGTAGGGCTGGGCGCGGGCGAGGAAATCCGGCTGCTCGTCGAAGCGCAGGATCTTCTTCTGCTCATCGCTCAGAGCCGCCTTGGTATTTGCCGGCATGCCCCAATAGCAGGCCGAGGTGGCAAGCCGCGCCTGGCCTTCAGGGCTCATAATGTACTGGATGAATTTTAGCGCCGTGTCCTTGTTTTTGGAATCCTTGAACATCGCCAGCGACTGCGACCACAGCACGGCACCTTCTCTCGGGATCGAGAAATCGAGGGCAGGGTTCTCCTTGGCCAGCCCGGCCGTCACCCACTCGCCGCCGCCGACGAGAATGTCGACCTCGCCGGTAGCCAGCGCGGTCTGGCTGGCGGTCACCTCGCCGACCAGCTTCGCGTTGGCCTTCATGCTGAGCAGCTCTTGCTTGATGGCGGGAAGGTCGGCTTCGGTCAGCTCGGTGGTCTTCTTGCCGATCGCCAGCGCCGCCATGCCGATGACCGGCAGGTAATAGTCGTAGATGGCGATCTTGCCCTTGTATTTGTCGCCGGTCAGCGCGGCCAGCGACTGCATGTCAGCCGGATCGACCTTGGTCTTGTTGTAGCCGATGGTGTTGTAGCCGAACTTTTCGGTGATGCCGTAGCGCTTGCCGTCGACCACGGTGTAATTATCCAGCTTCACTTGGGGAAAGAGGTCGGCCAGCGGCAGCTTGTCCTCCGGCAGCGGTTCGAACAGGCCCTTTTCGACGCCGCGCGGTATGTCGATGCTGTCGATCACCATCACGTCCCAGTCGCCGGGCTGCGACTGCTCGACAATGGCCATGCCGGCGCCGGTGCCTTCGAACTCCTTGACATTGACCTTGACGCCATTGGCCTCTTCGAACGGCTGCAGCAGCGCCGGGTCGGCGTGATCGCACCAGATCAGAGCGTTGAGATCCGCAGCCCGAGCGAAGCTGCCCGTCGCCAGCAGCAATGCTGTCGCGGCACATGCGGCGTGAAGATACCTCTTCAGAACGGAAAGCGGCTGCTTGGTCGTTGGATTCCAGGTGTTTGGATTGATGGTCATCGAGTGTTCTCCCTTGCCTTTCTGGCTTATGTCAAAAATTGAACCAATTCTAAAATTGAGTCAATTCCGTTTTTGTGGCAGATAGCCGACATGAGCGGATTGCGGGCAAGGCAAAAGGCGGATCGGCATCGCCGCATCATCGAGGCGGCGGCCGCGCTTTTTCGCGACACCGGCTATGAGGGCGCCAAGATCGAGACCATCGCGGCGCAGGCCGAAGTCTCGGTCGGCACGATCTACAACTATTACCAGAACAAGGGCGACATTCTTGGCGCCATCGTTTCGATGGAGGTCAACGAGGTGCTCAATGCCGGGCGCGGCGTCGTCGCCAACCCGCCGGCCAATGTCGGCGATGCGCTCGACACGCTGCTCGGTATCTATATCGAGCATTCGCTGCATTATCTCAGCAAGGAGATGTGGCGGCAGGCGATGGCGATCTCGACGCAACTGCCCGACAGCCCGTTCGGCCAGGCTTACACGGCGCTCGACCGGGCGCTAACCGAGCAGATACGCGCGCTGATCGCCCGGCTGCAGGCGATCGGCCTGGTGCGCCGGGATATCGACGGGCAGGCGCTCGGCGAACTGGTGTTCAACAACATGAACATGATGTTCATCGAGTTCGTGAAGCGCGACAAGGCGAAGATTGCCGAATTGCGCGCCGCGATACGAAGGCAGAACCGGATTCTGGTGGCGGCAATCGCGGTATGAGGGATATCCCGATGGGATTTCTGATGGCCCGGACGCCGCCAAGCCCGCAATCGCGCAGGTTCAATTCCACTGGCGGCGCGTGGAGCGCTTCCGCTGTCGACCACATCGGCGGGTGTTCTACCGAGCATGCCTGGGTGGCCGCGCGCGTGGAAACGGCACGATGGTCAGTGGCGCCTTACGGAATTCCGCGATGGCTATTTCTTCAATCAGCAAGTCCAGTGCCTCGCTGACGCGTTGGCTCGTTTCGTCCATGCCGCAGAGCCGGTTTTGGGCGCACTCCAACAGCTCGCGCGCCGCAGCGAAGTCGCTTCGCATGACACCACCCGTTGTTTAGCCCGCCGCCAGGACATTGTCGGCGCGCTAAATTGAGCGATTGCTAATATACACAGGGGCATTTTAATCGAATGGCATTAAAGGACCGGGAGCAGAAGATGCCGGCTAGTCCGCATCCCTGTTGCACCATTGGTTCTGATGCCCGGACCGGAGGCATGGGCGCTTTGCTTTGCGAAACGCGGGGATTAGTCCTGATACGATCTTGGGCGGCTTAGAAATTCTCTGACGGCAGCGATTTGGCGTCGATGCTCGCGAAGGAAGGCCAGGCTGAAACAGATCGAAAAGGCCAGTCCAGCAACGGCGATCGTTGCCTGCGAGGTCGGATCGGGATCGGCAATCATCAGGAAGCGGTAACCGAACGCCAACGCCAGGGCAGCAAGGCTGCCATACATGCCACCAATCAACGGGGCGATCGTGCGTTTCTGCTCCAACGGCGACTCCTATGGTTTCCACTACGGAATACCTGTGGTTCTGCTCAGGAATATATGCGTTGAAGCTGATGGGCTATGGCCCGGCCTGTGGAAATCGGGGACGAGCAGATTTTCGACCGACCCGGACGATCACTATGCGTCGTCTGGTGCCGCGCGTTGTAACATCTTCGCGTCTGACCACGGCGCGGCAACGGGTTCGCGTTCGCCGGTCAAAAGACGAACAGCAGTAGTGGCAGGACGGGCCATATGGCTTGCTCCATTAAAGACTTCCGGCAGATCGGGCTTGAAAGGTAGAGAAATTTCAGTTTGTGTTACCCCTCTTGAGGGGCTGCAATGAAGCGTTTTTTACTCGCGACACTAGTGGGACTTATGATTTTTACTGCTGACGCCCGAGCAGCAGTCGATCCGAGGTACAAGGCCGAACAGAGCGCCTTGATTAAATGCAATCAGTTGTGGTCGGCAAAGCTGTCAGTTCAGCGCGGCGATCCGTATTCGTTAGCGAGAAAAGCGCAGCAATTGTGCGCCGGACAAGAAGCAGCATACCAGCGAGCGATGCGGCCGATCCTTTACTACAAGGAGGTTGCCGATCGACACATGCGAAAGATCCGTGCCTTTCAGCTGAAGTCCAATGCTGCGATGATCGTCAAAGTCCGCGCACTCATGACAAAGAGAAAGCGATGACCAGGCCATGCCGTGCCGGAAAGAATGTCGGGGGATCACAGTAACCGCGTCTCCTGTGCCCCTTCGGCTACATCTTAGGATCAAGCTTCGCCCCAGGAAAGCTTCGACGCTGTCGCTAAAGAGCAGGGCACGCTTCGAACTCAATAACCATTCCGCTTGCTTATAATCTCGCGTCGGCTACTGCCAGATCATCGACATGTTGATCGAACACGCGGTGGCGAGGGATCGCGTGCGGTGATCCTCGCAATGTCGCGTAACGCCAATTGCTTTTCGAATTGAATTATTTCAACCTCGCTTTGCGGGAACGGGCGATGCTTGGGTCGAGATCGCCAAACATTGAGGGGGCAACTTTTGAACCGCATTTTGATTACGCTCGGCGCGGCAGTCTGCGTCATATCTTCGGCTGCTGCAGCCGGACAGGGAGGGCAGCAGAACATCAACTTCCTGGCTCGGATGCCCGACGCCAAGTTGAATTTGGCCGCTACAATGGCAGGTAACGTCATCGGTGTTAGGCAAAGATGCCGGGCGCTGAGGCCAACCGAAGGTGGAAAAGCCATTATAGCTGTTCCAGTCCTTTTGTACGACGGTCTGGATAAACACCTGACACCCAATCGACCTAAGTTCAAGAGGGCCATCCGCGCCTATGAGGTTGCTTTGAACAAAGCGGTGCGGCGCAGGGATGATTGCCAGACTGAGAAAGCCAAATACCCGAGACTCTACCGGTAGATAGCTGTCGCCATCATCAACTGAAAATTATATTGCAGAAGCGGGTGCACCAACTTGGTCGTTGATATCTTTCCCAGCGGCAGAAGCGCCAGCGGGGCGAAATGCCGGCCAGGAGGGTGACGATCATCTTCATAAGCGATCCTCTTTGCAGGTTCCCGCAACTGATTGAAACTCCGTCGAACGGCTTTCTGTTGCGTGGGCCGCTTTGCAGAATGTGGACGGCCGTCGACGTTTTCATCAAGCCCGGAAGCGCATCCCGCCGGGCCCGATATCCGATGTCACAATCAGCCGCCGTTAGCAGGTGCTGCCGGAGCGGGTGCGGCCGGAGCAGGTGCGGCCGGCTCTGCCGGAGCGGGCGCGGCTGGGGCAGGTGCACTCGGCTCAGCCGGAGCGGACGCGGCTGGCGCTTCGACGTTGGGCGCTTCGACCGTAGGCGCTTCAACCTTTACGTCGACGTCCTTTCCGGTGCCCCCGCCGTTGATGTCGATAACGCCGGTGAAAAACAGCAGGATCACGATTGCGATAATTGCGAGAACGATGGCGACAGCGGTGCCGGCGCCATTTCCGCCTGAGTTAACAACGGTGGGACCGTCAGCCATGACTATCTCCTATTCTGAATTATCACTGGTCGGCAACGGAACCGGCGGGCGCTTAGTTCCGGCGCCGGCCTATGGTCCATGACGCAGTAAGACTGAAGTCTGTGCGTTAAAGACAGAGGGCTGAGGCTGGCAACCAAGACCTTGGCAAAGGATTGGTATTTGGCCGCCGAGCAAGTCCCTTCATCGGTGGTTCCGGGTGCCTCGCTGTATACTCATCGGCGGGCACCCGATATGGCACCCTAACGGCGGAAAGAACTGTGACCCTTATCCAGAGCAAACAGAATGTCGATGCGGTCGCAAGCCGACCCGCCAATGACAATCAAACTCCTCAACCAACGGATTTCTCGGCGGTTGATCTTGTTTCGTCGAGCGACGACGACGTCGTTGCAATCGTCAGGCGAACAGAGCGCCTGGCCCTCGCCGTGATTATAGTAATGGCGATCTTCCTGATCTTTGCACCGGTATTCTTCATTGCCATGATGTATGGGATCTAGAGGTCCCGATTAGCCCTCGCCCCCTTGAATTCGCGACTGAAACGCCGCCCCGGGTCTTCTTTCCTCATCAGCTCTCCTTAATGGAGAACTGTTACCCCTCTCGTGCCTCAGAATCGGGGTGCACTACACCATGTCTTAGGGACATTCTGTTACCTATGTCTCCGGGCTGGACAAGAAGTGTGCTGGTGCCCCCGGACGGAATCGAACCGCCGACCTTCGGTTTACAAAACCGCTGCTCTACCAGCTGAGCTACAAGGGCACGGCGCTCCGGTTAGCATATTTGTTGCGCTAGTAAAGACAAAACTCTGTTTCGGCTGCCCGTGAGCGCGCCGGCGCTGCCGGCGCGAGCGTCCTGAAAACGGCCAATTTCGCCTCCTATATCGGCCGAAGGTGCAATCGCATGGGCGAGGGTGTCGCATGATCAGACTTGTCGTCATTGCCCTGGCGTCGTCGTGGCCAGAACGGACCGTAAACCCTCTTCACCGCGAGGAGTCCCGTCATGGCTAGAGAAGGGTCTCTGAAAAGATCGACATCGGTGTTGACTAGGGCTCGGCGGCTCGGACGAAAGATCCTGCGCTGGCTGGAGGGAGACAGCCGATCCCAACAGCTCAGGGACGAAGTTCTGTTTTGGAGACACTGGTTCTCCACTCAGGGATCATTCTGGCCAGAGGACTACAAGGAACGTCTTGACCCCAATTTACCAATTCAGGATCACATTGGGCGATATGTCGACAGGTTGGCGACCAACCCAGTTCACATACTCGATGTGGGCGCTGGCCCGTTGACGAAGCTTGGCAAAGTGCATGCTTCGAAAGAGATCAGGATTACTGCAACTGACCTGCTGGCAAAAGAATATGAACAAGTTCTGAGAGATTTTGGGATCCAACCTCTTGTGCGAACAGTCTTTGGTGACGCCGAAAATATTAGCACGCAATTTGGCGATTACAGATTCGATATCGTGCATGGACAGAATTGTATAGATCACACCGCTAGTCCGCTCAAATCAATACAACAGATGCTCTCCGTCACGAAGCCCGATGGTTACGTCGTGCTTTATCATGCTGAAAACGAAGGAAAGACGGAATCGTACAAGCAGCTGCACAAGTGGGACTTCACATGTGAGAAAGGACATTTCGTCATCAGAGGGCCTGGACCGGGTGGGGATTCGGTGGATGCCACTGACGCGCTGGCCGCGGTAGGGTCTGTTGAATGTAGCTTGGATGACGGCGCGGTGCTTGTCGCAATCCGAAAGCATCCGCAAAGACGTCAGTGATTTCTGGCCAACCGCTGCTCTACCAGCTGAGCTACAAGGGCACGGCGCTCCGGTTAGCATATTTGTTGCGCCAGTAAGGATGAACTCTGTTTTGCCTACAAGCGCGCCGACCCTGCCGGCGCGGGCATCCTGAAAACGGCCAATTCGCTTCCTATATTGATCGAAGGTGCTATCGCATGGGCGAGGGTATCGCATGGTCAGACTTGTCGTCATTGCTCTGGTCGTCGTCTTGGCCTGGATTCTCCTGGTGAGGCTCACCAAGGTTTTGAAGAGCGCCAATGTCGACTGGACCGGCATCACCACCATCATCGGCTTCATCGCGCTCGCCTTCTGGCTGCGCCATATCACCGGCATGGGCTGAGGCCCCCACCGGCGGACTGTCGAGTGGCGCTCTTCGCCGGTCATAATTGCGCGCCTGGCTGCAAACCCTGTTCAGACCAGACTGGCCGCTTTTGCGCTTTCGGAAAAATCCAAAAAAACCGTCGAACCTTTTTCCTTGCTGCAACCACTGATGGTCAGGAGGCGGATGGATCGCCTCTCCAGCAAGGAGATCGTCATGTTCAAGCGTACCATCGTTTCCGGCCTCATCGCCACCACTGTCGCCGCCGCCATGCTGGCCGGCACCGTTCAGCCTTCGGCCGCTCATCACAAGCACCATCACAACAAGCACCTTGGCATCGGCATCGCCGCCGGCGTTGGCGGCTTCCTGCTCGGCAGCGCGCTCGCCCAGCCGCGCACCGTCTATATCGAGGAACACGGCGGCTCATGGCACGTCCGGCGCTGCCTCAACCGCTATCAGAGCTACGATCCGTACTCCGATACCTATGTCGGCTACGACGGCTACCGTCATCGCTGCCGGCTTTGAGGGGAGGTGAACCGTTTCAGGCAAGGCAAAAAGGGGCACCCACTGCCCCTTTTTCAGCTGTCTGGGTTGCAAAATGGAACCCGGCACCGCAACCGGTTCCAGCGAGGGATGTACAGGGATTTTTCGACAGCTTAGTCTGGCGGTGAAGGCACCAGAGGGAGAGGGACGCTTGGACGAGCACGAACCCAAGGAAGAGCAGATTGAGACGGATTTCCGCAACGGCACGATCACCACCGTCGGCATTCTACTGGCTTTCTCGCTGGGCTTCATCACGCATTGGGCCGCCAACCCGCTCCCTTGGGAAATCTATCACCTGGCAGCCGTCGTGCCGATTTTGATAGGCATTGCCTTGCAGATACGAGCGCTGCGGTTGCTGCTCGACACAACGTCTCTACAGCGACGCGTCCATGAACGCGCCACCCGCATCTTCATCGCCGGCCTCATCTTCACCGCCTGCGGAGTTGGGCTAGCGATGCTGCTTGATTTCTACGACCTATCGACCAAGAGCGCGGTGCCCGGGGCCTAGCTCATCCTGACAGATGTCGCACCATTCGGCGCCGGTCAGCGCTGCCATGCGCTCGACGCCTATTTTCACCGCTGCATTGGTTGCGCCGGCCGCTGGCACGACCTGATCGTAGGCGCGCAGCGATACGTCGCAATATACCGGCAACGGCGAGGCGAGGCCGAAGGGGCAGACGCCGCCAATCGGATGGCCAGTGATTTCGGCCACCTGCTCGGCATCGAGCATGCGCGGCTTGCCGCCGAATGCATCGCGCGATTTGCGATTGTCGATGCGCGCGTCGCCCCGGGCGACGACCAGCATGACCCGGTCACCGACGCGCAGGCAGATGGTCTTGGCGATCTGCCCCGGCTCGACGCCGTGCGCCTCGGCCGCGAGCGCGACGGTCGCCGAGCTTGTCGGCGTTTCGATCACCTCGATGTCGGGGGCATATTCGGCGAAGAAGGCTTTGACGGATTGGAGGCTCATGCGTCTTTCGGGCGTCGGCTGGCGGAAGGTGGACGCAAACTTGGCCGGAGCCGGGCGACTGTCAAGGTGAGCGCGCAGCGCCAATCTCGAAGAGTGAACCCGGTTCGGCGGCTCGGCTTGGTGAAGAAGGGGGCGGCAGACCACCAATCATCCTGGTTATTTCCGTTGCGGCTTCGCGCACCAGGGGGCCGATCTCGGCCAACCGCTCCGGCGTCACCCGCACTGTCGGTCCCGAAACCGAAACCCCGCCGATCGGCTCGCCGAACTCGTTGAAGATCGCGGCGGCCACGCAGCGCATGCCGGGATGCCGCTCCTCGTCGTCAACCGACCAGCCGCGCAGCTTGATCGTCACCAGATCACGGGCCAGCGCCGAGCTGTCGGAAAGCGTCTTTTCGGTGAAGCGCTCCAGCCCCGTCCGGCGCAGGACGGCGCCGACGCGCTGCGGCTCGAGATGCGCCAGCACCGCCTTGCCGATGCCCGATGCATGGAAGGAACTGCGTGTGCCCGGCCGGAAGAAGGCGCGGATCGCCTGATGCGTCTCGACCTGGCTGACGAAGACCACGCAGTCGTCTTCGGCGACGCCGAGATTGGCGGTCTCGCCGGTCTTCTCCATCAATTCCTGCATGACGATGCGGGCGCGGTCGACCAGCTTGCGGCGGCGCAGGAACGCCGCGCCCATGCGATAGGTCTCGACGCCGATCGACCACAGCTGGTCGCTGCTGTCGAACTCGACCATGCCGTGGTTTTCCAGCGTCGTCAGCATGCGGTAGGCGGTGGAGGCGGGGAGGCCGCTCTGCGCGGCGATCTCGCTCAGCGACAGGCCGCTGCCGTCGGCGACGATGGCCAGGATGCGCAGCGCCCGGTCGAGTGACTGCACCGAAGCCGCCTCGGCCGGAGCGTGGAAGGCGCGCGGCCGTCCGCGCTGGCGTTTTTCGGCGGTTTCCATAGTGGCATTCTTGCCGATTTCGCCAAATGCGCAATGAAAAAGTTTTTTACAAATTTGCTAACGCAATTTCCTGGAAAACAGAAAATACAATGAAATCAAGATATAGAAGCTGTTTCTTGGAAATGAAAAAATATTCTGAAAAAATTGAAAAATAGCAGGCGTGCTGCCATGCTCGGCCATCAACAATTCGTGGAGGCTGACATGGCAAGGATGCGCGCAGTCGACGCAGCGGTTCTCGTTTTAGAAAAAGAAGGCATTTCCTGCGCCTTCGGCGTGCCGGGAGCTGCCATCAACCCGTTTTATTCGGCGCTGAAGGCGAGGGGTACGATCCGCCATATCCTGGCGCGCCATGTCGAGGCGGCCTCGCACATGGCCGAAGGCTATACCCGCGCCAAATCAGGCAATATCGGCCTGTGCATCGGCACTTCCGGCCCGGCCGGCACCGACATGATCACCGGCCTCTATTCGGCCGCGGCCGATTCCATCCCGATCCTCTGCATCACCGGCCAGGCGCCGCGGGCGCGTCTCAACAAGGAGGATTTCCAGGCCGTCGACATCGCCGCCATCGCAGCACCCGTCGCCAAATGGGCGGTCACCGTGATGGAACCCTATCTGGTGCCGATGGCGCTGCAGAAGGCGTTTCATCTGATGCGCTCGTCGCGGCCGGGGCCGGTCCTCATCGATCTGCCGGTCGACGTGCAACTGGCCGAGATCGAGTTCGACATCGATGCCTATGAGCCGCTGGCACCGTTCAAGCCGGCAATGTCGCGCGGCCAGGCCGAGAAAGCGCTGAAAATGCTCAACGCGGCGGAAAAGCCCGTCCTCGTCGCCGGCGGCGGCATCATCAATGCCGATGCCTCGGATCTGCTGATCGAGTTCGCCGAAGTCACCGGCGTGCCGGTGATCCCGACGCTGATGGGCTGGGGTGCGATCCCCGACGACCACCGGCTGATGGCCGGCATGTGCGGGCTGCAGACGTCGCATCGCTACGGCAACGCGACGATGCTCGAAGCCGATTTCGTGTTTGGCATCGGCAACCGCTGGGCCAACCGCCACACCGGATCCGTCGACGTCTACACCAGGGGCAAGAAATTCATCCATGTCGACATCGAGCCGACCCAGATCGGCCGTGTCTTCGCGCCGGACCTCGGTGTCGTCTCAGATGCCGGTGCGGCGCTCAAAATGCTGCTCGACGTCGCCACCGAATGGAAAACGGCGGGGAAACTGCGCGACTGGTCGGGTTGGGCCAGGCAATGCCAGGGCCGCAAGAAGACGATGAAGCGCAAGACGCATTTCGACCAGGTGCCACTGAAGCCGCAGCGTGTTTACGAGGAGATGAACAAGGCATTTGGCCGCGACACCACCTATGTCACCACGATCGGCCTTTCGCAGATCGCCGGCGCGCAGTTCCTGCATGTCTACAAGCCGCGCAACTGGATCAATTGCGGCCAGGCCGGCCCGCTCGGCTGGACGCTGCCGGCCGCACTTGGCGTTCGCGCCGCCGATCCGCAGCGCAACATCGTGGCGCTGTCCGGCGACTATGATTTCCAGTTCATGATCGAGGAACTGGCGGTCGGCGCGCAGCACAGATTGCCCTATATCCATGTCGTCGTGAACAATGCCTATCTCGGCCTGATCCGCCAGGCGCAGCGCGGCTTTTCGATGGATTTCGAGGTCAGCCTCGCTTTCGAGAACGTCAACCGGAAGGATGATCCCGAGGCTGGCTATGGCGTCGACCATGTTGCTGTCGCCGAAGCCATGGGCTGCAAGGCGGTTCGGGTGCGCAGGCCGGAGGAGTTTGCCGGCGCCTTCAAGCAGGCCCAGCGCCTGATGAAGGAGCACCAGGTTCCGGTCGTGCTCGAATTCATCTTAGAGCGCGTCACCAACATTTCGATGGGCACCGAGATCGACAAGATCACCGAATTCGAGGAGCTTGCCGAACATCACGAAGACGCGCCGACGGCGATCGTGATGCTTGACTAGAGCCTGGCGGAGAAGAAGGAGAAAAAGAATGCCGCGTTTTTCTGCCAATCTCTCGATGCTCTTTGGCGAGCACGATTTCCTCGACCGCTTCGATGCCGCCGCCCGCGCCGGCTTTAGGGGTGTCGAATATATCGGCCCTTATGACCATGCGCCGGAGGTGGTTGCGGCGAGGCTGAAGAAAAACGGCCTGACTCAGGTGCTGTTCAACCTGCCGGCCGGAGACTGGGCCAAGGGTGAGCGCGGCATTGCGGTGTTGCCGGATCGCGTTCCGGAGTTCCGGCAAGGCGTCGCCAAGGCGATCAGCTACGCGCATGCGCTGGGCTGCGAACAGGTCAACTGCCTCGCCGGCATCGCGCCGCAAGGCGTCGAGCGTTCGGTGCTGGAAGACGTCTTCGCCGAGAACCTGGCTTTCGCGGCCGAGAAGCTGGAACAGGCCGGCATCAGGCTGCTGGTCGAGCCGATCAACACCCGCGACATTCCCGGCTTCTTCCTCAACTATTCGAACCAGGCCCTGGCGCTCATCGACCGCGTCGGCTCAAAAAACCTGTTCCTGCAATATGACATCTATCACATGCAGATCATGGAGGGCGATCTCGCCCGCACCATCGAGACAAACCTCGACCGCATTGCGCATATCCAGCTGGCGGACAATCCCGGCCGTCATGAGCCGGGGACGGGCGAGATCAATTTTCCTTTTCTGTACAGCCATATCGACCGCATCGGCTATTCCGGCTGGATCGGGGCGGAATACAAGCCGAAGGTTTCGACGGAAGCCGGGCTGGGCTGGTTCCGGGAGTTTGCAGGGCAGGCGGCGGCGTAGGGGTCAAGGATTATTGAAGCCGAGTTCCGTGGCGCCCCCCTCTGGCCTGCCGGCCATCTCCCCCACAAGGGGGGAGATCGGCAGTTCCGGCGCCGGCTTTTACTTTTCCAACTTCGAAAATTGGCGAAAGCGGCGGTGACATCCAATCTCCCCACCCGTGGGGGAGATGGCCGGCAGGCCAGAGGGGGGCGCCACAGAACTCGGCCTCAACAAGGAAAACACCAGGGAGACAAAAATGGACACCATCGGTTTCATTGGCCTCGGCATCATGGGCGCGCCGATGGCGGGGCATCTGCTCGACGCCGGCTACATCGTCGTCGCCAGCGACCATCGCTCGAAACCGCCGGCCGATCTCGTCGCCAAGGGTCTGAACACCGTCACCGGCCATCACGCCGTCGCGAAAACAGCCGACATCATCATCACCATGGTTCCCGACACGCCTGAGGTGGCCGACGTGCTGTTTGGCGACAACGGTGTCGCCTCGGGTTTGACCGCGGGCAAGCTGGTTATCGACATGAGCTCGATCTCGCCGATCAAGACCAAGGAATTCGCCAGGAAGATCAACGACCTCGGCTGCGACTATCTCGATGCGCCGGTGTCGGGCGGCGAGGTCGGCGCCAAAGCCGCGTCGCTGACCATCATGGTCGGCGGCGAGGAAAAGGCTTTTGAGCGCGCCAGGCCGGTGTTCGAAAAAATGGGCAAGAACATCACGCTGGTCGGCCCGAACGGCGTCGGCCAGACCACCAAGGTCGCCAACCAGATCGTCGTCGCGCTGACCATTGAAGCAGTCGCGGAAGCGCTTGTTTTTGCATCGAAAGCCGGCGCCGACCCGGCCAAGGTGAGACAAGCGCTGATGGGCGGGCTGGCCGCCTCGCGCATCCTCGAAGTGCATGGCGAGCGCATGATCAAGCGCAGCTTCGCGCCGGGCTTTCGCATCGAACTGCACCAGAAGGACCTTAATCTCGCTCTCGAAGGCGCCAAGACGATTGGCGTCGCGCTGCCCAACACCTCGACGACGCAGCAATTGTTCAACTCCTGCGCGGCCAATGGCGGCGCCAAGGAGGATCACTCGGCGCTGGTCAAGGCGCTGGAGCGAATGGCGGGACATGAGGTGGGTAGAAGCGAATAGCGAGTAGGGAATAGCGAGTAGGGTTGCTGCCCACCGGTGCAGTGATCCGACTTTCGCTACTCGCTACTCGCTACTCGCTAAAAACTTCCTCGCCGCATAAAGGCTCACCGCCGCGGCGTTCGATACGTTCAGCGAGCGGATGGCGCCGGGCATGTCGAGCCGGGCCAGCGTCGTCACCGTTTCACGCGTCTTCTGGCGCAGGCCTTTGCCCTCGGCGCCCAGCACCAGCGCGATCTTTTCTCCTGAAAAGCTCTTTTCGAGTTCCGCTGGTCCGTCGGAATCGAGGCCGATGGTCTGGAAACCGGCCTCGTGCAGCTGGCCGAGCGCGTCGGCGAGGTTCTTCACCTCGATCTGGTCGATATGCTCCAGCGCGCCGGAGGCCGATTTTGCCAGCACGCCGGATTCATGCGGGCTGTGGCGCGCCGTGGTGATCAGCGCGCCGGCGCCGAAGGCGACCGCCGAGCGCAGGATCGCGCCGACATTGTGCGGGTCGGTGACCTGGTCGAGGACCAGCACCAGCGTTGTGCCGCCGAGCGCATCGAGCCGCTTCGGTTTCAGCGGCTCGGCTTCGATCAGCACGCCCTGATGCACGGCATCGGAGCCGGTGACCTTGTCGATATCCTTCGGCTCCACCATCTCTGTGGTGAAGGGCAGGGCGGCGAGGTCGGCGATTGCCAGCCGCTCGGCGGCGTTGCGCGTCACCAGCATCTTCTTGATCCGCCGGCGCGGATTGTCGAGTGCCGCTCGCACCGTGTGCAGGCCGTAAAGCCGCACCAGCCCGTCCGCTGGCGTCTCTCCTGGCGGCACCGGTTGGCGCGGCCTGAACGCCGGCGCGCCGCCGCTTTTCTCGTCGCGATGCGCGCGGCGCAGCTTGGCGTAGTGGGTGTCTTTTGGGGTCTTGGGCTTGTTATCGTTGCTCATGGCCGGTTCTATAGCGATGTCGTCTGCCTAAGGATACAGCCGCAAAACCATGCTCGTCGGGTCGTCAACAAATTCAGCGCCTTTTGCCGGGATGTTGCGGTTGACAGTTTTGGGCGCTGCCGCCATAAGGCGCTTCGCGAAGCGCTGCTCACGCGGTCGCGACGCATCGATGCCTCGTTGCATGGCTCCGGCGGCAGACTGGAGAGGTGCCCGAGTGGTTAAAGGGGACGGACTGTAAATCCGTTGGCTATGCCTACGTTGGTTCAAATCCAACCCTCTCCACCACTGCCGGCCCGGAAGCCCTGAAACGCAAGCATCGGACCGAAAAACGTATCGCGGTTTTCGGGCGAAATGCGCGGGTATAGCTCAGTGGTAGAGCAGCAGCCTTCCAAGCTGAATATGCGGGTTCGATTCCCGCTACCCGCTCCAAGCATGCTGTTGAAGTCATCATCGAAAATAACTTCCTTGAAAATTGCGCCGTGTCACTGTCTGTGGCGGTTCTGTAGTGCCTGAGCGGCAATGCCGCCATCCACATCGCCAGGTATTCAGTCGGCACTTCCGGTGACATGCTCTTCATACTGAGGCAGGTCGTCAGCGATCGTGAACCACTTCGCCTTGGAGCCGACAAAGATGTGCTGCGTCGCGCGGATGGTCGGCTCGTCGACGAGGGTTCCCATGGCGACGTGCACGAAGGCGCCGTCGCGGACGACCGAATACAGCAATGAGCCGCAGGTCTTGCAATGCACGTCGTGGCCGGTCTCCTCGCCAAAGGTCAGGACGTTGTCCTCGCCGTTGGTCAGGCTCAGTCTCTCACGCTCGATGCCGGCAAACGGCTTGAAGGCCGAACCCGTGGTGCGCCGGCAGTTCGAGCAGTGGCAGTTGGCGGCGTAGATGAACTCGTCGGCCACCGCGTATTGCACGGCGCCGCACAGGCATTTTCCGGCAAGCATGCGGTTGCCGACGTTCTCCTGGCTTGTCACTAGTTTCTCCATTTTTTGCGGGCAGCGGCCAAGTTGAAATCTGTGGTGTAACCGTTGTTTTGGTCACCGCTGCCCAAATTATGCGACGACGGTCAGCCGGCGCCGGCGCTCGTCGAGCGACACGATAGTCAGCCCGCTGGCCACCACCAACAGGATACCGCCGATCGCCAGCGCGTTCGGCAATTGCTGGAACACTACCAGGCCGGAAATGACCGCCCAGACGGTGAAGCAGTAGTAAAACGGCGCCACGATGCCGGTCGGCCCGGCGCGATAGGCCATGAAGATGAAGAAATGGCCGAAGATCAGGAACAATCCGGCCCCGGCCATCAGCAGCAAATGATGCGTCTCGGGCGTCACCCAACGCTCAGACGTCAGATGCGCGACGCCTGATCCGACCAGCACCACCACCACCGCGGAAATTGCGACGATCATGCCAGGCACGTCGGCGGTAACTCGCCGCCCGGCGAGATCGCGCGCGGCGGCGAACGCCGCGTTGCCGAGC
>SAQR01000008.1:149791-150646 GCA_004020365.1 Mesorhizobium sp.
GGCGTAGACCGAGATTCCCTGCATCGTCGGCTGCGCCACCATCACCGCGCCGACGAAGCCGAGCCCGATCAGCGCCATGCGCAAGCCGCCGATCCGCTCCCCGAACAGGACAGAGGAGCCAATCAGCATGAGCAGGGGCGTGATCTGCCCCAGGGCGGTCGAATCGGCGATCTGCATATTGGCGAGCGCCACCACGTAACAAAGGATCGCCGCCAGCTCGAACAGGTTTCTTTGCAACACTCTCCTGTCGAGGATCAGCGGGATCTGCTTGGCGTAGCCCAGCGCAAACAGCAACGGAATGCCCCACAGCGTCGCCGCCGTCCCGCGTAAAAACAGCACTTCATAGGGCGGCAGCCCAACCGTCGCGAGCTTCAACATGGTGTCGTTGGCGACATAGGACCCGGTCGACAGGATCATGAACAGCGGGCCGCGGATGGTGATCGGAATGAAATGCATCGGGATCAGGAAATCAGACCGGCGCCACACCGGCAATGGGCCAGATCCGGCAGTAAATCCGGCAAGGCAGACAGGCGGAAGCGGCGAAATCCGTCCGCTGAATGCCGGTAGCCGCGGAACCTATGTCAGGCCATTCCATTTCTTCCTGTTCGTTCCTATATCCGCGCCACATCCCCGAAAACCGGATCATGGGTTCAGACCGGGTGAGAAAGCTCCCGGCCACAAGGCACTTGTGTTTTTCGGCCGCAGTCGCTAATCGCCCCGCATTCGACTGAACTGAAGGTCCCGGCCGTCCAAGGAAAGAGACTATGGCAAAAGGTAAATTCGAGCGTACAAAGCCTCACGTGAACATCGGCACGATTGGCCATGTCGATCATGGCAAGACGTCGCTGACGGCGG
>SAQR01000090.1 GCA_004020365.1 Mesorhizobium sp.
CGCCAACGCCGACCCCACCCCGTCTCCCTCGCCTTGCTGGGCAAGGCTCGCTCGCCGACCCTCCCCTCGAGGGTAGCGCCGGCGCTCTCCTCATCCATGCCTGGCCGGACCGCGTCGCCAAGGCGCGCGGCGAGCGTGGCCGTTTCGTGCTGGCCAACGGTTCGGGCGCCATGCTCGACGCCGCAGATCCGCTGGCGGGCGAAACCTGGCTCGTCGTCGCCGATCTGCAGGGCAAGGCGCAGAACGCCCGCATCACGGCAGCAGCGGCGATAGATGAAGCCGACATTCGAGCCGCGCTTGCGCAAAAAATCGAGACAAGCCGCGAAACCAGCTTCGACCGCGACAGGCGCGCGGTGCGCGTGCGCGAGACCGTTCGCCTCGGCGCCATCACCCTGTCCGAACGCATGCTGCCGGCTCCGACTGGCACTGAGGCGGATCGCGCCATCCTCGACGCCTTGCGCCAGCACGGGCTGTCGCTTTTGCCGTGGGGCAAGGAGGCCGAAACGCTGCGCCAACGGCTCGGCTGGCTGCATCGCGGCCTTGGCGCGCCCTGGCCCGACGTTTCCGACGCCGCGCTCGTCGACCGCCTCGACGACTGGCTGCTGCCCTTCCTTTCCGGCGCGGCGTCCTTTGCCGCGATCGATCCAGGCGTGCTTTCGGCCGGACTGATGGCATTGGTGCCGCACGATCTGCAGCGCCGGATCGAGGCGCTGGCGCCGACCCATTTCGACGCGCCGACGGGTAGTCGCGTGCCGATCCGCTATGATGGCGAATGGCCGGTGCTGGCGATCCGCGTCCAGGAGCTGTTCGGTCTCGACCGGCATCCCGCGATCGCCAACGGCGCGGTGCCGCTGACGCTCGAACTATTGTCGCCGGCGCACCGGCCGATCCAGACGACGCGCGACCTGCCCGGTTTCTGGCGCGGCTCCTGGGCCGATGTGCGGGCCGAGATGCGTGGCCGCTACCCCCGGCATGTCTGGCCGGAGAACCCGCTTCTCGCCACCGCCACCAGCCGTGCCAAACCGCGGGGGACCTAGCCTTTATCCTTTTCCGGCTATATTCCTTGGCCATGATAAACATCCTGCGCGCGCCCGACTTCCAGCAAAGCCAGCGGCTGCGCCTCAACACGCTGATCAGGCTGCGCTGGCTGGCCATTGTCGGCCAGAGCCTGGCGGTCCTTGTCGTTGCCTACGGGCTGAAATTCCCGCTGCCGGTCAGTCTCTGCTTCGCGCTGATCGCCTGTTCGGCGTGGATGAACCTGTTGCTGACCTTCCGTTATCCGGCGGCGCACCGTCTGACCCCGCTTCAGGCTTTCGCCATCCTGACCATCGACAGCCTGCAGCTTGCCGGTCTGCTCTACCTGACCGGCGGCCTTACCAACCCGTTTTCAGTGCTGGTCACCGTGCCGGTGGTCATCTCGGCGACGTCGCTGCCGCTGCGCCTGACCGCCATCCTCGGCGCGCTGGTGATGGTGATGGCGAGCCTGCTGGTGTTCTTCCACCTGCCGCTGCCCTGGTACGAGGGCGCGCCGCTGGAGATGCCGTTCATTTACGTCGCCGGCATGTGGATGGCGGTGTTTTCCTCGATCGCCTTCACCGCGATCTACGCCTTCCGCGTGGCCGAGGAAGCCCGGCTGCTCGCCAACGCGCTTGCCGCCACCGAGCTGGTGCTGCAGCGCGAGCAGCATTTGTCGGCGCTGGACGGCCTTGCCGCCGCCGCCGCGCATGAACTCGGCACACCGCTCGCCACCATCACGCTTGTTGCCAAGGAGATGGAGAAGGCGCTCCGCAATGATCCGAAATACGGCGAGGACGTGACGCTGCTGCGCTCGCAGAGCGAGCGTTGCCGCGAGATCCTCAAACGCCTCACCAGCCTGTCCTCCGAGGGCGAGGCGCATCTCTCCCGCCTGCCGCTGACCTCGCTGGTCGAGGAGATGACGGCCCCGCACCGCGATTTCGGCATCTCGATCAAGCTTCGCCCCGGCGAGCGCATCGGCCCCGAACCGGTGGGACGGCGCAATCCCGGCGTCATCTACGGCCTCGGCAATCTGGTCGAGAACGCCGTCGATTTTGCCCGCAAGAGCGTCACCGTGCGCTGGAGCTGGAACGAGGCCACGGTCACCTTCTCGATCACCGACGACGGGCCGGGTTTTCCTCCCGAGATCATCGATCGCATCGGCGAGCCCTATATGTCGACGCGTCAGGGCACCGAGGCCGGCGGCGGCCTGGGACTGGGGCTGTTCATCGCCAAGACCCTGCTTGAACGCTCGGGGGCCACGCTCGATTTCCGCAATTCAAACGAGCCGGGCGAGGGCGCCGTGGTGCGGATATCGTGGCCGCGCAGCGTCTTCCTCAATCCTGAATCGGCTTCGGCCACCATGTTTGACACGGCTTGAATTGGACAATAGCGCTGCAAAACTATATCTGCGTAAAATTCGGGCAGCAGGAATTTAGAAGACAATGAATGGCGACGATACGATTGGCGCAATGGTTGAGGGCGAGGACACCTCGCTGCTGATCGTCGACGACGACAGGCCGTTCCTCACGCGCCTTGCCCGCGCCATGGAGACCAGGGGTTTCGTGGTCGAGACGGCTGAGAGCGTCGAGGAGGCGGTGGCCAAGGCGCGCGCCAATCCGCCAGCCTACGCGGTGGTCGACATGCGGCTCGCCGACGGCAACGGCCTCGACGTCGTCGCCGCCATCCGCGAGAAGCGCGACGACGCCCGCGCCGTCATCCTCACCGGCTATGGCAACATCGCCACCGCGGTTACGGCGGTGAAGCTGGGGGCCATCGACTATCTGTCGAAACCGGCCGATGCTGACGAAGTTTTCGCGGCGCTTACCCGCACTGCGGGTGAACGCGCCGCCCCGCCTGAAAACCCGATGTCGGCCGACCGCGTGCGCTGGGAGCACATCCAGCGCGTCTACGAAATGTGCGACCGCAACGTCTCCGAGACGGCGCGCCGGCTCAACATGCATCGCCGCACGCTGCAGCGAATTCTTGCGAAGCGCGCGCCGCGCTAACGCCTGACCGTCCTTTGCGCGCCCCAAGTCGCGCGGCGCTGTAAGAGCTTGCCTACCGTTGGTGTTTACGCATCATCGCACGAGGCGACACGGCCCTTCCGGCCGATAGCACGGAGACGAAATGCAGGACCAGAAGTCGCGGCCGGTCTCCATTTTTCGCGAATTCCTGGCCGGCGAGGCGGCAGGCGGCATCGTCCTGATGGCAGCCGCCGCATTGGCGCTGGTCGTCGCCAATTCGCCGCTGGCCGAAACCTATTTCGACGTCCTTCACGCCTATCTGGGACCGCTCAACGTTTCGCATTGGATCAATGACGGCCTGATGGCGGTGTTTTTCCTGCTGGTCGGCCTGGAGATCAAGCGCGAGATGCTGGACGGTCAGCTCTCGACCTGGCCACGCCGCGCTTTGCCCGGCATCGCCGCTGCCGGCGGCATGCTGGTGCCGGCGCTTGTCTATGTCGCCATCAACCGCGACAATCCAGCCGCCCTGTCCGGCTGGGCGATCCCGACCGCCACCGACATCGCCTTTGCGCTCGGCGTGCTGTCGCTGCTCGGCAGCCGCGTGCCGGGGTCGCTGAAGGTATTCCTCACCGCGCTCGCCATCATCGACGACCTTGGCGCGGTCATCATCATCGCGGTGTTCTACACGAGCGGCCTGTCGCTCGCCTATCTCGGCGCCGCCTTGGCGGTCATCGCTCTGCTCATCGTGCTCAACCGCATGAAGGTGCTGACGCTGCTGCCCTATCTCCTGCTTGGTGTTGTCCTGTGGGTGCTGGTGCTGAAATCGGGCGTCCATGCCACGCTCGCCGGCGTGGCGCTGGCCCTGATCATACCTTTGAAGATCACCCCCGGCATCAGCCAGGATTCAGAGCATTCACCGCTGCACCGGCTCGAGCACGGCCTGCACAGGATAGTGCCCTTCGTCGTCGTCCCGATCTTCGGCTTCGCCAATGCCGGCGTCTCGCTCGCCGGCCTGAGTGCTGCCACCCTGGTCGAGCCGCTGACGCTGGGCGTCGCCGCCGGCCTCGTCGCCGGCAAGCTGGTCGGCGTGTTCGGTTCTTCGGCGCTTGCCATCCGGCTCGGCCTCGCCGATCTGCCGGTCAATGCCGGCTGGCTGCACATGGTCGGCATTTCGCTGCTCTGCGGCATCGGCTTCACCATGAGCCTGTTCATCGGCCTGCTCGCCTTCGCCAGCAATGTCGAGCTGCAGGACGCGGTGAAGGTCGGCATCCTCGCCGGCTCCTTCATCGCCGCCATCCTCGGCGCCGCCGTCTTGCTGGTCGCGCCGGCGGCGAACGGGGCGGACGAGGACGAAGAGTAGGGCTGGTCGATTGACGCAGTCTGGAGGCAGCCGACAAACGTCGCGCCGCCCCTCATTGCCCTGCCATCGCCGATTTGCAGCTCTTGGGTTCCTCGCCCCCGCGAAGCGGGGGAGAGGTGGCCCGGCGAAGCCGGGACGGAGAGGGGGACGACGCTTGCGTAGCCAGAACCGGTGAAGGTCAGGGCGCTTGACGGTCATGAAACGAAGCCTGTCAGGAGGCCTTGAGGCAACGACCTCCCGGACGCCGCGAAGGCCCCTCTCCGCCCTGGCTTCGCCGGGCCACCTCTCCCCACTTCGTGGGGCGAGGAACCCAGGTTCTGAGAAGGCAGCCGCACTTGATTCCCATTGGGGGGTGGTGGCGGCCGGATGAGGGCAGCGAAAACGTCGGAAGCTACTCGCTCTCGCCCTCCAGCGCCGGCACCGCCACACCGGCGAGTTCCGCCGCCAGCAGCCGCGAGGCTCCGGCCCGTGCGATCCTCAGCATCAGCGCCTTGCGCGTCGCCGCCGCCATACGGTGCTCGGGCGCATCGCGCAGGATTTCGGCGCCGTAGCCGTCGGAAAGGATGAAGCCGCATTCCTGCGGAAAGATCTCCGAGGGCACGCCGGGATGCGTGGCGAAGAAGAACCGGTCGGAGTGCAGGCGGTAATCCGGCCATTTGCGGTCGACCCTGAAATCCTCGATCGAGGATTTGATCTCGATGATCCAGATGTCGCCCTGGCGGGTCAGCGCGACGAGGTCGGCGCGGCGCCCGGTCGCCAGCGACAGCTCCGGCAGCACATGCGCGCCCATTTGCTTGAGCAGCCGCTGCACGCCACGCCGAACCAGCATCGCGCGCTCCGACTGGCGGCCATCGATCAGCGGATTGAGAGGAATCGGTGAGATAATTGGCATGGCGGCATCATGCCAGACTTTGTTCACGGTTTGAACCCGTTTTCTGGGAGGCACCCAAGGCGCGCTTGAAATGTGGTTTTGCGTGAAATCTTGGTACTCAAACGGACACCGCAAGTTCCACACATTAGCAATATGAGATACTGTGGGAATGCGGGTGGCTCTAGGGAGTGTGGATGATGAACGCGGACGAGATGCAGGCGGTAGCCGACACCCTGATGCGGGTCGTGACGCCTGACATGGCACCCAAGCAATTGATCAAAGCGGCCAGGAAGGAACACCCGAATGCGTCAAAGAAGGACATCGCCCGTGCGGCGTTCTTCTCGATTATCGCCAACGCCGAAGCAGACCACGGCAAGGCAAGGAACCTGCAGGCATTCGCTATAGCCGAGCGTGTCGACGGTACCGCTTGATCGCTGGAAAACCAACCTGCAAAACGGCTGGCGACGCCGCGCAACCTTCACACCTCTGCGGGAACGACTTTGTCGGATGGCAAAATCGCTCCCGCAATATCGTCAAGGATCGGGCAGTCCGGCCTGTCGTCGCCGTGGCAGGCATGGATCAGCTTCTGTAGGGTCGAGCGCATCGACTGCAGTTCGCGCACCTTCTCCTCGATTGCCGTCACATGCGCGGCGGCGATCTCGCGCACGTCATGGCTGGCGCGGCTGCGGTCCTGGTAAAGCGCCATCAGCTGGCGGCAGTCGTCGATGGAAAAGCCGAGACTGCGCGCGCGGCGCAGAAACGTCAGCCGGTGGATGTCGTCGCCCGAATAATCGCGGTAGCCATTGCCGGCGCGCTGCGGCCGGATCAGGCCGATATCCTCATAGTAGCGAATGGTCTTGGCCGGCAGGCCGGAACGCTGGGCGGCATCTCCGACATTCATGATTGGTTCCTAACTTCCGGCGGCCTTGCGGACCGCTCCATTGAATTTCCTACATAATCTTGTGAGCGCCGTTGCCGAAAAGCCACAGGTACCGACTTACCGGCATGTAAGCCCCTGCATATAGGCATCGCCCGCTTGGCAAGCAAAGCAAATGCCAGCATGAATGATGGCGACAAGGCGGCCGTCTCGTGCCGCTATCTCTTAGGCGGGGCATCGGACCTTTTCATGCGCATGAAGTCATTCGCAATCGTCGCCGCACTTGCGCTGTCGACGGCAATTGCTGGTTGCAGCACCATCGGATCGCAGATCTTCACCAACAACTATGGCCCGATGACCGATGCAGGCTATCAACTGCCGCGCATTCCGATCGAAAAGGTGCCGTTCAAGTACCGCCGGCAGATCGTTAGCTACGACACCGGTGAAAAGCCGGGCACCATCGTCGTCGATACCCAGAACAAGTTTCTCTACTACGTCATGGGCGGCGGCGAGGCGATGCGTTACGGCATCGGCGTCGGCCGCGAGGGTTTTGAATGGCGCGGCACCGCCCGCATCGCGGTGAAGCGCCAATGGCCGACCTGGACGCCGCCTTCGGCGATGATAAAGCGCCAGCCGGAACTCGCCAAATTTGCCGGCGGCATGGATCCCGGATTGACCAACCCGCTCGGCGCGCGCGCCTTGTACCTGTTCAACAGGGGAGGCGATTCTGGCTACCGCCTGCATGGCAGCCCGGAGTGGAACTCGATCGGCAAGGCGATGTCGTCGGGCTGCATCCGGCTGATGAACCAGGACATCATCGACCTTTACGACCGCACCTCCGTCGGCGCCAAGGTCATCGTTCTCTAGAGCTCATACGCGGACCGTCTAGGCAACAATTGACGTCCCAAAACAGAAAACCGGGCAATTTGGCCCGGTTTTTTGTTTTTGCTCGATTACGAATTGTTCCTGGACGTTTGTCTCTCAAGAGACCTGTTCGACCTGCTGCACCTCGGGCACAAAATGCCGGAGCAGGTTCTGGATGCCGTGCTTCAGCGTCGCCGTCGACGACGGGCAGCCGGCGCAGGCGCCCTTCATGTGCAGGAATACGGTGCCGTTCTCGAAGCCGCGGAAGGTGATGTCGCCACCGTCCTGGGCGACCGCCGGGCGCACCCGTGTGTCGAGCAGTTCCTTGATGGTGATGACCAGTTCCTCGTCAGCCTTGTCGTAGAATTCTCCGGTCTGGCTGGTCTCGGCGGCGGGGCCGGCCCTGGCCATGACAGGCGCGCCGGACATGAAGTGCTCCATGATGGCGCCGAGGATCGCCGGCTTCAGATGCTGCCAGTCGGGGCCGTCCTTGGTCACGGTGACGAAATCATAGCCGAAGAAGACGCCGGTGACGCCGGGGATCTCGAACAGCCGGCCAGCCAGCGGCGAAGCCGCGGCAGCGCTGTCGGCATCGCGGAAATCGGCGGTGCCGTCGACAAGCACTTCCCTGCCGGGCAGGAACTTCAATGTCGCCGGATTTGGCGTCGATTCGGTCTGGATGAACATGGACGTCTCCGTGCCCATTCGGGCAGATAGTTTGGAATAATTCTAAATAGGCCTTATCGGCAGGACATTCAAGCGAAAGCCATCGCCGGAACCGCCGCCCAAGAGAATGTTTTTTCTTCTACCGCGCCGCACCGGAAGCGCAGGAAACCGCCATTCGCAGGCCGGCCTCACCTGAATGTCAACACACCTAGGCCAGGCTGTCGATTTCTTCGTCCGACAGGTTCTGCGGCACCACCGTCACCGGGATGGGGAAGGCGGCGCCTTTGCCGGCGACCGCGCCGACCAGCGGACCCGGCCCCTCCTTGCCGGCGCCGGCGGCCAGCACGAGGATGGCGATATCCTGGTCCTCCTCGATCAATTTGTGGATCTCTTCCGTCGGCTTGCCTTCGCGCACCACCAGTTCCGGCTCGATGCCGAGCTTCTGGCGCACCTTGTTGGCATAGCTGTCCAGTGCGGCGCGCGCGGTGGCGGTGGCCTCCTCGCGCATGATCTTCTCGACACCCAGCCAATGCTGGAAATCGTCCGGCTCGATCACATAGAGCAGCACCAGCACGCCGCTGGTGCTCTGCGCGCGCTTTGAGGCGTAGACGACGGCCCGTTCGCATTCGGGGGTGTCGTCGATGATCGCCAAAAACTTGCGGCGATGGCCGGCTTCACGGCTGAGGCGTTTGGAGACCATTTTCTACCTTCGATGGTTTCGGTCGCAATCTGCCACCGCCACAGCCCGGCCGCAAGCGACCGGCGGATGTAGCGATATTGGCTGCAGATTAACCCTGCAGCAGGCCGATGATGTCGCGCACCGTTTTCATCGTCGCCTCGGCCAGCAGGCCGGCGCGCTCGCCGCCGTCGCTCAGCACCGCATCGACATAGGCGCGGTCGTCGGAAATGCGGCGCATTTCGCCGGCGACCGGCGCCAGCTTTTCCACCGCCAGGTCGGCCAGCGCCGGCTTGAACACTGAAAACTGCTGGCCGCCGAACTCCTTCAGCACGGCCTCTTTCGAGATCTCGGCGAGACCCGCATAGATGCCGACCAGGTTTTCGGCTTCCGGCCGGCCGGCCAGGCCGTCCAATTCGCCAGGCAACGCCTCCGGGTCGGTCTTGGCCTTGCGGATTTTCTTCGAGATGCTGTCGGCATCGTCGGTCAGATTGATGCGTGACAGGTCCGACGGATCCGACTTCGACATCTTCTTCGAGCCGTCGCGCAGCGACATGATGCGCGCCGCCGGTCCGCCGATGATCGGTTCGGTCAGCGGGAAAAAGCCGTTGACCGTCTCCTCGCCGACCTTCATCTCGACGCCCACGCCAAGGCCGGCAATGCGGTCGGAAAAGTCGTTGTTGAATTTTTGCGCGATGTCGCGCGTCAGCTCCAGATGCTGCTTCTGGTCGTCGCCGACTGGCACATGGGTGGCGCGGTAGACGAGGATGTCGGCAGCCATCAGGCTGGGATAGGCAAGCAGCCCAAGCGAGGCGTTCTCGCGATCCTTGCCGGCCTTGTCCTTGAACTGCGTCATCCGGTTCATCCAGCCGATGCGGGCCACGCAGTTGAAGATCCAGGCAAGCTCGGCGTGCTGCATGACCCGCGACTGGTTGAAGACGATGTGCTTCTTCGGGTCGATGCCCGAGGCGAGAAACGCCGCGGTGATCGCGCGTGTCTGGTCCTTGAGATCCTCATGGACAAGCTGCGCGGTCAGCGAATGCAGGTCGACGACACAATAGATGCAATCGGAGGTGTCCTGCAGGGCGACGAATTTCTTGATGGCGCCGAGATAGTTGCCGAGGTGCAGATTGCCGGTCGGCTGAACGCCGGAAAAGACGAGGGGCTTGAAGGCAGGCTGATCGAAGGCAGGCTGATTGAAGACGGGCTGATTGGAGTCAGTCATGGGATTTCCCTGGCTTGTGGAGGGCCGTTTCGCGCGCGGCGAAAGTCTTGCGACGGCGCGCTTATGGACGAGAGCGGAGAGCGGATCAAGAGGCTGTAGGCGATCGCGGCAGAGCAATTGCTTCAGGTCGGATGGCTTGTTCGATGTCGTTTGCGCCGCCGCTTTTAGCGCCTGTCTCAGGTCGACAGGTCGGCGCCGCCCCTCATTGTCCTGCCGGACATTTCTCCCCGTGGAGCCACACTCGATGTGTGAATCCGATAGGTATAGTGACGGGGAGAAAGACCCGTCATCGACGGTTTCGCCAACGACAAGCGTTGCAGGAAGGGCGCCGAGGGCCCCCCAGCGTCTTTCTCCCCGTTTACGGGGAGAAATGCCCGGCAGGGCAATGAGGGGCAGCGCCGACATCGATATGGTGGTCGACGGGGTCGGAGACTATTCCCTGGTCGAAGCGGAGCCCTTCCGCCTGATACTGCGCCGGATCATGCCGAAATCCGCGCCGCCGGTGGCGAAGGCGGTGACGAAGTAAAGCAGCGCCCCGCCGGCCACCAGCGCAAGAAGCGTCGTAGCCTTGACCACCAGCGGCGAGCCCGAGGCCAGTTGGGCGGCAAACCAGTGCTCGGCGAAATACAGCGACGCCGCCATCACCGCCGCCGACAGCACCAGTCGTGGGATGCGCCTCATGAGCGGTACGTCGCGGCCCCAATGGCCGCGCCGGATCAGCACGCCGAGCAGCATCAGCGCATTGAGCCAGCCAGCGACGGCCGAGGCAACTGCGATGCCCGGTGCGCCCATCTGAGGAAACAGCGTCAGCGCGGTGGTGATGTTCACAGCCACCGAGATGGCGGCGAAGATCATCGGCGTGCGCGTGTCCTCGCGGGCGAAATAGCCGGGGGTGAACGCCTTGATCAGCACGAAGGCCGGCAGCCCCAGGCCGAAGATCGCCAGGATCGCCGCCACGATCGGCGTCGAGTTGTTGGCGGCAAACGCGCCGCGTTCGTAGACCAGCCCGACGATCGGCTCCGCCATGACCAGCAGTGCCGCCGCCGCCGGCAAAGTCAGGAACAGTGTGAACTCCACCGACCGGTTCTGCAGATTGGCCGCCTCGATCAGATTGCCCGACTTCAGCGCCCGCGACAGTTCGGGCAGAAGCACGATGGCGACGGCTATGCCGACGACGCCGAGCGGCAGCTGATAGATGCGATCGGCATAGGCGAGCGACGACACCGCGCTGTCTTGCGCCGAGGCGATTGCGGTGCCGATCAGTTGGTTGATCTGGGTGATGCCGCCGGTGATCGCCGCCGGCAGCGCCAGGATCAGCAGCCGCTTGACATTTGGCGTCATCCTTGGCCGGCGAAAGCCGATCGAGATGCCGGCATGGCGCACCGCCACCCAGACGATCGCCAGTTGCACCAGCCCCGCCGCCAGCACGCCCCAAGCCAGTGCGAAGCCGACGCTGCGCGCGTCCGATCCCTTGTGCCAGGCATAGGCGAGCACGCCGATCAGGATGACGTTTAGGAATATCGGCGCCACCGCGGCGGCGAAATAGCGGCGCAGCGAATTCAGCATGCCGGCCATCATGGCGCCGAGCGACATGCAGATCAGATAGGGAAACATGATGGTCGCAAGCCCGACCGTCATGTCGAACTTTCCCGGCGAGTCGGCAAAGCCCGGCGCCACCAGGTAGCGCACGATCAGCGGCATCGCCAATTCCATGGCGATGGTCAGCGCCAGCAGCGCCGTGAACAGCACGCCGAATACCTCTTCCGAAAACCGCTTGGCCCCGTCGGTGCCGTGCGTCTCGATCTCCTTGGCGAAGAGCGGCACGAAGGCGGCGTTGAAGGCGCCTTCGGCAAACAGCCGGCGGAAGGTGTTGGGGAACTGGAAGGCGGCGTTGAAGGCGTCGGCGATCGGCCCGGTGCCGAGCGCGGCCGCCATCAGCATCTCACGGCCGAAGCCGAGGGCGCGGCTCATCAGCGTGCCGGAAGCGACCGTCGCGAACTTTTTGACAAGGCTCATGCGTCTGGAGACTGTCTGCAGGATTGGGACAAATGAATGGTGGCTGTCACTCGGCGGCGGCCTTGGCCTTGCCGCCGCGCTCGGGCACGGCGCCTTCGAGGACCGAAATCAGCCTGTTCTGGATGGCGGCCATGCGCGTCGGGCTGTCGATCTTCTGGCCGGTGAGATCGGTGACATAGAAGGTATCGATGACCTTTTCGCCGAAGGTGGTGATGTGTGCCGAGGCGATGTCGAGCGACAGGTCCGACAGCGCCCCGGTGATCTCGGACAGCAGGCCCGGCCGATCCAGCCCCTCGACCTCAATCACCGAGAACCGGTTCGACAGCGTGTTGCGGATTTCGGCGCGCGGCGGGATGCGGAAGACCTTGGCGCCGCGCCGCGGCTTGGTGCGCTTCTCGATCATCTCCGGCAGCCAGCTCTTGCCCGACAGCACGTCCTCGATCAGCCGGCCGACGCGCTCGGCGCGGCGGCGCTCGTCCTCGTCGCGGTCGAATTCCCTCGAGATCAGGATGGTATCCAGCGCCCGGCCATCGGAGGTGGTGAAGATCTGCGCGTCGACGATGTTGCCGCCGGCCGCCACACAGGCGCCGGCAATGACCGACAGCAGGCGGGGATGGTCCTGCGCCAGCACGGTGATCTCGGTCACCGCCTCGAACTGGTGGGTCTTGATCATCGTGGCGAGCTTCTTGCCCGCCGCATCCGCCTCGCGGATGAATTCGGCGTGGCGGACCTGGTCGGCGAGATCGACCGCCAGCAGATAATTCTCGTAGTGCTTGGCGACATACCGCTTGCGGGCCTTTTCCGGCCAATCGGCAAGCGCCTCGGCCAGCTTTTCGCGGGCAGCCGCGGTGCGCATCGCACGCGACACTTCCGAAAACCCGCCGGTCAACAGCAATTCGGTTTCGTAGTAGAGGGTGCGCAGCAACTGCCCCTTCCAGCCGTTCCAGACGCCAGGCCCGACGCCTCTGATATCGCAGACGGTGAGGACAAGCAGCAGCTTCAGCCGTTCGACCGACTGCACGATCGCGGAAAAATCCTCGATCGTCTTGCGATCGTTGAGGTCGCGGGTCTGCGCCGTCATCGACATGGCGAGATGGTTCTCGACCAGCCAGGCGACCGTTTCGGTGTCGGCCGCCGACAGTCCCATATGCGGGCAGATGCGCCGCGCGATCCGGGCGCCCGCTTCGGAATGATCCTCGGGCCGGCCCTTGGCGATATCGTGCAGCAGCACCGCGACATAAAGCGCCTCACGGCTTTTCTTCAGCCCCGGCATCAGCGAGTGGGCAAGCGGGTGGGTCTTTTCACCGTCGCCGCGCTCGATCTCGGCCAGCACGCCGATGCAGCGGATCAGGTGCTCGTCCACCGTATAGTGGTGGTACATCGAGAACTGCATCATGGCGACGATCTTGCCGAAATCCGGGATCAGCTTTGCCAGCAGTCCCGCCTCGTTCATGCGCCTGAGATTGAGTTCGGCATTGCGGTCCGACGTCAATATGTCGAGGAACAGCCGGTTGGCTTCATCGTCGCGCCTGAGCGCCTTGCCGACAAGGCCGAGCGAACGGGTCAGCAGCTTCAGCGCATCGGGGTGAAATTCCAGCCCGTGCTTGTCGGCGAGCCAGAACAGCCGCAGGAGGTTGACCGGATCGCGCTCGAACACCAGGTCGTCGGCGATGTTGATGCGATGGTTGTCGACAATGAAATCTGACGTGCCGGCAAGCTTGCGCTTGCGGCGCGAGAAGGTGAGGAAGATGCGGTTGAAGCCCGGCACATGCTTGGCCTGCTCTTCCTCGAGCGCCGCGCAGAAGATGCGGGTCAGATCGCCGACGTCCTTGGCGACGAGGAAATAATGCTTCATGAAGCGCTCGACCGCCGACAGGCCCGGATGTGTGGTGTAGCCGAGCCGCTCGGCGATCTCGCGCTGGATGTCGAAATGCAGCCGTTCCTCGGCCTTGCCGGTGAGGAAATGCATGTGGCAGCGCACCGCCCACAGGAAATCCTCTGCCTTCTGGAATTCCCGGTATTCGGTGCCGGTGAAGACGCCCTTGTCGACCAGTTCCTCGCCGGTGCGCACCCGGTAGAAATACTTGCCGATCCAGAACAGCGTCTGCAGGTCGCGCAGGCCGCCCTTGCCGTCCTTGACGTTGGGTTCGACCAGATAGCGGCTTTCGCCGGCCTTGGCATGACGCTCGTCGCGTTCGGCGAGCTTGGCCTGCACATATTCGGGTCCGGTGATGCGCACCACCTCGCGGTCGAAGCGCTGCAAGAGCTCGTCATAGAGCTTCTGCTCGCCCCACAGGAAACGCGCCTCCAGGATCGAGGTGCGGATGGTGATGTCGGTGCGCGACTGCCGCAGGCATTCGTCGATGTTGCGGGTGGCGTGGCCGACCTTCAGCCCCAGGTCCCACAGCACGTAGAGCATGTATTCGACGATCTGCTCGCCCCATGGCGTCTGCTTGTAGGGCAGCAGGAAGAGCAGATCGATATCGGATCCCGGCGCCAGCGTGCCGCGGCCATAGCCGCCGACCGCGACGACGGCCATGCGTTCGGCCGATGACGGGTTTTTGACGCGATAGACATGGGTGGCGGCGAACTCGTAGAGCGCGCGGATGATCTCGTCCATGAGATGCGACAGCCGGGCGGCGCAGGCGGTGCCGCTGCCGTCGTCCATCAGCATGCGTTCGGCGATGCTGCGGCCGGCGGCCAGCCTGCCCTTGAGAAGCTGGAGAACACCGGCACGCGCAGCCTTGCCGGAGCCGTCGCCTGCCGTAGCCGCAGTCAGCGCGGTCATCTCGCGGCGCAAGGCTTCGCCGTCGATCAGTTCGTCGAGCTTTAGAGAGATTCTTGCCATAAGTGCCGTTCGGCCTCGCCGTTTTGGCGGCGTCTATAGCGCGTTTTCGCGGCGCTGGGTATGGGGCGGACGGACAGGCTCTCTACGGGGACCGAAACCGGATGATCGCCTCCTGCCGCAGTTGATAGATGGTCTTGCTGGACGAGATTGCCAAGCCCAAGAGCGGTTTGGCTGCGGGATTTTCCGCCCAGGCCGTGCGGCATGCGCCAGGCACAAAAGGCCGAAATTGGGCCTTGACCTTCCAGTCACTGGAACCATTACCTCCGTTCCCAAGTTCGAGACAGAGAGGCCTTTCCGTATGACCCATTCCGGCCACGACCATCCCCCGCATAGCGGCTGCTGCTCGCCGAAAGCTGCTCCGTCTGTCGCCGACATGGTGATTCGCGATCCGGTCTGCGGTATGACCGTCGATCCGGCCGCCGGCAAGCCGACCGCCGAGCATGGCGGCCATCGCTATCATTTCTGCAGCGAGCGCTGCCGTTCGAGATTCACGGCCGAGCCGGAAAACTACATTACCGCTACCGACCCGGTCTGCGGCATGCGTGTCGACCGTGCCACCGCGAAGCACTTTTCCCGGCATGAAGGCCAGGGCTTCTATTTCTGCTCGGCCGGCTGCAAGGCGAAATTCCAGGCAGAGCCAGCAAAGTATCTTGGCGACAGGCCGGAGCCGCAGGCGATGCCGAAAGGCACGCAATACACCTGCCCGATGCATCCCGAAATCGTCCGCGACAAGCCCGGCGCCTGCCCGATCTGCGGCATGGCGCTGGAACCGATGGGCGTGCCGACCGGCGATGAGGGACCGAACCCGGAACTGGTCGATTTCACCAGGCGCTTCTGGGTGAGTGCCGTGCTGTCGGTGCCATTGCTGATCTTCGCCATGGCGCCGATGCTCGGCCTGACGTTTAGCGCTATCGAGGATTCGACCAAGATCTGGGTGGAATTGGCGCTGGCCAGCCCGGTTGTGCTGTGGGCGGCTTTTCCCTTCTTCCACCGCGGCTGGGATTCGGTTCTCAACCGCAGCCCCAACATGTGGACGCTGATCTCGCTCGGTGTTGGTGCCGCATATCTCTACAGCGTCGCCGCCACGCTGTTCCCGGATCTATTTCCGCACCAGTTCCGAGGCCATGAGGGCACGGTGCCGGTCTATTTCGAGGCGGCCGCCGTCATCGTGGCGCTGGTTTTCCTCGGCCAGGTATTGGAATTGCGCGCCCGTGAAAAAACCGGCTCGGCGATCCGCGCGCTGCTCGACCTCGCGCCGAAGACGGCGCGGTTGATTAGCGAGGACGGTTCCGAAAACGACGTGCCGCTCGACACCGTCAAGGCCGGCGACCGCCTGCGCATCCGCCCCAGCACGATGCCGTGCCGGTCGACGGCATCGTGCTGGAAGGCCGCTCGTCCATCGACGAATCGATGCTGTCAGGCGAGCCGTTGCCGGTCGAAAAGACGCAAGGCGATTCCGTCACCGGCGGCACGCTCAATAAGAACGGCTCGCTGATCATGCGCGCCGAGCGGATCGGCGCCGAAACCACGCTGGCGCGGATCGTCGCGCTCGTCGCTAAGGCGCAGCGTTCGCGCGCGCCGATCCAAAGCATGGCCGACCGCGTTTCCTACTATTTCGTCCCGGCCGTCGTCGTGGTTGCGATCGTTGCGTTCATCGCCTGGGCGTTGTTCGGGCCGCAACCCAGTCTGGTCTTTGCCATCGTCGCGGCGGTCTCGGTGCTGATCATCGCCTGTCCCTGCGCATTGGGGCTTGCGACGCCGATGTCGATCATGACTGCGACAGGGCGCGGTGCGCAAGCCGGCGTGCTGATCAAGGACGCCGAGGCGCTCGAACGCTTTGCCTCGGTCGACACGCTGATCGTCGACAAGACCGGCACATTGACCGAAGGCCGGCCGAGATTGACCGACGTCGTCGCTGCCGAGGGCATGGCGGACGATGATCTGCTGGCACTTGCCGCCGGCCTCGAAAAAGGCTCGGAGCATCCGTTGGCCGAGGCGATCGTCGAAGGTGCCCGTGAGCGCCGGGTAAAGATTCCCGACGCCGGCGGTTTCGAGGCGGTCACCGGCAAGGGCGTTTCCGGCACGGTGTCGGGACAGAAGGTGGCGCTCGGCAACGTCGCGATGATGGCCGATCTCGGCATCGACATTGCATCGATCTCGACCAGTGCCGAGGCGCTGCAGGCAGAGGGCAAGACGGTGATGTTCGTCGCCGTCGGCAACAAACTCGCCGGCATCGTTGCCGTCGCCGACCCGATCAAGGCGACGACGTCAGAGGCGATCAAGGCGCTGCACGAGCGCGGCCTGAAGATCATCATGGCGACCGGCGACAACGAACGCACGGCGAAAGCCATCGCCAGCAAACTCGGCATCGACGAGGTGCGTGCCGGCCTGCTGCCGGAACAGAAGAGCGCGCTGGTCGAGGCGTTGCGCGCCAGCGGCGCCGGCGTCGCCATGGCCGGCGACGGCGTCAACGACGCGCCGGCGCTGGCCGCCGCCGATGTCGGCATCGCCATGGGAACCGGCGCCGATGTCGCGGTCGAAAGCGCCGGGATCACGCTGGTCAAGGGCGATCTCAACGGCATCGTCCGGGCCCGCATGCTCGCCCAGGCGACGATCCGCAACATCCGCCAGAACCTGTTCTTCGCCTTCCTCTACAATTTGCTTGGCGTGCCGGTCGCCGCCGGCGTGCTCTATCCGCTCACCGGCACGCTGTTGTCGCCGATGATTGCGGCGGCGGCGATGAGCCTGTCCTCGGTTTCGGTGATCACCAACGCCTTGCGGCTCAGGAAGTTGAAACTGTGAGCCAAGTCCCCAGATAGGAATTCGCTCAAAAGGAGATCATCAATGACTTTGGCCAAGAAGATCGTGCTGCTGCTGATGGCGGCGGGAATGCTGCTTGCGGTTTTCCTCGAAAGCATGCCGTTGCAAGCCCAGGAGACGAGACACGACATGGGGGCGCACGACATGGGGGCGATGGGCGCGCAAGGTGCCTCGACCGACGGTTACAAGGCTGCGATGGACAAGATGCACAGCGCGATGATGGCGATCGAATATTCCGGCCATGCCGATGTCGATTTCGCCCGCGGCATGATCCCGCATCACCAGGCGGCTATCGACATGGCCAAGGTCGAGCTTGCCAATGGCAAGGATCCGGAAATGCGCAAGCTGGCCGAAGCGGTGATCGCGGCGCAGGAAGCCGAGATCAAGCAGATGCAGGATTGGCTGGCCGCCCATCCGGCGAAGTAGCATCGGGCAGTTTGCAGGCAATCCAGGGGGCAGGACTTTGGTCTGGATTTCTCCCGAAAGCTGTGGTGCCATCGGGTCTCGACTGGAGCGCGCCATGCCGTCAACGATAAGAACCACGACATTGCCCTCGGGCGAAGCCGTTCCGGTGCTGGGTCAAGGCACCTGGAAAATGGGGGAGGACGCCCGCCGCCATGTCGATGAGGTCAATGCCCTGAAGCTTGGGCTCGATCTCGGCATGACGCTGATCGACACCGCCGAAATGTATGCCAGCGGCGGCGCCGAAGAAGTGGTGGCGGATGCCATCGCCGGGCGCCGCGACGAGGTCTTTTTGGTCTCCAAGGTGCTGCCATCCAACGCCTCGCGCACCGGCGTGCCGGCGGCCTGCGAGGCAAGCCTCAGGCATCTGCGCACCGACCGCATCGATCTCTATCTGCTGCACTGGCCCGGCAGCGTGCCGCTGGCGGAAACAGTCGAGGCCTTCGAGGCGTTGAAAAGGGCCGGCAAGATCCGCCACTGGGGCGTCAGCAATTTTGACACCCATGAGATGGAGGAACTGGTCAGCCTGCCTGCCGGCGACAGCGTCCAGACCAACCAGATCCTCTACAATCTGTCCCAGCGCGGCCCCGAATTCGACCTTGCGCCCTGGAGCCGGCAGCGCGGCATTCCGCTGATGGCCTATTCGCCGGTCGACCAGGGCTTATTGGCGCGCAACGCCAGGCTCGAAGCCATCGCCGCCCGCCACGATGCAACGCCGGCTCAGCTGGCGCTGGCCTGGGTGATGGCACAGGACGGCGTCATTGCCATTCCAAAGGCCAGCAAGCAGGAGCATATCCGCCAGAATGTCGTGGCGCTCGACATCGAGTTTACGCGTGAGGATTTCGCCGAAATGGACCGTGCCTTCCCGCCGCCGAGGCGGAAGTCGGGCCTAGCGATGATTTGAGGGGTGGGGCGGGACCAGAAGTCGCGTTCTACGGCGCCCCCCTCTGTCCTGCCGGACATCTCCCCCACAGGTGGGGAGATTGG
>SAQR01000091.1 GCA_004020365.1 Mesorhizobium sp.
CTCTCCCCGTCCCTATACGGGGAGAGGATGCCGGCAGGCAGGTGAGGGGCAGCGCCAACGCCCGAGGCTTGAAACCGTGGAAGCTGACGCGCGCCGCAGCACTGCTCGGTGCGCTGGCATTGTCAGGCTTTGCCGTCTCTCAGCCGCAGGCCGCCTCCGGTGTATGCCGGCAACTGGAGGCCGATCTCGCGGCCGCTTCGCGCGGCGGCGGCAGCAAGCCGGCCCTGCTCAGCAAATACGATGATGCAATCGTGCGGCAGCGCCAGCAGATTTCCAAGGCCGTCAGCCAATCCAGCCGCGCCGGCTGCGGCTTTTCGCTGTCGCGCCGCAACGCCAACGCATGCGCCACACTCGACGCCACCATCGATCGCATGGCAGCCAATCTCGACGGCTTGCAAGCCAAGCGCGCTGAACTCGCCGGCGGCGGCTCCCGCCGCAACCGCGCACGCATATTGGCTTCGCTCGACGCCAATGGCTGCCGCGATGATGCGGCGCCGCCAAAGCCGGCACCGGGCCGCGACGCCAGCCTTGGAACCGGCGACCGAAACTTGCTCGACCAGCTTTTGGGCAGCGACGCAATTGGACCCGGCGCGCCCGAACGGCCTGAAGAGCCCAATCAAGCCGTGGGCCCGCGCGACATCCGCACCATGCTCGATAATGCCGACGACATGGGCCAGCCGCACGGCGAATTCCGCACCATGTGCGTGCGCACCTGCGACGGTTATTTCTTCCCGATGTCGAATGCCGCCTCGCTGGGCGATTTCGAGCGCGACCAGAAGAACTGCGATTCGAGTTGCCCCGGCACCGAGATGCAGGTGTTTTATACGAGCGGCTTTGGCGAGGACTCGGGCGGCATGACGTCTTCGGTAACCGGCAGGCCCTACAGCGGACTGCCGACCGCCTATCTCTACAAGCAGCCCGCGCGTCCGCCGGCCTGCGGCTGCAACGCCGCGCGAAATTTCGAGATCATTGCCGGCAACCCGCCAAGCCTGGAACAGGCTGACCCCGCCGATCCCGAGAGTTTGGCCAATGTCGAAGGCCGGCTCGATCGCGAAGCCATCGAGCGCCTCGCCGTAAAACCCTCGCCGACGACCTTGCCGCCACCGGAACAGCGCAAGGTCAGGGTCGTCGGGCCAACGTTCCTTCCCGACCCAGCAGCGGCAACAGATCTGCAAGCTCCGGCCCCGAGGGCTGGCCCGTAAGCGCCAGCCTGAGCGGCGTGAACAGCGCTTTGCCCTTGCGGCCGGTTGCTTCCCTGATCCTGCCGGTCCACTCCTTCCAGACCGACCCGTTCCAGGGATCTTCCGGCAAAAGATCGAACGCCTGGCGAAGGAAATCGCGGTCGGCGTCGGAAAAGTCCGGCTGCTCCTGCGGGCCGTCGCGAAGCGTGCGCCACCAGATTGCGGCATCGGCCAGCCTATCGAGATTGCCGCGCACCGCCAGCCAGAAGGGCTCAGCCTGTTCGCCGGAAATGCCGAGCACGATCAGCCGGTCACGCGCCTCGGAAAACGGCATATGGTGCAGCAGCGCGCGGTTGAGCACGAAGAGCTCGTCCGGATCGAATTTGGCGGCGGATTTCGATGTCGCCGCCGGATCGAAACGCTCGGCAAGCTCAGCCATCGTCTGCACGGCGACGACGTTTTCCGAGGTGCCGACGAGCACCGCCAGCGAGGCGACGGCCATCGGCTCGATGCCGGTCTCGCGCAGGCTTTCGATGGACAGGGCCCCGCTCCGCTTCGACAGGCCCTCGCCCGACGCGGTGGTCAACAGGTTGTGGTGGCCGAACACCGGCGGCTCGGCACCCAGCGCCTGGAACAAGGCTAACTGCACGCCGGTATTGGTGACGTGGTCGTCGCCGCGGATGACATGGCTGATCCCCATCTCGATGTCGTCGACCACCGAAGGCAGAGTATAGAGATAGGTGCCGTCCTCGCGCATGAGAACCGGGTCGGAAAGCGAGGCAAGGTCGACGGTTTCCTCGCCGCGCACCAGATCGTTCCAGTGGATTTCGGTGCGCTCCGGCTGCAGCGGGTCGCTGGTGAAATTGGGCAGGAGAAAGCGCCAATGCGGCCGGCGGCCATCGGCCTGGTATTCGGCGACCTGCTCAGCCGTCAGCGTCAGTGCCTCGCGGCCGTAGACTGGCGGCAGGCCGCGCGTGCGGCGCACCTTGCGCCTGAGATCGAGCTCTTCCGGTGTTTCGTAGCAAGCATAGAGAAGGCGCGCCGCCTTCAATTTCTCCACCGCCGCATCGTAGATCTCGAAGCGCCGTGACTGGTATTCCGTGGCGTCGGGAAAGATGCCCAGCCAATGCAGGTCGTAGAGGATGGCGTCGGAGAATTCCTGCGTCGAGCGCGCGACGTCGGTGTCGTCGAAGCGCTGGATGAAGCGGCCCTTGTTGTTCATGGCGAACAGCCAGTTGAACAACGCAGTGCGCGCGTTTCCGATATGAATGCGGCCGGTGGGTGATGGGGCGAAACGGACGGTAACTGTCATGAACGGGGCGTACCGGATGGTTTTGCTGTTGACAAGACTCCCCCGCGCTTGGCCGCAGACATAGAACATGAGGAAGGCGATGAAAAGGCGGCAGCGCCGCGCGTCCTAGCGCATCGGCCCGAAAATCGGAACCAATTTTCGAAAAGCACGATGCGCAGATTCAAAGTTGTAGAGCGTACTTTGTGCGTCCAAGTGGACGCACGTCGCTCTAGCGCATCGGCCCGAAAATCGGAACCGATTTTCGGAAAGCACGATGCGCAGATTCAAAATGTTAGAGCGTACTTTGTGCGTCCAAGTGGACGCACGTCGCTCTAATGGACGCGCGGCTCTGTAAGTCGTCAGATCGCCAGCCCCTTGGTCAATTCGAGCGCCTGGCGCTCGAACAGCCGGCGGTAGATGCCGCCTTGCAGCCGGATCAGCTGATCATGCGAGCCCTCCTCGACGATGCGGCCGCGATCGAACACCAGAAGCCTGTCCAGCGCCCGTACCGTCGAAAGCCGGTGCGCGATGACCAGCGTTGTGCGGCCGACCATCAACCGCTCCATCGCCTGCTGGATCAGCACCTCCGATTCTGAATCGAGGCTCGACGTCGCCTCGTCCAGAATGAGGATCCGCGCATCGGCAAGGAAAGCCCGCGCGATCGCCACCCGCTGGCGCTCGCCGCCCGATAGTTTCACGCCGCGCTCGCCGACCAGTGTGCCATAGCCTTTCGGCAGATCGACGATGAAATCGTGCGCGCTTGCCAGCCGTGCCGCATGCTCGATCTCGGCTTGCGTGGCGCTCGGCCGGGCATAGGCGATGTTTTCGGCCAGCGACCGGTGGAACAGGATCGGCTCCTGCTGGACGATGGCGATCTGCCCGCGCAGCGATGCCTGCGCTACCACGGAGATGTCCTGGCCGTCGATCAGGATCGTTCCCGCGTTCACGTCGTAAAGCCGCTGGATCAGCTTGACGAAGGTCGTCTTGCCCGAGCCCGAATGGCCGACCAGCCCGACGCGCTCGCCCGGCGCGATGTCCACCGAAAAGTCGCGATACAGCGGCAGTCGATGGCTGCCGTAATGGAAGGTGACGTTGTCGAAGCTGATGCGGCCGTCGGTGATGCGGATCGGCGTGGCGCCGGGCACATCCTCGATGCCGAGCGGCTCGGACTGGAAGTCGACCAGTTCCTCCATGTCGTTGATCGAGCGCTGCAAATTGCGGATATGCGTGCCGATATCGCGCAAATAGCCTTGCAGCACGAAGAACGAGGTCAGCACGAAGGTGACATCGCCGGCGCTCGCCTGCCCCCACGACCACAAAAGCAACGAAAATCCGATCACCGCTGTTCGCAGAAGCAGCAGCATCGATCCTTGCGTGGTGCCGTTGATGGTGCCGCGCACCCATGTGCGGCGCGTGCGGGCGCGCCATCTGGCGACGACTTTGGCGAGGCGCGTTTCCTCGCGTTGCTCGGCGCCAAAACCCTTGACCACGGCGTTGCAGCTCACCGCATCGGCCAGCGAGCCGCCCAGGCGCGTGTCCCATGCATTGGCAAGCCTTGCCGCGGGCGCGACATAGCCAAGCGACAGCAGCGCCGTCACCGCGATGAACAGCACCGAACCTGCAGCGACGACAGCACCCATCAGCGGCCAGAACCAGCCGAGCAGCAGCGTCGAGCCGACGAGCATGACGACGGACGGCAGCAGCGCGATCAGGATCGTGTCGTTGAGCAGGTCGAGCGCCCACATGCCACGGGTTATCTTGCGCACGGTCGATCCGGCGAAGCTGTTGGCGTGCCAGTCGGTGGAGAAGCGCTGGACGCGATGGAAGGCGTCGGCGGCGATATCCGCCATCATCTTCAGGGTCAATTCGACGATGGCCATGAAGGCGAGGTTGCGCAGCACGACGCCGGTGAGCGCCAGCGCCACCAGCATCGAAAAAGCCGCCATCGCCGCGTTCCAGGCGACGTCGTCAGCCGCAGCACTGCTGGCGACGGCGTCGACCAGCCGGCCGGAATAGAGCGGCGTCAGCACGTCGGCCAAGGTCGACAGCAGGAATGTGCCCATGATGAGCGAAAGCCGCCACGGCTGGCGCCGCCAATGACTGAGCGTGAAGCCAAGGACGCTGCGAAAGGCGCCGGCGCGCAAATCGATCTGAAAACGAGCCATGATGTCATTCGGGCGCAAATGAGCCCGGTCCCGGTAAAGTCGAAATTGAGAAAACCGCGTTGGGCGCGTGAGTGCCCAGGAATGCGGAAGGTTCGGCATATTGGCGGCTCGCCCGAATACGGGCGGCGACCAGCTTCAACGAATGCCTGTTGCAGATTACCTTGCCATGAAGGTAAAAACCTTCCGGCGCGCCCTCTGAGACCTAGGCTTCGCGGCCTCGCATAACGATGTCAAATCCTGCCATTCGGTCCTCCCATTAGAGCGACGTGCGTCCATTCGGACGCACAAAGTACGCTCTAACTTCTTGAATCTGCGCATCGTATTTTCAGAAAATCGATTCCGACTTTCAGGCCGATGCGTAGGGATCGCGAAAAGGCGTTTATAGAGACGCGTCAACGCCGCGCCAAGCCAGCAAGTTGCCGAAAGCGCATCTGGTCCAACTGGTGAGGCGATTTTGCAACAATCGCGGGTTGTACGTCTGTCCCACAGATCGCCCGGCCGCAGCCATCTCACAGGAGCAAGAAACGGCGGCTACCCGCCATCCCTGAACCGGTTGGTGATGGGATAACGGCGGTCGCGGCCGAAATTCTTTTTGGTGATCTTGACGCCCGGCGCTGCCTGCCGGCGCTTGTATTCGGCGATGTAGAGCAGGTGCTCGACGCGCGTCACCGTTGCGCGGTCGTGGCCGCGGGCCACGATCTCGTCGACACCCATCTCGTTCTCAACCAGACACTCCAATATGTCGTCCAGCACCGGATAGGGCGGCAGCGAATCCTGATCCGTCTGGTTCTCGCGCAGTTCCGCCGACGGCGCCTTGTCGATGATGTTGCTCGGGATCACCTCGCCGGAAGGACCCAGCGCACCCGGCGGCACATGCGTATTGCGCCAGCGCGCCAGCGCATAGACCTGCATCTTGTAGAGGTCCTTTATTGGGTTGAAGCCGCCATTCATGTCGCCGTAGAGCGTGGCGTAGCCGACCGACATCTCGCTCTTGTTGCCGGTGGTGACCACCATCGAGCCGAACTTGTTGGAGATCGCCATCAAAATGGTGCCGCGCGCGCGGCTCTGCAGGTTTTCCTCGGTGATGCCTTCCTTGGTTCCCTCGAAAAGCTGCGTCAGCGTATGCAGGAATCCCTCGACCGGCTCGAAGATCGGCACAATGTCGTAACGGCAGCCGAGCGCGCGGGCGCAGTCCTCGGCATCCCTAAGCGAGTCCTTCGAGGTGTAGCGGTAGGGCATCATCACGGCGCGCAGCCGCTCCTCGCCGAGCGCATCGACCGCAAGTGCTGCGCAGATCGCCGAATCGATGCCGCCGGAAAGGCCGAGCACGACACTCCTGAAACCGTTCTTGTTGACGTAGTCGCGCAGGCCCAGCATGCAGGCGCGGTAATCGGCCTCCTCCTTTTCCGGGATTTTCGACATCGGTCCTTCGGAGCAGATCCAGCCATCATTTCCAATTTGCGCGCCTGCAGCGGCGCGGCGCTTCCAGGTGGTGACGTTGACCGTTTCCTCGAACTGGCTCATCTGGAAGGCCAGCGTCTTGTCGGAACCTATGGCAAACGACGCGCCGTCGAAGATCAACTCGTCCTGGCCGCCAAGCTGGTTGGCGTAGATGATCGGCAACCCGCATTCGATGACCTGGCGAATGACGACCTGGTGGCGAACATCGACCTTGCCTCGATAATAGGGCGAGCCGTTCGGCACCAGCAGGATTTCCGCGCCGCTTTCGGCCAGCGTCTCGCAGACGCCGACGTCGCCCCAGATGTCTTCGCAGATCGGAATTCCCAGCCGCACGCCGCGGAAATTGACCGGCCCCTGGATTTCAGGGCCGGCCTGGAAGACGCGCTTCTCGTCGAATTCGCCGTAGTTCGGCAGATCGAGCTTGTAGCGTTCGGCAAGGATCTTGCCGCCATCGGCAAAGATGATCGAATTGTGCGTGCCGCTCTTGCGCTTCAGCGGCGTGCCGATGACGACGCCCGGCCCGCCATCGGCAGTATCGCCAGCGAAATCCCGCGCCGCCCGCTCGCATGCCGTCAGGAACGCCGGCTTCAGCACCAGATCTTCGGGCGGATAACCGGCGAGGAAAAGCTCGGTGAACAGCACGAGGTCGGCGCCCTGTCGGGCGGCATCCGCCCTCGCCTCGCGCGCCTTGGCGAGATTGCCGGCGACATCGCCAACCGTTGGATTGAGCTGGGCGACGGCGATGCGCAAAATGTCGGAAGCGGTGTTGTCGGTCATGCCCGCTGACTTAGCGCGACAGAATTCGCCGGGCAATGGCGTTTGCTTGGACCACCCCGGACCGAATGACCTATGTCATTCGTGTCCAGGCCGAATGCATGTCATTCGTGTCTGACCGAACGATCTATGTCATTCGTGTCCAGACCGAATGACCTATGTCGTTCGTGTCCGACCGAATGACACATCTCATTCGTGTCTGACCGGTCGGACCACCGATACCGATCGCGTCCTATTCGCCCATATATTCGCGCAGCGCCTGCGGCGAATGGTTCTCGCCGATCGACATCGCCAGGATGCGCGAAATATGCCGGCGCGGCAGCCCGGTATCCGCCGCCCAAACATTGATCTGGTTCTGGATCTTGTCGAGATCCCGCTTCGATGTCGGGTGTTCGGCGATGTCGAGGCCGGCGTCGCGCAGTGCGGCCGCCATGTCGGCTGAGATGATGAAGGCGTCCCACTCCAGCCACCTCAAAAAATACTGGCCGGTATTGCCACCGAGCCGGCTGCCATGCTTGGCGAGATAAGCCATCAGCCCAACCTGGTCGTCTTCAGGCCAGTCGGCGAGGAACCTGCCAAAGCCGCCATGCTCCTTCGACACACGCTCGACGAAGGCCGCGTTTTCGCGGACCGACTTGATCTTCTGCGGATTGCGCACGATGCGCTCGTCGGCTGTCAGCTCGTGCCAGAAATCGTCAGGCTGGAACAACAGTCGCTTCGGCTCGAAGCCGAGGAACGCTTGTTCGAAACCCGGCCATTTCTGCTCGATGACCCGCCAGATGAAACCGGCAGCGAAAACACGCTCGGCCATCGTCGACAGGATGCGGTCGTCGCTAATGTCAGCCACCGCAGCATTGTCTGGCATCGGCCCCAGCAGCGACGCCAGTATCGCTTCCCCGCCCTTGCGTTTGGCCGCGCGGGCGCGGATTTTCTGGAAATCCATCATTGTTTCCTCACCCTGTCGCGTCAATCTACCACTTTCCGCGCGAACCGGCAGCCTCTACCTCTATCGCTGACGACGGAGCCGACAATGAACAAGACGATCGAAGATCTGGCAAAGCGCTGGCTGAGGCGAACGCCGGATGGCCTAAGCCAGGTCGAGAGCCAGGTGCTGCAATCAACGCTCGAACGCACCACGATCGCGAAGGACACCAACAAGGCCGTCGCTTTTCGCCAGACGTTTGGCGACCGCCTCGCCGATACCATCGCCCGGATCGGCGGTTCGTGGTCCTTCATCCTGGTCTTCATCGCCTTCCTGATGCTGTGGACGTCAGGCAATGCCTGGCTTCTGTCGCGCGACGCCTTTGATCCCTATCCCTTCATCTTCCTCAACCTTATCCTCTCCATGGTCGCTGCGCTGCAGGCGCCGGTGATCATGATGGCGCAGAACCGCCAGGCCGAGCGCGACCGCATCGACGCCGCCCACGACTACGAGGTCAATCTCAAGGCCGAGATCGAGATCATGGCGCTGCATGAGAAGCTGGACGAACTGCGCCACAGCCAGATCGTTAGCATGCGCGACGAGATCGCGCAGCTGGCCGAACAGGTGAAGCGGATCGACGAGATCCTGTCGAAACAGCGGACGCGCTCATGACTGACGCCATCCACAATCTCATCGAGCAATATGGGCTGATTGCCGTATTTCTGGGCTGTGTCGCCGAGGGCGAAAGTGCCGCCCTCCTCGGCGGATTCTTCGCGCATCAGCATGTTTTCGTTCTGTGGCAGGCGTTTCTGGCGGCCGCCGTCGGCGCTTTTGCCGGCGACAGTTTTTTCTTTATTCTCGGACGAAGCTTCGCCGACCATCCGTTCGTGGTCAAACTGAAGGGCCGGCCGGGTTTCAGCCACGCCTATCGTCTTGTCTCCACCCATCCCGACATTTTCGTGCTGTCGAACCGTTTCATTTACGGGCTGCGCCTGGTCGGCGGCATCGCGGCCGGATTGTCCGGCATTGCCGTGACACGCTTTGTCATTCTCAACGCCATTTCATCGATGGTCTGGGCCGGATTGTTCACCACCATCGGCTATGTGTTCGGGCTGGGCGCGGAGCGCATCGTCGGCCAGGCGTTGGTCCGTCACGAGCGATTGGTGATCGCCTTGGCGATTGGGCTGGGCGTGGCCGTCCTTGCCTGGTTCATCGCTCATACCATTGCCAAGAAGGAGCGCAGCAAGGAGACGTGAGGATCAGTCGATGCCGAGCGCCCGGTCGCCACGATCGAGGATCAGCGGGATGATCAGGTCTTCCTCGTCGGCAAGGTGCCGGGTCAGCATGGCTATCAGCCGGCTGTTCTCGTCGGCATAGGCATCGGCGGCAAAGCGCTGCTTGTCCTCGCTCTCCCTTAGCGTGCGGATGAAAGCGTTTGCGGCCTCGGCATTGCGCTCCAGCCCTTCATGGATCGTATGATGATCGGCATCGAGTATCTCGAAGCCGCGTTTCAGCCGGGTCTCGGCCTTGGCGAAGACCGGAAAATAATGGATATCCTCGACATTGTGGTGGCCGTCGAGATGCCCAAGAAAATGGTTGAGCCGCGGCGCGAACCAGCGCGCGAATTCCGGCGCCGTCAGCCGGCCCTCGCGATAGTCGCGAATGCCGTTGGTCAGCAGGCCGCCGAGCTCGCGAAACATGTCGTGCCGCTGCAGCCACATATTGGCGATCCCATGGATGTTGTCGTGGCCCTGCCAGACCTCGCGCGGATATTTTTCGGCCAGCCAGCGCAAATCGTCCGGCAGGCCTGCGCGTTCGAGCAGCAGGGAATCGGCGGCCTCGGTCATATCGGCTCCTCAGGCCATGTCCCGGAAATGGATACCGGGTTTTCGGAACAGATCATGGGATCAGGTTGGGTGGCCGGCATGTAGGGATCTGATGGCTAGATCGGTAGCCCGACGATTCGCTCGATGATGGCGATGCCCCAGACGCCGGCAACGATCACCACCGAAATCAGTACCGCCAGCGAACCGCAATCCTTGGCGAGCTGGATATCGACGTTGAACTCCCGGCTGAACGCATCGCATGCCGCCTCGATGCCGGTGTTCAGCACTTCGACCATGATCAGCAGCAGCACCGCGCCGATCAGCAGCGCATAGCCGCGCCACGACACCGAAACAAACCAGCCGAGCGGCAGCGCCAGCACGAGCAGCATCAGCTCCTGCTGGAAGGCTTTTTCGCTGGAAGCCAATTTGCGAAATGCCCGCACTGAATTGTAGAAAGCATCGATCAGCCGCTGCATGCCAAACCTTTCCGAACCACCGGCAGGGGATAGCGCAATGGCCGGATCAAGGGAATAAGGCGATCGCGGCAAAAATCATTTGCCGGCGAGCTTGTCACTCATCGGCGACCTTGATCGACGGCGCCGACTTTTCGAACTGCGGCAGCCCATCGTCGATGGTGTAGTAGTCGCCCTTGTCGCCGACGAAGATGTGGCATTGGCCCTGAAGCCCGGTGGGCCTGTCGAACAGTCCGGCGAGAACCGAGACATATTCATCATCCTGCGGCTTCCAGAACAGCAACGAGCCGCATGTCTTGCAGAAACCGCGCCTGGCAAACGAAGATGCTTCGTACCAGGTGATGCTTTCCGCGCCGATAATCGTGATGTCTGCGTTGGCAACATTGGTTGCAGCGTAGAAATGCCCGCTCTGCTTCCGGCACTGCGAGCAGTGGCAGTAGATGACGCCGCGCAAGACCCCTCGCGTCTTGAACCGCACAGCCCTGCACAGGCATGAGCCGCTATGTGTTTCGTCCATCTCGGGCCTCCCGGTGCAGTCGTCATCCTCGGCATCCGTTGCCAGGATTCCAGTTTTGCAGCTGCTGCGCCCAAGCAAATGCGACATTCGATGGGTGTGTTCCGCACAACACGGTTTGGACAAAGCGCGACGGGAGCCGGGCGAACAGCCCTCGACAGTGCACAAATTGTTTAAAGCCAGCGTATTTCCACATGAAATTTTATGCGCTATATTTTCTATGGAAAGGAAAGACTGCCGACAATGCAACCCAATCTCGCCGCCGACAAGGCCGAAAATGCAGTCCTGACCAAGGCGACGCTACGCGCCGCCGACCTGCTGGACATTACCGCCAGGATGCTGGCCTCGATCATCGGGGTTTCGGAAGCCACGGTTTCGCGCATGCGCAGGCAAGAATTCCTGCTGGAGCGTGGAACCAAGCCATTCGAGCTTGCCGTGCTGTTCGTCCGGCTGTTTCGCTCGCTCGACGCCATTGTCGGCGGCGACGAGACCGTCGCCCGGGCATGGCTGAAGAACGCCAACACGGCCTTCGATGGCACCCCGCTCGAAAAAATCGTGACGATATCAGGTCTTGTCGATGTCATCGCCTATCTGGACTCCCGACGCGCTCTCGTCTGAAGCCGCCAAGAGAAATGGCAAGGATGGGCTCGACGGCAAATACTGGCGCATGGTCGAGGCGCAGCACCGCGTCTCGACATTGAAAGTCGTTGACACGCTCGACGAGCAGGCCCTGCTCGAAGACCTGATCGAGGAGACCAAGCCGCAAATCCCCTTGGAATGCCGGCATCTGCATTATCTCCTGGCAACGCCCTTCCGCTACGGCTCGATCTACCCGCACGGTTCGCGCTTCCGCCGCGCCGGCAGGACCAAGGGCGTCTACTACGCGGCGGAAACCATGATGACCGCTGTTTCCGAAATGGCTTTTTACCGCCTGCTGTTCTTCGCGGAATCGCCGGCTACGCCATGGCCGCGCGACGCCGCCGAATACACCGCCTTCGCCGCCGCGATACGCAGCACAAAGGTGATCGACCTGACGCGGCCGCCGCTCGACCGCGACGCGGCGGCGTGGACGCACCCGACCGACTACGCAGCCTGCCAGAATATTGCCGATGTCGCGCGCGAAGCCGGGCTGGAGGCGATCCGCTATCGCTCGGTGCGCGACCCGAAAGGCGCCAATGTGGCGCTGCTGTCATGCAGCGGCTTTGCCAAGCCGAAACCGCTGGAACCCCATACCTGGCGCATCCGGCTGGGCGCCTTCGGCGTGCAGGCGATCTGCGAGTTTCCGCAAAAGCGGATCGAGTTTCCAGGACCGCGTTTGCCGCCGACCCCCGGCTAAGCGGACTGCGCTGGGAGCGCGGGCGCTGAGCAGATCCTGGCAAACGACGGCGGGCCACTATTCAACCTGCGGGTGCGTAGCGCAGCAGCGTCACGCCATGGGTAAGGCTTTCCTTACCAAGCGGCTTTAACCTCAGCGACAGGCCCGACCGGAAATACGGCTCGCCGCCGCCCATTCGGATTTTACGCCATTGACAAAGATTGCCAAACGCTCATCTATCCAGGGAGAAGCTCAGGTGCAGAGGAAGCGACATGGCAACGATGAACGTAAGCCTTCCAAGCGAGATGGTCGAATTCGTGGAGCATGAAGTCTCCCAAGGCGGATACGGCTCCTCGAGTGAGGTCGTCAGGGAAGCGCTGCGCTTGCTTCGACACGAAAAGGCCCAGCAGGCGGAGAAACTCGCCATCCTTCGGCGCGAAATCAGTATTGGGGTGGAAGCCGCCGATGCAAGACGCTTCTCGAAGAAAAGCGTCAGTGACATTCTCGATGAGGTGATGCTCGAATCGCCCAAGCGATGAGACACGAGCTTACCGAACCCGCCGAACGCGATATCCGGGACATCTTGCGGAATACGATGCAGATGTTCGGTCCGCAGCAAATGCTGGCCTATGCCCGCATCATCGAACTTGGCATCCAGCTAGTCTCGGAAGATCCGGATCGACCAGGTTCCGTCGAGCGCGCCGAACTCGCCGCGGGTGTTCGACTGCTGCACCTGGAGATCGCTGCGAGAAGGCGCGGAGGTGCCGCGCATTGCCTCTACTACATGAAGGGTCGCCTTTCGGACGATACGATCGGCGTCATTGTCATTCGAGTGCTCCACGAACGCATGGAACCACGGCATAGAGTGATCAGGGCACTCAAGAAAAGCCAAGGTAGATAGCCGGACATACCCGACGGTGATGAGCCGTCCGGTGGCCTGGGTTCGGCAGGGCTGGGAATTTTCTCAGGCGCCTCTTGATCGATGGCGACTGAATCAGCCGTTGACGGCCTGCTTGTGCTGGACCGGGTGGCTTTTCTTGAGCAGGTCCGACACCAGGAACGCCAGTTCGATCGCCTGGTCGGCGTTGAGGCGCGGGTCGCAATGGGTGTGGTAGCGGTCCTGCAATTCCTCGGGGGTGATGGCGCGGGCGCCACCGGTGCATTCGGTGACGTTCTTGCCGGTCATCTCGATATGGATGCCGCCCGGATGCGTGCCTTCGGCGCGATGCACCTCGAAGAAGCTCTGCACTTCCTTGAGAATGCGGTCGAACGGCCGTGTCTTGTAGCCGGCGGCCTCGATCGTGTTGCCATGCATCGGGTCAGACGACCACACCACGCTGCGGCCTTCCTTCTGCACCGCGCGCACCAGCTTCGGCAGATGCTCGGCAACCTTGTCGGAGCCGAAGCGCGCGATCAGCGTCAGCCGGCCGGGCTCGTTTTCCGGATTGAGCAGGTCGATGAGTTGCAGCAAGCCGTCCGGCGTCAGCGACGGGCCGCATTTCAGGCCCAGCGGGTTCTTGATGCCACGGCAGTATTCGACATGGGCATGGTCGGGCTGGCGGGTGCGATCGCCGATCCAGATCATATGGCCTGATGTGGCGTACCAATCGCCTGACATCGAATCGATGCGGGTCAGCGCCTCCTCGTAGCCGAGCAGCAGCGCCTCGTGGCTGGTGTAAAAATCGGTCTCGCGCAGCGCGTAATTGGTCTCTGAGGTGATGCCGACAGCCTTCATGAAGTCCATCGTCTCGGTGATGCGGTTGGCGAGCGACTCGTATTTCTCGCCCTGCGGGCTGTCCGACACGAAACCCAGCATCCATTGATGCACGTTCTCCAGGCTGGCGTAGCCGCCCTGCGCGAAAGCGCGCAACAGGTTGAGCGTCGCCGCCGACTGGCGGTAGGCCATCTCCTGGCGTGCGGGATCGGGAATGCGCGACTTTGCGTCGAACTCGATGCCGTTGATGATGTCGCCGCGATAGCTGGGCAAGGTCACGCCGCCCTTGGTCTCGGCGTCGGACGAGCGCGGCTTGGCGAACTGGCCGGCAACACGGCCGACCTTCACCACCGGCTGCGCGCCGGCGAAGGTCAGCACCACAGACATCTGCAGGAAGACGCGGAAGAAGTCGCGAATGTTGTCCGCGCCATGCTCGGCGAAACTCTCGGCGCAATCGCCGCCCTGCAGAAGGAATGCGTCACCGGCAGCGACGGTCGCAAGCTGCTTCTTCAGCTTGCGTGCCTCACCTGCAAAAACCAGCGGTGGAAAGGTGGCGAGCTGGGCTTCCGTGTTCTTCAGCGCGGCAAGATCCGGATAGGCAGGAACCTGCTGGATCGGCTTTGCTCTCCACGAATTCGGCGACCATTTCGTCATCGTTGCACCCAAAATTCTTTCCAGCGGGTGCTATCGCCCGCCATCTCGCCCCAATACGAGGATCGCGGCTCCATACACGAAGCCGATTTCCTATTCTAGACCGGAATTTCGGTGGTGGCGAATGGCGCGAGCTCGCCGCTGTCTTTCCTTCTCCCACAACAAGGGGAGAAGGAAGAGCCGCGCTGCTTGCGCCGTCACGATACGGGGAGGCGCTAAGCCGCCTTCTCCACCAGCCGAGCCAATTGCGTCATGACGACCGCTGAACCCGCCAGCCGCTTTTCCGGTGTCGGCCAGTCGCGGACGAAAACGACGCTGTGGTCCGGCCGGATCTTGGCCAGCGAGCCCTGCTCGCCGATGAAGGTGACCAGTCCGACGGGGTTGGAGAACTCGCGCTTGCGGAAGTGGATGACGACGCCCTTTGGCCCGGCATCGAGCTTTTCGACGTTGGCCTTGCGGCACAGCGCCTTGATGAAGACGATCTTCAAAAGGTGCTTCACCTCCTCCGGCAGCGGTCCGAAGCGGTCGATCAGCTCGGCGCCGAATGCGTCGATCTCCTCGGTGTTTTCGAGGTCGCCGAGGCGGCGATAGAGCGCCAGCCGCAGCTGCAGGTCCGGAACATAGCTTTCGGGGATCATTACCGCCGTGCCGACGGCGATCTGCGGCGACCAGCCGCCATCCTGCACCTCGCCGGAATCCTTGACCTCGGCAACGGCCTCTTCCAGCATCTGCTGGTAGAGTTCGAAGCCGACTTCCTTGATGTGGCCGGACTGTTCTTCGCCGAGAAGATTGCCAGCGCCTCTGATGTCGAGATCGTGGCTGGCGAGCTGAAAGCCGGCGCCCAGCGTGTCGAGCGACTGCAGCACCTTCAGCCGGCGCTCGGCGGTATCGGTCAGCTTGCGGTTGGCCGGCAGCGTGAACAGCGCATAGGCGCGCACCTTCGAGCGGCCGACGCGGCCGCGCAGCTGGTAGAGCTGCGACAGGCCGAACATGTCGGCGCGATGCACGATCAGCGTATTGGCGGTCGGGATATCGAGGCCGGATTCGACGATGGTGGTCGACAACAGCACGTCGTACTGGCCGTCGTAGAAGGCGTTCATGATGTCGTCGAGCTCGCCGGGCGGCATTTGGCCGTGAGCAACAGCCACCTTGAGCTCTGGTACGGACTCACGAAGGAAATCATGGATTTCCGCCAGATCGCTGATGCGTGGCACGACATAGAAGGAATGGCCGCCGCGGTAGCGTTCCCTGAGCAGGGTCTCGCGGATGACCAGCGGGTCGAAGGGCGAGATGAAGGTGCGCACCGCCAGCCGGTCGACCGGCGGCGTGGCGATCAGCGACAATTCGCGCACCCCGGTCAGCGCCAGTTGCAGCGTGCGCGGGATCGGCGTCGCCGACAGCGTCAGCACATGCACGTCGCTCTTCAGGTCCTTCAGCCGTTCCTTGTGCTTGACGCCAAAATGCTGTTCCTCGTCGATGATCAACAGGCCGAGATTCTTGAACGAGATCGACGAGCCGAGCAGCGCGTGAGTGCCGATGACGATGTCGACGGTGCCGTCGGCGATGCCTTTCTTGGCCTCTGCCAGTTCCTTGGCGCCGACCAGCCGCGAGGCCTGGGCGACGCGGATCGGCAGGCCGGAGAAGCGCTGCGAAAAAGTCTTGAAATGCTGGCGCGACAGCAGCGTCGTCGGCACCACCACCGCGACCTGAAAGCCTTCCATCGCTGCAATGAAAGCAGCGCGAAGTGCCACCTCGGTCTTGCCGAAGCCGACATCACCGCAGATCAGCCGGTCCATCGGCTTGCCGGCGCCCAGATCGCCCATGACCGAATCGATCGCCGTCTGCTGGTCGTCGGTCTCCTCATAGGGAAACCGCGCGGCGAATTCGTCATAGAGACCGTCGGCCGGGACCAGCGAAGGGGCGGCGCGCATCTGCCGCTCGGCGGCGATGCGGATCAACTGTCCGGCCATGTCGAGCAGGCGCTTCTTCAGCCGCGCTTTTCTGGACTGCCAGGCGCCGCCGCCAAGCTTGTCCAATGTCGCCTCAGTCGAATCCGAGCCATAGCGCGACAACAGCTCGATGTTCTCCACCGGCAGGAACAGCCGGTCGTCGCCGGCATAATGGATTTCGAGGCAATCATGCGGCGCGCCGACCGCCTCGATGGTGCGCAGCCCGATGAAGCGGCCAATGCCGTGGTCGCTATGGACGACGATGTCGCCGGAGGACAACGCCGAGGCCTCGGCGATGAAATCGGAAGCGCGCTTCTTGCGCTTCGAGCGACGGATGAGCCGGTCGCCCAGAATGTCCTGCTCGGCGACGACGACCAGTTTCTCGGTCTCGAAGCCGGATTCGAGCGGCAGCACGGCAAGTCCCGCCTGCCCCGGTTCGAGTTTTTCCGCCTCGGCCAGCGTGGCGACCGGCTCGAGATTGCCAAGATGATGCTCGGCCAGGATCTGACCGAGCCGGTCGAGCGAACCTTCGGTCCAGCCGGCGACGACAACGCGGCGGCGGGCGGCGCGCTCGTCGGCAATGTGTTTTACGACGACGTCGAAGACGTTGACGTTGGGGTCGGCGCGTTCCTCGACGAAGCTGCGGCCATGCCGCGAGCCGGCATGGAAGATTTTCCTGGCGCCGGCGTCGGGCGCATCGAACGGCGTGAAGTCGATCGCTTCGCGCGAGCCAAGCACGGGGATGAGGTTTTCCGGCGACAGATAAAGAAGGTCGGGCGGCACCGGCTTGTAGGGCACCGCGTCCTTCAGTGCGCCGTCGGCCTGCTTCCTGCGCGCCTCATAATGGTCAAGGATCAGCGCATGGCGCTCCGCCAGCGCCTCATGCGCCAGATGGTCGAACACGACAGGCGTGTCGGGCAGATAGTCGAACACCGTCTCCAACCGCTCGTAGAAGAAGGGCAGCCAGTGCTCCATACCGGCGAAACGCCGTCCCTCGCTAACCGCCGCATAGAGCCCATCGTCACGCGAAGGCGCGCCAAAGGCGTCGATGTAGCTGCGGCGGAAACGGCTGATGGTCTCCGGCGTCAGCGCCACTTCGCTCATCGCCTGCAGCGCCATCGACTTGCGCTGGCCGGTGGTGCGCTGCGTGGCGGCGTCGAAGACGCGGATCGATTCCAGTGTATCGCCGAAGAAATCGAGCCTGAGCGCTTCCGTCCAGCCCGGCGCGAACAGGTCCAGAATGCCGCCGCGCACGGCAAACTCGCCGACGCCGCGCACGGTCGGCACCCGTTCGAAGCCTGATATCTCCAGCCGCGACGCCAGTGCGTTCATGTCGATCTGGTTGCCGGGTTTGGCGTGAAATGTCTGCGCCTCGACAAGATCTGCCGGCGGAATGCGCTGCAGCAGCGCGTTGGCGGTGGTCAGGATGACGGCGCGGTGTGGTTTTTTTGCCAACGCGATCATCGCGGTGAGCGCGTCCAGCCGTCGCGCCGCGGCATCCGAGCCAGGCGAAACGCGGTCGTAGGGCAGGCAATCCCAGGCCGGCAGTTCGAGAACCGGCAGGCCAGGCGCGGCGAAGGAAAGCGCCTCGACGATCGAAGGCAGGCGCTGGCCGTCGCGTGCCACGAACAGCACCGGCTTGTCGGGCGCGATCTCGTGCGCCGCCTGCACCAGCGCGAACGCTTCGTAGCCGTCGGCGACGCCGTCGACAATGAACTGGCCGGCGCGGCCTTTCGGCAGGCCGATCGAGGGAATGAGGCTCATGGATTACACGTCGTTCAGAATGTCATCGTCTGGCGCGACGCCAGGATTTTTTGCAGGACGGCACAGTCGATGTCAGCCGGAATCGGCCGCTCGCCGGTGATCACGGGCAGGAATTCGGTGTCGGCAACATCGAGGAGCCTCTCATATTGGTCGAGTTCGTCGCCGGTCAAGGCGCCGATCTCGGCATCGGCGAAACTGCCGAGAATAAGGTCCATTTCGCGCATGCCGCGATGCCAGGATCGAAACAGAAGCTTGCGGCGGCGGGCATCGAGCCCCTCGCTTGATCGTCTTGGTCCGGTCATTGTCCAGCATCCTTGCCTGAAGCGGCGCATATAGCGTGGATAGAGCGCGGTGTCAGCCTTGCAAGGCAGTGTAAGACGCCTGACAATCAACTTGTAATGATTGCATTCCTTCGCGCCCCCCTCTGTCCTGCCGGACATCTCCCCCACAAGGGGGGAGA
>SAQR01000092.1 GCA_004020365.1 Mesorhizobium sp.
CGCTCTGGGTTTGGCTGCCGGCGGACTAGTCGCGCAGGAGATGCGAAAAGGCGAGGTAGGGCCATAGCGCCGGGCATTTCGTGGCCATTGAACTTCTGTGCAAAAGCTTCTGTGCTACGGCACGAAGTGGAACCGTACGGCCGCGACCGCGGGTGTATCGATTCAGTTCGTGAATACAAACCCGGACGGCCTCTTGCTCGAACTGCTGAACCAAGACGGCAATGCTCACGCCGCTTTCGGCAGGAAGATTGCCGACGTTCTCGTGTAGCCAGTTTTCGAAGAACTCTTTTGTAGGGCTCATGCGCATCTGCTTCGGGAGATGAACGCCCTACGGCCCGAGGCGACGGCTTTACTCCCCTTCAGCACGTCCAGGCATCCCTTAATTTGAAGCACGCTGCTGCACGACCATCTGTCGACGATCGAGGGCGGAGAGATTCACGCCGGCAAAAGTTGGCCGCCTTACAGGGGGGGCTGCCGGGCGGCCGACACGGAACGGGATTCCGCGCCCAAGACACCAGATGACAGTGCAAAGAAGGACGTTGGGGCAACAGTGAGCGGCGCGTTCTCCAAGGCATTCGATTTGGCTCAAGAGGCAGCCGATACGGTCAAGCAGTCGGCCGCTGATGGTGCGTCAACAGTTGCCATCCAAGTAAAGGAAATGCTGGATCGTCAGGTCGGCAGCGGTGCCGTGATGGGTCGGCTACCCGTTCGCCGCTGGCAGGCTAAACAATGACACGCGGCAACCAATTTTGTTGGCTCTCGCATTATAAGTCTGAGTGCGCCGCATACACATTGGGCATCGGCCATGGAAAATCCTCCGTCTTTCTCGGGGAAATAACTTTTGGGATGTGGGGGTGAGGCGCAGTTCGAACCGCTGACGCACACAGGCAGCGCGTGACTCTGTCAGGATCAGGATGCGCAAGGCCAAAAATGATACAGCTTCACGGAAATTGTCAACAGCGGAGCAGTCCTGGCCTGTCGATGCGCCTCTCGACCACACAGCGCTCGCGGTCGATCAGCTCCAGTTCGACCATGGCGAAGCAGATCGACGCCGTCGCGCGAGCGACCTTTCCATAATCCCGCAGGACGGCGTAGGTCGGCAAAGGGTCACCAGCAGGGCCGCATCGTCTTGGACCGTGTTGAACTGACAGGCGACCTAAAGAAGATCCATGAAATCGCCGCGACGTCGGCATGGGGTTCCAGCACTTCAATCCGTTCCCGCACCTGACCATTTTGGAAAACCTGACGCTGGCGCCGATCTGGGTGCGCAAGATGCGGCGCAAGGAGGCGCGCTCTCTAAGTTGGCTCTTGAGGATAGCGTCGGCAGTGGCGAGCATTTCCTTGCGAGTGGTCGTGGTCACCGGGTGGTCATCCCAATTCGAGGATCCGGCCAGGCCGGGGAGTCCGTTTCCGCGATGTGCGGGACGGTAGAAAGATCAAAAACAATCAAATAATATTCACATGAGAGGAACGCGGGTGCGGGCGTGGCGGAAGGGCCCCGAAGATCTGATACCTGGTCAGTCTTCCTTCAAATCTTCAGCTTCGTCCTTCAGCTTCTGCCAGTCGGCGCCGTGCTTGCGAAGCAGTGTTCGCGCCTGTTTCGGCGTCACATCTGTCACCTCCGTCAGGTGCTCAACTTCAAGATCTGCACCCTTCTTAACCCGGCTCGTATTGGTCGATTTTTTTCGGGCCATCTCTGCGTGTCCTCGCCAATCGATCAGAGGCAACGGGCACTGTTCATTGTGGTTCCCGTCCCTTGGAACAAACCGCCGCCCGTCAGGCTACTGAGCCGAAGGAGACTACTATGCTTAGACTCTTGATCGGCCTTGGCGCGCTGTTCGCGGCATTTCAAATCGGCCGTGAGTTCGGTCGCACCGAGGCAGAGGTTATGCAGCTTCCGCCTGTCGATGACGAGCGTCGCCCGACGGCAAGAAACGAAGCAGAATTGGGCGAGCCGACCTAGGCGTTTGCTCATTGTCATTCACCGGCTTTCACTGCCTCTGCGACGGCCCTTAAAGATTGCCCGGCGCCTCCCGACGCTCGAGCAGCGGCCAACAAGGCGACGAGCAACCCTTCGAAAATGGACTCAATCTAGGAGCGCTTCTGCCGATTCCGATAGACATCAATGGTCACGGCCGTCACGATGATTAAGCCCTTCACGATTTCCTGATAGTAGGCGTCGACCCGCAGAAACGTGAAGCCTGACGACATCACGCCCAAGATCACCACGCCGATAACGGTGCCCCCAATCCGGCCCACCCCGCCAGCAAGAGACGTTCCGCCGATCACTGCCGCAGCAATCGCATCGAGCTCGTACATGTATCCCATGCCAGATTGAGCCGTCTGCGCGCGTGCCGCGGTGACGATGCCGGTCCCCCGCTCTTGGTCTTGCGGGCCTGAACCATTCACAGCCCGAGCCTGACAGATTCTAGGTGGCCGATTGAGGGCGCGCCGAAACCAGCCCAAACCGGGCACAGAGATTGGGCACACTCCCGGGGTCCATGTCGAGTTCGTACTTCCGGAGCAATTCGGGCATCTTCGTCTGATCGGGCCACAGGGCCGCGAGTTCCCGGAAGTAGTCTTCGAACCCCGCTGGGGAGATCAGCTCTATGATCTCGCAGGGCTCGTCACCCGCGTTCCAAAAGGTGTGCCACTGGTTGCGCGGCTTGAACACCCAGGTACCGGGTTCTGCCGTAACGACATCATCGCCAAGCAGGGCGCCGAGCCGGCCGTTGAGGACGTAGGAATATTCGTCTTCGCGATGATGCCGATGAAGCGGCGCGGCCAGCGCCCGAGGAGCAAGCGGATGGTGGACTACGGAGAAGCGCCCGTCGCTCGCAGCTCCTTCTATCTTCCAATGGATCCCGAAACCGCCGATTGCGAAGGTGTCGCCGTCAGCGTTCGGGATGGTAATCGGGGCACAATTACGTTGCGCAATTGGCTGCATCTTGGAGAAAGTCATGATTTCCTCCTTGGCTGATAATCGGTAAACGCATACGTTCACTCATCGATAAGCTCCGCTTTGTCCCCCGTCAAGATGGGTAACCACTTGCGTTCACCGAAACTGCCGCCCCGGCGGCGTTACAATCTCAAGGCTAGGGCCGACAAACAGGCCGAAACCCACAGAGCGCTCGCTCGTGCGGCGTCCGAATTGCACCACACCGTCGGGCCTTCGCGAACGACGATCAGCGCAATCGCCGATAGGGCCGGAGTGCAGCGCCTCACCGTCTATCGCCACTTCCCCGATGAGGAGGCGATCTTCTCGGCCTGCACGGCATATTCGTTCGAGGTCGATCCCCCACCGAACCCGGACACGTGGATCGACATTGATGATCCGGAGGAACGTCACAGGATCGCACTCGAGCAGCTGTACGGCTATTACCGCCGCAAGCGGCAACTCCTCGCCAATCTCTACCGTGATGCCGAGATGCCAGTGGTGGCGGCTGCGCTGGAACGCAGGCGTTGGATGCTCCGGGGAGCGGGAGAGATCCTGAGTGCAGGCTGGAAGGTGAGCCCAGCCGAGCTGCGCTTCTTCGGGGCAACGCTCGCGCATACCCTCCAGTTCGCAACGTGGCTTTCCCTGGCCGAGGAGCAAGGCCTGTCCGATGCCGAAGCCATTGAGCTTGCCGTCCGCATTGTGAACGCAGCGGCCCGCCATGCGGGCGTCTAGAGCATTTTGCAGCCAAGTGGAATCACTTGGCGTCGCAGGAATGCGGCTAAAACAAATAGATAGAGCGGGATGCCTATTCAATTCGAACGCATCCCGCTCTAGGCACTGTTCGGCGGCGCAAACCTGCCTATGCTTGTGCACCTCGCCAATCCGCAGATCCGCCAGGCTCAGGAAGCGGCTGCAGCGCCGTACGGTCATCGCCGAAGACTTCGCAACCAACGTGCTGCCCATCATCAGAGAAATCCAGGCACGGGCGCGTCCATGCGGAAAACGGCCGCCGCTGTCAATGCGCGGGGTATCCCGACGGCTCGCGGTGGCACATGGGCGGCAACGCAGATCAGCGATATTTTAAAGCGTAGCGTGGTCTGAAGGCGCAAGCCAGGTGCCTCGTGGCCATTTTTCTGGTTGTTCAGGCGTGCCTGTCAAATTTACCAGTCCGGAGTGTCATCAAGCCAGTATGCTCGAAAACAGCCAAATTGGGGCGCAATCCCAAGCCGTCGTTTGGTGTCAAGATTCCATCTCCGACATACTCCAGAGTGAGTCGTTCTCGGTCACACTAGCCACTATGGTGTGCCCTTCCGCGACCAATTGCAGTTTCATTTCCTCGAAGTGCCTTTTGAAGCCATTCTCAATTTTGCTCTGCGGATAGCGCCGTCCATGCATGCATTCTTGGCTCAGAATGCGTAGGGCACTCGCCATTCTCACTGTTTCTTCCGAGATCGGCTTGTAAGGTAGCTTGTCCTTAGACCAGCATCGTTCTACCGACGCCACCAGCGCCGCTGCCAACAGATCTGCCAGGAACTTCTCCACTTTGGTCCTTCCGACCAAGGAGATATGCATTAGCCCCAACTAATAGTAACGGCAGATCCTCTTGGTTTCAAACTGACCCGGTACGGTCAGTTCACTTGCGAGGCAGTCGAGCAGCGCCGCCAATCCGCCAGATGTTATCGCCTTGCCTTCCGCCAGCCGGCCGCCTGTGCCTCAGCCTCGCTACAAAACCACCTTTCGCCCTTCAAAGGGCTGATGCGGGTTTCCGCATAATACTCCTGACCGGGGACGTGATAGACCTTCTCGCCGGAGTTGACGCGTATGTTTCCCTTGATGTTGCAGCCGCCGAGAAGGCCGATGCTGTCGACTGCTCGTTGACCGCCTGCGGTGCTCTGTTGGCCGGCGGTGCTCTGGATCGCGAATTGGGTGACTGCGGCGGCAAGCGTGCTGGCGCCGAGGATGATCAGCACCAAGAGGGGTCGCGGCAGCCGCCGTGACGGCATTCTTCTGCCGGCGCGCCTTCGCCAGCGGTCAGCCTGATTGGCGCCTTGATAACGGTGGCCTTTGCCCACGCCCGCTCTCCCCGAAGAGACAATGCCGCCATAACAGCGCGGGGTTCTATCACGTCCTGGGCCAGGACTTGCTCAGCAAGGCTGCGAACGCTCTCGCAGATCTGATGGCGATCGGTATTCAGCAGGCGGCTATGGTGAGGCACTGATGACGGTCGTCCCGATGCCAACGCGCGCGCGAGCAAACGTCAAGCCGCTTGCTGCCGAGGCAGCCGAGCCGGCAGCCACCATCGCAAAACCGTATGAGCCGACCCCGCGCGAAACCAAGATGTTAACCACATGCACTTGGCCATACGCTGCTCAGCAAAGAGCAAGCGGTCAGGGATTGGATGTCGTGCCCCGGCCGTTCGAGGAAAGAACGTCTGCCGGATGCATGGTGCACACGGTGGAGCTCCGAGCGGGTCGGCTCATGGACTGTACAAACATGGTCGCTACACATGCGAGGCCGTCGCCGATCGCCGGGTCTTGTCGGCGCTCATATCAGAGGCACGTCGCAGCGCGAGCGCAGTTTGAGTAGCGAGGATCAGTTGTCTTCCATTTCAAGTGTCCGGTACTCGCCGCTTTCGTTGTCGTAGACCTCGACTTCAACGGTTGATCCGTGTCTATTTGACAAACCGGAAGGCTGTACAGGCCGGACTCGCGAAATTCGCAATAGAGCGTACGATCCCTAAGTCGTCCGTACCGAATAGAGGCATCGCGGATGCTTGGGAGCTGGCAGTGCTTCCGCCCTAGAGGCAGGAGGGCTGAGATGGCGAAAGCCCAAGCAGGCGCCCAGGTATCGGTTTTTGACTGCGATATCTTGCGCAGCGCCTTCATAAAAACCGTGATCGAAGAGAATATCCCTGAAGACAAATGGCGGTCGGTTGCCGCGCTTTTGATCAGCGATTTTACCGGGAGCGATGACGTCGATCCTGACTTGCTGGAATGGATCGTGCGCAAGTAGCCAGCGCTACCAACCCGTAGGGGAATGGCTGGATCGATGCGCCGCCGGGAACGACGATTGTTGCGGGAAATTGTGAATGCCGAAGATGGCCGGGAAAAGGCCGCGCCGGGTTCAATTTCGACGGCCGATGTGCAAAGGTCGAGCGTGGAATATGGTGCGAGATTTTGAGCGGTTGATTACTTGCTCAGAGTAGGCGTCTGCGGCAAGGCGATCCAACAGCTTACGGGATGCCAGTATTAGGCGGCGGGTATCGTTTATCGTCTGGCGAAGATCATCGATATCTGCGCGCGCGCGGCTCTCATTCAATCGAGCGGCTCCTATTTCAAAATTGTCCCATGTGGATTGCATGGGAATGCTCCTAAGCCTCAGGCGGCTTCAGCCGGTTTTTCAGCAGCCGAGCTTCCCGAAGTAGTGACGCCCGATCGGTGCCAATCAACTCGATCAGCTCGCGCGCTTGAGCTTCAGTTATTCCGGCTTCCTTGGCGAGGAACTGCGCCTGGAAATCCGTCATTCGGTCGCGGTCGGACTTTTCTTCCTCGCCCATGGTGAGCCTCTTCAGCGCTTAGATTGAACCGGAACGCCAGGCGGGAGCGTTTTGTTGCGATCAATGCTCGAACTTTCCAGGCATTTTCCGCTTTCTCTGGAACACATGCTTGAGATGAAAGTTCGGGAAGTGCAGCAAATCTTGTTCCTCCCGACGATGGGCTGCAGATCGGAGATGCACCGGTCGGCCCGCGTCCTTTCCTCATGGGGCGCGGGCTTTCAATTCACAAGCGATAGAGGTTGATGTTCTGGCTCGGCATGATGAAGCACCTGGCCAAGATCGTGATTGGCTGGTCATGGTCCTTGCCTCGATATCCCGTGCCTTCGTTTTTGGTCCAATATCTAATTTCCGCTCCCGCAATGCTCTCGCGGCTTCTGCCAAAGTGGCCCGGTCGTTCCCCTTGCTTTTGATAAGCTGGCGGACTTGGTCTGCTGAGACGCCGTTCTGCTGGGCCATATATTCGATCTCGTAGTCGTCACCGGCGGACACACGGTCGCGGTCGCGGAAGTCACGCTTGCTCTTGTCGTCGGCTATGTCATTCTCCTGATAAGCTTCGGTCGATGGGCAACGCCGGACACGGGATTTTGTTGCTGCAGCCCTGCGGAATCACGTTCCGTTCACTCTGGCTAATGTAAGCCGGACACCTGCCGGCAGCACGCTTCGATCCGAAGTACTAGTCAGGGTGGAACTTCATCGATTTCTAATAATTGTGTGTGACCAGCGGGCACGCACCTCCGTTGCCTGCTGCAGATCGGGACCCGATCGGGGCCGCGCTCTCCGCCAGAGGCGCGGGCTTTCTCCATTATCCATTACCGGTTTAGTCTTTCGACGGTCTCAATGATTCCCTTCGCGAGCGCTTCGCCCTCATGGACCGGCTCGGGACCGTAGAGCACCGCATCCAGTTCAGTGAGACAATGCCAGGCGAGGCTAATGCGATCTATCATCTGATCGACGCGGCCGGCCTGGAAGGGATGGTATCAAAGCGTCGAGACAGCAAATATCGCAGCGGGCCGACAACCAATTGGCTGAAGACAAAATCCTTCACCGAAAGCGAGTTCGAGCTTCTCGGAGTTGAACGCGAGAGGGGCAAGCCGGCCTTCGCTCTGATGGCTGACCCGGGGACGCGCAAATATGTCGGCAGTGCTTTCGTCAGCGTCAATCGCGAGATGCGGGAGCGGCTTTGGAAAAGGGTTCAGGAACATGCCGGGCCACCGCCCAAGGACATGCCAAAGCGGCCGGCAACGCAATGGGTCAAGCCGGGGATCAAAGCCCGTGTGAAACATCTAAGGGGCGAGGACGACCTTCGGCACGCCTCGCTGCAGGATTTTTGGGATGAGAGTTAGCGGTTGAAAGCTGTCTGGCGAACTTGCCGGCGCTAACCTCAGGATTATATTCCTCCCGTTGCGGCGAGCCCTTCAACGGAGATCGTCATGCCCCAAAAGACCCTCGCCGACACCTAGCGGCCCGCGAAAGCATCTATGTCAATTGCGGACACCCGATGTGCTGCAGATCAACGAAGCTCGACATCCAGGCGCTGATTGACAGGCTCGGCCGCGCCCACGGCTCGATGCATGACGACCTGGTCGGGCTCTTTGTCTGCTCAAATTGCAAGGCTGCTGGTCGTGACCGCCGGCAAGTGTTCTTCACATGCTTTCCTGACTACGAAGGCCAGCAGCGGGCGCGCAATCGCGACTGGAAGCCAACTTTCGAACGAAGGGCTGAGGGTGGCCGGCGCCCGTTTGGGCGGGAGCGTTGGGGATTTAGGCGCCGGCCGGGCGGTTTGGGGTCCGCCGCACGAACAACTACCAGAGGGTGGGCACGGGCGGTAGTAGCGAAAAGTCCTAAGCGCTGCCGTCTATTTCGCTTTCCTCGTCGATCATTCGAACTGGCAGATAGGCGTTGGTTTCCAGCCATTCGCGCAGCACGATCTGAATGAGATCGGATCTGCTGATTTTCATTTCGGCCGCTATTGAATCTAGCGTGTCCGCGGTCGCCGGCTCCAGCGGCACGCCGGAGACGTTTCTGAGCATGAGTGAGGCGCGGCGCAGGATGATCTGCAGATCCGCGCGCGTCATATCGGCGATGCGATCGGCGGCGCTTTCGAGCTCTTCCGCAACAGATAGTCGGGTCATTCAGGAGTCCGCATTTTCAGTGGGCAGCGTAGCACAAGCGCTCGCCAGGACGGGCGGGACGGGCGTGCTTCCGCCTCTCTGTGCCAACTCAAAACGTCGTGCAGTTCACGGTGTTGCCGAAACGGTTGCAGGTCGTTGTTTTCGGCTGACTGTTTTGCATGTTGGCAAATGCCGCATTCGCCCTGGCGGATGCCCTGCCGCGAGACGAAATCGACTCGTTTTGGATGCATTGGGCCATTGCCGGGGTCCCTGGCTCGAAGCCGTAGGAGACGCATCGGTTCCGGAAATAGGTTGCCTGTTCCGCCTGCGGTGTGGTGGCAAACCAAGCCGGTGAGCCAGGCATACCTAGGCCCGAACCGGAGCAGCCGCTTGGCCGCATCGGTTCTCCAGTTGGCTTCGGAAGGGGACGCATCAGCATGAGCGCCGCCGTCAAGACGAAGGCGCTGGCTGCATTTGTGCAGCAGTGCCTAGATCCGCTGCCGGATGCGGTCCTCATCGACACGCACCACAACCAGCTCATGCGTAGGCGCGCCGCCTTCCTTGGCGCAAGGCTGATGCTGTGACCAGCCTCGCAAGGGCGGAAACGGATTACTGGTTCGCGAAAAGCATTCACGCGATGTACGTCCTAGAGGACGAGGATCGATCTAGCGCCTATTCTGACAAACGGATGCTCAGCGTCGACATGAGCCGGCAGGCTGTTGGCCGATCAAATCCGAGTTCCAGCACCCGATCTAATGGCCGTCCAATGGAAACGAGAAGCCGCAAAGGACCGCTATCTGCCGATCGGTGCGGATGAAGTCGCCAAGCTCATTGCGGCGGACGAGGCGTTTCTTGCAGCGCATCCGATCACGAAGCAACCTCGTAGAAAACGTGGGCGGAGCGACCATCACTGAACCGGACAAAAACTGTCATAGCCCGCTGCCTCACGGTGGCGGGTTTTTCTTTGCGTGAACCTCCAATTAGGATTGACACCTAGCGGCATTTCTCCCTCGCCCCGTCATGACCGAACCGTAACCTCGACCGGCAAGGGGGAGCGCTGGTTTTGCAGCGAGGCAGAAGCCCGAGCGGCCGGCTGGCGAAAAGCGCGACGGTGGCGTCCGCCTTGCTCCTGTCCCGCAGCTATTGCGCGATTTTGGTTCCGTTGACGCCCGGCAATCATGGAAGGCCGAGGGGCGAGTGATCGAGCTCCGGTTACCATGGCACACTAGCCCAGCACTAAGCCTGCAATCAAAACGGCAAATCCGATCGAAAGCGGGACCGCCAAAAGCCAGCCTGCCTCCAAAACGCTATTTTCTTGCCGATCCATAACAGTCTCCTCTTTGACGCTGCCCCTGATTACGAAAGCCATTGGGAGCGGTTCGGTTCCGACGATTTTGCCGAGGACCCGGGGAGGTGGCACCACCGGGTGCTCGCGTTCGTCCTCACCATTCGCGTGTTCGGCAATGCATCGCGTCGCGTCAGGTCGACGCTGTTCGAACCGCTCGCGCGGTGATAAGCGGTTGAGCATCTGAGTCCTACTTGAAGGTACCGCAATTGCTCATCGCGTTCGCCATATCTGTAGGTCTCGCACTGGTAACGGTTCTGATGCACTATGAAGTGCTAAATATCGCCGCAACGATGAGGCGTCGTTTTTCACTTCCGATGCGGGTTGATCTGCTGCTCTTGGTCGTCGCAGCAATCATTGCTCACGTGGTGGGGATCTGTCTTTTCGCGCTCGCCTACGCCTGGATGCACCACCATCCAGACCTTGGAGGTCTCGCAGGCTTGTTTTCCGGAAGCGCAGCGGATTTCTTCTATTTCTCGGTTACCTGTTACACGACGATCGGCTTTGGCGAAGTCTATGCCACTGGGCCGATGCGAATCGTTGCGGCCTTGGAGGGTCTCAACGGACTCGTCCTGATCGCTTGGTCAGCATCGTTCGCATACGCATCGACTTCGGATCTGTGGAAGCGGAAGCAAGACTGACGCGCGTTGCAGGGGTCGTGTTCCTTCGTCATAGCCTGTTCGCGCCGAAAAGGTGCGGCGGGCTTTTTCCGTTCGGGCGCCTAGGAGCTTGTAACCGTTTAGATGTCGCCGTCGAGAGCATTTCCATTCGACTTCGGACGGAAGGCATGGCCAGCCTCGCGACGGAGCTGCGACAGCAGCCAGAGCACAGGAGGACTGCATGATGCCGTCAGAGGCCAAATATGCCGAACTCTTGCCGCTGACCCTGCGCAAGCGTGGGGGCCGCAAGATCATCATCTCGCCCGCCGGCGCACAGCAATGGACCCCAGCACGGCCACGCATCGACGCGTAGCTCTAGGCTTGAGCCACTGCATGACGGGTCGCTCGATTAAAGGCGTCAACGATCGGAGAAGCCGTCGCGTTCCTTTGATAGGGCTATCTTATGGGGCTCACCGTGCGGACCGCCCGCGCGGCTATCGCATCGGGCGTGGTGAGCGACCGCGACCAAACTTGGTGGCCGAGCTAAACCTGAATGCGCGGCTACAGCTTTATCCGCGGCCTATCAGAACGATCGTCGGCGAGGGATGTGGATTGTTGAAAGGAAACGGATTATTTGCTTGGCGGAGCGGGTAAATCACACTTCTTTAGTGAATCCGATAGGTTAGTGAATCCGATAAGACAAAGGAATATTCTATGACCAATTCTCCCGAACACGATGGCAAAACGGATATCGTGTCAATTGCCGCCGACATTGTTGCCGCCTATGTGTCGAACAATCCACTGCCGGTCGCCGAGTTGCCGAAGCTAATCGGCGAAATCCATGCCGCTCTGCACGGGATCGGCACGCCGGCAACGGAACCTGTGGTCCAACAGCAACCGGCAGTCTCGATCAGGAAGTCGGTCGCAGCGGATTACATCATCTGCCTGGAAGACGGAAAAAAGTTCAAATCCCTGAAGCGCCATATCGGAGTTCACTACAATCTGAGCCCTGATGAATACCGGCAAAAGTGGAATCTACCGGCCGATTACCCAATGGTGGCGCCGAGCTATGCGGCCACCCGCTCTGCGATGGCGAAAGCAATTGGACTCGGGCGCAAGGCCGCGGTGCCTACACCGGCACCGGCAGCAAGACCAAAACGGGCTGCTCGGACAGCGGCAGCAGCAACAACCCCACCAGCAATCAAATCGCCGATGAAGAAGGCGCGCAAGGCACCCGTAAAAGCGTAGCGGCTGAATCTGATAGCGGTGGCGAACCTGAACAATATTCTTAGTGGAGGGAAGCGGCCTGACCGGTTCCGCTACGATTTTTTTCCATCCTCTTCGCTAGACTTTCTCCCCACAGTGAGCATTGGTTCTGTAGCCTGGATCGACGCTTGGCAGATGGAGGGCGACAGCCTGGACCGACTTCAGCTCAGCGCGACCGGCAATGACTTCGCCTACGACATCGCGATGCATGCCGAAGGCCCGCTCGTCTTCCACGGCGCCGGCGGCTACTCGGTCAAGTCGGCGAAAGGGCAGGCGAGCTATTACTATTCCCAGCCCTTTTTCTCAGTTGAGGGAAAGATTAGTTTGCCGGAAGGTGAGATCCGGGTGCGCGGCACCGCGTGGCTCGATCGCGAATGGTCGTCGCAGCCGCTGGCGGACGACCAAAACGGTTGGGATTGGTTCTCGCTTTCCTTTGACACAGGCGAGAAGCTGATGGGTTTTCCGCCTGCGCGATGCCGCTGACAGCGGCTTCACCTCCGCCACCTGGATCGCGGCGGACGGTGCCGTGACGCCCTACGGCGACGGCAAGCTCGTTGCGACCCCGCTGGAGACGAGCTGGGTGGAAGGGCGCGAAATTCCTACGCGCTGGCGTCTCGTCTTGCCCGACCGTGCGCTCGACGTCACCGTCGGCGCGCTCAACTCTCAGGGCCTGGATGGGTCTCAGCATTCTCTATTGGGAAGGTCCGGTGCGGGTGGCCGGCACACACCCTGGCAAGGGTTATCTCGAGATGACGGGCTACCAGCGGCGATGACCGTGGACCCCGGCTGTGCCTGCGCGTCAGATCGTCATGGACAACTCCCGGGATACCAAGTCGCGGCAGCGATAGTTAGCGATGCGGTATATCGGATCACCCAGCATTGGCTATTGTTGTCGCTTGGCAGTTAACTGTAACAATGCGGCGATTTGGTTGAGCCTTGGCATTTAATTGTGAGAATCCAAGTGATCTGATTCTCAAATTAACTGCATTTTGAGACGAGACTCTCGACCTGCGGGCTTGGGCTATCATGTTCTCGGCAGCGTCAGTGAATTATTCGCGACCGCTTTGGACGTGACGCTATGGGCTACGCCGCCACAGCACTGGACGGTCCGTGCTCGGTCCCCGACGGATTCCGCGAACTGGCCGAGAAGGAGTTGTAAAGTGCGGCGGCCTACCCAGCGCGGCGAATTTCCCCTCGCTTCGGAAGCTTCCAGTTTGGTCTTGGGAAATGACAGGTGTAGCCATTGGGATAGCGCTCGAGATAGTCCTGATGCTCCGGCTCGGCCTCCCAGAAATCGCTGACCGGCACCACCTCGGTCACGACCTTACCGGGCCAAAGCCGGGATGCTTCGACATCGGCGATGGTGTCTTCCGCAACGCGCTTTTGCTCGTCGTCTGTATAGAAGATCGCCGAGCGGTAGCTCGTGCCGACATCATTGCCCTGGCGGTTGCGCGTCGTTGGATCATGGATCTGGAAGAAGAATTCCAACAGATCGCGATAGCTGATCGTGTCTGGATCGAACACGATCTCGACCGCCTCGGCGTGGCTGCCATGATTGCGATAAGTAGCGTTAGGCACCTCACCGCCAGTGTAGCCGACGCGGGTGGAAATCACGCCGGGGTAGCGGCGGATCAGATCCTGCATACCCCAGAAGCAGCCGCCTGCAAGCACAGCGCGTTCGGTCGTCATGGTCTCTGACCTCCTGAATTTGGGTTCATCTCCATATAGGCATTGTTTGCATCTTTTTTCAGTCGCAGGCCATTTGACACAAACGCGTCGCCCGATGGAGATTATCCTGAACAGCTAGCGCAGTGCGCGCGCTATGTCAGTCGAGACGATCATGGGCAAGTATAGAGACCAACGCGAGCCACGTAGGCGTCGGTATGACGATGACCCGGTTTCCTTTTCGGAACGGGCTTCCGAACCAAGCTACTTTCAGCGGCCCGCAATTGTGGCCGCAGACCCTGTCGACGCCGAGATATTGTGGTTCAATGCCAGCAAGGGTTTTGGCTTCGTCAAACTGTCGGACGGCACGGAGGCTTATCTGCACATCCGAGTGCTGGAGGCTGCCGGAAGCCGCGCTGTTTCCGAGGGGACACGTCTCAAGGTCGCGGTTGAAGAAAGTCCAAGAGGTCGTCAGGTCGTGCACGTGCTGGAGATCAGCGATCAGATCGCGAAAACGGCGGCAGATGCGCGCCTTGCTGAGGGATCCATCGCCGGGAAGGGTGGTGCGCAGCTGGAGAGCGAGGGCACGGTCAAGTGGTACAATCCCGAAAAGGGGTTCGGCTTCATTGCTCCCGAAAATGGTGAGAAGGACGTCTTCGTTCATGCCACCGCGCTGACCCGCTCAGGGCTCGGCGTGCTGGTGGAGGGACAGAAGGTGATTGTCGAATGCGGGCAGGGCAAGAAAGGCCTGGAAGTCCGGAGCGTTCGCCTCGCCTAGAAGCCAATACGTTGGCCAATGGCCAAATTGCCGCTCATACAACGAAAAAAGCCCGCTGCCGGGAGGAGTGGCAGCGGGCTTGATTTGAAATGCAGCGCGGGAGGAGGTGCACCGCATCAGCGCCGGCATCGCATCTGGGAGGAGTAGATGGCCGACAACAGGATCATATTGATCGCCGCAGATATTGCAATGCACAAATTTCATATCGCACGCGCGAAAGCGTTACCTGGGTGTAAGCATCGGCATTGTCTCGAAAGATCCAACCCACCAAATCGTTGCCCATAGCTGGCGGCTGTGGAGATTAATGGCCGCACATCGGCTCGCTGCTTCTCGGCTACTACACCGATGATGGTCGTCTGTTGTATGCGGGCCGCGCCGGCACGGGCATCACGGTTGCAGAGCTCAAGCGATTGGCTCGCCGGCTTGCGCCACTTCAGACAGCTCGAATGCCCCTCGACTTTCCGCCGCCGCGCGAGAGCCGGTTCGGCTCGCCGCTTGAGCTGTCGCGCGTGCATTGGGTCAGGCCTGAAGTGGTGGTCGAGGTCACCTATCTCACCTGGACGGAAGACAATCTCCTGCGCCAGGTCTCGTACCAAGGCGAGCGTCAGGACAAGCCAGCCCGGCAGGTGTTGCGCTCCCCGCCCCATCCCTGATCGACTCCCGCCGTTTCGTTTCAAGTCACCCGACTTGCCCTACCTGCAGTGTGCCGGGGGGAAGGGCCTTGATCAGCGACTTCGCCGACACCGATGGGTCGAGCCAATCCGCCCACGCACTGCGATCGAGGATAACAATCTGCCTGTCGTGATAATGCGCGATATCGGGCCCAGGCTCCATCGTCAGCATGGTGAAGGCTTCGCCGACCTCCGGCGTGTCACGCCAGATTCCAGCAATGCAGAAGATCGGCTCGTCCTTCTTTGTGAAGAGCCACTTGTCCTTTCGCTTCTTCTTGTCTATCGGATCGGTGAACTCGTTAGAAGCCGTCCGCGACGATGAGGCACCGGTTCGACGAGAACTCCCGGCCCTCTGAACGGAAATTATAGACCGGCCGCTTGTTCGGTCCGTGCCAGCTCCAGCGACGTTGCACCATATCGCCTTCGCCTCGGACGCCCTCGATAGTCCTGATGATCGGCGCCACGTCCGTGATCTTGATGTCCTCACGCGCCTGGAGGTTAGGCGCTCCTTCTCCGAAGCGGATCTTGATCTTCAGGTCAGCGAAGTCCCCCACGATAGAAGCGACATCCACCGTCAATCGATAATCATTGCACATCGGTCCTCCTTCCGATCGCATCGCACTGGATCGTGATCCTGTTATGTTCGCTCGACCATGAGCGCGAAGGATTTCGGTTCCGACGCATCGCTCGACGAATCCCTGGTGATCATAAGGCGCTGCGGCGGCGATGTTGAGATGGCAGAGCTGCCTTGGGCACGCCGAAATCGCGGTATTCGCACGACAGCCACAGTGCGCGTCAGGGATGGCTGCCCGAAAGGGTGAAGACCCCTTTGGGGCTTCAGCTCCGCCAGGCGTTGGCAAGCCCCGCAGGCTCATCTTGGCCGAAGAGGTTGGCTCGATATCGAATTTTTGCTGATCGCGTAGAGGTCCTAAAGTGCCGTTGTTCGGCGAGACCTTAGTGCATCAAGCCTGCCGATCGCAGGGCGTCCTCTATGACTTTTCGTATCCCCGCGGCGGAGTTGGGCTTCTGAGAAAGCGGGATGTTTGCACGTTTCGCAGAGTGAGGGACATTGGGAACCCCAGCCTTGGGCATCGAGAAAGCGCGTGCGAAACCGGGCGCGAGCGCCGCGTTGTTGGCTTTTGCGGGCTTGGTCTTCGCATCTCGCTTGACGGACTGCTTCGCTATTCCCCAGAACCGCGCGATATGCCGGGTAGAGGAGATACCGATGTCAAGCATGTACGGTCCCGCAGCGCCAAGCGCGGCGTCGCCGGCCGTGTCAAGTGGTGTACCGTGGCCCATTCGGGCGATGCGATATTCCTCGATCAGCTCCTGCCCTTGGGCATTGCACCAGACGCGCCGTGAATGACCATCCACCATTTCTGATCGGGTCGAACATGCATCGAGCCCGTGAACGGCCCGCCATTGCTCGACGATCGCATCAGCGTTGGAAGATGCAACGGTCTGATCGGTGGAGCCGTGCCAGACCGATATAGAAGGCCAAGGACCTTGGTGCGGCGAGGCATGGCGTAGGGCTTTCTGCAATTGCGGATCCGAAGGCATGCCATGACCGCGCATGCGGTCAAAGGCCTCGGGGATTGTCTTTGCGCTCCCATACGGCAGGCCCGCGATTATCGCGCCGCCTGCAAAAACCTCCGGGTAGCAAGCCAGCATCACCGATGTCATGGCGCCTCCGGCGGAGAGACCGGTGATAAAGATTCGCTTAGGATCGAGGCCATGGGCCAGGACCATTGCTTCGACCATTCGGCGGATGGAAAGTGCCTCTCCGCCGTTCCGCTTTGTATCGCTGGGCACGAACCAGTTGAAGCAGAGGTTGGGATTGTTGGCGCGTTGCTGCTCGGGAAACAGCAGCGCAAAACCTTCCTGGTCGGCCAGTTGCGACCAGCCGGAACCATGGTCGTACCCTGCTGCGGTCTGCGTGCAGCCATGCAGCACCACGACAAGAGGCGCCCCGTCTGGAAGATCATCCGGAACATAGTTCCTCGCCCGCAACGCGCCCGGATTGGAGCCGAAGTCGCCCTGATCCGATAACCGATCGCGGTGTTGGCCGTTGGCTTGAAAACCCTGCCCGGCGCGGAATGCCGCAAGACGGGTGATGGTGTCGGAGATTTTTCGCAAATCAGAGTTCCTTGATTTGATGGTGGCCTACGACGGCCACGCTGCGCACAACGCACATGCAGCAATATCGTTGCTGCACTGCACAATAACAAGTTCATTTGTACTGTTTCGGCGCGCCTCCAGGTCACCTCCCGCTCTAAACGGGGCTGGCGTAGCGATAGCGGCATTGCAGCTGATGTCCGGCCCCTTCGATCTCGAAAATCTCCCTGGTCAAACCTAGTCAAACTTCTTCGTGTTCAGCCGTCCGCGTCGCCACCGCCCGCCGACGGCAATAGAGCGACAACCCGCCGAGCTTTACAGCCAAAAGGAAAGTCGGTGGCCCATCTTCAATGAGCATTGCCTGAACCCGCCGACCTGCGGATTGCCAGTGGCCCCGCGATTCGCAGTTTTGTCGGAACGAAGGCGTGCCATCTAGCAATTAAGGCGTGTACAGTTCCAGGTGCGGGAGTTTTCAAACTTTTGCCTTAACTCCGTCGAAGGCAGGTAAATGAATGCTTGCCCGCTGCCGGGCGACAGCTCGGTGTTCCACGCCTGCACTTACATCTTCGTCGTGCTTGGTTTGGTCGTGCTCTGGCG
>SAQR01000093.1 GCA_004020365.1 Mesorhizobium sp.
GCAGCGCGTTCGATCGACGAGGCGCTGATGGGATCGAGCGTGCTGCCGCGCTGAGTCTGTCTCGAGACCCTACTTGCGCGGCCATCTGAGGGCGCTTTGCCCTTCAGGTGTCCCGGGGGCAGGTTTACGGACTGATCGCCGTGGTCGTTTCGGTTGTGGCCGCGGCCGCAGGCTGCCGCCTTGGCGGCCAAGAAAAATCGTCGGCGCGGCCGGGCGAAGCAGCGGGCGCCTTGCCCTCGACGACGAATTTTTCACCGGGCCCGGCTTGGCCGGCGCTGCGGCACCGAGGAGTTCCGAACCGCCGTCGAGTGCCGGTGATTTCGAGTCGGCGTCGGTAGCCGGGGCGGCGGCCTCAGTCTTTTCGTTCGAGGGTGGACTACGCTACTGGCCCAGTACCGGCAAGCATCGAAGGACCTTTACAATCATAAAGGTACGTCACCGGTCTCGCGGGTCACCTATGACGATCTAGACGCGCATTCGAGTGAAGTCTTCTTCAACGCGATCCACAATCCGACTGGCATTTTCGTAAAGGCCTCCTCGGTGCCGGCGGCATCAGGGAGGGTTTTCTCATGACGAGGACTTCTTACGGAAATGGGGGGCTACTCAAACACATTCAGTGATCAGCGCGGGGGCGGCGTCAGCTATTTCACCGCCGATCTTGGATATAATTTCTTGAACGCGCCGCGCTACCGCATCGGTGCTTTTGTTGGCAACAATTTCTGGCACGAGAGCTACGACGCTTTCGGTTGCACGCAGCAGGCGACCAACTGGAGGACCTGTGTGCCAACCGTCCCGACCTACGTCAACCTCATCAGCCAGGACAACGATTGGCATTCGCTGCGACTCGGCTTGGCCGGGCAGACGCAACTCACCGCGCGACTCAGCCTTTCTGGTGACGTGGCGTTCCTCTTCACGCGGCTCGACTGCAAAGATCAGCACCACATGCGCCCCAAGATCAAGCTAATTCCCGAAGACGGCGATGGGCATGGCGTCCAGCTCGAGGCGGTGTTGAACTACAAGGTCACGGATTTGTTCAACATCGGCGTCGGCGCCCGCTACTGGGCCGTGGCGAATAACGGCACGGCTCATTTCGAAGAGGCAATGGGCGGTCGTGGTTCCCCGCAGGCCGACGATTGGAAGGCAAAGCGCTACGGCGTGTTCGTGCAGGCTAGCATCAAGTTCAACTGAGAGAGCAAGAACCGGGGAGAGCGGCGATGCCACTCCAGCTCATTACGATCATTGGATCAACAGAAGGAAGTTTTCCGAAGAGTTCTGCAGGCGTGCGCAAAGTCGCCAGACAAAGTTCTCTGGTCCATAGTGTACGTGCCGTCACGCCCGTTCTCGACATGGTTGAATGATACGTCCCGCGCGATAGATCAAAGTCGTTCTTCATTGGTTTTCCGGAAATCGCGGGAGCACAGCGTGCAGTGACCCTCGGCTGCTGGTTTTCTGTCAACGCGCAGATGAGGGAGAATGAGCGTACAGCAAAAATCATCAGTGCTGTCGCTTTCGCCAAAGCCCGCCGCAGCTAAACGGGGCCCCACGTCCGGTAGCGCCCCTGCCGGTCACCTCACGGATGCCGAGTTCGGCACCAGCCCGAGCGCAGGGCGCTGGCTAATTTTCAGCTCGGCCGCGACCAGACCTGCCGACACCAGCGGCCGCGCCAGCACCAGCTCGATCAGCGCCGGCAGGCTCGAGTTTTTGCGCCGGTTCCTGAGCCGGCGCTCCATCTGGCTTTTGGCCAGCGCCTGGATGATTGCAAGGCTGAAACAGTCGATGGAACGCCCCTCCAGCGAAGCCGAACCGGACGAGGCGCGCGCGCCAGGTCCTTCGGCTGCAATCGGCACGCTGGGTTTAAGTGCTTGGGGTGACACGGCGTGATCTCCGCCGTTGGCGGGAACAGGGCAGTGCAATAGTACTGCCCTGTTCCTTTTGATCAGAGGCCAGTGCGGATTACTTCGGCAAGCGCCCTCAACGTCGTCTCGACGTCATCGCCGTTTACCATCTTCTGCATCGCCACGGCCCATGCGTTCATGGCTTCGCCGAAGCCGACACGCGGTGTGAAAGCCAGCGCGGCGTGGTCCTGTGTCTTTTTGAAGCTGTCAACGAAGTTGTTGAACTCGGGCTGCGAAGCGTACTTAGTCCAGGTGTCGTCCTGCCAGGTCGACGTGCGCGGCGGATTGACGAGCTGGCCGGCAAGGGCACCCTTGAGCGCCACCTGCTTGGAGGTGGCCCACGGGATGAACAGCCAGGCCGTGCCCTTCTTTTCGGAAGCCGCGTTCATGGCGAGAGCCCAGATCCAGATGTTAGAATCGAAGCTCGTGGCGCTCGGTGCGTGCAGCGGCGGAGCGAAGGCGATCTTGCCGGATGCCGGCTTCCCCGCAACATCGTTCCAGAAGCCGAACATATTTGAGTCGATCGCCATCGCGGTGCGGCCGGACGAGATGCCGTCCACGAACTCGTACCAGTTATCATTGGCGAAGGAAGGAGCCGCGCACTTCTTGATCATGTCCACGTAATCCTTGTGGAACGCGATCGATTCCGGCGAATCCAGTCCCGTGTCGAGCTTGCCGTCCGTGACGACAAAATCGTGGACACCGTAGGAGCGGGCGATCGAGACTGCGGCGGTGTGGATACTGCTCCAGAAACGCACGCCTCGCACCCCCAACGGCGTGATGGAAGGATCGGCGGCTTTGAGTTGTTCGCACGCCTTTGCCATTTCCGGCGGAGACGTCGGAACCGCGATGTTATACTTCTCCAAGGTATCCTTGCGGTAGAACAGCTGGATGTTCTCAAATGCATGCGGGATTGCCCAGATCTGGCCGCCCTCCCCCGTTGCGATCTGACCGGCTTCCATCTTCCAGGTAAGCGCCGCACGCAGGCTCGGGAAGGAGTCGTTGTAGTCGTATCCAGCATCGGGTAAAAACGGGTAACCGGCACTTAAAGGCGTTGTAGTGTCGCCACCAGAAATACTGCTCCGTGGTGCTGGCCTTTGCGTGGGGGCGCAACACGGCAACTACCCGCTCAAAACGGTTGGTCCTCTACCTCTTATTCACCGTCGCTTTCCTCGCGGCCTAACCCGGCCGGAATATCCGTTGCCAGAAAAAGGCCTCGCGGCCGGTTCGAGGCGCATCCCTCCTCCGAAGCAGCACGCTCAAGTATCGTCACAAGCCCCGAGCGCTTCGCGTTCGGCGATGTCCAAATTCCGACAATGTCGGATACAGTCAGATCTACTGGATTGCGTTTGAATGGTTTTCTCATTTGGCACAGTACATGCGGGTCATCCGCAAAACACGTGACCGACCAACAAGAATTCGCATGATCACCTTACCACAACATACAGCCGCCTCGGAACAATCACTTGGCCCCTGATCGCCCGCCCCGGCACCACAACCGGAGTCATCGATGTTCTGACGGGCTGCCCTAGGATACCTGCTGCGACAGGGCTTGCCCTGGTGACGACCACTCCGGCTCCGCCGGTTACCGACGAGGGCAACGTGACGGATTTCCTGCTTTTCAACGGCATGGAGGTGGCTGTCATTCCCGACCACCGAAGCGAGCGACAAATTCTATCTCAACGCCGAGCAAGAGCTGGTGTTCGCCGATGAAGACAGCCCGGCCTTCATGGCAGGCGCATTCGAGTTCCTGTCCGCGCTGTGGCTCGATGAAGAAAAGGTGAGGCAGGCATTCCAGTCCGGCAATGGCGTCGGGTGGCACGATCATAGCGCGTGTCTGTTTCGCGGTACGGAACGGTTCTTCCGTCCAGGCTACAATGCCAATCTGATCGACTCCTGGCTGCCGGCCTTGGAGGGCGTCGTCGAGAAGCTCGAACGCGGCGTGGACGTCGCGGATGTTGGATGCGGTCATGGTGCATCGACCGTGCTCATGGCACAGGCCTTCCCCAATTCGCGCTTCGTCGGCTTCGACTATCATGCCCCTTCGATTGAGCGCGCCCGCAAGGCGGCCGAGGTAGCCGGCGTCGGCGTCAACACGCGGTTCGACGTCGCGGCCGCCAAGAGCTATCCCGGAACCTACGACCTCGTCACATTCTTCGATTGCCTTCACGACATGGGCGACCCGACGGGCGCCGCCACCCATGTCCACGGATCGCTCAAGCCGGATGGCACGTGGATGATCGTCGAGCCGTTCGCGCATGATCATCTGGCGGCGAACCTCAATCCCGTCGGACGCGTTTACTATGCCGCTTCCACGTTCGTGTGCACGCCCGCGTCCGTGTCGCAGGAAGTCGGGCTCGCGCTTGGAGCCCAGGCCGGTGAGGCGAGGCTGCGCAAGGTGGTGACCGGTGGCGGCTTCAAGCGATTGCGTCGCGCCGCGGAGACACCGTTCAACATGGTGCTGGAGGCCCGCCCTTAGCGTGGCCGTCGCCAGAAATTGCAGCTCATCGCATTTGATGAAGATCACCGCCAAAATCCGGACGCATCGGGCTTTTCAAGGCGTCTGGGTTCACGCAGAGGTCGCTGCCGAGCCGCCTTCTCTAAACCACTGAAGTCGATGTCCGGCGGCAGATTCTTTCCCTCTCTGCGGCCACAAGGCGAGCAGCCTCGCTGTAGGCGTCTTCCCGCCCAGTGCTTTCTCGACCCGCCGCGGTGGGCTGATCGTCTCGGATCGTCATCAAAGCGGTGGACGCCGGTGCGAAGTCTGGGCATGGAGATCGGCACCTCCGAGGTCGAGCGGATCTGCTAAAAGCGCCAGGAGCGGCACGCGACCAGTGGCCTATTTACGACACGATGGGCTTCCACCTTCGCAATACGCTCGGTGAGTGTCATCTGGATAGCCTCATCGTGTTTGCAGCTTCACGACGCCTTACGACGCAACGCCGTTTGGTATCCAAGCCATTGGTGGATTTCAGCGGCTATACGCTCGGCATGCGCGGTGACTTCGGGAATTCCCATCAATTCGCCAACGCTGCCGCGCGCCAGCGGCCCGCTGACGAAAATGCTGTCGGTCGGTCGGCCGGAAGTGCTGACCGCACGGCCTTGGCTGTCGGTCGCCAGGCCAAGGCCAATCGGGTCTAGCCGGACCAGTCCCATTCGCCCGAGATCGGCAATTGCTGTGTTGGTCCGGAAAATATCGGCATGCGCCGGCCCGGTCGTGACGACCACCCTGTCGAACGTCTCGGTTGTCTGAGTGGGTTGGCGCCTTGGCCGCAGCGTGACCCGAATGCGCCCGTCGACCTGCTCGGCGCCGACGATCGATGCGGCGCGATAGGCGAGCATGCCTTCGGCAACGCGGCGATCGAGCACGTCCGCGACCTGTGGCGCGATGCGGAAGCGATGCACATCCCACAGCGTGCGCAAATGGCGCACGAGGCGGCGTTGCTCGTCGAGCGGCAGGGCCTGCCAGATGATTTGTCCCTGACGTCGGACGGCATCGAGGACCGGGTGCCAGTCTTCGCCCCGACGCTTGGCATCTAGGATCGTGGCCCGGATGCGTTTGAGCATCACTGTTGCGCTGCGTGAAGGCAGACTGATGAAATCACCAATCGGGTCGCCCGGGAGCACCGCGTGGCTGCGCGAACGATAACCATGACGTGACAGCGCGACGATGCGGCTACGATGCCCATTGCGGTCCAGCGTGGCAATGATATCCGCCGACGTCAATCCAGTGCCGACTACGAGCACTTGGTCGTCGCGGCCGATCGCTTGCAGCCCTCCGAGATCATAGGGATTGGCCACCAGCCGGGCAGCAGCAGCCACAGACCGCAGGGCCGATGGCAAGGCCGGTGGCGGATGCGTCGCCGCAATCACTAGGGCGTCGGCTGCGAGCGTCCTTCCATCAGCGAGAATCAGGATGTAGCCCTGGCCACTAAGCTCGACTGACGCGACGGCGGACCTGACATGACGGATCACTTTGCCGAACAGAAAGGGTTGGAGATAAGATTCCACGTAGCGCCCGAAAACGCGTCGTTGTGGGTAGAGTGCTCCATTTGCGGCAATAGCCTCGGCATCGTCGAGAATCGCGCCGGTCTGCTCCAGCCAATCGGCAAAGTGGCTGTCCTGGCCGGAGATCAGCGTCATTCTCGACGCCGGCACATTGATGCGGTGTGAAGGATCGGCCGTCGAGTAGGCCAGACCATAGCCGAGCCCCTCTCTGGGCTCGACGACCACGATATCGGCAGCACCGGCGGGCAGCAGCCGCGCAAGATGAAACGCGGTCGCCGCACCGGAAAAGCCGCCACCGATGATGGCTACGACCGGTACCCTGCCCAAGTCTCTGGCGCTCAAGACTGACTCGCGCGCAGTGCCGAAGGCCGATGATCGCCGGCCACCGTTTCGCCGAACGGTCCCATGTTCACTGCCGTCGGGCGCGTCGAGATTTCATGATCGAGCGGCAACAACGGCAACACCAGTTCGCCAAACCGATAGGCCTCCTCCAGATGCGGATAGCCGGACAGGATAAAGCTATCGATGCCAATGCGCCGGTATTCGTCGATCCGTTCCGCAACTGTCGCCGCATCGCCGACCAGGGCGGTGCCGGCGCCGCCGCGCACCAGGCCAACGCCAGCCCACAGGTTCGGACTGATTTCGAGCTTGTCGCGGCGGCCGCCATGAAGCCGGCTCATGCGCGACTGGCCGACGGAATCCATGCGCGCGAAAACCTTCTGCGCCTCGGTTATCGTGTTGTCGTCCAGGCGGCTGATCAGGCGGTCGGCATCGGCCCAGGCCTCATAATTGGTCTCGCGGACGATGACATGCAGCCGGATGCCGAAGGTCACCTGGCGCCCGGCTTTCTCGGCAAGACCGCGCACATGGGCAATCTTTGCCGCGACGTCCGCCGGCGGTTCGCCCCAGGTCAAATATTTGTCGATCTGTTCGGCGGCGACCGCGTTAGCGGCATCGGACGAGCCGCCGAAATAGAGCGGCGGATGTGGCGTCTGCACGGGCGGAAACAGTAGGCGACCGTCCTCGATACGGAAGTGCTTGCCTGCGAACGCTACGGTCTCGCCGCGAAGCACCGCCTTGTAGATGTCGAGGAATTCCCGCGTCACCTCATAGCGCTCGTCATGGCTGAGGAAGATGCCGTCGCCCTTGTTCTCGACCGGATCCCCGCCGGTGACGACGTTGATGAGCAGCCGTCCGCTGGAAATGCGGTCGAGCGTCGAGGTCATGCGCGCGGCTAGCGTCGGCGATTGCAGGCCCGGCCGGACGGCGACAAGGAAGCGAAGCCGCTGCGTCAGCGGTGCCAGCGCCGACGCCACGACCCAGCTATCTTCGCAACTGCGTCCTGTCGGCAGCAGCGCGCCATAGTAGCCGATGGCATCGGCGGCTTTCGCGACTTGGGTGAGATAGGGCAAGTCGACCGCCCTGCCCCCCTCTGAGGTGCCGAGATAGCGGCTGTCGCCATGAGTCGGCAGAAACCACAGGACCTTGATCCTGTCGGGAGTGGCAATGCTCATGAATGGTCCTCTGTGATTTGGGGGCGCTTCGCTCAGCTCCAGGCATGGAGCGGCGGATTTACGTCGTTGAGGTAGTAGTTGCCGAGGATCGCGTATTTCCAGCGCACCGGATCGTGCAGCGTGTGGGTGCGGGCGTTGCGCCAGTGCCGGTCGAGATTGTGCTCGGCCAGCGTCGAGCGTGTGCCGGCGAGCTCGAACAGCTTGTTCGTGGCAATGATGGCGATCTCTGTCGTGAGGATCTTGGATTCGGCAACCGCGATCTGCGCTTCCGCGACGGTCTTCTCGTTCGGGTCGGCCACGGCGCGATCGACCGCAAGCCCGGCCCTTTCCAGAACCGCCTCTGCCGCGTTGGCCCGCAGGCGAAGGTCGCCAATCGCCTGGATCGTATAAGGATCCTGCCAGGCATGATCGACGCCGCTGTCGATCCAGGCGCGCGACTTGGTGCGCACGAAGCCGACAGTCTCGTCGATCGCCGCCTTGGCGATGCCGAGATCGACCGCGGCCTGGATGATCTGGAAGATGGCGCCGTCGGCCGTCGGCCTGTCATAGCCCTTGTAGCCGGGGACAAGATGCGTTTTGGGCACCTTGACATTGTCGAGCAGGACCGTGCCGGACAAAGTCGTCTTCTGTCCGAAGCTCGACCAGTCGTCGATCACCGTCAGTCCGGGCGCGCCGCGATCGGCGATGGCATACCAGGCGCGCCCCTCGTCATCGAGCGCCACGATCGGAACCAGATGGGCAAGCAGAGCACCGCTCGAATAGAATTTCTGGCCGTTGACCACGACATGGTCGCCGGCGTCGACGAACTTTGTCTCGAAGTCGGCCGCGCGCTTGGAGCCGAACTCGGAGAACGCGTTGCCGAAGCGCGTGCCGGACAGCACCTCAGCGAAAAGCAGCTTCTTCTGCGCCTCGTCGGAGACGGTGCGGATAGCGGCGACGACGCCAAGATGGTTCTGCGGAATCTGGCCGAGCGACGGATCGGCCGCCGAGATGATGGTGATCACCTTCGACAGGGTCACATAGGAGAGCTCCGGCCCGCCATAGGCTTTCGGCACGTTGATCGACCACAGGCCGCTCTGCGAAAACGCATTGAGCTCTTCCTTCGGCCAGATGCGTTCACGATCCCGCTTGGAGGCATCCCTGGCGAATTCGGCGGCGAGTTTTTCGGCGACAGCGATTGCCTCGGCATCGGCCTTGATCACATGCGCCTTGGCAGAGGGTCGTTCGACCGGCGGGACGGCACTGCGGCTATCCGACGCCTGCCTGGATTGGATGGTCATGCTGCTGTCTCCTTGGGAAAATGTTGCGGTGGAAGCGGCGCGCCGCCGAGGTAGTAGGTTTTGATATCGGTGCGCTGGCGCAAGTCGGCAGCCGATCCTTCCAGCACGCTGACGCCGTTCTCGAGCACGGTGGCGCGGTCGGCGTATTTCAGCGCGACCGCCGAATTCTGTTCGGCAACGAGGATCGAAAGGCCTTCGTCGCGGTTGAGCCGTTTCAGGGCGCTGAAGATCTCGTCGACGATCAGCGGTGCCAGCCCCATCGACGGCTCGTCCAGAACAAAGAGTTTCGGCCGCGACATCAGACCCCGGCCGATAGCCGTCATCTGCTGCTCGCCCCCGGAAGTGAGGCCGGACCGGGTTCGCCGCTTCTCGGCGAGCCTTGGGAAAAGTGAATAGACACGATCGAGGTCCGCCTTGACGCCCGTGCGAGAGGACGAGCGTCCGAGCGCGCCGGTGAAGAGGTTCTCTTCGACCGTCAGCGAGCGGAAGCAATGCCGGCCCTCGAGGACTTGGACAAGGCCGCTGCGGACTAGGTGCGAGGGGCTTGCCCTTGAAACATCCTCGCCACCGAAGGTGATCCGACCGGCGGTAATGGCGCCGCGCTCAGCCGGAAGGAGATTGGATACGGCGCGCAGCAGTGTCGTCTTGCCGGCACCGTTGGAGCCGAGCAGCGCGACGATCTCGCCCCTGCCAACCAACAAGTCGACGCCGTGTAGGGCGGCGATGGCGCCGTTGTAGACAGCCTCCACGCTGCTAACTGACAGTATCGGGTATTCCGGGATGGACATCGATGACTCCGCTCGGGAAGGTGGATGGCGCGGCCGGCCAGATTTGTCGGCCGCACCATACCAAATTCAGTTGCTGACCACCGCGTCGGCGTCCTCGGCCGTGCGGATCTTGATGCCCTTTTCCTTGGCATACGCCTCGGACGACTTCTCGATGATCGGACGCAGCAGCTTCCAGTCGGGAGCGATCCAGTCGGAGACGACATTCCACTTCTTGCCGTCCCATTGCTGGAAGGTCACGTAGCCGTCACCCTCGTGATTGTCCCAGGAGACGTTGATCGAGTGGAACAGGTCCTTGGCGCCGAGTGCCTCGACGCGCGCCGGATCGAGCTTGAGATGCTCGAAGCCCCAACGCACTTCGTCGCCGGTCAGCGTGCGGTTGCCGAACTTGGCCTGTGCGATGCGGACCGCCTCGACATTGAGGATGCCATTGACGATGCCGAGGTTGTGGTAGACCGAGCCGATGCGGCTTTTGTCCTCGAGATTGCCTTTGCCGTCGCCGTAGACCGTTTTGACGATCTCCTGGACCACCGGATACCGCTCACCCGAGGCCTGGGTGGTGATGGCCGTATAGCCCTTGGCGGCATCGCCGGCGGGGATGACATCCTCTTCGGAATTCGACCAGACATTGCCTATGATGTGATCGGCCGGGAAGCCTCTCTTCTGCGCGGTCTTCAAGGCGACGGGGTTCATCACGCCCCAGCCGCGCAGCACGACATAGTCAGGATGCTCGCGCCGGATGGTCAGCCACTGCGCCTGCTGCTCGTTGCCGGGATGCGGCACCTCGATCTGCGACAGCTCGAAGCCGTATTTCTGCGACAGCAGCTCATAGATCGGGATCGTCTCCTTCCCATAGGGCGAGCCGTGATAGAGCACGACGATGTTCTTGCCCTTGAGCTTGTCGAGGCCTCCTTCCTTGGACGCGATGTAGTTCACGATGCCGGAGGTCTCGCTGTAAGGATTGAGCAGCAGCGGGAAGACGTAAGGGAACACCCGCCCGTCGGTCGTGTCTGTGCGGCCGTGGTTGATGGTGATCAGCGGCACCTTGTCGTCGGTGATGCGATCGATCATGGCATAGGCGATGCCGACCGAGAGTGGATTCCAGGCAGCGATGCCGGGATTGCTCTTCAACCGTTCATACACCTCGACGCCCTTCTCGACCTCATATTGCGTCTCGCCTTCGCTCCAGGCCAGCTTGACGCCATTGACGCCGCCGTCGCGGATGTTGATCAGGTTGAGATAGTCGATGAAGCCACCGAAAAAGCCGGTTCCGCCGGCCGCATACGGACCGACACGGTAGCTCTGCAGGGGAAAGTATTGTTCTTCGGCGTGAACCGCCGTCGCGCCGAGCACGAAGGCCGTGGCGATCGCCGCTTTTCTTAGGTGACTGAAGAAGGTCATTGCTTACGTCTCCTGATGGGTTGGTCCGAGCGGAGGAGGAAGTTGAGCGGCAATCAGCTGGACCTTGAGCCGATCCGTCGTTTGAGGCGGTCGAAGAGGGCCGACAGCCCGCTCGGTTCCGCGATGAGGAAGATGATGATAAGGGCGCCGAGCACGATGCGCTGGCTCATGTCGAGAACGCCCGAATCGAACAGGCCGCCGAACAGGAAGGCGCCGAGCCGGGACAGAAAGAGCGGGAGGACAACGATGAACGCCGCACCCAAAAACGCGCCACGGATCGAGGCCAGCCCGCCGATGAGGATGATGAACAGGATCTGGAATGAGCGGTCGAGATTGAAGCCTGCCGGCTCGACGGTGCGCAGATAGGTGAAGGCCCACAGCACGCCGGCGATACCGATGATGAACGACGAGATGGCGAACGCCAGAAGCTTGGTTCGCAGCACCGGCACACCGATGACGCGTGCGGCGGTTTCGTTGTCCCGCACGGCGATGAAGTTGCGACCGGTCGCGCTGTTGACCAAGCGCCAGACGAGGGCCGTCAGCACCATGACCGTGGTGACCGAAAGCAAATAGCGGCCGGTCGCGCTGTCGAGCGAAAGACCGGCGACGGCCAGGTGCGGCGCCGAGATCACCCCGGACGGGTTGTCGTTGGAGAACCAGCCGAACTTGGTCAGCGCCCATTGCACGAAGAACTGGGCGGCGAGCGTCGAGACGGCGAGGTAGAAGCCGCGCAGCCTGAGACTGGGCAGGCCGAACACGACGCCGAAGCCGGCGGCGGAAATTCCGGCCAGGATCATGGTCACCGCCAGCGGCAGGCCTTCGACCCTGAGGTTGAAATTGTAGGCGCCGAACGCGCCCACCGCCATGAAGGCGGAAGAGCCAAGCGAGAGCTGGCCGCAATAGCCGGTCAGCAAATTGAGGCCGACCGCCGCCAGGCTGAGCGCCAGGAATGGCAGCAGGATCGCCTCGACCAGATAGCCCGAAGCATAGGCAGGGACCACGCCGTAGGCGACGACGAACAGGGCGGTCGCCAACGCCAGCTTCTGAACGAGTTTCGCCCAGTCGACTGGAAGTCTTGCGGCGTCGAGAGCTTGCACGGCCATGGTTCAGACCCTTTCGGCGGTTTTCTGGCCAAACAGGCCGGAGGGGCGCACCAAAAGCACAACCAGCGCCAGCGCATAGGCGAACCAGCCCTCGATGCCGCCGCCGACGAACGGGCCGAGATAGACCTCGGCCAGCTTCTCGCTGGCGCCGATGATGAGGCCGCCAACGATGGCGCCGAGGATGGAATCGAAGCCGCCAAGCACCAGCACCGGCAGCGCCTTCAGCACGATCAGCGACAGCGAGAACTGGATGCCGAGACGCGCGCCCCACAACAGTCCGGCGACCAGCGCGACGAAGCCGGCCGCCGTCCACACGGTGCCCCAGATGCGAGGCAGCCGCAGCCCGACGGCGAGGGCCGCGAACTGATCGTCGGCGACGGCGCGAAACGCAAGGCCGATCCGCGTCCAATAGAAGAAGGCGCTGAGGCCTGCGACCATGGCGGCGGCGATCGCCGCCGCCAGCAGGTCGAAGGATGAGATCAGTATGCCGCCGACCTCGAAGGGGGTGTCGTCGATGCCGAGGTCGAGCCCGTGCACCTGCGTGCCCCAGATAAGCTGGGCGGCACCTTCGATGATGTAGGAGAGCCCCAGCGTCGCCATGAACAGCGTCATCGGCGAGCGGTTGACCAGCGGCCTGAGCACGGTCCGCTCGATGGTGAAGCCGAGCGCGACCATGACCGCGAAGGTGATGAGCAGCGAAAGCGCGAAGGGGATGCCGCGTTCGACGAGGCTGACAAAGGTGAGCGCTGCGAACAGCACCATCGACCCCTGCGCGAAGTTCAGCACGCCCGACGTCTTGTAGATCAGCACGAAACCTATGGCGACAAGCGAATACATGACGCCAGAGAGCAGGCCGCCGACCAGCACTTCGATGACGAAGAGGAAATCATAGTAGCTCATCGGATGTCCTCGCCATTCTCGCCCTCGGCGGTGCCGATATAGGCCCGGATCACTGCCGGATCGGCCCTGACCTCGGCCGGCGTCCCGTCTGCGATCTTGCGGCCGTAGTCGAGCACGGCGACGCGGTCGGAGAGGCCCATGACGACGCCGATGTCGTGCTCGATCAGGATGATGGTGACGCCGTGCCGGTCGCGCGCGGCGCGCACGAAGCCGGCCATCTCGGCCTTCTCGGTCGCCGTCATGCCGGCCATCGGCTCGTCGAGCAGCAGCAGCTTCGGCTCGGCGACCAGCGCGCGCGCCAGCTCGACCCGCTTCTGCAGGCCGTAAGGCAAGGTGGCGACGAGGCGGTCGGCGACGCTTTCGAGATGCAGGAAGGCGACTATCTGATCGGTCTTTTCGGCGATTCCCGCATCTTCGCTCCGGGCGCGTGGCAGACCTGCAATATGTTCGACGAAACTGGCGCGCCTGGTGTGGACGCGGCCGCACGCGATGTTGTTGCGCACGGACAGACCGCCGAATAGCGCCAGGTTCTGGAAGGTTCGCGCAACGCCGAGCCGTGCTAGACGGCTCGCCGGCACCCGGGAGAAGGACTGCCCGCCGATCGCAATCCTGCCGCGGTCGGCGTGATAGAGGCCGCTGATGATGTTGATCAGTGAGGACTTGCCGGCGCCGTTGGGGCCGATCACCGCGCGGATCTCGCCGACTTCCACTTCGAGATCAACATCGCTCAGCGCCTTGACCCCGCCAAAGGAAATGCCGATCCCGCTCAGCGCGAGAACCACATCCGGCCGTGACGACAGGCGTGCCAGACGCCTGTCGCCGACGGGGTTAGCCACCGCGAGGATGGCGGAAATTTCGGACGCGCGCTCGTATGCGGCCGCTCCCAGCGAAGCACCAATCATGAAACATTCCTGCTTTTGAAGGCGTGTCGGCTGCGGCCCCGTGGGCCGCGCCCGTCCTATTCCGCGGCGACAAGCTCCCTGTCGCGAGCTGCTTCCAGTTCGCGCACCAGAGGAATGACGCGCTTGCCGAAGAACTCGACCTCTTCCTGGAAATGCAGGAAGCCGAGCAGGATCAGGTCGGCACCGGCGTCCTTCAGTTTCAGGATGCGTTCGGCGATCTGTTCCGGCGTGCCGATGAGATTGCTGCGGAAGCCGTCATTGTACTGAACGAGATCCTCGAGGGACGACTTCGCCCAATTGCCTTCGCCTTCCGGCGAGGCCTTGCCGGCATTCTTGACCTGATCGGCAAAGCCCTGCACCGCCTCCGGATTCGCCTTGGCGATGATCTCGTCGAGCACGGCGCGCGCTTCCTGCTCGCTCTCGCGGGCGATGGCGAAAGCGTTGACGCCGATCCTAACCTTGTGGCCGTTGGCTTTCGCCTTGGTGCGGATGTCGTCGACCTGCTTCCGGATCTCCTCCGGGGTATTGCCGTTGGTGAAATACCAATCGGAGACACGAGACGCCATGTCGCGAGCGGCTCGCGACGAGCCGCCCTGGAATATCTCGGGCAAGGGCTCGATCGGCTTCGGCTTCATGGAATAGTTGGTGAAGCGGTAGAAATCGCCCTTCAGCGTGAAGCTGTCTTCCGTCCAGATGCCGCGCAACGCTCGGATAAATTCCTCCGACCGGCGATAGCGCTCGTCATGATCGAGCCAGAGTTCGCCAATCGCGGCGAACTCGCCTCGGAACCAGCCGCTGACGACATTGACGGAGACGCGGCCATTGGTCAGGTGGTTGATGGTAGCGATCTGCTTGGCCGCCAGCGCAGGGTTCCACGGACCGGGCAGGATCGCTGCGATGACCTTCAGCGTTGTGGTCGCGGCAAGCAAGGCATGGCTGAACGAGACTGATTCGTGCTGGTTGTCGGCCCCATAGCCGGCTGTGAAACGGATCTGGCTCAGCGCATAGTCGAACCCGTTGGCCTCGGCAATCTGGGCGAGCTTGCGGTTGTAGTCGATATCCCAACCCGTCCGCTGCTCGATGTTGGAGATGACCAGGCCGCCGGAGACGTTCGGGACCCAGTAGGCGAATTTGATGGCGTCGGAATGCGAACTCATGTCGTCGTTTCCCCTGTTGATTGGCTCAGCCGACGCGGGTGGCGACGGCGGCATTTGCGTGACTTGAGTTGAGCAAGGAGACCGCGTCGGTAGCGGCCCTTGCAATACGCTCGATGATGGCTGCGCCGACGATTTCGCCATCGACGAAATCGTCGGGCGTGCCGTAGACGCCCGTAGGGACGGTGACAGCGCCAAAAAAGCCGAACAATGGCCGGAGCTGATGTTCGAGCACCAGGCCATGGTATGGGCTCCCGCCGGTCGCCGCGAGAAGCACGGTCTTGCCCGTCAACGCGCGATAGTCGACCAGGTCGAACAGGTGCTTGAGAGCGCCAGTGTAGGAAGCCCTATAGACAGGCGTTCCGACCACGAGCAAATCGGCCTTCTCGACACGCTGGATAATCGCTTCTCCAGATGCGCCAAGTGCGCCGCGGGATAGTCCGGCGAAAAGCGACGGTGCTGCCTCCGTGATCTCAATCAGACCGGTGTCGGCAAGCAGGCGCAACGCGACCGCCTTGACCAGCGCATTGACGACCGCCGTGGTGCGGGACGGGTTGCTTACACCGCCGGATATTCCAAGAACCGATAATCGTGCCAAGTCATCTATCTCCCACACATGCGCCATAGGCCACCACCGAAACCAAACGATATTCTACGAAACTGTAGACATAAGGTACTTTGTTCTGATGTTTTCACGTCAATGGGAAAAACGGCGCTGCTAGGAGCGGCACGCCCACCGCATTCGATCTCAAATGGGATTAACTTGGCAGGGGCCGTAGGCGTCACCCGCGAGTTCGACTTTGGTGAAAACAGGGGTCGTGTCCCACCGCGTGGTGTAGGTCGGCGATAGCGAAGCCGCTCGCGAGCGCGCCCTCAACAGCGCTGTAGCGAGCGAGCGGCGCAGCGGCGGTCATCGATGTTCTTCGGTAGGGTTGGGTTGCTGACACAACCTGATTC
>SAQR01000094.1 GCA_004020365.1 Mesorhizobium sp.
CGCCTTCGCGGACCAGCACCCAGCCGGCCCGCACGAGCCTGAGGCCAGCGCCGACACTGCTCATGACTGCACCAGCCCTGCCGGTTTCTTAGACGGGCGAAGGGCTCCCCGCGGATGAAAAAATCGGGCCAGCCTCAAAGTTTCCAGCCCGAATGAAGCGCAGCTATGCCGCCGGCATAATTGCGAAAAGACACGCGGGCAAAACCGGCGCGGGAAATCATCGCGGCAAAATTCTGCTGATTGGGAAATTTGCGGATCGATTCGACGAGATAGGAATAGGGTTCGTCTTCGCCGGTCACCGCCTTGCCGATCCTGGGAATGGCGTTGAACGACCACGCCTCGTAGACCTTGTCGAGCAGCGGCATGTCGACCTCGGAAAATTCGAGGCAGAGAAAACGCCCGCCGGGCTTCAGCACGCGATAGGCTTCGGCAAGCGCCACATCGATGCGCGGCACGTTGCGAATGCCGAACGCGATCGTGTAGGCGTCGAAACTGGCCTCAGCGAAAGGCAGCTCCTCGGCATTGGCCTCGACGAAATCGGTGTTATCGGTCAGACCCTTTTTCTCGGCCCGGTCGCGGCCGACGGCGAGCATCGAGCCGTTGATGTCGAGAACCGTGACATGGGCGTTCCTGCCGCTCGCCTCGACGATGCGGAAGGCGATATCGCCGGTGCCGCCGGCAACGTCGAGAACGCTCCAGCCCGGTCGTTTCGGTGGATTGAGCCATGTGACCATGGCGTCCTTCCACAGCCGGTGCAGACCGCCCGACATCAGGTCGTTCATCAGATCGTAGCGGTTCGCCACCTTGTGGAAAACGTCGTTGACCAGGGACTGCTTCTCGCCTGCCCCTACGCGCTTGAAACCATAGGAGGTTTCCATGCCGCCAACGGCCGTGGTTCTCTCAACCGACATTATTTTTGATCCGCCATAAAACCGGCGGGACCATAGCCGATCGATGGTGCCGACGCTATTGTTTAAGGCGCGGTGTTCGGCCGCGCTTCCCGGTCGTAAATTCATGCTTATGGGTGCACGACCTAGGCTGACCTGACGGGATGATTGCATGCCTTTGAAAGCGGAACTGCACTGCCATATCGAAGGGGCAGCGGCGCCCGAGCTCGTCATCCGCCAGGCGCAGAAATACGGCAAGGACGCCTCGCCCTACATTCAGGACGGCTCATTTGTCTGGCACGATTTCACCTCCTTCCTCGCCGCCTATGACTTCTCCTCCGACCTGTTCCGCACCGAAGAGGACTATGCGCGGCTGGCCGACCATTACCTGACCAGCCTCGCCCGCGACGGCGCCATCTATTCCGAGATCTTCACCTCGCCGGACCACGCTGGGAAGGCCGGCCTGTCGCCCAAGGCTTATACCGACGCGCTCGGCGAAGGCATGGCGCGCGCCAAGGCCAAGACCGGCATCGAGGGCCGCATGATCGTCACCGGCGTGCGCAATGCCGGCGTTGAATCGATCGAGCAGGCGGCGCGCTTCGCCGCCCGCTGCGGGCATCCGCTGGTCACCGGCTTCGGCGTCGCCGGCGACGAGCGGATCGGCGATCTGGAGGACTATGTCAGGGCCTTCGAAATCGCGCGCGAGGCCGGCCTTGGCATCACCGTCCATGCCGGCGAACTGATGGGCTGGGAGAGCGTCGAGGCCGCACTCGATCACATCCGCCCCGCCCGCATCGGCCATGGCGTGCGCGCCATCGAAAACCCAGACCTTGTCCGTCGCATTGCCAACGAAGGCGTCGTGCTCGAATGCTGTCCCAGTTCCAACATCGCGCTGAAGGTGTTCGACAGTTTCGCCGATCATCCTTTTCCGGCCCTGTTGGCGGCAGGCTGCAAGGTGACGCTTAACTCCGACGATCCGCCCTATTTCCGGACGTCGCTGAAGCGCGAATACGACATTGCCGCCGAGCATTTTTCGATGAACGACAAGGTGCTCGCCGCCGTCACCAAAACCGCCATCGACGCCGCCTTCGTCGATAGGAAGACCAAGACAATGCTGCTGGGCCGGCTGGATGCCAAGAGCCGGTGAATGGTGAATGGTGAATGGTGAATGGTGAATGGTGAATGGTGAATGGTGAATGGTTCACCCGGCGCTGCGGTCCGTCAAGCGCGAATTTTCCCGCCGAACCAAGACTCGCAAACCCATTCACTATTCACTATTCACTATTCACCATTCACCATTCACCACCCGCGCAGCCAGGAGACCACCATGCAGGGCGTCACCGTCGTCGACCACCCGCTTGTCCAGCACAAGCTGACCATCATGCGCAAGAAGGAAACCTCGACGGCCGGCTTCCGGCGGCTGTTGCGCGAGATCTCGCTGCTGCTCGGCTACGAGGTCACCCGCAACCTTGAACTGACGACGACGACGATCGAAACGCCGATCGAGACCATGGAAGCGCCGACGCTGGAGGGCAAGAAGCTGGTCTTCGCCTCGGTACTGCGCGCCGGCAACGGCCTGCTCGAAGGCCTGCTCGACCTGGTGCCGGCGGCGCGCGTCGCCCATATCGGCCTCTACCGCGATCATGAGACGCTGGAAGCGGTCGAGTATTTCTTCAAGGCGCCAAGCGATCTCGCCGACCGGCTGGTGATCGTCGTCGACCCGATGCTGGCGACCGCCAATTCGGCGATCGCGGCGATCGACAAGTTGAAAGGACGCGGCGCCACCAACATCCGCTTCCTCTGCCTGCTGGCGGCGCCAGAAGGCCTCGAGCGCTTCATCAAGGCGCATCCCGATGTCCCGGTCTTCACCGCTTCCATCGACCGCCAGCTCAACGAGAAGGGCTACATCATGCCCGGCCTCGGCGATGCTGGCGACCGCATGTACGGGACCAAATGACGGTGCCGCTCGTTTACCGATCGTTTACGCAAACGGCCGCTTTCCGCATCTGTTAAAGCGGCAAACACCATGCCGCGATAAGCATGGACCTTCACGAAGGCCGGTCCATGCTGCGCAATCTTCTCATCCTTGGCGTGCTCGCCGCAGCATCGGCGTCGTTCCCGATGCTCTATCAGTCGAATCCGCAGATGTTCGAAGGCCTACTGAAATCGGCGGTCGGGAACAGGCCGGCGGTCGAAACGCAAACTGACCTGAATTTTGCCACGGCTCCCGACAGATCGGCGCAGCCGCTCGGCCGCAAGGTTGTGATCACGGCGGACGCGCGCGGGCATTTCACGTCGGCGTTCAAGCTCAACGGTCGAACGGTCGACGGCATGATCGACACCGGCGCGACGCTGGTCGCCATCAACGGTTCGACGGCACGCAAGATCGGAATTTCGCTGAACGCGTCGGACTTCAAGCACCAGGTCAACACCGCCAACGGCGCGATCAAGGCTGCCCTGGTGACCGTCGATCGGCTGCAGATCGGCAAGATCACGCTCGACGGCGTTCAGGCGGTGGTGCTCGACGACAAGGCGCTGCGCACCAATTTGATCGGCCTGAGCTTTCTCCAGCGGCTGGAAAAGTACCAGGTCGAGAACGGCGCGCTGCTGCTCGTCCAATGAAACCGGTTTTCGGAAAGATCATGGTCCAATAAAAAAAGATCAGCCGCGCGGCAGGATCCGCCGGATGACGGTTTTTTCCGCGGGCGGCTTCGAAGCGCCGATCGAATAGGCCGAACGCACGGCGGCCGCGGCCACCTCGGCATCGGAGGCATTGCGGGCATGGACCAGCGCCAGCGCCTCGCCGGCCCGCACCTCAGCGCCGACAGGCAGCAGCCGGGTGATGCCGACCGCATGGTCGATCCTGTCGTCCGGCCGTATGCGCCCGCCGCCAAGCCCGACCACGGCAAGCCCGATGTCGCGGGTGGCGATGCCGGTGACAAAACCGTTTTCGGTCGCCTTGACCGCGAACTCCGTCGCTGCCTTCGGCAGGTATTTTTCCGGGTTCTCGACGAAATCGGCTGGACCGCCGAGCGCCGCCACCATGCGCGCGAAAACGGCGGCGGCGCCGCCGCCGGCAAGCGTCTCGGCGGCGCGCCGCATGCCGTCCTGGTTGGATGACACCAGCCCGGCCGACTGCAGCATGTCTGCGGCCAGCGCCAACGTCACATCCTCCAGGCGCCGGTCGCGGAAGCGGCCGGTGAGAAAATCGACGGCATTGCGCACCTCGACCGCGTTGCCAGCTGCAGACGCCAGCGGCTCGTTCATGCCGGTGACCAGTGCCGAGGTCTTCAGGCCGGCGCCATTGGCGACTTCGACCAGGCTGTTCGCCAGCGTTGTTGCGTCGCGCGACTTTTCCATGAAGGCGCCGTTGCCGACCTTTACGTCGAGCACCAGCGATTGCAGGCCGGCGGCCAGCTTTTTCGATAGGATCGAGGCGGTGATCAGCGGCACCGATTCGACGGTTCCCGTCACGTCGCGGATCGCATAGAGCCTGCGGTCGGCCGGCGCGAGATCGGCGGTCTGGCCGATGATGGCGCAGCCGGTTTCAAGCACTGCCTTGCGGAACCCCGCCACGTCCGGCTGGCTGATATAGCCCGGGATGGCATCCATCTTGTCCAGCGTGCCGCCGGTATGGCCGAGGCCGCGGCCGGAAATCATCGGCACATAAGCGCCGCAGGCGGCGACGATCGGCGCCACCATCAGCGAGACATTGTCGCCGACGCCGCCTGTCGAATGCTTGTCGGTGACCGGGCCCGGCAGGTCCGACCAGTCGAGCACATCGCCGGAATCGCGCATCGCCAGCGTCAGCGCCACCGCCTCGTCGCGGCTCATGCCGTTGAAGAACACCGCCATGGCGAACGCCCCGACCTGCCCGTCCGAAACGGTGCCGGCGGTGACGCCTTCGATGAAGCTGGCGATCTCCTGCGGCGACAGTTTTTGGCCGTCGCGCTTGCTGCGGATGATTTCCTGGGGAAGCATCAGGCCGGGACCTTACGCTCCGGCAACCCGCCCTGGAACACACGCTGGAGGATTGTCGCCAGCCGCGCGCCGCCAACCGGCGCCATGTCCTTGGTCTCCTGGTGCGAAAGCTCCGCCCCGGTCATCCCGGCGGCGAGATTGGTGATGACCGAGCAGGCGGCGACGCGCAGGCCGAGGAAGCGGGCGAGAATGACCTCCGGCACGGTCGACATGCCGACGGCGTTGGCGCCCATGACGCGCGCCATGCGGATTTCGGCGGGCGTCTCGAAGCACGGCCCGGAAAACCACATATAGACGCCCCTGTGCAGTGCGGTGTCCGTCGCCTTCGCCGCCGTCTCGATCGCTGAGCGAAGCCCGGCATCGTAGGCCTCTGTCAGGCCGACGAAGCGGCGGTCGCTCGGCTCGCCGATCAGCGGATTGGAGCCCGAGAAATTGATGTGGTCGGTGATCAGCATGACCGAGCCCGGTCCCATGTCCGGATCGACCGAGCCGGCGGCATTGGTGAGGATGAGTTGCGAGATGCCGAGGCCGGCGAGCACTTCAAGCGCCGGCCGCATCGCCGCCGCGTTGCCGTGCTCGTAGTAGTGAGCGCGACCGGACAGCATCAGCACAGGCGTGCCGGCAAAATGTCCCGCCACCACCTCGCCGGCATGGCCGGTGACGCCACTTCTGGGAAAGCCCGGCAATTCGGCATAGGAAATGCGGACAGGATCTTCGACCTGGTCGACAAGCCCGCCAAGACCCGAACCCAGCACCAGCGCGGTGGCGGGCGCCAGCCCGTCCAGCCTTTCGACAAGACGATCAAGCGCTTCCTTCATGTCGACCAGCTCTTCATTTTCAACCAGCTCTTCATTTCAAGATGTCGCCCTGGAAGCCGTAGGGCAGCATCTCGCCCATGGTCACGGTCTCGACCACGCCGGCATTATCGCAAAGATAGAGCTTGGTTTCCGGCCGGCAGAATTCGGCCAGCCGCTGCCGGCAGCCGCCGCAGGGCGAGCATTTAGCCATGCGCTCTGCGATGACAGCGATCTCCGTTATCCTGCCGCCGCCGGCCATGATGAAGTGGCCGAGCGCGGTGGTTTCGGCGCACCAGCCTTCCGGATAGGACGCGACCTCGACGTTGGCGCCGGTAAAGACGCGGCCGTCCTCGGTGCGCAGTGCCGCGCCGACCGGGAATTTCGAATAGGGCGCGTAGGCCTTGGCCATGGCCGCCTTGGCCGCTTCGAACAGATCATGCGACATTGTGCTTGCCTCGCATGATCTTGTCCGAAAACCGGCTTCCACTTTTCGGGATCATGCTCATGTTTTTGCCTGGCATGATTGGTCCGAAAACCGGCCTCCAATTTTCGCTGACGCGGACCTGCGGTTCGGGGCCACGCTCAGCGTTCCTTGACATAGGGCACGCCGCCGGCGCGCGGCGGGATCGCCTTGCCGATGAAGCCGGCGAGCAGAATGACGGTGAGGATATAGGGCAGCGCCTGCATGAGCTGCACCGGCACCTTGCCGATCAGCGGCAGCGGCGTGCCCTGCAGGCGGATCGACAGCGCGTCGAGGAAGCCGAACAACAGGCAGGCGAACATGGCATTGACCGGCTTCCATTTGGCGAAGATCAGCGCGGCCAGCGCGATATAACCCTTGCCGGCGGTCATGTCCTTGACGAAGCCGCCATTCTGAACCATCGACAGATAGGCGCCGGCAATGCCGGTGAGCACGCCGGTGCAGATCAGCGCCCGGTAGCGCAGCCAGGCGACCGAGATGCCGGCGGTGTCGACGGCGGCCGGGTTCTCGCCGACCGCGCGCATGCGCAAGCCGAAGCGGGTACGGAACAGCACCCACCAGGTGAACGGCACGGCGAGGAAGGCGACATAGACCAGCACGGAATGGCCGGAGATCAGTTCCGAATAGATCGGGCCGAGGATCGGCACGCTCCTGACAGCGTCCGCGCCCGGCCAGATGATCGCCCCGAACCGCTCGTCCGAGGCAAGGGCTGGCGTGCGTCCACCTTGCTGGAACCAGGCCTGGCCTAGCATGATCGTCGATCCGGCGGCGATGAAATTGATCGCCACGCCGGAAACGATCTGGTTGCCGCGATGGGTGATCGAGGCAAAGCCGTGGATCAGCGCGAAAGCGACCGAGATGAGAATGGCCATGCCGAGGCCGATATAGGCGGAATGGAAGACCGAGGCGGAGGCGGCGCCGGCGAAGGCGCCGACCAGCATCTTGCCCTCGAGCCCGATGTCGAAAATGCCGGCCCGCTCCGAATAGAGGCCGGCGAGGCAGGCGAGCAGCAACGGCACCGACAGGCGGATCGTCGAGTCCAGGACCTGGATGATGGCGTTGAACAGATCCATCTCAGGCGCCCTTCCCCTTGATCGCTTCGATGCCGACAGATCTCGGGCTGAGCGAGGCGAACAGCGCCTGGACATAGGGCCGGAACATATGCTCGAGCGCGCCGGCGAACAGGATGACCAGGCCCTGGATGATGACGATCATGTCGCGGCTGATCGCCGGCATCTCGAAGGCGAGTTCGGCACCGCCCTGGTAGAGCATGCCAAACAATATTGCGGCGAGCACGATGCCGACCGGGTGCAGGCGCCCCATCAGCGCCACGGCGATGCCGACGAAACCGGCGCCAGAAACGAATTCAAGCGCGACATTGTGCTGGTCGCCCATCGTCGGGTTGAGCGCCATCATGCCGGCCAGCGCGCCCGAAATCATCATCGCGACGATGATGATGCGGGTCTCCGAAATGCCGGCATAGCGCGCCGCTTTCGAGCTGTGGCCGTAGGTGCGCATCTCGTAGCCGAGCCTGGTGCGCCAGATCAGCACCCAGACCAGAAACGCCATGGCCAGCGCCAGCAGGAAGCTGACGTTGAACGGCGCCGAGCGGATCTTGGCGCCGAACAGCTCGATGACCCAGTTGAGCTTCGGCAGTTGCGCGCCTTCGAGGAAGGTGCGTGTCTGCGGCGCCATCGAAATGGGCGGCTTCAAGAATCCGACCAGTGCGTAGACCATGACGCTGGCGGCGATGAAATTGAACATGATGGTGGTGATGACGATGTGCGAGCCGCGCCTGGCCTGCAGATAGGCCGGGATCAGCGCCCACAGCGCCCCCATCGCCGCGGCGGCGACGATCGCCAGCGGAAAAGTGAGCCACCATGGCAGCACGCTGTCAAAAGCCAGGCAGACGATGCCGATGCCGAGACCGGCGATATAGCCCTGGCCCTCGCCACCGATGTTGAACAGGCCGCAATGCGCAGCAACCGCCACCGAAAGCCCGCTGAAGATGAAGGTGGTGGCGTAGAACAGCGTGAAGGCAATGCCTTGCCCACGGCCGAAGGCGCCCTCGACCAGGACGACGGCGGCGCGGAACGGATTTTCGCCAACTAGGAGCACCACGAAGCCGGCGACGAGGAAGGCAACTGCGAGATTGATCACCGGGATCAGCCCGTAATCCGCCCAGGCCGGCAGCTTGGCGTAGGGAGTGCTCATTCCGCCGCCTCCCGGTGCTCGACGCCGGCCATCAGCAGGCCGAGCTCGCCTTCGGTCGCCTCCGGGCCGCGCTCGCCGACGATGCGGCCGGCAAACATCACCAGGATGCGGTCGGACAGCGAGCGGATCTCGTCGAGCTCGACCGACACCACCAGCACCGCCTTGCCCTGGTCGCGCATGGCGATGAGGCGCTTGTGGATGAATTCGATGGCGCCGACGTCGACGCCGCGCGTCGGCTGGCCGACGATCAGCACGCCCGGATCCTGTTCCATTTCCCGCGCCAGCACGATCTTCTGCTGGTTGCCGCCGGAGAAATTCGCGGTCTTGAGGCGGCAGTCCGCCGGGCGGATGTCGTATTTGCTGATCTTGTCCCTGGCGTCGTCGCGGATCGCATCGATGTCTAGGAACGGCCCTTTCACGTAGCGCGGATCGTCGTGGTAGCCGAGGATCGAATTCTCGTTCTCCTCGAAGGCCAGCACCAGCCCGACATGATGACGGTCTTCCGGCACATGAGCGAGGCCGCGGTCGCGCAGTTCGCCGGGATCGGCGGCCCCGGTCAGATCGATCGGCTTGCCGTCGAGCATGACCGAGCCCGAGACAGCGCGCCTGATGCCTGAAATCGCCTCGAGCATTTCGGATTGCCCGTTCCCGGCGACGCCGGCGATGCCGACGATCTCGCCGGCGCGCACATCGAAGGAGACGTTGTCGACCATGGTGACGCCACGAGAGTCCTTCACCGTCAGGTTCCTCACCGCCAGCTTGACCCCGACGGCTTCAGCCTCGCCCTTCTCGACCCTGAGCAGCACGCGGCGCCCGACCATCAGCTCGGCCAATTCCCCGACCGTAGTCTTCGTCGTCTCCCTCGTCGCCACCATCGTGCCCTGGCGCATGACCGAGACCGTGTCGGTGATCGCCATGATCTCGCGCAGCTTGTGGGTGATCAGCACGATCGTTTTGCCTTGCTCCTTCAACTGTCTGAGGATGCGGAACAGATGGTCGGCCTCTGCGGGCGTCAGCACGCCCGTCGGCTCGTCGAGGATCAGGATCTCGGCGCCGCGATACAGCGCCTTGAGGATTTCGACACGCTGCTGCAGGCCGACCGGCAACTCCTCGATGATCGCATCGGGATCGACCTCCAGCCCGTATTCGCGCTCGAGCCGTTCCAGCTCGGACCGCGCCTTGGCGATGCTCTTCTTCAGCAGCGCATCACTTTCGGCGCCGAGAATGACGTTTTCCAGCACCGTGAAATTGTCGACCAGCATGAAATGCTGATGCACCATGCCGATGCCGAGCGCGATTGCGTCGTTGGGCGATTTGATCGACGCCGGCTGGCCGCCGACGCGAATCTCGCCGCTGTCGGCCTGATAGAACCCATAAAGAATTGACATCAGCGTCGACTTGCCCGCGCCGTTCTCGCCGACAATGCCGTGGATGGTGCCGCGCGCGATCTCCAGATTGATGTCGCGATTGGCGCGCACGGCGCCAAAACTCTTGTTGATGCCGATCAACTCGATTGCGGCTTGCGCCATGCAGCCTTTCCCATCGTATTTTTATCGCTTGGTCAAAACGCCTAGCATGACGCCCCGTCTGTGCCAATTGCCGGAGCAGCGTTCACTCTCGACAAATCCCCGCGCGCTTGTCAATTTCGAACCTGGCCGCAGCCTGCACAATCGCCTGATCGAGGAATTGACATGACCATGCCCGAAGACCGGCTGACGACGCTGGAAATTCGCGCCGCCGAGCAGGAGAAGACCATCGAGGAACTGTCCGGCCAGATCGCCGAGCAGTGGAAGGTGATCGAGCGCATGCAGCGCAAGCTCGATGCGCTGGCCGACCGCTTCCTGGCGCTCGAGGAACAGGCCGGATCCGACGTGCCGGTGACCAGGCCGCCGCATTGGTGAGCTTACGGACAAGAAAAAACCGCCGGGTTTTCACCCGGCGGCTTCGATCAGATCGGCAATCTCGCGATCAATAGGGGCAGGAATTGTCCGACATGTAATCATGCACCTTGATGGTACCGGCGATGATGTCTGCCTTGGCCTTTTCGACTGCCGCCTTCATCGCGTCGTCGACAAGCGCCTTGTTGTTTTCGTCCATGGCGTAGTCGACGCCGCCTTCCTTAAGGCCGAGATCGTTGATGCCGCCGGTGAACTTGTCGTTCTTGGCGTCCATGAAGGTGTTGTAGACGGCTACGTCGACGCGCTTGACCATCGAGGTCAGCACCTTGCCGGGCTGCAGGCCGTTCTGGTTGGAATCGACGCCGATGCCGAGCTTGCCGGCGTCGGCCGCCGCCTGCAGCACGCCGACACCGGTTCCGCCTGCCGCCGCGTAGATGACGTCGGCGCCCTGGTCGATCTGGGTCTTGGCGATCTCGCCGCCCTTGGCCGGATCGTTCCAGGCCGCCGGCGTGTCGCCGGTCATGTTCTGGATGACCTCGGTGGCGCCGGCCGCCTTGGCGCCGCCGACATAGCCACAACCGAATCTGCGGATCAGCGGAATGTCCATGCCGCCGATGAAGCCGACCTTTTTGGTCTTCGAGGCCATCGCCGCCATCACGCCGACGAGATAGGAGCCTTCCTGCTCCTTGTAGACGACGGAGCGGACGTTGGGCTTGTCGACGACCATGTCGATGATGGCGAATTTGGTCTCGGGAAATTCTACGGCAATCTTCTCCAGCGCATCCGCCCAGGAGAAGCCCGCCATGGCGATCGGATTGCGGCCATCCTCGGCGAAACGGCGCAGCGCCTGCTCGCGCTGGGTCGCGTTCGAAACCTCGAATTCCACATAGGCGATGCCGGTTTCGGCCTTGAACTTTTCGGCGCCGTTGTAGGACGCTTCATTGAACGACTTGTCGAACTTGCCGCCGAGATCATAGAGAAGTGCTGGCTGAATGTCCGCGGCGAAGGCCGGAAAAGCCATCGCAGTTGCGGCCAGGAGGCCGAGAACGATACGTTTCATGTGATCCACACCCTGTCGGTTTATTTTTCCGTTATGCACCGCCTGCCTGCGCGGTTCTCCGGCAGGCATGCGACATCAGACAGGAGTGTCTCCCCTCCCGCTTCGGGCCAATCTGGCACGGCCCGAAGCAAAATTCACGCGGAATTTTGGCCTGTTGGAAAGGCCCGGTGCCGCATTCCGGCGCCACGGTTCATCGTCCCGCCAAGGGCCTCAGGCGGAGGCGGCCGCCGGGATGGCGCAGGCGACGCCGGTGCCCTGCAGATTGCAATAGCCGTAGGGATTCTTCGCCAGATATTGCTGGTGGTCTTCCTCGGCGAAGTAGAATTCCGGCGCCGGCGCGATCTCGGTGGTGATCTTGCTGCGCCCGGCGCCGCGCAACGAGGCCTCGTAGGCGTCGCGCGAGGCGATCGCCGCCTGGTATTGCGCATCACCGAACGTGTAGATCGTCGAGCGGTAGGTGGTGCCGACATCGTTGCCCTGGCGCATGCCTTGCGTCGGATCATGGCTTTCCCAGAACAGCTTCAGAAGCTGTGCATAGGACACGATCTTCGGGTCGTAGACGACGAGCACAACTTCGGCGTGGCCGGTCAGACCGGTGCAGGTTTCCTGGTAGGTCGGATTGGGGGTGACGCCACCGGCATAGCCGACGGCCGTGACCCATACGCCCTCGACCTGCCAGAACAGGCGCTCCGCGCCCCAAAAACAGCCCAGCCCGAACATGGCCTTCTCCAAGCCCTCGGGATAGGGCCCCTTCAGCGGCCGCTTCGAGACAAAATGGCTGGATGCCGTCGGGATAGGGTTGGCGCGGCCCGGCAGCGCCTCGGCAGGTTTTGGCAGGTTGAGCTTCTTGTTCAGCATGTCGCTGAGAAACATGTGCGGTCTCCCTTTCTGTTTGTTTGGGGACGCTGGAAAATATCGAGGTCTAGGCGAACCGCCCGGTCGGCCGCTCCCGCCTGTAGCCGATCATGTAGAGAATGAAGGCAAGCCCCGCGAACACCGCAAAACCGGGCTGGTTGAGCACCCAGGCGATGGCGCCGTCCCACAGCAGCGGACCCAGCCTGTCGCGGACGAAGCTTTCGAAGGCGCTTCGCGTATCCGGCGAGACGGCGAGCCAACTGGTGTTGAGCGGGGTCATGACTAGGGCGGAGGCCGCCACCGAGCGCGTCGCGTCGACCACTGCCATGATGACCGAAACCGAAAGCGCAACCATTGCGGCAAGACGGAAGACGAAGCGGAACACCCAGACTTACCTCCCCGCAAGCTTTCAAAAATATCTGTATCGGCCTGATAAATAGGATCTGCGCGCTTTGTCCGCAATCGCGACACGCGAAGTTGAACCTGCGCCGCCGGTTTGCGCCGCTGAGGCATCGGTCGCCAAGACGCCGCCGCCGATCGCGGCGATCGGCTTGCCAGGCAGCGCTGGCGGCATGGACAGAGCATCCCATCCGACAAAGCGAATAGAGTGCTGTTATGTCTTGGCATTCGGCACCGGATCGACTAGATGAGCCCCGCGCCTGTTGCTTTGACGGCTCAGGTGCGGGGAAAAGGCGTCCGCTGGTTGACGGCGCCTGCGGTGCGGCGTTCCGGACCGGAATTTCCCGACGGAGACGGCATCTCCCCAACCCGCGCGGTGAAACCGGCCGCAGCGAAAATGCCAGGACGGAGAGGTGGCCGAGTGGTTGAAGGCGCACGCCTGGAAAGTGTGTTTACGGGAGACCGTAACGCGGGTTCGAATCCCGCTCTCTCCGCCAGTCAGCTTCCCTAAGAATCATTTTGTTTTCTGGTCCTTGACCACATTCGCTGCGGCACTCGTCGCAGCAACAGCCGGCTCGGCCGCCGCCGAAGCGGCTTTCGAGGGCACCCGGCAACAACTATTTGAAGCTATTGTAAAGACCTTTATGACACAGTGATTTTGTCAGATCGGCGATCGGCAGGGAACGTCCACAGCCCCCTTCAGCGGCAGATTTCAGTGGCACATCGCAACCTATAGGATTGGCCGAACCATCCTTCCGCTTCGGTCGAGTAGGGGCGATGGTCGCCCATCGCCCCCTCGCGGCGTTGAATTACGGTGACAGTGCACTTTTTCCATGTTTGCTCGGCTGCCGGGCGTAAAATTGAACTCATGGCTCGACTTGCATTGCGGCGCCGCCGATATCGGCATCTGCGCGGCCGAATGGCCAGCGAAGCATTTTCTGGACAGGAATGCCGAGCAAACCGGAAAGCATCGGAACGCAGCGGGCGAGGAAAAGAAATAGTGCACCTGTCACGGCAATTCCCGCCTTCGGACAAACCGCCCCGGGGGGCACGTACAAGGATGCCTGCTTCGCGCACCCATCAGCAGCGGTGTGGCTTCTAGCCGCAAGCAATTGCTTGAAGCAGCTCCCGACACCACATGGTGTTCCATAGCCAGCCAAGCGAGATAAACTCGCCCGACGCAGTCGCTGCCCTCCACGGTGGAAATCACACTATTGGATTATGGCGATGACGTACGGCCAACCTTTAGGAACCAGAAAGACATCATGCCTGAAATTGCCAGACTAACTACGAGCGACGTCCCCTCATGAAGCTAGGCCCCTATCAATGCCGCTTCCCGGTTCGCGAAGATCGGTCAGTACCCGGCGGTCATCGCTTTTGCGCTGGGGCAACTTCGCCTGACCGCGTGTACTGCGATCACCACCACAGCGTCGTGACCGCCGTCGAGCCCCGTCGGGCCCGTCCGGGTTTCCAACTCGCTCAACGACGCGCCGCGTAAATAGATATCGGGCGGCTGCACCTCGAACCGGTCTCAAGGGCTCGAAGTGATGCTCTCCCAAGCGTTCGGGCACCACATCGTCGGGCCGAGCAGTCCAAGAGAGCCGCAGAACCATCCGCTTTCCATTGAACTCGCCGGAGCCATCGGAATTGCGGTGGCTGCCGGTGACAATGGTATCAGCTCCGCATCATCGAGTGCAGGATGGCCTGCATGTGCTCTTCCAGGTCGAGTTCGCCCCGTGCCTCAGTGGCTAACAGGTACTCGGCCTTGGCTCGGCGGTCGCCTCGACTGATCGCAGGATAGGAGCAGATGGCCAGCAACGCTTCCTCTTCAATCCAGCCTGCCCTCTTGCGGTCGTGGCTGCTGCTGCCCGCTCGATGAAAAACCCTGTGGAGCGCGTCATAGGCGGCCTCATGGGCTCCGATCAGCGCCTGCAATTCGGGTGAGGCACCTTCCCCTTCAGCAAACGTCGGTTCAGCGAACGAGACTACGGCAGTGAACGCAAGGAGTGTACGGCGGGTGAGTTCGGGCATGCCTCATATCCTTGCAGTCCGATCAGGCAGGAACACCATAGCACCGAAGCAACAGTTCGGAGAGGCGTTATGGAATGGGGCAGCGTGTCTGCTGACAAAAATGTATCCGTTCCCTCACGCAGCAGGCACCGTAATTGCCTATAGATCAGGAAAGCTTGCTTTTGAGAAGTCATTCCGGCTCCGAAATGAAAAGCCGCTGTCATAAGGCGGCGAGGCGCTACGGCGTTCTTGCGCGGCGGTTAGGACTTCCTATCGCCGTTTGGATCTTGGTCTGGTCGTGTCCCATCGCATGGTGTAGGTCGGCGGTAGCGAAGCCGCTCGC
>SAQR01000095.1 GCA_004020365.1 Mesorhizobium sp.
TGCCGCGCGAGCGCAAGGTGCGCGTCGCCATGAGCAACGCCTTCGCCATGGGCGGCACGAACGCAGTTCTGGCATTCAGGCAGGTGTAGAAGCCATGCAAGACGCCTCATTTGAGGTCACCTGTCGTATCTAGCTGCTTGCCGGACCACTATGTGAAGCGAGCGCTATTGGCTGCCTCTGCGATGCGGGAATTGGCAGCGGACGTCTCACGATCAAACAGGCATCTGCTTGTAGAATTCTTTTAATCGTGAAGCGGCGCGAGTGCGCTATCCGTTGAGGTGAGCAAGGCCGGCGCCCTGGGTGAGCGCTGGTGTCGGGTGGTGGAAAGTACAGGGGGAGCTGTGTGGCCCCCTCTTTCTCGGCCTCGACGATGTGCGAAGGAGCCTGTGCGGCGAACGGGCCGACGCCCCAGGCTCAGAACCTGGGCGAACCTAACTCCCGCCAAAGGACAGCCCAGAGCTGGATACACGAAAGAGATACTGAACCCGCGAATCAGATTCTGATCAATCGTCGTGTCTGAGCTCCGCTCGGCTCTTACGGAGATAATCGCGCGGCCCGGCAACGGCCGCGCGTGCCGCGGGCGTGAGCTTTGCGCTTCGTCAGAAGTGCCTCGAGCGTGACGACGATAATTGACAAGCCATATGGAACGCATTCGCCCAGTTATCCAAAGCGTGGATACCTTTCATCTAAACAAAGGATTTTACCGTTTTTGCTGCAGGTCCCATAGAAGCGCTTCAAGTTGGAAAGATAGGTAGTTCCGATGGTTGCGTTGGATCCGAGGAGCATCATCTGGTGTGCGGGGCGTACAAAGTCAGTCGCATCTGCATTGCGGCTTGGTCTTTCGGCGGTCTCCACAAGTTACGCCCCGTTGGCACGACGCCAATTATTTAACCCATGCTTGGACATTTATCTCAACCAGACAGCTACAAGGTAAGGTCTTCCATGCGCCCGAATGTCGAGTGGAAGTTGTGCTGGGAAAATGAGTTGCAACTGGCCGACCATGTCGAACTCTCCGACTTTTTCCGAAAGACCTATGGACGGACTGGCGCCTTCAACGCAGAGCCATTCGAAGGCGGCCGCAGTTGGGCCGGCGCGAGGCCGGAATTCCGCGCAATCGGCTACGACGCGCAAGGGGTAGCGGCTCACATCGGCATGCTGCGGCGCTTCATCAGGGTTGGCGAGGTCGATTTGGTCGTCGCTGAATTGGGCCTGTACGCGGTTCGTCCGGATCTTGAAGGGCTCGGAATCAGTTTTTCGATGCGCGTGGCGTACCCAGTGCTCCATCAGTTGGGTGTTCCATTCGCTTTCGGCACGGTTCGGCACGCGCTGCGAAACCATGTCGAAAGATTCTGCAGAGCCGGCCTCGCGAACATTGTGTCGGGCGTTCGCGTACGGTCGACCCGTCCAGACGTGCATCCCGACCTGCCGCCCACACGCCTGGAAGACGTACTCGTGTTGGTTTCGCCGATCGGACGCTCGATGGACGAGTGGCCGTCCGGTACCCTGATCGACCGGAACGGTCCGGAACTATGAAGCCTCTGGACTACATATGCGAAGGGCAGAGTGACGCCGATGGCATTGCAGAGCGCAGCGTCTATCTGACGTTTGACGACGGTCCCAATTCATTTTTCACACCGCAGATACTCAATGTGCTGGCGCAACATCAGGTGCCGGCGACCTTCTTCGTTGTTGGGGCCCACGCGGCCGACGAGCCGGAACTCGTTCGCCGAATTATTACAGACGGGCACGGTATAGCCAACCACACGATGACTCATCCGGACCTGGCTAAATGCGGGCCCGTCGAAGTCGACCGCGAGATAGTTGAGGCAAACAGAGTCATAGGGATGGCTTGCCCGCAGGCCATGGTTCGGTACTTTCGTGCACCGTATGGCATCTGGACCGAAGAAGTAATCGCTGCATCAGCGGGTGCGGCATTGGCGCCCGTCCATTGGTCCATTGATCCACGCGACTGGTCTCGCCCCGGCGTTGACGCCATCGTTGACAGAGTGCTCGCCGATATCCGGCCGGGCGCAATCGTGCTGTTGCACGACGGGTGCGCTCCCGACGAATTGCAACCAGGCAATCAAGCCAGTCTGCGCGACCAGACGGTGACAGCGTTGTCACGCCTAATTCCAGAATTGCACGGCCGCGGATTTGTAATCCGCTCACTTCCTCAACATCCCTGAACAAACAGAGATCCTATGGACCTTCTCACCACAACCAGTACTGTTGCCGTTTCGTCTTATGCGGTGCTCTCGACTGTTTACAGAGGCATGCAAGCGGTCTACTCCCAGCCGGAAAATGTTACGCCGCCGTCGGAAAGCTTGTTCGGATCCGACCGTTGGCCGAGCGTGGATGTCATTATCCCCTGCTACAATGAGGACCCGCGCACACTCGCGGCGTGTTTAGCTTCCATTGCAAATCAAGATTACGCCGGAACATTTCAGGTCTATCTGGTTGACGACGGTTCTGGAAATCGTAATGCCGTCATCCCGGTACATCACGCCTACGAGGGCGACCCGAGATTCAATTTCATTCTGCTCCGCGAGAATGTTGGCAAACGCAAGGCGCAGATCGCCGCCATCCGCCGCTCATCTGGAGATTTCGTGCTCAGCGTCGACTCTGACACGACACTTGCGTCCGACGTCATCACGAAGCTTGCAGTAAAAATGCGGGATCCCATGGTCGGAGCGGCCATGGGCCAGCTGACGGCATACAACCGCAGCGACACTTGGTTGACCCGGTTGATCGATATGGAATACTGGCTGGCTTGCAATGAGGAGCGCGCGGCGCAAGGTCGCTTTGGTGCGGTCATGTGCTGCTGCGGCCCATGTGCAATGTACCGCCGGTCTTGTCTCCTTTCTCTGCTGGATCAATACGAGACGCAGCTGTTCAGGGGGAAACCAAGCGACTTCGGTGAAGACCGTCATCTTACGATCCTCATGCTGAAAGCAGGCTTTCGAACCGAGTACGTTTCAGGTGCCGTCGCGGCGACAGTCGTTCCGGACAAGATGGGACCTTATTTGCGCCAACAACTCCGCTGGGCACGGAGCACTTTCCGGGACACGATGCTTGCGCGAGGTCTACTGCGTGGCTTGGATCGCTATCTAACTTTGGATGTGATGGGAGAGAATCTCGGCCCATTGTTGCTCGGCATCGCGGTAGTAACGGCGCTCGGTGATCTACTAGTTTCACACACAGTAAATTGGTGGACGGTGCTGGCTATTGTGACCATGACCATAATCAGATCTACGGTGTTATCTTTCCGCACTCGGCAGCTTCGATTCATCGGCTATTCAATGCACGCGTTAATTAGGATATTCCTGTTGATCCCCTTGAAGGCTTACGCCCTGTGTACATTGAGCAATAGCGATTGGCTGTCGCGTAAAAGTGTTCCCCTGCCCAACAGGAGCACAAAGGAAATCACAAGCGCGATGCCGCTTGCCGAAGCAAATGCTGCGGGCAATTCTGGAATTGCGGAGTCACTTCATACTGCAGATCTTTCGCTCACAGCTGGTGAAGTCTGACGGCCTTGCAGCGCCGAGTGACCGAGTAAGTTGTTTCAGTCGACACGTGGTGAAGCTTGTCGAGTTACCTATGGTCAGAACGGGAACTATCTGGAAGCGACACGTGGCATCTTGACGTTATTTCTTTGGCGGAAGCGATACACGCGTCGCTCCGGCCGCGACTTTCCAAAGGTGCCATCTCAAGGCGGCGGCCTGCTCTGAACCAGAATTCGTAAGTAAGCTGCCGGTGGCCAATCGGACTCATTCCGCTTGAGATAGACGCATGTCCAATGTAGCAATCGACCTTACCGGCGTAACCAAATTATTCGGAAACAAGCTCGTTGTGGACGGGCTGTCCTTCACCGTTGCGTCGGGAGAGTGCTTCGGTCTGCTAGGGCCGAACGGCGCAGGCAAGAGCACGATTGCGCGTATGCTCCTCGGTATGACCCGGCCTGACGCGGGTGATATAACAGTCCTCGGTCTACCAGTGCCGGCACGCAGCCGCTTGGCCCGAAAGGGCATAGGCGTGGTCCCGCAGTTCGACAATCTCGACCTGGAATTTACGGTACGTGAGAACCTGTTGGTGTTCGGGCGCTACTTCGGCATGAGTACAAGAGAGATCAACGCCGTCATCCCACGGCTCCTCGAGTTCGCTCGCCTTGAGAGCAAGGCGGATTCACGTGTCGGCCTGCTATCCGGCGGGATGAAGCGGCGCCTGACGCTGGCACGTGCTTTGATCAACGACCCCCAGTTGCTTGTGATGGATGAACCCACGACCGGCCTCGACCCGCATGCCCGCCACCTGATCTGGGAGCGACTTCGTTTCCTGCTGGCGAGCGGAAAAACGATCATTTTGACCACCCATTTCATGGAAGAGGCTGAGCGGCTTTGTGATCGGCTGTGTGTTCTCGAGCGGGGACGCAAGATCGCCGAGGGCAGTCCTCATGCGCTGATCGACGAGTACATTGGGTGCAACGTGATCGAGATCTTCGGCGGTAATCCACAGGAGCTGATTTCGCTGATCAGGCCGTACGTTCAGCGTATCGAGGTAAGCGGCGAGACGCTCTTTTGCTATGCGCCTGATCCGGAGGATGTGCGCATCCAGCTTCGCGGTCGAGCGGGTCTGCGTATTCTGGAGCGTCCACCCAGTCTGGAGGACGTTTTCTTGCGGTTAACCGGACGTGAGATGGAGAAGTGAGCAATGGGTGAACGTTTTGCGGCCGCTCTACCCGCCAACGCCTGGAACTGGATCGCGGTGTGGCGCCGCAATCATTTGGCATGGAAGAAGGTGGCATTTGCTTCAATGCTCGGCACCCTTGCTGATCCGATGATTTACCTTTTCGGGCTCGGCACTGGCCTTGGACTGTTGGTAGGCCGCATCGAAGGTGCATCCTACATCGCTTTTCTGGCAGCCGGCATGGTTGCGACAAGCGCGATGACAGCATCGACCTTCGAAACAATTTACGCGGTTTTCGGTCGAATGCGCGATCAGGGCACTTGGGAAGCAATCTTGCACACACAACTTACCCTCGGCGACATCGTTCTCGGTGAATTGACCTGGGCAGCCACAAAGGCCTTTCTGGCCGGTACGACAATTGCGATTGTTGCCGCCGCGCTAGGTTATGCCGCGTGGACGTCGGTTCTCTACGTGCTGCCGGTCATCGCTCTCACCGGGTTCGCCTTTGCGAGCCTGGCCATGCTCGTCATCGCGCTCGCGCCCAGTTATCACTATTTTATTTTCTATCAGACGCTTGTCATCACACCTATGCTGTTCCTTTCGGGCGCGGTTTTTCCAGTCGGCCAATTGCCAGGAGTGTTTCAGCAGATTGCGGCCTTCTCGCCGCTGGCGAATTCTATCGATCTAATCCGTCCGGTGATGCTCGGCCGCCTGGGCGACAATGTAGGGCTGCATATAGGCGCACTTTGCATGTTCGCTGTATTGCCTTTTTTTGTGTCGGCTGGACTGTTTCATCGACGACTAATGCGTTGACGCTTACCTACGCCCATCAACGAGAAGGAGGTCCGCAATGCCGGATTGCAAACTGCCCACAGCGGCCCGGAGGCATGCGTGTGCCAGGAATCGCGAGTGGTACAACAACGCCGAAGCCGGGCGCCACCCAGCCGCTGCAGGCACGCGCCCATCTTCGCGACCACACCTCGGAGTACAGGCTGGGTGGTGAGGCGCGGACCCACCCGGAGCGTTCAAGCGATAGCAGCCAAGCTTCTTGTGCGCGTCCCCAGACCGTCGCGGCCATTATTTAGTTGGATACACATGCAATGACCCACAACGAACCAACTCCTGAGCCTTTTGTGATCCTTGCTATGCCAAGGACCGGAACACACTATTTAGAAGAATTGCTAAACGAGCATCCGACCGTTTTGAGTAACGGTGAGTTGCTAAACGAATATGATCCCAATTGGCCCAGCACGGATCGCCTGCTAGGCACGGATCGCGAGCTTCTTGAGCTTGCCTATGTGCGCTGCCCTATGCGCGACTACAAGAATGTGACGCATCTTGGCTGCAAGATCAATGAACCTCAGTTTCGCGAGCGTCCAGCATTCTTTGCGGAATTAGCTCGTTGGCCAGCACTCAAGGTCATCCTCGTTGTTCGCCGAAACGTATTGGAATCGCTCCGTTCCTTTGTGCAGGCCAGGGAAAGCGGTCAGTGGCTGAAGTTCAGCTCGGACAACGATACCGCTCGGCCACCGAGCGTCAGGTTGTCAATCGCTGACTGTGAGGCTTATTTCAAAGCCGCCGACGATTTTCACGCTCGCGTTATGGACTCCTTCACGTCGACCAACCTGCTTGTAATGGAATACGAGAGCCTTCTTCATGAACCTGCCCAATGCTTGGGAGCGGTTTGGGATTTCCTGGGCGTTCCAGCGCTTGAGCCATCAGATAACGCCATCCTGCAGCGCCAGGAAACGCGACCGCTGGATCAAACGGTGGAGAACTTTGACGAGTTGCGGATTCACTTCGCACGCGGACCTTATTCAAGATTTTTTGACCTCGGAGATTCGATGCGCTCCTACGCTTAATCGCTTGTCCCGCGTGCTCTGATGGGCGTGTAGGATATCCTACAGTTTGCGCGCATTCCGTCGCAAAACTGACCAACCAAAGTCACCAAGACGACAGATATCGGCCGGCATTCGATCTGCGGCGAACATCAAAGGCACGGCCGCAAGGCGACCTGGTCAATTCCCTCTCTGGCGAAGCACTTCTTCACGCGATCTTTGGCGAGCCTTGAGTGCAAATTCCGGCAAAGGTGGAGGGTTCCAGTGCGCAACCCGCACCAATCTCGCTGGACGGGACAGGCCTCCAGTTGGCACGGCGCTTGCTCCGAGATGACAGCAGCGCTCGACCGGAGCGCAGCATGGGAGAAGGAGGAGCCCCCACCCCGATCCGGTCAGGGAGAGAGAAACGGTGTTGGTTCCAAAAGTCCCCCGCGCGATCGCAGCGCCCCGCAAGCGCCATTTTGCCCGGACCTACGTGCAGGTGCTTGCCGCCATAGTCCTGGGTGCCGCAATTGGCTATCTCTATCCGGAAACCGGCCAGAGCCTGAAGCCGCTCGGCGATGCCTTCATCAAAGTCGTCAAGATGATTATCGCACCTGTCATCTTCCTGACAATTGCGACCGGCATTGCCGGCATGAGCGATCTGCAGAAGGTCGGCCGAGTTGCCGCCAAGGCGATGGTTTATTTCCTCACCTTCTCGACGCTTGCACTCGTTGTCGGACTGATTGTCGCGAATATCGTTCAGCCTGGCGCCGGCCTCAACATCGATCCGGCCTCGCTCGATGTCCAAGCCGTTAAGGGCTATGTGGCCACGGCTCACGAGCAGTCCGTGACCAGCTTCCTGATGAACATCATCCCGTCAACGATTGCCAGTGCCTTCGCGGAAGGCGACATCCTGCAAGTCTTGTTCTTCTCGGTCCTGTTCGGCATTGCTTTGGCGATGACCGGAGAGACGAGCAGGCCGGTCGTTACCTTTCTCCAGGCGCTTACCGCCCCCATTTTTAAGCTCGTCGGCATTCTGATGAAGGCTGCACCCATCGGCGCCTTCGGCGCAATGGCCTTTACGATCGGCAAATACGGTATCGGTTCGGTGGCCAACCTCGCGATACTGGTCGCGACGTTCTATCTTACCGCCTTCCTCTTCGTGTTCGGGGTTCTCGGCGCGGTCTGCCGCTACAACGGCTTCTCGATCTTTTCTCTTGTCCGCTACATCAAGGACGAACTGCTGCTTGTCCTGGCAACGTCCTCCTCGGAGGCCGCGCTGCCCTCGCTCATGGAGAAGATGGAGAAGGCCGGCGCCGCGCGTTCGGTCGTAAGTCTCGTCATCCCTACTGGATACTCATTCAATCTGGACGGTACCAATATCTACATGACGATCGCCGCCCTCTTCATCGCGCAGGCGACGAACACAGATTTGTCAATTGCCGATCAGATCCTCCTGCTGCTAATTGCGATGCTTTCCTCGAAGGGTGCGGCAGGCGTCACCGGCGCCGGCTTCATCACATTGGCCGCTACTCTCTCTGTCGTGCCGAGTGTTCCCGTTGCCGGAATGGCTCTAATTCTTGGCGTGGACCGCTTCATGTCGGAATGCCGCGCGCTGACGAATTTAGTCGGTAATGCGGTGGCATCGCTCGTTGTCGCTCGCTGGGAAGGCGAATTGGACCAGTCACGGATGGAAGCCGCTTTCCGCGGTTAGGGTTACATCAAACTGGCTCCCCGCAAGCAAAATCGCAACAGCGCGACGTGTAAGTCGCGGCCTTGCCACAACAGTCGAATTGCCAGCCTCCAAAGAGCGCTGGAAATAGAGTACTAACGCAGTGAGTAATACAACACCATGAAGCCCCTAAGCAAACGAACGGTTCACGGAAACTCATCTGGGTGCGCATGGAGCGCTGTTCGTCGAATGCGCTATCAACCGCCGGGTGTGGGAACTATTTCAGCTTGCCGCCCCAAGCCGTCGCGGGAGCGCACCGGATGATGGAGGACCGGCCGATCAGAATCGCTAGGGGAAAGCGCGTCACAATTGCCGATCTCGCCCGCGAAGCCGGAGTCAGCGTAGCAACAGTCGATCGGGTTCTGAACGTCCGCCTTCCGGTGCGAGAGGAGACCGCCCAGCGGGTCCATGCGGCCGCGCACGCGATCGGCTATCATGCTGCCGGTCTCATCAAACAGCGCTTGCAGCAGCACCTGCCGCACTACAAGCTGGGCTTCATCTTGAGAAAACCTACCCACGATTTCTACCAAGATTTCGCTCGCAAGATCGAAGAGTCGGTCAGTATGGCTAAATCCTTCCACGGCCTTCCGATCATCGAGTTCGCGCAGTCACATTTGCCGCGTGACCTGCTCCCGCTTCTTAAGGACCTTGGGAGCCGCTGCCAGGCGATCGCCATGGTGGCGGCCGATCACCCGAAAATCACAGCATCAGTCGAGGAGCTCAAGGCGAAAGGTATCCCGGTATTTTCGCTGCTATCCGACTTCGCCGATGGCGTGCGCGAGGGCTACATCGGCCTCAACAACAGCAAGGTCGGACGGACTGCCGCTTGGGTGTTTTCCAAGACCGCAAAACGGCCCGGCAAGGTGGCGGTGTTTGTCGGAAGCCATCGCTTCCAGGCGCATGCGACGCGGGAAACGGCCTTTCGTGCGTATTTTCGTGAGAACGCGCCAAAATTCGAGGTGCTTGATGCGCTCGTGAACCTTGATGAACGGCAGCTCACTTACGAAAAATTGCTGGATCTTATGCAGCGGGAACCAGAGCTCGTCGGCTTCTATATGGCCGGCGGGGGGATAGAGGGGGCAATTTCCGCGCTCCGAGAAGAGGGGAGCGGTCAGGATCTCGTCGCGATCGTGAGTGAAATGACGCCGCAGTCACGTGGGGCGCTTGCGGATGACATCTTGACGATGGCGGTCGGCACGCCAATGCGCCGACTTTGCCAGGAGCTGATAATGGCAATGGAGCGGGCCATCAAAGCCGGCGTCGCGGAGAGCCCGGGGCAGACATTTCTGCCGTTCGACATTTATCTTCCGGAAAATATTTGAGCTTGATGGATTTCTATCATGAGCGCCCATTTTCCTTTCACCGATGAAAGGAAAGCTCGATTGACTCGGCCGTCTCTGTCCGATCTGTGAACCGGCGTGGTTCCGTCTTGAAAGAAGCCGGATGCCGAAATGGCAGCCGCGCTTCATGGAAGGAAAGTCAAGCAATGCGCCAGGTATCGCCCCGCTTTGCACTCGATCACATGGCGGCGCCCCGCCTTGACGTCAGTGCGCTTTTCGCGCTTGCCCGTGACCAAGGCCTGACCGACGTCCAAATCCGTTACCCTCATTTCAGCAATCCTGTCGCACGCGGCATTCCGGCTGCGGACGTCCGGTTTGCCGCTACCGAAGCGGGCATCACGATCATCTCTGTCAACGCCTTGCAGCGGTTCAACGACTGGACTCCAACGCGTCAGGCCGAGGCAAGCAACCTCGCCGATTATGCGACGGCGTGCGGGGCGGAGACGCTCGTTTTGGTGCCGGCCAACCGCAGCTCGTGGCCCACCAATAGCGAGCGCCAGGACAATCTTCGTTTCGCTCTAAACGAGATCAAGCCAATCCTCCAGTCGCGGGGTCTGATCGGTCTTATCGAGCCGCTGGGTTTCCGAACCTGCTCGCTTCGATCAAAGAAGGAAGCGGCCGAGGCCGTTGCCGCGGTTGATGGCCAGTCCGTCTTTCGCCTCGTGCACGACACGTTCCACCACACCCTGGCCGGGGAGACATGCCTGTTCTGCGAGCTTACCGGCCTGGTGCACATTTCAAGCGTAAACGACCCGACCTTCTGGATTTACCCCGATCGCTTTCTTGCAGGTTCCGACAATGGCAGCCAGATTCAGGCGCTGCTGGATGGCGGCTACGCGGGACCTTTCTCGTTCGAGCTGGTCGAGGAAGTCCATTCTCTGGACGATCTCGCAGGCGCACTTGCCGCCAGCATCGACTTTATCCGGCGAGGGCTATTGTCGTCAGAGTAGATGGTGACAGGAGTAGTGACTATAGGTGCGCCTGAATTTTCCGTGGGTTCACAGCGGGACAGCCATCCGAGATGCCTCTTGCATCATTATCTCCCGCATCCAGATGCTTGCCGGATCGCTATTGTGGAGGGCCGGCCATTGGAGGGTCTCGGTGAATGTGGGAAATGGCAGCGGAAGTTCGATAACCCGCAGGGGGAACGTGTTTTCGAAATGCCTGACCAGCCGCAAGGGCATGGTCGCTATACGAGCTGTGCCGGACACCATAGGTGGAATCATGCTGAAGCCCTGCACGGCGACCTCGACACGTCTCTTAAGGCCATGCTCAAGCAAAAACCATTCCTCGATAGACGGCTTCATCGTACGCCCGAACCTGACCGCGACGTGCCTCATCGACATGTATCTCTCGAATGTAAGCTGCTGTGGCAGCTGCTTGTTTGTGGGACAGCCTACGCACACGAGCTTCTCGTCAAACAGCGGAACGCTTGAATGCACACTCGACGTGAACATATCCGGTAGAATTAGAAAATCGACGTCACCCCGCCGGAGAAGCTCATCGGGGCTATCGTCGACAGGCAGCAGTTCGAAGCTGACGGCGGGGGCTTCCCGTGCAATACGCTCCACAAGCTTTTCGAAAAACACGAGCGTGACGAAATCGGAAAGAATGATCCTGAAGAGGCGATCGGCTCGAGCTGGGTCAAACGGATCCGAAGAAATAATCGAGCACTGGATGTGCTGGAGAGCGTCGCGAACTGCGGGGGCAAATGCTGCCGCACGCGGGGTTAGAAATCGTTCGCGACCTCTTATCGTAAACAGTTCATCGCGGAAATAATCGCGCAGTCGGGCGACGGCCGCACTCATGGCGGGCTGACTCAGGTTGATCCTGCGTGCCGCCGCCGAGAGATTACGCTCCGTCAGGAGTGCGTCGAGCACAACGAGGAGATTTAGATCAAGTCCTTTGAAACGCATGTCATCAGCCATCCATGGGATGGATGCCTTTAACCGAAACAAACGACTTTAACAATTTAGCATTCTTGCAATCTTTTGTCGCAAAAAGTTTATGATGGATGACGTTAAGGTCCGACATATGAGCCGCGTGATCTGCCGAAGCGAGCAATCGTACGTACTGTGCAGGTCAGAGATTGGCGGTTTGAAATGCCGGGCCGATGGCGCCGGGCTATCAACCAGCGTCTTCGGCGGCCCCGACCTAGCAAGGCGTGGTCCGAGGCGACTGATGGGCGGTTTGATCCTAAGCTGCCGTGAGGCCTGTGTTGTATCGGCGAAGCCAATGCAGCAGTTCGGCAGCGTTTTTGAGAGCTGTTGTAGGCTCGGCCTAAGCCCATTGGCGCAAGCCTGTCTGAACGAAGCGCTTGGCCTTGCTGTTATCCGGTGGTGATCTGTGGTGCCTTTTCGTCCTGCCGTTCTTGTTTTGGAACGCCCTTATGGTGAGCCCATCCGGGACGTGGGGCACCGGGAGCACGAAGGTGCAGGCAGGCCGTCAATAGACCGTGGGCTGAGAGCCCGAGCTCGTTACATCGCCGCCCCTCGCGACTTTCCCGGAGGCGCTGCGAGCGCGGATCAGTAGATGTCGTGTTACCCGCCAGCTCCCGTCTTTGACCGAGCCAAGAAGGAGGAACGGGCATGCGCATCATCGGACTGGATATTCACCGCGCCTTCGCCGAAGCAGTGGCATGGGAGGATGGCAGGCTCAGGCGACTCGGCCGCGTCGACATGCGGCGCGATCTGCTGGCGGCGTTCGCCGCGAAGCTGTCGCCGAACGATGTCGGGGTGATCGAGGCCACCGGCAACGCGACGTCCGCTACGGCTGTGGTTGCGCCGCATGTGAAGAAGGTGGGGATCGGCAACCCGAAACAGGTGCGTATCATTGCCTATGCCAAGATCAAAACGACGATCGAGGCCGACGTTCTTGCGCAGCTCTATGCCAGCGGCTTCTTGCCAGAAGTCTGGATTGCGGACGAGCCGACGCAGGCTCTGCGTCGACAGGTGACACGGCGCAATCAGATTGTCCGACAGAGATCTCGATTGAAGACCGTCATCCAGTCGATCCTTCATAGCCACCTGATCCCGTCCTGCCCGCATGCCGACCTGTGCGGCGCCAAGGGTCGGACCTGGTTAATCGAGCAGGTCGTACCGCAGGACGAGCGCCTCGCGATCGATCGGCATCTGCGCGAGTTCGACCGATTGGGCGAAGACCTCCAGGTCATCGAACGCGATCTTGCCCGCTCGGCTCTCGAGGATGAAGGCGTGAAGCGGCTGATGACCATTCCCGGCGTCGACATCACCGTCGCGCTGGCGATGAAGGCGGCGATCGGCGACGTGTCGCGCTTCGACGATCCGCAGAAGCTCGTGACCTATCTCGGGTTGAACCCAAGCGTCCGACAGTCCGGCCAGGTCCGGCCTACCATGGGCGGATCACCAAGCAGGGCCGTGGTCATGCGCGCGGCATGCTCGTCGAGGCGGCCTGGGCGGCCGCTCGTGCTCCCGGACCGTTGCGAGCCTTCTCCCTGCGGCGTGCGAGCCCGGCGCGGACAGCATGTCGCGGCCGTGGCAACCGCACGCAAACTCTCTGTCGTGATCTGGCATCTGTTGATGAAGGGCGAGAGTTACGCGTGGGCTCGACCCTCCCTGCATGCCAAGAAGCTTGCGCGATGTGGAACTCAAGGCCGGGAGCAAGGCTGTGCGCGGCCAAAAGGGAGCCGCGCACGCCTACAACATAAAGAGCCACCGGGAAGAAGAGCGCCGCTGGGTGGAGCAGGCCGAGGGCGCCTATGCACGCCTCGCCGCCGGTTGGAACCCACGAGGTCCGAAGAGGGTAGGCACGGATGCCGCAAACGAGGCGCGACGATAGAAGCTGCGCGGCAGGGCTCTCATCTCGGACCCTGCTCTTCGCCACGCGGTCGTCCGTGCGCGACAGGAGAATAGCGCAGATTTATCAACAAGGCTCTTGTCGATCACATCAGTGGTCTTGGGCGCTGTACGGCCGGGTGAAGACTTTGCAGGTGGCCCGGAAAGCGTTTGACCTGTAGCGAAGCAATTGTCGTCATTACGCGCTCGACCCGGGCGCCCAGCTTGGCATAAGAGCTACGTGGCCTCAGGAAGCGTCGTCAATGCAGACCATGGACGAATTCCCAGCCGATGCCGAGATGCCGGTCGACCGTGCCTGTCGCCGTCCGGTGATGCGATGCCCCCGAGCGCATGAGTTCGCCCCGGATGCTCCCGGTCACGACGCACGGGTTCGGGTTCCAAGGCGCTCAGTTTGTTCGCGCCTAATCGGTGTAGGGCGCGGCAGAAATACGAGCGTGACGAAATCGGAAAGAATGATCCTGAAGCGGCGATTCGGTAGAGCCGGGTCAAACTATCCGACGAAATAAACGAGCACTGGATGGGCAGGAGAGCGTCGCGAACTGGAGGGCAAGAGCTCCCGGACGCAGCGTTAAGTTTGAATACCTCCGCGGACATGGTCGCGAGCTCATCGCGCAAATAATCGAGCAGCCGAGCGCCGGCCGCACTCATGACCGGCTGGGCTCGGTTAATCTTGCATGCCGCGCCCATGAGGTTGCGCTCTGTCGGGAGTGCGTCGAGCACAACGAGGAGATGTAGTTCACGACCTTTGAAACGCGTGGTCAACTATCCAAAGTGTGGATGCCTTTCATCGAAACAAAC
>SAQR01000096.1 GCA_004020365.1 Mesorhizobium sp.
GCCCGTATAGTGACGGGGAGAAAGACGCCTTCGCAAAGGATTTCGCCAAACCTCAGCGTGGCAGAAGCGTACCCGACGTTTGCGATCAGCCCCTTCTCCCCGTTCACGGGGAGAAGGCAGATTAGGGGCAGCGCAAACCTGAAGCGATTTGCCTTGCTTCCTCCCGGCCACGTCGCGAATTCTTAGTAAACCACCACGCTCCTGATGCTCTTGCCCTCATGCATCAGGTCAAAACCCTTGTTGATGTCCTCCAGCTTCAGCGTGTGGGTGATCATCGGGTCGATCTCGATCTTGCCGTCCATGTACCAGTCGACGATCTTCGGCACGTCGGTGCGACCGCGCGCGCCGCCGAAGGCGGTGCCCATCCAGGTGCGGCCGGTGACCAACTGGAACGGCCGCGTCGAGATCTCCTGGCCGGCGCCGGCAACGCCGATGACTACCGACTTGCCCCAGCCGCGGTGCGATGCCTCAAGCGCCTGGCGCATCACCTTGGTGCTGCCGGTGCAGTCGAACGTATAGTCGGCGCCGCCGATCTGGTCGGCGCCGCGCTTGGTCATGTTGACGAGATGGGGCACGATATTGCCGTCGATCTCCTTCGGATTGACGAAATGCGTCATGCCGAATTTCTCGCCCCATTCCTTCTTGTCGTTGTTCAAGTCGACGCCGATGATCATGTCGGCGCCGGCGAGGCGCAGCCCCTGGATGACGTTGAGGCCGATGCCGCCGAGGCCGAAGACGGCGGCCGTGGCGCCGATCTCGACCTTGGCCGTGTTGATCACCGCGCCGATGCCGGTGGTGACGCCGCAGCCGATGTAGCAGATCTTGTCGAAGGGCGCGTCGGGATTGACCTTGGCCACCGCGATCTCGGGCAGCACGGTGAAGTTGGAGAAGGTCGAGCAGCCCATATAGTGGAAGATCTTGTCCTTGCCGATCGAGAAGCGCGACGAGCCGTCCGGCATCAGGCCTTGCCCCTGCGTGGCGCGGATCGCGGTGCACAGATTGGTCTTTCTGGACAGGCAGGACGGGCATTGCCGGCATTCCGGCGTGTAGAGCGGGATGACGTGGTCACCCTTCTTGACCGAGGTGACGCCCTTGCCGATATCGACGACGATTCCGGCGCCCTCATGGCCGAGGATCGCCGGAAAAATGCCTTCGGGATCGGCGCCCGATAGCGTGAACTCGTCGGTGTGGCAGATGCCGGTCGCCTTGATCTCGACCAGCACCTCGCCGGCTCGTGGGCCGTCGAGGTCGACCTCCAGGATTTCCAGCGGCTTTCCGGCGGCGACAGCGACAGCGGCACGGGTTTTCATCGGGGCTCTCCTCTCAAGCCAAATCGGCAATCGAGGCGAGCTTTAGCGTATCTGCAGGTTCTAGACTATGGGACGAATTGACAGTTCGTAGCCCGGTTTTGATCGTCACCAGGCGACTCGGCACCCCGGATATGCGCCGACGTGCCTTGACCGGCCGGGCCAAGCCCATAAAAGAAAGGCAGCCGAGGGAATAAAACCCGCATGTTCGCAAAAATCCTGATCGCCAATCGTGGCGAGATCGCCTGCCGCGTCATCAAGACGGCGCGCAAGATGGGCATCGCCACCGTTGCGGTCTATTCGGACGCCGATCGTGACGCCGTGCATGTCGAGATGGCCGACGAGGCCGTCCATATCGGGCCTTCGCCGGCCTCACAAAGCTATCTGGTGCCGGAGAGGATCATCGCCGCCTGCAAGGCGACGGGTGCTGAAGCCGTGCATCCCGGCTACGGGTTTTTGTCCGAACGCGCCTCCTTCTGTGAGGCGCTGGAGCAAGAAGGCATCGTCTTCATCGGTCCGAAACCCGGAGCGATCAGGGCGATGGGCGACAAGATCGAATCGAAGAAATTCGCCAATGCGGCCAAGGTCAGCACGGTGCCCGGCTGGCTCGGTGTCATCGAGAATGCCGGTCATGCCGAGAAAATCGCCGGCGAGATCGGCTATCCCGTGATGATCAAGGCCTCGGCCGGCGGCGGCGGCAAGGGCATGCGCATCGCCTGGAGCAAGGCCGAGGTGCGCGACGGGTTCGACCGGGCGCGGTCGGAGGCAAAAAGCTCGTTCGGCGACGACCGCGTCTTCATCGAAAAGTTCGTGGTCGATCCGCGCCATATCGAGATCCAGGTGCTGGCCGACGCGCATGGCAATGCGCTTTATCTCGGCGAGCGCGAATGCTCGATCCAGCGCCGCAACCAGAAGGTCGTCGAAGAGGCGCCTTCACCTTTCCTCGACGCCAGGACCCGGAAAGCCATGGGCGAGCAGGCGGTGGCGCTGGCCAGCGCGGTCGACTACCAGAGCGCCGGCACGGTCGAGTTCATCGTCGATAGTGAAAAGAACTTCTATTTCCTTGAAATGAATACGCGATTGCAGGTCGAGCACCCGGTGACAGAGCTCGTCACCGGCATCGACCTGGTCGAGCAGATGATCCGCATAGCGGCCGGCGAAAAGCTCGCCATCAAGCAAAGCGACGTCAGGCTGAACGGCTGGGCGGTGGAAAGCCGGCTCTACGCCGAGGACCCGTATCGCAATTTCCTGCCGTCGATCGGCCGGCTGACGAGATACCGGCCGCCGCAAGAGGGACAGTCCGGCGACATCGTCATCCGCAACGATACCGGCGTCACCGAGGGTTCGGAAATCTCGATGTTCTATGACCCGATGGTCGCCAAGCTGTGCACTTGGGCGCCGACGCGGCTCGCGGCAATAGACGCCATGTCCGAAGCGCTCGACAGTTTTGTCGTCGACGGCATCGAGCACAACATGCCGTTCCTGGCAGCACTTATGCAGCATCCGCGCTGGCGGGAAGGGCGGATATCGACCGCCTTCATATCAGAGGAATACCCGGACGGCTTCGCGCCGATCGTGCCTGATAGCGAGGAAAAGGCCGTGCTCGCAGCCATCGCCACCGCGGTCGAACTGCTGCGCCGCGATCGACTCGACCGGCTGGGCGGACGGCTGGCGCCGCATTCGGGCGTGCTGAAACGCGACTGGGTGGTCAAGATCGGCAAGGATTACCTTTCGGCTTCGGTTATCGAAGGCATGATCTCCATTCCGATGGAACTCGGTCTGTCGATCGACGGCGGCACGGCGCTGACGGTGGCGTCCGACTGGCGGCCGGGCGATCTCGTCTGGCGCGGAACGGTCGGCGAGCGAAGAATCGCCGCGCAGGTCAGACCGGTGCCGAACGGGCTTCGCATCGCCTGGAAAGGCATGTCGGTGAGCGCACGCGCCATGCTGCCGCGCATCGCCGAACTCGAAAGGCTGATGCCGGAAAAAGTGGCGCCTGACACCTCCAGGATGCTGCTCTGCCCGATGCCCGGCCTTGTCGTGTCGATCGCCGTTGCCGAAGGGCAGGAGGTCAAGGCCGGCGAGACGCTGGCGGTCGTCGAGGCGATGAAGATGGAAAACGTGCTGCGCGCCGAGCGCGATCTCACCGTGTCGAAACTCAAGGCGAAGCCGGGCGACAGCCTTGCCGTCGATGCGGTGATCATGGAATTTGCGTGAGGCTGAAAAAACCATGCTCGACGCCGGTCTGGGACGTTGGAGATTGGCGAAAGCCGCGATGACGGCCAATCTCCCCCCTTGCGGGGGAGATCGGCAGCTTCGCCGACCGCGCCTGCCGCTGGACTCGAATCGTCCAGTGCCGGACAATATATCGTCATCGACTGAGTCTTTTTGAGGCGACGTTAAAAAACCATGGCGAATGAGACACTTCCCCGCGATCCCCTGCGGCGCGAGGCCTTTGTGAAGGCTTCGCGGCCGGAAGCGCCGGCGCGGCCGTTCATTCATCTGCGCGTGCATTCGGCCTATTCGCTGCTCGAAGGCGCTTTGCAACTCGGCACGGTCGTCGCCCATGCGGTGAGGGATGATGCCCCGGCCATCGCCGTCACCGACACCAACAATCTGTTCGGGGCGCTCGAATTTGCGCAAAAGGCGGTGAAGGAGGGCATCCAGCCGATCATCGGCTGCCAGACCGCTCTGGCTTTTTCAGGTGAAGCCAGCGACAGCCAGCGCGACCGCAGGCGGCAAGGCCCGGAAATGCGGCCCGTGGTTTTGATCGTGGCGACCGAGGCCGGCTACAGCAATCTGGTCAGGCTGGTCAGCCGGGTCTATTTGGAAACGCCGCCCGGCGAGGCCGTGCATCTGACGACCGAGATGCTGCAAGGCCATTGCGACGGCCTGATCTGTCTCAGCGGCGGACCGCGCGGCCCGATCGGCAATGCTCTGAAAGAGGACCGCCGCGACCTCGCCGAGGCGCGGCTTCTGGCGCTCAAGGCGCTGTTCGGTGACCGGCTCTATGTCGAGCTGGAACGGGTTTCCGGCTATGATCGGGCCATCGAGAAATCGTCAGTCGACCTCGCCTATATCAATGACCTGCCGCTGGTCGCCACCAACGAGGCGTTCTTCTCCTCGCGCGACGATTATGAGGCGCATGATGCGCTGATCGCCATCGCCGAAGGGTCGGTCGTCGCCGTCGACAATCGCCGGCGGCTGTCTTCAGACAATTTTCTGAGAAGCCAGGCCGACATGGCGAGGCTGTTCGCCGATCTGCCGGAAGCGATCGACAACACCGTCGAAATCGCGCTGCGCTGCTCCTACTATCCCAAGACCCGCAACCCGATCCTGCCGCGCTTTGCCGGCCGCGATGTCGCCGACGCCGACGCGGCGGTGAAGGCGGAGGCGCAGGAGCTTGCCAGACAGGCGCATGAAGGACTGGAGGCGCGGCTCGCCGCGCACGGCCTGGCCCCTGGCTATACGGTCGAGCAATACCGCGAACGGCTGGAATTCGAGCTCGGCATTATCGAGAAGATGAAGTTCCCCGGCTACTTCCTGATCGTCGCCGATTTCATCAAATGGGCGAAGGCCCAGGGCATTCCGGTCGGGCCGGGGCGCGGCTCGGGCGCCGGCTCGCTGGTCGCTTATTCGACGACCATCACCGACATCGATCCGCTGCGCTTCTCGCTGCTGTTCGAGCGCTTCCTCAATCCCGACCGCGTGTCGATGCCCGACTTCGACATCGATTTCTGCCAGGACCGGCGCGAGGAGGTCATCCGCTACGTCCAGCAGAAATACGGACGCGACCAGGTCGGCCAGATCATCACCTTCGGTACGCTGCAGGCCCGCGCGGTACTGCGCGATGTCGGCCGCGTGCTGCAGATGCCCTATGGCCAGGTCGACAAGCTCAGCAAAATGGTGCCGTCGAACCCGGCCAATCCGGTCAAGCTCGCCGACGCCATCGCCAACGAGCCGCGTTTTGCCGAAGAGGCGGAGCGCGAGCCGATCGTGCAGACGCTGCTCGACATGGCGCAGAAGCTGGAAGGACTCTACCGCCACGCCTCGACGCACGCCGCCGGCATCGTCATCGGCGACCGGCCGCTATGGGAGCTGGTGCCGATGTACCGTGATCCGCGCTCCGACATGCCGGTCACCCAGTTCAACATGAAGTATGTCGAGCAGGCCGGGCTGGTGAAGTTCGACTTCCTCGGCCTGAAGACGCTGACGGTGCTGGAGACCGCGGTCAAGCTGATCCGTCGCCGCGGCATCGAGATCGATCTCGCCCATATTCCGCTCGACGACCCTGACACCTACGCCATGCTGTCGCGCGGCGAGGTGGTCGGCGTGTTCCAGGTGGAAAGTGCCGGCATGCGCAAGGCGCTGATCGGCATGCGGCCCGACTGCATCGAGGACATCATCGCGCTGGTCGCGCTTTACCGGCCGGGCCCGATGGAGAACATCCCGACCTACAACGCCAGAAAGCATGGCGAGGAGGAGATGGCGTCGATCCATCCGAAGATCGACCATCTGGTCAAGGAGACGCAGGGCGTCATCGTCTACCAGGAACAGGTGATGCAGATCGCGCAGGAGCTTGCCGGCTATTCGCTGGGCGAAGCCGATTTGCTGCGCCGCGCCATGGGCAAGAAGATCCGCGCCGAGATGGACAAGCAGCGCGAACGCTTCGTTTCGGGCGCGATGGAGCGCGGCGTCGGCAAGCAGCAAGCCGACTTCATTTTCGACCTGCTGGCAAAGTTCGCCGACTACGGTTTCAACAAGTCGCATGCCGCCGCCTATGCGGTCGTCTCCTGCCAGACGGCCTATCTGAAGGCGCACTACCCGGTCGAGTTCCTGGCCGCATCGATGACGCTCGACATGGGCAACACCGACAAGCTCGCCGATTTCCGCCAGGATGCGCTGCGCCTCGGTATCGATGTCGTGGCGCCGTCGGTAATGACCAGCTTCCGCGCCTTCGAGGTTGGCGAGAACCGAATCTTCTATTCGCTGGCCGCGCTCAAGGGCGTCGGCGACGCGGCGGTCGAGCACATTGTCGCCATGCGCGGCGAAAAACCGTTTAAGAGCCTCGCCGACTTCTGCGAAAGGGTCGATCCGAAGATCGTCGGCAAGCGGGTCTTCGAAAGCCTGATCATGGCCGGCGCGCTCGACTGCTTCGGCCACGACCGCGCCGCGATGATGGCGGGCGTCGAGCGGATGATGGGGCTGGCGTCGCTGGCGCAGCAGAATGCAATGTCGGGCCAGCACGACATTTTCGGCGCCTCGCTCGGCGCACAGTCGCAGGCGCTCAACCTGCCGGCGACCGACCCGTGGCTTGCCGCCGACCGCCTGCACCGTGAATTCCAGGTGGTCGGCTTCTATCTCTCGGCGCACCCGCTGGACGAATACAAGGCGGCGCTGCAGAAGATGCGGGTGCAGACCTGGGCGGAGTTCTCGGCTGCCGTCAAACGTGGCGCTGCCGCCGGACGGCTTGCCGGCACCGTTACCACCAAGCAGGAGCGCAAGACGCGCACCGGTAACAAGATGGGCGTCGTGCAGTTCTCCGACACGTCAGGCCAGTATGAAGCAGTGCTGTTTTCCGAAGGTCTGGCGCAATATCGCGACCTGCTCGAGCCTGGCCGTTCGGTGGTGATCACAGTTTCGGCCGAGGACAGGCCCGAAGGCGTCAATCTGCGCATCCAGACGGTGCAGTCGCTGGAGGACGAGGCAAGCCGCATCCAAAAAGCCCTGCGCATCTTTGTCAGGGACGACCGACCGGCGTCGGCGATTCAATCGCAGCTTACCCAGCGCGGCGACAGCCAGGTGAGCATCATCGTCATCAAGGATGAGGCGCAGGGCGAGGTCGAGATCGAACTGCCCAACCGCTACCGCGTCTCGCCACAGATCGCGTCGGCCATGCGCGCTGTGCCGGGCGTGGTGGAAGTGGAGCTGGTGTGAGCTAACGACCGTATTCCGCCAGTTCGGTCGCATTGCCCGGTGACGATGCCGCTGGTATTGTGAGCTCGGCGGCCTGGGTCTTTCTGCGGCCGGGGGAGCGCGTCATGGATGAGCGGACAGCCGCTGCCGAACTCCAGAAAATGGTCAATGGCTTCCAGGTGTCTCAGGCGATCTGCGTCGCCGCCACGCTGGGCATCGCAGACCATCTCCAGGACGGGAAACGCACCAGCGACGAACTTGCCGCGTTGACCGACACCCATCCGCAGGCGCTCTACCGGCTGCTGCGCGCCCTTGCGTCGGTCGGCGTGTTCCATGAAGTGGAAGACCGGTCGTTCTCGCTGACCCCGGTTGGCGCTGCGTTGCGATCCGACGTTCAGCATTCGGTCGCGCCATGGGCGATACTGGCCGGGCGGCCCTATTTCCGTCAGGCATGGAGCGATCTGCTGCACAGTGTCAGCACCGGTGAAAACGCCTTTCGCCACGCTTATGGCAAGGGCGTTTGGGAATACCGGGCGGAGCATCCGGAAGAGTCCGTCATCTTCGACCGAGCGATGACGGCGATGTCGCGTGGCGTCGCCGCCGCGGTGATCTCGGCCTATGACTTCCGGCCGTTCTCTGTCGTTATGGATGTCGCGGGCGGGCAGGGCGCGCTACTTGCCGAAATCCTCCGCCGCAATCCCGGCCAGCGCGGCATTCTTTTCGATCAGCCGCAGGTCGTGGCGAAGGCCGGCCCGGTCTTTGACGCCGCGGGTGTGGCCGATCGCTGCGACATCGTCGCCGGCGATTTCTTCGTCTCGGTGCCCGAGGGCGCCGATGCGATTGTGCTTAAATGGATCCTGCATGATTGGGACGACGAGACAAACATCCGGATCCTGAAAACCTGCCGCCGGGCGATGCGCCCAGAAGGCAAGCTGCTGGTGCTCGAGAGCATTCTGGCGCCGCCCAACGAAGGCGCCGCCGCAAAATTCGGCGATCTGAACATGCTGGTCATGCCGGGCGGGCAGGAGCGCACGGCGGAAGAATTCAGGTTGCTGCTTGCGGCGTCAGATTTTCGGGTCGCGAATATCGTTGAAGCCGGACCTCGCATCAGCCTCATCGAGGCGGAACCGGTCTGATTGCTTACCGGGTCTGGAACGCTCCGGATGTTCTCAAGCCACAGCGGCTTCCCTCTGCTCTGCCCACTGGACGGCTGTCGCAGCGAGCGTTATCGCAGTTGTCATGAAGGCGCCGGAAAGGGACGGAGTGGAGGATTTTTCAGCCTTGACGCGGCTGCGCGGCACGCTGCGCAAGCTCTATCACGGGCGCACGCCCGCGGCCTTCAGGTTTCAGCTTGCCGCTATTATCATCGACCTTGCCATCATCGCCTTCTTCATCGCCACACCGGTGATTCAGGAATCGCCTTCGTTCCTCTGGCTCGATTATTCTGTCGCAGCGCTTGTCGCCGCCGACATGATTGCCCGGCTGCTGGCCTCAAACGACATGCTGCGCCTGATGAAACAGCCGACGTCGTGGGTCGACGCCTTCATCCTGCTGACGCTGCTGATGCCTTCGGCGCTGGCCAATCTGGGTTTTCTGCGCATATTGCGGCTGTGGTCGCTGTCGCGCAGCGGCGCGCTGTGGCGGTTTTTCGAGATGCGAGGCCTCAAAAAATGGCGCGAGGCTAGCCACGCAGTCATCAATCTCCTGACTTTCCTGTTTGTCGTCACCGGTTTCGTCTACACCTTCTTCTTCCGCACCGGGGCCGGTCTCGAAGGCTATGTCGATGCGCTGTATTTCACCGTCGCCACGGTGACCACGACCGGCTTCGGCGACATCGTCTTGCCGGGGATAGCCGGCAAGCTCACCGCCATCGTCACCATGATCATCGGCATATCGCTGTTCGTCAGGCTGGCACAGGCGCTCTTCCGTCCCAACAAGGTCTTTTTCCCGTGCCCGCAATGCGGCCTTCAGCGGCATGAAGCCGACGCTGTCCACTGCAAGGCCTGCGGGCATCTCCTCAACATACCCGATGAAGGCGACTGAAATGCCGGGCTAGAGCGCGGTTTTGGTAGAACCAAAATGCGCTCGAGCTCTTTGCTTCAACGCATTTTGTCGGACGCCAAACGAAGAGGTTTGGCTGCAAAATGCTACGACGCTGCCATTTCCGCTGGCTTGGTCGCTTTTTTCTGCAGGTTGAGCAGATTGCCCAGCAGGATCAGCAAGGCGCCGCCGGCGGTGAAAGCGTCGATTTGCTCCTGATAGAGCAGCCAGCCGATCAGCGCCGACAGCGGCACGCGCAAAAAGTCCATCGGCGAGATGACGGTGGCGTCGGCATAGGCGAGTGCGCGGGCCATGCAGAAATGCGACGACATGCCGGTGAAGGCGATCAGCAGGATCCACGGCCACAGCTCGAGCGGCGGGTTGCGCCATTCGTAGAGCGCCGGGATAAGGCCGAGCACCGACTGGATGACCAGCATCCAGAAGATGATGGACACGACGCTGTCCGTCCGCGTCAGCGATTTGACCAGGACCACGGAAATGCCGAAGCAGACCGCGGCACCCAGCACGACAACATGTCCCGGATCGACGGAGCCGACGCCCGGACGGACGATGATCAGCACGCCGATCAGCCCGAGCACGATCGCCGCAAGTTTTTGCCGGCTTAGTCTTTCACCAAGAAAGCCGACCGCCAGGATGGCCGTCCAGATCGGCGTCGTGAATTCGATGGAGATCAGCACGGCCAGCGGGATCAATGTCAAGGCGTAGAGCCATGCCGCCTGGCCGACAAAATGGACGACGTTGCGGGCGATATGAGCCAAGGGGCGTTTGCTGCGCATCGCCGCAAAACCTCCTGACATAATCACCAGCGGCAGGATGATGAAAAGGCCGATCACCGAGCGCAGCTCCAGCACCTGGAAGACGTTGAGCTCGGCGGTCGTGGCGCGGCCGGCGACCGACATCGTCAGAAACGACGCGATCGACAGCGCCATCCAGAACGCGGCCTTGGGGATAGAGGGTGAGGGTGCCATGCGCGCTATGTCGCAAGCCTGGACCTTTATCGCAACCGCTAGTCAACGCATTCGGCTGGGCCAGAGCGGCACGTTGCAAAACGGTCATGGTGAGGGCGGAACCTGCCGTCAGGGCGAGCGTTGGACCAACAGTCAGTTCAAGGGGAGAGATCCAATGAAATCATGCGCACGACTTGCATTTGCCGGCTGCCTGACGGCTGCAGCTGGCGCAGCTCACGCCGACGAGGCCGAATTTCTCCGCTCGTTCGAGGGGAATTTTGCCGGCAAGGGCACTGTCAAGGTAACCACCGATGCGCCGACGATGAACGTCTCCTGCCGCTTCGATTCCGACGCGACATCGAGTTCGTTGTCGCTGGACGGCACCTGCCGCGGTCTCGTCGTGGTGACGCGCGCCATCAGTGCCGATCTGAAGTCCACCGGGACGAAGTACACCGGCACCTATGTCGGATCCCGCACCGGGCCGGCGCAGCTCAGTGGCAGGCGCTCGGGCAATGCGATCAATCTCGGCATCCGTTGGGCCAAGGAGGTCAACGGCGATCGCACCGCGCAAATGACCGTCGAGAAGAGCGGCGAGGACGGCATGCGGCTGACCGTTATCGACGTCGACCCGAAAACCGGCGAGCGCGTGATGACCAGCCGGATTGATTTGCGACGCACCTGAAAGGGCCCGCTTTACCTTCTCTTGTTTGAGCGTGATCATTCCGAAAACCGGATCCGCTTGCGCGGACATTCGGTTCGGGATCAAGCTTAAACTAATCCTCGATCGGCTCTGGCGGGTGGGCGTTGCGGCCCTTGCCGAAGGTGTAGCCGGTCTCCACCGCCCTGCGGCCGAATTTGTCGCGCAGGGTGTCGATGGCGCCTTCGGCCATGGCGCGCTTGCGCGACTGGATATCGACGAGGTCGGGCGGATCGGCTTTTTGGTCATTCGAGAGGTCGCTGACGCCGATGCCGAGCAGCCGGTATCTGGTGCCGTCCGCCTCCTTGCGCAGCAGCTCGAGCCCGGTCGAGAAAATGCGGTCGGCCAGCCGTGTCGGGTCGCCGAGTTGCCGGTTGCGCGTGCGGGTCTTGAAATCCTGGGTCTTCAGCTTCAGCACGACGGTGCGCCCGGCAATGCCGGATTTCTTCAGCCGCCCCGAGACTTTTTCCGACAGCGCTCTCAGCACCGAAACCAGTTCATCGAGTGAGGCGATGTCGGTGTCGAAGGTCGTCTCTGCCGAAACGCTTTTCGCGTCCTGGTCGGGGTGGACGCGGCGGTCGTCCTCGCCGCGTGAAAGATGGTAGAGCCGGTCGCCCATCACGCCGTAGCGGCGCATCAGGTCGCCGCGCTCCAAGCGCTGCAACTGGCCGATGGTGCGGATGCCGTCGCGCTCAAGCGTGGCGGCGAAGGCTTTTCCTACCCCCCAGATCAGCGTCACCGGCTGCTCGGCCAGAAAGCCGGTCGCCTCGGCGTCGCCGATCACCGAAAAGCCGCGCGGCTTGCGAAAGTCCGACGCCACCTTGGCCAGGAACTTGCAGTAGGAAAGGCCTGATGAAACGGTGATGCCGATCTCCTTCTCCACGTCGCGCGCGAGGCGTGCCAGCACCACCGCAGGTGGCAAGCCATGCAGGCGCTCGGTGCCGGCAAGGTCCAGAAACGCTTCGTCGATTGAGATCGGCTCGACCAGCGGCGTCAGCGCCTGCATCATGGCGCGCACCTCGCGGCCGACGCGACCATATTTTTCCATGTCCGGCGCGATGACGACCGCTTCCGGACAGGCTTCGAGCGCCTTGAACATCGGCATCGCCGAGCGCACCCCGTGGATGCGGGCGATGTAGCAAGCGGTGGAGACGACGCCGCGTTTGCCGCCGCCGATGATCAACGGCCGGTCCTTCAGCGCCGGGTTGTCGCGCTTTTCGACCGCCGCATAAAACGCGTCGCAGTCGATATGGGCGAGATGCAGCCGGTAGAGCTCCGGATGGCGGGCCAGCCGTGGACTGCCACAGCGCTCACAGCGCCGTGCCTCACCGCGCTGGAAGGTCAGGCAGTCGCGGCAAAAACCGTGATCGGGATTGTTGACAGGAACCGCCATCGCTGCGAACATAAAGAGAACAAAAGCAATGGTACGTCAGGACGGACGCCACGACAAGGTGGTGGGCCGGGAGAGAGTTCGTGAATACGACCATAGCGCCGCTGGTGCCCGAGCTTTGGGCGGATTTTGAAGATCTTTTCGGTAAGCAGGGCGCCTGCTACGGCTGCTGGTGCACACATTTCCGGCTGTCGCCGGCAGCGCGCCGCGCCAGCAACCGGGAACGCAACAAGGACCACATCAAGGCGCGGATCGAGGCCGGACCGCCGCCGGGCCTGCTGGCGTTCGAGGATGGCAAGGCGGTCGGCTGGATGCAGATCGGCCCGCGCGCCGACGTGCCCGAATGGAACAACAAGGGCAGGGGGTCGGCGCCGTTCGATCCCGCCGACGCCACTGATCCGGGCGTCTGGGCGATCTCCTGCTTCTTCATCCGCGTCAAGGCGCGCGGCAGGGGGATAACGCACCGGCTGGTCGAAGGCGGCATCGAATTTGCTCGCCAGAATGGCGCGCGGCTGGTCGAGGCATGTCCGATCGACCTGTCGAAGGATTCGCGTTCGATCGGGCTGTTCGTCGGCTCGTCGCGCGTCTTCGAGAAAGCCGGTTTCGAGAGGCTGGTCGAGCGCAAGGCAGGCCGGCCGCTGATGCGATTGGTGCTTTAGCCAACGCTGCTGTGCGCGCCGCTGTCGCTCTGCGGCGGCCGAACTTTCGTGGTCGGTCTGTATCATCAGATGGTTGACGCCCGCCCGGGAATAAATCCGGCTGCGGCCCGTTCCTCCTCGGATTTTTCCATGGAGGCCATCGATGTTTCATTTTTCCCAGACCTCTCGCTCTTCCCAGAAGACCTCTCGCTCGATCCGGTTTTCCTGTCGGCCGGAAGATCATGGCGTCATCGCGCCGCCGGTGGCGGCCAAGACGGTCCTACCGGATTGGTTCCGCAAATTGCCGGCGGTCGATCAGCAGCAAGCCTCGGCCACCAACAATGGCCTGACCGTCAAGCGCTGCATGCCGTTTCTCGACGCGATGACAACCGGCTGGATCCTGCCGCTCGCGGCGACCGTCCGCCTTGAGATCAAGGATGGCGGCAGCGCCGTCGATGCCGGCTGGGAGTTCGACAGGATGATGGTCAGCAATCATGGCGCCCATCAGGTCGCCGGCAATCCCAAGGAGCCGGCACCGCCATGCAAATTTCACAATTACTGGTCGATCCGTACCCCGCCAGGCTGGAGCTGTCTGTTCCTGCCGCCGCTCAATCGGCCGGCTCAGCCCTTTGAATGCGTCGCCGGCATCGTCGATACCGACACCTATGCAGCCCACATCCATTTTCCGTTCTTTGCGACGGCGCCGGACGGCCTCTACGTCATCGAAAAGGGAACGCCGCTGGTCCAGGTGATTCCGATACGCCGCGAAGATGCGGCGCTCAAGGCCGAGATCCAGGCGGAAACCGGAGCCGAGGCGACGGAGCGCGAAACCGTATACCGCAACACGATTGCCAGCGAAGGCTGGTATCGCAAATGGGCCCGCGCGGCCCGCTAGGCTTTTCCCGGAGAACGATGCGAAACGGGGCCGGTTGGCCCCGTTTCGCATGGGTTGGCCAGGGCGCGAAGCGACGCGGCGCAGACCTTGGGATGCAGCGGCTCAGGTTAAATTCTGATCTGTAGTGATCCGTCGCGCCCCCCTCTGTCCTGCCGGACATCTCCCCCACAAGTGGGGAGATCGGCCTTCATCACTGATTTCGCCAACCACTAAGCTTGCAAAAAAGGAGGAGCTGTCCGCGAAGCTGCCGATCTCCCCCCTCGTGGGGGAG
>SAQR01000097.1 GCA_004020365.1 Mesorhizobium sp.
TCCCCCCTCGTGGGGGAGATGTCCGGCAGGACAGAGGGGGGCGCCGTGGAGCGCCGGCCTGCCAATCGCCAGCGAATGCGAAACGGGGGCCAACTGGCCCCCGTTTCTCGACGGATTGCGAAAGCGGCGGACACAAGTCGACGCGTCGTCGCTCTATCGTCCGGCCGATGTCAAAGCCGCCAGTTGCGCGACCACCCGCGATCCGAGCCGTTCGAGCTCGAGTTCGAGGAACTGTTCGACGATGAGTTCGAATTCGAGTTGCTCGAGGAATTGGAGCTGGAGTTCGAAGACGAGTTCGAATTCGAATTGCTCGACGAATTAGAGCTGGAATTCGACGAACCGTTGGACGACGAATTGGAGCTCGAATTTGAAGAGCTGTTGCCAGCGACGATGAAGGAACCGTCGCTGTGGCTGGACATTGCGGCCGGCGGACGCTCGGTTTCCGGCGCCGCCGCGGGAGACTCCTTGGCCTGCGCCGCGGTGCCCGCGAGCGCTGCCATTCCTGCGACCAGTGCCGACTTGAGTTTCCAGTGTCTTGCCATGGTAGTTACTCCTTGTTTCAGACCGGGCCGGCAGTTGCGGCCCGGCGGAGTAACGGGCGATCCCCGGCTTTATTCCATTCAGAAAAAGCCGGCCCCGTGCAGCTTCACTTCCGGTCCTTTTGACGGACCTCGGTCAGCGCCTGGACTTCCTCCTCGGCTGACATCGGAGCGCCTGCTTCGATCGCCGAAAGATAGGCGTCGAGGGCTTCGCTTGACGAGGCCGGGGCATAGCCTCCGGCCTCACCCGGCGCCACGACCGCGAAGCTGACAAGCCATTCGTCGCCGGAACGGCAGGCGACCGACACCACCGTGGAGCGGTCCTGCGAGTCGACCTCGAATTCGCGGCATAAATCCTGCTTATCGTTACGGAACGTAGCGATGGCCCGGAACCGGTCGCTGATCCCGGCGAGCTTGATTTCCTTGCCGGACTCGACCGTTTCAAGGGCTTGGGCCAGGGCCGGCCTGATCACGCCGGCAACCCACAAGCCGCCCTGCGTGCGTTCGTCGGTGCCTGCTGCCCAATAGCCGGCGAGCCCGCCGACAACGGCCGCCGCGAGAGAGGCGGCAACTGGCAGCATCCATCGAGAACTCGAGACAGGCCCTGCTGCGCGCCTGCTGCCGAAGGGCAATATCGATGCCGTCGCCGCTTTCTCGCTGGCACGCCTGGCCTCGATCATCTGCTCGACGGCGGCGACTAGATTTTCGGGAACCGGCTCGTCGAGCAGCGGCTTCAGCGCGGCCTGCGCCTGCGCTCTGGTTTCGATGAACACAGCAATCCTGGCAACCAGACGGTCGTCCGTTTCCATCGCCTGCTCGATCCTGGCGACCATGTCCGGATCTAGCTCACCATCGGCGAACCGCATCAGGATCTCATCCGAAAAAGTCTCTTCGGTCATTTTGCAGCCCCTTTTGTGACTGGAGAACGGGTGGGCGGCGAAGATATTCCAGTCGCCGCCGCCAGATTCTTCCTCGCTCGCGCCAGCCTGCTCATCACCGTCCCGATCGGCACGGCAAGGACTTCCGCAGCTTGCCTGTAGGACAGCTCTTCGACACAGACCAGAAGCAGCACGTCGCGCTGGTCGGCGGCGAGTTCGCCTATGGCTTGCGCCACGCTGTTCAGCGCCAGCCGCGCCTCCATCTCGCGCTCACCGGATACGCCGGCGATGTCATGGCGCTCGTCAATATCGTCCTGCGGGCCGGCGATCTTGCGCTTGCGGATGTCGTCGATCCACAGATTTCTCAGAATCTTGAACATCCAAGCGTCGAAGCGCGTCCCTGGCTCGAAACGCTGCTCGTTGGCGAGCGCCCGTTCGCAGGCGCGCTGGACAAGATCGTCCGCCATGTCGCGGGACCGGCACAGCGCAATCGCGAACCGGCGCAGATTCGGCAGAAAAGCGATAAGCTGATCTTGGACGCGGTCGGCTTTTTCCGGCATGTTGCTCCAGGTTCTGGAATAAAGCGGCTCCGCGCTCGTTCCTCGCAAGGCTAGTCTATTGCCGGATGGCTCCGCTAGCCTCGCGATATTGAAAATCGGCGACGGCCGGAAATGTGAGGAGACGATGCGCCACAACTCCTGGTTGAGACCAAAAGCCCTGCTGCTTTTCTGGGTCGCCGTCGTATTGCTCGTCGATCCTCAGGCGCCGAGCGGCCAGCTGGGGCTCGGCGAGTTCGGATCAAGATCGGCGTTCGCCGATGACGATGGTGGCGGTGACGATGGTGGCGACGATGGCGGTGGTGATGACGGGGGTCGGTCCGGCGCTTCGTCTGGTGGGTCGCGAACGACGTCCCCTCGATCGACCGGCCCGAACCTGTTTCGCACGCTGACGGATCGGCTCCTTCCGCGCCCGCCAAGGCGCGGCGGCAGGCGTGCGCAACGGCCAGCCCTCCCTTTGCCGTCTCGGGCACCGGACCAGATCGTGGCGACCGGGCTGAGTTCGGCTGAGATCGGTCGGCTTCAGGCAACCGGCTTCACCGTACTGGACCGTGCCGACATTCAGCTTCTTGGATCGGAGCTGATTCGGCTGCGCATTCCACCCAACATGCCGCTGGAGGCTGCGCGCGATCTTGTCATCGATGCCGCTCCGCAGTCGACGGCAGATTTCGTGCACTACTACCGGCCCGGACAGGAAGCCGAATGTGCCGGGCCGCACTGCGCCGCCGCGGGCCTGATCGGCTGGCCGGCCGGTACCGGGCTGCCGGCCGGCTGCGGTGGCAATGTCACGATCGGCCTTATCGACACGGCGATCAATCCTGCGCATGCCGCCTTCTCGAAAGGCCGGGTCGAAGTTCTTCGCCTGTCGGACGACGGCGTTCCCGAGTCCGGCCGCCAGCACGGAACTGCCGTCGCGGCCCTGCTTGTCGGCGGCGCCGACAGCCGTACCCCCGGCCTGCTGCCGCACGCCAGGCTCATCGCGGTCGATGCGTTTCATCGCGGCGATCGCCAAGATGACCGCTCGGACGCCTACGATCTGCTTCGCGCGCTCGACCTGCTTTCGGCGCGCGGCGTGCAGGTGACGAATATGAGCCTGTCGGGTCCTGCGAACGCGCTTCTCGAGCAGGTTGTCCGAAGACTCTCCGAACGCGGCATGGTGATCGTCGCCGCCGCCGGCAATGGAGGTCCCAGGGCCGAACCTGCCTATCCGGCGGCCTACGCTGAAGTGATCGCGGTGACTGCGGTCGATCGCATGAAGCGCCCCTACAGGCGGGCTGGCCGTGGCGAGCACATCGACCTGGCCGCTCCCGGCGTCCAGGTGTGGACGGCCGCGTCGGTCAGCGGCGCACGGCCGAAGACCGGCACCTCCTTCGCGGCGCCCTTCGTCACCGCAGCCGCTGCCTTGATGAAATCGGCGAACAGCAACGCCACCGCTGCCGACATTCAAGACGCGCTCGGCAAGTCGGCGGAAGATCTCGGCACGCCAGGCAAGGACGCCGTCTTCGGCTGGGGCCTGCTCAACGCCCGCACCGCTTGCCTTGTAACGTCGAAGAAGGCGACCCCTGAAGCTCCACAGTCGATGCCGGAGGATAGCGCAGGGGGCGAAGGCTCGTTATAGATCGGCTTCCAGCCCCAACGAGGGGATTGCACCCCGCCGGTTTCCGCTTACGGTTGCGGTTGGAGTTTTTACCACGGAAATAGCAAACGGAGATTCTGCGTGAATCGTGTTCTGCCGGCCGTCCTTATCCTCGCGCTCAGCGCGCCTGCCTTCGGTCAGACCGTCGACGGCGAGGGTGCCAAGCAGCTCTCCGAAAATCTGTCCCGCTATGTCGGCAGCAAGGCGATCGACAGCGGTTTCCTGAAGGTTTCGGTTGAAGGCGACGCCTACAAACTCGCCGTCGATTTCAAACCTGTCGTGGACCTGCTGGCGGCGCAGCATTCCTTCAAGTTCGACTTCAGCCCCTACGCCTTGCTCGTCAAGCCAAGCAGCGACGGGACATGGAGCGTCTCGGCGGATGTGTCGCAAAGCGGGTCCTTCGAGTTCAAGGGGCCAGAGGGCCCGCAGAGCATGCAGTTCTCGATTACAGACGGCAAGTTTTCCGGCGTCTACGATCCCGAACTGGCGGCTTTCACCAGCGCCACACAGTCGATTGCCGGGATGACGATGAATTCCCAGGACAGCGTGCAGCGTGCAAAGGTGAGCACCGGCGCCGGTACGGCCACCATGAACGCAAGCAAAGCTGCGAATGGCGGCGTCGATTTCACCGCGACGCAGACGCTCGCCGATTTCGCCGAAGCGCTCGACTTTGACGATCCCAGGAGCGGGCTGAAATTCCCGCTCACGATCAAATCGCCAAAACTGTCGGTGAACGCGACCGGCAAAGGCGTGCGGACCAAACCGCTTCTCGATCTGCTGGCATTTTTCGTCGCCAATGAAGACGAGGCCAGGCTGAAGGCCAACCAGGCGCAGCTCAAATCGCTGCTGCTCGCTGCGCTGCCGCTGTGGGAGCGGATCGACGGAACCTACGGTTTTAGGGATCTCACCGTCGAAAGCCCGGTCGGGCATTTCGCTGCGACTGAGCTGGACACCGGCTTCGGTACCGACGGCATCGCCCAGAACGGAGCAATCAACTATTCGATCAAGGCCGCGGGATTGAAGATCCCTGACAATCTAGTGCCCGCCTGGGGCACGGCGCTGCTGCCCACCGATGTCAGCCTGAATTTCGGCGGCGCCAATATCGATCTCGACAGTATGGCGAAGAAGGCAATCGAAGCCTTTGATCTGAACAGGAATCCGCCGCTGCCGGCCGACTTCGGCGACACCTTGACCGCCGATTTCATGGCCAGGATGCCGAAATTTGTCATCGGCCACAGCACGGTGAAAAACCGCGACATGGAAATCGCGATGGAAGGCGAGATGACGTTCGCCGGCATGAAGCCCGAAGCCAATGTAACCATCGATATCGCAGGCTATGACAAGATCGTGGAAAGCCTGCAGGCGGCGGCGAAGTCGGAGCCGGAAGCCGCGCAATATGTGCCGGTGGCGCTGGCGATCGAGGGGTTCGGCAAGACGCTGCCGGACGGCCGCATCGAATGGGTCGTCAACGGCAAGCCGGACGGTTCGGTCACCGTCAATGGTGTCATGGTGAAGCCGGCCGATCCGGATGCGAATGATGACGGTGACGACAGCGAAGAAGAAACGACGCCGTAGGCGCTTTGGCGATCCGGTCGTCGCTTATATCGAATGCTCATGATCGTCGTCGCCAAGCGGCAGCGCCCGCAGCGCCCTGCCGACGGAAGCCGGCGGCGTGCCGGTTTCCGCCGCGAACCGCATGAGCGTCGGCTCGTGGGCGAGGATGAACTGCAGCACGCCGGCCAGGAATCCCGGCTCGCCGGCGGCCTGGCGGATGGAATGCGCCTCGATGCCGGTGATCGCCAGGAAGCGCGGCAGAAGTTCGGGATCGGCGGCGACGAAGCCCAATGCCTTCACGGCAATGGTTTCCGCTTCCTCGCGCATTGACGCTGCGTTTGCCATCGCTACCTTCTTGTGCGGTGGAATGAGTCTGTTTTTGGCAGTAATCGCAAGCGTCGCCTGCGGCAAGCGATCTGTCTCTGCAATGCGGAGTTCGTGGTGAAATCCGAAGCTTTTCCGGCAGCCGGTTTCCGTTTCGTCAATGATCTCGCGGTAGAGTCGAGCAGGGTTTGGTGCGTACCGGCGAGGGCGCATGGCGGCATCCTTCGAGCGGAAGGCCGGCCGGGACGGGAATTTGATGCCTAAGAAGGTCATGATCGTCGAGGACAACGAGCTCAACATGAAGCTCTTTCGCGACCTCATCGAAGCGAGCGGTTACGAGACGGTACGCACGCGCAATGGTTTGGAAGCGCTGGATCTGGCGCGACTGCACAAGCCGGACCTCATTTTGATGGACATCCAGCTACCCGAAGTGTCGGGGCTGGAAGTGACCAAATGGCTGAAGGAGGACGACGACCTCCATGTCATCCCGGTCATTGCCGTCACCGCATTCGCAATGAAGGGCGATGAGGAGCGTATCCGCCAGGGTGGCTGCGAAGCCTATATTTCCAAGCCGATCTCGGTGCCGCGTTTCATCGAAACCATCAAATCCTATCTGGGCGACGCCTGATGCGCCCTTCCAGCCGAGCCGGAGCTTTATGAGATGACTGCACGGATCCTCGTCGTCGACGACATCCCTGCCAATGTCAGGCTGCTCGAGGTCCGGCTGCTTGCCGAATATTTCGAGGTGCTGACCGCCAGCAACGGGCTGGATGCGATCGAGACCTGCGAAAACGGCAAGGTCGATGTCGTGCTGCTCGATGTGATGATGCCTGATATGGACGGGTTCGAAGTCTGCCGCCGGCTGAAGAGCGATCCGGCGACGTCGCACATCCCGGTCGTCATGATCACCGCGCTCGACCAGGTTTCGGACCGGGTGCGCGGCCTCGAGGCCGGTGCGGACGATTTTCTGACCAAGCCGGTCAACGATCTGCAATTGATGACCCGCGTCAAAAGCCTGGTCAGGCTGAAGACCTTGACCGATGAGCTGCGCCTGCGCGCCTCGACCACGCGCAATATCGGCATCGAGGAGCTGTTGAGCCGCAATTTCGCGTCCGCGGACACCACGCCGAAGGTTTTGCTGATCGACGACCGCAAATCCTCCTTTGAGCGCGTCCAGAAGATGCTGCGCGGCAGCGCCGATCTCGACATCGCCACCGATCCGCATGCCGGCTTCTTCCAGGCTGCCGAGACGCCTTATGAATGCGTGATGATCTCGACGGGTTTTGCCGATTTCGATCCGCTCAGGCTCTGCTCGCAACTGCGTTCGCTCGATCGCACCCGTTTCGTGCCGATCATCCTTCTGGCGGAGCAGGGTGAGGAGGGGCGCATCGTCCGCGGCCTCGAGCTCGGCATCAACGATTATCTGATGCGGCCGATCGACCAGCAGGAATTGACCGCGCGGCTGCGAACGCAGGTGCGCCGCAAGCGTTACAACGACCAGTTGCGCGCCAGCGTCACCCAGACCATCGAGATGGCGGTGACCGACGCGCTGACCGGATTGCACAATCGCCGTTACCTCGACAGCCATCTGCAGACACTGTTCGACCGCGCCGTGGCGCGGCGGCGGCCGCTGTCGGTGATGATCACCGATCTCGACCGCTTCAAGACCGTCAACGACACGCATGGCCATGACGGCGGCGACGAGGTGCTGCGCGAGTTCGCGCGGCGGCTGCGCAAGAATGTACGCGGCATCGATCTCGCCTGCCGCTTCGGTGGCGAGGAATTCGTCGTGGTGATGCCGGACACGGACGGCGCGGTCGCCGAAAAGGTCGCGGAGCGTATTCGCGCCGAAATCGCCCAGATGCCGTTTGCCGTCGGTCAGGACGGCAAGACGATCGAGGTTACCGTCAGCGTCGGCGTGTCGTCGGTGCTGAAGGGCGTCGACTCGGCCGCCGGGCTGATGAAGCGGGCCGACCTCGCGCTCTACGAAGCCAAGAGCGCCGGCCGCAACCGGGTCGTCGCCAAGGCGGCGTAAGGTCCGATTATCCTGTCAATGCGACAGGGTTACGAATTTACCTTAACGCAAGCGATTCGCCGGGCTTGGTTAAGAAATTGTTGATTTTCACAGGCTGTTGCGCAAATGTGCAGGCCAATGACGGGACCGGCGCCAAGGTCAATCGCCGGATCGATCCGAAGAATACCCCATGATTCAGGTCCGCCGCATCTCCTGGGTCCGTGGGGTCGGCCGGCCGGCGCTGGCACATAGTGGCCTCCTCGTACCGCTGCCAAACGCCGGCCGGCCCCCAATTCTCAAAATGGCATCAAGACTCTGCGCCAAGCAGTGGAAATTCTGGACTTTTCGAGCTTTGAAACAAAAACGCCGCCCACGGGGCGGCGTTTTTTTGTCTAGGGCAGGAAAGCAGATTACTTGATCTTGGTTTCCTTGAACTCGACGTGCTTCTTGGCGACCGGATCGTATTTGCGGAACGACAGCTTGTCGGTCTTGGTGCGGCTGTTCTTGCTGGTCACGTAGAAGAAACCGGTGTCGGCGGTCGACAGAAGCTTGATCTTGATGTTTGCGGCTTTGGCCATTGTATCAGTCCATTATGTTGGTGGAGTCTTGGCCGCTGGAGCACGGGAAAAACACCCGGACGCGGGAAACTTGGCGCGACACATAAACAACGCACCCGGAAAGTCAACCCTGTGAGAGCGCGTCTTCCTTCTCCCCTTGTGGGGCCCGAAGGGCGGGCGAGGCCCGTGACTCGCCCCGGGCGGTGGATCGGCGCGCAGCGCCGAGACGGTTGAGGGGTGTTGGACGGAGTGCCGCCAGTGCCAAGCTGGAACACCCCTCATCCGACCGAGCTTCGCTCGGCCACCTTCTCCCACAAGGGGAGAAGGGAAGGCCGCTTTCCGACTCTACGCATCTTCCTTAACTGTAGCCACCTTTTTCCAGTCTCCCGTGGTGTTCCACCAGCGGTTCGGGTTGGAACGGTCGTCCAATCCCTTGGAGCGGCTGGCGAGGATCGGCTGAATGCGGATCACCGGCTCCTGATAGCTGTGGGCCTGGAAGATCGCCTCGACGATGCGGGCGGCCAACGCCTGGTCGTCGGGCAGTTCGAACGACACTTCCACCGTGCCATGCCGTCGGCGCAATTCGGTCTCGGCGCCGGCGGCAGCACCTTCGAGCGGCCGGTAGCGCTCGGTGCCGTGCGCCGACTGGTAGGCATTGCTGTCGTATTTGCCCATGGTCAGCGGGGCGATCGCGACCACCGCTTCCATGATCCGGTCGACATCGGAAGCCGGCGCCTGGAAGGTCACAAGCAGCAGTAATTCCATCCGCAGCGATTTCGTTTCAAACCCGGAGTCGATCATGGCGGCATCCTCAAATTCGTGGCGTGTTGCTGACAATCTACCCAGGTGCTGCTGACACGGTTATGTCAGCAGCCTTGCGCCACCTAAGACATCGATCGGGTCTTTTACAGGATTTTTCGGATAAGCCTGGCGCCGACCAGCGCGATATAGAAGGCGAAGAACATGCCGAGCGCCCAGCCGAAGCCGGAGGGGCCGAAAAGGTCCATGCCGATGCCGATCGCCTGCGGGCCGAGCACCATGCCGACACCGTAGCAGAGCACGAAGGCAGCGTTGGCCGAGGCCAGGTCGTGGCCGGAAAGCTGCGAGCCGAGATGGGCCAGGCCGATCGTGTACATAGCCGCGACGACACCGCCCCAGACGAACAGAAGCACCGCCATCAGATGCCAGTTCTGCGCGAAGTGCGGCATGAAGATGGTGCCGGCAAGACCGATGGTTGCACAGGCCAGAAGCAGATAACGGCGGTCGCTGACGCGGTCGCTGATCATGCCGAGCGGGATCTGCAACAGCACGTTGCCGAGGCCGATCATGGTGAGCAGGAGGGCGGCATCGGCCTCGGAGTAGCCGATGCGGTTGCCATAGACGGGAAACAGCGCAAAGCCGCCGGTCTCGACCGCGCCGAACACCAGCACCGCAGCGGTCGCCGTCGGCACCAACCAGATGTAGCGCAGGAAGTTGCTGGTTTCGCCGTTGGAGACGATCGTCGGGCTCTCGTTGCGTGCCGCCAGGACTGGAATGGCGGCCAGTGTCACCAGCGCCATGATGACGCCGAAGGGCAGGAAGCCGGCGCTGCCGAGTTGTGCGAACAGCCATGGCCCGGCGGCAAAGCCGAGCGACAGCACGGTGGCGTAAATGCCCAGCACGAGACCGCGCCGGTGCGGCGGCGCCGATGTGCTGATCCAGAATTCCGACAGGATGAAAAGCACCGTCAGCGCGATGTGCAGCAGGACGCGCAGCGGAAACCACATCCAGAAGTCCGGTGCGAAATGGAAGCCGACAAAGGCCAGCACTCCCGTGGCGATCATGGCGAGCATCGTCCTGGCGACGCCGAACCGCATCGCGAGCGGGGTGGCGAGCGGTGCGCCGGCGATCGAGGCGAGGCCGGCGACAGCGGTGTTGAAGCCGATCATCGACGCCGAATGGCCGCGCGTTTCGAGAATGACGCTGAGCAGCGGCATGCCGAGGCCGATGGCGATGCCGACGACGCTGATCGACGAGATCGCAGCGATCATCGGCAGCCAATGGACGCGTTCCTCGATCTCTTGCTGGGTATCGACGGTCATGGGATGTGAATGCTCTATGCTCTACAGAATTTCGCGAACGAAGCGATTGCGGACAAGCCGGTAGAACGGCACGGAACCACCTGGGCGCAGCAGCGGATCGTCGACGAGCCGCTTTTCCAGCTCCTCCAGGATAGCCCTGGTGATGTCGGGAATATCAGCTTCCCTGGCCTTGGCGAGCGGCAGCCAGACCAGTTCCTCCAACTCGTTGGTCGGACCGCCGTCCGGCAGCTCCACGGCGACGTCTTCGCGCCAGGCGCTGAAGAAGCGCGTGTCGAAGCGCCGCACCCGGTTTGGCGGGGTGATGGCGCGCGCGATGAAGCGGAGCGCTTCCAGCGAGGGTCTTACGCCGTGCTCGGCAAAACCCCGCCAATCGCGCCTGGTCGTGGCGAAGGCGCCCTTCTGGCCGATCAGCAGGCCGGCTTCTTCATAGGTCTCGCGAATCGCCGACAGAGCGATGGCGCGGGCGCGGGCCGGGCTGGTGCGGCCGACGCCGGCGATCAGCCTCGCCTGTTCCTCAGGGTGCAGCGCTGTGGCAACGGGAATTCGGCTGTCGGCCGGATCGGTTCGGCCACCGGGAAAGACGAATTTCCCTGGCATGAAGGCGTGACGGGCGTGGCGCCTGCCCATCAGCACCAGGAACTCGGCGCCCCTGCGGTCGAGCAGGATCAGCGTCGCAGCGTCGCGCGGGCGTATAGACTTGGCGTCGAGCGCGATCGGCTCAACTTTGTCGACTTCCGCCTTGGTCATAACGTCCATGCGCACGACCTAGCGGAATCTTCTCCGATGCGAAAGTGGCGTCCAGCCATGCCGATTTGCGCCAGCCTCGGTTTCAAGCCTCGGGATGCGGTTCGATCAGATCTTCTTCCCCGCCGAAGCCGTGCATATAGAACGCCCATTGCAGGCCGATGACGGCGCCCTTGACCGGCTGCAGCAAGACGATCGCCATGAGGATGGTCAGCGGCACCCAGATGGCGATGTGCTGCCAGGTGGACAGGGTGGAGGCCGCTTCGACACCCATGAACGCGCCGAGCACGATGTGGCCGACGATGGCCACCACAAGATAGGCCGGCAGGTCGTCGGCGCGGTGGTGATGAAGCGCCTCGCCGCAATGATCGCATTTATCGACGGTCTTGACGAAGGCGCGAAACAGCTTTCCCTCGCCGCAATGCGGGCAGCGGCCAAGAGCGCCACGCTTCATCGCCGTCCACAAAGGGCGGGCGATCCGGCCCGACTGATGTTCGCCGCCGAAAACCTGTTGGTTCATTTTCAGATCGCCTGGCATTACCGTCTCCTGCCGCGCGAGCCTGGACGCGATTGCGACGCACGGGCGCGGCCCTTGGCCTTGTGAAACGACCGTTTGGAGCCGGGCAGCGGCTTTGGGTCGGTCAGCATCTCGAAACGCATCGCGCCGGCCATAGGCGCCACCTCGATCAGGCGAACCTCGACGCGGTCGGCAAGCTGATAGCCCTTGCCGGTGCGTTCTCCGAAAAGCGATCGGGCAGTTTCGTCGTAGATATAGTAGTCGCCGCCCAGACTTGAAACCGGTATGAAACCATCGGCGCCATACTGCGGCAATTGGACAAATAGTCCCGATTTGGTGACGCCCGAAATGCGTGCGTCGAAACGCTCGTCGACACGCTCCGCCAGGTAGGCGGCGATCAGCCGGTCGACCGTGTCGCGCTCGGCGGCCATGGCACGGCGCTCGGTGGCCGAGATCAACGCAGAAACTTCTTCCAGCCGCTCCGCTTCGTCCTGCGTCAGTCCGCCTGCACCGAAGCCGAGCGCGGCAATCAGCCCGCGATGCACGATCAGGTCGGCATATCTGCGGATCGGCGAGGTAAAATGCGCGTAGCGCTTCAGATTGAGGCCGAAATGGCCGATATTGCTCGGCGAATATTCGGCCTGCATCTGCGTGCGCAGCACCACCTCGTTGACCAGCCCCTCATGGTCGGCGCCGCGGACGCGATCCAGAATGCCGTTGAACTGGTTTGGCCGCATCTGGGACCCGCGCGCCAGCGACAGGCCAAGCGTCTGCAGGAATTCACGCAGCGATTCCTGCTTGGCGAGCGAAGGTGCGTCATGGATGCGGTAGACCAGCGCCTGCCGTTTTGCCTCCAGCGTCTCGGCCGCCGCGACATTGGCCTGGATCATGAATTCTTCGATCAGCTTGTGCGCGTCGAGCCGCTCCGGCACGACGACGCGGTCGACGGTGCCGTCCTCCTTGAGCAGGATTTTCCGCTCCGGCAGTTCGAGCTCGAGCGGCTGGCGCGTCTCACGACCGCGCTTCACGACCGCATATGCGTCCCACAGCGGCTTCATCACCGTGTCGAGGATCGGCCCGGTCTTGTCGTCCGGCGCGCCGTCGATCGCAGCCTGCGCCTGGCGATAGGCGAGCTTCGCCGCCGATTTCATCATGATGCGGTGGAACGAATGCCTGAGCTTGCGGCCATCGGCCGAAAAGGTCATGCGGACCGCCAGCGCCGGGCGGTCCTGGCCTTCGCGCAGCGAACACAGGTCGTTGGAGATGCGCTCCGGCAGCATCGGCACGACGCGATCCGGGAAATAAACCGAATTGCCGCGCTTCAGCGCCTCGCGGTCGAGCCCGGTGCCATAGCGCACATAAGCGGCGACATCGGCAATCGCCACGGTAACGACCACGCCGCCGGGATTCTTCTCGTCCGGATCCGATGTCGCGAACACGGCGTCGTCATGATCCTTGGCGTCGGCCGGATCGATGGTGACCAGCGGCAGCTCGCGCCAATCCTCGCGGCCAGCTAATGTAGCGGGCTTTACCGCCTCCGCCTCGGCGATGACGTCTGCCGGGAAAATATGCGGAATGTCATGCGCGTGGATGGCGATCATCGAGACCGCCTTTTCGCTGGTCAGCGAACCCAGCACCGCCAGCACCTTGGCCCTGGGCAGCCCGTAGCGGGAGGCGCGCGCCGGCTCGACCTCGACCAGATCGCCGTTCCTGGCGCCGTTCTGGAATTCCTTGTCGACGACCAGCTCCGGCTGTCGTCTTTCGACAGGCTCGATGCGGAAGGTGCCGTCCTGCAGCACGCGAAAAACTCCGAGAACGGCCTCGGTGCGCTTCTCGAAGATCTTCATCACCCGCCCGGTATAGGCAGGGCCGCTCGGATCATCGGTTGGAAAGGTCTTGGCCAGCACGCGGTCGCCAATGCCCGGTGCCGGCCCGCCGCCGCCGCGCGAGACGCGGATCGCTATGACAGGAGGCTCGCCGTTGCCCACGGCTTCGGTTGGGTGCGCCAAAAGCACGCCGTCGGCGTCGCGGCCAAAGATGTCGAGCACGGCGACATGGGCGAGGGCGCCGACGCGGGCGAGCCGCTTGCGCTCCTTGGTCAGCAGGCCCTCGTCCTGCAGATCGCGCAAAACGTCCTTCAGCCAGATACGGTCGTCGCCGCGGAGCGCAAACGCCTTGGCGATGTCGCGTTTGCCTGAGCGATCCGGATTTTCGGCGATATAGCGCAGGATCTCGTCGCGCGACGGCCGGTAATCGTCCTTCACCTTGGCCCTGGTGTCGGCGGTGCGCAGATCGCCATGGCTTCTTCCGGATTCCCTGCGCGCCACGATGCACTATCCCTTTTTGTTGGCCACTTTCTTGGCAGCCGTTTTTTGGGCTGCCACTTTCTGGGCCGGTTTCTTGGCTGCAGGTTTTTTGGCAGGTGCGGCCGCTTTGCGGAAGGGCTTTCTGCCGCCATTGCCGCCCTTGGCTTCCTTCTCGGCAATCAGCGCCACCGCGTCCTCGATCGTCACCGACTGCGGGTCCTTGCCCTTCGGCAGCGTCGCATTGACCTTGCCGAAATTGACATAGGGCCCGTATTTGCCGTCGCGCACGACGATCTTGCCGCCGCCCGCCGGATGCTCGCCAAG
>SAQR01000098.1 GCA_004020365.1 Mesorhizobium sp.
GACCTTCAAGGACCCGGATGGAATGGAGGGCGAGGTCGCGCGGTGGACCGATAGCGAACGCGTGCTCGGCTTTGAAGAACGCAAGCAGGAGCTTTGGCTAGACTAATCGCGAATGTCTGCATTGGGACCTGATCCTGCCTCACACCTGTTCTCCCGTCATCGACTGCAACGGGTCGGCTCGAGCCATTGCGCGAAGGGCAGGTTTGGAGGAAGCGCCGCGAATGACAGGTTATGGTGCTCTTTGCCCGTTTCCGCCGACCGATTCAAGCGGCAAGGTTCTCGGCCATTGGCGGCAGCCAGCCTGATTGAGTTTGATCCTAATCTTAGAACGCTGCCCTCAAAGTTCAAAAAGCGTCCTTTGCGCTTCCATTGGACGTGCGGCGCTCTCGGATCGGAACCCGAATATTCTCAGCTATCGAGTTCGGACGTTCTCGAGCGTTTGTAGCCGATAGCCGGGATGACGCAGGTTGACCCGAAGCAGTCACTCGGATCCCTATCCTGCCGCTCCAAAGAGGGCATTCAAGGGAGGTAGACTGCTGACCGCGCCCATCTCGTTCGACCCGAAATGTTCCCGGACGCGAACTGACAGCGTTGGCAACCCTGCGCTGTGGCTGACCGCTCAGCTAGTGAGCAAGTTGCTTGTAGGAAAAGAGCCAAAGCCTCGCTCCTTGTTTGCGCTTGAAGGCGGCGTCTGTCGATTTGAGTTGTGTTTGACACGGGGGCGCTATGGCAATAGCGTGCTTAACTGGTATCAAAGGTATGCCAAATATTGGGGTATGCCAAGTGATTGGTGTTCAGATCAAGCAGCGGAAGCTTTCGGACGAGGTCGCAGACCACCTCGAGCGGATGATCCGCAAGGGAGAACTGGCCGAAGCCGAGCGGCTGCCGTCGGAACGGGAGCTCATGCGGCAGTTCGGGGTCGGGCGCCCCTCGATCCGAGAGGCGCTGCTGCATCTGAGCAAGATGGGCCTTGTCGAGGTGAGATCCGGCGAGCGTGCCCGCGTCACCCGCCCCACGCCCCAATTCGTAATCGACGCCCTTTCAGGGCCGGCGCGACACATGATTTCGGCCCCGGGCGGGGTTCAGGACTTCCAGAGCGCACGTTTGTTTTTCGAGGTCGGGCTTGCCCGCAACGCCGCTGTGAATGCCACGCCAGAGGACATTGAAAGCCTCAAGGCGGCGCTAGAGATGAACCGGCAGTCGATCGGCGACCTCACGCGCTTCGAACGCACTGACGTGGACTTCCATTACGTGCTGGCGGTGATCACCCGCAATCGAATCTTCACGGCTATCCATGCGGCGTTGGCCGAATGGCTGCTCGAACAGCGGCGGACGACTTTGGCCGAAGGTGAAGACCGCAAAGCCTACGAGGCCCATCGCGAAATATTCGAGGCGATCGCTGCGCGCGATCCGGACCGGGCCGAAGCGGCAATGCGCCGGCATCTGGAATATGTGTCGAGGCGCTATCTGGAAATCGCGAGGCCCATGTGATGACCAGCTTCGTCGTCTGGGTCGATTTCCGCCTCAAGCCCGGCGCCCGAAACAGCTTCCGAAAGCTCGTCGACGCCAATGCGACCGCGTCGGTGCGCAACGAGATCGGCTGCCGCCGCTTTGACGTGACGGAGGCGCGCGGCGAACCGGACCGGGTCGTGCTCTACGAGATTTACGACAGCGAGGCCGCTTTCGACGAACACTGCCGGACGGCGCATTTCGATGAATTCAACACGCACAGCGCGCCGCTCGTCGACACCAAGTCGGTGACGATCTGCGACCTCGTTCTCGAGGCTGCGCCTTGAAGAAAGCATAGCCGGATTGCTCTTTGGGCGAAGGGGAGGAAATGTATGTCAGAGCCTAGTCTCAAGGGGTTGGCTGCGCACCGACGGGTCAAGCTCGGAACGCTCGTCGCCGAATTCGCGACGCCGGGAATCGGGCACATTCTGAAATCCGCCGGCTGCGACTTCGTCTTCTTCGATATGGAGCATTCGGGCTTCAGCCTGGAAACGGTGAAGAGCGCGATCCGCTATTTCGAGGCGGCCGACCTGCCGGTTATGGTGCGTGTGCCGTCGCAGGACTATCATTTCCTCGCCCGCGCCATGGACATCGGCGCTGAAGGCCTGATCGCGCCGATGGTGAGTACGGTCGAACAGGCGCAGCACATCATCAATTCGATGAAGTACCATCCTGCTGGCGCTCGCGGCGTAGCGCTACAGATCGCGCATGACCGCTATCGTCCGGGCTCGGTCACAGATAAATTCGAAACGGCCAACCTGCGCTCGGTGTTCATCTGCCTGATCGAGACCGCCGACGGCGTCAACAACATCGACGGCATCGCGGGACTGGACGGGGTCGACTGTCTGTGGGTCGGACATTTCGATCTGTCGGTCTCACTCGGCGTTCCTGGCGACTTCGCCCATCCGATCTTCACCGCGGCGATGGACAAGATCGTTGCCGCCGCCAAGAAGCACAACAAATCGCTTGGACGCCTGGTACCAACCGTCCAGCAGGGTCACGACTTCTACGCGCAAGGCTTCGATTTCATCTGTTATTCGGGTGACGTCTGGGTCCTGCACGATGCGATGGCCGACGCGGTCTCAAAGATCCGGGCCGGGTGCGAGTGAGGCGGAGGAGACGATGGTCAACGCAATGTTCAGGGTGGCGCTCTCCGGTGATTTCCGCAAGCCGGACGGCTCGCCGACCTATCCCGACTTCGACCTGGAGCCGCTGCGCAATGCGCCCGGCATCGAGATGGCATTCCTGGAATCGAACAATCCGCTGCGCGGCGATCAGCTTGAGGACTTCGATGCACTGATCCTGCTCGCCCATCGCTTCGATGCGACCAGTGTCCCCAAGAGCGGCCGCCTGGCCGTCGTTGCCCGTTTCGGGGTCGGCTACGATACCGTCGACGTCGAGGCTTGCACCGCCGCCGGCATCGCCCTTGTCATCACGCCCGACGGCGTGCGACGGCCCGTCGCCGTATCCGTCATCACTTTGATGCTGGCAATGACCGGGAAACTGCTCACCAAGGACGCGCTGACCCGCAAGGGACGTGAGGGGTTCGACAAGCGTTCGGAGCATATGGGCGTTGGTCTCGTCGGGCGTACGTTGGGGTCGCTGGGCATCGGCAATATAGGCGCCGAGGTCTTTCGCTTGGCCAAGCCCTTCGACATGAAATTCGTCGCCCATGACCCATTCGCCGACAGCAAGGTCGCTGCCGAACTGGGCATCGAACTGGTCGGGCTGGAGGATCTGTTCCGCCGCGCCGATGTGCTGTCGGTGAGCTGTCCGCTAACGCCTCAGACCCACCACATCGTCAATGCCGAGCGGCTCGCCCTGATGAAGCCGACGGCTTACCTGATCAACACCGCGCGCGGTCCGATCGTCGACCAGGAGGCGCTGACGAAAGTGCTGCAGGAGCGCCGCATCGCCGGCGCGGGGCTCGACGTGCTGGAGCAGGAGCCGCCGAATGCCGACGACCCGATCCTCAAGCTCGACAACGTTATCCTGACGCCGCACGCGCTCTGCTGGACCGACCAGTGTTTTGCCGGAAACGGTGCTGCGGACGTCAAGGCGGTGATCGAGGTGCAGCACGGCCGCGAGCCGCGCGGCGTGGTCAATCGCGAGGTGCTTTCAAGCGAGGCATGGAAGAGACGGCTGGCCGGTTTCGCCGCCCGCTTCGGGACGTAGGAGTACGAGCATTCGGCGCGCCGCCACAGGCTTCGCGGCGGCTTCACGGGAGAAACACTCGATCGCCGCGCCCGCGGACGAGTGAAGGCAAACGAAAATGGGAGGAGCAAGCACTATGAACGATCATGACAAACGTGACTTTCAGGCAGGCCTCGAAGCAGAGGTCGACGCCTTTATGCACGGCGAAACCACCCGCCGAACTTTCATAACCCGCTTCGGCCAGATGACCGGCATGCTGGCGGCGTCTGGACCGATCCTCGCCATGATGACGGATTGGGCGCTGGCGCAGCAGAAGCTCGAACTGGCAGACGCCGCTTCACCGCTCGGCCAGGCCCAGGCGGCGGCCATGAAGGCGTCGATGGAAGGCCCGGCGGACGGTTCCGCCTTCCGCGCCGTCGAGGCGGCCAAGGCGCATTCGGGCGTCACGCTGAACATGACCTACGAGGCAGGCCTGCAGGCTCTCGACCCGCGCAATTTCAGTGGACCGATGTGGGAGCAGCTTACGGGGATGAAGTCGAACGTGGTCGAACTGTCGAACCCGGACCAGTACTCCAAGGCTGTTGCCGAGCACATTGCCGGCTCAGGCGCCTATGACGTCCTGGACATCTCGCCAGCCTGGACGCCGTCGCTAGCCGATGGCGGCGTCATCGCACCCCTCGACGATTACATCGCCAAATACATGAACCCGGCCGACCTCGAGGACTATCATCCGCTCTACAAGGCGCTGCCGACCTACAAGGGCAAGATCTGGGGCTTCTTCGACGACGGCGACATGTTCGCTCTCTACTACCGCAAGGACATCTTCGAGGATCCAAAGATGGTGGAGGCCTACCAGGCCAAGTTCAACGCCAAGCTGGCACCGCCGAAGACCTGGGAGGAATATGCCCAGATCGCCCAGTTCATCACCGACCAGATGGCGCCGAACGTTTATGGCGCAGGTCATTTCCGCAAGGCGGGCAGTCCCGGCAACCAGTTCGACTTTCTGCAGCAGTACCGCGCCAACGGTGGAAAACTGTTCGGCGACGACATGAAGGCCGGCTTGGCTTCGGATGCCGGCGTCAAGACGCTGCAGAACATGATTGCAGCCAATGCGGCGTCGATTCCCGGCAACAATGAACTCGACGCCGTCTCGCTGTGGGCGGCGTTCCTGACCGGCAAGGTAGCGATGATCTACTCCTGGCCACCGTCTGGCCGCATGGCCGCGAACTATTCGCAATCGGCCACCGCAATCAACTTCATCCCGCAATCACAGATCGCCGGCAAGGTCGGCTACGCGGTCGTGCCCGGCAATCCTGAACATGCGACCGGCTACAACAAGGCGCTGTCGGCAGATTCGGCGAACCCCGAAGCGGCCTACCTGTTCATGCAATGGGCCTGCTCGCCGCCGGTCTCGCTTGCGCGCTGCATGCTGCCCTACGCCCTGCGCGATCCCTACCGCATCTCCCATTTCAAATCCGAGCTTTACGGCGCGCTCTTCCCGAGCGCCAAGGAGTATCTGAGCAATCTTAACAACTCAGCCAATGTCGGCCTCCTCGACCCGATCATGCCCGGCGCGCAGGACTATTTCCTGAGCATCGACCGCATGTGCACGGCGGTGTGGGCCGGTGCGGATCCGAAGGCGTCGCTGGAAACAGCGGCGGCCGAGTGGAATGAGACGACCGATCGGCTCGGCGTCGATTCGCAGAAGGCATTTTACACCGAGTTCCTGAAACTGCCGGGCGCTACTGCCGACAACACGGTGGAGAAGCTCGGCATGGCGGTCACCCTCTGAGCTCGGCCTGCATCAGGGACGCCGGCCGGCAATCTTGGTCAAAATCGGTGTTGCGGGCGCTTGGTTCGCAACACCTCGTCGCAATCGCCAGGCAGGTTTTGGATGTAATCGATGCAGCATACCGCAACCATCAGTCGCTTGAAGGCAACTGGCGCCCCGCCACGACTGTCGGGCTTCGCACAATGGGCGGATCGCCACTTCAAATGGCTGCTGGTGGCGCCAGCAGTACTGCTGATCCTGGCGCTGTCGGTCTATCCGCTGCTGTTCTCGCTGGTCGTGTCTTTCATCAACTATGATTTCCAGGTGCCGGGCCACGCCTTTGTCGGATTGAAGAATTTCGAGCGCGTCGTGTTCGATCCGGTCGCGCGCTGGTCGCTGTTGCTGACAGCGTGGCTGTCGGGGATTAGCGTCGCTATCGAATTCGTCCTCGGCCTTCTGGTGGCGCTGACCATGGTTCGCAGCTTTCCGGGCCGCGGCGTTATCATGTCGATCCTGATCGTGCCGCTGTTCATCAGCCCGGTCATCGTCGGCCAGGCCTGGACTTTGCTGCTGCAGCGGCCTTTCGGGCCGACCAACTACATTTTGACGCAACTTCTGGGGCAGGAGGTGACGATCGGCTGGATGACCGAATCGCCATGGCTCTATGTTTCGCTGATTATCGCCGATGTTTGGCAGTGGACACCGTTCATGTTCGTCATCCTGCTCGCCGGGCTTACCGCCAGTCCCCCGAACCTTTACGAGGCGGCGGAACTCGACGGGGTCAATGCCTGGCAAGCGTTCTGGGCGATAACCCTGCCGCATCTCGCGCCAATGATGCTGCTGGCGCTGACCTTTCGGCTGCTCGATGCAATCCGCATGTTCGATACTATTTTCATCATGACCGGCGGCGGGCCAGGCACGCGGACCTACACGGCGTCCTACTATCTCTACACCGTTGGCTTCACCCAGTTCCATCTGTCGCAGGCGACCGCCGGAAGCTGGCTGTTCCTGATTTTTACCGCGCTCGTGGTGATGCTGCTGGTGCGGCGACTTTTGAAGACGGAGCCGGTCTGATGGCGGCCGTCGCGCCTGTCCGTCGCCCGAAACGCCGGTCGATACCGGTCGGCCGCATCCTGCTGCTCGGCTTCTTCCTGGTCTTCGTTCTGTGGCCGCTCTACTGGATGTTCAACACCTCGATCAAGCCGAGCGACGACTATCTCACCGTGCCGCCCGTCTGGTTCCCAACCGCACCCACCCTTGTCCACTATGAAGCTGCGCTGTTCGCCTATCGCGGCCTCGACGGGCTGATCAACAGCCTGATCATCTCGCTGTCGGCAACGGTGCTCTCGGCCCTGTTCGGCACGCTGATGGCCTACAGCCTGGCGCGCTACAACACCGGCGGCCAGCATCTGTCGTTCTGGGTGCTGTCGCAGCGCTTCCTGCCGCCCATCGGCATCGTGCTGCCGGTGTTCCTGATCTACCGCGGCGTTGGCCTCTACGACACGCATATCGGGCTGATCATCGCCTATACGGTGTTCACGCTGCCGGTGTCGGTATGGATGATGTTCGCTTATTTCCGCGGCATGCCGAAATCGATGGAGGAGGCGGCCCTTGTCGACGGCTGCACGCGCTGGGAGGCGTTCTGGCGCGTCGCCGTGCCGCTCGCCGCGCCAGGCATCGTCGCGGCGGCGGTCTTCGCCTTCATCGCCTGCTGGACGGAGTTCTTCTTCGCGCTGATTCTGACCAGCCGCACTGCTTTCACGCTGCCAACGGTGTTTCGCGCCTTCATCGGTTTCCAGGGTGCGCAATATGGCGAGGCGGCAGCCTTGGCCATCGTCTCCCTCGCGCCGTCGATCGCGCTGGGAGTACTTGCCCAACGACATCTCGTGCGCGGGCTCACGCTCGGCGCTGTTCGCGGATAGAAGGGGTCGGCATGGCCGAAGTCAGGATCACCGGCTTGCACAAGCGCTACGGCGCCTTCCATGCCGTGCGCGGCATAGACCTGGAGATTCGCGACGGCGAGTTCACCGTGCTGGTCGGCCCGTCCGGCTGTGGCAAGAGTACGCTCTTGAGGACCATCGCAGGGCTGGAGGAGAGTTCGGAGGGCACGATCGAGATCGGCGGCGAGGTGGTCAACGATTTCCGACCGCGCGACCGTGATGTGGCGATGGTGTTCCAGGACTATGCGCTTTATCCGCACATGAACGTGGCGAAAAACATTGGCTTCGGCCTGAAGGCGCGAAAAATGCCGAAATCGGAGGTGGATGCGCGCGTCGCCGAGGCGGCGCGCATGCTTGGCATCACCCCGCTGCTCGGGCGCTTTCCGCGCCAATTGTCCGGCGGGCAGCGCCAGCGCGTCGCCATCGGCCGCGCCATCGTCCGCAGCCCGCGCATTTTCCTGTTCGACGAGCCGCTGTCCAACCTCGACGCGCAGCTTCGCGACGAGATGCGCGGCGAGATCAAGCGCCTTCACCAGGCGATCGCCACCACGATGATCTACGTCACCCATGACCAGATCGAAGCGATGACTCTGGCTGACCGCATCGTGCTGATGCGCGACGGGATGATCGAGCAGCAGGGCGCGCCGCTCGAGCTGTTCGAGCGCCCCGCCTCGACCTTCGTCGCTGGCTTTCTGGGTTCGCCGCGCATGAGCTTCCTGCCGGGCACGCTGAAGCTGGACGGCAGCGCTGCGGCCATCCGGCTCTCCGAGACGCTGCTTCCGGTCGCGCCCGGCCGGAGCCTGAATGGCGCCGTTGACGGACAGGCGGTGCTGCTTGGACTGCGGCCAGAACATCTGACGCGCGCGCATGCTGCGACACCTGCGCAGGGCACGTTTCGCTACGACGCAACGATCGACCTGCTGCAGCCGACCGGCTCGCGCAGCTATGCGACCTTCCGCTTGGCCGGCGCGCCGGTGATGGCGGAACTGCAGGCGCACGACGTCAGCCGTCCCGGCGAGAGGCTGCCGATAGACATCAACATGAACCGGGCCTCGATTTTCGACGCCAAGACCGAGAGAGCGATTTGACCACGACAGCATCTCGAGCAATCCGCTTGTGCGGGACCGAACAGGTCGATCAGCAGTTGCGGACACTGCGCGCGGGACCCTTGTCGGTCGAGTTTGACAATGGGGCGATACGCTATGTGCGTATCGGCGGGGTCGAGGTTCTGCGCGGGATCTCATTTCTCGTACGGGACGAGAACTGGGGAACCGAGACACCCGTTCTCGATGACCTCCAGATCGATGAAAAGCCGGATGCGTTCAGCGTCGCCTACCGTGGAACATGCGCCGGTGCGTGCAGTCGCCTGGTCTACCAGGCGCGGATCGCAGGCGGGAGCGACGGTGCGCTGTCGTTTGTGGTGGAGGCAGAGCCCGAAACCGACGTCTTGACCAACAGAACCGGCTTCGTCGTGCTGCATCCGATCGAGGGTTTGGCCGGCAAGCCGGTAAAGGTGCTGCACGAGGATGGTCGCGAAGAGGTCTCGATTTTTCCGGACTACATCGATCCTAAATGTCCGTTCACCGACATTCGCGCGCTTTCGCACGAGATCGCGCCTGGACTCTGGGCCATATGCACCATGGAAGGTGACGCCTTTGAGATGGAGGATCAGCGCAATTGGTCCGACGCCTCCTACAAAACCTATGTCCGTCCGCTGCGTCGCCCGTGGCCCTACAGATTGCCGGAAGGCGAGAAATTCACGCAGGCCGTCCGACTTCAGCTGTTGGGAACGCTCCCTGCCGCGTCTTCCAAAAAGCCCAATCCATCCATCAACCTGACGATCGGCAGAGCCATCGGTCGAGTGCCCCGCATTGGCATCGGCGTCGCTGCCGACGAGGCGAAGCACGCGCTCGAAATCCCCGAGCTCATTCGACGATTGGCTCCGCGGTGGATGGTCTGCCAAGTCGATCTCCGGTTCGGGCACGGCCAGGATGAACTTGAAAATTACGCCGCACTGACACAGTTGACCGGCGCTGGCGTCGTACTTGAGATCATCACCAAGGGCACGCTCGATCCCTTCGGCGAATTGGCGCCTCTCGCGGATGCTGTCCAAAGGCTTCGCCTCAATCCAGAAGCTGTCTCCGTCTTTCCGGCGCAGGACATGAAGTCGGTGCAACCGGGAGCACCGTGGCCGGCGATGCCCACCTTCGAGCAAAACTACGCCGCCGCCCGCCGGGCTTTCCCCGGGGTGGCGCTGGGCGGCGGCATGGCCGCATACTTCACCGAGCTAAACCGCAAGCGTCCGCCAAGCGGAGCGCTCGACTACGCAACCTTCACCACCTGTCCAAACGTGCACGCAGCAGATGATGTCTCGGTGATGGAGACGCTTCAGGCTATCCCCCATCTGATCCGCTCTACCCGTGCTTTCATGGGCGACCGCTTGCCCCTGCGTATAGGTCCCAGTCAGCTCGGCTGCCGCGAGAACCCCTACGGCAAGTCCACTGCGCCGAATGAAGCGAACGGTCGCGTCTGTCTGAGCCACATCGATCCTCGGCAGCGCGGCCTGTTCAATGCGGCTTGGACAGTCGGTTATTTCGCGGCCTGCGCGCGCGAGGGAATCGAGGCCGTCGCATTCGGCGATTTCACCGGCCCGTTCGGATATGTCTACAGGAAGGCCGATTTCGTGCAGCCGTGGTTTGACGAACAGGATGGCCGAATGGTGTATCCCGCTTTCCATGTCATGGCAGGCCTCTCAAAACTCAGCGAGGCCACCCTGCTGTCCGTGGGAACTTCCGGAGCTGACAACATCGCGGCGATCGCGGCCGAAAAAGACGGGCGCACGACGCTGTGGCTCTCGAACCTCACTGCCAGAAAACAATCAGTGCAGCTTTCGGATACGCCGATCAGCGCCCGCATTGCTGTTCTTGCTGCCGACCAGTTCGAGCGGGCGGCAGCCGATCCGAATTTCATGGAAAGTCCCGGAAGACGGTTGGACGCCCAATTCATCTCTCTCGACGCCTACGCCGTGGCGCGAGTCGATCTCCATCGTTCGTCCTCGACATAGGCCGTTGGACGGTAGATTGGTGGGATTGATGTAGCGGAGAACAGAGTCAACGTCCGCTCTGGCGTTTGGCGGCAGCCAGTCTGATTGAGTTTGAGCCCAATCTTCGAAACGCTGCCCTCAACGTTTTGAATGGCACCAGGGCACCGGGGCATGCGGCGGGAGCACCGTCGCGCAACGCCACGTGGTCCAACGTGACGAGGGGATCACCCTGCTTCCGGCGCACCCGCCGCGGTTTTGATCGGCGGGAATAGCGTCACACTTGTTACTCCTCCCACTGGTCGTTTTCCGGTGCCAAACTTTTTCATACCCAGGGGCGCGCCAGGGAGACCGCGCCCCGCCCGCGCGTCAGACGAAGAAGAAATCGGAGGCATTGATCCGCGCGGAGTCGAAATTGGCGATCTCTACGGTTCCCTCCGCGAAGCTCAACACGGTCGATCGTCCGTCCTGCGTGACGGCGACGTCCTCGAAGCTCTCGACGCCCGTATAGGTCGCGATCTCGATGCGATCGGCGCCGTTCTCGAAGCTCCGGATCAGGTCACTGCCGAAAGGTATCAGGTCGAAGACAAAGACGTCCTCGGCGCCGGCCTCGCCGAAGAGGGTATCGTCGCCCGCGCCACCGGACATCCGCGCACCGTCGCCGCCGGCCTGGAGTCGGTCGTCGCCTTCACCGCCCTTGATCTCGTCGAAGCCATCGCCGCCCCAGAGCCGGTCGTTGCCTTCGCCACCTGCGAGTTCGTCATCGCCCGCACCGCCCTGAATCCTGTCGCGACCCTCGTCGCCATCGATCTCGTCGTCGCCCTCGCCGCCGAACAGCCGGTCGTGCCCCTCCTCGCCGGAGATCTCGTCATCGCCGGCGCCGCCATAGGCGCGATCGTTGCCGTCGCCGGCCTCGATCTGGTCGTCGCCGCCGCGACCCTGGATCACGTCGTTGCCGTCAAGCGCGATGAGTTGATCGTCCTCGTCCGTTCCAACGAGCCGATCCTGGCCGTCAGTGCCGACCAGGCGGCTGATGCCAGTCGCCTCGACCAAGGCCTTGACTGTCTCGCCGCTGAGCGGCGCATCGCTGACGGCAACGAAAGCATCGTCGAAGTCGCCGTCGAAGTCCTCGGTGCTGGCCAGGCCATCCTCGAAGCTCACCACCTCGACCCCGGCGAGGCCGTCGTCGATATCGCTTGCAAGGGCGTTCTCGCCGGCCACCGAGTTCAGGAAATTGAAGCCGTCGCGGTTGCCGACCGAGTGGAACGCCCGGATCGGCAGCAGGTTGCCGTCGGCATCGGTGACGACCGGCGCAACCCGGTCGTAGATGGTGGCCGGGCCCGGCGTGTAGGTCGTCGCGTCGTCCCCGTCGTAAACGTCGGCGACATCGCCCGAGGTGAAGTTGCGGAAGAAGAGGCCGCCGTCCTCGTAGTCCTTGAGCTCGAGGCCGAGTTCCTCGACATCCGGGATGAGGAACAGGCCGAGCGACTGCCCGGCCGCGACTGCCATCGTCGCCTTGGTGCCCGCCTCAACGTCCTCGGTGTCGGCGAAGAGGATGCGCGCCTCGCCGATCTCGCCCGTCGCCGTGTCGAAAGTATAGGCGCCGATCGCGCCGTTGGTGCTCGCGTCCTCGCTGATGAAGGTGATGGTCTTGGCAGTGCCGTCCCCCGCGAAGGCGAGCTCCGTCGGGTCGACGGAGGCGGAGACGTCGACCTCACGCCTGTTCCTGATCTCGATGACGAGCTCGGGCTCATCCTCCGAGAGCATGACCTCCTCCTCCAACACCAGGCCGATGCCGGGCGCGAAGTATTTGTAGGCGCCCACGCCGGGCTCCAGGCCGGAAGTGTCGAGGACCTTGATGACATCGTGAAAGGAGCCGAAGTCGGTCTCGACGTCGAGGCCGGTCGCGATCACCTCGCCTTCATCCTCCGCCACTCCAGCGTAGAACTCCTGAAAATAGCTGTCGCCCGGCATCGGCGCGGCGCGCATGATCCAGCCCGGCGCGGCGCCGTCGACGCCTGCCTCCCACGATCCGCCGAAGTCGGTCCCGATGAACTCGCCCTCGTCGTTGTAGTTGTAGTTCGTCGCGATCTCGCCCAAATACCAGACGTTGCCTTCATCGTCCTGCGCGTACCAGTCGAGCGTATCCTCGACGAGGACGCCGTCCGCATAGGCCGTATCGCGGACGACGACGGTCTCGACGCCCTCGATGATCTTCGTCTCGAACGTGGCGAAGTGATCGTTGCGCTCCGTCTCCTCCTCGCCGGTCTCGGGATCGATAAGCGCGGCGCCGTAGCTGTTGATGGTGCCTCCGGGCAGCGGAAAGAACGTGTTGTCGATATTCGTGGAATTGCCGAACGTGGCGGCGGCAAAGTCGGGAAGGAGAGCCATTGGGATACCTCTCTGGTTTCAGCGACCTGAACGTGGTCTCGGTAGCCCGTTCCGGCCGACCAACACCCGCTGCGGCACGCGCCGCTCTCCGATAACGCTCTCTCGGACATTTCCGGAGGAGTCGTCGAATCGAAGTTCGCCGCGTCGGTGCTCAAACAACAGTACCCTCTAATTTAGGCCTTTATTGGCCCGTCTCGTTCTCTCCGCCGGATGGCATGGTTCTCGGCAACCTGCCCTGGGCTCCGGAACGCGATCGGGGGAGCGTTCCCGAGGGTGCTGAAAATCGAGTTAGGAACGGTCGTTCCCTTCGATGCGAGCGAATGGCAACAATTGGCGCCCTGTGCTCGTTCCCGCCCACCGATTCAAGCGGCAAGGTTCTCGGCCATTGGCGGCAGCCAGCCTGATTGAGTTTTGACCCTAATCTTCGAACGCTTCCCTCAACGTTTTGAATGGCGCCAGCTCACCGGGGCATGCGGCGGGAGCACCGTCGCGCAACGCCACGCGGTTCAACGCGCCGAGGGGATCACCTGCTTCCGGCGCACCCGCCGCGGATTTGATCGGCGGCGCCCGGAATAGCGTCACACTTGTTACTCCCACTGGTCGTTTGCCGGTGCCAAACTATTTCAGGTCCAATAACGAGCGATGAGCAGCGAATGAGCCGCGCTTCAGCGATGAGGCGCGCGCCCAGATCAGGAGGAAGCCATGACTTCAGCAGCCGAGAGCGGACGCAAAAGCAGACAGACTGCCATGCACACACCACCGGTTGTGTCGCCGCAGGAGTGGGAAGCGGCCCGCGAGCAGCTGCTCGTGAAGGAAAAGGCCCAGACCCGCGCCCGTGACGCGCTGGCCGCCGAGCGGCGGCGGATGCCGTGGATGGCCGTGGAGAAGAATTATGCGTTCGAGGGGCCCGACGGGAAGGTGAGCCTGCTCGACCTGTTCGACGGTCGGCGTCAGCTGATCGTCTACCGCGCCTTCTTCGAGCCGGGAGTGTTCGGCTGGCCCGACCATGCCTGCCGCGGCTGTTCCATGGTGGCCGACCAGGTCGCTCACCTGGCCCATCTGAACGCCCGTGACACCACCCTCGTCTTTGTCTCGCGTGCGCCGCAGGCGGATATCGCGCGGCTGAAGGCGCGGATGGGCTGGGAGATGCCGTGGTTCACGCTCACCGACAGCTTCGA
>SAQR01000099.1 GCA_004020365.1 Mesorhizobium sp.
GAATGGTGAATGGTGAATGGTGAATGGTGAATGGTGAATGGTGAATGGTGAATGGGAAAGTCAGCCAGCCCCATCCTGATTGCAAGCCGCTCATAAGCCGCTTTACCCGCCTTCCAGAAAAATCTTTCTATTCACCATTCACCATTCACCATTCACTACTCACCATTCACCGCCTACTTCCGGACGCCAAAACTCTGGAAGCCAGGCCGCATCAGCGGCTTTTTTGACGACAGCACGCCTGAGTTGACGCCGGTCCAGCCGATCTCGCCCGACAGCTTGCCATATTCGATTTTTGGGCAGCGGTTCATCACCACCTTGATGCCGGCGGCCTCGGCCCGTGCGGCTGCCTCGTCATGGCGCACGCCAAGCTGCATCCAGATGACTTTCGGCAACGGATCGAGCCGCAGGACCTCGTCGACGACGCCCGGCACCGCCGCGGAGCCGCGAAAGACGTCGACCATGTCGATCGGCTCGGGAACATCGGCGAGCCTGGCATAGGTCATCCGGCCAAGGATTTCCTTGCCGGCCTGGCCGGGATTGATCGGGAACACCGAAAAGCCCTTGCCCAGCAGGTATTTCAGCACGAAGTAGCTCGGCCGCACATCGTTGGCGGACGCACCGACCATGGCGATGGTCTTCACCGAATTGAGGATGCCGGCGATATAGGCATTGTCGTAGGCGTCATGGTTCATGCGGCGATCGCCTTCCTGCGGTAGTGATATCGGTAGAGTTCACGCCTGAAGCCAAGCGAGGCATAGAGAGCACGAGCCGGCGTGTTGTCGGCAACCACCTGCAGGCATGCTGCCGATGCACCGGCACGTCGCGCCCAGTCGATCAGGCCGGCGACCGTCCTGCGACCGAGCCCTTGCTGCCTGAACCTACCATCCGTTCCAACCGATTCCACAACAAGCAGTCCGTCACGGATGACACCATAAGCCACGGCGGCAATTTCATTGTAACGTTCGCACGACGCGAATGCCTTTTCGCCGGCGATCAGCCCGGTCATGTCGCGAAAGATGCGGCGATCCGCGTCGTCATAACCACCCATGTGGAACCGCGCTTCGAGCCAGTCCTCACTTGGCGTCGGCGAAACCGCAACTTGCTCGTTGCGGAATTCCGCCAGTTCGTCAATCGCGGCATGGAGATGGATCGATCCGCCTTCGGTTTGATAACCGCGACGATCGAGCGCGGTCTCCATCTCTGCGGCAATCCCGGGAACCCGGAACAGTGGCGCCTGACCGTGGCTGGCGTAGAAGGACTCGGCGGCATCAAGCACCGCTTCCGGCGCGCCCCGTTTGCCACGCAACGGGTTGACGGAATTCGAGCGCCTGTTCCTTCCGCCCGATTGCCTGAAAAGCCAGCCATCGCCGACTATCTCGGCGGCCGCCGGCCACGCCGCGCGGCACGCCTGCTCGACTTCCCAGTAAGATCATCTTGCATCGTCACTCGCCGTCCTTCCTCAGCGCTTCCTCCATGAACGCATGCGGATCGGTGCAGAAGTCGCGCATCATGCGAAAGTGATCGGTATCATGAAAATCGGTCGATGGCGCGGGAGTGGTCTATGGCCATGTAGCCCTTGCCGCCACCGGCCTCATCGTATCCGGCCAGCGCGCCGATCGCCTCGAGCAATGTCGATTTGCCGGTGCCGTTCTCGCCGACGATGATGGTGATCGGCGTGGTAAATTCGAGCTCGAAATCGTGGCCGCGGAAGATCGGCAGATTCCAGGGATATTTTTCCCAATCCTCGACCCGCGCCGGCTCGATCAGGATGCGCTTGAGATAGGGAGCTTTAAGTCGCGTCAGTTGCTTGCGATATGCCATCTGGCAGTGGGATCAGCCCGGCAGCGAGATGCTGCCGTCTTCCGCGATCGGAAAAGCCGGATTGTGCGCCACTTCCCAGACATGCCCATCGGTGTCGGCGAAGTAGCCATACCAGCCGCCCCAGAAGGCGCGGCCGGCCGGCTTGACGATGCGGCCGCCGGCCTTCTCGGCCATCGTCAGCACGTCATCGACCTCCGCGTCGGAGCGGGTGTTGTAGGCGAGGTAGATCGCCGACGGCGCCTTACCGAACGTAACGCCTGAATCCGCTTCGGCGCTTTCGCGCGGGAACAGCCCGAGAATGACGCCGCCCATCTGGAAGAAGGCGACGCCCTCGGTGATCCCGGCATGGCGGGTGAGGCCCATCGCCTCGTAGAAGCGCGTGGCGCGCTCGAGATCGTCGACGGCAATGGTGATGATGGAGATGCGAGGCTCCATGTCTATTCTCCGTCCCTAATCCTGCGTCCATTCCGGCTTGCGCTTGCCGATGAAGGCGCCGATGCCCTCTTCCGCGTCGCGCGCCAGCATGTTGTCGACCATGACGCGGCCGGTATAGGCATAGGCGTCGGCCAGCCCCATCTCGGCCTGCGCGTAAAAGGCTTCCTTGCCGGTCTTCACGACCAATGCCGATTTTGCGGCAATGGTTTGCGCGTATTTGGTGACAATCTGATTGAGATATTCGCGCGGCACGACCCGGTTGATGAGGCCGAATTCCTTGGCCGTCGCCGCATCGATGGTCTCGCCGGTCAAAAGCATCTCCATCGCCTGCTTGCGCGAAACGTTGCGCGACAGCGCCACCATCGGCGTCGAGCAGAACAGGCCGATATTGACGCCGGGGGTGCAGAAGGTCGCCTCGTGCGAGGCGATCGCCAGATCGCAGCTCGCGACCAGTTGCGCCCCGGCCGCCGTCGCCAGGCCATCGACCTCGGCGATCACTGGCCTCGGATGGCGCACGATCGCCTGCATCAGTGCCGCGCAAGCGGAAAACGTCTCCTCGAAAAACGCCTTGCCGCGATCGGCATCGCTGCGGCGCGCAGTCATTTCCTTGAGATCGTGTCCGGCGCAGAATACTTTTCCGGCTGCCGCCAGGACGATGACTCGAACGGATCTGTCTGATTTCGCGCGGTCGAGCTCCGCCGTCAGCGCCGCCATCACCGCCAGCGACAGGGCATTTGCCGGCGGATTGTTGAGCGTGAGGCGGAGCACGCCTTTGTCCAGCCTCGCGACAACAGGACCTTCGGCAGCAGCCGGCTTGATGGCAACGATTTCAGCCATGTCTCCAACCTCTTCATCGCCCAGCGGGCATCGGATTCGCGGGCTATGGAACAAAAGAACTAGCACGCTGCCGATTGAAGAACAGCCTGTAGACGTGTTTTCTCGGCAGCGCGGCCTCAGCCAAGCGCCCTCGCCTCGAGACCGCCGGCCCTACGGCGCCGTATATAGGAAACCGCCTATGCCCGCCCAAAACAATCTCAAGCCGGTGCTGACTGCGGCGCAGGTCAATGCGCTGATGGAGACCGTCTATCCGCAGCTGAACGACCAGTTCATTTTCTACGAGGCGATCGAGGTGTTTGCGGGCGGCTGCACGGTGCGCCTGAATGCCGACGAGCGGCATTTGCGCCCCGGCGGAACCGTGTCGGGTTCGTCGCTGTTCACGCTGGCCGACATAGGCGGCTATGTCTGCGTGCTTTCGCATGCCGGGCCGGATGCGCTTTCGGTGACCACCAATCTCAACATCAATTTTGTCCGCAAGGCCGAGGCCGGACCGATCGACGGCCATTGCCGCATCCTGAAACTGGGCAAGAGCCTGATGGTATTCGATATCGACATCGTCGCCGGACCAGACGGACATACGGTAGCGCATGCAACGGGAACCTATTCGATCCCGCCGAGGCGGTCGCCATCTTGACAGTTGAATTTCCGGTTGATGTGTATATATGTGCGCATAGGTGACCTTTGCTGGAACGTGACAGCCGCAAGATCGTGAAGCGTCTCAAAGACGATGGTTTCGAACTGATTTCCGTACGCGGCTCGCATCACAAATTCCGAAGGGGCGAGGTCGTGTTGATCGTTCCGCATCCCGAGAAGGACCTGCCAACCGGTACCGCTCGCGCGATCGCCAAGCAGGCAGGCTGGATAAGGACGAGCTGAAGCGTCTTGGAGATTGCAAATGAAGACCTATTTCGCATTGGTCGACAAAGATCCCGGCAGCGCATTCGGCATCCGCTTTCCGGACATTCCCGGCTGCTTTTCGGCTGCGGACGCGGCGGAAGACATCGTGCCCAATGCCGTTGAAGCCCTGCAATTGTGGGCAGAGGATATGCCCGTTCCAGAGCCGTCCAACCACGAGGCGATTGTCGCGCTCCCGGACATACGCGACGCGCTCGCCAAAGGAGCCTATCTGGTCTCGGTGCCGCTCATCGATAATGACAGCGCCGTCGTCAGGGCAAACGTGACTTTCGAGCGCGGCGTTTTGCGGGCGATCGATATAGCAGCGCGCGAACGCGGCATAACCCGGTCTGCGTTCCTCTCCAGCGCGGCCCGCAAGGAAATCGAGGCAAAGCACTAAGATTGGTGGTGGTAAAATGATACCTTTCATTCAAGCCTTTGTTATTGCCCGTCTTTCTGCGCTACTCGTCATTTAATTGACCTTGACGCGACAACCGCCCTCGCCTATAAGCCCTCACGGAACAGCGGCCCGTAAAGGCCGCCGTTTTGTTATTGGCGGGCGGGCGAGCGCTCGGCGTCAATCCAAGCAACAAGAAACGCCTTTCCTTGTCGTTCGTCGGTGGGGAAGGTCCGAACCGAAAGCAACAATCCATGGCAACCTTTTCGCAGAAGCCTGCGGATGTGGTGAAGAAGTGGGTGCTGATCGACGCCGAGGGTCTCGTCGTCGGCCGTCTCGCCACTGTCATCGCCAATCATCTTCGCGGCAAACACAAGCCCACCTTCACCCCGCATGTCGACGACGGCGACAATGTCATCGTCATCAATGCCGACAAGGTGGTGCTCACCGGCAAGAAATTCACCGACAAGGTCTATTACTGGCACACCGGCCATCCCGGCGGCATCAAGGAGCGCACGGCGCGCCAGCTGCTCGAGGGCCGTTTCCCCGAGCGCGTCGTCGAGAAGGCCGTCGAACGCATGATCCCGCGTGGTCCGCTCGGCCGTCGCCAGATGAAGAATCTCCGCGTCTATGCAGGCACGGAACATCCGCATGTCGCCCAGCAGCCCGTCACGCTCGACGTGGCCAAGCTGAACGCCAAGAACAAGAAGGTTTCGTAAAATGGCTGAGCTTTCCTCGCTCGCAGAACTCGGAACTGCCACCGGCAACACCAACACGCAGCCGGCTGCACCCGTCCATGTCCAGAAGCTCGACAAGTCGGGCCGCGCCTATGCCACCGGCAAGCGCAAGAACGCCATCGCGCGTGTCTGGGTGAAGCCCGGCTCCGGCAAGATCGTCGTCAACGACAAGGTGTTCGCCGAGTATTTCGCGCGCCCGGTCCTGCAGATGATCCTCAACCAGCCGATCATCGCCGCCAACCGCGCCGGTCAGTACGACATCGTCGCCACCGTCATCGGCGGCGGCCTTTCCGGCCAGGCCGGTGCCGTGCGTCACGGCATCTCCAAGGCACTGACCTATTACGAGCCGGCGCTGCGCGGCGTGCTCAAGAAGGGCGGCTTCCTGACCCGCGACAGCCGCGTCGTCGAGCGCAAGAAGTACGGCAAGGCGAAGGCCCGCCGCTCGTTCCAGTTCTCGAAGCGCTAAGCACTGCGCAGTCTCAGACGTTCGAAAAGGCCGCCTCCGGGCGGCCTTTTCTTTTCGTGCAGAGCCGTCACCCCACCCGCGCCTGCGGCGCGACCTCCCCATCAAGGACCAAGTGGGGGAGATGTCCGGCAGGACAGAGGGGGGCGCTGTCCCGACAGCTTCGATCAAAGGTTCTGCACCGCAGCAGCGCTCCAAGGTACCGGCCTGGATCCCAGGGTCTGCGCCGCGTCGCTTCGCTCCTTGCTTCGCCCTCGGATGACGAAGGCATGGTCGCCTGTGGCAGCGTCAGAGATGGTGGCAGGCCGGCCGGCAGCGCGACCGTCAGTCAAAGAACCAAATCCCCTGTGCAGAGGAACTAATTAATGCTCGCCGTATTCGCCGGCTCCGCCGGGCGCGCTTCATCAGAATATGGCACGCGGTAGCCGTTCGCCGCCAGCCAGTCGATCGCCGCTTTCGGCTCGTCGGTCTGGATGATGGTGGCGCCGCGCTCGGCCCAGAAGCCATAAGTCTCGCGCGGCAGACTGGCGAACACCGCCAGTTCATCGCCGCGACCGCCGGCAAGGAAGCCACCCGGCTTGTTGACGATGGCGTAGGTATTGGCCCAGATGTGCCAGCCGCCCCTTATCGCTGCCGCGCGCATGCGCGGGCTGAACAGCGGACCGCCGGTCTCGGTCAGCGTCTCCGCGCCGTCGCGCCAGTTGATCATCTCGACCGCACGCGGCGAAAAGGCGCCGCTGACTTTCTCGGCGAAACCGGCGTCGCGAACCGCGTCGTCGGCAATGATCGGCATGAACTGGAAACCGCTGCCGATCGCGCCCATGGCCGCCTTGACAGTGGTGATCCTGGCCGGGTTCCACAGGTTCTCCTTGACGATCACCTGTTCGGCCATGCCAAGGTCGCGCGCCACCGCGATCATGCCGGCCAGGCTGTCGACGTCGAGTTTGTTGTCGATGTTGACGAGGATCCTGTCCCTGGTCGCCATCAGCATCTCGCGCAGCGTCGAAACCGGCTCGTCGGTGACGGCGCCGGTGCCTTCGATCACCAGCCTGCAGGTCTTAAGTTCGGCCACGGTGCGCTTGATCACCTCGCCCTTGCAATTCGTCGTGCGGTCGAGCCAGCTGTCATGCATAACGACGAACTGGCCGTCCTTCGAACGCCTGACGTCGACCTCGACGATTTCGGCGCCAAGCGCGATCGATGCCTCGAGAGCGGCGATCGAGTTCTCCGCAAACAGCGTCTTGCGGGCCTGCAGGCTGCCGGCGCGGTGTGCCGCCACCATGACATGGTCGCGCCACTGGTTGGCGTGTTCGAAACGGTCGAGAATCTGCCTGGCGCGTGTTTCGCCAGCCAATGCCGAGCCGGTGAACAGCACCGAGGCGGCGGCAAGCAGAAGTTTCAGCCAGGTCGTTCGCATGAGAATCGCTCCTACCGGATGCAAACCCGGATAAGCGACGCGCGTGACAGCCCAGTGAACGAAGCCGGCTTCGCAAATGCCGGAAGTCAGGTCAATGCCGGCTGAAGCGGTCGCTCCTCAATCTCGAACCGACGGCAATTAACTGCCGAGATCGATACCGCCGTCCTGGCGGGCGGTGGCCGGCTTGGCGTGCTGAAGTCTGCTGCGTTCCCCGGCCCACAACCATCCCGCGAAAGGACGGCCCGCTACTTTCGGTTGTATTCATGCATATCTGCGCAATTTCCGGGTTGGCCATGCGGGCTCACCTGGCAAGCAAGAAGTTGTGACCGAGCTCGAATGGCCATGGCCTCGGAAGGGGTCGCATTTGTTGGAATTATAGCCAATAAGGTTGCGCCTCGACGCACAGGAGATCGCTTCATGCCGAACACCAACATCGACCACGCCTTCACCGCCCGGGCCAGGACGGGTGCGTCCTTCGAGCCGACCTATGCCGGCGCTCTGTCGTTCATGCGGCGCAAATACACGAAGGACGTGAAGGGTGCGGACGCGGTGGTGTGGGGCATCCCCTTCGACGCCGCCGTCACCAACCGGCCGGGCGCGCGTTTCGGACCGCAGGCGATTCGCCGCGCCTCGACCATTCTCGACAACGACCCGCAATATCCGTTCTCGCGCGATCTGTTCGAACATCTCGCCGTGGTCGACTATGGCGATTGCCTGCTCGACAGCGGCAATCACCAGAAGACGCCGGGGACGATCGAGCGCGAGGCGGCAAAGATCCTGAAATCCGGCGCCTTCCTGCTATCGCTCGGCGGCGATCATTTCGTCACCTGGCCGCTGCTCAAGGCGCATGCCGCCATCCACGGTCCGCTGGCGATGGTGCAGTTCGACGCCCACCAGGACACCTGGCCGGACGACGGCAAGCGCATCGATCACGGCTCCTTCGTCGGCCGTGCGGTCAAGCAGGGGATTATCGATCCCGACCGTTCGATCCAGATCGGCATCCGCACCCATGCGCCAGCTACCTTTGGCATCAAGATCCTCTACGGCCACGAAATCGAGGACATGCGCGCGTCCGATATCGCCTATGCCATCGTCGACCGCACCGGCGGCAAGAAGACATACGTCACCTTTGACATCGATTGCCTCGACCCGGCCTTCGCGCCCGGCACCGGCACACCGGTCGCCGGCGGGCCTTCCTCGGCAAAGATCCTGTCGGTGCTGCGCCAGATCAATCAGCTCGATATCGTCGGTGCCGATGTCGTGGAGGTTGCGCCGGCCTATGATCACGCCGATATAACGGCAATTGCCGGATCGACGGTGGCCATGCACTATCTCGGGCTGCTGGCCGAACGAAAGGCCCGGCTCGAAGAGCTGAACAACGGCAATCACGTCGTTGCCGGATTGAATCAGGCAAGCGGCATCTAACATAACAGGAATTCAGGCAGGCAAATGAAACCGAAAATCTTCATCGACGGCGAGCACGGCACCACCGGTCTCCAGATCAGGGCGCTGCTTGCCGAGCGCGATGACCTGGAGATCATCTCGATTCCGACCGAGCGCCGCAAGGAACCGGCTGCCAGGGCCGAGTTCCTCAACGCCGCCGATGTCGCGATCCTGTGCCTGCCGGACGCAGCGGCGAAAGAAAGCGTCTCGCTGATCAGCAACGACACGACAAGGGTTATCGACGCCTCGACCGCGCATCGCGTGGCCGAGGGTTGGGAATATGGTTTCGCCGAGATGGACAGGGATCAGGCCCGAAAAATCGCTTCGGCGAAGCGCGTCGCCAATCCAGGCTGCTGGCCACAAGGGCCGATCGCGACGCTGAGGCCGCTGGTGGCGGCCGGGCTGTTGCCGGCGGATTTTCCGGTGACCGTCAACGGCATTACCGGCTATTCGGGCGGCGGCCGGCCGATGATCGAGGACTACGTCGCCAAGGGCGAGGATGCCTCGGAATTCCTGCCCTACGGGCTGACCCTGCAGCACAAGCATGTGCCGGAGCTCAGGACCTATGCAAAACTGTCGCATGACCCGATCATGCAGCCGGCGGTCGGCAATTTCGCGCAAGGCATGATCACCGTGGTGCCGCTGCAGCTCGGCGGTCTCGACTATGTGCCGACCGGCGCCGAGCTTCATGCGGCGATCGCCGACCATTTCGCCGCTATCGATGGCGGCGTGGTCGAAGTGGCGCCCTATACGCAACTTGAGCGCGTGCCGGAGATCGATCCGGAAATCTACAATGGCACCAACCGGATGATGCTCCATGTCTTCGCCAACGACGACAGGGCCCAGGCGCTGCTGTTCGCCGTCTACGACAATCTCGGCAAGGGCGCCTCGGGTGCTGCCGTGCAGAACATGGATCTGATGCTCGGCCTCAAGCACTGAATGGATGCTCCGGCATTTCCAAGCCGCTGGAAGGTCGACGCGCCAGAACTGATTGCCGAAACCTTCAGCAGCCGCATCTGGAAGGTTTTTCGCGCAGACGGTTCGCCGGCGATCGTCAAGGCCCTTAAACCTTTCGACGACGTCGAGGACGAGTTGCGCGGCGAGCATTTCCTCGCCTGGCGGCGCGGCGAAGGCGCGGTGCGGCTGCTCGGCCGCGACGGCCACAGCATGCTGCTCGAATATGCCGGTGAAACCTTGCTGTCGCAGGTTCTCGCCGAGCAGGGCGACAATGCCGCTACAGCAATCGCGGCCGAAGTGATGGCAAGACTGTTCTCGCCATCGGACTACCCTGCCCCACCGGATCTGCAGCCGCTGCGGGTACGGTTTTCCAGCCTGTTCAAGAAAGCGAAGACGGATCGCGACGCCGGCGAAAAGACCCTCTACGTCGAAGCGGCTGCGACCGCGGAACGGCTGCTGGCCGATCCGGTCGAGGTGCTGCCGCTGCATGGCGACCTGCATCACGACAACATCATGCTGGGACCGCGCGGCTGGCTGGCGATCGACCCGAAGGGCGTTCTCGGCGATCCCGGCTTCGATGCGGCGAACATGTTCTACAATCCGCTCGACCGCGACGACCTTTGCCGCGATCCCCGGCGGATTGCCGACATGGCCGAGACCTTCGCCAGAACGCTCGGCCAGACGCCGCCAGCGATCCTGGATCATGCCATCGCCTATGGCTGCCTATCGGCGTCATGGCACCATGAAGACGGCAATGCGGTCGACGAGAATCGCGAACTGTCCATTGCCACAGCGATCAGGACGGTGCGGCTCAGCCTCTGACGGCGATCTGATTGGGCATGGGATAAGCGCCCTTGGTGCCGCGCCAATGCGCTGCGGCAAACCCCAGCAGGATGAGCGCGAACGCCTGATGCGTCAGCGCCATGTGCAGCGGCACCTGCATCAGCAGCGTGCCGATGCCGATCAGGGCCTGCACCAGCACCAGCACAAACAGCAGCGCCGCGCGGCGCGCATGGGTGGTGCCGGGCTGGCGGCGGTGCGTCGCGATCATGTGCCAAAGTGCTGCGACTGATATCGCGTAGGCGCCGAGCCGGTGGATGAACTGGACCGTCTTCGGGCTCTCGAAAAAATTGCGCCATGCCGGCTCGAGGATCAACAGATCGCCAGGGATGAGCTTGCCGTCCATCAGCGGCCAGGTGTTGTAGCTCAGGCCGGCATCGAGCCCGGCGACCAGCCCGCCGATATAGATCTGGATCAGCGCCAGCAACACCAGAAAGCCGGCCAGACGCTGCGTCGAACGGTCGGCGGCTGGCTCGGAATGCGGGGCCAATCCACGCGCGACCACCATGGTCGCGGTGAAGATCAGCGCGGCCAGCGTCAGATGCGTGGCCAGCCGGTACTGACTGACGGAGACTCGGTCGACCAGCCCGGACGCCACCATCCACCAGCCGATCGCGCCCTGCAGGCCGCCGAGAAGAAGAATGCCCAACAGTTTCGGCCCAAGACCGCGTTCGATGCGGCGCGTCGCCCAGAAAAGCACCAGCGGCACGGCAAAAACCACGCCGACACCGCGCGCCAGGATCCTGTGCAACCATTCCCACCAGAAGATCGACTTGAACGCTTCGAGGCTCATGCCCTTGTTGAGCTCGGCATATTGCGGGATCTGCTGGTAGCGCTGGAATTCCTCCTGCCATTCGGCTTCGTTGAGCGGCGGGATGACGCCGTGGATCGGCTTCCATTCGGTGATCGACAGGCCGGATTCGGTGAGCCTGGTGGCGCCGCCGACCAGCACCAGCGCAAACAACACCAGGAGCACGACGTAGAGCCAGCCGCGCACCAGCGCCCGATTGCGCAGGTCGCGGTCGCGGGCGACGAAAGGCGCGGCAGCTGATATGGCAGCCATAGACTTGTCCCGGCAGGTTGCAGTCGCGGATTGGTGAACCATCGCAATCCAACTGGCAAGACCGGACAGCGCGGCACGCCGTCGCGGCGCTTCTTGGCTGTTGCGTGCCTCTTCCGTTGAGCCTAAGCGATAGGGATCAAACCGGATCGCGAAATGCCCATTCGCCTGAAAAAGCTGATCGGATCAATCCTGCTGGTGGCGCTGGTCATCGTCTACGCGCTGGTCGCATCGATCGTGGCGGTTGCCCAACTGGCGGAATCGGGACCGTTGGCGCATTTCCTGTTCTTCCTGCTCAGCGGCATGCTCTGGGTGCTGCCGGCGATGGGCATTATCAAATGGCTGATCCTGGAGCCGCCGCGGCCGAAGAACTGAGGTTTGCTCGCCGCCGCTAGATGGCGAAAGCCTGACGCCCGAGGCAGCTCAGGGCGGCTTTCTGCCTTCCCTGTCGCCGATCGGAACCCGCAGGCAGCGGTAAGAAGCGGTAAGAGTCGCCGTTGCCAAACCCTACTCAGAAATCCCGTTTGGGACGAACGGCCGATTGGGGCGCATTGCCGCCCGGTAGCCATGGACAATCGGTCGGTAGTGTCTCTGATCGCATTTCTGCTAAAGCTGGGAAGCAAATCGCCCACGATGTCACCAACTGCCGAAAGTGTAAGGACGGACTGATGGGCCTCTCGCTCATCGGAGCTCTTGTCTGAAGGAGGAGCGCAAGGATGAGCACTGACCGGGATACCGTGCGGTCCTATGATGCGGTCGCGGCGGAGTACGCTGCCGAGGCCGCGGCGATGCCCGAATGGGTCGCGACCGAGATCGATGCGTTCGTGACCGAGTTGGGTGGCTCGGGCAGAGTGCTGGAGATTGGAAGCGGTGGCGGGCGAGATGCGCTTGAGCTTGAGAAGCGGGGGATTAGCGTCCGGCGCACCGACATTTCGAAGGGTTTCGTCGAACTGCTTCGCGAGAGCGGCTTCGAGGCCGACCTGTTGGACCCGCTGACCGAAGACTTGGCCGACCCGCAGCGTCCCGGCACGCCGTACGACGGGATCTGGGCCTGTGCCTGCCTGATTCACGTCGCGCGCGAGGATTTCGGCACGGTGCTTGGACGGCTTGCTGCGGCGACCCGGCCCGGTGGCCGACTGCACGCCTCGGTTAGAGAGGGCGACGGCGAGGATGTGTCCACACACGGCAGCGCTGCAGCGCCTCGGCGCTACGTTGAGACGTACTGGCGCGAGTCTGCCCTGCGGTCCGCACTCACAGACGCCGGCTGGATCGTCAGCGAGGTACGTCGGTGCATCGGAAAGCCCGATGACCGGTGGCTCAGCGTTCGGGCGAGTCGGGCGTGACGCACACAGACCTTGCGGAGAAGGTCAGCATTCGGGATGCCTCCATGCTGTGGCACATCGAGACTCGCCGGCAGCGGCGACGCGACAACGGGTGGCAAGGCATGCTGGACATCGAGAAGGAAACTGCCACGAGGATCATTGACGCGCTGGCGGTCGGCCATCGACGGCGGAGATAAAGCCCTCGCTGCTCACTTTCCGCTTCCGGATTGCGCCACAAATATGGTGCAAACTGGAAAGGAGTGTTCCATGGATGAGAGGCATATCTACAAGGTGGTTGAGCTCGTAGGCTCATCAGGTGAGAGCATCGACGATGCTATTCGCGTGGCGATCGCCCGCGCCGGAAAGACGCTCAGGAACTTGCGTTGGTTCGAGGTAACGCAGACGCGCGGCCATATTGAGAATGGTGAGGTTCGTCACTTCCAGGTGACTTTGAAGGCTGGTTTCACGCTCGACGAAGGTGAAGGCGAATAGGGTATCAGCCGGCGCAGTCCGGCGAAGCGAATGAGGGGCGCAGTTGCCACGCACCGCGCTCCCCGTCGATCCATTCGCGCATGCGAACAGGAAAGTTGCGCCATAAGGCGACCTTCATGGTGCCTCAACGTTCACCACGCACGAGGAGCAGAATGTTATCGGCGTAGAGCCCGCGCGTTATCCAACCTAAGCTCAGCGATCAGGCGAAGGAGCGGATTGCGCTGGAAGCGGGCGCTGCCAAATGGCCGCTCGCCAATCCAGACCGCTATCGCGGTCGTGTGCAGGAACGCCATCGGCGCGCGAGCCCTAAACCACAGCGAGCCTTGGCGGCCGTTGGTGCTCCACGAACATAATAGGACATGAACTCGGCCAACGCATTGCCTAAATCAGATATCCCGATATACATGACAATTTCGGGTACAGATTTCGCATAGGCTGGCAAATTCATGAGTGGCAATTTTCTGGTGATCGAACCTGAGGAAGGCATTGCCGTCCTCAAGGGGCTTGCCTCGTTGGCGCGTATCTCCATGCTGAAACTGCTGCATGAAAAGGGGCCGATGAATGTCAACGACATCGCCGCCGTGCTGTCGCTGCCGCAATCGACTGTCTCTACCAATATCCAGGTGCTTGAGGATGCCGGTCTGATCCGTACCGAGAACCAGAAGGCGAAAAAAGGCAGCCAGAAGATCTGCTATCCGACCGCCGAGGAAGTGCTCGTGGTGTTCAAAAGCGAG
>SAQR01000009.1 GCA_004020365.1 Mesorhizobium sp.
TATGTCGCGCGACCTGCTGGTAAATTGCTGACCTTGGGATTGCGATGCCAGCGTAGCACCAATGCGAGGCGCCGGCACGCAACACCGCAGGCTGCGCTAATGCTTTGACTCTAGCACTTGCGTCGCCCGAGAGACCATTTCGAGGATTTTCGCACGCAGGCTTGGTTCAGACGAAGGCTCAGATCGACCCCTTGGCTGCCGAAATTATTTCCCATATCGTCGGGGACCGGATCGTTCCCGCCCGCCAGGATATCTTCTTCTTCGCACCGACGCTCGGTGATGCGCGGCTCGTGGGCGCCAATCTCCCCATCTGGGTCGATGCAAGCAGCCGGTATGGCATTATGGTCTCTCCGACATCCAGCGGGCCTTGAGCATCCCGATCGAGAAGATCGGAGTGTTGACATGAAAGTACAGTGGCCGCAAATCGGCTTTGATGGCATCGCGATCGGGTGTACCAGCCGACGATGGGCGCCCTCATGGCGCGCCGCAGCGTCCAGACACTCGTGCGTGAGTTCGTGAAGGCGGGCAGCTTTCATCAGTTCGCGGTCGACCTGCCGCAGTTAGCACTCACGTCGCTTTCTGCGATCACTGGCAATCGCGGCGAAACGTTTCGGTCGAGAGGCACGTTCGGTATTGTCCGATAGTGTTGAAAAAGTCCGGGTTGCAGCGGTCCTGAAGCACTGATTCAATCTTCGTTGTAAGAGGAGATTGAGTCGATGATGGGCGAGCAAAGTGTGATGCAGGAGGAGCTGTTCTATGGCTTCAGCCTGCAGCGGCATGTGCCGGCGGACCACCTGCTCAGAGCGATCGACCGCTTCGTTGATCTGTCCGCCATCCGCCAGCATCTGGCGCCCTTCTACAGCCCGATCGGCCGTCCCTCGATCGACCCTGAGCTGCTGATCCGCATGCTGATCGTCGGCTATTGCTTCGGCATCCGCTCGGAGCGCCGGCTGTGCGAGGAGGTACATCTGAACCTGGCCTATCGGTGGTTCTGCCGGCTTGGCCTCGAGGGTGATGTGCCGGACCACTCAACCTTCTCCAAGACCCGCCACGGACGCTTCCGCGATGCCGATCTGCTGCGCGAACTGTTCGAAACCGTCGTCCGACGCTGCATGGCAGAAGGCCTCGTCGGCGGCGAAGGCTTTGCGGTCGATGCCAGCATGATCGTCGCCGACGCGCAGCGTCAGCGCGGGGTCGAGACGGCCGAGGAGCTCAAGCCTGAGACCAAGCGGGCCGTGGCCGAATACCTCGCCACCTTGGATGATGCCGCCTTCGGGGCCGCCACGCCGGTGGAGCCCAAGTTCGTCTCCCCTGTTGATCCCGCCGCGCGCTGGACTGCCGCTTGGGGTGGCCCAGCCGTCTATGCCTATTGCACGAACTATTTGATCGACGTGGAGCACGCCATCATCGTGGACGTGGAGCCCTCGACCGCGGTGCGCCAGGCCGAGGTGACGGCCGCCAAGACCATGATCGAGCGGGCGCACGACGAGCTCGGCCTCTGGCCGGAGCGGCTGATTGCCGACACCGGCTACGGCTCGGCCGAAATGCTGAACTGGTTGGTGCATGAGCGTGGGATCGAGCCGCATATCCGGTCTTCGACAAGTCCAGGCGCAAGGATGGCACCTTCTCGCGCGATGACTTCACCTACGACCATAAGGCCGATACATACATCTGTCCTGGCGGCAAGACGCTCAGGCAACGCCAGAAGACCTATCGGGTGCCGCACCCTCTCGTCGACGAGAACGGCATGATGCGCTATCGCGCCAGCAAGCTGGATTGCGACGCCTGTGCCCTGAAGCCCCGCTGTTGCCCGAAGGAGCCGGCGCGCAAGGTGCTGCGCTCGATCTATGAGGGCGCGCGCGACATGGCCCGCGACATCGCCAAGACCGACGCCTACCAGATCTCACGCTATCAGCGGAAGAAGGTGGAGATGCTGTTCGCGCACCTCAAGCGCATCCTGAAGCTCGATCGATTGCGATTGCGCGGCCCCTGTGGTGCCCGCGATGAGTTCCACCTTGCAGCCATCGCCCAGAACCTCAGGAAATTGGCCAAGATCTGCACCCTCGGGACACCCATCCGAGCCACTTAGGGCGAGGAGGTCGCGTCGACCTTAATCAAGACGCTTCGGTGCGAGTGGATCCACGGCTTCATCGCCGACTTCTTCAACACTATCGTCCGATAGCCGACAATGTCGAATACACAGCGTAGAGGGAGCTGACTCTCGGGTATTTTTTGACGCTTTTTGCCTTGGCACGGTACATGCGCGCTGTTCAGCAAAACGCGCGAACTGAGTGGTCTCACCGCCACGAGAGTCGCTGACTTACGCCACCTCCCAAGGCGTACCCGGCCCGGCAGTGAGCTCAGTCTCCCGCCGGGCATACGTGCTCAGACGTACTCGCGTTCAGAATTTCAAATTAGGCGGCGCAATGTCCGGCTGGAGAGGATTGGGGCGGATGGACCACCTAAGAGGCGCCCAAGAGACTTAGGGCACCGAGCGAGCGCGTCTCAGGGCTGCCTCTCCATCAGGCGACCGGTTGCCGCGGGCCAGCCTAAAGACGATGGCGACGCAATGACATCATGTTCGGCCCGATGGGCCCAGAGAGCATTTATGGCTGCGTTCTCTGTCGCACGAGAGATCGCGTTTCCGGACGTTCATCGAACAGGTCTCGGTCTTCGGTACTACAAACCGCATCGGATGCCGGATGCAGCCTAGACAATAGCTCCGGCGTCTGCCGCGTCATTCTTCTGACGTTTGGCGAACGGCTTCACATGAACGGATGCCAGTACGGCGAATTTCACGACCGAGCTTCTCGATCTCGCGTCCCTAATAATGCGCCATCGCGCACGCCTCACGCAACAATGCACCTGGGCAGCTGCCCCGCGACCGTACAGCGGGATTTCCCACCTCCCAGCAGCCAATTGCGGGGCTTATGCGCAGACGGCGCGAAAACGCCGACTTCCTGCGATGATGGTGCGGTTTTTCGCGTAACCCGGTTCACCTGGGGCTGCTATATGTCGCCGTGCGGGCAGTGAGCCCGTCCGACGTGGCCTACAAGGACGGAGACTGGGGAATAGAGTCACTTAAGCAACCAGATTGCTGAGGCGAATGTCCCGGAAACTGCCGGTGATCGACTGAAGTGTTCGCCGGACAGCTTTGGTTGGGCCTTACTACAGGTTGTAAGGGGCAAGTGTGCAAAGATTAGTCCGTGTCTATGCACGGCATCAATGATTAAAGATGGATGCGATACGGATATCTCAATAGGGATGTGGGGTAGACCGTCCCCAGACTATTCAAAAGAAGAGCTGCTGATGACTTCGCGGTGCGGCCGAGCCAGAGCATGCTGCCTTTGGTGAACCATGTCTCGGGTACAACAATGGACAGACGAAAACATGGATGGATCGAATGCTCGTGCGCTGCATTTGCACACCATTGACTCGTTAGTTGCCGATTTAATCGCAGGCACGCCAGTTTTCATTGAGGGCGGGCACACCTTTTCTCTGCCTGATGCTGCAACGCGTAGCGCCTTGGGATGGTACCAAAATCGTGGCCCTGCGGCTTGGACCGCTGATGTCCGCTCTCCGCATGCGGAAGAACTCGTAGACGCGATTTCCCAACCGCCACCTGCTGTAAAGGCCTTGCCCTCGCGGCCCGCGAACGCGAACAACAGGCGACTTCGGCTGAAGAGGGTGGAGGCCCACCGGTTCGCCGGCCTGCATAAGTTTGGGACACCGGATGCGGCCCCGGAGAATTATGTCCACGAGTTCTCGTGCCCAATCACGCTCTTCGAAGGGCGGAACGGATCCGGCAAGACCTCGCTACTCAATGCCGTCATCTGGACGCTCACAGGTCAGATGCTTCGGCCCCAGCGCGAACCTGAAAGCCCGGAGGACTTCGATTGCTGGATAGGCAATGCGGAGGACGAGCGAACAACGCACAAATTGTCGTCACTGACACCAATGCCATTCTTGGATCAGTACCGACCCGACAAGGACTGGGTTCCAGCTGATACCTGGGTTGAACTGACCTTCGTTGAAGATGGCGGCGTGAAGCTTCCCCCCATCCGCCGCAGCATGACGCGCTCGCTTCAGGGCAAGCTGAAGGAGTTGCCGCCAGATCTAACCCCGCTCGGGGTCGATCCCATCGCACTTCGCATCGGCACCGTGATGCCGGGCTTACTCCCGCTCATTCAGTTGGGATCTGAGTCGGAACTCGGACGCGCAGTGTCCGAGCTTACAGGGTTGTCAGCGCTCGTGGACCTAGCTGCACATTCGCGTCGCGCGAAAACCAAAATCGACAAAGATCTCATCAAGGCCAAGCGCGGCGAACGCGATAAGGCGGACGCCGATTACAACATTGCCAAAGGCGACCTCGAAAAGATCTTGCGGACGCATGCTATGCTGGAGCCGCCGACGCCGGTGCCAATCCCGTCGGACGACAAGGCCATTGAGGAAAAGCTTAAGACCATCAAGACGAACTTCGATGACGCAAAGGCATGCGCGTTTGAGTCCGCGAAAGAGATCCTTGGCGGGCGTTTTGACCCCGCCGATGCAAAACTGCGTTCGGACCTCGAAGAGAATATCAGTCGGGCGCTCGAGCGTGTCAGCCAGCCTCAAACGTTGAAGTCGATCGCACGGCTCGCCGACCTCCGCAAACTGACGCCGGACGAGCTTGGCGACGCCGAAAACAGGCTAAATGCCATTCTGACGGAAGCACGCACCCTGCAGGAGCTGGCGCAAAATCCATCGAGCGCAGCGCGCACGCGCTTGTATGCACGGATCAAGGCCTGGATGGCCGATCATCCGGACCCAGCACGCGACCAAAACCGGTGCGTCGTCTGTGGTGGCGATCATTCCCATGCCGTTGACCCTGTTACGGGCCAACCGGTCAAACAGCACCTAGCCGGGTCTGCCTCCGATGCTGACCTCTTGTCGCAAACCCTGGCCCATTGGGCGGCAAATGCCCATGGCGATCTGTTGCGCTCGTTACCCGAGGCGCTTCGCACTGAGTTGGTCGCCGACTTGCCGTCGCATCCGTGCGACCTTCTGCGAAAAGCGCTCGTCGACGAGGCTTTTTCGTTCGCACCGTTCGCAGGCATTCTTGGCGAATTGAAATCCCCAACGGCCTTAAGCCTCGATGCCGTATTCCAGAACCGCGCGGAGTTGGATGATCCCCTTGCCATCGCGTTGCCAGCAGGGTGTAGCGACCTTCAACTAGCCTTGGAGCGCCTTGACCGAGCAATCCGCTTTGCCCATTGGCGCCAAAACAACGATGCCTTGGCAAAGGATGTCCTGACCCGCGTGCTCGGGCGCAAGCCCAAGGAAGGGGAGCATACAGAGAAACTGACCCTAACGGGGAAGCTGTTGGAACTCCAAAGCATCGTCAAAGCAGCCGAGCCGATCTCGGACGCGTTGACCCAGTGTGCGCGGCTTTCAAAGCACTTGGCGACGCGCCGGGCGGCTGAAGCCCGGCTTGGCAACTACGCGACGGCAAGCACAGCGCTCGGTCAACTCGCCGATTTGGGGACGCTGGCTGACCAGCAAGTCGACCAGCTTCGCAAAATTCTTCGAACGGATGCCGCCGCTTGGCGTGATCTCATCTATCTCGGCGCATTTCCCGATACGGCTCACCAACTCGTCGATACCGGTATGGGCCGCAAAGGGGAATTGGACCTCGTAGTCCAAACAGGAGGCGTCGCGGCCCCAGCCCAACATGTCACGAACGCGTCGGCCCTGCGAGCGAGTTTGGTCGCGTTCTTTTTCGCCTTCTGGCAGCACGTGCTGAAGGAGCGCGGTGGCTTGACTACCCTGGTGCTTGACGATCCTCAGGAGCTGCTTGACGATGAAAACCGGGAGCGGCTGGCGGCCGCGCTCGGAAAATTGGCGAGTGGTGGCGCGCAGGTGATCGTTACGTCTTATGATCCTCGCTTCAGCGGCCGGGTTGCCAAAATCCAGCTTCCGGGCGGAGTTGAGCATCTTGCCGTGCACCCCGCGACACGGTTGCAGCCCCGTCTCAGGACGATCGTGCCCCATTCCGTCCTGCTTGAGCGCAAGAAGCGCTTCGATGCCGACCCAAATGAAGAAGAGCCCGCACGCGATTTCGCCGATGGATGTCGCGTGTTCCTCGAGGCGCAGCTTGGTGACATGTTCGACGATCCGGCCCATTCATCCTGGGCCAAGGCGGCACCGAATCCCACGCTCGCCGATTTCGTGCAGCGAATGCGCCCCTTGGTACGGGCCGGGTCGGCCGGGATGTTCGGCGCAGACATTTTCAGGCGGTTCGCTGAACACCCTGCGCTGGGTAACAACTCCCCGGTGGTGGCCTTGATGAACAAGGCCCACCACGGGCGTCGCCAAGACATCACGGCTGGTGAGGTCGCGCAATGCGCTGGCCAATTGGCTGATCTGATCAAGCTTGCGGAGGACATTCGTGAAGAATGCTATCGCTGGCGCCGGCGGGACTTGCCAGCAGCGAAGCAGAAGCTTGCGGCGCCGGCCGCGATCGACTTCACCTCGCTCGCTGCACCGCGGGTCGTCATCTGTCCCGATTTGGCGGCCTTTACTAGGCACCGGGCGGGTGCGGAAACCCAGGACCAGCCGGAAATTCTCGAGCCCTGCGTTCTTGAGAGCTGCGTTGCATACTATCTCAGGCGAGCCAACTTTGGTTTTGCGGCACCCGCTGGCAGCCTCGCTATCGTCAAATCCATACCCACGTTAAGCGCGGACCGGCGGCTGGTGATCGCTCGGCACGGCAAGGACGTTTACGCGCGCCGGTTAGTTCGCAACGCAAAAGGTGGCGGATTAATCGCCCTCACCGCCGAGACGCCGGACCCGCGCATCCGCAATCCAAAAAGCGTCTTTCTTCCCGAGGATGAAACGGCAATTCACCAAGTTGTCGGGATCATTTTCGACCACACGGTGAGGGTCGATCATGGCCCGGAAGAGGCCGTGGCAGTCGACGCCAACAGGGAGTTGCAGCGGATCGCAATCGCCTTCCGCGTGGTCGATGAAAGTGCCGTGCCGCTCGCTCTTGATAAGCAAGTTGTCCTCGGAGGAGACCACATCCAACTCGACACCCTCGGGCATCACCAGGATGCGCTCGTCGCCCTTTGCCTTGATGACGGATCCAGCATTTTCAAGCGGGTGGGCACGGCGCTTCCGGGCGATCTTTCCCATTTCAGGCTGTTCGAGAGCATAGGCGGGATGGGATCGTCACAGGTCCTTTCCGTAGGAAAGGCTGCAAATGGGGTTCCGACGGTCATTGGCGCCCGGAAAATCGTCGGTGTGCTTTACAACGTCTAGCCGCAATCGACATCTGATCCCACGATTGTACGTTCAATGACGCAGGTCGTGTCGCGTCAAAGATCTTCTCGCCGCGCAGACGGCGCACGACGGCGCAGGCTGAGCCGGTCTGGCGGAAGGTATCGAACAGGAGCCGCACCGTGTCCTGGATCTGTCGGTCGGGATCGAGCACGACCCGCGCGTCAGGGGTGTAGACCAACCCGATCGGCAACGGCATCTCGAGCTCGCCGCGGCGCGCCTTGTTGAGAATGCCGCGTTGCAGCCGCGACTTCAGAATGTGCAGCTCGGCCTCGCTCATCGTGCCCTTCAGCCCGAGCAGCATGCGATCGTTGAAATAGGCCGGATCGTAGACGCCGTCCTCGTCCATGATGAGCGTACGCGACAGAGCGGCCAGCTCAAGGAGACGGTGCCAGTCGGCATTGTTGCGTGCTAGGCGCGACACTTCCAGCCCCAGCACGATCCCTGCATGCCCCATCGCCACTTCGGTCACCAGGTGCTGGAAGCCGTCGCGGTCCTGCGACTGCGCGCCGGAGAGGCCCAGGTCGCTATCGATGACGTGGACACGTTCGATCGGCCAGCCCAGCGCCACTGCGCGATCGCGCAAGGCGTATTGTCGCTTGGTGCTCTCGGTGTTCTCGAACACCTGACGAAGAGAGGACTGACGCACGTAGAGGAATGCATCACGCCGCAGATGGTCGGCGTCAACCTTCATGGCGATGTCAGTAGACATGATTGCCTCGGGTCTCTGCTGCCAGCACATGTTGGCGAGCATGTGCACGAGCTAGCGATCGTGCACTGCAGCCGAAGCCGTGGGCGGTGGTTCCGGCCGCCGATGCATCGGCGGGGAAGGCTGAGGAGCCGCGATCAGCACCGCCAGCCCTTGCCAAAAGCCATGAAAAACGATGGCGCCGATGTCCTTGACGCAGGCCTGACCGCACAGGAAACGCCTGCATGCGGGGCATAATTAGGTTTACATATGCGGCATAAATTGCCTGACACGCATTCAGCCGCCATGGCTGCGCTCGATCTGCTCGATCAACGCCGCCAGGGTTGCCAGGTCATCTGGACGCATGAACGACCTACCCGCCGAGACCTGAATGAAAACATCGGGTGCGGCGACGTCCGTCCATGACGCAAGCAGTGAGCGAAGCCGTCCCTCCGCGTCGTAGAACATGACGCGGTCCTCGCCCCAGTTCTGCTTGCGTGTCGACAGCACGAAGCGCTGGCCGCGCCACGGATGGAACGGGTGAGTGATCTCGAACTCTATACGCGCTTGAGTGTCAGCACGAACTGCAGTCCTGAACTTGAAAGAATGGCAAGGCCGAACGCTTCATCCAGACCAGCCTGCGCGAATGGGCTTACGCGCGAGCCTACAACAGCTCTCAACACGGACGAACTGCTGCATTGGCTTCATCGGTACAATTGGCACAGGCCTAACGGCAGCCTAGGATCAAAACCACCCATCAGTCGTATCGGCTTAGATCGGGACAACCTACTGAGGCTCCACAGCTAGCTCTCGCTTCGGGTCATTCTCCTCGTTTCGGTCCTCCGGATGCGGTGCGGCTCAGACGGCGGGCCCGTTCCTGTCATGACTCGCCGCCGCACCGCTTCCTGGGAAGCAGCCATTGGCGAGCGGAGGACAAAACGATGAGACAGCGAAGCGCTGGGCCATCCGCGCCGACTGGAAGTCCTCGCGATCATCTTCGAGCGCATTCGCGCTGTGGTGATGCGTCGATGCATGGTGGTTACGCGACTTCGTTGCTTGAAGCGAAGCGACCGCACCGCCCATTTCGTCAACTGGCGAACAAATCCTTGTAGCCGCTCGTCACCACCCAGTTTGCACGGTCGAGATGACTGCGAAGAACGTTCCGTGCGCGCTCCGGTTCGCGTGCCGGATCAATGCCGAGGATCACATGGGCCATTTCCTCTTCAGTGGCGTTGTCGGCTGAGGCGTCCAGGAGCCTCATATAGGTTGTAAAGTGGTCCTTGTCGTAGGCTGTAATGCGGTCCGACCAGGGGACCTCGTCGGCAAACGGCGTGTTCGATTTGGGCTGTAACATCGCTAATTCTATCTCCGGCCAATGGACCCGCGAAGCCCTCTGCCTGCTAAATGTGGATTACATATTATAGTTGATAAACTCAAGCCGCCTGATCCGCTGGCTTGCGTGCATGGATATGCGCAAGTTGGTCGGACGGAATGTGCAGAGGATCAGGCAAAGGAAGCGTCTGACGCAGGAGCAGCTTGCGGAGATTTCCGGGTTCAGTCAGCAGTACATCAGCGGCTTGGAGAAAGGCCGAAGAAATCCGACAATTATCACGATCTATGAACTGGCATTGGCCCTCGGCGTCAGCCACATGGATCTGGTTCGGCCCGACAAACAGGCCTGATACACCCGCCCCTCCAAGTAGCTAGCGGCCTGATGGCGCGCGCCGGGTGCTCGTGAACCCACGCTCTTCTTAGGGCCCCCCGGCAGCCCCTGCCATTTGGCTCGCCCTGGCGCGGCGCACCCTATTGGACAGTCGGCCGCTGCGGTTTTTGTCAGCCTTTCCTGGGGCGTGGGGGTGGTCGGCATTCCCTTTTAGGCCCGCCGCGGCCTCCCGCAACCTTCGCTCTCGCTTCAGGTCCTTCTCTTGGCTACGGTCCTTCGGATGCGGTCCGCCTCTTTCAGCGGGCCTAATCGCTTTCTGCCGCCCACCCCACGGGGACAGGCACGCGAGACTAGTATGGAGCGTTGCGGTTAGCGCACGAACAGCAAAGGAACTGAAAAAACAGGCAACTGTCGCAGCATGGCTGAACCAGCCATCTTGTCGGCATCTAGGAGCCGCGTGTTCGCCTTGCGCTGACACGAAGCTCAGACATGACGCCCGGGAGACGATGCTGGCAAATGGTCTGGCTGAAGCATTCCACCCACAATACCAAAGCCCGTCCCGATCCAAAGCGCTTCTAAGCACTCCATCTTAGGCGCGAGCCGGTTGGCCAGTGCACCTTCTTGGTCCACCTGAAGAGAGCCCCGCCCGACAATAGCTTCATGAGGTCTTGCCCTGCAGTGTCGACCGTAAAAAAGGGCGCGCGAGGCGCCCTTCATTTTAAACCGGCAGTCGGGAAGCAGACTTCACTCTGATATTCAAAAGCGGTAGGTGACACCTGCGCCTATCACCCAGGGATCGAGCTGCGCTTTCCCGGTCAGCTTCGCGCCAGCCACCGTGACGTCGAAGTCCGGCTTCAGGAAAAGCTTCTTCACGTCGAAGTTGAGGCCCCAGTGCTGGTCCACCATGTAGTCGAATCCGACCTGCAGCGCCGTGCCGAACGTGTTCTTCACCTTGAGAGCGTCAGCGCTGCCAGTGTCCTGGTTATAGAAGATCGTGTAGTTCACGCCGGCGCCGACATAAGGCTTGAACGCGCCGAGATCGGTAAAATGGTACTGCAACGTGAGCGTCGGCGGCAGCAGCCAAACTTTGCCGATGTTGCCCAACCCACCGATCGTCCCTTGGCCCGCGATATTGGCATAGGTGGTACCGAGTATGAGTTCGGCGGCGATGTTGTCGTTAAAGAAATACGAGATATCGAGTTCCGGCGTCACCGTGTCCGAATAGGAAAGACCGGAGCCGGGAAGCGTATCAACGTAGCCCAGATCTTTCGTAACGACGCCCAACGCCCGCAGGCGGACCTGCCAAGGGCTTGGCGCTTCGGTGACCGAGGCTCCCGTCTCCGCCAGGACGGTCTCTGCTTGCGAAGGCTCCGCGGCGACGGCCTGGTGCCCCACCATGATTAGGGCCACCGCCGCTGCTATTGCCCGCGCTACGCCCATTCGCGTTCTCGCCATGATATTCACTCCTTGATGTTCAGAAAGGATGCACTGCACTATTTCGTCTCCTGCTCGAATGAATTGTTGATGGAGCTCAAATGCTCCTCTTGCGTTGCAAGGCGTTCCGCCATCTCCGGAAGGTGATCGTTGAAGCCGATTGCGCTGCGGAGAAAATTGGTGCCTAGACTGATGAATGCGGCTTGCTCCCGATTGTCCTTGCCGTAGCCGTGCCCGCCTGCGCTGGCCTCGTAGAAGTAAGCGGGATAGCCAAGAGCCTGCAGTTTTGCGGCCATCTTGCGCGCATGGCCCGGATGGACGCGGTCGTCGCGTTTCGTGGTGGCGATCAGGATAGGCGGATAGGGCTGTCCCGGCGCCGCGGCGTGATAGGCGGAGATTTCCTTCAGGAAAGCCCAATCGTGAGCCTTGTCCGGATCGCCATATTCGTCGATCCAGCTCGCGCCCGCTAAGAGCTTGGTGTAGCGACGCATGTCGATAAGCGGAATTGTGCAGAACAGAGCCCCGAAATGCTCAGGATAGCGGGTCAGCATGTTTGCGATCAGCAGGCCGCCATTTGAGCCGCCCTCAGCGGCAATCCGCCTCGGCAGGGTGATGCCCCTTCGCACGAGGTCGGCGGCAACGGCGGCGAAATCGTCATGGGCGAGACGCTTGCCCTCCCTGCGCCCGGCATCGTGCCAGCGGGTGCCGAACTCGCCGCCGCCGCGGATGTTCGCCTCCACACACGTGCCGCCGCGCTCGAGCCACAGCTTGCCCAGCGGGGAGTTGTAGTAGGGCAGGAGTGATGTGCCGAACCCGCCATAAGCGGAAAGGTGAACCGGAGCATCTCCGTTCCCGTTCGCCGGACCAACCTGCGTGTAGGGGATCAGCTCATGATCGATAGAGACTGCCTCGTGGCGCGTGACCACCAGTCCGGATGCATCGAAATTCTCCGGGCTGCGCTTCAGGATTGCTGAAGCGCTGAGAGACGGCGCGGCATTGAGATCGAATAGCAAGAGCTGCGGCGGCGTGATCGGATCCTGAGCACAGACCAGGACCTCTCCATTGGTCTCGTGAACTGCCGCATCGAATGACCAGACGTGGACAGTCCCTTCGGCGGGCAGGGTGTCCAGGACTCGGCGCGTCCATTCCTGGTGGCCGGGAGTGAACATCTCGAAACGCGGTACGAGATTGACGAGGTAAGAGATAATGAGCTTCTCGTCATTCCAGAAGAATGACTGCAGAGAGCGCCTTTCCCCTGGTTGAAACAGGGTCTCAAAACGGCGTCCGCCTGCGAGGAAAGAGGAAAGCGAGATGACGATCAGCGCGTCGGCGGGATGGGTGGTGCCTCCCACCGTCCAGGGCTTGCGCGGCCTTACCGCCAGCCAGTCGCCGAAGACCCGCCACGACGCGTCGCGAGGAAGATCGATCTGCGTCCTCGGCCCGCTCCTGTCGCCGATCCAACTGATCTTCTCGTAGAAGGCCCGTTTCTCAATGAACCAAAGGCGCTCGCTGCGGCCGGTGCGGTCCGAATGACCAGACACCTCGAGGCTCTCGAACCCGGCCTCGAAGATTACCGGCGTGGTGAGGGGATCCGCGTCACGCTTCCACAGTCGCACGGTGCGCGCATAGCCGGAGCGGGTGGCCATGCCATTACCAAGCGCACTGGAAAGCAGAAGCGTGTCAGGGTCCAGCCAACTAACGTAGCCTTTGGCCTCGGGGAGATTGAAACCGTCGGCGACAAAGCTCAGAGAGATCAGGTCGAATTCGCGATGCACGACCGCGTCGCTGCCGCCGCGCGACAGGCGCAGAACGGCTCTTTCCCGTCTCTCCGGCTCGACGGACGCGCCGTCCCAGATCCAATCCTCTCCGTCGCTAGCCGCGAGAGCATCTAGATCGAGCAGTAGCTCCCATTGGGGATCCGCCTTCATGTAGGCGGCAAGGGTGGTCCGGCGCCACAGTCCGCGTGGATTTCCGGCATCTCGCCAATAATTGTAGAGGTACTGACCACGGCGCGCGATCAGGGGAAGGTTGTCGCGATTGTCGAAAATGGCTGTCAGAGCAGCCCGGTCGCGCTCGAACTGCGTTCCACCGAAGTGCTTCAGGGTCTTTGCCGACTGGCCGGCGGCCCAGGCAAGTGCCCGCTCGCCCTCTACATCTTCAAGCCAGAGATAGGGATCGTCGTCGGGAGCATCCAGCGTTGGACGGACATCAAATGCGTTCATGTCCGGACAGCCTTCAGAAAGAAGGGATAGAGGCTTCCGTCGGCTCGGGAACGCTCAGTGTTGGTAGCGGCGCCCACATGTTCGAAAAGCGTGATCATTGATGAGTTCTTCCAGTCGGTGCGGCATCGCAGGGCTTTTGCGCATAGGATCGCAACCGTCGTGCCAACTGGGAAAATCGTTTCGGAACAATGCGATCGCTCTGGAAGCGTTGTGTCACATGTCCGACATCGTCGAGAATCCGACAACGAGTGCTCCTCCTAATCACCGGATCAACCTCCGGCGCCAGTCGGTGACACCGTGCAGAACTCGAGCAGTGAAGCTCATTGGTGAACTTGGTTGACGCCCAACATCTTCGCTCTGGAGCGCTTCACGCACACGGATTCATGGCAGACACCATGAGGCGATCGATGCGGTTAGCGACCAAGCTGGCTGCGCCTGTGGGTTTCAGCCGCCAGCTGGAAGCAGCGGAGTTCTGAGGAGATGCGACGAGCGCCCCCAAAGCTCGCGAAGCGCATTGAAATACGTGAGCACTGTCAGATACGGATCGGCGGGATCTTCCCCTTCTTGCGTCGGGCTGGAAGTCGGTGCCTGCGCGCCTGCCAGCAGGGTCTGCATGCTCCGAAGAAAGAGGAGTTTAGGCCCGCGATCCTGACTCGCCACACCGACGTAGAGGCGGGCTGGCTCTCGTGTCGATGGCACAGTCCTGGCGAAGAAGCTGTCGGTACGGTGGATGCCGGGTGGCGGAAATACGGCCGTCTCCGAACGATCGAACAAGGCTGCGATCTGTTTCTCCGCCCTTCGGACGGTCGCGGTCGAAGCGACGATTTTGGACGAATGAGTCCATGAAGACCCGGCCGCGACGACAGCAGGTCGATCGCTGTTTCGTAGAGTGCGGCCACCGTTCCAAGCGGGCCAGAGATCAGGTGCAGTTCGTCCTGGATGACAAGATCCGGCGGATCGAGCCGATGCCCGTTTCCGAAGGGGCGACCTTCGCCTGGCTCATACGCGCCGAAGAACCCCTTGTCCGGATCATACCGGTCTACGTGTCCAAAGAATGCGCCGCTCTTGCCAATCCATGGAAGGGAGGCAAATTTGTCCACCGTGGCGATGAGAAATGCGGGAAGACGGCGGTAAATTGGCTCGTCCACCACGAGCACCGGCAGGTATCGATCCCGCGTGAAGTCGCATTCGGCGATCTCGCATTTGAGCACTAGATTCTGCGGAGCCGTCCTGTTGGGCGTGAAGTGGAAGCTCTCTGGCTTGAAGGGCTCACCACACCACGGACATGCCTTCAGTGGCACCGGGGATTTCGTCTTAGGTCTGCTCTGGTACCGCTTCAGCCAGGTCGTCGCGGCGTCCTTGTCGGAAGAATTTCGCGGCTGGATTGTTGGGTGAGGCTGCGCCGCCTACCCAGAGTCCAATCTCGATCGGCCATTCGCCAAGCGTCTTCCGGCCATTGTCATCATGGGTCCGCAGGAATTCGAGCGCGCAGACGAGACCAGCGGCGTGAGCAGGCGTAACGCGTAGCGCATGATGACGCTGATGCCCGCACCCAGCACGCCAGATCCGCGGAGCCGCCTCAGCACAATCGCATAGGCGGCAAGTCCAAGATACGCTCTTGCCGCCGCCGGTCGGAAAAAAAAGCAGGTCGACGATCTCGCGCTCACCACTGTTTCGGTCGGTCACGCCAACGAGATTGAGGAGGACGAAGGCTAGCTGGAACGGCCGCCATGTTGGCGGGTCTACATCGCCCGGCAGCCTCTTCTGGATCACTGCCTCGCGCCGGCGGTTGGCCATCGCCATCGCCGTATTCATCAGGCCGAATGCTTCACGCGCCACCGTATCACGCTTAAGGAGATCTATCCCATCGCGAATCCTGCTGCCGGCGGTGTCAACATTTTCCAGAAGCGCCTGGCCCGTCTTTAGCCGTCTCGGCGCAAGCCCTGTCATCATTCCTTCCTAACCCCGCCGCCACTCGGCGTAAAGTTCAGGCAGTGAATCCAAGGCTGCACTGACCGCTTCGGCTCCGGAGACGGCAGCCCGAGCGAGAGCCTCCATGCCGAACTCGACGCCATCGCTCCTTGCCGGGACGACACGCTCCACCTCCTGCTGCGGAAGGAAATCGGTCCAAACACGCGTCACGGGGAGCGGATCGTTCGTCGCGTCACGCCGTTCTTGCCAGCCTGCAGATGTGTTGCGACCAACGACATATTCGCGGACATCGCGATAATGGAGATCGCCCAGCCTAAGTTCGAAATCATCGGACTGGTAGGTGGACAGGTCGCTGCGCGGATAAAATCCATCCGCACATTCGAGCTCGATCCGGGTCTGGAACGCGTAGGCCACGTCCTTGTACGGAGCCTTTGTGCTCCGTCGACGGTTTACCAAGAAGACGGTGATGACGCGCAGACGCTCTTCAGCCCCTTCCGGAGTCTTTTGACGGAGCACACGGTGTGAACGGCGACTTCGATGCCGCCGCCCGGCCTGTGAGGCGCAGCGCTTTCCGGCAGCGGGATCCCGGACTGGTTCCGAGTGACGTCGAGGACGATCGCGGCTTCGCCGGAAACCCGAACCCAACGGAGGTTCTCGGGCTTTTCTGGCTTTGGCTTGCCCTTTCCCGACACTTCGGGAATGAGGAGCGCATCGGGCAATGGGGGCTCCGTCTTATAGTTCCCCCATGTTGCGCGCAGCGTGACTTGACTCACCGTTTCCGGAAGAACCACCGTCAACCCTATCGACGACGGAAGAAACCTGTCCCGCGGTGGTTGGTCAGTCGAATCCTTCTCATCGACCTCCTCCTCGACAGCGGAGTCCAGCGTCTCACTGGCGAGAAGGTCGTCGGCGGTTTCTTCGATGGTTTCCTCGCCGTCAGGTATCACAGGCGCAACACCGTCGTAGGCGGGAACGATAAAGCCCCCGACGTACCAGCGATGGCTTCTTGGTCAGGACTTCGCGTGCGAGATCCTGATCAAGGTCAGGATTCGGGCCGACTAGGTCGGATATATCGCGATTTGGACCAGCGAAGCCCCAGTGAGGATCGTGGCTGGCCGTTGATCGGAAACGAATCGGAGGCACCTTCAGGTAACGCACGATGAAGTTCACCATTTCCCTTTCTGATGCAGCTCGTCACACTATTACGCTTGCCACACTGGAAGCCTATGTTCTCGGAGATGGTCGTCCGCGCCGAACAAAGCTGGAAACGCTGGGGTATCTTTGGGGCTTCAGTCGCGAGGACTCGAAAGGAACGACCCATTTCCATGTCGATCTTATGAGTCTCAGCATTTCAGCCGAGCGATCACGGAACGGCGTGAAGCCCAACGATCAGGCTGTCCGCCTGAAGAGCGAACTGATGGATCGATGGGCACCACACTTGACGCTCATCGGTGATTTCCACAGTCATCCCTATGAAAATCCTGCCGAGGTACGGGACAGTAGTGGATTCGAGTTTTCGGATGCTGACGAAGCATCATTTCTAGACGACGACTTCCTGTGGGAGCGGGCTAACGACCAGCCAATCATGCTGGCAATGACAATCTGCAAGCTGGCGCGGGTCCATGAAAAGCATGCCGCTGAGACCATACGCTCGAACATTGCGCGTTTCGACGTGGGTGAATTTCGGTTCTGGTTGAATGCTGCTGTTGGATTCCTAGACGCCTCCGGGTCCAGACGCTGCACTGGGAATCGTCCTTCAAACGTGGAACTCAAAATTGATTCTCGCTTCTACAATTACTCGAGAGACAGGCTCGTCGTTGCTACCGTGCATTGATTTCCTCGCCTTCTCCCATGGGAGCTTAAGTTTCGTGCGGAAAAACGATTATCAAGAACTCGCCGACGTAAGTCCGGAAATTGGCACGTACAGGCAGGCCTTACGGTTGGAATGATAATGACACCTAGAGCTCATCTTATGACTTGCGAGTCGGTTTCCGATGTAACTACGCGAAATATCAATCGTCACAGCTATGTCCCTGTGGTTCATGACGGTGGTTTCGGGGGACTATTCTTTGCAGAACGCTTCTTCGACGCGACACCGCCGAGTGGAAAAATCTCTGAGCGTGTTTCCGCTCCAGAAGAGACGTTGGTTGGAGCCGACGCAAGCATTCTAGACTTCATCCGAGACGCCGACCAAAGGCCGTGTCGGCTAGGGCCGTCCTCGTCAAGGCAAATTTGATGCAAGACGGGATCGCCCATCCGGGTGTGCGGAGAGCGTGATTGCATTTTGGTTGTGCTATATCGCCTGCTTTCCTGCCGTATGAGGTTCTGCCCGGGTTCATGCTTCGGTCCGTGGTCGGCGCGGCGGCCGCCAACATGATGCTTGTCCAATATGGTTCCGATGCGCCCATCTCATTGGCGTGCTCGCCCGGCGGGGCGGCATCAGTCCAGACCGCGGCGTCATCGGGACCACGTCCCGGGTCGGGGACCTCGCAGGTCTGCGCTCAGGCAGACATCAACACGGAGATTAGCTCATGCATGGATCGGCTCTGGCGCTCCTTCCCAGCGGAAGTTTCCTCCGTCCAGCCACATCCGATGCAGGATCACACCGATCCGACGCGCCAAGGCCACCATGGCCCGCTTGGTCCCGCGCCGTTTCGCGACCCGCGAGGCCCATGTCCGCAACCACGACCCACGGCCCCGGTTCATCATGACGGTTGCGGCCTGGCATAAGGCGCGGGGTAAATGGGCGTCACCGGCTTTGGTGATACCGCCTGTCACGTCGCGCTCGCCGGACTGCTGCCGTGAAGGGGTGAGGCCGACCCACGGGCCGACTTTCTTCGACGACGAGAACCGAGCCGGATCATCCACGGCCGACTTGAAGGTCAATGCGACCACCGCGCCAACGGCCGGCATGGTCATCAGCAAGCGGCAGGTCGGGTCGTCCTGTGCTAGGCTGCGCACATGCCGCTCCAGTCGCGCCAGTTCATGGCGGAGGGTGGCACGGGCGCGAAGCATCGGCTCGGTTGCCGCCACCAGCGTAGTGTTGCTGGCAACCAGTTCCTGAATGCGAGCATCAAACCGTCCTTTGGAGATTGCGCCGACTTTCAAGCCGAAGTTCCGCAATAACCCGCGCAAGGACATTTCCAGAGCGATCACGCCCTGCTGGATGGATTTGCGCGCCCCGAGGAGTGCGCGGATCTCCTGGGCAGACACCGACTTGCAATGGACTGGCCGGAACCAGCCCAAATGTAGCAGCCGGGCAATACCTTCAGCATCGCGCCGGTCTGTCTTGATCGGCATGGCTTTCAGAGCACCCTTCACTTGCCGGGTTTCCATCAGAACCACTTCCAGGCCGGCTTCGGTCAGCCCACGGTGCAGCCATTGCGACAACGGCCCGGCTTCCATCCCGATCATCGCAATTTCGCCCTGTTGCTCCAGCGCGAATTGCGTCAGCGCCGCGGATCGCTGCCGACCTCAGCCTCCTTCACGATCTTGCCGTGCTCGCTGACAATGCAGACCGCAGTCTTGGCGAGTGAGACATCCAACCCAATGAACAGTTTCATCCCGTAATCCTCCTGTCAGAATCAGATACGGGAGCGTCGGCGGCAACCGGTCAGCATGCAATCGGTAACGGGCAGCGCACGACGCAGGCCCCGTTACAGCATCTCATTGATCCAGAAGATGAACGCTGCAGCGAAGGCGATTGCTGACAAGAATGTGTGCGCGCATCGGTCGTATCGAGTGTGGATGCGTCGCCAGTCCTTGGTCGGTCTGCCGGGGCACCGAGTATAATGGAGATAATCTTCTTTTGTATCTAGGTCGATGATGATATCCGTCATGCCTGCCAAAATGAGTCGGCGCTGGGCACAGCGTGACGACCCTATTCTGGCGGGCCGAGGCGGCTGCCCCAGCACCTAGCAGCGAGAAAACACACGCAAGGAGAACTCCATTGCCTTCTTCAGAGACCAGAGCGCAGACACTCGGCCCTAGCATGATTTGGCGGAACTGGGTGAGCAATCAGGTTTGTCGGGTGAAGCATTTCGAAATGCCAAGTTCGGACGATGACGTCTGCAGAACGATCAAGACAGCAGCTTCAACCAATCTGCGCGTCCGCGTAGTGGGTACGGGTCACTCTTATACGCCGATTGTCCCCACGGACGGAGTTCTAATCTCCGCGGAGCGTCTAACAGGGATCGAAAATATCGACCCAACCAACGGCAGCGTAACCCTCCGCGGCGGAACGCGGATTTGTGACGTTGGCCTTGAACTGCGTTCTGCTGGTTGGGCATTGCCCAACCAGGGCGATATCGATCTGCAGACGATGAGCGGGGCCGTATCGACGGGTACGCATGGCAGCGGCGATAGTTTGCAATGCTTAGCGGGCCCGATAATTGGAATGCGGATAGCGATGGGCGATGGATCCATCGCCAATTTCGATGCTTCGCAAGACATCGATGTCCTCAACGCTGCGAAAGTTTGTCTCGGAATGCTTGGCGTGGTGCTTTCCGTCACGATGAAGCTTGTTCCTGCTTTTGATCTTCATGACAAAATATGGCGTGAGGATTTTGAAGAATGCATGAATCATTTGGATCAGCTATGTCAGGAAAACCGGAGCCTCCGCGTGTTCTGGTGCCCGACCGAACACTCGGCATCGTTATACAGCCTGCCCGACACGTCTGGCATTGGTCGTACGCGCAGTAAAGCTGATGTCTGCGAAATCAGAACGCTGAACGTCACAACTCAGCCGTCAGCAGCTGTCGAAGCACAGGCCGGCGAGAGAATAGGGCCCAGCTATCGGCTATTTCCGGGTTCAATTCCGATGCCGAACCATAACGAATGCGAATACTCGGTGCCCTACGAGGACGGTCCGGCGGTATTGCGTGAAATACGCAAGCTGATCCAGACGAAGCATCCGTCGCAGATATTCCCGGTTGAGTATAGAACCGTGGCGGCTGACGATATTTGGTTGAGTCCATACTTTGAGCGGAAGACCGCAATGATATCGGTGTCCGGCGCAGCAGGAGAGGACTACTGGGATTTCATCCGCGATTGCGAGACAATCTTTTCCTGGGTAAAAGGTCGTCCGCACTGGGGCAAACTTCACAGCCTGGGCCGGTCCGAGATCGAAGCCTTGTACCCAAGATACGGGGATTTTATTTCTCAAAGGGCTCGCTTCGACCCGGACGGTCGCTTCCTGAACGACTACCTGCGCGAACGTTTCGGCTAAAAGCTTTTATCTATGGTGGCTTCTGCGGTTCGCTGCATAGCCGCCTGGAACTTGCTGCCATCTTTAGCGATCATGTTGGCGAGGATGTCGATGATCAAATATTGTCCAGCGACCCTGGAGAATGCTCCTCGCGTGATGGGCGTGTCTGTTGAGGATGCTCCCAGTACAGCGTCCGCGTTGGCAGCGATCGGACTGCGTATATGACAGGTGATTGCGATGGTAAATGCGCCAGCCGCCTTGGCCGCCATAAGTGAGTTGATTGTATCCTTGCTCGAGCCAGATTCCGAAATTGCCAGTGCGACTTGCTTCGGCCCGAGATTCACTGCACTCATGACGGCGAGATGTGGGTCGTCCAGCACGCGCGACACCAGTCCGAATCGAACAAACAAGTAATGCGCGTATCGGGCCACATTCGCAGAGCCGCCGAACCCGTACAGATCTATGCTTTTTGCTCGTATGATCTGTTTTGCCGCCAATTCGAGAGCGGCGTGGTTCAACAGGTCCTTTGTCTGCTTGAGCGCGGTGATGGCCGTCGACAGCGTGTCGTCGATGACGTCACCAGACGGGCTGGCGTGTCTGATTGTCTGGTGAGTGGAGAGTTCGATCCCCAATGCCAGTTTGAAACGCTGGAAGCTCGAAAATTTGATGTCTCTACAGAACCTCAAGACGCTCGCTTCGCTCGATCCGGATCCGTCAGCAACCTCCGTGATAGTTTGGTTCACGACCTTCGCGGGATCGTTAAGGACGTACTCACTGATGCGAAGGAGCGCCGGACTGAGGCTGGGCTGAGACGAACGCAAGCGCGCCAAGATCTTTTCCTGCATTTACGATTCCCTTGATGTCGCCGAGCTCCAGCTCCCTAGGCTTGATTGACACAGGCAGTGAAAGCAATAGGAATTTTTCAGCAGATTGCCAAGCCGTGAACATTGTTTTCGTTAGAGCCCCCAGCCGCCTGCCAGCCTTTTTGCACGGCATTTGACCATCATCGCCGCGCGGGGAAAGAGTCGCGCATGATGAAAAAAACCATCTTTGACAGACGAAAAAAAAGTGATATTCCTTCAGCGAGAGACTGGGACCGCGGCCGCTGGGCGCGAATGCGAACAGAGATGACGAGATGGGTTCTATATCGATTGGTGTCGACATCGGAGGCACCAAAACGCATTTGAGAAGCTGCCTGGAACAGGGCATGGGCCGCGACTTGGTGGTGAGGACCAGTGAATGGCGTTGTGGAGCCTATGACCACGATATTCCTGGACTAATCGCGCTAATCAGCGGATTTGCGGATGGCGCCACTCCCAACGGCATCGCGATTGGCTCTCATGGATGTGATGATGAGGCCGAGTGTGCCATCCTGCAAAAACCACTTTCCAATCATTTTGCCTGCCCGTTGAGGGTCGTCAACGATGCAGAGCTATTTCCCCTAGCCATGGGGCTTTCCAGCGGAATTGGTGTCGTCGCGGGAACTGGCTCAATCGCCGTTGCTCGGGACCAGAAAGGCAGGATGCATGTCGCAGGCGGTTGGGGCTGGGCAATCGGAGACGAAGGGAGCGCTCCCGGTTTAGTACGTGAGGCTGGTCGAGCAGTGCGACGGCACATTGACCTCGGAGGGGCAAGGTCAGAGCCGCTTGTCGAAGCGCTTTGTGAGGCATTTGGACTGAATAGCCCCACGAACATCGGCACCGCTATCGCGAAGGAAGGCGGTGCCTCGGCTCTGGGGCGACACGCACCCGTTATCTTCTACGCAGCCAATGAAGGCTCGTCGTTGGCTAAGCGCGTTATTGACGAGGGCGCAGCGGCCCTGACCCAATTAGTTCACCACCTGAAGTTGGCGGGCGTGTCCGACAAAGACGTGGTGGTAGGCGGAGGGGTCATCCTCGCCCAGCCACTTTTAGCCAATGCGTTCTCCCATCAAATTTCCGATCGTTTCGGGGCGACAGTGGCGGTCACCTTCCTCGACAAGCCGCCGGTCTTAGGCGCCTGCGTCTTGGCGCGGCAACTTTGCAGTGCCGGGGATGGCCCAGAGACCTCAATTGTCTCTCAACATATGGATATCCAATGATTTACAGGTCAACGATCGCCCGTCAACCCAATCAGTTTCGCCATACCTTGGAAGTGGTCGGAACGCAGCTTCGCGACCTTGATCTCGCGCCATTTGAAAAGGGGACTGTCGTCGTTACAGGAATAGGCGCGAGTTACGAGGCAGCGGGGGTAGTGGCCGGTGAGCTGCAACGCCGCGGCAGACGAGCAAATACTTGGCGCGCAGTCGATCTCATGGAGCCGGGGGACCCTGGCGACGCGATCATAGTCTTTTCTGTCGGAGGAAGAAGCATCGAGCCAATCGCTGCACTCACCATCCACAGCACGTTACCATCCCTCGCGATTACAAGCGGAGGCAACGACCCGCTGTCACGCACCGCTTCGGCAGCACTTCGCTTCGAGTCCGGTCCGGATTCACTGCCGTCGAGCACCGGCTACACAGGCTCGCTGCTGGCAGGCGGGCTGCTGATAGATGCGCTCTGCGGTGAAGACAGCTTCAATTGGAACGACATTCCTCTGATAGCAAGCGAGGTCTTGGAAACCTCTGCGAAAAAGATGGCACGCATTGGAGAAATGTTTCATGACCAGCGGGCGATCGATTGCGTTGGCGCGATATCGGCTTTGGGTACGGCGGGCGAGGCTTGTTTGCTCATTCGCGAGGCTGCGAGGGTGCCCACCGGCGTCGCAGACACGCTGCACTACTTGCACGGCCCGATGGAATCGATGGATCAGGCAACCGGGATTTTGATATTTGGTGACGGCCGCGAAGTGCGATTGGCGCAGGAATTGGCTGAAATCGGCTGTGCAGTTCTTCTGGTAACCGCAAGCGAGTCGCCTCAGGACGCCAAAAACCTCGCAGTTGTGAAGGTGCCATCTTTGCAGAACCGCGTGGCACGATCAATCGTGGACATCCTGCCCGCTCAGCTGCTAGCCGCAGAACTGTCCGACGCGGCCGGACTTACTGATGCCCAGTTTCGTTATAGCCAAAATGACACAAAGGTGACCATGGACGAATCGGAGCCCCGGGTCTGAGCACGCGCGCCACGAGATGACACGTTCCGGACATCCTTCTTGGCCCTGATCAAGACAGCAATGGCGAGCCAGTGCAGTGTTCACGCTGTCTCGAGGCCGTCGACGGCAGAATGTGTCGTGCTTCGCCTGCCAATTGAATGGAGCGCAGCATTCTGTTTCCAAAGGCGCATGAAACTTGGAAAGGTAACTCTACGATAAAACTATACGCCGTGGAATTGTCTCGGCACGGTTGACGGCTGCGAGTAACTCACCACGGGGAACACTGCATCGTTGACGTCCTCTGCTTGCTGAAGCTCGCTTAAGCGTTGCTGGCAGCATCTGAGGTGCCCATTCCAGGCGAGCATAAATAACTCCAGGAGCAACGGACGATGGCATCTTCCCGGCCTAAAGTGTATTCGGCGCTCGTTACACCCGCGATCGCGTTCCTATGTCTTGCGACAGTCGTGCCGATTGCAGCTGTCATTGCCCTCTCGTTCGGTGACTTCAACATAGCCTTCCCGGAAAAGACGCGCTTTATCCGGCTTTACAATTACGCGCGGTTCTTGTCCGACGGTCGGTTTATCAACGCCGCGCTGCTTACGTTCATTTTGGTCGTCGTCCCCGTCGTCCTCCAATTACTGTGTGGATTAGCGTTGGCAATAGCGCTTAAGGAAAATCTCGTTGGCACACGGTGGATGCGAGCATCTTTCCTGCTTCCGTCAATAATTCCGCCAGCGGTAGGCGGAATTGTGTGGAAGCTGTTCCTCATTCCTGGTGTGGGCGGCTTGTCTTATCTCGCAAGCTTGTTCGGTCACAATTTCGAAGCTGACTTACTTGGAAGCAAAACGTCAGCGCTTATCTCCGTGATCATCGTATCGATTTGGTTTGGCGTTCCCATAGTTGCTTTGCTGCTTCTCTCGTCTTTGGACTCGATCCCAGACGAGATTTATGAGGCGGCAAACCTCGACGGAGCAAGTTGGGCCCAGGCGCAATGGCATATTTCCATACCGCTCGTCTTACCTGCGATGGGAGCCGTCGCCGTGTTTCAAGCCTTAGAGATCCTTGGGATTTTCCCCGTGATCTTCGTGTTGACAGGTGGCGGGCCGGCTGGGGCGACTGAACCCCTAAACTTCTACGCTTTCCTGACCGCATTTACATATCTCGATCTCGATTATTCCGCCGCAATTCTCGTGGCATTCACAACAACGATCGTCGGCGTGTGTTTTTGGTCTATTCGCCAAATCTCGGCCACTCGCGTTGGGAGGTAAGCCCATGCATCGATACCTTGGACGTCACATCTCCGAATATCATCCACTCGCCAAATCTCGGCCCCTCGCGTTGGGAGGTGAGCCCATGCGTCGGGACCTCGGACGTCACATCTACGGATACCTTGTCTCCGCTGCCTTTGCGCTATTCCTGTTCTCGCCGATATTGTGGACCCTATCGACATCTCTCAAACAGCCGACCGAGATGTTTCAATGGCCGCCCGTGATCGTTGGGGAGCCATCCGCTCAGCACTATACCGCGATAATCGCTGACAAGGACTTCTCTTCCGCGCTCATCAATTCAATTGTGGTCTCATGCAGCACCATCATATTGACCATGGCGCTTTCGATCTCGGCAGCCTTTGGCATCTCTCATTTGCAGAAAACTGCGATGCGAAGGCTATTGACGCTGGTGTTGGCACTCCGGGCGGCGCCAGCGATGATCTACATCATCCCCTACTTTCTCTTTTTTCGCCAAGTACACCTCGTCGACACGAAGATTGCGCTGATCATCGTCAACACAATGTTCGCGGTTCCGCTTGCGATCTGGTATTTGTCAGCGTTTTTTGACCAAGTGCCGCGTGAAATCGAAGAAGCCGCGATGATAGACGGCGCGTCAACGCTGCAGACGATGACGCTCATCTCGATACCCATCGCCAAATATGGTATCCTGGCAACAGCAATACTGATATTCATTGGTTCGTGGAACGAGTTTCTTTTCGCGCTGACATTGACACGCGATGACGCAAAAACCGCAGCCGTCGCAATACTGAATTTCATGCCATTTGAGGGGACCGATTGGGGCAAGGCGGCAGCCGCATGCGTGCTTATGCTGGTCCCGATCGTGGTTTTCGTGCCGTTCATAAAGAAATACGTCGCCGGCCCAACAACGACCGGTTCCGTGAAAGGGTAAAACACTAGCTCAAGGAGAAAATCAATGAGGTATCTTGGAATTCTTGCCGTTGCGTTCGGTGTTGCCGTCGGCGGGGGAGCGACGGCTCAACAGCGCTATGACGGCGCGAAAATAAAGGTCCTGTCGACAAACTCGGCATACGATTTGGAGCTCAAAAAATTCGCGCACGAATTCACAGAGAAGACTGGCGCTGAAGTGCAGTTTGATCTCTTCGGTTATGCGCCGACCGTTCAAAAAGTGTCGGTCGAGCTCCTAACGCGTTCAGATAGTTACGACGTGGTATACTTAGGGAGCGAGGAGTTCGGGCGATACGCATCTGGCGATATCCTGGAGCCGCTCGATAATTACATAGACATGAAGAGTGCGGACGTACAGGATTTCATCGCTCCCGTGCTGCGCCTCTACAATAAGGACGGCAAACAGCTGGCATTTCCGCATTTCGCGGCGACACAGCTCCTGTATTATCGTGCCGACTTGTTCGAGAAAGCCGGAATCAAACAGCCACCGCAAACGTGGGAAGAGTTCCGTAATGATTGTGATCTGCTGAGAAAGGCAGACATTCAGTGCACGGCGCTACGGGGTCAACCGGATACTGGCGAGAATATATGGTTTTGGGGCCAGGTTCTTTATGGTTTTGGCGGTAAATATTTTGCGGACGAACCAGCGGATCTGACGCCCACGGTAAATTCGCCCGCTGCGGTGGAGGCGCTGAAATGGTACACGGATGTGATGACCAATTTCACTGTGCCTGGGAGCATCTCAGCAACCTTCGATGATGTTGTCATCGCGATGCAGCAGGGCCGCATTGCTATGACTGTCGAAGGCGCTCCCACCGCAGGTCGCATTCTCGATCCCAAGCTGTCGAAGGTCGTCGGCAAGCTTGGGTTTGCTTTGCCCCCTGGCGGCGTAAGTGGGAGGTTCCCGCCCTTTGCGGGACAGGCGTATGTCATTCCAGCTGCATCAGAAAACAAGGCAGCTGCAGCGGCCTTCCTTCAATGGGCGACGAGTAAAGATCTCATGAAGCGGATTTCGCTCGACAGCACCTTTGTCGCCATCACCAGGACATCGCTGTGGGACGATCCGGAAATCCGTGCGAAACATGACTATGATTATGGCCATGGATCGTTTGCGGCAACGTACGCAGAAACGCTTCGCGGGGCGCCCGAGTGGTATTATCCTCGCATTCCAGAATTCAAGGAGATCGGCGATCGCCTTGGCCGTGCCCTGCAAGAAGCGGTTGTCAGGAGCAAGAGCCCAGAGGCTGCCTTGGACGATGCTCAAGGTGATGCGGTCGAAATCGTGAAGCGCGCTGGATACCTGAAATAGCCGTTACACGTCGCCACCGGCGCGGTTTTGCGCGCCGGTGCGCGCGCGAACTGAACCTCCATAGCGCGTGGGATGAGAGTTGAGGAACTTTAGTATAGTCTGGATTTGCAGCGATCAGCAGCGTTGGGACACCTTGCAGTGCCTAGGGTTCAAAGGCACGCAGACTCCCAATATTGACCGCCTGGCGGCGAGGGGCACGGCATTCGCCCGTGCGTATTGTCAGAGCCCTATCTGCACGCCGAGCCGAACGAGCTTTCTGACAGGCTTGTATCCGATCGCACACCAAGTGCATCAGAACGGCGCCGGCACATTTCCTTCGCATCTCGTTTTGCTCCCAAAACTGATGGCGAACGCCGGATACTATACAGGGCACATAGGAAAGCTGCACCTGTCTGCCACACGTGGCATGATAGAAAAGCGCCCCGATGATGGATTTGCCGAGTTCTACTGGAGCCCTGAGCCATTTCCGGAGTGGTCAGGCAACCACGACTATCATGCGTGGATGTGGTCAAAAGGGGTCAATCCCGAAGCCTACTTCAAACCCTATCTTGACCAACACTATGGTCCGGGACCAGCCGCAGAATATCGGCAGGCGCGTTGGGCAGGCGATCGGGCTGAGCGCTTCATCAAGATGCATTCTGATCGTAGTTGGTATTTAGGCGTTAACATCGACGCGCCTCATCCGCCCCTCAATCCCCCGCCAGACTACCTCAGGCGGTTCAATCCAAATGATATGCCTGATCCTGCGTTCAAGCCGATTGATCTCGAGCACCAGAAGAAATTTGAACGAGTCGATCAGCAAGCGAAATTCGCGGTGGATCCTTGGCACGCAGCAACAGACGCGGGTGAGGCGCACAACGACGAATTGGCAGGACCTACGCATGAAGCGCCACCAACGAAGTTCAATATTTGGGAGATGAGAGCGGCCTATCACGCCGAGGTGGCACAGGTGGACGATCTGGTCGGCCGGATACTAGACACTTTGACGGAAACCGGCCAGCTGGATCGCACGATCATCGTCTTCATGAGCGATCATGGTGATATGATGGGCGACCACGGCCTGCTCTACAAAGGCTGCCGGTTCTATGAGGGTGTGGTGCATGTCCCACTTGTGATTTCCGTGCCTGGCAGCCCAGCCCAAGGATCGGTGTCGAATGCACTTGTCGAGCTGGTCGATATTGCGCCCACATTGCTCTCGTTATCGGGGCTTGAGGTCCCAAAGGCCATGCAGGGGCTGTCACTCGACCAGATGCTGCTTGGGAACACTTCACTGGATTGCCATAAGCCATACGTTGTCAGTGAGTATCACAACTCCCTCAGGTTCCGCGGCAGCCGAGGGTCTCGCGCATCGATGTACTATGATGGACGTCACAAACTAAATGTATATCACGATGTTGGAATAGGAGAGCTGTTCGATCATAAAGAGGACCCCAATGAGCATTATGACCTATGGGATAGCCACCATCACAGGGGGTTGAAATACGACCTATTAGGCCGCAGCTTTTCCGCAATGATGCTTAGAAGTGGATCCGGCCCGGAGAGAATTGAGGACTATTGACCTTGGCGGACCGACGCCAGGAAGGTCACGAGCGAGGCATTGTTCTCGCGACCTTGGGGCCGCCCTCGGTCGATTGTCCAGAAATTGTTCGATAATTTATGGTATCTCGCTGCTCTTTCCTTCATTCATAAGGGGTGAGGATTGTGGAAATGAGCGTCAACTCACCTGCAATGAAAGCGGCATCGCACGAGAGCATCTTGGCTCGCCTGCAGGACGACATCGATCGATTGCCCAATGCGCTCGCTCGCATTGCCAAATACATTCTGGAAAACCCGGAAAAGGTGCTGCACCAATCGGTCGCGGAGCTAGGTGAATTCGCGGCCAGTGGTGAAGCGAGCATATTGCGGCTTTGCCGGCAGATAGGCTTTTCCGGCTTCCGCGACTTCAAGCTGGCATTGGCGGCCGAGATTGGCCGCCCGGGACTGCCTCCTACTGCTGCTGGAACTGCGGATAGCGCTCTGCAATCCTTGCACGACACCATGGCGCAAAACCTCAGCATCGCACACAACAATGCCGATTCCGAAACTCTCGCGAAGGTCGCCGCCGCGCTTGCGGCAAGCAGACGGATCGACCTCTACGGCGCCGGAATGTCCGGTATAACGGCAGAACTGCTTGCCTATCGGCTTTTGCGTGTCGGGCTAACGGCCTTTGCGTTCAGGAATTCCAACATGGCTCACGAAGTCGCCAGCGGGCTTAGTCCCGGATGCGTTGCGATCGGCCTTTCGATCTCCGGCCTCACGGTTGACACCGTCCAGTTCCTCAAGGGCGCCCGTTCTGCGGGGGCACTGACCGTCGCCATCACCAACCGCGCCCGCAGCCCGCTCGAGAAAGCGGCTGACTTCACCCTGCAGGCCTCCGGCCTTCAAGACCACCCGATCGGCGGCACCCTAACATCGACGATCGGCAAGATCTTTGTGATCGAAAGCCTCATGCTGGCGCTCGGAAAGGCGATGGATAAACCGGTTGCCAAATGAAATTAAACTCCATATTGTCACGAAAATGAAATAAAGCACCGATAGAAGTCACGCCCACCGAAAGGGAACTCGGAATGGCAGCGTTAGACCTTCACATCGACGACATCGGCAAGCGGTTTGGCGCGATTGATGTCCTGCGCGGCATCTGTCTAAGGGTTGCTGCGGGGGAGTTTGTGACACTGCTGGGGCCGTCCGGGTGTGGTAAATCAACGCTTCTTCGGATCATCGCGGGGCTGGAGCGTGCCGACCAGGGCCATGTGCGTGCAGGCGGCAGGGGGCTGGACGCGGTGGCGCCGAAGGACCGCGACCTAGCCTTCGTGTTCCAGAGCTACGCCCTTTATCCGCATCTGAGCGTGCACGACAACATTGCTGCCCCGCTGGTCATGCGTGAGCTAAGCAGCTTGGAACGGCTTCCTGTGATTGGCGCGCTGCTGCCCGGAGCCATCCAACGCAAACGCTCGATCCAGGAGCGGGTCCGGCAGACATCAGGGCTTCTCAAGCTCGACGCGCTGCTCGAGCGTCGACCGTCGGCGCTGTCGGGCGGGCAGCGCCAGCGCGTGGCTTTGGGACGCGCCATGGTGCGCAAGCCGAAGATCTTCCTGATGGACGAACCCTTGGCAAACCTGGACGCAGCGCTGCGCATCCATACGCGTGGCGAGATCGCACGGCTTCACAAGGAAATGGAAACGACGACTATCTTCGTTACCCATGACCAGGCCGAGGCGGCAGCGCTTTCAGACCGCGTCGCAGTCATCTTTGGCGGCGAACTCCGTCAGGTCGCAGCCCCTGCCGATCTCTATCGCGAACCCGTCGATCTAGACGTAGCGCGCTTCCTGGCGCAGCCATTCCTGAACGAGCTGGCAGTGGCCGCACCGATAGGCGGCGCGCTCATGATCGGCGGCAGCAGGATCATCATTCGCGATGCGCTCGGATCCGGGCTGGCCGGAACGCTGGCCTTCCGCCCCGAGCATGCGACCCTGGCTGAGAAGGATCATCCAGGAGCCCTGCCGGTTCGCGTCACGCGCATTGAGCACGCAGGGATCGACGCTCACGTCTTTGTCGATGCCGAGGCCGGCGCTCAGTTCGTCGCCCGCATTTCCGCCGAGCGCGCGCGATCACTGCGTGACGGCGACAATCTGGGACTGACCATCGACGCTGAACAGGCATGGTTCTTTCCTTCCAACGGCTCGCGCCAGCGTGGCGATCACAGCGGGGCAGCCTGACATGGCCTTAGCCAACGACATTCCGCTCAGTTCCTTAGCTCCGAACACTGCAGGCAGCTACCGGCCGGCTCGGGCCCAGGCGCAAGCTGGCATAATTCTGTCCGTGCCGGCGACGCTGTTGCTTGTTGCCCTTGTAATCGGACCCGCCATTCTTGTCTTCTTTCTGTCCTTCACGAATGCGTCGCTCGGCTTGGCCGGAATCCAATTCATCGGGGTTGCTAATTATACGCGCATGTTGACCGACCCTGGCTTTGCTCAGAGTCTGCGCAACACCGCGCTCTATGTGGCTGTGGTCGTGCCGACGGCAATCGGGTGGGGGCTGCTCGTCGCCGTTTTGATCGCTAGATCACGGTTCGCAGTTCTCTATCGAACCGCTTACTTTCTGCCCGTGGCTGCAAGCTTGGTTGCTCTCGCGACCGCGTGGGAAGCAATCCTGCATCCAAGTCTGGGTTTTGCCAACACGCTGCTGCAGCTCCTGGGCGCATCGCCCGTCAGGTTCCTGTCCGACCCGGCGACGGCCATATATGCGCTCGCGGCGATCGGCGTCTGGCAGTTGGTTGGCTTCAACATGATCCTTTTCCTGGCTGGCCTTTCGACCATTCCAGAGGAGCTCTACGAAGCTGCGACTATCGACGGGGCGGACAGGGGACTGAAGCGCTTCCTTCTGGTCACCTGGCCGATGCTGGCGCCAGTTACGGTGTTCGTCACCGTGATGACAATTATCCGCGCCTTTTCGGTTTTCGAAACGGTCGCGGTCCTCACACAGGGAGGGCCGATGAAATCTACCTCCGTCGTTCTTTACACTTTTTATGAAGAAGGTTTCCGCTTCTTCCGCGTCGGATATGCTTCTGCGATCTCCGTTTCCTTTTTTGTCTTCGTGACTTTCCTGTCGCTCGTCCAGATGCGCGTCTCCGAGCGTCGGGCGCGCTGGAAAGCAAATGGAGGCCAGTGATGATCCTGGGGCAATCTTCCTCTTCCCGCATTGTCTCGCATGCTGTGCTTGTCACCGGCGCGATCATCATGGCCTTTCCGTTTCTGTGGATGATCCTTGCCTCGCTGACGCCACAGAGCGAGATCTTTGACGGCAGCCTGCTTCCAACGCCGACCCTTCACGGCGCAATCGACAATTACGGCACTGCGCTCTCGGCAATTCCGCTGCTTCGGTTCATGGCAAATGGCTTTGTCGTGTGTCTGGCAATTCTTGTGTTGCAGATCGCGATCGCCATCCCATGCGGCTATGCGCTGGCCAAGCTGTCCTTCCCGGGCCGCCCTATTCTGCTTGTCGGCGTCCTGCTCGGCCTTCTGGTGCCGGTGCAGATACCAACCATCCCGATCTACATAGCCCTCGCAAAATCCGGACTGCTCGACAGCTATGCCGCTCTGGTTCTGCCCTGGATCATTTCGGTGTTTGCCATCTTCCTGTTCCGGCAGTTCTTCGTGACCTTTCCCGATGAGGTGCTCGACGCGGCGCGGCTCGACGGTTTCAGCGAGCTATCGATCGCCTGGCGGATCATGCTGCCAGCAGCTTGGCCGGCCGTCGTCTCCTTCTCGATCTTCTCTATCGTGGCCCATTGGAACGATCTTTATTGGCCAATGGTGGTGATAACCAATCCCGACATGATGACGGCTTCGCTCGGCATTGCCTATTTCCGGCAGGCCGGCGAGGGCGCCGGAAATGTCGGTGCGCTGATGGCGGGGGGCGTTCTCGTAACTGCTCCCTTGGTCTCTTTTTTCCTTCTCATGCAGAAACACTTCATCCGAGGTCTGGTGCTCGGCCGACACTAGCTCCGTCTCTAAAAACCCCCATCTCAAAACTCAGGAGAGCAATGTGAAAACAGTTGCAATGATCCTTGCTGCCGGTGTCGCAGCGGCAGCCATGCCAGCGCAAGCCGAGACGAAACTCAATGTCTATTACGCCTGGCCCGAACACGAAGTGATCCACAAGCCGATTGCAGACCGCTTCATGGCGGACCACCCGGAAATCAAGATCAGCTTCCGCGCTGCTGCGCCGAGTTATGACGAAGCTGTCCAGACGTTGATTCGTCAGAGCATGGCAGGCGAGTTGCCGGACGTTCACTATGTCGGCTTTAACGTGCTCAGTCCGCTCGTCACGCGCGGGCTCGTAAAGCCCATCGACGATCTCGTTGCCGCCGATCACCTGGCCGATAAGGGCTACACGGAACAAATCCTGTCTCTGGCAAGAATCGAGGGCCATCTGTACGGACTTCCCTTCGCCATGTCGACGCCGGTCGTTTATTACAATGCCGATCTCGTGAAGCAGGCGGGCGGCGACCCCGACAAGGTTCCGACCGATTGGGACAGCTTCGTCGCACTGGCCGGCAAGGTCGGTGCGCTCGGCAATGGAACGTCCGGCATGTATTACCAGCTCGGCTCGGACGACTGGGCCACGCAGAACCTGGTACGCAACTTCGGCGGCCAGATGATGAACGACAAGGAGAGCGACATCGCTTTTGACGGTCCTGCAGGCCAGGCTGCCGTCAAGCTGTTCAAGCGGTTCCACACCGACGGCGCTCAGCCGGCGATCGACTCCCATGCCGCCCGGCAGCTCTTCACCTCTGGCAAGCTCGGCTTCTTCTTCGCCTCTGCCGGCAGTGTGAGCGGTTTCGAAGGTGAAATTGGAGATCGGTTCAAGCTCCGCACAGCCAAGCAGCCGCTCGGCGCTGAAGATGCGACGATGCCGACGGGCGGCATGGTTGCGATAATCCTTACCGACGATCCCGCCAAGCGCGCCGCCGCCTGGGACTACGTCAAGTTCACCACAAGTCCTGAAGGCCAGAGCATTGTCGTGCCGAATACTGGTTATATGCCGACCAACACGCTTGCCCTCGACAAGGATCATCTCGCCGGCTTCTACGATAAGCACCCGAACTGGTACACCAGCGTGCTTCAGACGCCCCGCGCCCGCCCGTGGTTCTCCTGGCCTGGTGATAACGGCGTGCAGATCGGGGAGGTCCTCCGCGACGAGATGACGGCTATTGCGCTTGGATCCAAGGAACCGGAAGCCGCTCTCGCAGACATGGTGTCCGAGGTTCGCGCACTCCTGCCGAAAACGAACTGATCGCCTCGTCCGAGACGCTGCACGCTCCTGTGCGGCATCCCTCCCTTTTTCGGGATTATCCATGAAACTCATTCATCTGACCGACCCCCATCTTGTGCCGTTAGGCGCCATGCTCTTCGGCTTCGATCCTGCCCAACGGCTTCGCAAGACCATTGAGCGCATCAACCGCGATCACGCCGACGCCGAGCTTTGCGTCGTGACTGGCGATCTCACTGACGAGGGAGATTTCGCTTCCTATGTCCTACTTCGCGAGGTGCTGCAGGAACTGCGCGTGCCCGCCCGCCTTCTGCTCGGCAATCACGACAGCCGCGAGAATTTTGTTCGGGCGTTTCCTGGAGAGCCGCGCGATGAGAACGGCTTTATCCAGTCGGTTCACGACGGATCTGCCGGGCGCCTCATTTTTCTCGACACATTGGTGGAAGGTTTCGGTCATGGCTCCTTGGACGATGGTCGGCTCGAGTGGCTGCTGGCCCGGGTGGCCGAGGCGTCGGATGTGCGGGCCTACCTCTTCGTCCATCATCCGCTGCAGCCGATCGGCCTGCCGCATTTCGAACCCTGGAGCACCGAGAATTGGCGCCCGATCATGCAGGCGATTGTCAGCGCCGGCAATGTGCGGCACATTTTCCACGGCCATGTGCATGTCGATGTTGGCGGCACCTGGAGCGGCATCCCTTTCAGTGCAAACCGCGGCGTGGCGCATCAGATCATTCCACATTTCACGCGGAGAGACGCGGACTTCGTCGAGGATGCGCCCGCTTTTGACATCGCGATAATCGACGTTGATGGGGTCCTGGTGCATCGCTTCGAAGTTAGCGACCGACATGTGGTCGAGGTCTCCGCAGAAGGTTGGGTTCCCGAGGGCATGCAATGAATCAACAGGCCTCTTATGAACTGGTCATCTTCGATTGCGACGGCGTTCTGATCGATAGCGAGACGCTGGCAAGTCGAATCGATGCCGAAGAACTTACCCGCATTGGCTATCCCATGTCGTATTCTGATGTGATTCTGCGGTTTACCGGCCTTTCCTCAGCCACCATGCGGAAAATGATCGAAGAAGACTGGGGCCGCCCTCTACCCAGCGACTTCGACGTCATCGTGCAATCCCGGATAAAGGAAAGCTACCAGACGGAACTGCAAGCGATCAGCGGCATTGACCAACTCCTGCATCAGTTGCGATTGCCGCGCTGCGTCGCATCGAGCAGCGCCCCCGACAAGCTGCGGCTTGGTCTTGAACTGACGGAACTTTGGGCATACTTCCATCCCCACGTGTTCAGCTCCGCCATGGTAAAGGCCGGTAAGCCTGCACCGGACCTCTTCCTGTTCGCTGCCGCCCAGATGGGCACTAAGGCAGCGCGCTGCGTCGTTGTCGAGGACAGCATTGCAGGCGTTCGAGCCGGTGTGGCCGCGGGGATGATGGTGATCGGTTTCACCGCGGGCGGCCACTGCCACGACGACCACGGTCAACGATTGCTGTCAGCCGGCGCTGCGGTGGTCGCGCGATCAGCCGAAGAACTTAGCGTCCTGCTGATGACGAGCGAAGTCCAGCCCAATACAAAATGGCAGGAGGCGGACCCGGTGGCAGCAGGTGCCGTAAGGTGAACTGCAGCAGCTTCCCATCCACTCAACCCCACAAAAATGTCTTCCTATACCGACTGTCCCGGCGATTCCGTCCACTTGACATAAATCCGAACAAAGCTCCCTTGCATTCGATATCGGCGAAGTCTGACAGGCGGATGCGGCATGGGGCGGGCGCGCGCAAGCGACACTCAACGGTGTTCGACCGAGCTGCTCACAAATTACAATTGAGGGTCAAGAAGGAGCATTCGTGTCTGCGTGGGGGAACTCACCGGAGCTCGAAGCACAGGCCCGTGGCACCGTTTCGATGATGGACGAGTTACTTCATGATCAACCGAAAGCGATAGCGACCGAGGTCCCTTATGCGGCCCGAGCATTTACAACTCGCGACATTTATTGGCCGTTCGTCGGTCAACTGTTTGCTTGGAATCGAACACCTCGATCCGGGCGGCAGAGAGGGTCGACCCCTCACTGCTCACGGTTCGCTGTCAGACGCCTGGAATAGATGGTCACCACAACGACGACAATCAAGTGGCCTGACGCAGCAGCGGTCTCTTGTCCCACTTCCTCCCAGGGTCGGGCCCAATCTGAGTGTGGAGCAATGCAGAAAATCATTCATATCACGGATCCTCATTTTGTTGCCCCTGGCAAGACGCTTTACGGCATCGATCCGGCGCAGAGATTGCGCGACACCTTGGACCATGTCTCGCGCGTACACGCAGATGCCAAGCTCATCCTTATTACTGGCGATCTTGCTGATACAGGCGATCCAGCCGCTTACGCACTCTTGCGCGAGATCTTGTCGGAGGTCCGGCTCCCGGTCCATTTGACGATCGGCAACCACGATGACCGCGGCGCATTTCGAGGCGTATTCGGCGGGGAAGGATTCGTTCAGGCGGCTGTCGACTTGCACGACTGGCTCGTCGTCTTGCTCGACACAAAGGACGACATCAGCCATTTCGGTTGTCTTGACGGTGGCCGGTTTGAATGGCTGCAGGACCAGCTTTTCCGTGCCGCCGGCCGACCAGTCGTGGTTGCTATGCACCATACGCCGGCGGATTTGCATGTGCCTTGTTTTAAGACGAGCGATATGAAGGAGTCCGATCGGCTCCTTTCCATCCTTCGGAAAAACGCATCGGTCCGCCACATGCTCTTTGGTCACCGGCATGTTGCTGCAGCAGGCAGTTTGTCGGGCATATCGTTTACTGCCAGCCGTGGCACGGCGCAGCATATCGTTCTGGACTGGGAACAATATGGCAAGCCCATATTTGTGGCGGCTGCGCCATCATACGATGTCGTCATGTTGGACGGATCGGATGTCGTTGTCCATCGTCACGAGGGACTTGATCAGCTGCCTGTCATTCGTCCCGGTGATCCGAAATGATGGCTTCACCATCGATCAAAACGTCCGATCGGTCGCGGCCTCGACTGATCATCTTCGATTTTGACGGCACCCTTGCGGAGACGGAAATCGTAGCATCGGAGGTGATTTCGGCAAAACTTGCCGCGGAAGGTTTCCAGGTGCATCCAGATGAAATAACGGCAACGCTCTCCGGTGTTGAGCGAGACGATCAACAACGGCATCTGGAAAGACTTGTCGGTGTAAGCCTGCCGAAGAACTTCATGGAAACGGCCGCGGCTGAGATCCAGCTGGCCGCCTCTGGGATCCTGTCGGCGACACCTGGCGCGGTTGAACTGCTCCAGTGGCTTTCCATTCCCTTTTGTGTCGCATCGAACACATCTCGTTTCGAACTCATCCACCGCATGAGAGCCGCCAATCTCTTGGGGCTTGTAGGCTCACGGTTCTTCTCCTCCGATGACATCGGTGTCCGGAAGCCTGACCCTTCTGTGCTGCTATTGGCGGCGGAAATCATGGGCGTGTCTGCCAGAGAGTGCCTTGTCATTGAGGACAGCGTCATCGGTCTTAGTGCCGCGCGAAATGCAAATATGCGCTACTGCGCATTCGGGGGCGCCCGCCACCATACGAGTCGACTGAGGAATGACCTCCGGACCTTTGAGCCGGAGGCATTGTTGCTGAACTTGGCGGAACTTAAAGGTTTGCTTTGCCCAATGTAGAAAGAGGGCAGCGGCGTGGACGGTCCGCCCGCGCCTGCATCCGGAACACCATACCCCGGCGGGCAGTGCAATGGCGGACAGGTCATCAAGCTTGGTGCGGGATGCGGTATGCGGTCTGGTCGCCAGCGGGCCTAGCTCACAATCCAGAATCGCGCATTTTGTTGCCTAAAACCCCGAGCTTCTTGGGGACTTATCTATCTCCAAACTCGTAAGTCAAACAAACAGCGGAGAAGCGTCGGTTTTGCGTTTTTGCCGTACTCTTGGCCTCTCTGGGTTTCGCGAGTTCAGGGTGGCGTTACCGGGGAGATTGAGCGCGATAAAGCCCGGCGACTGACACAGCACCTCGCCACTGAACTCGCATGTAAGACCGGAAATTGCGAACCTGAGCGCGGCCTTCCTACATTCGGTTGAGGCCTCAGCTCGCCTTCTCGACTACGCCCAGATCGAGCGCCTGACGGAGCGACTACAGAGTGCTACGCGTGTCGAAGCTCTTGGTATGGGCGTCTCCGCAATCTGCGCAGAGCTACTGTCACAGCCGCCTGATCTGGCTGGGGACCCCGGATTGTGAACATCGCTCGCGGTCTGGCTCATGGGCTGGACGCTTCGGCTTATGCTATCGGCATCTCCTATGAAAGATATGAGCGAGAGGCCGTCGCCTTTCTCAGAACTGGCCGCGACCGAGGAGCGCATACGCTTGCAATAACGACGCGTGACAAATCGCCAGTCTCTGGGGTGGCGCATGAGGTGCTCCTACTCAGCTCCGGCGCGGGCCCTGGCCGAACCTGGACCGGCAACGCTTATGCCTTCAATGGCTCTTCTGAGTGAGTGCATCGCCGAGTGTCTGAAGGGGCACAGAAATCCCAATGCCTCGCGAACCAAAGCATAGCTGTGCGAACGCTTGGTAAGATCTCTGTTGGTGCCAACACCGCCTTCAGCGAAGCCTTCCTTTCGCTCTTCAGATCGCCAAGTGTAGTTTTAGTCGGAGCCGGGCCTCTCCGAGGGCAATGACAAGAGATGCCACCCCGGGAAGTTCCGTCAGAACGGTCGCTCCGTTAGTGACGACGGCCGTCGTGCGGCGACCACCGAAGTATGGTCTACGAACAAAGCGAGGGCCAAGCGCAAACTGGTGAAACGACAGATGTACGGCCGCGGCAAGTTGGATCTGCTAAGGGCCGTTAGTCGGCGCTGTAAAGAAATGTCACCGAGAGTGGGTCAAAGCCCCCGTGGTAAGCGCTCGCCGGGCGGAACTGGTCAGGGTTGCGCAGTCCGCTAGTCTAGCGTGGCGAAGCGACGAGCGCAGGAAATGGTTTGCGCGCAGCTCAGGTGCGTCGAGCGCCTAACGCCTCCTAGATCTTTCCGCGTCCGGTCCTCTGAGGCTTCCCGGTAGTGTGCTGAGAGTTCTGCAAATTCGCTGAGAGGGGGCGGTCATGGCAGGCTGGTGATGTTCAACGTCACCTGATTCCCGCGAAGGAACGCCACCATGACCCAAGACTGAAAGTAAGACCGCCAGCGCCGCCGTCAAAGACATTCTGCTTTCGGACCCGCAAGGTCTGCACGAAGTGATCCGGGCGGTGATGCAGGAGGTGCTCGAGGCCGAGATGGACGAGGCTCTGGGTGCTTCGAAAGGCGAGCGCACACCGGAGCGGCTCGGCTATCGCTCGGGTTATTATGGCCGCACTCTTGTCACCCGTGTCGGCAAGCTTGAGCTGCGAGTTCCGCAGGACCGGGCCGGCCGCTTCTCCACCGAGCTTTTCGAGCGTTACCAGCGTTCGGAGCGGGCCTTGGTGGCCACGCTTGCGGAGATGTATGTGCAGGGCGTGTCGACCCGCAAGGTCAAGGCGATAACGGAAGAGCTGTGCGGCCATGCCTTCTCGGCCTCGTCCATCTCGGCCATCAACAAACGCCTGGACGAGAGCCTGAAAGCGTTTGCCGAGCGCCCGCTTCAAGAGCCTTTTGCCTACCTCATCCTCGATGCTCGCTACGAGAAGGTGCGCGAGGCCGGCATCGTCATGAGCCAGGCGGTGCTGATCGCTGTCGGCATAGACTGGGACGGCCGGCGTCAGATCCTGGCCGTGGAGATGGCCAATCGTGAGAGCCGCTCGGCCTGGAGGGACTTTCTCGTTGGCTTGAAGGCGCGCGGCCTCAAGGGCGTCGAGCTGGTCGTGTCAGACGATCATGCCGGCCTGGTCGCGGCGATCGGCGAGGTGATCCCGGAAGCGGCATGGCAGCGCTGCTACGTGCACTTCCTCAGGAACGCGCTCGATCACCTGCCGAGAAAGCATGGCGACGATTGCCTGCAGGAACTGCGCTGGCTCTACGACCGGCGCGATCTCGCCGAGGCCAAGGCCGATCTCGCCGCATGGCTTTCCAAATGGTCGGCCCGCTACCCACGACTGACAACATGGGTGGAGGAGACCATCGAGTACACGCTGACCTTCTTTCGTCTGCCACGCCAGCACCACAAGCATCTCAAGAGCACCAACATGCTTGAACGGCTCAACGAGGAAATCCGGCGCCGCACCTATATCGTGCGCATCTTTCCAAACTCACAGAGCTGCCTACGCCTCGTCAGGGCGCTGGCCGTCGAAACCAACGAAAACTGGATGGAGGCCAACCGCTACATCAACATGGACGACCTGCGCGAGCACAAGAAGCTCACTCTGCGCCAAGCCGCATGACCAGCACCATGGCCGCCCCTTTTTGCAGAACTTGACGCACACAACCGGCTTCCGCATCCGAGCGCCGCGGCTGGCCATGGTCACACCTCATACGCATGGTGTATGCAGCTGAGGCGGCGCGCGGTGCATGCGTCATGTCGGATGTCGAGAAATAGCACGCCGCAGAAACTCAAATTCTGCTAATCGAACGTTCAAAGGACGTCGAAAAAAGGGGAAGCGTAGAGATGTGGTTCTGCAAAAATGCGGCCCAATGTCGTCGGACAGAAATGCCCAGTTTGGCTATTGAAGCCAAGAAGAACGCAAAAGCCGATGCAGCCTACGACGCGGTACTTCAATTGCTCTACAGCAAATCCCACATGCCGGGGCAGCATCTCAGCGATAAAGAGCTAGCGTCCGACCTCAACATCGGCCGGACTCCTATACGCGAAGCACTTATCCGACTTGCAGCGGAAGGGAAGATCGTGTCCTTTCCTCAAAGGGGCTACTTTACGAGACCTCTGGTCGAGTGGGTTCTATTGGACTCGTATGTGGTGGCGCGCGAAACACTTACCTTCGCCCTAACTCGTACACGGACTCACCCTCTCGACCGAACCGCCCCCTCTGGTGAGTTATCTCCAACGGAGCTCGCTCTTCGAGCGGAAGAAATATTCACTGACATAGCTCTGGGGGCATGTAATTGCGAAATCTGCCATATCATCGACAAGTTCTGTTTCTGCTCTCATGCCCTTCGCATGGAAATAACCGCGTCTGAGCTTTCCCCGGCTTTTCGAACCAGTCTTGCAAGGCTAACTGACGCAATGCCTCAGCTCGGCAAGACTACGAGCGCAGTGGCATCCGCATTGACTAACCACCTTGATGTAGAACAGCGCGCAGTGTCGCGCGCTTTGCAAAATATGAGCAGGAGACAGCTGGCAAACTTCACGTTTACAAAGAAGTATTGGTGAGCGATTTTCGCCGACATCAGCCGAGTAGCTGAGCCATTCGGCTTGGGCCGTCGCAGGAGGGCTGCGGGTCCCGTGCGATATGATGCTGGAGGCGGTCAAGACACGCTTCGGATCGACGAGGGTGCCTCATCCGATCGAGACCTGTCGGAAAATGGCACCCCTACACCGGCAAGGAACACGCGCCTTCGCCTCTGCGCTGACCGCGTTACTTGCTCCACGCCCGTGAAGCGCCCCACTCCAGCGACGTGTCGGAAGCCTGGGTCAAAACCTTCAGCGTGATTGCGTTCGCATCACTCCTTGCATGATCACCCATGGTTCTCCGCCAGATCGCCCGGTGGGATGACTACAACGAGATACATCCTCACTGAGCGCTCAGAATACGATCCCGGGAGAGGTCATTCTGACACAAACCCACTAGCCGGAGTGTTCGCGAAAGGGGCTACTAACATTGGACGCCGGCCCTCGGTCCGGCGAGTGCTTCAACCAATTACGGAAGCTCGGGGTGCTCCCAGCTCGCCAAGGTTGGCTGATTATCTGGCCCGCGGCTTTGGCGGGATGATATTCCTGCGCATCCGCGCTGCGCTTTTTATCTTTTAAATGGTGCCGGTACGAGAGGCTGAAAAAGCAACCTCGCGTTGTCACTTCCGATACTAAAATATCTCAGATAGGGGGCTAAAGGTAGGCGGAGAATAAATAATATATCCATAAATATATTTCAGAGGACCACTTCCCATTCTTGTCAGGGGCTATTAGGTGTTGATTTACGAAGGAGGGACTGAATCGTTCAGCGAGTTCATTTCCGACGAGGTTGACGCCTCATACGCCGGTTGCGAGCTTGAAAGCTCTTTCCTGAACTCAACGTAGCGAGGGCGCTACGGCGCCCAGCCTGTTCTCAGGAGCGACTCTGCTCTTGTGGGTTAGCCGAGCCTCGTTGCAAGACGCAAAAGTATGCGAGAGACGGTTCGGTTCGGCTCGTGACTTCGCGAGTGGCCGATGGCCGATGTAACACAACCAGGCTTGATCATATGACCAAGGATGTAAGCTTAGCCACGGCAGCAAGCACACGATGCGTCCACCAGAAGGACACTTCTCTTGCGCTCTTTGGAGGAGATCCCACGGTGCCGGCTGGGCGAGTTGTTCTTTGGCCAGCTGCGAAACGTAAACATTTGAAGGCGCTCGCAAATGTTGTCGAAAGCGGCAAATATCATCGCGTCAATCACCCTATGGTGATTGAGCTCGAAAAGCGGCTAGCGGATTGGTCGGGTAACTGGTCTGTGCGCGCCGTTGGAAGCGGCACAGCCGCTATTCACGTGGCTCTCGACTACTACCGGAACCGAGGTCGCCGAGTCGTTACGTCGGCTTTGAACTGGCCGGGAGCCGTCGGCCCAATCGCGATCAGTGGACTCGAACCGGTCTTTGTCGATGTTGAGCCAGACCTTGCCGGAGTTGATGAGAAGATGGCGGCCTCCCTCATCAAGCCAGGTGACGCGGCGACGCTCATAACTCATCTGTTCGGAAATAACCTCTTGGTTCCCAGCTTGAGATTCGCGGCGCGAGCGCGAGGCGTGGCGATTATCGATGATGTTTGCCAATCAATTGGCGCTGCGAAAGATATTGTCAATGGAGCTTACTTGGAGAGCGATGCACTCTCTCTCTCCGGCAACGGAGCTAAACACCTCGGGGCAGGTGAGCTTGGATTTGTCCTGACGAGGGACCCTGCTCTGATCCACCATGTAGATAATGTTTCGCTGACAAGCTCGTCGCGATGTGGAGCTAGGATATTCTCCCCGAACTCCAAAGGCTACAATTACCGACCCAATGTATTCTCTGCTGCCATTGCTAATCACAGGCTCAAGCAGCTTGACCGGCAGCTTAAAAAAAGGCGAAGGAATGCTAGGTTCCTTTGGCAGGAGATTGGCCACCTCTCAGGGCTTCTGCCTCTTTTCGATCCAGCAGATCATCAACAATCGATGCTGAATCTCCCGTTGCGTCTTGAGCCGGAAAAGCTCGGTTTTCTACCTGGCCCTACGGCCAGGGATTTCATCATTAAGCTTCTTCAAGCCGAGGGAGTTCCCGTTGCGGTCTGGCTGACGAAGCCCGTCTTTGAATATCTGCCGGATATCTGCGGCCAATGGTCAAGGACCGATTTTCCAAACGCCATGAAGATATTGAACACCATGTTTTACGTGTCGGAGATCGCTCCACCAAACGACGTTGAAGTGATGAAATTGTACGCGGCCGCGTTTCAAAAGGTCTGGGCAGCGCTTCCAAACCTAGCTTCAAAAATTCCTGAGATCGTATCTGTTGCCTGAGGGCGGGATGGCAAGCCGATGGACTGCTCAATAAAAGGTTTTCCACCATATGGCTTTTCGATTGTTCTCAAATTCGGCGGGAGCATCATGCGTGATCTTGCCGTGTGTAAGCTCGCACTGGCTGAACTTGAGCGTCTCGCCGATAAGGGCCATCGAATCCTACTTGTTCCAGGCGGCGGCATCCCGGACAAAGCAATTGAGGCGATTGATGCAGCCGAGCGATTAGATCCGTGTACCGCGCATCATGCGTGTGCTCTAGCACAGGACCAAACGGGGTATTTGCTTGCGGATGCCGCCTTCTCTTCCAAACTAGTTCCATCGGCCAGCCTAGGCGAATGCCGAACTCTCGCGAGACTTGGGAAGATTCCAGTGCTGCTGCCTTCCCGTTTGCTGTTTGCGGCTGACCCAGTGGAATGGAGTTGGGACGTCACATCCGACGCCGTTGCCGCGTGGATCGCTTGGTTAACTGGGGCACCACAGCTGGTGATTTTGACAGATGTCGATGGCGTGCATCGCGGTGGAGCAACCGACGATCCCGCTGCACTTATAGAGCAGATCGCTGCTCAAGATCTTGTCCTTCTCGGCCACACCTCGATTGACGCCTGCGCGGTCGAATTCATGGCGAAGAAAAGCCTTCCCGGCGTTGTGATTAATGCCCGTCATCCCGCTCGTCTCGCCGATTGGCTGGAAGGGAGACGCGTTAGAGCGACTAGGATCACCGTCGCGAGCAGGAAGGCCCATATCACAAGCGACCCTTTGGGGGGGGCGGCATGATGTCATCCACGGCGCTGATAGTGTATGGCCCGGAAGTCGCGCGCTCTGGCCTAACCTCGCTGCTCGACGAATTTATTCGCCGGCGAACCGGTTTGGAACTCTCGGAACGGTTCTTTTCGATTCATAGTCGCAAATCCATTGATGCGTTTTATACCCTTACCTGTTCCACCGGCGGGAAGCATTGGCCATTGGTGCTGGACTTATTCGACATGCGTCCGGTTTGCGCCACGATCTGGAGCGGACCTAATGCGCTGCACTTGTCGCAAAAACTGAAGGGTAACACACAGCCGGCCCAGGCTTTATCCGGCACCGTACGTAGTCTCTTTTTCTGCGATAATCCCGTGACGAACCTCCTTCATGTGAGCGATAGTCATCAAGTAATGGATGCTGAGCTGAGAATACTTAGGTGCCGGTCGTTGGGCGACGAAGCGACTGCTTGGATTTCTCTCGATTCCGGCTACATTGCCCATTCATCTTTCCAAATGTTGCTAAACGTTCTCGGCGACAGGGGAGCTGCGCCGATGCCGGACAATCGGAGTGATGGTAGCGCGTTTGCCCACGCAAGATTCTGTTACGACAGAGCACTCCTAACCGCAGCAAAGTCGGGCCTAACGACAGCCGTCCAGCGGTATTTCCAGGGGGATCGAGCCGGTCTAGAAGGCCTCTTCCGGTATGCACCCCTCCGCTCATCTTGGGACCGCCTCATTCTTGAGGCCGGTCTGTTTTCAATGCCTCTTTGGAATTGCTTACTGAAGCGAACCGTTGATGCCGTCGAGCCGGGAAAACAACCAGGCATGGCACCGCGCCGGAAGGCCGGAGAACAATGAGCGAACTTGATCGTATCAGGACAACGCTTCGGACAAGTCAACAAGCCACTTTCCCGCGTCAGATGCAGGCATTCGGACTGGATCTGGTCGTACAGGAAGGGGTTTTTCCTCCAGAGCACTTCCAGAGTTGGCGTTGGATTAGCGAGAATTTTCCCCCATTCGACGGAAAGACCGTCTTAGAAATCGGCTGCGGTTTCGGTCTTCCCGGCCTTCTGTTGGCAAAGACTGGCGCGCTGTCGTTGCTGACTTGTGACATCAATCCGAGGGCCGTCGCGAACACGTTGGAGAATGCTGCAAGAAACGGCATTAGTAACGTCGAGGTCATCGCAAGCGATATATTTAACAATGTTCCACCTGGCAGAAGGTTCGACATCATATTTTGGAACTACCCGTCGAGCTACGCTCCAGAAGATTACGAGTTTGTCCACGACCTCGAAGGTGGTGCGATCGATCCAGGGTACAACTTGCTCGAGAGATTTCTTTCAGATGGCCCAAGGTTCCTTACGGAATCAGGTCGTATCGTTCTTGGGTTCGGCACTAATGCCCGTGACGACCTTCTTGAAAAGATTGCGGGTTCAAATGATCTCACATCTGTGCTTCTGCGAGCCGGGACCTATCCCGACGTCAACGTAACTTACAGGCTGTTCTCAATATCAAAGAAGGCCACAAGCGCATGATGCCCGAGCTGATGCGCATTGCGTTGGTCGCCATTTCGCGCAATCGGAGCAAAGATAGCTGGGTAGCGGGCAGTAGCGTCCTTTCGCAGTTCATCCAGCGTGCGCCGAACGACATTGACATTCATCATGTCAATTTGGCCGCATTCAATCAGGCTGTGGATAAGGATACCAGGGCTCTGGCGGACGCGGGGTTCTCCATTGCCACATCGCGACCTGCCGACGCGGAGCTGGAGATCGTATTCTTGAGATCGAACGGGACCCTGGCGATAAATTGGGTTCTCGAACAGGAACGACCGACGGCGTTAATCAACGATCCGCTTTTTGGGACAAGGGCGAGTTTCGCGGACGTCATCGCGCGAAAGGTCGAGATGCACCTGGAGAACCACCATTCGAAGCACAGGGATGATCTCCTTGCACTCCTGGAGCATTCCGCCTCAATCTCGGCCGAAATGAGTCTGGACCAATTGGTTGGTAGCATCTCCGCGCTAGACCTCGCGAAATACGTCAATACCAACCTTCGTGGCAGCACGCGATAGATGTCAGCCCCCAATCTCCCAGGAATTCCCGAACACCGTGGCAAACGTAGAAGTGGACATGGAAGAAGCTCGACCTGGTCCACCGATCTGTCGACCGGCAAAAGGAGCCGCTGACTTGCTGTCGGTGAAGAAGGAAGCTAGGATCTTGCCTGCCTTCCTGCGTCCCACGCTGCTGCGGCCGACCCATGCCCTCTCGAGGCCCTCCAGCGCCACTCAGTCGGCGAGCGCGCCGTCGAACCTTGCGCATGGACCGCCTAGGTCACGGAGTCGACCTGGTGCTGCAGCCTTGCCCAACGACGAGGAACCTGCCTTGTCCTCCGGTTTGATCCCGGTGTAGTAGTTCGTCAGCTTCTCAATTGTTGAAGCTTCCCCTATGATCACCAAACACCCGCGCGCCGTGGCAAGAGGGTTGCTCGGTGAGTTCGTCGTTTCCATGTAACAAGCACGCAGTACGCACAGTCGAAAGTGCGGTTCAAGTTTATCGCTTCAATGGCTCGTGCACGCGAGCACGCGCGACGAAGACCGAGGTGGGATCCGGAAATAACCTCGGAACTGCCCGAATTGGCCTTGGTGGGGATTCAGACTTCCGCCATCTGCAGACACTGGCAAAGATATTCGCTCAGCAACACCAGAGGCGGCACGTGCATCGCCGACCCGGCCTGTGGCCAAGCCTCAGCCGAGGTAAACAATACCACCTCGTCCGCAGTCCGGGCGATCGGGCAGTCAACGCGGGTCGTAATGGCAATCGTGTATGCTCCGGTTTCGCGCGCAATAGCCAGAAAATCCTTGGTTTCCACAGTGTGGCCACGCGACGAAATGCCAATGGCGAGGCTCAACGAGCCAAGCCCTCGCGCGAGAGCGTGAGACACGGTGGCGGACCCCGAGCAATGTGCGGGGAAACCTAGGCAGATCAGTCGCATGGCCAGAATATCAGCGCAGACGGATGACGGCCCCGTGCCGAACAGTTCGACGCGTCGGGCCGCTCGGATGCGGTTGGCAAACCCACTAATTTGAAGGTCGTCAAAACCACGAGCGGACGCGGAAATTGAGTTTTGTAAAGCAGAACTGAGGATGGCGATCCGAGGAGCTGTGTCTACAGCTTCTGATGGCGCGCGTTCAGCCAGTTCGCCGCTCAACTTCCGCCGCTCAATTTCGCCGCTGAGCGCAATCTTAAACTCGCGAAATCCCGAGAGTCCCAAGGTTCGGCAAAATCTTACAATTGAAGCAGAACCGGTAGCGGTGTTGCGCGCAAGGTCGGCAATGGACAGCGCCAGAACAGCCTCGGGGTCTTGTGCAACATACAGAGCTATACGTGCGAGCGCATTCGGAGCCGTGTTAATTGCATCATAGATGATGTCTAGCAGCAATTTCTGTGTATGTCGGGGCTTCCGCATGTGTCTTAGTGTTCGTTCCAAGCTGGCAGTCGACCCGCGAAGGCCTAGCAAAGCCCTGCATATTCGAGTCTCGCTGACGGTTCACTGACGCAGATCATAGACAAGGTCGATATCGGATTCCGGCTGCCGCTCCGTTCGCGCCCATGTCTCGGCAGTCGGGGCAATGGACGCGAGGGCATGCGCTCGGCCGCTCGCGAGGCGGTCTTGCGAGTGGCCTCGTTTAACGACGTCTCCTGGCCCGATGCTGTCAATGGAGCTTACTTTACTGGCTGCGCATGCGCCGCGCAAACCGTGGTGTCCTCGTCGTCAGGGCAGTGGGGACGACTGCACGGCAACGCAAGCGGTGCCGTCTGGGAAAATATATTCATTAGTATATTGGCGACATAACCAATCTTACTTGCGTTCTTCTATGATTAGGTTCATCGTCCGATCGAAAACGGGGGCATGACAAGGTGACTACATCTCTAGGGAACGCCGACGTGGCGTTTGGTAAATAGCTCATCTCAGCAAGTTGGCCACGAGCTTGCCGATGCCACCCGTACTAGCGGTTCGTCTCGCGGCTAGCGCATGCGACGGGCTTTACTTCTCTGGTACGGCAACAGAGGGCGCGACTGCTTGGGGTCAAGCTGGTCAGGAACTTGTCCTGTCGCGCATTGGCTCCGGCTGTTTAAAAAAGCCGCTGCAACAGTGAGGAAACCACAATGTTTCACCCGCTTCCAGAAGAGCTGCGCGATATCGCGGGTCAACCCTTTCCACTTTATCCCTGCTCGAATGAATCTTGGTCAATCAAGCCGACGGCCGGCCGCTCAAGCTCGCGGGTTATGATATGTTCCATTCCGAAGGCGGGCACCCACCTATATGCCCGTCTGCTTGGACTGCTCGGGCTTGTACAGTCCGATGTGTTCTTTAATAAAGACTATCTTGGAGACTTCCGCTTTGTGGATGTCGAGCGAGCTCGCTTCACTCATTCCGAAAATATTCTATGGATACCGATCGAGATATCCTCGCGCTTTATTCAGCCCGGTCAGTTTGGCTATGGGCATCTACCGTGCGACATCGGCACTCGCCATTGTTTAGCGGATTTCAAGATCGTCTTTCTTTCGCGCGAAATGCGTGCGGCAATTGTGTCGCAGATGCGATATGTAGGTGACAGCGATTGGTGCCCGCCTGAGAGGGCTGAGATTACGTGGCGCAATGAGCCGGACGGACCTGACAAAATGCTGAAGTACTTCGATGAGATCGCGCCTTTCATTTTCAATGATCGCTGCCATCCAGTGGCACCGTGGGCGGATCAGGAGAATGTTCTTGGATTGAGCTATGAGCAGATCATAGGCGACCAAGGACGCGAAGTTCAGCTCGAGACCATTCGCAGAATTGTAGAGTTTTGCGAGATCGAGCGGCCGCCGCAGCCTGAGCTGATCTTAAACCAGCTAATCGGACAGCAGACCTTCACCCTGTCCAGCGGGCGAACTTCGTGGGAGGCTTGCTGGAATGCCGAGATCGAGGCGCGGTTTACCGCGCTGGGAGGGACGAGACTCAACGAGCGATTCGGATTTGGTTCGAGATAGATTTCAGGCTGTCGCAGAGCCCGGCGATGGCAGGTACGCTCGGAGCCGCTCGCCGGACGTTTATGCGAGCGATATTCTGGAAAGGCGCGCTGACCACTGCCCACCTGCCGCCCGCGCAATCACTTCCTGAAGTGCCGACATCGCGATTGGCGCGGGGCTTGCAAGGACCCTTGGTGCAACGTTCGACCGGAGCGCAGCGACGGGAGATGCCCGGGAGGGAGGAACCTGCCTCGATCCGGTTAGGAGACAAGAATTGTTGAATATAATCCCGCACACCGCAGCGCGAGTCCCGCGCGCCCTAAGCCCTCTTATCCCAGCTTTACGTGCAGGTGTTTGCTGCAGTCACGCTCAGCCATCGCACTCGGCCGCCTGAAGTCGCTCGGCGAACGGCGACCGCGGGGGCAGTTCGCACGCACACAGCGCCGCTCACGGATGGGTCGGCTGTTGGGCCCAGCCATCCCACCGCATCTCTTCGAATAGCACGAGCCCCTTGACCTCCCGTCATCCGCGAACAGCGGGTGAGGCATTAAAGCGGTGCCCCCTTTGACGTCAAAAGGCCAGCCGTTGCCGCCCTGCCGTTCACTGTTAATTGGAGCCTAACCATGCCTTACGCCAAAAGCCGGCCTTATCGCTCTTTCAGCCCTAGCCCTGCTTTTTTTCGGGCTGGCGACGCAATATGGTCCAGTTGCCAAAGACTACGTGCGCCAGCATGAAAACCATAGCCGGCTCGTCGCGTTTTGGCGGAAGCTCATTCCAGAGCGGCGCGACGCACTCTTAAACGACGCCGCTGCGCCAACTGCTGGCAACCTGAATGGCGACGTCCCTCTCGTCTTATTTTTGGACTACAACTGCCCGCGGTGCCGGGCGGAAGACCGTACAATCCAGCAAGCCCTCAAGCATGATCCCATGCTGAAGGTTGTCTACAAACATTGTCCGGGCAAGAGACCGGGTTCCAAATTTGCCGCACTGGCGGCGCTCGCCTCCAGCAAACAGGGAAAATATGAGGCGTTCCATCACGCCCTTATGGCTGCTCGCGGCCAGCTCAGCCAATTCGACATCTTGACTATCGCACGACACGTTGGCCTCGAGGTTGAGCAGCTCAAGCGGGACATGGAAGACCGCGCCATCGAAAACGTCCTCGAGCGCAATTGCGCGCTCGCCAAGGAGCTGTACATCAACGTCACGCCGGCGTTGGTTCTCGGCGACGAAGTGATTTCAGGTGTGCTCAAGATTCACACGCTGGAACGCTTCATCGCCAAAGAGCGGGAAGAAGCTAAGCGTCGTGCCGGATCACAACTTCGGCATTTTGACAGCGTGGCGGCCGGTGCGATCCCGTTCTTTGGCCACGAGTGCCGCTTCTCGCGCCGGGCCAAATCTCTTATATGGCCCGGCAACGCGGTGCTAGCGTGCAAAGTCCTGCATTCAGCTCGCTTTCCTCAACTTGGCCGAACGCGATCGCACAGCTCGGGATCTATTCAGCCGGTCCTGGTGTTTCCGTTCCGCCATCGGCGTCTTTCACCGAAGCCTCGCCAGAAGATAGGCGGGAGGCGCGCCGACGCCTGCTTCAGATCGCGGCCGGCGCGACGATGATCGTCATGGGCTCTCGCCCCCCTGGGGTGATCGTACAAGTCCCGATTGTCAGAAGAATCTGTTGACGTGGACGCCTCGGCGCCAAGCTCGCGCCACCTGTCGACAGCGCGGCCCTTGGCGTGTTGGATAAAGCCGCAAAGCGGTTGCAAGAAATCCCGTTCGGATTGACGAAAATGACGGTGGCCGCACCCATGCACCTCGATCATGCCATTCAAGGCCGAGGCTCTGGTCGAGGTCACCTCATTGAGGATGACGGCGGCCGGAATTGCCTGGATCAAGCAGCCAATCGTGGTGCGCGACACCTCATTTATTGAATTGAGGGTGGCGCCGGTGTTCCGGCATTGAAGTCCTGATATCAATTGTGCGACAGGCTGCCTCATCGAACCGCTGGCGGAGGCAAGCGTGGGCTGCAGCACCAGATCACAGGCATGCCGCCAGCGAGGCCATCCCATGTGCTATGCCGCCAAGATCGAATTCGCTACCCGCATGAAACCTCGGTGTGGTGGAGGTGTTGAGAGGCACCTGCGCCAGGCTGGCGAACGGTTAGAAGCGGGCAAAACCCGTAGCTCAGCTCATAGCCCGCCTAAACAAAGGCGGGCATCTTAGAAGGCCGCAGTCCTTCGGACTTAGGTCCAAAAGAGCGGCCCAGGTGATTTCGCAAGCCGGGCGGGGGTTTGCGCCGTTCGCATCAAGAGCTGTCCGCCCGGCCAATTCTGTCCCTTACATAAACCTGACAATCAGCCGCAAACGGTATACCAGCTGTCGAATCGGCCATTGTTTGGAACCGCACACAGAGCGCCGTAACAAACCTTCTCACCCTTGAAGTAGGCCAGGAACTGCAGTAAATGCGATATTTCGCGCTGTTCATCTTCGTCCCGGATAAGCTCCGGACCGCCCTGCGACTTCAGTGCCAGCTCGATCAACTCGATCGCCCGATCTTTGTTGCCGCTCTCGTGATAGTACAGGGCTGCCAAACGATAAGGCAGGAGCTTACGTTTGTCGCTTTCCGGGGGATTCAGTGCCAGGATGTGTTCGGACAGCTGTTTTCCCATCGCCAAGCGCTCAGCAGACGGAAAGTGCGAATGGTCAAGGTTCGGAAAGAAGAGCTCGTCTAACGCCGCAACCATCCAATTCTCGGAGTTTCTGTTGATCGCGTCGCGAACGAATTGGCGCATGACGGGCAAGCCGACCTGCATGTCCTTCATTTTGTGAAGCAACAGATTCACATGAGAACGGCGGAAACCGAGGTTGTCCGGCATCAAGGCGATGCCTTCTTCGATGGCCGAGAGCGCCGTCTTCCAATCCTTTTTCTCCACCGCCGCCCGATATCTGTCCTTGATCGGCTTCTTCAGCGCTTGTTCGCGCGCTATGGGTTCGCCTTCTGCGATCCGCTCCGCATCGGCGGATTTTGCCTGATCGCTGGTGCGCCAGCTGCCGTTAAGCACCTTCGGCAAGACCTCATCGAGTTCCGTCGGTTCACCAATAAAGGCGATGCAGCCGTCTCGGTCGACCACGAAACTGGTGGGAATCCAGAAAGAAAAGCTGGGCTCCATCCAAAGCTTGTCCATTTCGCCTGTGGAGTCGAATGCGATCCGATAGTTCAGATTCGGGAACTTTTCCGTCAACCAAGCGTCCAACGTGCTTCGGGCCTCATCGGCCGTTGGAGCGCGTTCACTAGCCGCGACTCCTACGATCTCAACGCCGCTTTCCCTGTATTTCTCCTGCAGCTGCATCAGATGGGGCATCCCGTCCACACACGAACCGCACCAAGTTGCCCAAAATTCGACGATGTACACTTTGCCGGGCTCGAAGCTGGTGAGGGGCTCGCCACGCAGCCAGGTTTCCGCTTGAATCGAAGGAGCCGGGGACTCGATCTGCAACACCACGTTGTTCTCCAAAGCCGTTGTCAAAGGTTGTGAGATTTTCTGCACGAGCTTATTTCCCTCTCAGAGACGGCACACGGTTCAGGGGAGAGAACATCCTCGTCTGCTCCATTGCATACCGTCCTGCTGCAAGCGTTGCAAGGTCCATGCCAGCGGGCTCAGCGCGCAAGTGCATGAATATGCTTTGAAAACCCTCCGCAGTGCCCGGATGGCGGTTGGATTGAACCTGACAAGTTTCTGCCTTTGTCAGGTTTTGAACGCGCATTGCCCGTGTTTCGCGCCGCCAGAAAAGCGTGGCCCATCCGCACGATCCTGAAGCCCAAACCGTCGAACACGTGCGACACCGCCGCAATATGTCGTGCCATGCATTCGATGCCAAGCGCCTCGGCGTTGAGCTCGCAGCACGCCAGAACATCATCGACGAGACGTTCAAGCTCGACCCGGGAACGGGAAAACGGCCCGAGGTTTGGCCTTGGTCGGGACGGCCGAACGGCAATATCGCCGAGAGGGAAAGACGCAGAAGAAGATCATCACACCCGGCGAGCCGAAAGTGTCGGCAAGCCATCGCAGAAGGCAGCAAACATGCAGGCCCAGACGTATCGCTGGGCGATCTGAGGGAGTGGCATACGTTGCGCGCCTGGTGCAGAAATTGCTCGCATCATGCCGAAGTAAGGTCGGCCGCGCTAATCCGCCGGTATGGCAAAGGCGCACTATTCAGCACGGTCGAGGGCACTTGGTTGCCCGGGAATTGAACCGGCTCATCACTGGTCAGTGATAATGCCAGCCAGTTCATCTCGAACGCCATCCTCTCCTGCGCGGATCAGAACCGGTCGAATGGCATTCCATGCGCATGGCAAGCATCGCTATCGCCTGTGGCGCGCCGACTGCAACACCGCGCGGCCGCACTCCCAAATCGCCTGGCAGACACCGGCCAAGTTCGCCACCACCTTCAATCCGCGACGGTCGCTCGCGCTGCGCTATGCGAAAGGCTCCGCGCCAGCCCCCGTCGCTTCACCCGCCCAGCAGCGCACAACCCACGCCGGAAACGAACCCAAAACTGGAGAAACTCGGGGCGACGTCATTTAGATTCCACCCATGCAGAGGTACTTCATTTCGAGGTAGTCTTCGAGCCCGTGGCGGGAACCCTCCCGCCCGATGCCGGACTGCTTCATGCCGCCAAAGGGCGCCGCTTCCGAAGACATACGCCCCGTATTGATGCCAATCATGCCATATTCCAATGCCTCGGCCACGCGCCAGACACGCCTCAGGTTCGAGGCATGGAAATAGGCGGCGAGCCCGTAAATCGTGTCGTTTGCCTCACAGACAACCTGATCCGCATCGTGGAAGCGGATGATCGGCGCCAACGGCCCGAAAGTCTCCTCTTGCGCAACCGCCATGATGCTGGAGATCTCGGTGAAGGCTGTGGGTTGAAAACGTTCGGCCCCGCATCGAATTATCCCACCCTTAGCAACGGCATCTGCGATGTGGGACTCGATCTTGGCCAAAGCATGCATGTCGATGAGTGGTCAGACGTCCACTCCCGGAGCGAAGCCGTCGCCAACCGATAAGTGCCGGACTTTCTCCACGAACTTCTCGACGAACTCATCGTGAACGCTCGATTGGACGTAAAGCCGGTTCGATGAAACGCAAGTCTGGCCGGCATTGCGGAACTTCGCCTGGATCGCCCCGTCAACGGCAGCGTCAATATCCGCGTCGTCGAAGACGATGAAGGGCGCATTGCCGCCGAGCTCGAGGCTGACCTTCTTGATCTAGTCCGAGCACTGGCGCATGAGCAGTCGGCCAACCTCGGTGGAGCCTGTAAAGCTGATGTTTCGGACCTTGGCATTGGAGCAGAGTTCGCGGCCCCACGCGATCACCTTCGGACGCATAGACCAGGTTGACAACGCCGTCAGGAAAGCCGGCTTGCTGCGCGAGGGCAAACATTGCACCTGCCACGAGCGGCGTCTGTTCAGCAGGTTTGAGCACGATCGCGCAGCCCGCCGCCAGGGCCGGCGAGATCTTGCGCGCCACCATCGACGCTGGGAAATTCCATGGCGTAATCGTGCCGACGACACCGATCTGCTGATTGATCACCATCATCCGACGGTCTGTAGACGGTGCGGAGATCGTCTCGCCATAGATGCGATTGGCTTCTTCGGCGTACCATTGCAGATACGCGGCCGCATGCGAAACCTCCGACTTGGCTTCGGCAAACGGCTTGCCCATTTCCGCAGTCAGAATCGCGGCGAGATCGCCTGCATGGCGATGATCAGCTGATGCCATCGCCAAAGAAGGTCGCTGCGCTCTCGGGCGGTCAGCGCCGCCCATCCAGGCTGCGCGACATAGGCCTCGTCTACCGCAGCCCGTGTCTCCTCCACGCCCATGTCGGACGTCCTGCCAGCACTTCGCCGCTCGACGGGTTGAGGACCACAAATGACCGCTCGCGAACTGACGTGCCAAGTGCCGGCAGGCGATGGACGGCGCCAAACAGGTCCGGGGATTTCAGTGGCGGATCATCGGCAGGCACAGGGGCAAACCGGGTTCCTCTCAAAGGCAGCTGATATGTATAATCGGCAGAGCCTCGGCGTGTACTCCGCACCTGCGGGTCCTTATAGGGCCTCGGCCATACGGCTGGTAGACCATCCACTCAACTTGAAAGGGAGAATTCTTGAACGCTTCTGGTCGATGGCTTGCGGTTCTCATCAGGTGCAAACTGAACAATGGACATCGGCTTCCCGACCGCGCGTACCGGCCATCGGTCCGAATAGCAGCAGTGCAGCCAAATGCCTTTTTTGAGCATCATCGGATTGAAATTGCTTTCAAAAGTCCTCGATCTTGCCGCCCCCCATCGCGAGCGCCACAAACGGGCGTGGAAAATCAAAAGGGACCACAATCGAGAATCAGCACGGTGATGCCTTCTTTGCGACCGTAGGCACGCAGATCATCTGCCAGCTGGGCTCGGGACCGTGCAGGTCGCGCCCCAAAAAACGAGAAGGGGGGTCGTTGTGGTGGAAGAGGTCGGGGATTTTCGAAAGAGCGTCGTTTACGGCGGGTCGTCCCTGTAGAGCATTCCCCTCGAATGCGACCGCCTTCAAAGGAGGACTTGCCATCGACGCCACGCTGATAACCGCTGCTGGCAAGCTGGAACTCAATACCGGTTAATTGCACTGAGGGCGGCGGCAACCACCCCTCGAAAACTTTTTGCCCGGGGGCTTAAGCTCGGAAAGAGTGTTCCTTATCATATTGTGTTCAAAGTAAATGGACGTGGTGCGTTTCGTGGGTTGAATCACATAAAGTAGTCTGTGTTAACGTCTGCCAAACCACGTTCCCTTGCCGGTTCCATGTTGGGGCTAGATGGTTTATTTCGACCAGGGTTGCCACATGTTTTTTGACGGTGTTCCGGTTTGCACCGGTCAGGTTGACGATCTCGCCAATGGTCATTCGCCCGCGCTCCTTGATGGCTTCAACTATTTGAAGGGAGAGTTCCGGAAGCGTACCGAGCACGAGACGCTCGCGCTCGATTTTCTTCTCAAGCCGCTGCTTTTGCTGCTGAAGAGCGCGCAGGAAATAAACAGCCCAGGGCTGCCAATTAGGCCTCGGACTGCGGATCGTTTTTTGAGTTTGCCGAAGCGCCAGATAGTAGCCCTCCTTGCTGTTCTCGATCACGCTTTCGAGCGAAGAGTAAGGCACATAAGCATAGCCACTGCGCATCAGCAGAAGCGTCGTCAGAACGCGATAGCCTTCCATTGCCGTCCTGGAATGGATGGATCTCCAAAAAGACCACCGTGAACATTGCCACGACGAGCAGAGATCTCGACCGCATCGACTGCGCCAGGCCGACGCCCGAAGGGATTGTGCAGACGATCGAGCGGTTACGTCGCCGGCGCTAGAAAATAGGCCCTCCACTGAGCATCTATCATTAGCCTGAACTTTCGAGCCCTTGCCAAGCTTTGTCGGGGCGGTCTCGCCCATCACGGCTGGGAAGTGCGGTCCATGGAAACCGGCGTATCAGTTAGATCGATCATCTATGCAAACCCTTCGATGCGTTCGTGGACAATCGCGCGCATTTGCTCCGCCATCTTCGCGCCTTGAGAGCCGTCTGATAGAGGCGGCGGCAATTCGAGGTGGTTGAGCGCGCGTGAGAGGGCTGCAACAAGATCGTCGATGCTGGTATCCGCATCGGCTGCCTTGAGGCCAGCCGTGCTCGCGAAAGCCTTGAAGTCGGCGCGCCGCAGACGATCGTCCTTGCCGTTCAGCTTGAGGGCCATCCTGTCTTTTTCGAGGCGTGGAAACACGCGAGTCGTGACCGCGTCGTAGAGCGGAGCCATGCGAACTGAGCTGAATTGCGTGCTGCCGGGCTCTGCGATTTCCAGCAGTGCCATGTTCTTCAGGTGCATGTCGCCATCGGCGATCAGCCAGGCGAATAAGGATCGCTTCAGGACAAGCAGGACGTCTTCTTCGGGAGAGGTCGATAGCGGCCTTAGTGCCCGCGCGATGCGCTCCATCGTGCCGTCGTATTTTGCTTCGGTGGGCACGCCAAGTACCGAGCAGAAGTCCTCAAGCGCGAGCAGGTGTTTGTCCTCGAGGCTCGTTCTGATATCGAACCGCTCCACGAGTAGCGCCGGAGGCATCCCGTCAGGCATCGGGACGAGCGCTGTCGCGGGCGTCTTGAAACCGGCCGCGCTGCCCAAAGCGAGCGACTGCCATTCGATAACTGGCAGGGCCTCAAATCCGCCCGTACCCGCAGGTTTGAGAATGTGGGTAAAAGGCCGGCCGATACTGGGAGAGAGGGTGCCATCCGCACTGAGGAACATAGGCGCTTTGATCTGAACACCCGAAAGGCGAGGCGTATCAGTACGCTCGAATATCTGTGCGAAATTGCGTTCGAAACTCTGCTCCAGGTCGCCGCGACCCGGCCCTGCATACTGGCCAGTGAAGACAGTGTTTCTAGTGAAGCCATTGAGCCGGGTTAACAGGATGTCGGGCGGCAGGGCGGAGAGATCGCTCGCACGCTCGACGATGGTGATGTTGGACATGTAGCGTTTGCCCGAGCGTAGCGTCGCGCGCTCGTCGCGGTCGTTCAACACTGACTCAAGCCAGCCTTCAGGCAGCAGCGACAGAATGAAAGGAGGGAGCTTGCCCGGCGTGGTCTGGCGAACAAGTGGCGGGCCCTGATCGTCTGCATTCCAGCGCCACTCAAAACCATCATGTGTGAGATTTCCGAGCGGAGCGCCGTGCCACGCCACGATCAGATCGAGCGCGGCTCCGTTGCGTGCCGGTTCTGTGGTCAGTGGAGGGCGGAGGAAAAAGCGCTCGGCGTGCTCGCCCTCGCGATACCACTGGTTCGCGCGGGCAAGCGCCCATGTCGCGTCGGCAGCGCCCTGGGCGCTGCCGTATTGTTCTATGAGGCGGTTCGCGATTGCCTCGCGCATCGTCTCGTCGATGGATGCCGCGTGTTCGCTGCGCAGGCGGAAAGCTTCGAGGAAGCGCTGGCGCATCGAGGAGACGTCGATCCGGATTTCTCCCATTCCATCATCGACAATCGCTTGAGCGACTGATGGGTGGTCGGGAGCTGCGTTCTGAATGATTTCCAGCAAGCGCAAGCGCCTGCGCTGTATTCGTCGCCCGCTCAGGAACAGGCGGCCATCCCGGGTCGGGCCGAGAAGCACAGCGCTCGCCGCCGAGAGGTAAGCGTTGGGATACAGGTATTTGGCGATGCGGACGGCGTGCTTGAGTATCGTGGCCTCGATATCCTCCCCGGCATCGACATAGATGCCGCGCATTAGCTGGACGAGCTTGCCCGTTTCAGCCTGATAGTGGCTGCGGGTTTTATCGATGTTTTCCCCAACGAGGTGAAGGGCCATTTTCTAACTTTCCCGTATCTGATATACGGGAAAGCTAGCATAATCGGCTTCATATTCAAGAGTTTCGAACTTTCCCGTATTTGGTATACGCAAAAGTTAGAATACTTTCTCGGAACGACGGCGTTCTTCGGGTCGGGAATCGAACCACGGGAGAGAACCTGGTCTGCGAAGGCGAGCAGGCAGAACTCAAGGCGTTCATTCTGCCACACCATAGTCGGATCAGCCACACGTAGGTCGGCGAGTCCGCGTGGGATTATTCGCTGTCACGGGCCAACGCCCATAATCGCGGGCTCGGCCGAAAGCAGCTTCTTCGCCGCCGCCCTGCCTGCTCGAGGATCACCTGCTCGATGAGGGCCGGGCGGCGCTGGATGTAGTCTATGCCGAGTTTGTCGAGCTGCAACCCGACAAGCGTGGCGGAAATCGGCCTGGAGGAACCCAGATTGTCGATAGCATAGGCGCCGATCAGACACTTCTTGCTCGCTTCGAGTTCGGCCGCTGTTGGGCCTGTGTCCACCAGCTCCTTGATTAGTTGTCTTATCAGGTCGAGCGTCTCGGCCGCCCTGTCGGCGCGCGTCGACGTCGTCACGACAAGCATGTTGGGCTGGTAGTCTTCCAAGCTGGACGAGACACCGTAGGCAAGGCCGCGCTTTTCGCGCACTTCCTGGAACAGACGTGAGGTAAATCGTGAGCCTCCGACTATATCGTTCATCAGCTGTCCCGCGTAGAATTCCGGGTCGTTGCGTCCCACGGCGGGAAAAGCCAGCTGGACCGAAGTCTGGGGGAGGGCGTTGCGACCTGCGTCCGCTCGCCGCTTCGGGGTGACATCAGGTACGGGGGCGAGCGCCTGTTTCTGAGGCAAATCGCCGAACAGCTGGTCGAGCCTTGCTCTCAGGGCTTTGGCATCTATGTCGCCTACGACCGCCACATGCAGCCCGTCGCGGGCGAAAGCGGCTTTGTGGAAGGCGCTTAGATCGGCGGGCGTTACGCTGGTCAGGCTCCCTTGGGCGGTCTCGAATACGGATGCGTGCCGTAGAGTCCGCGCCGCCAGGCCAGCTCGGGGATCGCGTGAGGTTCGCGCTCATCGGCAATGATTTCGGAGAGAAGCTGGGCGCGTATGCGGTCGAAAACTGCTGGTATAGCCGGCTGCGGGTCCCGCCGCCGAGGATGTCGGCCAGCAGTCGAGCGCCTCGGCCTCGCCGGGTGCGGCCGTATGATAGGACGGCACCATCCATTGCGTGGAAAAGCGCGGCACCGAAATGCGCACGCCGGTCAGCGTCACCGTGCGCTTGGCGTTTTGCTCCGGCTCGACTGGGCGGATGCGGGTTAGACCAGGAGCCGTCGGCACGGTTCCCTACGTCTTATCGGCCAGCGCCTTGACCGTTTCCGGCTCGACATCGCCGGCCACCACCAGGACGGCGTTGCTGGGCGTGTAATATTTGTCATAGAAGGCTCTGGAGTCGGTGCCGTAGCGGATCGTGTTGGAATTTGGCGGAGCAGCCTCCGGTAAATTGAGGTTATCGGTTCATGCGGCGAGGTCAATCTGCTGATCGAGTGGCTTGGCGGGGAGCGTGTGCCATCCGTCGATTTTTCGCATCGAGATTTCGCCGGACGCAATCAACGCCCAGAACAACATTGCCGCGGTTTCGGCCGAAGGCAGCACGGTCTGGGTCTTGATGCGCCGCTTGAACTCTTCATGCAGACGCTCAATCGCGTTTGTAGTTCTGGTGCGCTTTTCCACTGGCTCGGCGGCAGGCGCGTGAAGGCGAAGAGGCGCTCACCGGCCTCCTCCAGGCTGTCGGCCACCGCCCGGCACTTGAGCCGCCATTTGCGCAGGAACGCCTTGCGGCGGCTCTCGATCTCCTCCGGCGTGGCCGCGTAGATCATGTCGGTGTAATCGGCGCTGATCTCCTCGTGCAGGCGCTCGGGAGCGTGGGCGAGCAGGTTGCGGTGCTTGTGAACCGTGCATCTTTGAACCGGCACCCCGTCCCACAGCCCAGCGATCGCCCCGTCCAAGCCGGGTGCGCCGTCGACGATGAGGAACTCAGGGCGGCGGAGGCCGCGTGCGACGAGATCGTCGAGGATCGCCCGCCAGGCCTCGGTCGTCTCGCCGCCCATGTTCTTGACCGCGAGCAGGATCTTGTGGCCGTCCGCGCGCACGCCGATGACAACGAGCAGCGGGATCGAGGTCGCCTTGCGGTCGAGCCTGACACGAACCACCGTCCCGTCGAGGATCAGGCGCACGATCGGGCTCGTCGGCCAGCGAGCGACCCTTCCAGGCGTCCCAGTCCGTCTTCACCTTGCGCCAGGTGCGGCTGACGACGTCCTTGCCGATCGCGCCGCCGAACAAGGCGGCAAGCGCACGACGGACGCGTCGCGTGTTCGTGCCCGCCAGGTAGCTCGACGCGATCAGTGCGTCGGCGGCCTTCGTGCGCCGCTGATAGGCGCGCAGAGCCTTGCTCCTCCATTCCACCGTCTTGTCCTCGTCGACATCGAGGCGCGCCCGCGTAACCGTGATCTCAGTGGTGCCGAAGGTCCCCGTCAGCGTGCGCGTCCGGCTGCCGTGGCGGTGGCCGGCGACACCGGTGGTCTCATCACTGGCGCGCCGCCGGCTGCCGGCCATAACGGGGACGGGCAAGCACCGCTTCCAACTCGGTCTCGAGCATCGTCTCGATGAAGCCGCGCACCCGCTCGCGCAGGCCAGCTTCGATCGGATCAAACCAGTTGTCGAAAAGATAGCTCGTCGCCTCATCCCCCGGATGAACGGCTTCGGCTTTCATGGTAGTCCTTGTCATGGCGTAGTCTCCTGTCCGGCACCGCAAGGCCGGATGATTCGAGGTTGACACCCCGGAGACTACGCCAACTCACAATTCCAACCACTCCCGCGACGGCACCTTGGCAGTCATCTGCTCGGCAACCAAATCGAGCGGGAATTCGCTCTTGCGGGACTTCTCGAAGAGGAGGCGGGTTCCGCGAACCCAAGTCATCACGACCACACGCCGGCGACAAGGATTGAGACCCAGCCGCCGTCGAGCACTTTCATGATGTTCGCCGAGAAGAAGCCGACATCGACCACCCCGAAGACGAGCGCAAGGCGAGCGCCGGGAGGAGCGTCCACCTCCAGATACGCCTCATCACGACGTGGAGCAGGATTGTCGTCACAACCATTTCGCCCGTGACCGATATGCCATAGGCTGACGGGAGGGCGCTGGACTCACCAAAGCCGATGACCGCAACATGACCGACCATGCGAGCAGCAGGTTGACGCGCGGCAGGTATATCTGCCCGAATTGCATTTCGGATGTATGCCGGATTTCGAAGCGCGGAAGCATGTTGAGCTGGACGGCCTGTCGCACAAGTGAATAAGCGCCGGAATCACGACCTGGCTGGCGATCACAGTTGCCGCCGTAGCCATCACCACCATCGGCACCAACGTCCAGCCGTGGTCATCTCGAAGAATGGATGTCAGATCGTCCCGCCTCGGGAAAGAACGAACGCGCCCTGCCCGAAATTGTTAAGCAGCAGGCACGGAAATGCGATCGCCAGCCAAGCCAGCACAATCGGCCGGCGGCCAAAATGACCGAGATCAGTGTAGAGCGCTTCAGCCCCGGTTACGGAAAGGCTCCGCGGGCGGCATACTGCCTTGCCGAAGGGGCCATAAATGCTGCGCATCTACACGGGCCAGAACGGCCATCTGACAGCAATTGACGGCTTGCCGGAGGCCGAAGCTCTCGGTGCTCTCTGGCTCGACCTCCTCAACCCGACTGTTGAGGAAGTGAAGCTTGTTAAGGCGCATCTGGCCATTGATATCCCGACGCGCGACGAGATGGCGGAAATCGAGTTGTCGGACCGTCTTTATCATGAAGACGGCGCCGAGTTCATGACGATCACCGCGGTCGCGAATATCGAGGGCGAGGACCCTGTCAAAGCGCCGGTTACCTTCGTTATCAAGGGCCAGACGCTCGTCACTGTCCGCCACGCCGAACCGAAGCCGTTCTTGATCTATGCGGCGAAAGCACAGCGTACTAGCGGCCCTCCCTGCACGTCCGGCGAATTGGTGATGCTGGGTCTGATCGAAGCGATCATCGACCGCGCGGCCGACACGCTTGAGCGCATCGGCGACGAGATTGATGCACTCTCACGCGAAATTTTTCGCAACACGTCTCCGAGCGCCTCGAAGAAAACACGCAACCTTCAATCCCTTGTCGAGCGAATCGGCCGGAAGGGTGAGCTGCTGACGAAAATTCAGGAGAGTCTCGTGAGCATCGCGCGGCTCGTCGCCTACCATAGCGCGAGTGACTCGACCAGCTGGGCAGTCGCGTCGTCCGGTCGCAAGTTGCAGAAGGAAATCCGGCAACGTATCAAGCTCGTCCAGCGCGATGCCACGTTCCTCAGCGACCATGCGACCTTCCTGTCCAACAAGATCAACTTCCTGCTGGACGCGACGCTGGGTCTCATCAATCTGGAGCAGAACCAGATCATCAAGATTTTCTCGGTCGCTGCCGTCGTGTTTTTGCCGCCGACGCTGGTTGCCTCGATCTACGGCATGAACTTCGATGCCATGCCCGAGCTAAAATGGCTTCTGGGCTATCCTTTTGCGCTGGGTCTGATGGTGCTCTCCGCCGTGGTTCCGTATCTCTTTTTCAAGCGGCGCGGTTGGCTGTGAAAGGAAATAGGCTGGTTCGGGGCGCTTACTGAAAGTCCCACTTCCCGGAGCGGTCGCGCAGCTCAGCGAATTCGACATCTTGACTATCGCACGACACGTTGGCCTCGAGGTTGAGCAGCTCAAGCGGGACATGGAAGACCGCGCCATCGAAAACGTCCTCGAGCGCAATTGCGCGCTCGCCAAGGAGCTGTACATCAACGTCACGCCGGCGTTGGTTCTCGGCGACGAAGTGATTTCAGGTGTGCTCAAGATTCACACGCTGGAACGCTTCATCGCCAAAGAGCGGGAAGAAGCTAAGCGTCGTGCCGGATCACCAACTTCGGCATTTTGACAGCGTGGCGGCCGGTGCGATCCCGTTCTCTGGCCACGAGTGCCGCCTCTCGCGTCGGGCCAAATCTCTTATATGGCCCGGCAACGCGGTAGTGGGCGGACCAAGCCGTTCTATGCAGCGCACCAGACAAAGGGCAATGACCAAAGCCGTCCCGGACATCGCATCGGAGTTCAACGTCTTTGCACCAATGCCCAGCAATGGTCGCCGCGACAAACAACGCCTGCAAACGGGCGCTGTGAGCCGCCGTCGTTCAACGAAAGATCACCAACGGAGGTCCCGAGGAGGCCCCATGAATCGCTGCACATCAGCATTTGCAATTCTTGCTTTCGGCACGTTCTGCACATCGTCGACCATCGCCATGGCGGCGCATTCGACCACCTATTCAGCGCCCGACAAGAGCGTCGTGTTTCTTGGTGGCGTTGGCTACACCTGGCTAAAGGGCAACGAGCTTTTCTACGACGAAGTGGGCAATCGTATCAGCAAATTGATCTGGGAAACCGGCGCGCCGGTTCTGACCACCGGGCTAAAGGCCGAGGTCTGGAAGAACTGGACCATCTCAGCCAACGGCGTATTGCCGGACAGGATTGGTCGGATCAGTCAATCCACCCCGACACCCGCCTTGACCGCTACATCAACCTTGACATGGCAGCAGGCCCAGACTTCGTGATCAACGATGCCACGGTTATCAACCTTCATGGTGGCTTCAAATACACCAACATGAAGTGGAAGGCCTATGGCGGTTCGTACATATAGAGTGGGGACGGCTTCGGCTTTCGCGAGGATCGCGGCAAGTTCCCGGACGGCGAACCGGTCATCGATTACGAACAGCGCTATTTCGGCCTGTTCCTTGGCGCGAAAGCGACCACGACGCTCGGGAACTTGACGCTCTCGGGTCTGCTCCGCAGCGGCTTCACCGTTGATGCAAGCGCTGTTGACCATCACTGGCTGCGCGAGGAGGGGCGCGGCCTGCGATTTGAGGACGACTTCTTCACGGTGCCGTTCATCTCGGCCGGCGCCAAGATCGATTATCAGATGACCGACCGCGCCAGCGTCTTCCTGGCCGGCAATGTCGACAAATATTTTCGCAACAAAGGCTAGAAAACGGCCTACAGCATCGCGACCGGCGAACAAGGAACCCACAAGGATAGCGCTGGCATGGACTTCTATGCCTTGACCCTGTCGGCCGGCTTCAAGCTGACGTTTTAAGCGCAGTCATTTCTGACGCTGAGCACGTAAGACCATGCGTGCATTAAGGACGCACAATGCCTCTGCGCGCAATCCATTCAATCGCGGATATCCAAGCGGCGCCGACGTCGGCCAGAATCTCAGGATTGTCCGGGCGGTCCGCCAGGCCTGGTATGGCCGGCGTGGAGGTGTTGTCCGCCGGTCATCCCGTCGATTTTAAGGTCCCGACGGCCGTCTGGCACCGGTGCGCGAGCCGCCAGAAAAGCGTGGCCTTCCGCGCGATCCCGAAGCCACAAACCGTGAGAACCCGTGCGACACCGCCGCATCACGTCGTGTCGTGCATCGATGCCAAGCGGCTCGGCGTTGAGCTCGCCGCACGCCAGAATAAACTTGGCGCTCCTCAAGATTGCAGAGTCAGGCTAGTGGGTTGCGTCCCGCGGCGTCGTCTCCCAGCGTCAACCGGATCGTCTCGGCAATCTCCTCATCGGGCGCGCCGGGACGCGGTTCATCGTAAAGGCTATCGAGCCGCTGTTCGGCAAAGCGCCGACGCAATGTGCCCACTGTATTGGGCGTTGCACCAAGGCGTAAGGCAATTTCCTTGTTCTACATCCTCTCGCTGGCCAGCAGCACTATCCGCGCCCGTCGCGGCAGGCCTTGCGCGGTGCCTCGACGCCGGACCAGACCCTCCAGTTCACTCGGCTCTGCTGCGGAGCCAGCGCCTTGAGCAGCGGCCAACCTGGACTCGTCCCGTCCTCGAAAAGCAAATTGTTACGCAGATGCTTGTCCACCCTGACCCGAGCCATCCTCCTGCACGCTTTCGCCGTTGCGCGCGACGAAGACCGCAACGCTTCATCGCGCTTGGCGTAGTGGCACCAGGGACCGCCCATCGAATGACTCATGCGAGGCATCTCAAGGCTGTCCGCGGTCCAGCGCCAGATCTCCGCCTCGCCCGAGGCGCGCAGAGCTGGCCGGTTGTGCAGGAGCCGTAGGCAATATTCGCCGTCCTTGTTCGGATGGGTAACGCTTGCGTCTCCCGTCGCATTCTACCTCGCTTTCCGAACGTAGCCGTGATGCGAACTCTTGCTGCATATAAAGTCGAATCAGGGGGATTTGGATCATACGATACGGAGGCTTGACTTTGGCAGTCGCTCTGCGACATTACCTATATAAAGGTCGAGATGAGCTGATATGGCTCATGGATAGGTCACGGAGACCCGAATGACGGCAACGCATAAACGCACCTATTCGCGCTACGCAATGGAAGCGCTTGGCCTTTTCGGTAAGACCATCCGGCTGGGCCGGATGCAGCACCGGTTAACCGCACAGGAGTTAGCCGAGAGAATCGGTGTTTCACGCAGCACCCTGCAGCGCATCGAGAAGGGCGATCCCAAAGTTGAAATCGGACTGATGTTCGAAGCTGCTGCCATTGTCGGTGTGAAGCTGTTCGATGCGGACGGCAAGGGCATCACAGCCCTCACAGGCCGCATGGACGATCGCATCGCGCTGCTGCCGAAGCACGTCTACAAGGCCGGCAAGCAGATCGTCGATGAGTTCTAAGGTCCCCAAGTACGACGAAGCCTATGTCTGGGTCTGGCTGCCGGGCGAGACCGCGCCGGTTGTCGCCGGGCGGCTATATGCCTATGACGGACTCGTCAGCTTCAACTATGGCAGGAGCTTTCGTGAACTGGGCAGCGCGATCCCGCTTTATCTCCCGGAACTGCCCCTGAAGGCAGGCGAATTGCCTTTGCTTCCTGGCCTAACCATGCCGGGATGCATCCGCGATGCTGCCCCCGATGCCTGGGGACGACGGGTTATCCTAAACCGCAAATTCGGTGTGAAGGGCGATGAAATCGCGCGGCTCGATATTTCAGAACTGACGTTCCTGCTGGAATCAGGCTCGGACCGCATCGGCGCGCTCGATTTTCAGTTTTCGCCCACGAATTACGAGCCGCGCGCACTGGCCAATGCCACTCTCGAAGAGCTTGTCCAATCGGCGGAGCGGGTAGAGAAAGGTATTCCGCTCACCCCCGAATTAGATCAGGCGCTGCATCACGGCAGCTCGATCGGCGGCGCAAGGCCAAAGGCGCTGATCGAGGATGACGCCATCAAGCATGTCGCAAAATTTTCCTCGTCTGCCGACCTTTACAGCGTCGTCAAAGGAGAATTCATAGCCATGCGGCTTGCCGCCTTCTGCGGCATCAGAGCGGCATCCGTCTCGCTCGTTCGCGCCGCAGGCAAGGACGTGTTGCTCGTCGAGCGATTCGACCGGATCAAGGTCACGGGCGGCTGGCAACGCAAATCCATGGTCTCAGCGCTGACGATGCTCGCGCTCGATGAGATGATGGCGCGTTACGCCAGCTACCAGGATTTGGCGGAGATCATTCGCCACCGATTCACCGCGCCGTCGGAAACTCTGCGCGAGTTGTTCAGCCGCATTGTCTTCAACATACTTTGCGGCAACACCGACGATCATGCCCGCAACCATGCGGCATTCTGGGACGGGGCTAAGCTCACCCTCACGCCTGCTTACGATATTTGTCCGCAGGCCCGCAGTGGCCAGGAGGCCAGCCAGGCCATGCTCATCAGCGGCAATAACCGCATGAGCCGGATCGCGTCCTGCCTTGAAGCCGCGCATCACTTCCTGCTCAGCGCGCCGGAAGCTCTTGCGATTGTTGAAGGCCAGCTCCGATGCATTGCGAAGAATTGGCCGCGTGTCAGCGAGGAAGCTACGCTATCCGGCACAGATCGCAATCTGTTCTGGGGCCGACAGTTCCTCAATCCCTACGCTTTTACGGCGCTGGAAGGGAGCGCCGACGTTCTCCGCGCTCTGGCTGACGAACTACGCAACAGTGTTCACGCCTGATCCGGCGCTGGATTTCGGACAAGCTCGGCAAGCGCAAGACGCCCACAATATGGACAATCCTTGCCGTGCCAGCACGAAGTCATGAACACACGGCTCTTCGACAGCGACAACGTGCACTGCGGAGAGATGTGGAGCTGACACCGCAAGAGCCCACAGACGCGCGACTTCCCACGATACAACTCCACATAACTGAGCGTCTACAAGCGCTGCAGCCAGCGTAACATCCCGCCATCATAGCGATGATTGTCTGATCTTTTGCCGATGACATCACGTCGGGAAAGACTTGTTCGAGCGCTTGCCGCTTCATATCGATACCGGCCCGGGCGTAGCGCACGTTACGTTCAGCCCCGAGTGGCTAGCCATTGACTGATGGTGGCGATGTCAACACCCGCCTTGACAATGTGGATGGCCGTCGTGTGCCGCAAAGAGCGGTGATGGATGCTTTTTTCCGCCAGGGTGGTTCCTTCCCCCGCAGCCATATCAACATGTTTGCGCAGCAAGTATCGAACACCGAACCGGGTCAGCGGTGTGCCCCGGTCGTTGAGAAAGCCCCTTTGCTCGGCGGGACAGGGCGATACCAGACGAAGGTCACAAATTCGAAGATTCAGGATTTCCTGAACTCGTGCATCCGTATTGAACATCAGCGAGAACAGCGCGTAATCCCGCTGTCCAGAAGGCGTGCGGCGGTCGATACGCGCCAGGACGCTCTTGATTTCCGGGCTCTTCGAGATATTCGACCGTGCCACCCGCGCGCCCTCTTGAAGGGAAGTATCACCACCAGTTGCAGCGTGTCCATATATTCGGGGTGCTCCGAGATCAGGAACCGCGCAAAGGTATGCATCGCCGCCAGCCTTGCATTGCGGGTCGCAACTGCCACGCTCGACCTCAAGTGACGTGAGAAAGCTGCCGATCCTGTCGGTATTGATGTCGGAGACCGCTTCTTTCAAGAATATCTTCCCGCTCTCCGCGGCATGAGCCCGTGGAATGCTTCGGCCCAATGCGGTGGATTGATGTTTCTTCATGCCACAACCTCGCTGACCAGACCGCCGAAAGCCCCTTCAAAGCGGTCGGTGGCGATCTCTCTCAGCTTTGGAAGGTAGTGCATTGATTTTTCGTGGAATGAGGACCCTGTTTAAGGGTTGATTTTCGTCCAAACGGGACCCCTTAACGATGGGGTCATCAAGATGCCTCCGGTTTGATCGGAGGCATTTGTGTTTTGGACGTTGGTTTTGGAGACGATTGCAAAGATACGTCGGCTGTCGCTGGTCCAGGGGAAGTCGAGCAAGGCGAGCTGAAGATCTCGCGCAAGGTGGTGCGCAAGGTCCTGCGTTCTGAGGAGACGGAGTTCCGCTACGAGCGCAAGCACCAGCCCTATCCCCGCATGGGAGCCTGGCGTGAGACGCTGGACCGGCTGCTGTCGGCGAATGCGGCCAAGCCGCAGCGGGAGCGGCTGACGCTGATCCGTATTTTCGAGGAGCTTCGCGGCCTCGGCTATGACGGCAGCTACAGTTCGGGGTGGCGGCATGCTCAGAGCTGGGCGGCGGATCGCGGCAGCGCCGTGGCCGAGGCCTACATTCCGCTGAGTTTTGCACCTGGCAAGGCCTACCAGTTCGACTGGAGTCACCGAGATCGTCCTGCTCGACGGCGTGACGGTGACAGTGAAGGTCGCGCACATGCGGCTCTGCCACAGCCGCATGTTCTTCGTGAGGGCCTATCCGCGCGAGACGCAGGAGATGGTGTTCGACGCGCATGACCGGGCGTTCGCCTTCTTCCGTGGCGCCTGCACGCGCGGCATCTACGACAACATGAAGACGGCGGTGGACGCGATCTTCATCGGCAGGGATCGCCGCTACAACCGCCGCTTTGCGCAGATGTGCGGGCATTACCTTGTCGAGCCGGAGGCCTGCACACCGGCGGCCGGCTGGGAGAAGGGGCAGGTCGAGAACCAGGTCGGGCTGGTGCGCGAGCGCTTCTTCACACCGAGGCTGCGCTTCAAGACGTTGGAGGATCTCAACGGCTGGCTGGCCGACAAAGGCGTTGCCTAATGCCAAGGCGCGTCGGCATCCCGAACAGGGTGAGCGCACGATCTGGGACGTACTCGAAGAAGAACGCGCCAGCTTCATTCCCTATGCCGGTCGCTTCGACGGCTACCATTGCATTCCCGCGTCGGTGTCGAAGACCTGCACGCTGCGCTTCGACAACAACAAATACTCGGTGCTGTCGAGCGCCGTCGGTCGGCCGGTCGAGATCCATGCTTATGCCGACCGCATCGTCATCCGCCAGGATGGCGCGGTCGTCGGCGAGCACGCACGCACTTTCGGCCGCAACGAGGTCGCCTACGATCCCTGGCACTACGTGCCGGTGCTGGCCCGCAAACCGAACGGCCTGCGCAACGGCGCGCCTTTCCGGGAATGGGTTCTGCCATCAGCCATGGAGAAGGTGCGCCGCAAGCTAGGGGCGGCCGATGACGGCGACCGGCAGATGGTGTCGATCCTCACCTGCGTTCTGACCGACGGATTGAGCGCGGTCGAGAGCGCCTGCCAGGAAGCGCTCGAGCATGGCGTCTGTTCGGCGGCGGTGATCCTCAACATCCTGGCCCGCAGCCGCGATCCGGCGCCGGGCACGATCCTTTCCATTCCCCAGGCGCTGAAGCTAGCTCACGAGCCGGTCGCCGACTGCGCCAGCTATGACAGTCTCAGGAGGACAAACAGCCATGGAACGCACCGAGGTACTGGAACTGATGGGAGCGCTGAAGCTCTACGGAATGCGCAGCGCCTATGACGAGATCATGGGCGTCGCCATCAAGCGACAGCACGAGCCGCCCAGGATTGTCGGTGATCTCTTGCAGGCCGAGATATCGGAGAAGCAGGCCCGCTCCATCAAATACAAGCTCGCCGTCGCTAAGTTGCCGCTGGCCAAGGACATCGACGACTTCGACTTCGCCGACACGCCGGTCAACGAACCCCTGATGCGCGATCTCGCCCGGCGGCGCCTTCGTCGCCGATCAGCGCACCATCGTCCTGGTCGGCCGCCTTCACGAGTCACCCAACTCGCGCGGAAGGTCGACCGCATTGCGACGGGCGCGTGTCGACTTCCCAACCATGTCAGACAGGAGACACAACGCTATCGGAGCGATCGCATGCTTTGTAATGAATTTCCCAGTTGGCACGACGGTTGCGGTCCTATGGGCAAAAGCAAACTAGACCTGAGAGCCGCACCGCATGAATGTAGCCTATCTCCCGTTTGTGGCGCACCACGAAGCCGGGCACGCGGTGGCCGCCATCGTTTTGCAGCGTCAGGTGTTCGACGACGACCGTGAATTCCCTGCTTTCTCAAGTGTTAGTATTTACCCCGACCCCGGTGACGGAGATTACCTTGGTGTTGTCATGAGCAAGGGTTTTTATTCAGCGCAAGGATTCACCTCGAAGCGAAAGCCGATTTTCGAGGACGATATGGATCGATATTTGGAACGCGATGGTGCGATCCGGGAGATAGTTACGTGTCTGGCAGGTCCTTTTGCAGGATCCGCATTCGAAGGCTATCTGGACCCGCGCGATATGGCGATGAATGCGTCCGACGCGAATGAGGGGAGCAGCGACTACGCGGATGCCAAGCGAATCTATGGTGAGTTGCGGTTCCTGATGCCGCGCCGCCCCGGTTGGAGGCGGATCGAAGATCGCACGGCCCGGCTAGTACTCGATCACTGGTCGGCCATCGAAGCATTGGCCGCGCATTTGCTGGTCAAGCATGATCTCCAATTCGATGAGGCTCTGACGATTGTTGCGCCGCATCTTCCGCCCATGCCAGCAGCTACGCCGCCAGAGCGTCCATTTCCGCAGCCTGCTTGATCAGCCATTCGATGTGATTTGACTACATCTGCAACACCTCGCGCTTCTCCTTGACGTAGGTATAGAGATTGTAGATTTCGCCTATGTCTGTCAGGGACGCCGCCTTGTGATTCAGTATGTGCTCGATGACGTGTGGCAATACCTGCCGCCTGCCGAGATTTGTCGCGAGCGTCCTGCGCAGATCGTGAAGGTCCAGTCCTCCAAAGCCACCCCGTCAATATTGACCTTGCCGTCTAGAGCCTTCTTGCCCTTCGCGTAGCCTGAGAAGTGGCTTTTTTCGTTGCCCCTCGCAGGGAAAACAAACGTGTCATTGGTCTTCGGTACCGACTGGGGGACCGACACCGCCAGTGTGGACAGCGGAATAAGCGTAGGCTCTTCGTTCTTCGTGCGGTCACCCGATAGTTCCCATGTTCCGGCTTCAAGGTTGAGTTCAGACCAACGCATCGCGGCAACTTCCGTACGCCTCTGTCCGGCCAGCATGAGCAGCTTGACGATGGAGCCGAACGAATAGCCGATATCGCCCGATTCGGGCTCACAGCCCGTCCATATAGCCGCCAGTTCGGCATCGTTCACCACTCGCTTGCGCTTGACGATCGGGGCCGGATTTTCCAATCCCTCGGGGAAACCGCGATGAGCCGTTGCGGCGGTTTGCGACACCAGTTGAAAAATGCCGGCATATACCAGAAGGCCGTGTTAGCCGCTTGCGGGTGACCCCCGGCGACGATCTTCTTGGTGATGTTAGCAATGTCGGTGTCGGTCACATGGTGGATAGAGCGACTCCCGAGGGCAGGCACAAGATACCGGTTCAGGCTGGCCTCGACCAGTTCCCAGGAATCCCATTCTGCCTTGCCGGTCTTTGCAAAGCCCGCTCCCTTGCATTCGCGCCGATCGGCCGACCCCGTTCGAGGAAGGGCGTGATCTGGTCGGCGGCATGCAGAATCCGGGTGGCGCGGCTGGTCCGGTCGGACGCGGTCTGATCGAGGAAGCCAGCCGGAATGCCGGCGGCTCGTGCGGGAAGGGCGTTCATGAGAAGGTCCTGTCGGGCAAGCTGTTTGGGGGCACGATCACCATAGTTGATCAGGCTCCCGAGTGGGGCATTCTCGTAAATGTCGCTTGCGGACGTATGTTTGCTCTTTGTCCAGAAACAGAAAAGGCCCGATGGGACGGCCGGCCCAGGGCGGTGTTTTGAGGGTCGTTACTTGGCGGCCTGGAGGTGATCGCCGTCGCCGTCCTCGGTATCGTCAGCGCTGATCTGCGCCTGATCGGCAAGGAAGGCTGGCAGTTCCGATGGAGCTATGCTGGAATTTGGGTGACGAGGCTGATCAAGCGGCGCTCTGCGGCTTCGTTTCGATGACCTCGATTCCGTCCAGGAACCTGGCACCTGCGATGAGTTTCGGCAACTGATTTTGTCCTTTCAATCGTCGCCACGTCCTGGCCGCGGCCATGACCAGCTTGAAGACCATCAGCTGGGCGGTTGTCGAGGATAGCGAGCCCTTGGTACGCACCGTGCGGTGGCGAACGGTCGCAAAGACGCTTTCGATGGGATTGGACCTTCGCAGATGATCCCAGTGTTCGGCGGGGAAATCGTAGAACGCCAGCGACGCATTCTGATCCTTCGTCAGGCAGTCGACCGCCTTAGCATACGCCTCGGCTTCCATCTCGATCGCCTGCGCAAGCAATTTGCGCGCGCCGCTGCGAAGTACATCCGTCAGGGTATCACCGATTTCGTCGGGCTGACGAAGGCGAACAATGTTGATAGTCTCGTTCATGGCGTATCGCTCTCCTTGAGAGGTTCTGGCAGGCTTCATCACCCGCCTCGATACGCCGCTCTCCTCAAACCGTCATCACCCAGTTTCCGCCATAGCTCCCCCCTGATTGGTCCGCTTCACCTGTGCAACTGCACAGGCTGCCATAGCGGGGAGATTGGCCTCCAATGGCGAAAACTTGCCGCAGGAGACCCTCCGATGACCGTGCCTATGGCGCCGCCGCTACGACAACTTGCCGACAAGCAGCGTGCGATCCACTGCCGCGCTACTGCGCCTTCAAGGGACGTCTGGATCGCGACGCAGGAGCCGATGACCGTTAAGGAATCAATTCCCTTGGCGTGCTCAGGTCGCGCTGGCCGTCGCTGTGCCCGTTCGACGGTCTGGTGGCAATTTGGGCACATCTTGTGTCGTCGCCAGTGCCAATGCCGCACGCTTCAACAAAAAGGTGCCTTCGACGTCTGCTGCCTTCGCCGGTGCTTTGCGAAGTGGCATAATGTTTCGACGCACGCAGGCGCGGGCAGGGGGTGTCAGTCATGAATCTCCTGACTGGCGCGGATCAGGCCGATTGGCGGGATGAAAGATCATACGACTACACCGCTGGCCTGACGCTGCGGGAGTGGGCTTGGGAGTTCTTACGCCGCAATCCAGCGTTCCAGCGCGATCTGACCGCTGCGCGCCAGCACTGCAAGACTTGGTCTCTCCAACCCTTTCTCGATATGGTCGCGTCGGCCGGCGACCTGTCACGCTGGGGTGTTCTGTTTCGCGGAGTCTTGTGGCCGCGCTTCGGTCGTATTCTGGTGTCCGCTCTGGTGCGTCCATGTGCTGCCGGTCATTGCGGAACGGTTGCCTGCCTCGTCGCCGACACCGCCGTTCGAACTCTCGGCATTGCCCTGTCGTGCAACCGTCCTGCTGGCGCCCGACAAGAGCCAGCATGTTCTTCTTCGCAATGCGGACCACGCGCTGCAGCTCGCCGTCTCGGGCGCGAATATCCTCCACCCTGTTTGCCTGCATACGCAAGCCATCTGGCCCGCGGTGCTTTTAAAGCATCGACTGAGGGGACTGGAGTGCCTCAATGCTCTCAGTCTAGGGCAACAGTTGCCCCCCCGCTTGTTTGCGCCGGAAAAGCGCGGCGTCCGTTTGTCCTTCGTTCTTCGTGCGCTCGACGGTTCGCTCGCCGGAGCACCTCATCGCGAGCTCGCCGAAGTTCTCATCGGTCAACGGCGCGTCCATGCCGACTGGGCGGATCCTCGCGATCATCTGCGCGACCGCATCCGTCGGGCCGTCTCGCGTGGCCGCGCGCTCATGAATGGTGGCTACAGAGATTTCCTAATTTGAAAAGCGACAGTCCGCGCTGTGCGTCGGTGGATGAACGTTCGCTCGCAGCTGTACCCGTCACCAACAGTTCGCCCGCCGACAGGACTGCATGGCGCCTTGCAAGGTGCGCTCTGGTCTAGCTTGTCGATGCGGAAATGAGATCGGCGAGGGTGCCAAGGCGGTGGTTCATTAGGGCCGGCCTCGAACTGGACCCACATCAGTGGTCGGAAAGCGGCGTGCACCGCAATGTCGCCATAGCAGCCAAGATCCTTTGAGTCCGGACATGCAGACCTGTTGGACCGGCGATCGTTGAAGGTGCAACTGTATGGAGGGATTTAAAGCTTAACACTGTCCCCTGGACCGACAGCTCGGTCAGACATCGCACCCACCGCTTGATTATGGAAATGGTGTGCCTGGAGTACAGCGGGTAGCGCTTGCTGCGCACTGTCCTAAGAATAGCAATCATGACCCGTCTGGGGGTCTGCAACACGACGATCCAACCGCTTGGGCATTGTCGCATATCCCACAATGTAGAGTGCGCAACAGGGCAAAAGCTGATCCATCGGCGGTTTATCAATGCTTTTTGGCTTGGCACGGTACATGCAACGCAATCGGCAAAAGGCGCACGAACTGAGTGGCCCCATCGGCCCTAGGAGCGCTGACTTATGCCCTCCCAAGGCATGTCCGGCCCGGCAGCGAGCTCAGTCTCCTGCCGGGCATCCGTGTTTCAGGTCAACGGCGTTTGGAACTTCAAATTAGGTGGCGGCATTGACCGCAGGCCGCCCCCGGTGGCCGGCCGGTGGGCGGAGAGACAGTGCAGCAGGTTTCAAATCCCGCCCATGCAAAGATATTTCATTTCCAGATAGTCCTCGAGGCCATGGCGGGAACCCTCCCGCCCGATGCCGGATTGTTTAATACCGCCAAACGGTGCCGCCTCCGAGGACATGCGTCCCGTGTTGATGCCAACCATGCCATATTCCAGAGCCTCTGCCACACGCCAGACCCGCTTCATGTTGGAGGCATAGAAGTATGCGGCGAGGCCGTAAATCGTGTCATTGGCCTCGCGCACGACCTGATCCGCATCGTTGAAGCGAATGATCGGCGCCAGCGGCCCGAATGTCTCCTCTTGCGCGACTGCCATGACGCTGGAAATCTCGGTGAGGACCGTGGGTTTGAAAAACGTGCCATTCTTGCCGATACGTTGGCCCCCGCATCGTATTGTGCCGCCTTTCGCAATGGCATCTGCGATGTGAGACTCTATCTTGGCCAGAGCATGCCTGTCGATGAGCGGTCCGATGTCCACTCCGGCATCGAATCCGTCGCCAACCGACAAGTGCCGGACTTTCTCCACGAATTTCTTGACGAACTCATCGTGAACGCTCGATTGGACGTAAATACGGTTCGCCGAAACGCAGGTCTGGCCGGCATTGCGAAACTTCGCCTGGATCGCACCGTCAACAGCAGCGTCGATGTCGGCATCATCGAAGATGATGAAAGGTGCGTTGCCGCCGAGCTCAAGGCTAACCTTCTTGATCTGGTCAGAGCACTGACGCATCAGCAGCCGCCCGACCTCGGTCGAACCGGTGAAGCTGATCTTGCGGATCTTGGAATTGGTGCAGAGTTCACGGCCGACGCGATCACCTTCGGACGCATAGATCAGGTTGACCACGCCATCGGGAAAGCCGGCCTGATGGGCAAGGGCGAACATTGCGCCAGCCACGAGCGGCGTCTGTTCAGCGGGCTTGAGCACGATCGTGCAGCCCGCAGCCAAGGCCGGCGAGATTTTGCGCGCCACCATGGAGGCCGGGAAATTCCATGGCGTGATCGTGCCAACAACGCCGATGGGCTGCTTGATCACTAGCATTCGGCGGTCTGTCGAGGGTGCCGAGATCGTCTCGCCATAGACGCGATTGGCCTCCTCGGCATACCATTGCAGATACGCCGCCGCATGCGATACCTCTGACATGGCTTCGGCAAGCGGCTTGCCCATTTCCGCAGTCAGAATCGCGGCGAGATCGCCTGCATGGTCGATGATCAGCTGATGCCATCGCCAAAGAACGTCGCTACGCTCTCGGGCAGTCAACGCGGCCCATCCCGACTGCGCAACATAGGCCTTGTCTACCGCAGCACGTGTCTCCTCCACGCCCATATCAGGAAGCTCTGCCAAAACTTCGCCGGTCGACGGATTGACGACCTCGAACGTCTTATTGCCAACCGGTCTGCCAAGTGCCGGCAGGCGGTCCATGGCTCCAAACAGGTGCGGGGATTTCAGACGGCGGATCATCGGCAGGCACAGGGGCAATACCGGATTCCTCCTCAACGCAGCGAACATCCAGGTCGACAGGCCGTCGGTGTGTATTCTGCACCAGCGGGTTCGTCCTAGGGCCTCGGCAAAGCAGCTGGTAGACCAAACATACGACAACAGTTCCGTTAGTTTGAGTGCCCGCGGTTCATCAGTTGATGGATTGAGCAGCCGGATGTTTGCTTCGTCCACCCGCTGCCTGCTGGTGGCGTGCGAGTGTATTCTGCAAAAGGCGGCATACATGCTGAGGAGCGCCGTTTCGGCGAGAGGCCCCTGGACCGCCAATGCCGCGCAAGGCCCGCGAAACGACTCCGCGGGTCTGCATGATCTGCTTGGCCCACCGGCCTCCATATTCGCTCTTCCCACGAGAAGCCCCAAGGAAGAAGGAAGGCGAGATGAGTTTCTTTACTCATCCTTGCCGCCCAGCGGCGGGCCGACCACCAAAATGGCGGGCTCGGCCGAAAGCAGCTTCTTGGCCGCCGCCTTGACCTGTTTGAGCGTCACCCGACCGATGCTGCGGGCGCGACGCTGGTTGTAGTCGACGTCGGCCTTGTGAATCTGCAAATCCAGGAGCCGGTCTGCAATCGAGCTGGTCGAGCCCAGACGGTCAATGGCATAGGTGCCGATCAGGTGCTTCTTCGCCGCCTTGAGCTCGGCCCCGGTCGGTCCTTGCTGCGCCATCTGCTTTACCACATCTCGCACGATGCTCAGCGTTTGGGCGGCGCAGTCCGAGCGTGTCTCTGTCGTAACCAGAAGCTTGTCAAGGGTCAGTTCAGAGCTGACGTGATAGGCAAGGCCGCGTTTTTCGCGCACCTCCTCGAAAAGGCGGGAAGTCATGCCCGAGCCGCCGAGGATGTCATTCATCAGCACGGTGGCGAAGTGATCCGGCGCGCTACGCTTCACGCCAGGCCAGGCCAATCGCAGCGAAGTCTGCGGCAGGTCGCAGTTCTCCTCCACCAGTTGGCCGAGCTTCGGTACAATCGGCGACGGGGGCGAGGGTTTGTTGCTCAGGCAAGTCACCAAACAGCTGGTCGAGCCTTTCCCTCAGCGTGTTTGCATCAATGTCACCGACCACGGCAATATGGAGCCCGTCGCGAGCGAAAATCGCCTTGTGGAAGGCGAGGAGGTCGGGCGGCGTGATGCCGGCGAGGCTCTCTTTTGTGCCTTCTCCCGGCCTCGAAAAAGGATGCGTGCCATAGATCGCGCGCAGCCATTTGCGCTGAGCGATTGCGTCAGGGTCGCGCTCGCTGCCGACGATGTCGGAGACAATCTCGGCGCGGACGCGATCGATCGGCCCCTGGTCGAAGCGCGGCGCGTTGAGTGCGAGCCGAAGCAGGCCGAACGCGGCGTCCTGCTGTTTGGGAAGCATGCACACCGATCCGCAGATGTAGTGTCTTTGCGCCTCCAAACCCATCTCGGCGCCGGCATCGTCGAGCTTCATCTGGAAGGCATCGCTGTCGTAATTACCGGCGCCTTCGATGAACAGGCCGGCCATCAGATTGGCCATCCCCTCCTTCCCGACCGGGTCCTGCGTGATGCCGCCGTTGAAGGCAAAGCCGATGTTGACGATTTCCACTGTGTGGTCCTCCACCAGCCAGGCGATCATGCCCTTTTCGGACTTCACCTCCTGGATGTTCATCGCAGCATGGGGCTGAGCGCCGAGCGTCATCTCTTCATTCTCCGTCTTGGGCAAGAGATAGCCCGTGGTCGAACGGTCGAACGCGAGATAGCGGGCGGCAACTGCTTTGATTTGCGCGGCGGTAACCCTGCGGATGCGAGACGGCCGTTCCTCGACATCTTTCACGGTGCCGCCGGTGGCCAGCGTCGAGCCGTATATGCAGGCGAGGTCGTCCTGGTCGTCTTCGGCAAAGATCATATCGCGCACAAAGCGCTCCTTGGCCTTGCCCAGTTCCTCGCTGCTGACACCATCCTTGGCAATGCGAGCGACTTCGGCAGCGGCCGCCGCTTCGAGATCGGCCAGCTTGGCATCGCCGCGCGGCGCGCCATAGATGGCGAACCTGGTGTCGTCGAGCATGGTGCCCTGGAAATAGGCGCAGGCGCTGGAAGCGATACCTTGCTGGACAGCGAGCGCCTGGTAGAGCCGGCTGCGGTTACCGCCGCCGAGGATTTCGGACAGCAGGTCGAGCGCTTCGGCCTCGCCCGGCTTGGCGGTATGGTAAGACGGCACCACCCACTGCGTCGAAAAACTGGGCACGCTGACGCGGGCGTCGGAGAGCGTGACGGTGCGCCTGGTGTTCTGCTCGGGCTCAACCGGCCGGATGCGCGGCGGCAGGTCGGGCCCGCGCGCCACCTTGCCATAGGTCTTCTCGGCCAGCACCTTCACCGTCTCCGGCTCGACATCGCCGGCCACGATCAGCACGGAGTTGTTGGGCCAGTAGTATTTTTCATAGAAGGCGGTGGCGTCGACGCGGTTCAGCTGCTCGATCTCCTGCATCCAGCCGATGATCGGGATGCGATAGGGCTGGTTCTGCCACAGCGTCGCGTCGATCTCCTCATGGAGCACGTCCTGCGGGTTGGTGTCGGTGCTTGAGCGGCGCTCCTCGATGACCACGTCGCGCTCGGTCTTGACGACATCGTCGGTGAGGATGAGGTTTCGCATTCGGTCGGCCTCGAAGCTCATCATCAGCTCGAGCGCCGACGGCGCCACTGTCTGATAGAAGGCGGTGTAGTCGGAGGAGGTGAAGGCATTTTGCGAGCCGCCGATCTCGAACACTGCGCGGTCGAATTCGCCGGCCGCATGGTTGGTCGTCGCCTTGAACATCAGATGCTCGAAAAAATGGGCAATGCCGGATTTGCCCGGCGGCTCGTCGGCGCTGCCGATCTTGTACCACACCATGTGGCTGACGATCGGCGCCCGGTGGTTGGGAATGACGACCACCTCCATGCCGTTGTCGAGCACGAAATCCGTCGCCTTGCCGTCCTCCCATGCGACGGGGACCGGAGCCGTCCTCGCGCCGCCCAACTCGGTCGCAACGGACGTCCTGCGAAGCCCGTGAGTGCGGGGCTTGCTTGGTAGTTCTGATAGGGAGAGTGGGATTATGGGCTGGGTTCCTGGCAAAGTGATTTGTTCCTCATTTTGAAGGCTCTATGTCTCCCGACGCCTATTGGGAGAAAGTGGATCGGCACGCGACGCCGAGCCAGATGAGCCGTCAGCGTGTTGCCGGGCCTGACGCGGGCCTCATCTTTGGATGCGTCCGGGGAACGTTCGGCAGTATTTTGGTGGGGCCATGGGAAGTCTGCTCGTTATCCATTGGGTGTTTGCGGATACCTGAGCATGCGCCGTGCCAAGTAAGAAAGCCCCGATTTGCAAGGTTTGATCCAACCTTGATACTTGCGATATCCGACATTGTCGGGCATCCGACAGAAAGCGCCTTTCGCCGGCGCGCCGGCTACGGCGCTCGCCTCCTCCGGCGTGACGACGATCCTTTGGCGGGCGCCGCGCACACCGATCTGCCCGCCTATCAGCACCGCGACATCGAAGGACAACGCGATCGTGACTGATGGGTCTTACGCAAACATGCAGCAGTGCCACCGCCATCAGGACTTCATCCGCCCCTCAAAGCCCCGAGCGCGAGGGGACGACGTGTAAGGCAACATGTCATCCTCGACAATGATGCCGCGCATAAAGAGGTAAGGTCCCTCGTCGTACCGGCGAGCCCCTTCGCTGGGTTCGCCGAGGGTCTGGTTTGCGAACGTCGACCGACAGCATCACGCATGGGCGGCCGGATCGATAGACAAGCATTGACCGTGCCACCAGCGCATTGAGGGCAGCGCAGAGTCCAATTGGCCTGTGCCAGCCGGTATGCTGGAGCTTCAAGTGTGGCCAGCCAAGCGGGCTGGGATATCCTGGACCGTCCAGATTGCAACGCACGACGCCTGGTCATCGCCCGAACGTTCATTGACGCTCAGCGAAGCTTGCGTCATCCGGACGATCTGGGAAAAGCTTGGCCGGGCCGGCGCCTTCCCAGGCGCACGGGACGCGCGACGACCCATGTGGACCTTGGATTTCACTCCGCACCTACGCTGCTTTGGCCTTGTCAGCAGCCTGGGCGGCATAGCTGAGTCCCGCCCTTGCTCAATCTGCCAAACCATCTCGCTCACAAGCGATCGGGTGGTTTGTGCCGTCTGAACGCGCATTGTCAACTTGCCGACAGTCTGGGGTTCCGAACCCGACAGTTGATTCAAACCGACAATGGCCCGCCTCAGAAGCAGGCAACCGCGCTTCGTAGCAGGCCGAAGCTAATCGAGGTTCGCGGGTCTCGGTTTGAGTGTGCAGTGTCGCTGCGCGCCTGATCTTTCGGTCTGATGACAAAAACATCGTCATTTTGGCCGACGATATCGGTCAGGAGCGGGTATTGCGGTCGAGCAGCGACCCAAGCACGTCCACAAGATGTGCCGAGTTTGCAGGGTTGGGTCATTGTTTCTGTCGACGTTTGAGCGACAGCGCACGACGAAACGTCTGGCATACGCCTCGTCTGGCACGCGCCTCGCATGTGTGGCAGGTGCTGCTGGAGATCAGGCGGTCGAGTGGGCCTTGCAATTTTCCGATTTTGCTGCGCCTAAAGTCTCGTGTACAAATCAGGCTGGCGTGAATGGCCTGCCTAAGTTGCGACTTGTTACAAAGGAATGGATATATGGCGACTGGAACGGTGAAGTGGTTCAACAGCACCAAGGGTTTTGGTTTTATTCAGCCCGACAACGGCGGTCAGGATGTCTTTGTCCACATTTCCGCTGTTGAACGAGCGGGCCTGTCGACCCTTAATGAGGGCCAGAAGATAAACTACGAGGTCGAACAGGATCGCCGCACCGGCAAGTCCTCTGCAGGCAGCCTCAGCAAGGCTGGCTAACGCGTGCGGCAAGGATGCGGCATACTCCGAACGCATTGACCGGCTCGAAACCCGGCCGGAGCATGCAACCAGGTAATGCCGCGGCAGCGATTGCTGGAGCCGTCGCGAATTCCTCTGGAATGAGGCTCTTGGACGGGAAAGGCGGGGCTCGTCCCCGCCTTTTGATTCCGCGCAGATTGGGCCTACGGCTGCCGCGCGTCCCGAACGACTGTTGATACGGATTTAGGCTGCGACCTTTTTGCGGGTCCGTTTCGCCGGCGCCGGCACCGGGGCTTCCGGCTCTTTCGGTTTGCGGCCGAGTCCGATGGTCTTGGCCAAGGCGGAGCGCGTAGCGGCGTAATTCGGCGCCACCATCGGATAATCCGACGGCAGACCCCATTTGGCGCGATATTCGTCCGGGGTCAGACCATAGTGCGTCGACAGATGGCGCTTTAGCGATTTGAATTTCTTGCCGTCTTCAAGGCTAATGATGTAGTCCGGTTCGATCGACTTTTTGATCGGGACAGCAGGTTTTTTCACAGGCACAGGCTCTTCTGCCGGTAATAGTCCGGCCGTGCCTTTTAGAGCCCCGTGCACTTGGGCGATCAGGGCAGGAAGCTCCCCCGCCGGGACGGGGTTGTTGGAGACGTAGGCTGATACAACCTCGGCAGTGAGCTCGATGAGGATGTCGGTGTTGTGGGCTTCTTCTGTCATAAACTTCTCCGGGCAGCTTGAAACACAGTCGGGCGAAGTGTCGCTACATAGTGGCGGTTGACGCTGAAAGCAAATGGATCGACGGGTGCGCTGCTCCCCACCATTGAAGTCTCGGGGAAGTATCCCGTCATCGTCCATCGGCCTAGAGGCAGCGTATTGCATTATGGGAGCGGTCGCGCCTGCCCCAAGTTAGAGGCAGGCATTCGCGCGTGAATTAATCAAATCCATCCTGAGCGTATCTCGCGTGGCAACCACGAAGGCGCTCTGGCAACGAAGCGAGGCGGATGGCCTTGCGGGTGGCCGAGAGATGTCATCCGGCTCTCCTGCCGACCTCTGCCGGCCAGATCTGGAGCAACAGCTTTGCGCAGATATGGCTCTCTTCAGAGGCCATCTATGATGGGAGCCGAGCGCGTCTCGAGCCGGGGAATAGGCTGCACATGCGCTGTGCCCACCTATTGCGATCGTGCTAACCTTGGCTGTTCGGACTTGCCGTTAAGGCAAGCGACAGATTGAAGTTATGCTGCACCATCTGATTCCCTGGCTCGGTTTCGAGAGCTCGCCGATACAGGGCCTGTGCCGCGTCATGCCGCCCCTCAATGTCCAAGATCACGCCCTTCGCATTCAATGCACGTACGTTTGCTGGGGCTGCAACCAAGACGCTGTCGAGCACCTCAACCGCTTCGTGCGGGCGCTTCTGGGCCACCAAGGCTTTTGTAAGCCGTATCGCCGCATCAACATTGTCCGGGTGCTGCTTCACCTCATTCCGCAAAGCCCGCTCTTGAACATCCTGACCAACTTCGCGCAAAATGCGTTCGCGCATAGCCGGATCGATTTGATCGGCGCTGAGCAACTCTGGGGAAGATGTCTCCTGCACGGAAAGAGCGGGCTTTTGCCAGCTGGCGCAACCGCCCAAAGGCAGAATGGCGAGTACGGCAAAAAGAAGTGAGCTCCGGCGCAGAAACATAGGCGATGGAGAAACTGTATTTCTAACAAATTTCATATTATCTCTCGGTTATCAGGGAGGCGGGTCGCGTTCAGTTAGGAAAGGTGGAACTACTCTAACAATCCGCTGTTCGATCCGTGCGGGAGTTTGACGGATCCTGCCGGGCGAATTGTAAAGTCGGAGGCGAGGTCTTGATAAGACAGCACGGCGAGATCGATCCCGTTTCGCGTCAGAAAGCCGCGGACGAAACGTCGGACATCCATTGACGTCAACAGAATAGGGCGGGTTTGACCCGGTTCTGTGTTCGAAAGGACCTGACGTATCTGTGATAGCATCGCTTCGCTTTGCCGATCCTCCAGTGCGAGATAGGGGCCTGCATCCGAATCTCGAACCGCGCCACGCATCACATCCTCGCTCTCGCGTTCGACGACCAGGGCGGACACGATGCCCTCGGTGTTGGCATAGCGGTGGCAGATCTGTCGCTTCAAACCAGAACGGACATATTCCGTCAGCAGGGCAACGTTTTGCTCACGCTCGCTCCATTCGGCCAATGCCTCCAACACGAGACGGGTGTGGCGGATTGGGATACCTTCCTCCAGGAGGCGGCGCAGAACATCGGCAATCCGAGGAATCGGCGTCGTGCGCAGCACCTCTTTCACAAGATCAGAATATTCCTGCTCCATTCGGCCCAGGAAATGTCGGGTCTCTTGGATGCCCACCAATCGCGGTGCGTAGCGGGTCAACGTTGCATGGACGCGCAAGGCGAGGAGTTCGCCGGGAGCCCAATGCTCCGTGCCGGCGCCCGTAAGGGCCTGTGCAGGGGTATGTTCGACCGGGAGTCTGTCCGTTTTCGGCTCACGCCTAAGGGGGATACCGCTCGAGTCGACGTGCGCTACATCGGCTCGGAGCGTCATCTGGCTTGGATCTATCGCGTCCTGTTCGACTGGCACGCCCTCGACATCTATCCGGAATTGCGATGTAGGCAGCTGCTCGTCAACCAAGACAGGGATGCGGGGAACGATAATGCCCAGATCGGCTGTGACCAGGAGCGAAACGCGCCCAATATGTTTTTGCAATTCGGCTTGATCGATCGCCTGCATAAGATTTGGCGCTAAAAAAAATGCGATCGGGAATTCCTTCGCAGGCGCGGCTTGCTTAGGCTCCGCTGCAGTTCCATCTTTCGCATCGGCAGTGCCGGCGCCCAGCACATCAGCCTTGACAATGCTTACCGCAGCGAACACTGCGGCCAGCATCAGAAAGACGGGGAGGGGAAACCCAGGAACGAACCCCATCACGACCAGGACGCCGGCCGCCAGCCGCAAGGCTCGAGTACTGGCCGTGAGCTGACTGACCATTTCGGTACCGAGGTTGATCCTCGCCGTCCCAGTCACACGGGTGACGATGGTCGCCGCAGTAATGGAGAGCAGAAGGGCCGGAATCTGCGATATCAATGCATCGCCTATCGTCAGCAGAGTATAGTGATGCAGCACCTCGCCGAAGGACATGCCCTTGGAGAGCAGACCGATCGAAATTCCACCCAGCATGTTGATGCAGATAACCACCAGCCCGGCGATGGAATCGCCCTTCACAAATTTCATCGCGCCGTCCATCGCGCCATATAGTTGGCTTTCCTTCTCCAATTCGGCGCGCCGCCGGCGGGATTCGTTGGCATCGATGTGGCCGTTGCGTAGCTCTGCGTCGACCGCCATTTGCTTGCCCGGCAGAGCATCCAGCGTGAAACGCGCCGCCACTTCTGCCACCCGTTCGGCACCCTTCGCGAGGACCATGAATTGCACCATGGTGACGACCAGAAATATGACGAAACCCACCACGATATTGCCTGAGATGACGAAATCGCCAAAGGTATGAATAATGCTGCCGGCCTCCCCCTCGGCCAGGATCAGTCGCGTCGTTGCGACCGTCAGCGCGAGACGGAATACAGTGGAAATCAAAATAACGCCGGGCAAAGAGGAAAAATCAAGTGGAGTACTGACATACAGGGCAACCATCATCAGCAGTATGGCCAACCCCATATTGAATCCTATCAGTGCGTCGACCACCACGACCGGGATAGGCATGACCATCATCGCGACAGCCAGAAGCAGCATCAACGCAACCATTAAATCCGGGCTGGCCGGCGCACGCTTGATGAAGTCACGCAGGACGTTGGCCATCGAGACACCTTTGCAATCGGTTGAGACTTACTCTGCTGTTACGCCCTGAAACGTAGCTTTCGAACTCCGAAGGCGCCTCGGCCTTGGCCAGCGCGTGACCCTGCATGAGAGCCACAAACAGGCGCGAAATGGCTGGGCAGCAAATGTTTCCAACGCAGCCAGCTTGTCAGCACCGAGCGCGACAGGATGTTTGGCTGGCCATAGAGTGCTGCTTGATGGGGCCTGCGAGCTTTCAATATGGGAGAGCAGCAATGCGGCCATTCCTGCTCAGCAGCACACGGCTGTCCTCAATACGATCGACTACCCATCCATCAGCCAAAATGGCCCCGACAAAATACTTCTCGCTGTCGATGACAAGATACGGTTGGGCCCCATGCCACACAGCTTCGACCGCGATTGCGGATGGCGCCTTCTCCTCTTTGATGAGCACTCCGTTCACCAGTGTTAGAGTACCCTTGGTGCGACGATCGAACGATTGCTGAAGCTTCTGCCAGCTGATGACCGATTCAGACGTGACGGTGCCCTCGGCGGTCACAACACCCTTTGCGGAGCCAATCTTGACGTCGAGAAGACCCGCTCGATCGACTTCCTCCTGCAGCTCTTTGGCCGCTGCCCCCGTAAGTTCATTGTCAGCGCGGTGACTGATCGTTCTGGACGCGACTTCAGCCCGAAGTGAATTGGGGCTCGATCCACTTGCATTGCCAAGATAGGAGAACATGCCCGAAAGCGCGCCGATCCCGAGTGAGCTGATTATGACCATGGCGAGCACACCGATCGGTAGGCGCGGTATGCCGGTCGAACCAGGCGGCTCTGCATCCTGCACGGACCAAGCAATGGACATCTCGCCTACGAGCAGGACGGCAGGAAGGGGCACAACAACGGACTGGCCTGCGGCGATATTCCGGTTGCCCTCGATACTGAGTCCGGGTGCAAGCGCCTCGAGTTCGATCGACTTGCCAAGAAGAGTTACACGAAGATGATGCGGTGCCAGTCCTTGCTCGACAAAGACCAAATCGGCATCGAAGCCGCTGCCGATTAAACACGTTTGAAGATCCGTCTTGCCGGTCAGTCCGCAATAGAGCCCCGAAAGCACTTCGAAACGGAGGGAAACGGCGTCATCCACAGAGCATCTCTCAAACAGGATAGAAGCCGCACGGCAATTGCCATGCGGCTCATTTCGGGACTACGTCGCGTCAATAAGGAGACGCGCTAGGGGCAGTCTAAAAGCCGCTTCCGACATTACGAAACGCGTTCGTCGGCGGCCTTCTTGATGGTCTGGAGATTGGTCGTTAGAGTGCGCAACTGGACACTCCTTTTCGTCGCCTCCAAGCTAACATTGGTTAGTTCTTGCACTTGCGCCTGAAAAGCAGTAGCATCAGCTCCGCTTGTATTGGCGGGAGTGCTACTGTTAGTTTTATCGGTGTTGCCAGTGCTATTGGTGTTGGTATTGCCTGATTTTTTATTATTATCAACTGCAGCCATGATCATTCCTTTTTCTGTTGGAGTTGTGCCGTCGATAACGGCCTGTATGACCTCACGCCGGATTTTCCCGCGTCAGGCATCTTCTGTGTCATCCAAAGCTTCATCGGCCTCAGCCATCGCATCGCTCGCGAATTGGCACGCGAACGATCGCAGGATACTTTGGAAGGCTTCACTTTGTGCTGCAGACTGTGAGTTGTCTTGAAGTTGATCATTTGAAACGGTCCGGTTATCCGCCCGGTCGTTCCCGCCAGCCGGCTTGCCATCATTCCCACCAGCCGGCTTGCCGTCATTCCCACCAGCCGGCTTGCCATCACTAGGATGCTCGGATTTCGAATCCCCATGGCCCTTTCGGATCAAGGAAGTCCCGAAGTTGCTAACTCCACTCCCAATTGCTGCGATCATCAGGTACTCCGGCATTTGCCATTGGCGGCGACGTGTTAGAGATCAATCTCGATCAAGCTAAGAGCGGGAGCTTTCGAGAACCTGACGGCTTTCGACAAAAACCGGCCAGCGCAAAAATGTATGCTCTGCAGGATTTTGCTCTCGCATCGAACAGTCGACGACGATCTCGGCTGTTCGGCCAATCCCGCCGTCCACGCGTGCCGCGACCGAATGGCAGCCGCAGCAGCTCGTTTGCATCCTCGATGCTGTGGTGTCGAACAGGAGACACGGTCCACGTGCTGCATGACCGCAATGACCGTATTCTTGCTGGCTCCACGGGCGCACGCAACGAGCAGGAACTCGGTCTTTGCATCACCATTCTCTCGCCTGCACATCACGGCCCGGCGCGGTGAGCTCATTGGCTTCGAGAAGGTCGGCGACCGTACGAACATGGGATGGTCTGCCGGCTTTGGGAGGCCGGTGCGGATCCTCTTCTCACCATATCGAAAGCTTGAAGCGGTCGGATTTTCTTGCCCTGTTCGTGAGAACTCCCATCGTCAGCTAATCGTCAGCCAAGCGGTCTATCTAGGCCGGCCGTGCCTGACCTTCGGATCCAAAGGTCCCGTCTCGACACTTTTTGTAACTATAGATCGAAATGGTTTCCCGCGCGATACGCAACGCACACGCATCTCTGAAGCAAATGTGTGACTTTGTCGGTGGCGAACGAGAGGAGTGACGCCTCAATAAAATCGTCAGGCACGTGTCTAGGAAGGGGAGCTAGCCGAGTTGGTCTGATTTCATTCGCTGTTCCTGGAAATCGGCGGACTGAAGCGCTGATAATCTCAGGACATCGATGGCAACGTTGCGAAAGTCCTGTGAGCTCGGGCCAATCTTGGCCTGCTACTGAGAAGCACTTTGGCGGGAACATTACGCCGTCGCGGGTCTGGCTGACCGTGACGTTAACCGAAAGATGCCGCTGGTCTCGTCAGCCGCCAGCACAATAGCAGCACATTCTCGCCTACTACGGAGACGCAATATGAAGGGCATTGGCCGACCACGGAAATCGCAGGCTGAAACTGGAGCCAGCCGCGCGGGGCGGGCGAGCAGTTCCCTTTCGCAATCAAGTCTTGCTGCGGGAGAAGGTGGACAGTCATTCGATTCCGTTGTGGAGCAGATGCGCTCTGGGGACGCCGATAGGAGGCCCTCCTCCCTTCCAGTTGCGCGCGGTCCAGGCGATGCCCGCGAAAGTCTGCCAGGCGCCTCGATTGGCGAAGATCAAATCCTGAACGCACCGCCACGTGGAGCCGCTGCGCCACCACGCGGAACCGTAGCGCCACGTGGCGCAGCCGCAAGGCGGCGCAGTTCTCCCTCCATGTCTGAGGGCGAAGCCATGGCGCCGGTCGGTAGCCAACTATCAACCGCGCAGGTGGAAGGCACCAGCTCATCGTCAAATGAAGATATCAGTCCGACACAGCTCAGAATGAACAGTCTTGTTCAACAACTGACTGATTGCGAGGCTGCGGCCAGGAAAACCGACGTCCCCGAGGAGGCGGTGGAGCTGATCAGTCGGGTCGTCGATGCAGCCTCAGCAATTCTGGAGTACCGCGCTAGCCTGCCTGCGGCTGAGGCGCAGACAATTATGCCAGACGACAAGGTGCGTAGATGTTGCCAGATCGTGTGCGACGCCGCGAATGAAGTAGACAAACTTGGCCTGTCGACGATCACGAAATTGGACAAAAAGACCAAGAAAGCGGCAGGTATGGTCGATAAACTCTACTCCTACTCCCAGGCGGACCGGCAGGAGCTGTTGATTTTAAATGTGGAGAACCACCATACGGCGGCAATTAAGTGGTGGGAAAAAAAGGCATGGCGCTCCGAACGGCAGCGATCCGCCTGCGCTGCCACCGCTAGCCTATCCAGTGGAACGCCCGTGATGCGGGAAGCCGAGCGGTGCGCACTGCGGCTGCGTGCCGGCTCGGTACTGAGTGTCAGGATCTGGCTGGTCCGTGAGCGGATCGGTCTTGCGCGGGCCAAGATTGAACTGCGGGCGAGCAGGTTCGAGCCAGATTTGAAGGAACTCCTCGTCGGTCGAAATGGAGTGGTGCAGCTGATGGCAAGCGCCGTTCAAGAAGCTCTTCGCGCCCTCTCTTTGGCGAAGGGCATAATGGATGATGGCAAAGCACTCAACGCTCATGATTGCGCGGTTGTAGAAAAAATCATGGAGCGGCTTTCGGATTTTGGATTGGCGTTGCACGAGGTGCATACCAAGCTAAGCCATACCTACCCAGATGCCGGCCTCCCATTGAAACTGTTCGAACGGATCGTGGACGATGCATGGATCACTGCGCACGATGCCATGCACTTGTTGAACCTGCAGTCTCCGCCGTCAGCCATCATGGCGCCACAGGCCCAGGCGGGCGCTGCGATGCCGGCCAGGGCAGGCGCTGCGATACCGGCTGACACTGCTGGTACGGCTGCAGTGTCAGAAGGCACTACAGCGCGAAGGAAAGGGAAGTCAAAGCATAAGTCGGCAGCTCGCGCCGGGACTTCTGCCGCCGGGCAGCCATCAACACCAGTCGCTGCGAACGCCGGCACAGTGCCAGCAGCCAAGGTTCTCGCGCGCTCGGATCAAGTTGCGAGTACACAGGTGAGAGCGCAAGAGGTGGGTGCGAGTTCGTCGGGGGCAGGCTCGACAATCGGGAGCGCCGCGTTGTCAATGGAGGTATTGACGGAGCGGCTCAAACGATTGGACGAACTTTTGCAGTTCGATCTGGCCGGTCAGCAAAGCGTCGTCTCCCAAGTGCGCCAGATGAAGCCTGAGGAGGCCGGTAAGGTCGTGGACGATGTGGCCCAGTACCTGCGAGCCCAGGCCGTTGAGATGCAAACCTGTCTCGCCGGGTTGCAGGGGCGTAATGTACGCCTGCTACTCACCTCCACCCAGCTACCCAAAGTGCACGAACGCACAGACCAGCTCAAAGGGTTGCTGAACATGGTGCTGGGACAGGCCAACGCATTGAATGAAGGAAAAGCCGGCATTACGACTGATTGCATGAAGACCTACGCATTTCCGGCGCAAAAATACCTGGAACATTTGTGCAATGCCGACGAATTGATGCCGCCGGAGGCACCGGTCGCGCTGCGTGGCGAGCCAGGAAAGCTGTTTGAGATGAAGCTGCAGCCCAAGATGCTGGTCAATGGTGCGATGCCGAGCCCGATGTGGGTGCACATCCACACGAGTCGCCCCGTCATGGCCAGAAACTTGGAAGGGCTGGCTGATTCCGAATTCACCGCTTGCCACGTTAAATCCAACGAACAGCGCGGCTACAATCGAGAGCGAGAGGAAGCCGATGCTAGGTCCGGTCGCGAGAAGGTCATAATTCATCGCGGCAAACTCACCCCCGCTTTCTGTAAGTCCTTGTTGACCTCGGGGCTTGGCCGCCAACCACGCCATTCGCGTGCCGAGCTCCCGTCGGCGCAGGCTGCATGACAGGGCACGTACTTTGGGGTCTAGGGCAGAATGCGGCCGGCCACGCTGTGAGTCAGCGAGCATTTCTCCTGGCCAAACCGCGAATGCCGCTGCGCGAGTTGCGGTCCGGCGATTGGAGTCGATCGGCTACCGTCAGGGCCGATTTGCGATGTCGCGTTACCTGCTGTTGACGTGGCGGCGTATCTTGCCTCCCATCCAACTTATCGCCGAGATCGCGCCGCCAAGATCGAGGCGGAAGGTCTTCCTGCGAGCGCGGAGCAGGCATAGCCGATCCGATCGGGATCGGCGCATCGCAACGACCCAACGGTGTGGTGGAGAAAATTGGATTCGGGAGAGCTCGTATCCAAGAGGCGGAGTTCCGGCCCGAATACAATCCGCTCGCAAGCACCCACGATGCGCATCCGCAGTTTATTGTCTGGGAGATGGGCTGGATTGCTCGGCGGCGCTGGCGCTAAGGCGGGGCTGTCGCCGGACAATTAGCATTCACTGCCAACAGCCTTGCAACCGTCACCAGTTGCAAGGCTCGGCGGCGGGTCGACAAATCACATGAAATCGTCGTCGGACCCGCTATCGCTGCTGTCGCTGTCCTCGTTTTTGTGGAGATAGAGTGGAGGTTTGCCTGCACGCTGCCACTCACCGGCACTGTTCTTCGTCCATTTGTCGGGATGCTGCGTAGGGTCAAGCACCAGGTCGCCATGATCCACTTCAACAAACCCCATCGTCTGCGCGCGCGCTTGTGCTTCCGGATTAGCCGCACGCCAATTCAGCAACGGTCGGTCGCCGTCTATCCGAAGTTGATGCTCCAGCAGAATATCGCCCGCATTTTCGACGAGCGGATGGGCGACTTGAAGATCCACTATGGAAGTGACCTCAGTTCGACCAGGAAATTGTTCCCGCCAACTTTCCGATTCGAACTCGTTCATGCTGAATCCGCCTTCCATTCTCAGCAGTCCGGCACTCCGGTCTCCCAATTGGTAACTGAAATATCGCGCGTGCTCCGTATCTCGACGGATGCCATATTGCTGAGCAACGTCCGCGGTGCGCCTGGCTCGTGACGATACGAACTCCGAATACTCTTGAGGATTGTCGGCGATGTGCGTGATTTCATCACCATGAAATTGCCTCACCTGTCTCCTGAAGGAAGTCCTGTTGATCTCCACCACAGGAGGTCGGGAATTGAGGGAGTATGCTTGGGGAGCCGCCGATGATGAGGCGCCGCTACCTTCCGATCCGGATAAGTGCATTCGGGCAAATGTGTCCGCGAACCCTTCGCTTCCTGCATCCGATTGCTCGCCGGCATTATGCGCGCGGTAACTATCGGATGAGCCACCAATTCGACCATACATGACGATTCGTACTCCTATGTTTCGCAACCGAGCTCAAGTTAGCACGGCTGTTCAACATAGGGCGCTTAGTTGACGACTAGCTGACGAGGGCATTCCAACGGCTGCACCAATCAAATCCGCACTGCCGGCCTCAAAACCTCGGACTGCGCCACGCACCGGCCAGCAGAGGCTGAAAGGTCATGCCCGGAGGACTTGCCGTAGTTGCTGGGTGGCAGATCCGAGGGGAGTGATTGCCCCAGGCCCGCGGTTGCGCGGTTGGCCTGACAGAGACACTGGGGCACGGATGGCCAGCCGACATTTGCCACTAGCATGGAACCAGGTCAGTTTTGAACTGGGCAGTCGTGGACTTCCAATGACTAGGCCAAGCCTGCGGCAAAGAATGCTTTCGCGACAGGCTGGAAATATTGCATAGGAACCGCGTGGCCGAGTTTTGTAGTGCTTATCAGCTGACGCGCTAAGACATGGTCATGGACGATCGTCAGGCGTAGTGCCCGCGCCTCACTCAACACATGTGAAACGCGCTCACCTTCGGCACGGCAAACTAAGAACGGCACCCCGGTTTCACCGCGAACGTAACGCAGACCGATCAGGACCGCCCTTCCTGTTAAGACCAGCGTGGCGCGATGCACGCCAAGCGCAGGCTCGTCGGCCGCCTCCTCGCGGATGCGACGCTGTTCACCTTTCAACTCTGGCGCTCCTTGCTGATCCTTCGACTCGCGCGTCACTTCGGTATTGGTCATGCGCATTTCGCGCAGATACAACGCGCGCTGGAGCAGGAGATCGATCAGTCCGCCGACCAGCAGTGCGCCGGCGCCAATTCCCATCAGCAATTTTGTCTCCATAAAGATGAGGCCAACACAGCCCATGCCGCAGATCGGCAGAGGGACCATTGTCTTCCACATCCCGAGAAGGACAATGGAAAAGGTTGCGCTGAGAACCAATACCTTGAACATGGTCTTGCAGACTTCGACCATGGAACGAGCAGACCCCAAGCGCTTCAGCCCTTCAAAGGGGTCAATTTTCTTAAAGCTGAGCTTCATCGGCTCCAGAGAGAAGACAAATCCACCATTGGCTAGCAGGCTGGCCAAAATCACCGCGGCGACGAGGGTTCCAAGCAGCGGGCCAACAGCCGCGACGGTGAGTTGGACGAGCACAACCAATGCCTGCGGCACCGCGGTATCGAAAGGTAGGCTCTGCAACTTGGTGGCTAATAGGAGCGCTTCCCGGCATTTGTCCTCGATCACGCTGCCTCTTAGCCAAAGGTAGCCGAGCCCAGCGCAAGTCCCGACCGCGCGGACGAAATCGGAGCTACGTGGCAGCTGTCCTTTTTTGCGCGCTTCACTTAACTTCTTCGGGCTGGCGGCGTGTGTCTTCTCTTCACTTGTGTCGCTCATGGCAGCAATTTGTCGAACCACTCCAGCGCGCCGTTGGCTTGTGTGACCTCCAGTTTCATGCTCTCCACCAGATAGGCAGCGTAGGTGACCGTGAGAACTGGAAAGACAATGTTCTTGATTGCCGGAGACAGTTGGCTCGCCTTAAATTGCGGGGCAAAGCGACGCAGCAGCATCATCGATATATCAATCAGTATCAGGAAGAACACGACAGGCCCCGATACCAATAATGCCGTGCGCATTATGCGGTCGAGAAGCCCCAACAACTCCATTGCTCCTGGCCCGCTCAGTGTCGGGTGAAACTGATACACCGGCCAGATCAAGTAGCTGCGGTACAGGACACTGATCAAAGTTTCCAGGCCTCCTGATCCGACGAATATGGCAATCGCAGTGATCCCCAGAAAAACGCCCATCGCGGAAGCCTGACTGTTCGTCGCGGGATCGGCCGAAGCGGTCGGGCTGCTGATGCCGCGTTGGTTGTCGATAAGCTCCCCGGCAGCCTGAAGGCCCCAAAGCGGAATGCCAAGAAAAGTGCCAAGGAGTACACCGACAAAAACTTCCTTGAATCCGAGCAGGGTTAGCTGGATCAGGCGTGTATCAGAATCCAGCGCCGGCAATCCGCCGCTGACGTGTGCCAGGCATGGTAGTGCGAAGCCAACAGCCAAACAGCCCCGGATCAGCCCACTGATCTGCGAGCGTGTGAATACGGGAAAGATCAGCATGATGCCCATCGCGCGGGCTGCCCCAAGACCTGCCGCAACGACGAGTTCGAGAGCCGTCTGGATCAGAATTTGAATATCGGCCGATGGCGCGTCCATGGGGCGGACTAGTAGCTAAGTGTCATTGCGGGAAACTCGGTGAAGATCTGATCGGCTAGCTCTATGAGCGGGGCGCTTAGCACAGGAGCAAACAGCCCAATCACCGCGACAACGACCAGAAGCTTCACGGTGAGCGGCAAGCTTTCATCCTGGATCTGCGTCGCCGCCTGGAGGATGCCGATGACGAGGCCGACAACCACTGATGCAATGAGCGGCGGTAGAATCCAGATCATGAAAACCACCAGTGATTGGCTCATAAGAGTAATGATGCTGGATTCAGTGATGATCAGCCTCCCGGTAACGTATAACTCAGCACAAGCCCATGCATCAATTTTGACCAACCATCAATGGCAACAAACAAAAAGATCTTGAACGGGACAGATATAACAGTTGGTGAGACCATCGACATACCCATTGCCATCAAGATAGTTGTCACTATCAGATCTATAACAATAAAAGGCAGATAAAGTAGAAATCCTATCTCAAATCCGCGCTTCAATTCTGATAGCAAGAAAGATGGTACAAGTATTGCAAAGTCATCAGGCGTGGCTGCAGCGTGCATTTCCTCTGGCCAGACCTTTTCTGTCGAAGATAGGAAAAATCGCCGCTGCTCTTCATTTGTGAATTTCTTGAGATGCTCGCGCAAGGGCTCACTTCCGGCTTTAGCGGCGCTTACCCAGTCGTCGAATGTCTGATAGTGGAGCTTGGGATCCGACATGCGGTCATAGGTCTGCTCAGCAACGGGCGCACTAACGAACATAGTGAGGATCATCGCCGCGGCGTACAGCACCACATTGGGTGGTATGGTCTGGGTCCCGAGCGCATTGCGGACGAGGAAAAGAACAATTGATACCTTTACAAAGGCCGTTGTCGTGGCAACTGCTAAAACCAGCAGACCGAGTCCGGCGGTAACCGCAAGAAGCGCCAGGATTGTCGGCTGAGCTTCACTCATTGCATGCAAACCCGCCACGGAGCCTGATGCCCAGCTCTTCTCCGATGCGGACAATGTCGCCACGCCCGATACGCTGACCATTGGCCACTATGTCGACCGGGCCGTCGATCGGCCATCCAAGTTCAAAAATATGCCCTTCGCCGGCACTTCTTAATTCCCCAAGAGAAATAGGCCAGCGGCCGCATTCAAAGACAAGCACGATCTCGACATCGTCGAGATCCTTAGTAAGCTCCAGTTGCGATCCGGGTTGTGTCATATGCGCATTCTCCAAAGGACACGGTCGCGGGCGGAAAGGCCCCCGCAAGATTAATTCATCGCCGTCAAGATCCGCCCCGGCGCACAACTGGCCGACAGCTAGGGTGATCTGGCCGCGGCCGAACGGCGCAATATCGGGCAACAATGCATCACCGACACATGCGCTTCGAAGAAGCGCCGCAGGAAGGCGAAGCGTGCCGACCTCTCCTGCAACAATGAGCGGGAGCTCTGGAGGCAGCCCGCCCAGCTGCCGCGGCAACTGGGCAAGCAGTTCGCCTAGCGCGCGAAACGCAGGCGGTACTAAGCCGTCAAGAGGCGTGAACAGGAATAGACGGCCCTTGCCCTTGACCGCGCCGAAAATGATGTCGAGTTCAAGATGAGGAGCCAGCATCGTGGCTTCGCATACGCGCACGAGTTGCACGTTCAGACGCGTCGTCTCCTCCAGTCGAGTGACAAGCGGCTCAAGAGCGAGTTCGAGAATAAGCGAAGCAGTTGGCTCGGAAGGGAAGGCCAAGCCGTTCTGCACTGTCGTGATGAACTCCTCTACGAGCGGGCGCGACAGCGACAAGATGACCGTTTCGGCTCCCACTCTCCAGACGCAGTCAAGCATCGGAATGGCAGCAGGTTCCTGCTGCCAGACAAGCCCTGCCGTTCGCACCGATAGCGGCACCTCGTTGATCCGGCTTTGAAACGGCGTGCGGGGCGCTGCTGTATCATTGAGCCACGAGACAACCGTGCGGGACAGTTTCAGAACTGGTTCGAACATGGCGGGTGTGACCGCAGCGGCTATCAAAGACTGCACGGTCGTGTCATTCGGACGACCTCTTGCGACTGTCGGATCCGGTTGCGCGGCATTTAGGCAAGCGACCCCCTCGCATATTTCAGCAGTATCTCGTCGTCGGCCTCGATCTCGGCTGCGGCCTCCGAATGAGTCTCGACGGCGCGCCGCACATCGTCCTCGATTTGTTGCCATTTGTCCCTTGCCGCCGAACATATGACCCATAGCTCCCTCGTCCTGGACGCCGCCATCTCAGCCTCCTCTTGAGCGATTTGGGCATCATCAAGCATCTGCCGTCTGGAAGTGACCTCAGCGGCAAGCTGTTCAGTATGAAGGCGGTGACGGTCGAGCGCTGCGCTAGACAAGTTGTCGAGTGACATCAGATGCTGATAGAGCGCTGCTTCTGTTCTTGAACAATGTTGCTGTATCATTGCAAGCTCCCTAGCGGCATTTTGTACGGCTGAGGCGGCCACATCGCGCTGGGCTTCCTTCTTGGACAGCTCGCCAAGGGCACGACGCTCTTGCATTTCCTTCAGAAGCCGTAACCTCGAAGACTGAACCCAGTTCACGCGGTCAGACGCGACATCCATGCGACCGTCTCCTCGAAATCTGACGCGTCATCTTCGCTCTGGCGCAGAAACTCCCTCAGTTCGTCGATTGACGCGACGGCCCGGTCAGTCAGGGGATCTCCACCTGGCTTGTATTCGCCAACATTGATCAAGAACTCGGTCTCGGCATAGCGCGATAGGAGCTCGCGGAAAATGGATGCTGCCTTGCGATGTGTCCCCGAAACGACTGCATCCATGACGCGGCTGCGACTCTGCAGCACATCAATAGCGGGGAAATGCGATCGCGCCGCAATAGCGCGTGAGAGGATGACATGGCCATCGAGAATACCACGCGATTCCTCGGCGATTGGATCACCCGTGCCATCACCCTCTACAAGCACCGTATAGAAGGCCGTGATTGAGCCCCGCTCACCCATGCCGGCGCGCTCGAGCAGGCCTGGCAGCATGCCAAAAACGGAAGGAGGAAAGCCCCGTCGCGTCGGCGGCTCACCCGCAGCAAGGCCTATTTCGCGCATAGCGCGGCAGAAGCGCGTCAGCGAATCCAGCATGAGAGCAACGCGTAGGCCCTGATCGCGAAAATATTCCGCGAGCGCAGTCGCCATTGGAGCGCATTGCGCACGCTCTACCGCCGAGCGGTCGGATGTTTCAACCACGACGACCGTACGGAGAAGGCCCTCTTCACCAAGATTCCTTTCGATGAATTCACGAACTTCCCGTCCACGTTCGCCTATGAGCGCCACTATGACGACGTCAGCGGCGGCACCCTTTACGATCTGTGACAACAGCGTCGACTTGCCACCACCTGGCTCGCCATAAATCCCGATCCGCTGGCCCTCGCCGCACGTCAGCAGACCATCGAGGACACGGACCCCAAGCGGGAATGGCCGCTCAATCATGCGCCTCGTCATCGGATTGGGGGCTCTGCCATGCAGGGGCCGAGTTTCGACGGTCTTGATTTCGCCTTTGCCGTCCAATGGGCGGCAACGACTGTCGATCACGCGACCGAGCAAATCGCCGCCGACGGGCACCTCACGCATTCGGCCAGTGGCCACGACCTCTGCGCGGCTGGATAGGCCCACCAAGTCCCCGATCGGTGTCAGCAATACACCATCACCCGACAGGCCGATCACCTCGGCCTCGAGCGACAGCCCGGTTCGCGGGTCCTCTAGGAGGCAAAGTTCCCCAATACGAGTGTCTGGCAAGACGGCATGAACCAGTGTGCCGATAGCCCGCGTGATCCGACCGCGCACCGCACGCGTGTCAATTCGCTTGGCCGCAGCCCTCAAAGACGAGATTGCTGGAACGAGAGCTCGAGTGTCGGCGTCAGCGTTATGTTCTGGGACGGGCTTTCTCATAGCTCGCCTTTTTCACATAGCGTCCCGAAACCAAGGCGCAGCGCGCGCATCTGGGCGTCAAGTCCCAGGTCGACATTGCCGTACTCGCTCCACAGCACGCACCGTTGCGGCGACAACGTCGGGTCGGGCTCGATCCGCACCCTTGGTCGACCATCCTGGCCGTCGCATCGAGCAAACTCTCGTGCAAGCATGTCGACTTGCATGGGAGAAACATGAAGGCAAACTTCGGTGCCGCTGTATTGACACTCTATGGCGTGACGAACAGCCCTCACCAGTAGCTCGCCCGGATCGAAAGCGCCGATAAGATCGCTCAATATTTCCATCACGAGCTGCGGCAATTCCTGCTCCAGAGCCGCCTTTCGTCGCGCGATTTCGGAGATTGTCTCCGCAATCAGCCCTGCCATCTCCTCGGTGCCTGCATTCGAGCCCTCCATGTGGCCGCGCACCCACGCCCGCTGGTAAACGGCGCGTGCCCAGTTTCGAACGCGCTGCCGATGCCGTTCTGCCGCGGCAAGCGCTTGCGCGGCGCTGTGCCAGGTTTCGAGCTCGCTCGCGGGTATCAGTGGTCCGATTGGACGCATCTGCGGCGCTATTGGCCCCTCGGAAAGTTCGGCTGTCATTTCACCGGGGTCTCTGTCTCAAAATGAGCTAGTACAAGTGAAAGCAATTGGCCGGCGGCGGTCCAATGCTCAGGTGCTGGAGTCTCCGCGGCAGTCCCCTCGGGCAACCGAAGAAGCACGCGGTTACGCTCGGTCGCTGAACTGTCCTGGAGCCAAGCCCCAAGACATGCATGTCCATCGTATTCGATTTGCTGAGCGAGTTTTTCTGGGTCCGCGATCAGTCTGTTCTCAACGGCATGCAGCAGGTGTCGGATTCCGAATGCGTGTGCATCCACGCCGATGCGTTTAACAAGGATGGCAAGCTCAGGCTGAGAGACAAACGCGACCAGCGAACGGGCATGCCAGATACTACCAGCAAGAAGGGCAGCTCGATATGGATCGTGCCCGCGTAGAAGGTCCGGCCTGCAGCCGATGTGGTTCAGATCCACGTCATAGTTGCCCAGCAATTCTGCCAGCCTTGGATGCAGTCTGGAACACTTCTGCAACTTCACTAACGTTTCTGCCGATAACGCTGGATCAAGACGCGCCGCTAGACGGGTCGGATGGGCCGAAGCCGCAAGCTCGCTCGCGCCCGGAAAACGCAATTGGTGCGGACCATCAGGTCGGGCGGTCTGTATAGGCATTGGCAATGAGATGTCACCCACGTCCAATTGCAGGCATTCTTTTGCGAATGGCCTCGACAGCAGAAGCATCCCGGCGCCCCTCGACCTTGGAAACGCCGGTTGATTGCTTGCGCCGACGCGTAGCAACGCTGACCAAGAGATAACAGGCCACTGCGAATACGGCTGCGGCAAAACCTGTCACGGTCGCCAGAATTGGCGCAGGAAGAGGTGTTGATGCTTGTGGCAAAACAGCAGTCGGATCGGGCCGTTGCTCGTGTGCGGACCGTTCTACCGGCACCAAAACCACTTCCACCTTATCGTAGGACAAGCCTTCGATGCTGTCGGCTACCAGCATCTTTATCTTTGGCAGCAGAGCCGCGACATTTGTTTTGGCGTCGTGCCTGATAAACACCGCGGCCGAGGATGGCGTGGCGCCGGCTCGCACAAGGTCGTTATGCGGCAGCACGACGTGAACACGTACAGAAAAAACGCCATCGATATCGCTGATCGTCCGCGACAACTCTTCGCTCAGGGCATACACGTAACGGGCACGCTCCTCGGTCGGCGAGGCAATCAGGCCTGATCCTTGGAATATCTCACCGAGGTTCTTGAAGGATTGGCGCGGCAACCCCTTGGCGTTCAGAAGGTTGATTGAGAAGGCGAGCAGCTTTTCGTCAACCTGGATCGTGCTGGTCCCATCCTTGGCGACCACCCGGATCGCGGCGACCCCGTTGTCTTCAAGAAGTGCGAGCATTTCATTTGCCTCACGCTCTTGCAATTGCGTGTAGAGGTCGGTTTTGCAAGCACTGAGGGCGACGAGAACTGGCAGCATGACAAGTCTAACCGACCGCCACCCTGACAGGCCACGCATGATTTCGCCCTCGGCCAAGCCAATCATGCGCGCGGTTCAGCCTTCCTTCAAAAGTTTATTCACGGATGATGTGACGCCGCTGACGCCTTTGGAGATAAGCGCCACCTGGGTGACGCCGTTGTAAACATCCCGAAGACCAGCCATCATCGTTTCGAAGTCTTGCCCTTGTTGAGGAATGCCCGAGATTCCGGTTCCCGCCTCACCTGCGACGGGAAGCTTCTGCGCCGGTCCCGGTAGAGCGCCCTTCGAAAGGGCTATGTCATGGTCGAGCGCGGGGAAGGAAACAGTGTTGTGTGGATATAGGGAGGAAATCGTCTGCAACACGCGATCGCCCATGCCGCTCGTCGGCGCAGCCGCGCGCTGAACATCCATCGCCGCAGCAACTGGCGCCGCACTCGCTGGCTCCGCGGCGGCATTGTTTTTCAGCGAGTCGGCTGCATGCCCTAAGGCGCGCTCAAACTGGGCCTGCTCGACAATCGACGGTGATCCGACCCTGGGGAGGCCAGCCGTTAGAGTGGCAGAGATCGACGTGACAGGCATCATCATGTAAGGACTCGGTTGCTCTCTCTGACCGGGCGGGCCCCGCCCATTCATCACCCGGTGTCGGCGCAACACTCCTAGGGGGGCAAGCTGACAACAAGCTGACTAACGGCGGCGTCATTTCGACATCTAAAATCTCTTCGGCAATTTAGTCACTTGTGATGATTTCAGCGTTTGGTTTATCAGTGCGACATGCCGAGAACGCTTATCCAACCCGTCACCCTGCATGTTTTGAGACTTCTCTGTGCCGGGTTTTTTCTGTCCACCGGGATTCACCCGGCGCACGCAGTCCCGCTGTCCCTTCCGGCGACACCCTATAGATACACGGTTCTGGATCAGGAACTCGCTGCAGCGTTGCAGGAATTCGGCAACAACCTGAATATCAGGGTCAACATCAGTCCTGCGGTGAAGGGGCGAATTCGCGGACGTATGCCTGATTTGCCACCGCGCGCGTTCCTCGACCGCTTGACGAACCTTTACGGTCTCCAATGGTACTATGACGGCCTTGTGCTCTATGTGTCTGCTGCACAAGAATCGCAAACTCGAATGCTTTTGATGACGTCGATTCGCTTCGATGCGTTCAAGGGGGCTCTCGACAAGCTTGATATCTCCGACGAGCGCTATGTGGTCAAACCCGTGCCAGGCAATGGCCTCGTCTTCGTTTCCGGTCCACCGCGCTTCGTCGCACTCGTGGAGCAGACCTTTAACGGCTTGGTGGCGGAGGCGCAGGCGCAGACTCACATAGCGGCCACGCCAAAGGAATCAGTGCTGATCTTGTTTCGCGGCTCCTCCACTACGGTCGTTCGCGACGGACGACCGGATGCTTCTTATTCTTCTGACATCCCACAACAGGATAGCGTTGGCGGGAAGCCTGAGCTGGGCAAGAAATGAACATTGAGGATTTGCCGCAGCTCTGAAGAACATGACTGCGGCTACCCCTTTGTGAACTCTTCGCAAACTCGTCAGTTTCTCGAAAGCTAATCCGCTCATGATGAGTCCCGGCAGCTCTCGCGGTGACTCCGGCCATTGTGTTGGACCGAACCTTGGAGCCGGCCCGGAACACAGCAATTGAAGGCAGGGCAGGCGCATTCGTGACCTGCCGACGCTTGGAATTGTCGAATTTTGTGAAACGCAAGGGATCTTCTGTCGGGGTCTCTTGTGGGGATTTCAACGTCACGTCTGAGGATGCACAATGTCGGCCAGCAATCTTTCAACTTTCTACCGCTCAAATTCGCTACAGTCCGCAAGGGGTTGGCCGGGCCTGAAAGTTTCCCATTTTGCGACCCAGCATCAGCAAAGTGCATCGTGCTTCGAAGCGATGCTGTCCACTTGTGTGCTGGCAAACAAGCCCGGCTCTTTCGCGCAAGGGGATCTGCCAACGTCGAATCTTGATTCGACAATGGATAAATTGCGGCAGGACCCTTTGGGCCATCTGGCACCGGATGTCGAATCGACATTGAAGGGCTTGGAGCAACACCCACTGGATCTGCTGCCGCCACATATGAGGGCGGCTCTCAAGGAGGACCAATCGCAACGCTCCAAGGCGACTGAAGCCCAACATCTGCTCCGCGTCACCCCGAAGATCGAGCCGGCTCCCAGGCCGAGCCCCGGAATCACGTGGAACGGTGGGTCGCTGACCACGGCTGAGTTGCAGATTGTTGCGGTACTCAACCGTCACAAGGACCAATGCCCGCTTAGTTGGAAGTCGTTGACCGAGAAAGCCAATGATCCCTCTACGCCACCGGATCTGAAAGCGGCGATCAAGGGACTGCAGCAGGATTCGGGACTTTTTTATGCGATTGGCTCGCAGGGCGACGGCCGCTGTGGAGGCAAGATCAACGCCAAGGACTTGGCCGGATTTTCAAACCACCACCCACAAGTTGCTGCATTTCAGGAAGCCCAAGCGCAAAGCTACGAGCAGAACTACATACCATCCGACGGCAGCGGAGGTTTGCAGCCTTCGGTCATGACCTTGAGCGATGCCTTGCGGGAGTTTTACCGGTACTCCGAAAATCTGTCCAAGGACCTGAGTCTGGATGAGTTCAAGAAAATGGTCGGCGGCGAATCGAAAAACGGCAAATTTCCGCCCCAGGTCATTGCGGCGGCGCAATATTTCCTCGATCACCCCGATGCTTGGAACCAGTTGTGCGGTGGCTCGAAAGGGAAGATGCACAAAGAGGACTTCCTGCAAGTCGCCTCATCGTCGATGAGCCTCACGCAAACTGAGCTGAATACGGTCGAGATGATCAAGGACCATCAGGACACGTTCTTTGGAAGCGGTGTTCTGACTCGCGACAAACTGGCGAAAATGAAAGACGACAAGAGCCTTGATCCGAAAGTGCGGGAAGCAGCCTCTCAGCTCCTTTCAGATCCTCTTTTGTTTGGCCTCCTGAACAATTCGATCACGGGCTATAAGACCCATCATAAATTCTTCGACTTTGGCGGCGGGCATACGGTTGATTCCGGCAATATCAGCAAAAAAGACTTTGCCCATTTTTGCACAAACATGTCGTCTGCGAACCGCAACGTTCAGCAGCCAATCACCCACGGCGCCCAAACCGCAGAAGAGCAGAATGCCGTCGCGGACATGAAGATGGGCCTGATGGACCAGCCTGACATTAAGTCAGCCAAAAAGAACGGCGGGGCCGTCATGCACGTCGTCGACTCCGTGCTCAAAATCGAGACGAAAGTGCTCGACTTGGCGGCAACGGCGGTGGGACTGCTCAGCTTCATTCCGGGCCTCGGACAAGTAGCCGATCTTGCCTCGATGGTTCTCGAGGCTGAGTCGCAAGCAGCCAATCTCCTGCGTACGGCCATTAACGGAGGCGATATGAAGCGAGCGCTGGAGGAAGCTGGCCTCAATATGGCCGCGCAGGCGATCGGCCTTATCGCAGGCCCCGAGGTCAAGCTGGCCATTCGAAATGGGCTCGTAAAGCACCTGATGGAAGAGGCCTTGGCGGCAGGCATTGATCTTTCGGTCTCGACGGCGCAGGACTACGCAGAAGGCTATGTGAATAACCTCAAAGCGCGCCTTGCAGGCGGCCCTGAGCAAAACCTAGGCCTTCCGAGCATGCCATCATTCCAGAGTGTGGCAAGCAATGTGCCCTTCGTCGGCATTGCCTTATCCTAGCCGTCGCCTTGCACGGAAGCTTTGGCTCGCGCGCTGACATAAGGGTCATTGTGGCACAAGCAGGGGTTCATCCGCATCAACGCAAGCGGTGTTCCTGACGCCATCTGGATCGGACTGTGAGGGGGATGTCCGAAGTCTGTGAAGGCTTCGGTATATGACGACTTCAGAGTTACGCTGAGCCCAGCCATCTCGAGCCGGTGCGCCGGGTCGAGGTTTTCACGGGCGCCGGCCGGCAGCGGGGATGGTCTCCGGAAGGCACGGCGCGGATGGTGGCGGAGCGGCGCAGCCGAAGGAACGGCTGTCGCGCGCCCAGGGCGGCCTCCCGAACAGCCAGACGATGATCTCCTGCCTTGGGCCTATATCCTTGTGCCCACGCTCAAGGCAGTCGGCTGAAAACAGCGCTGATTTAAAACAGCATTATCCTGCACTGCACCCTCGATCCTTGCGCTCACCGATCGCTCGTCGACACGCACGCGGTCAAGTCGTTATCGGCGCTATGCCGATGGGCTTCGAGAGCAAGGTGGACGCTGAGCGGTGCGTCAGCCTCAGGGCGCGGCTGGCCAGCTTTGCGTCTCACGCTCTATGACGGCAACACCCGGCTGATCCACTTGGCCTGTTCGCGGGCTCCCGGCAGCGGCGCGGAAGCCACGGTCCGCCTTCCTCGGCTTCAGGCCAAAGACACCGCAGCATGCTCCAGAGCTATGTCTGCCGCCTTCGCCCCATCGTCGCTGGTCATGTGGAAAGGACAAGTAGGCTACGCACCCCATAATCCCGTCGGGCAGGATTCGGCAGTCGACGGCGAGACATTCGCCAAACCTCATTCTTGATTCTCAGCAACGTTAAAAAAATTCACATAATGTTCGTGAGCGTAGTCTCCTGTCAGGTGGTACATTCGCCACAATATCTGGCGTCTTAGTCGTAGAAAGGACTGTGATCCATCTTCCATTAGCATCCATACCAGCGGATTTACAGCAAATGACGAGAGAGGTCTCATGCGGATTGATGGGGATAGAAGGGCTAGCGGCTTGCTGCATCCCGTCCGGATTGATGCCAGCCAATGTTGACACTGGTAAATCGCCTAAGGACGGCAGCGCATCTTGATCGTCTTCGAATCCTGGGCCTTTGCGCGCATGCGGATCTAACCGTCGGCGAGCTGGCCGATATTACCAGTCTGCCTCGCGAGCAGGTTCGACGCCACGTCCGGCGGCTGGTCAGAGCCAACTTTCTTTGCTGCAACGAACAACGTCCGCAGTCTTCGTACCATATGCAAGCAGGAGGCAAGGATGGCGGGCTGGCTCAATTGGTGGTCGATCTCCTGCCCCACGATGATGGCCACCATAAAAGAGACCTACAACGCCTGGAAGCAATACAAGACGCGCGGTTGAAGGGACCGCCTGCTTGATCGTGAAATAGATCAGTCCAAATGGAGCGCGACTACCATGGATAACTCCGCCGGCGGCGCCATCGCGCAGCCCGACACTTACGGGCGGCCTCACTTAGCCGCCGTCGACTCCCGCGTTCACGAACTGCTTCTAAGACAGGAGCGCCAGGAGCGGACAACTCTCAAACTGATCGCCTCCGAGAACTTTGCCTCCTCGGCGGTGTTGGAAGCGACCGGGTCGATTTTCACCAACAAGTATGCCGAGGGATACCCCGGTGCGCGCTACTACGCCGGAAACGAGATCGTCGATGAGCTTGAGACCCTCGCGATCGAGCGCCTGAAAGCGCTATTTGGCAGTGAACACGCCAACGTCCAGCCTTATTCAGGCTCGCCAGCCAACCAGGCTGTCTATCGCGCGCTTTTGAGCCCCCGTGACAAAGTCATGGGCTTGCCTTTACCCGAAGGCGGCCATCTGACTCACGGTTGGTCCGTCAATTTTTCCGGCAGCGATTATCAGCGCGTCCCGTACAGGCTGCACGAAAAGACACAGCAAATTGACTATGACCACTTGCGCGAGACCGCCAAGGGGGAACGCCCGAAGCTAATTTGGGTCGGCGGAACTGCTTATCCGCGTATTTTTGACTACGCGGCAATGGCCGAAATTGCTTCGGAGGTGAACTCGTATCTGGTGGCTGACATCGCCCACATCTGCGGCCTGGTTGTCGCAGGAGTGCATCCGAACCCCGTGTCCCATTGCGATGTGGTCACCAGCACCTCTCACAAGTCGATCCGCGGTCCCCGGGGTGGCTTCATTTTATCAAGGAATGAAGACCGTTATCAGCCCCTCCATCATCCGAAGAGCAAACACAATCTGGCCAAACGTATAGACCGCGCCGTGTTCCCTCTTCTGCAAGGCGGACCGCATATGAATACTATCGCCGCGCTTGCCGTCGCTTTGCAGGAAGCAGCGAACTCGTCCTTTCGTGTCTACGGTCAGCAGATCGTCCACAACGCCAAGGCTCTGGCCCAGGCGCTTCTGGAGCGAGGTTATGAACTCGTCACCGGGGGCACTGACAATCACATGCTGATCCTTGATCTTCGGGACCGGCCGCTGTCAGGCAAAGCCTATGCAGAGCGCTTATCGCGTGCAGGCATCATTGCGAATTTCAATATGGTCCCGGGCGACCGGCGGCATCCGGCGCTGACAAGCGGCATCCGCTTAGGGACACCAGCGGTGACGTCCATGGGCATGCGCGAAACGGAGATGGTGCAGATCGCCGCTTTCATCGACTCGGTCTGCCGCCAGCCCGATGACCAGGAAGTTCATGCGAGCGTACGAAGAGACGTTGCCGACTTCTGCACTGCGTTCGATGTTCCCGGCATCCCCGACCGATAAGCCACCCCAATCCAGAAACTCCTCACTAACTCCAGCACTTGAAGCGAGGGCATTTTTATGACCAGGCAGTTCGTGTTCTCTTCCGAATCCGTCGGCGCGGGACACCCCGATAAGATGGCAGACAACATCTCCGATGCCATTCTCGATGCGGTCCTGCGCGCCGATCCGAAGGCGCGCGTCGCCTGTGAAGTGTTGGTGAAGACGGGGATGGTCGTTGTGGCTGGCGAGATCACCAGCCATGCACACATCGATTACAGCCAAGTCGCCCGCGATACGATACTCGATATTGGCTACGACGATGATGCGATTGGCTTTGATGGTCGACGTTGCGCCGTCGTTCTGGCCCTCACCGAGCAGTCGCCCGACATAAGCCAGGGCGTTGATGAAGGACGAGGGCAGGATCTCGGGCAAGGGGCAGGGGATCAGGGCATCATGTTTGGATTCGCATGCAACGAGACGGATACATTGATGCCCCTGCCGATCCAACTCGCTCACCATTTGACGAAAAGACAGGCCGAGGTCCGGAAAGCGGGACAGCTTGGCTGGCTGCGTCCGGACGTGAAATCTCAAGTGTCCGTACGCTACGAAGGGCTCCGCCCGGTGGCGCTGGATACCATAGTCCTGTCAACGCAGCATGACGAAGCGGTCTCACAAGCCACGGTCCGCGAAGGCGTCATTGAGGAGATCATAAAACCGGTCCTGCCGGCCCACCTGGATACTTCGGGGATCAGATTTCTGGTCAACCCAACAGGGCGGTTCGTGGTCGGTGGGCCTGCCGGCGACTGCGGCCTCACAGGACGGAAGATCATCGTCGATTCCTACGGTGGGACCGGGCGTCACGGCGGCGGTGCCTTTTCGGGCAAGGACCCATCCAAGGTTGACCGCTCGGCGGCCTATGCCGCCCGGTATGTCGCGAAGAACATCGTTGCCAGCGGCCTTGCGGAGGTCTGCGAGGTTCAGCTTGCCTACGCGATCGGCGTGGCCAGTCCGGTTTCTGTCATGGTCAATACCTTCGGAACCGCAAGGATCGAGGAAAAAAGGATCGAGCGCCTTGTTCTCGAGGTTTTCAATCTCCGACCGAAAGGCATCATCAAGATGCTTGATCTCTTACGGCCGATATACCGCAAGACGGCGACATACGGACACTTCGGGCGTGAAGAGCCTGAGTTCACTTGGGAGAAGACGGACAAAGCTGACGATTTGCTGCGTGAAGCCGGACCGGCAGCTGCGTGAGGGCGGCTGGATCAAGCGCATGCGGCAACCCATTTCAACTCGCGAGACCACGCCCGGCCGGCGTGGCAAGAAGCCGGCTCGGGTTTTGGCGGAGATTTTGATGCCGGATTATGACGTGCTTTGCATCGGCAATGCCATTGTCGACATCATCGCCCAGTGCGACGAGGAATTCCTCGAGACGAACGGCATCATCAAGGGCGCGATGAACCTCATCGACACACAACGCGCCGAACTGCTCTACAGCCGCATGGGCCCGGCGATCGAGGCCTCCGGCGGCAGCGCCGGCAACACGGCGGCCGGCGTCGCCAGCTTTGGGGGCCGCGCCGCCTTCTTCGGCAAGGTCTCCACGATGCGCTGGGCGAAATCTACGCCCACGACATCCATGCACAGGGTGTCGCCTTCGACACCAGGCCGCTCAAGGGCGAGCCGCCGACGGCGCGCTCGATGATCTTCGTCACCCCCGACGGCGAGCGCTCGATGAACACCTATCTCGGCGCCTGCGTCGAGCTCGGACCGGAGGATGTCGAGGCCGACAAGGCGTCCGGCGCCAAGGTCACCTATTTCGAAGGCTATCTGTGGGACCCGCCGCGCGCCAAGGAGGCAATCCGCCAGACGGCGAAGCTGGCGCACGCGGCAGGCCGCGAAGTGTCGATGACGCTATCGGATTCGTTCTGCGTCGACCGCTACCGCGACGAATTCCTCGACCTGATGCGCTCGGGCACGGTCGACATCGTCTTTGCCAACAGCCACGAGATCAAGTCGCTCTACCAGACATCGTCGTTCGACGAGGCGCTGGCCCAGATCCGCAAGGATTGCCGGATCGCCGCCGTGACACGCTCTGAAAAGGGCTCCGTCATCGTGCGCGGCGACGAGACCGTGGTGATCAAGGCGACCGCCATCAAGGAACTGGTCGACACGACGGGCGCCGGCGATCTCTATGCCGCCGGCTTCCTGCATGGCTACACGCAAGGCCGCGACCTGCAGACTTGCGGCGACCTTGGCTCACTGGCAGCCGGATTGGTGATCCAGCAGATCGGCCCCAGGCCCCGTCAGAATTTGCGCCGCGAGGCCGAGCAGGCGGGGCTGACCATTCCGGACGTTCAAACGAGTTAGTGGCCTACCTTCCCGTTGTGCAGGCTATCTCGCCAGAAGCGCAATCACGGAATAGGGAGATCCTGATGTCGAACATGATGAACGCGCTGGTCAAGGCCAGGGCCGAGCCGGGCATCTGGATGGAAGAGGTGCCGGTACCGGAGATCGGCCCCAACGACGTGCTGATCAAGATCAAGAAGACCGCGATCTGCGGCACCGACGTCCACATCTACAATTGGGACCAGTGGGCGCAGAAGACCGTGCCGGTGCCGATGGTGACCGGCCATGAATTCGTCGGTACCGTCGCCGATTTCGGCGCCGCGGTCAGCGAATACAAGGTCGGCCAGCGCGTCTCCGGCGAAGGCCATATCGTCTGCGGCCATTGCCGTAACTGCCGGGCGGGCAGGGGCCACCTATGCCGCAACACGCTCGGCGTCGGCGTCAACCGTCCCGGCGCCTTCGGCGAATATCTGGCGATCCCGCAGCACAATGTCGTGCCGATACCCGATGATGTGCCGGACGAGATCGCCGCGATCTTCGATCCACTGGGCAACGCCGTCCACACCGCATTGTCCTTCGACCTTGTCGGCGAGGATGTGCTGGTCACCGGCGCCGGGCCGATCGGCATCATGGGCGCGCTCGTTGCCCAATGCGTCGGCGCGCGAAAAGTGGTCATCACCGACATCAACCCGGTGCGGCTGGCGCTGGCGAAAAAACTCGGCGTGCAGCATGTCGTCGACGCCTCGAAGGAAAAGCTGCGCGACGTCATGCCGGTGCTCGGCATGACCGAGGGTTTTGACGTCGGCCTCGAAATGTCGGGTGCCGCGCCCGCCTTCCGCGACATGATCGACACCATGAACAATGGCGGCAAGATCGCCATCCTCGGCATCGCGCCGACCGGCTTCGAGATCGACTGGAACAAGGTCATCTTCAAGATGCTGCATCTCAAGGGCATCTACGGCCGCGAGATGTTCGAGACCTGGTACAAGATGATCGCGCTGGTGCAGGGTCCTCTCGACGTGTCGGGCCTGATCACACACCGCATCGGGGTCGATGACTACCTCGACGGTTTCGAGGCGATGAAGAGCGGCAATTCGGGGAAGGTGGTGATGGATTGGTAGGGATTGCCTTGGCCGCTCTTCAGGAAAAGCTGACGGGACAGCACCCCTCTGGTCCGCCGGACATCTTCCAACGAGGGGAACATGGCTGGGTGGAGAGCTATGGCTCCGCTAGGTGCGCCCCCTAATCATGATACGGCGACGTATCGCGGCCCATCCGATAACGGTCGATGGTGGCAATTCGCCTCAGCCGATGACGGAAACCCGGTGAACGGATGCTCACAGGCCCCCACGCGATAGTCTATTTCCTAAGATCTGCGATTGAGGTCGAGGTGTTGCCGCCGTTTCAGCGGGTAAGATGCGTTAGACGACTTCCGGTACCTTTCCGGTCAGCGAATTAAGGAAGGCAACGAGCCGCATTGGACAGGTCGTGCCATTCCGGTTCGGGGGAAGTATGGCGCGGCTCAGCATGGCGACACGGTCGGAACTGAAGCGGCGATCGTGGAGCGTTATCGCGGCGTTGACAAGCGGCGCATTCTGAATGAGTTCGGGGCGGTAATCGGCTATTATCGCAAGCGCGCGCGATCCGTCTTATGAACCGTCGTGAGCAGAGGCCGTCTGCGGGCAAGAGCCGCAGCCGCTGTTACGGCAGCGATGTCCGCGAGGCGCTCATCGTGTTGTGGGAGGCTTCGGAGCGGCTGAGGTCCGCATCGTCGCTCGCGGCGGCCAGCGCCGCCGGGCAGGAATGAGTTCGGCAGTTCGCCGCTCGGTGCAAGCCCGCACCTTCGGCGATTGGAAAGATCCGCCGCCCGGCTTTGTTGAGCGCATTCGGGCACGTCTTGGTCGGGGAGCTTCGTGCAGACGATGGTGCTGACCGAAATTGCCACCGGCTGGACCGAATGCATTCCGGTCCGCACGCGCAACAGCGGCAATGTGATCATGGCGATCAAGCAGGCCCGCTCGCGGTTTCCCTGACCCTGTGCTGCTGTTTGCCGGCATCCGCCCGCACAGGAAGAGCTTGGAAAGCGGTCGATCGTCGTGGCCTGAATGCGGAAATCGAGGAGCCGTTGGTCGTCGATCTCCAGCCTGAACGCGGTCGTTTCCTGGTGCCGCAAATCGGCTGTTGCATACACATCCCTGTCAGACGTCAGTTTTCCTCGCCCATTTTGGTGTCGAGACGCGAAGTGCTCTTTTGGACCAGCAAGGCTTTTTGGAAATCTGAGAGCGGCTTTCCGCGGGGCGCTCCATTTTTGAGCATCAAGCTACCACAGCCAAGGACGCGCAGGTTCCACCAGACTCGCCAGCCTTGAAGGACAGCGAAAATAGCAGAGCACGACAGACACAACAATCCATCAGGAAGCCGCAGTCGTTGAAGATGCGGCGCTGCATCCATACCGTGGATGCATTCGATCCAAATAATCGATTTGTTCAATCAGTTTCTCGAAAGCTAACCCTACCCTCTGTGGGAATCGGGCTCTGGGCCGCGACGCTGCCTTGCGAGCGCAGGGGCTGCACGTAGGAGAGATGATGCAACGAGAAATCGCACGCGGGTTGCTGGCGTCGTGGGTTCGCCGACCGGCGTATTTGAGCCCGTCAGTTGGTCCTCACCCGCGCCTATTGCCACCGAGCGACTTGCATGTCCCTCCAACTCGGACCTGTTCCGAGAAATGCGACGAGTTGCGCGCCGTGTGCTCCGATCAGATGGCCGCCGGTGACGCGTCTCTCTTCGATAGGAGATGAAATGCGAACGCTGCTCGTGGATCATCATGCGGATCTTGCGCGCGCCATGCGACTTGCGCTCGGGGATGGCGGCTTCGTCGTTGATGTCGTTGGTACTCTGGAACTGGCCTCGAGTGCATTTTCTTGCGCCAGCTATGAAATTCTCCTGCTGGAATTGGCTCTGCCAGATGGCGATGGCTTGGGTTGGCTGAGGCAGTTGAGGACCCACGGGCATTCAGTTCCTGCCGTCATTATGAGCAGCCTTAACGATCTCGATAAGCGAATTGCGATCTTCAACGGTGGTGCGGACGACTTTCTGCTCAAACCCGTCTCTACCGATGAGCTTATCGCCAGAATGAGAGCCATTCTGCGCCGGGCGTCACAGATGACCGACCTGAGGCTCGTATTTGGCAATCTCAACTTCGATCCGGTCGCCCGGCAGGTTTTCGTTGCTGGGCACCCAATGATGATCGCACGTCGCGAACTCTGTATTCTAGAGCATCTGCTTAACCGGGCAGGCCGCATCGTGCCCCGTGCGCAGTTGGAAGATCACCTCTATTCGTTCAACGACGACGTGTCTGCCAACGCGCTTGAAGTCGGAATCTATCGTTTACGTGGACATCTGACCAGATCAGGTGCAACGCCACGGATCAAGACCATCCGTGGCATTGGCTACATTCTAGAATTGACTGACGCGTCATCCGCATAGTTTGTCGAATCGAAAGAAGATCTATTTTGCTGATCCTTCAACATCCTTGCCCTGCGCTCAATTGGCGGGCGATCGCCATCAAGGTTCCGAGACCTGCAGTGCCCCGTTACCTGGGCCATCTCCTCTGCGCGCTTATTGTGACTTTCCCACTTGGTGTCGCGGCGCAAAACAAGCAGGACAAAGGCGCGCCGCGTGCGGCTTCGAATAGCATCAATGCCACGCTGACCCTTTCCTCTTCGCTCGGGGAGACCGTTCATCTGCCCGCGCCAGCCACGACCATCTTTGTTGCTGACCCGACGATCGCGGATTTTCAGGCACCATCGAGCAAAACAATCTTCGTCTTTGGCAAGAAATCGGGGCGGACCAGCCTATTCGCCTTGGACGGCAACGGCGAGCCTCTCGCCGAATTGCGTATCGTTGTCACGCAACCGATCGGGGATTTACGCGCCATGTTGCGGGAGCAGGTCGGCGACTATCCCATCCGCGTCAACTATACGCCGCGCGGCGCAATCCTTAGCGGGACGGCGCCCGACGCAGAGGTCGCCGACACCGCAAAAAGAGTCACTGAGCAATATCTGGGCGACGGAGCGCAAGTCGTCAACAACATCAAGGTCGCTGGATCCCTGCAAGTTAACCTCAGCGTGCGCGTAGCCGAAGTCTCACGCAGCGCCATGAAGTCACTTGGCGTCAACCTGTCCGCCTTCGGTCAAATCGGCAATTTCAAAGTGGGCGTTCTAAGCGGAAGCGGTGCAAGCGCTGGATCTGGTTCAACCCAGGGTGGCGGTACAGCAGAAATCGGATTCGACAACGGTGTCGTCAACGTCAGCGCGGTTCTCGACGCGCTCGCCAAGGAGCATATAGCTTCCGTCCTGGCTGAGCCGAACCTCACCGCTATGTCGGGTGAAAAAGCCAGCTTTCTAGCTGGCGGCGAATTTCCCATTCCTGTCCTGCAGGAAAACAGGCAGGTATCGGTTGAATTCCGTCACTTCGGCGTCAGTCTGGAATTTGTGCCGACAGTTCTCAGCAACAATCAAATCAACATTCACGTAACGCCCGAAGTCAGTGAACTGTCGACGCAAGGTGCCGTGCAAATCAACGGAATTTCCGTGCCGGCAGTTTCCACGCGCCGAGCCGATACGGTCGTCGAACTCGCCAGTGGGCAGAGCTTCGCAATCGGCGGTCTAATCAGGCGGAACGTCAACAATGATGTCAGGGCCTTTCCCTGGCTCGGAGAAATGCCGATCCTGGGACCGCTTTTTCGCTCGTCCTCGTTTCAAAAAGAGGAGTCAGAACTGGTCATTCTAGTTACGCCTTACATTGTAAGACCAGGCTCCAACCCAAACCAGATGAGCGCACCTACGGAGCGGGCGGCACCGGCTTTGAACGGAGGGGGCGCTCCGACGAATTCCGTGGCAAGTCCCCCGCGAGACCGCGCTGCTATCCGTGCGGGCGCGCCAAGCGCCCAGGGCGGTCTCGGCTTCATCATCGAATAGTGTCGTCCAATGATGTTGCGTTTTATAGTCCTCTTTGTCGCTCTGGCACCAAGCGTAAGTGGCTGCACAAGCACTACGCCAGTTGATGTCGAACCATCGGCATCAATGCTTGTCCGAGAGGAGACCACCCTCCTGACGTTGCAAAGCCTGCGCGCTTCCGAACGGCAGCGTTTGCGTGATTTCCTAAACAAGGCCAGTCGCGGCCGATTCGATGCCCTCCACCTCCTCATCAGCGGTTCGCCCCAGCTCAGCGCAGGGGTAGCCCATCAGGCCAGGCAGTTGGCAATCGAAGCAGACAACATTCAATTGCTCGATCAACACGACGCCGGCTCAGTGCGAATTGAGGCGATTGTCTATCACGCCCGTCCGCCGGTCTGTCCCTCATATGGTGCCTTACCCAATGAAGAATCCTTCAAACAGCCGCTTGGTTGTTCGACAGGATTTAACCTGGCCGTGATGGTCAACGATCCGCGCGATCTGCTCGACAATCAGGCCGTCAAGTCCGGCGATGGCGATCGTGCTTCTGTACCAGTTGCCACTTACAGAACGTTCGGGACGGATAAAGGTGGCTGATACCGGCCCTTATCTTGGCAGCACTCCTACCGGAGATTGAAAGCTTCCAATCTCGTCCTGATCTAAAATCAAAGGAACCGCTGGATGCAATATAGGCGCGATATCGCGGGCCTTAGGGCTGTTGCTGTACTTCCGGTCGTACTCTTTCATTTCGGAATTTCGGCGATCCCGGGTGGCTTTAGCGGGGTCGATATCTTCTTCGTCATCTCCGGCTACCTGATCAGCGGAAGCCTCTTGGATGACCTTGAACGCGGCCAATTTTCGATCGTCAACTTCTACTGGCGCCGTGCCCGGCGCATTCTGCCGGCTCTCGTCTTTGTGATGCTTCTCACCTGCATTGCCGCATTGTTCATTCTTCTGCCATCGGATCTGCGCGAATTCGGTCTTAGCATCATAGCTGCCTCGACCTTCTGGTCGAACGTTTTTTTCTGGAAAACGTCAAGTTACTTCTCGATCGATGCCGCGCTTCGACCACTGTTGCACACCTGGTCGCTTTCCGTAGAGGAGCAGTACTACATCTTCGCCCCAATCCTGATGTTCCTAATCTATCGCTACATCGGGAAGCGCTGGCTGACGACACTTCTTCCGATAATTCTCTGCAGCTTCGTAATGGCGGTGATGGCGACATCGCTGGCGCCCACCGCCGGATTCTATCTGCTGCCGACCCGAATCTGGGAACTCATGTTGGGCGCCCTGCTCATGCTCAAACGCCCCCCGCCGTTGGGCAACAGATTCCTGATGGAGTCGGTGGGGTTGGCCGGATTTGGCCTTCTCGCCATCGGGTTCTTCGCGCTTTCGGAGAGCGACCCGTTCCCAGGCTACAACGCCTTGTATCCATGCATCGGAACGGCCCTTCTGATCTATGTTGGCCAAAATTCCCCCTCGACGGTCGCCAGCCGCATGCTCGAAGTCCGGCCGCTGGTCTGGATTGGGCTCATCTCGTATTCTTTGTATCTTGTTCACTGGCCGCTCAATGCGTTCGCGCATTATCTTTCGTTCCAAAAACTCGATCCTTTGATGACCGGTGCGATGTTGGTAGCAAGCCTCGCATTGGCTGCATTCTCCTGGAAGTTTGTAGAGCAGCCGTTTCGACAGAAGAGGGCCTTCACCGCCCCGGGGCCTATCTTTGCCTTTTCAGCGCTCGCGATCGTTGTTCTTTGTGCCGGCGGAGCGGCGGGGGCGCTCGGCAACGGCTTTCCGCAACGGTTTCCGGACTATGTCCAGCGGCGCATTTCCGTCGGGGACTGGAGGAATGGCATCTGTTTCAACGAGGGCACCAGCCGGATCGAAAGCTGGAATATGGAGGATTGCACGCGCACTCGCGGTTTTCCAACAACGGTTTTTTTGTGGGGCGACTCCTTCGCCGCGCACTATGTTTCCGGCCTGGGTGCTAACATAAATCGGTTGCAGGCGAACATCGTGGAATATACGTACGCCGGCTGCCCGCCGATACTCTCTTACTACTCTTACGCTCGTCTTGATTGTGTCCGGTTCAATCGCAAGGCCTTGGACATCATCTTGGAAGCGGACATCAAGACGGTTATCCTCAGCGGTAAATGGAGTGACTATGAGGTCAGAGGCTTCGACGGTCTTCAGCAAACAATCGATACGCTTCGTGCCCTGGGCGTGCGCGTGTTTGTCATCGGCCAGTCTCCGCAGTTCCCAACTGACGTCCGGAAAATTGCGTTCTTCGCCAAGCGCCAAAATCTGGACGATACGTCCTGGCCGATGGCGATGGACCCCGGCATCAACGAACGTGTGCGCTCATTTACCAAAGGCGCCACATTCATCGATCCGCTGAAATTCCTGTGCAGCGCAGGACGCTGCCCCTATTCCGACAGAGGAGAGTTTATGTATTTCGACTATGGTCATTTCTCTTCAGCCGGCGCCACACTGGCAATCTCGAAATACTGGCCGGCTTTTGGCAAAGACAATGCTCTTCCTAAGACGAAGTAGCGGGTCAGACGGCTGACAAGCACCAGTGCGGGTCCCTGTGATTGCTCCTGCTTCGGCAGCAGCCGCGACGATGGAGCTGTTCAGGTTTAAGGCCACCCGATAGCGAGCTAGGATGGGTGCTGCCACGCGGATCGGACTAAGCGTGCATTATCACGTAAATGTTGAGAGAATGAATGGCGCCGCGAAGGGCAATTCCAGCCATCCACAGCGACAGGCGTGTCGCGGTCCTTACCTGACACGGCCTCACACTGCCCTCTAAACGGCCCCGAATTTGAACTGACCACCCCTGGCCGGTTCATTGGGCAGGTCAAGGGCTAGGCTGTATTACACAGGGCTCACCCCTTTCAGTCTCAAGTTGGTACGATGGGCCGTGGACGGTCGATGCAGACTTCAAGGATGGCGAAAGAAGCTCTCCATACGTGCGTTGTCGAGGCAAGTGCCTTTGCCAGAGATGCTCGCGGCTGGAGAGATTTCAAAATGAGCGTTGGAGGCGGAGAATGCCGCCGACGCTGTTCGGCTTGCTCGTGCCCTTGACGGTCGTAGGGTCGGCAGGGCCGACGCCAAAGTTGCCGTAGTGGTCGTAATCGACCTCGGCTGTGACCGTGAGGCCAGGAACGACCATATAGACGACGTTTGCAGCCACACCAGAGTCCTTGAGCTGATCACCCGAGACCTGAAGGTTGAACGAAGTTTTCTCGTCAAACTCGTAGGTGGCGCCCGCCCAGAAAGCCCACTGGCCGTTCCAGATTTTGTACGAGCCGCGCCCATGATTGGCGATTGCGCCGTTTGAGTCCTCGTTGAGACTGCCATTGGAACCGTAGCCGAACAGTCCAAACAGCGACAGCTGGTTTGTGACAGCGACGTCGACACGGATCTTGCCGGCCAAAGCTTCGTAGTTGCTGTCATAAGCCGCGACGCCGGTGATCGAGCCCCAGCCTTGCGTGTATTTCAAGCCGGCGACAACGTGCGGAATATAGCTGTCGATAGTACCGGCTGAGCCCGATCCTTGTTCGAGCGAAATCACGGTCGAAATGCCGTTGCCGGCGTCGAAGTAGTACTGAGCCACGTTGGTGTCGAAGCCGGCCGACCGAACGAGCATACTATCGAGAACGTTGCCAGCGTAGCTTACAAACGTATCGAAGGCCGACCCGTCCTTGCCAACTCGCAGGCCCCCCAGCTCGACCCAGGCAGAAGCCAGTGCGAGGCCGCTGTTGAAATCATAGTTCTGAGGACTGTCACGCGAGTTAGCGCTATTGCCAAAATTCACGTGGGTTTCGGTATAGGTCGTCAACGCGCCGAGCTCGGTCTGCTGGCCGCTCCAAGTTTTGAACGTGAAGCGTGTGTTGTTTCGCCAAGTGCCTTGGTCCTCGCCAGTTCTCACATCCGAGGTTCTTGCGCTGTCATAGGATCGGACATCACCCAGGCCGATATCATAACGGACATAGCCGCCGATGCGCAGGCAGGTGTCGGTGTTGGGAATATAGAAATACCCCGAGCCGAGGACGTCGCAGATCTTGATGTACTCGGCCGGTTCCCGCTCGGCGCCAGCTGCTCGAACGACGGAGGCGGCGATCAGAGCAGTTAAGCCGAGAAGACGATTCTTGATGTACATGTCTAGATCTCCATGAAGGAATAAAAAGGATAGAGGCGTAAGAGAAATCTTTACTCTAAATTTTGTGCGTGTTGTCTCCAATTTGTGGACGTAAAAGCGCTTGACATGGGAGGTTATCCAGCGTAGAAGCCACATGTACTTAGAATAGTGTTTTCTGCTAGGAGATTCATTATCGTTTATATGTGAAACACTCCGGTCAGACCGCTGCAGCCTCGGAATAGAGCAGCAAGCGACATGCCAACCTGAAGCGTAGATGCGGCCGACACCAAAATTGGGCCGACGCGCCTTCGTCTCGCTGGAATCACTTTTTTTGAGGGTCACTGCGAAAAGCAATGTGCGACACGGTTCGCCATGTTCGATATGTGACAGTCTCGTTTAACAGCGACGGCTTCCCGTCTGACCGCAACGGAGGCCGCTTCATGCGCTACCGAGAAGGATTACTGCGCGCGTGCGGTCCGCAAGGGCTGCGCCAGGAACAGAGGGCGTCCACGTCCGATGTGTCGCATGGTGGCCGAAGCACCTTTTCGCCGCTGTAAGTTCGCCGTGCAGGTACATTGCGCGGCCGATAGCGAGAAGGGATCGCACCCTGAAACGGTTGCCTACGGCTCGCCTCGAGTAATTGGCGATGAACAGCATTCTCGAGAACTTAGTCTCGACGGAAAGAGCAACGAAAGGAAGCCGCTTGGACGAGCACGATCCGAAGGAAGAACTGATCGAGACCATTTTCCGCAACGGCACAATCACTGCCGTGGGTATCCTGCTTGCCTTTTCGCTCGGCTTCCTCACTCATTGGGCGGCGAACCCCTTGCCATGGCAACTCTACGATCTGTTCGCCGTAGTGCCGATCCTGCTCGGCATCGCACTGCAGATGAGAGCGCTGTCCATGCTGCTCGACATGTGTTCCTTGCGCCGCCCCATCTACGAACGCGCCAATCGCATTTTCATGGTCGGCCTCATCCAGACCGCGTGTGGCGTCGGGATGGCGATCTTGGTCGATCTTTTCGGGATATCGGTAGGGGGCACGCTGCCCGGCGCTTGACGACAAGCCACACCGCCGCTCATCGCTCGAAGCGACGTCAAGCTGGGGAGCCTTGTGCACCCCCTAGCGGCGCCTTCCTTTCATCAAATGAGCGGACGTCAGCTTTAGAGCGTCTCGGTGGCTAAAGCCGGTATGGTTTTTCGGCCGGCAGGGAAGGCCGCTGGCTGGACCTGGATGGCGTCTGAACGAGGCTTGACAGGTGCGTTGCGACGTTTGGCGTCGGACATGAATTTCGCATTGCAAAGTTCTTCCGCAGACGCCTCAAGCACACTGCATCGGCGTCACGTACTCAAACGTTGAATGCGGCACCGCACCATCACCTCAGGCGGACCATGGCACGCGCGCTCGGTTGATACCGTCCTGTCCAAGCGAGACTGCGACATCGCCGCCTCCGCCTTGAAAACGCGGAGAAAGCGGGACGCACTGACTTAGGTCAGAGACAGGACGAGCGCGCAACGAAACAATGATGGATCAGCGACGTGGGACGACAGCTCCTTGCACACCTCAATCCTGACAAAGTACCGGGACCCCCGGCCGCCTTGGTATACCATCTATCCGACTGTGCCAGACTTCTCTGCGGCGGTTGGTGCTGACGATTATGAGGAATGGCTGAGGGGCCTCCCGGCCGACGAATCGGTGTCGCTCTATTTCCACATTCCGTTTTGCCGATCCATGTGCTGGTATTGCGGCTTCCCTACCGCGGTCACCCGTCGCAACGGCCCGATCCTTAATTATTTGGCGGTGCTGCGTCAGGAGATCAATTTGGTGTCGGAGCAAGCGCGGCAAGGGCTGCCGGTGAGCGATGTGCATTTCGGCGGCGGAACGCCTCACCTTATCGGGCCAGCCGAGCACTTAGCGCTGATGGAATTTCTACGCCGCCACTTCGCTTTCAGCAAAACTGCTGCGATCGCCGTGGAGATCGATCCCCGAACGTTCACACCGGAAATGGCCGAAGCCTTGGCAGCTACCGGTGTCAACCGCGCGAGCATCGGCGTGCAGAGCTTTGATCCCGATGTGCAAAAGGCGATCAATCGGATCCAGAGTAAGGTGCAGACGGCCGCTGCCGTCGAAAATCTCCGCCGGCATGGCGTTGGCCATATCAACTTCGATCTCATCTTCGGTCTCCCGAAACAGACTGTGCAGTCCTGCATCCAGACCGCGATGGCTGCGGTCGCCATGCGCCCCAACCGGTTTGCGGTGTTCGGCTACGCGCATATTCCTTCCGTGATAAAGAATCAGCGCCTAATCGAGCAGGCAGGTCTACCGGACGGCGATGTTCGCGCCGAACAGGCTGCAGCTGTCGCCGAGACACTGGTTGGCGCCGGCTACCGGGAGATCGGGCTCGATCATTTCGCTCTGCCGGACGACGAACTCGCGCTAGCGCAGAAGACCGGGCGCCTGCGGCGTAATTCGCTGGGATACTCGGCCGATACTTGCAAAACCGTGATCGGCTTCGGCGCGTCGGCTATTGGCCGAGTCGGCGAGGGGTACGTTCAGAACGAAGTAACACGGGATTCTTACGCCCGGCACATCGCAAGTGGACGTCTGGCGACATCAAAGGGCCACCGTCTGACCGACGATGACCGGGTGCGCGCAGCAATCATCGAGCGACTGATGTGCGATTTGGAGGCCGACGTGCCGACCATCTGTGCCGCCCACGAAATCGAACCAGCTCGTTTTCTCGATTCAGTTGAGCGTTTGGTGACGCTGGCTGAGGAGGGGATCGTGGACGTCGAAAACGGCTTCATCCGCGTGCGGCCGGAGCACCGCTTTGTTGTTCGCGCCGTTGCTGCTGCATTCGATGCTTTTCTCGCGAATCGATGAGTTGAGGCCACGACTCCGAAGGCATCAGACCTTGTTTGGCGCTCGTCGGCATGGGCTCTCGCAGAAGACTCCGCAAGCGCATGCAGGGGACTTCCACTTGACGCCGCGTTCATCATCATCTCGCCTGGGTGCGCTCGATCGCACAACTCGGAGCACGCTGCTCTCGGTGTGAGGCTGTGCTCTGCAAAGCACCGGTGATCCACCCTGTCCCTGGATAGCAGCTTGATGGCGTCATCTTGGAGGACGAGAAAAGATTGTCGAGGTACGGGTACGAATTGCCTCGGTCGTTCGTTCAATCGAAAGCACTGTCTGCGGAGGCACCTCTCCTTCATGCAGTGACAGGAGATGCTGGCCGACTTCCTTATCTGCTGCGGTGAGTCGATGATTTAGGCGGAGAAAGTCCATCCAGGTGGGGGTGCGGAATGTCTCCGTCCAAAGTGACGGTGTTTGCAGATTTCGCTGGAGCGTCCAGTTTCGTGCACCGGCACGGCTCTGGACGTGTCGCCGCGTGCGCATGTAGCCCAGAAAGGCCTCGATATTTTCCTCCGATATCAAATACTCGACCTTGGCCACGATAGGGCCACTTCTGGGTTTCAGATCGAGAGCCACGTCCGGCGGATGAAAAACTGAACTTTCTTGATCCGTTTCTTCCCAGGGACGGACCGGCAACACGATCCCCGCTGCTGCAACCAGCAACAGAGCGCCCGCGGCGCCCTCCAATGCTGAGGTCAAGGAATAGTTTTGCGCGACAGAACCCCAGATCCAGCTGCCAGCAGCCATACCGCCTGCGCTCAAGGCGTAGTAAATGGAGAGCGTGCGGCCTACAACCCACCTTGGGCTTGCCAACTGCACCGACACGTCAATGCCCGTCCAGGTGATAAGCCAACCCGCTCCGCCGAGCGCCAGCGAAATGGCCGCCACAGGAACCGACGATGTCAGGGCAAGGGAGAGGCAACAGACTGCACAAGCCACAGAGGCGAAGGCCACCAGCCTGTTTTGAGACGTGACCTTCCTCAAGAAGCCGTTGCCCATGCCCGCGATGAAAGCACCCATGCCGAAGCCGGCCAATAAGATACCGTAGACAATTGGCCCACTCTTCAACTGATCCCGGACGACGAGAGGGAGCAACGCCAGAATGGAGATGCTTGCCAATCCGAAAAGAGCTGCTCGGGCGGTCGCTGCCCTGATCTCCAAAGACATCGCCGTAAAGCGCACTCCGTCATGAATTGCCGTCGTCATTCTCTCACGAGGGAGAGGCGAAGAGCGGACCTCCCATTTGGTGCGCCATATCGCGCTTATAGGCGCCAGATCACTCACCGCAGCCAAGGCGAAAGCGGCCAGCGGCCCAGAGACGGCCAGGATCACGCCCCCTAAGGCCGGACCAACGCTGCGCACAATGTTGTATCCGACGGACATAAGCGTCACTGCGGCCGGAATGTCGCGTTTGTGAAGGATATCGCCGACCGAAGCGTGCCAGGCCGGATCATTCAAGGCAAAGCCGCAGCCGGCCAGGAAACCTAACCCGAGAATCAGCCAAGGACTGACAAATCCCAGACCCACAGAAATCATCAGCGACATCGACGCCGATGCTATCAGGCAGTGTCCCGCAAACATCACCCACCGGCGGCTGAAGTTGTCGGCAATGGCTCCGGCGAAAACTGAGAGGAAGAACACCGGCAGTGTGGATGCGGCCTGGACGAGAGCCACCATAAGGTCGGACGCTGAAATCGTTGCCATAAGCCAACTGATGGCGACCGTTTGCACTAGCCAACCGAGGCTGGAAATCTGGGTGGCCGTCCAAATTGAGCGAAACACCTTGTTTCGAAATGGGGCGAGCGTCTTTGAAACGGGCGGTTGAGGATTTTCGCTCTGCATGAGGTTTTGCTGGCCTTCGATGAGCGCTGCGATTTGAGCAAGTGGGTCGATACTTAGACATCGCGGAGCACCGCACGGAACCCAGCTCTATGGAGCTTGCCGGCGACTATTTGCGTATTGAGCCATTCTCATAGTCTCATTCATGAGCAGTCCTATGCGCAAGCGTTGCTTTGCTAAATTCCCACGACAAGCGCGCCGCCGCTGAGACCCGCACCCGCTGCCGCCAAGAGGACTTTCTCGCCAGGCCGAAACGGCTGCGCCCGATGGGCGAGCGACAACGAGAGCGGGATCGTCGCGGCGGAAGAGTTGCCATATTCGGCGATCGTCTTGACCATCGAGTGATCTGTGATGCCGAGGTTCCTGCCGACCGCGTCGAAAATGCGAGCATTGGCCTGATGCGGCACGAAACGATCGAGGTCTTGCGGCCTCAGTCGGGCAGCAGTGAGCGCATCTCTCGAGCAGGCGGTCATCATCTCCACGGCCTTGGCGAACACTTCGCGGCCATCGGTGATCGTCATCCGGGTCTGCTCGAGGTCGAGGCCGCCATGGAACGGATTGTTGCTTCCACCGGCAGGAATCTGGATCAGCCCGTAACGCGAGCCGTCCGAATCCACCGAAGCGCCGAGAATGCCTCGATCCGGGTCATCGCACGGACCGATCACCACCGCGCCGGCGGCATCGGCAAACAGCACGGCGCTGGCGCGCTCGGCCGGATTGATGCGGCGGCTGAGGATGTTGGCGGCAATGACAAGGCTCGCTTTGCCATGCAGGCGAGTGAACCCGTCGGCGAACATCAGCGCATAGATGAAGCCGGCGCAAGCGCCGGTCAGGTCGATCGCGCCGGCGCGACCTAGTCCCAGCCGATGTGCGACCAGGGGCGCGCTTGGCGGCAGAAGATGATCGGGTGTGGAGGTAGCGAGCAACAGCAGGCCGATGTCGCCGCGGTCGATACCGGCATTGGTCAGCGCCATGTCGCCGGCGTGCGCGGCAAGGGCCGACAGCGTGTCTTCGTCCGCTGCCCAGAAGCGCGACCGTATCCCGGTGCGCCGCTCGATCCAGCCGGGTTCAAGCCCGAGACGATCTTCGATTTCCGGATTCTCCACCTTGCGCGCGGGCGCATGATGGCCAAGCCCGAGAATGCGCGATGATCGGCTCATGGCTTTGAGCCGAAGCGTTCGCCGGCCTCCTCGATGGCGTCATAGAGCCCATCCAACTCGTTGCCGGTAATGCAATAGGGCGGCAGAAGGTACAGGACATTGCCGAGCGGGCGCACGAGCAGGCCGCGCTCAAGAAAAAAAGCGCGCAGTTTTGGCCCGATCTCGGCCAGATAACCGGCTGAGCCGGTGCGTAGGTCGAGTGCCGCGATGGTGCCGGTTGTCCGGCAATCGGTGAAGCGAGGGTTGTCGCGAAAGCGTCGAAGCCCGGCGGCCTGTCGCTCGCTCAAGGCCGCGATCCGATCGGCCACCGGCTCGTCGTGCCAGATCTCGACATTGGCAAGTGCCGCCGCGCATGCAATCGGATTGGCGGTGTAGGAGCTCGAATGGAAAAACGTCTTCTTGCGATCCTCGGAATAGTGAGCCTGGAAGATGGCATCGGTGGCGATCGTGGCGGCCAGCGGGATGGTACCACCGGTCAGACCTTTCGAGGTGCACAGGATGTCCGGCGAGACGGACGCCTGTTCGCAGGCGAACATGGTTCCGGTGCGCCCCCAGCCGGTCATCACTTCATCGGCGATCAGCAGCGTGCCGGCGGCCTCAGTGATCCTCTTCAATTCGGTCAGAACCCAGGCCGGATACATGAGCATGCCGCCGGCGCCGAGCACGAGCGGCTCGACGATCAGCGCGGCGGCGCGCCGGTCGCGGGAGAGTGCCTCGAACCGATCCAGCGTTTCCTGCTCGCGCCCGGCGGCCGGGAAGGGGATGGTGTCGACCTCGAACAGCAAGGGCTCGTAGGCGGCGTTGAACACGCCACGGGCGCCGACGCTCATCGCCCCGATCGTGTCACCATGATAGCTGTGCTCCATGACGACGATGCGCGAACGCGGCGCGCCGATGTTGCGGAAATAGCCGAGCGCCATCTTCAGCGCGACTTCGATTGAGGTCGAGCCACTGTCGGAATAGAACACCCGGTCAAGGCCGGCGGGTGCGAGGTCGACAAGCGCCTCGGCCAGGCGCTCGGCCGGCTCGTGGGTGAAGCCCGCGAAGATGATCTGGTCGAGGTTCGACGCGGTCGTCTCGATGGCCTTCATGATGCGGGGGTGGCGGTGGCCATGAGTGACGACCCACCAGGAAGAAATCGCATCCAGGATGCGGGAGCCGTCGGCCTTGTGGAGATAGGCGCCTTCAGTCAGCACGATTTCAGGGATCGAGGGCTCTAGCGCGTGCTGCGTGAACGGATGCCAGACTCGAGACTGCGCCATCAGTCGCCTCCGGCAATCATGGCCAGGTCGAAGCCGGAAATCATTGCATCTCTCAACGTTTCACCCGTCAGCGGACCGAGGTGCGGCAGCCTGCCGAGCTGCGGCACGCCGCCGAATTCCACGATTGTCCTTTGCGTATCGGCCACCTCTTCGCCCATGAAGGCAATGCCGATGAGCGGGATGGAGCGGGCTCTCAGGGCCTCGATCGACAACAGCGTATGATTGATGGTGCCGAGCGCGGTGCGGGCGCACAGTATGACCGGCAGCCGCCATTGTTCGAATATGTCAATGAACCTTGTCTGTCGATTGAGCGGCACCATTAGCCCGCCGGCGCCTTCGATGACGAGCGGTGTCGGCAGGACCGGAAATGAAAGATCGTCGGCCTCGATCGCGACGCCGTCGATTTCGGCTGATCGATGCGGCGACAGCGGCATCGTCAGTCGATAGACTTCGGGCAGCACGCGTCCGTCGGGCAAGCCGGAAAGCCGGGCGACGACCTCGCTGTCAGTCTCCTCGTCGAGGCCCGATTGCACCGGCTTCCAGTAGAAGCCGTCGAGCAGCCCGGCAAGTCCGGCCGAAAATACTGTCTTGCCAATTCCGGTGTCTGTTCCGGTGACGACGATGCGTTTGGTCATGCTGTGGCCAACACCTCAACGAGAGCCTCGACCATGGCGGAAATGTCGGTCTCGTCGACGTTGAGCGTCAGCGAAATGCGCAGGCGCGATGTGCCCTCGGGCACCGTCGGCGGACGTATGCCGCGTATGTCGAAGCCGCGTGCCTGCAGGGCCGCCGCCACCGCCATGGTGCGCCCAACGTCGCCGATGACAAATGGCTGGATCTGCGAGCCGCTGGGTACGACGCCGCAGCGCTCGGCCAATTGGCGGCCGGCGCAGGCAACGCGTTCCTGCAGCTGAGCGCGGCGCATGGGCTCGTCGGACAGAATAGTCAGCGCTTCGCGCGCCGCGACCGCCATCAGCGGCGAGGGCGCGGTGGCGTAGATGAACGGCCGGCACCGGTTGACGAGATAATCGCACAGTGTCCTCGGCCCGGTGACGAGTGCACCGGATGCGCCGAGGGCCTTGCCGCATGAGTGGAGCGTGACGATGTTGTCGCGGCCTTGGCACGCGGCGGCCAGTCCCCGGCCGTCCGGTCCCCAGATGCCGGTGGCATGCGCTTCATCGACGACGATGAATGCCTGGTGCCGATCGGCCATCGCGACCAGGCTCTCCATCGGCGCGCGGTCGCCATCCATGCTGTAAAGGCTTTCGACGGCGATCCACACGCGCCCCGTGCCGCCTTCGGCGCGCCAGCGGGTGATTGCGTCCTCGACAGCGTCGACGTCGTTGTGCGCGGCCAGCTTGAACTCGGCGCGCCCGGCCTGCGCGCCCTCATGCATGCTGGCATGGGCGAGTTCGTCGAGGACCAGCAGGTCGCCTTTCTGCGGCAGCGCGGTCAACAGGGCGAAGTTGGCGATGTAGCCGCTGCCAAAGAACAGCGCACGGTCGGCGCCGAAGAATGCCGCGGCGTCCGCCTCCAGTTGCTCATGTTCCGGTGCGTTGCCGCGCAACAGCCGCGACCCGGTGGCGCCAACCGGCGTGCCCCGCGCAATCGCCGCCGCAACCGCTTCGCCAAGTCTTTTGGAGGCGGCAAGTCCGAGATAGTCGTTCGACGAGAAGTCGAGACCGGCGCGCGGTGCGAGCGTCCGCAACCGGTCCTTGCGCGCCAGTCCGCGCAAGGATGCGTCATAGCGGGCAAGAATTGCCTCGTTCATTGCGTGGCGAGTTCCATCGGCTCGATGCCGAGACGCTGGAACAGAAGGCTATCCTTGTCCTCGCCGGGATTGTCCGCCGTCAGCAGCGTGTCGCCGACAAAGATCGAGTTAGCGCCGGCAAAGAAGCACAACGCCTGCGTTTCGTCGCTCATCGCCGTCCTGCCGGCGGACAGCCTTACACAGGATTTCGGCATCATCACCCGCGCGAGCGCAACGATGCGGACGAAATCGATCGGATCGATGGCGTCGGCCGCGGCAAGCGGCGTGCCTTCGATGGGAATAAGCATGTTGATCGGCACGCTTTCCGGCGGCTCGGGCAGGTTCGCGAGCGTGACCAGCATGTCGATGCGATCGGTCTTTTCTTCTCCCATCCCGACGATGCCGCCGCAGCAGACTTTCATCCCAACCGCGCGCACGTGCCCAAGCGTTTCCAGCCGGTCGGCAAAAGTCCTGGTTGAAATAACCTCGCCATAGTAGCGCTCAGAGGTATCGATGTTGTGGTTATAGTAGTCGAGACCGGCCTGCTTCAGGCGAGCAGCTTGCTCAAGATCGAGCATGCCGAGCGTCATGCAGGTCTCCATGCCGAGCGCCTTGACGCCCTCGATCATGGCGACCACAACGTCCATGTCGCGCTCCTTGGGACTTCGCCACGCTGCGCCCATGCAATAGCGCGTTGCGCCGCCATCACGCGCCTTGGCCGCTTCGTCGATGACATGCTTGACGTTCATCAGCTTCGACGCCTTCACCCCGGTTTCGTAATGCGCAGACTGGCTGCAATAGCCGCAATCTTCGGGGCAGCCGCCGGTCTTGATGCTAAGGAGCCGCGACAGCTGCACTCGGTTTCGATCGAAGTTCTGGCGGTGGATCGTCTGAGCTAGGAACAGCAGATCGTTGAATGGCATGCCGTAGATGGCCTCAGCCTCTTTGCGGTTCCATCGCGGAGGCGTTCCATCGACCGATTGCATGGTCTGGTTCACGTCGAACTCCGAGTTCATTCCAACCGTCATCGTCAAACGTTTGTTGCTAGTCCGGTACGCCTTCAGGAGTCTGTCGACCGGCAAGCTCGGTCCGCCTTGGCTTTGGAGCGCACTCGCTAAAAGGCGAGCTGCGGCACGTCTTTCCACCGCCTTCCTACGCCTGCCGAGCTGATGTTGCTCCTCATGCCGTAATCCTCAGTTCAAATGCTTGCAGATGTTCTGGTGGTCCGGCATGTCCAGGCCGATGTCGAGGATCGGGGCGCTGTGCGTCAGCCATCCCATGGAGATGAGATCGACACCGGTCGCCGCAATCGCCGCCGCCGTTTTCGGCGTCACCCGACCGGAAGCCTCGGTGATCGTACGGCCACCCACTATAGAAACCGCGCGGGCAAGATCCTCGACCGACATATTGTCGAGCAGCACCGCGTCAACACCAATCGCGAGCGCTGCATCGAGCTGCTTCAGCGTGTCGACCTCAACCTCGACCTTCACCATATGCCCTGCGGCGGCGCGCGCCCGCTCTATTGCTGTGCGGATATCGCCGGCGATCGCGATGTGATTGTCCTTTATGAGCACGCCGTCATCGAGGCCGAAGCGGTGATTGGCACCGCCGCCGACGCGCACGGCGTATTTTTCCAATACCCGCAGGCCGGGCGTCGTCTTTCGCGTCGATACGATCCTCGCCTTGTGACCGCGCACGGCCTCAACCATCGCCGCTGTGGCAGTGGCAATGCCGCTCAGCCGGCATAAGAAATTGAGGGCAGTGCGTTCGGCCGTGAGCAGGCCTCGCGCGGGTCCGGACAATCTTGCAATGGTTTCCCCGGCCCCGACATCGCTGCCATCAGGGCGCCAGATCTGGATGTTGATCGCCGGTTCCACGAGCAGGAAGGCGTACGAGACCAGATCGAGCCCGGCAACGACGCCCGCCTGCCTCGATTTGAGCACCAACGTGGCAGTGCAATCATGCGGGATAACCGCATCGCTGGTCAGGTCGCCGCATCTGCCCAGGTCTTCGAGGAGCGCACCGCGCACAATCGGTTCGATCAGGGTCGCGGGGAGGGGGGAGAATGAAATCACATCAGGTGCTCCGTATGGTAGCCCGGCAATCGAGTGCGGCCGCGGCCCGCATTGCGCTGTGCAGTGTCAGCCGTGATGGGCGCGCGTCGGCATCGTGGAGCGGGAAATCGGACCGACAGTGCGCGCCTCGACTCTCTTCCCGCCCCAGGGCCGCCACGGCGATCATCAGTGAGACCAAAGCCGGACCAGAGGCAGCGACATTGTCAGGTGCGATCGGCAGTAGGGTCGCCACCGCTTCGCGCATTGCCTCGCCGTCGCGGATGATACCCAGGGCGGCGGAGACAATTGGGCGGACCGCGGAAGCGTCTGGTCGTGGAGGGACGAATGTGGAGCATCTGCGCGGTCGCCGGGTATACGACGTGCCGGCAACGCTTTCGGCAACCCAGCTCGCGGTGACCGCCGCTTCGGTGAGCGAGTTGCTGGCCAGGCGGTTGGCGCCGTGCAGGCCGGTACAGGCGACCTCACCGCAGGCCCACAATCCCTCGATGGAGCTGCGGCCGGCGCTGTCTACGGCGACGCCGCCCATGTGATAATGTGCCGCCGGGCGCACCGGGATCGGGTCGGTCGCGGGGTCGACCCCTGCGCTCCGGCACAATTCGGCGATGCCTGGAAAACGCTTGCCAAATCTCGGGCCGAGACTTTGCCGTGCATCCAGGAATACGCGGCGTCCAACGGCAAGCTGGTGCCAAATGGCGCGCGCTACGACGTCGCGAGGCGCAAGTTCACCGCCAGGTGTGTCAGCGAGGAAGCGCTCTCCTCGCTCATCGATGAGCACCGCGCCTTCGCCACGCACGGCTTCGCTCACCAGCGGCATCGGCCGGCGCGGACCGTCGAGCGCAGTTGGATGGAACTGTATGAATTCCAAGTCGGCGAGTTCCGCCCCCGCCCATGCGGCGAGCGCCAGCCCGTGACCCCATGAGCCAGCGGGGTTTGTCGTGTCGCAAAACAGCCCGCCGACGCCGCCGGTCGCCAGCACCGCGCGACGCGTGGGCAGAGCGAGCGCGCCGGCTCGTCCTGCGGCGACCACGGCGATGACCGACCCGTCCTGCACGACCAGCCGGCGGACCTCCACATTTTCGATAGTGGTGATCGAGGCTGTACGCCGAACCGCGGCGATGAGCACGCGCACCAACTCGCGACCGGTGGCGTCGCCGGCTGCATGCACAATCCGCCGTCGCGAGTGTGCCGCCTCGAGCCCAAGTCGCAACGCGCGGTCAGGGTGCTGGTCGAAGGCGACGCCGAACCTTTGGATCGTCCTAATCGCTTCGGGTGCAGCTCGGACCACTCGCCGCACCGTGGCCTCGTCGCAGAGTCCGTCGCCGGCAGCTATCGTGTCGCAAAGGTGAAAATCCGGGCCGTCGTCGCCGCCGAGACTTGCCGCAAGACCGCCCTGGGCAAGCTCACTGCAGGCTCCGGTTCCAAGCGGCGCGTTGGTCAAAAGCACGACCGGTTCCGGCGCCAGATGAAGCGCCGTCATCAGGCCGGCAATGCCGCCACCGATGACGACCGGCGCCCCGGCGATGTCGCGAACCTCCAGGCTCATAGGGAAAGCATGCGCTCGACCGCGCGGCGGGCGGGGCCGGCAATTTCGGGATCAATCCGGACCTCATGCCGGTTCTGCTCGAGCGCGGCGCGAATGTTGGCCAGGTTGATGCGCTTCATGTGCGGGCACAGGTTGCATGGGCGAACGAACTCGACGTCGGGATGCGCGACCGCGACGTTGTCGCTCATCGAACATTCGGTCAGAAGGACGACACGCGTCGGTTTCTCCCGCTCGACATAATCCGACATCGCTGCGGTCGAGCCGGAGAACTCCGCCTCCGCGACAACGTCTGGTGGGCATTCTGGATGGGCCAGCACGATGACGCCTGGATGGGCATCGCGCAGTTCCCGAATGTCTGCTGCGGTGAAGCGCTCATGCACCTCGCAATGGCCTTTCCAGGCGATGATCTCGACGTCTGTATCGGCTGCCACGTTCCTCGCCAGATATTCGTCCGGCAGCATCAGCACACGCGCCACGCCAAGCGATTCCACCACCGCCTTCGCGTTGCCGGACGTGCAGCAGATGTCGGACTCCGCTTTTACGGCGGCCGAAGTGTTGACGTAAGTAACAACGGGGACCCCCGGATACCGCAGCCGCATTAGCCGCACGTCGTCTGCCGTGATCGATTCGGCCAGCGAGCAGCCGGCGCTGAGATCCGGGATGAGCACGGTCTTGTTCGGATTGAGCAGTTTTGCCGTCTCGGCCATGAAATGAACGCCGGCAACCACGATGATGTCGGCGTCGACCGTCACCGCCTTGTGGGCCAACGCCAGGCTGTCGCCGACGATGTCTGCCACGCAATGAAAAATTTCGGGCGTCTGGTAATTGTGCGCCAGCACCACCGCATTGCGCTCACGCTTCAGCGCTAAGATGGCTTCAATATCGCCGGCGAACGCGAGCCATTCAACGGGAGGGATCACCCGCCGGACACGCTCATACAGGGACGCAGCCATAGGTAACGCCCCAGCCATTGGCGCCTCGATTATATTCGGTTTGACAATAAGGGAATATGTCTACCTTGACTATAAGTATGTCAAGCCCGCGCCAGCGGTAATTTTGTCCCGGCGATAGCCCTGTCGTCGAGAACGGCATGGCGGAAGCGATAAAGCTTCGCCGGTCGGCCGCCCGTGTCGAGGGAGGTCTCCCCAGTCTCCTCAACAAGATCCTGCTGCTCGACCAGTCTCCGGAAGTTGGGCTTGTTGATGAGCCTGCCAGCCAGAGCTTCCACGGTTCGCTGCAGTTGCAGCAGCGTGAAGGAAGGCCGCATAAGCTCGAACACGACCGGCCGGTATTTGATCTTCGAACGCAGCCGCGCAATCCCGGTTGCCAGAATACGACGGTGGTCAGCGACCATTGGTTTGCCAGCCGCGGCCGCAATCGCGTCCCTGCCGCCACCGGCCTCTTCAATCAGAGCAGCTTCATAGAGCAACTCGTAGCGTTGGAGCGTGAGTTCCTCGTTCCAATGGCGGTCGTCGAAGCCGAAGGCTATCGCAGCGCGCTGCCGGCGCTCGCGTTGAGTGGTCGGCTCGCTGGCGCCGCCGGCCCACTCAATCAGGCGGGGCCGCAATCTATCGAGCAGCACAGGCGGCGTGCCGAAGCGGTGGTCCTCCCAGGGAAAATATTCGTACCAACTTTGCCAGCCGCACGCGGCCGAGTTCGTTGCCTGTTCCTTCCTGGTCAATGCGAGATAACTGATTGAGATGACGCGCTGGTGGCGCTCAGTGCCGATGCGATCGCGATCGGCGAAGGTGTAGAGTTGCTCGATGTATCCCAGTGCATGGCCGGTCTGCTGCTCCACCCACCCCCTCAAACCCGACTGCAGCGATCGATGCTCAAGCGCAAAAGGTCCAGAAGGGAGGGTGTCCGCATGACCGACGGTGAGGACACAGGGCTCACTGTCGTTTACGGCGACCACGACGGCAGTCAGGTCCACTTTGGCTTCGTCAGCTTTGACGGCGGCTTTGCCTTTCTTGGTTCTTCTTGTCTGAGGATCCATGTTTGCGAAAGTGGGTTGGCCCAACGGAGCGCCTTAATCGATTGAATGTAACCTTGGCAGCCAGCACGTCAACACCGTACTACTCAAGCACTGTTTTTAGCTCTTCGCAGTCGCACAAAAATATGCCAAACGCGACACCCGCTGTTGGTAACGTAAGGGAAGGGGGCGTCGGTTGAGCGCGGCTGGTGAGATAAAAGGGATTACCCCTCCAGATATTCGATTGCGAAAAGGCCAAACGCCACTTGTATGCTTGACGGCCTACACCACGCCGGTCGCGAGGCTACTCGATCGCCACTGCGACATCGTTCTTGTCGGCGACAGCGTCGGCATGGTGCTGCACGGCCTGTCGTCGACGCTGGGCGTCACGCTCGACATGATGATCATGCACGGACAGGCCGTTCGCCGCGGCCTTGAACACGCGCTGATGGTCGTCGACCTGCCCTTCGGTTCCTACGAGGAAAGCCCAGAGCACGCTTTCGGCAACGCTGCGCGCGTGATGGGTGAGACCGGTTGTTCAGCGGTGAAGCTCGAGGGCGGCGAGACCATCGCGGAAACCATCCGCTTCCTTACCGCGCGCGGCGTACCTGTCATGGCCCATGTGGGGCTGACGCCGCAGGCGGTAAACACGTTCGGAGGCTATCGTGTGCAGGGCCCGGGAGCCGATGCAGAGCGGATCAGGCGCAACGCCAGGGCGGTAACCGAGGCGGGCGCCTTCTCCTTGGTGCTCGAAAAGATACCGGAGCAGCTTGCACGGCAGATAACCGCCGATATCGACATACCCACCATCGGCATCGGTGCCTCGCCAGCTTGCGACGGCCAGATTCTGGTGAGCGACGATATGCTCGGGCTCTTCACCTCATTTCGGCCGAAGTTCGTCAAACGCTATGCCGAGCTCGGTGAGCAGGCTGAGGCGGCAATCGCCGCTTACGCCACCGATGTGCGGAACCGGCACTTTCCGGCGGTCGAACATCTCTATGTCAACGCCTTGAAGGCCGGAGACTTCACATGAGCGTGCCGATCGCTCGAACTGTGAGCGAGCTGCGCGCCGTCGTTGCGCAATGGCGTCGCTCGGGTGCCACGATCGGTATTGTGCCGACCATGGGAGCCTTGCACGACGGGCATCTGAGCCTTGTGCGGAAGGCGCTTGAAAGGGCCGAGCGGGTGATCGTGACGCTGTTCGTAAACCCCAAGCAGTTCAACAGCCCCGCCGACCTGATTGCCTATCCTCGGACGGAAAGCGAAGATGCTGCCAAGCTCGCGCCGCTGGGCACGCATCTGCTCTATGTGCCGGACGCAGAGGAAATGTACCCGGCGGGCTTCGCCACGGTCGTTTCAGTGTCCGGCATCAGCGAATGCCTGTGCGGCGCATTCCGGCCCGGCCATTTCAATGGCGTGGCGACGGTCGTGGCCAAGCTCTTCCTGCAGGCCGGCGCTGACTTCGCCTTTTTTGGCGAAAAGGATTTTCAGCAACTTCAGCTTGTCAGGCGCTTGGTCCGGGACCTCGACATTCCGATCACTATTGTGCCCTGTCCGACAGTCCGCGAAGCCGATGGTCTTGCGCTATCGTCGCGTAACGTGCGGCTCTCCCCAGCCCAACGCGCCATTGCCCCAAAACTAGCATCGGTCCTGCTCGATACGGCCGAGCGGCTTGCACGCGGCTCTCCCATCCTGCCTACGCTTGATGAAGCGCGTGCAACAATTCTGGCTGCCGGCTATCGCGAGCTCGAATACCTGGAGCTTCGCGGAGAAACAGACCTGCAATCGTTAGCAAGCCTTGACCGACCGGCACGCTTGCTTGCTGCGGCTTGGCTTGGCGACACGCGGCTCATCGATAACGTCGCAATATCACCCATCGGTAGTTGGTCAGGTGCGCGGAGCTCTCTCCAATCGGAAGCAGCACAGCAATTGCGGTGATGACGGCGGCGCGTCGTACGCCCTGCAGGGACAGGCCATCATTTAGAACCACGTCTCCGCCCGGCTTCCAGCAACCTCCGCGAGGTACGCAAAGCGCAGATGCATCGCGTATTTGAAACCTTGGTCGAGCAACTCTCTGCAAGCGTCGATGCCGTCGATCTCCATGAGGCAATGGCGTCCGCCGCAGCCGGGTTCGACTTTCCGTTCTTCGCTTATTTCACCTACCCATCCGCTTCCGGCGACACGCCGCGATTGATCTCGAATTATCCATCATCATGGACATCACATTACCTGCAACTGCGCTACCACAGCGTGGATCCCGTGATCCTGCGGGGACTGCGAGGCTGGGATACCTTCGACTGGGGTGTGGACCGCGATCACCGTTATTTGCCGACCTCGCAGCAGGAAGTCCTGGAAAAAGCAGCTGAGTTCGGCATTCGCGGCGGACTGACCATGTCGATGCATGATCATCGCGGCCGGTTCGCCGCACTGACCTTCGCCTCCAACGAGGCGCATCCGCCACTTCTGAGGTCGCTGACGCGCTACGAAAAAGCAATGCAGTTGGTTGCGATCAACGTTCATATCCATGCCCGGCGCAGGCTCGCCGAAGATTGCGTGGTAGATGGCATAACGCTCACCCCGCGGGAGTTCGAGTGCCTGAAATGGGCGGCGTGCGGCAAGTCGGCCTGGGATATCAGCCAGATTCTCGGTGTCTCGAAACGCACCGTGACCTTCCATCAGGAAAACGCCAAGGCGAAGCTTGGCGTGCGAACCATCAACCAGGCCATAGTGCGGATGGCTGCTCGGGCGAGATCCTGATCCTCTCCAAGGCTAGCTGTAAAGGTCTACAGGCTGCATTCATGACGGCTTTGCCCTTCGATTGCGTGGACACATCCCGCACGGAGACGACAATGATGCAGCTGATAACACCCGACTGCTACGCCGAGTTCGCGAGCGAACTCAGGGAAATGCACGGGCTTAGGTATCGGGTTTTCAAGAAGCGGCTCGATTGGGAAGTGCAGACCGAAGGCGAAATGGAAACGGACCCGTTTGACAGCCTGAACCCCGTCTACCTACTTCTCAAGGGGTCCGATTGGCGAACTTGCGGCTGCGTCCGCCTTTTGCCGACCACCGGACCGACTATGTTGCGCGATACGTTTCCGGCGCTGCTGGATGAGATGGTGGTCCCTGCGAGTGCCGATATCTGGGAGAGTAGTCGTTTCGCGCTCGATCTCCCTGCGACAGCGCCGAAGGCTGCTGGCGGCCTGGCACAAGCAACCTACGAGCTCTTCGCGGGCATCATCGAATTCGGCTTGGCCAACAATCTCTCCGGGATCGTAACGGTGACAGATACGCGCATCGAAAGGATCCTTCGTCTCGCGACCTGGCCGTTGTCACGTATCGGACAGCCCCAGCAGGTCGGCAACACCGAGGCAGTCGCCGGCTTCCTCGAGATTTCCTACGCCAGTCTCTTGCGCATCCGCTGGAGGGGACGCCTGAACGGGCCGGTGTTGTGGCAACCAGTTCTCATCCAATCGGCATAGCGCCTGCGGATGCTCAGCCGTGACCTGGGTTAAGTCTGCTCACGGCCGCCACCGCCCGCCGTCAAGCTGAGCGGACCCGGCCCCACGAGCATTCGACTGTTCCGGTCGATCGACTCGCGCGGCCGGACTTCGGATTTCCGTAGGCGCAACCCGCAGTCCAGCGTGAGCACGCCAAAATGGCGCCCGTCCGCTTGGAAAGAAGCCAATGTGGCTTCTGAGGTCGCCTTGGAATATTGGACCGGCCGCCGTGAGCGATCCCAACCTCAAACCTTTGCCGGTATGCCGGTTTGGCCGGACCGTCGGCCAGTCGGAGCAGTCCCCCGATAAGGACCCGAGCTGACGCGCGATCCAACAGCGCCCAAGCCTATGCTATGTGCATTACCGTTCGGTTGGCCATATCGTCCAAGACCGCATGAAGAAGGCTTCCAACCTCCTGCGCAGCGAACTCTGGCGCAATTCCTACATCGGACAATTGAATGAGCATTTTCTTGGCAGCACAGCGCCAGAACGCACTCGCCGCCTCGCCGTTCTTGGTCTCGAGGGCCTGGGCGATACTTTCGACCAATGTGCGTCGCCGATGCAGCGGAAATACGCAAATGTTTGAGTGATGCATCAATCACCTCACAGTTTCAGTTCCACAAAGAAAACACCGGCGTCTTCAAAAGCGCCGCGCTAGCGCGGTGACGGTTCGCGGCGACATGACGAGTTCCACTTCCCCTCGACAAGCCATTGGGCGATGAGCCGCCGGACCGCACATCCGGACCGCACATAAGGTGAACCACCATTGCTGATCCGGCTGCGTTTCCTGTGCCGTTCCGCGACGAGGCGTTCCAGCCCGAATTGACGTCCAATGACTTGATTTCTGAAAGGGCAGGGCGGTACGAATCGCCCGACTGTTCCGCCGCTTACATTCCTGCGAGCTTGTGTATGAATGATTAAAGCGTGCCCGAGCCGTTCTTGGTGGCCGCAGAAGGGAATCATGCCATCCGCGCCTATCGTAAGGCCGCGCGACTTCTGGCATGGCTGCACTGCCCCGACAGGGCTTTGCAATCGCGCGTTTCGAACCCTATGCTTTGGCATCGGCCGTCAGTTACTTCGGATGCAGCCGACAGTAAGAGGTACGCGCTCTTGCCCGCATGGGAGAGAGCCTTGCCCGAATCCCTTTTTCGCAACCCGGTGCTGAAATCCCTTTCGCCGGAGGACTTCGCGCTGTTGCGACCATCGCTGCATCGCGTCGAACTGGACATCAAGGCTCAGTTGCTGATCGCGCATCAGCCGATCAGGAATGGATATTTTCCCGAGAGGGGCATCGCCTCGGTGGTCGCCACCATGACCGGCGGACGGCAATGTGAAGTCGGCATTATCGGATACGACAGGATGACAGGAATTGCCGTCATTCTCGGACAGGACAGCTCTTCCAACGAGACCTATATCCAGGTCGCAGGCAATGGCTGGCGCCTGCCGGTTGAAATCCTTCGTCCTGCGGTTGCGGAAAGCCCGTCGCTGCGCACGTCAGTGCTGGACTATGCCCACGCGTTCCTTGTCCAGTCGTCCCGGACGGCACTGGTCAATGGCCACTCCAAAATCGAGGAACGGCTGGCCCGCTGGTTGCTGATGATCCATGACCGCTCTGACGGAGACAAGATCTACCTGACGCATGAATTTCTGGCGACCATGCTCGGCGCCCGCCGTCCCGGGGTCACCACGGCCCTGCGCTTGAATATCAAGGACTTGTCCGTGCCAAGCGCGGCGAGGTCACGATTATCGACCGCGTCGGATTGATGGAACTCACGCATGGCGCTTACGGCGAGGAGGAGCAACGTTATTTCGGCCTGGCCACCGCTGCCTGATTGTCCGGTATCGGACATAGGCTTGAAGGCTGCCGAACTCCCGTCCTAGATCGTGTCAGTCAGAGTTTCAGGGAGGCGGGTGAAAAGCCGCCGAAGCCTATGTTCTGTCCAGAGGCAAGGCCCGGTTCCTCTCCACCGCCCAGGCGATCCGCGCCATTCGAACGCTTATGCCGGCGTGCAAAGCGACCGATCGCGAGTTGAGGAATTGGTGGCGGCGACGTCCATCGTTCACGGTGTGCCCGTCGCCTTCGACGCAAGGACAGCCGATGGAGTAGAACCACGGCTGCATTCCTAGGAGGGAATGCCGCGCCGTCCAGACTGTCAGATCGGGCATTCGTCAGATGGTTGTCCGCTAACTTAACTGGCAGAGTCTACAGGACGTGTCCAGCATTGCGAACTCACCGATCGCTTGGCGGCCAAAGCTGCCGGCAAGCGATCGCCTCATCCAGCCGTCTGCACCATCTCATCACAGACATCATCGGCGATGCTACCTGCCCAGCATATGTCCAGCATTTCGCAGGGCGGCCAGAAGGAGCCTCGCATAGCCTGTGACATCGATCTGGGCCTGCATGGACAGGGGCATGCTGGTCCAGTTCTCCAACGGTGCAATGAAAGGTGAGAAGGTGCCATTGACAAGGCAACAGCAGCTAACAAGGCCCTCTCGGTCCAATGCCACCACACCGATCTTGTCGCCTGGATATCCAATGGCTGCGACTCGCTGGACCTCCAGGTCACCGTCAATCCGCACGTCGAAAAGAAGGCTACCACGGCTCCTCGTGGCTATCTCAGCCGCCTTCTCATCAAAGCTTGAAGAGAGCAAGCGGACGCTTTCCACCGCCATCTGTAAAATCACCAAATCCAGTTCATTCACGGTCATATGGGCAATTGCGCGCAATGGGTGGTGATTGCAATGACACACACTGCTTGTTCACAGATGTCGGTCACGAACGATCATTCGTCGGGTTCCGGTTCCGACCAACGGTGTGGCCAACTGATCGTGCTGCGGTTCGAACATTCCTAACGCGAGCCGAGCGCGCTGTTGATGAGGATGGAGTGTAGGTCTCGGGCCCTGCCTCGCGGCTTGCTCATCCTTGGCAGACCCCTTGCAACGCCGCCGCGATGGCGCAAACGCCAGATGACGCTGATCCATCGCTTGATCGTGAACTGAGCTTCTGAACACCCTTGGTGGGACAGCAGGGTGGAAGGGCTTGACCAACGCTGCCCCCGTTTTCGAAGAGGGCCCGTCCTCGATTGAATCTTTGGAGCCCCGTGCGGCGCGCAGGCAAATGTTGACCATCTGGACGCAGGTCCCAGACCCCGAGGCAAACAGGGAACCTTCCAGCCAGCCAAGCTGCGCCGAAGCAAAGAGCGACCTTTGGAATTCCCAAGAACTGAGCCTTCCATAGTTGACTGGCAACCGCAGCGCGAGTGCGGGAGAGCGAACAAGCACTGCGTGAGAGGTCCTGCGCGTTTTCCCCTCTTTGCTATTTGGCACATCGCTTGCGCCGAAGTGGGCGCAGCGTTCGACCGGAGCACTGCATGGGAGAAGGAGGAGCCCCACCCCGATCCGGTCAAGGAGAGAAACGGTGTTGGTTCCACAAGTCCCCATAGCGAACGCAGCGGCCCGCAAGCGCCATTTTGCCCGGGCCTACGTGCAGGTGCTTGCCGCCATAATCCTGGGTGCCGCAATCGGCTATTTCCATTTGGAGACCGGCCAGAGCCTGAAGCCGCTCGGCGATGCCTTCGTCGATGTCGTCAAGATAATCACCGTACCTGTCATCTTCCTGACAATAGCGACCGCCATTGCCGGCATGAGCGATCTGCAGAAGGTCGGCCGAGTTGCCGCCAAGGCGATGGTCTATTTTCTCACCTTCTCGACGCTCGCTTTTGTTGTCGGGCTGATTGTCGCGAATATCGTTCAGCCTGACGCCGGCCTCAACATCGATCCGGCCTCGCTCGATGTTCAAGCCGTTAAGGGCTATGTGGCCACGGCTCACGAGCAGTCCGTGACCAGCTTCCTGATGAACATCATCCCGTCAACGATTGCCAGTGCCTTCGCGGAAGGCGACATCCTGCAAGTCCTGTTCTTCTCGGTCCTGTTCGGCACGGTCTGCCGCTACAACGGCCGCTCGATCTTCTCTCTCGTCCGATACATCAAGGACGAGCTGCTGCTCGCAACGTCCTCCTCAGAGGCCGCGCTGCCCTCGCTCATGGAGAAGATGGAAAAGGCCGGCGCCACGCATTCGGTCGTGGGTCTCATTCCATTCAATCTGGACGGCACGAATATGATGCTCGCCGCCCTCTTCATCGCCCAGGCGACAAAAACTGATCTGCCGATCGGCTGCCGGATCCTCATGCTGTTTGTCGCATTGTTCCCTTCGAACGGAACAACCCGCATTACCGGTGCAGGCCTCGTCACAATGGCTGCAACGCTCTTTCTTGTTCCGGCCGCACCGGTCACCTCCGTGGGTCTTATTCTTGGCGTCGATCAGCTTATGTCCGAATGCCACGCGCTGACGATTTTTCTCCGCAGCGTAGCGGCAACGCTGGCTGTCGCCCGGTCTGGGGCGAGCGGGATAAACGACGATTCGGGGAGCGCCTCACTAGCGGACCGTTCAGCGCTCTGGCGGTGGACGGTCAAGTCGCCCGGCGTGGTGAACGCAGTTCCCCGCGCGAACGACGCTCAGCTATTGGGGTGGGCCCGATGGCGCAAAGCCGTATTTGAGAAACCGCCAGATCGCACCCGCACCTGTGCGCCTGCAGCACCTGCGGGGCACGATCAAAAGCGACCCATTTTACACCAAAAAGGCGGGCCGTTGCTGCCACGCCGTCCATGGATTGGAGCCTCATGTCTAAGACAACGGCCACCACTCTCGCGGTTCTCCTTTTTCTCCTCGCCGTGCTGCTTTCCGTGCTGGCGAGCCATAATAGCGCGCACCCGCACCGGCGGGAAAGGCCGCCCCCGACCATGCAGTCGTGCCAATGGACAGTCAAAAGTGGAGCGGCGCACTCGTCAACGACCCCGCTTCGCCAAATCGCCGGCAACCCGGAAGGTCCGGGGACCCTGCAGCGCTCTGCCGGGCGGACGGTCAGTCGCCCGGCGTGGTGAATGGCGGTCGCGGTTGCCCGGCCCGCGCGAATGACGCTCAGCTGGTGGGGTGGGCCCGATGGGGCAAGGCCATCTTTCCAGAAACCGCCAGAGCGCACCGGCATCGATAGCTGTGCGCCCTCGCGACTGCGCCCTGTGGCAAGTGCGGGGCTCGATCAAAAGCATTTTACACCAAAAGGCGGGCCGTTGCTGCCACGCCGTCCATGGATTGGAGACTCATGTCTAAGCCGACTGCCATCACTGTCGCAGCTCTTCTTTTTCTCCTCGCCATGCTGGCGAGCCAATATAGCGCGAACCTGCACCGGCAGGCGTGGTCGATCGACAGGCAAAAGTGGAGCGGCGCATTCGACAACGAACCCCCTTCGCCAATCGCCGGCAACCCGCAGGCGATGCCGTTCTGGTCATATTCAATGACTACCACAACTCTCCGCATTGCAGACTGGCAGATCTCAACTACCAAAAAGCCTTCAAGAATGATCCCAATCTGAAGCTTGTGATCAAACAGTTCCCGGTCCTGGGACCGGATTCCCAATTCCCAGCCTTCGCCGCACTCGCCTCGAGAAAACAGGGAAAGTCGGCGAATTCCACCGCGCCCTTATGACTTCCCCCGGTTGGATCAACGAAAGGATCACTCTCAAGATCGCAGCACGTGTGGGCCTTGACGTTGAGCAGCTCAAGCGGGAATGCAAGATCCTGCCATCGCAGATGAAATTGCGCGCGTCCGCGCACTCGCGAAAGGTCTGCACATCGACGGTACGCCCGCGTTGGTGGTCGGCGATATAGTGATCGCCGAACTGGTCGACATGGCCAGCTTGCAACGCTTGCTCGCCGATGCGCGCTCAAAGCGTGCTGGCTCTCGTGCGGGGCAGCATCTGTAGATCGGCCACGCTGTTGTTGCCGGAGCGTGCCGTTTGTGGCAGCTGGCTTTGCTGTTGCTCCTCGGCATCTTGTTCCGGTCATCCAGCTGCCGTGGGCGCCAACAACAATCCTGAGCGCCCGCGCCTGAAGGCGCTGGCCGGGTGCTCGTGAACCGAGCCCGCTTTTCTTCGCCAGGCTCAGGCGGTCTCGGCCCTGCGGCTTCGCCCCCTGGCGCGGGGCAGCCTTCGGCTGCTGACGGTCGCCGGCCTGTCGGCCGGCGTCGTTTTATCGTGGCCTTCCCCGGTGGCGCAGGGTGGGCAGCACTCCCTTCTGGGCCCGCCGCGGCGTCCCGCAACCCTTCGCTTTCGCTTCGGGTCCTCCACTCCGTTCCGGTCCTGCGGATGCAGTCCGCCTCCGACGTCGGGCCTTTCCGGTCGCTTTCGCCGCCCACCCCGCTTCTGGGGAGGGCGCGCGATTGAAGAGCGGAGGACATCACGATGCGTGCAAACAACAAACGTTGCGGCAGCCGACAGGCTGGCGCAGACAGTGGCGGGCGCACCGGCGCCAGCCTTTATCAGGAAATCACCGACCGCATCATTGCCGAACTGGAGCGCGGCACCGTGCCATGGGTCAAGCCGTGGGGCAGGGCAAGGACAGGCCTCGGCCTGCCGCGGAATGCGGCCACCCAGCGCCGATATTCCGGCATCAATATCCTGATCCTGTGGGGCGGGGTCATCGATCGCGGTTTCCCCAGCCAGAACTGGCTCACCTTCCGGCAGGCGCTTTCCCTAGGCGGCAATGTCAGGAAGGGCGAGCACGGCACCACCATCGTTCACGCTGACCGCTTTGTTCCTAAGAACGAAAAGCAACGCGCCGACACCGATGGCGACGAACCGCAGGTGGTGCCCTTCCTGAAGCGCTTCACCGTCTTCAATGTCGCGCAGTGCGATAATCTGCCCGAACATCTTTACGCCGCCGGCGAGCCTCTGCCTGAGCGCGAGATGGTCCCGCAGGCCGAGGCGCTCATTCATGCAACCGGCGCTGATTTTCGCATCGGCGGCGAGCGCGCTTTCTACATGCCCGGCAGCGACACCATACAGGTGCCGCCGCAGCCGGCTTTCTTCCACCAGATCGACTATTACCGGACCTGCTTTCACGAGCTTGGCCACTGGACCGGCCACCCGACGCGACTCGCGCGCGACCTGTCCGGCTCCTTCGGGTCCAAGACCTATGCGCGCGAGGAACTGGTCGCCGAAATCGCATCAGCCTTCATCTGCAGCAGTCTCGGCATCGAGCCGACCGTGCGTCATGCCGACTACATCGGCTCATGGCTGACGGTTTTGCGCGAGGACAACCGCGCCATCTTCCGCGCTGCGAGCCATGCCTCGAAAGCCGCCGATTTCCTGCTTGGCCTCAATGCCGATGTCGAAGGCGAGGCACATGCCGAAACCGCCCATGGGAGCGCGCAATCCTCACACGCGACCGCCTTGCGCCTCTGATGACGCAAAAGCCGCGCGCAACCAACTCGACAGTTCTCTTTGAGGTTGCGCTAACGCCGATGGCCGGCGTTGGCGCCGATCGTTTATCGGACCGAGGTTCGCAAAAAAGGGCGGCATTGCTGCCGCCCTGTCGTTGCGAAAGCTGCCAGAGCTGGATTAGAAATCCATGCCGCCCATGCCGCCCATGCCGCCGCCACCCATGCCGCCGCCGCCAGCCGACTCCTTCTTCGGAGCCTCCGCGATCATGGCTTCGGTGGTGACCAGCAGGCCGGCCACCGAGGCCGCGTCCTGGAGAGCGGTGCGCACGACCTTGACCGGATCGACGATACCCATGGCGATCATGTCGCCATATTCGCCGGTCTGGGCGTTGAAGCCGAAGGTCGGACCCTTGTTCTCGAGGATCTTGCCGGCAACGATCGATGCTTCCGCACCGGCGTTGGCCGCGATCTGACGGGCCGGAGCCTGCAGCGCGCGACGCACGATGGCGATGCCAGCGGTCTGGTCGGAGTTGGCGCCGGTTTCCTTGATGGTCAGCGAAGCGCGCAGCAGTGCGACGCCGCCGCCGGGAACGATGCCTTCTTCGACGGCCGCACGGGTCGCGTTGAGGGCGTCATCGACGCGATCCTTCTTTTCCTTGACTTCCACTTCGGTCGCACCGCCGACGCGAATGACGGCAACGCCGCCCGCCAGCTTGGCGAGACGTTCCTGCAGCTTCTCCTTGTCGTAGTCCGAGGTGGTCTCCTCGATCTGCTGCTTGATCTGGGCGACGCGGCCCTGGATCTCGGCCTTCTTGCCGGCGCCGTCGACGATGGTGGTGTTCTCCTTGGAGATCGACACCTTCTTGGCGCGGCCGAGCATGTTGAGGCCAACATTCTCGAGCTTGATGCCGAGGTCTTCGGAAATGACCTGGCCACCGGTGAGGA